>NZ_JPKG01000056.1 GCF_000735605.1 Allobosea sp. LC85
TTCCTGGTGATCATGGCGGCGGGTTCTATCGTTGGCACCTTCATTGGTGGTCAATTGCTAGGCTTCGTTCCAAGCGGGGTGCTGCTTCCGGGGCTTGCATTTATCCTGCTGATATCCGCTGCAAAGGTATGGAGGCACCGCTAACAAGGACCGCTGGGTACGACTTGGGCCGGTTGCGGGCGTTCAGCCCGAGGGATTAGCACGTCCGCCGACCACCCTCCCGCGACCTTCCCGTCTGCAAACGGGCGGCCGCGCCTCCCCGAGCCGTGTGGACGAGCGTGCTGCACTGGGCATGACGATCTCCGGTCGCCTCAATAGCCCTGCTGGATCGCGACGACGACGGCCGCCACATCGGCCCGGGCGGCGGAGTAGTCCTGCAGCGACAGGAAGGGGATGGTGTTGACCATCAGGCTATAGACAAGCCGGCGTCCGCTCCTGGCGTCGATATATCCGGTCTGGGTGGTGGCAAGCGCGACGAGTTGCCCGGCAGCACTTCCGGCGACCATATCGCCATCCTTGATCCGGACATGCGCGGCCGCCGGCGATCCAGCCCCATTCAGCGCCTGCGAGCCGTCGACCCCGAGGACGGCCATGCCATCATGAAAAGCGCTGCCCCAGGGGGTGGTCGTGATCTCCCTCAGGAACGTCGCGAGATCCGACGGCGTCGTCCGGCTGTCATGGCTGCTTCCGGCACCGTCGAAGACATAGGTTCCGGTCGACGAAACGCCATGCCGGGCGAGCAGCTTCAGCACCCCGGCCAGCCCCTCGCCGCAATCGCGGCTTCCGGCCTTCACCGCGGCAAGACAGACCATGAGGTCGGCGCCGCGGTTGTAGCTCACCTTCAGGATCACCTTGACGAACTCGGACAGCGGCGGCGAGACGTGTTCCGCCACCCGGTTGGCAGCACTATGGGCGCCCGCCTCGGGCAGCGGCCTGGCGGGGCCGAGCCGAGGCGCGGTGACCCTGATCCCGGCCCGCACGAGCGCCTCGATGAAGACGCTGCGCGCGAAGGCAGTGGCATCGGCGATCTGGGACATCGTCAGGATCGGCGGCCCGTCCGAAGCGATCTTTCCGCTGACCCGAACCACCCCGCCGCCTGGTGTCGTCACCTCGAGCGGCCCGGCCGTGCCGGCAACCGTGGTGACGTCGTTCTCGACGGCGATGGCCGCGCTCTTCGGACGCCAGTCGATTTTGGGTTTCTCGCCGGGCTTCGTCGGCGTCACCATGATGTCGATGACGTTCTCATTGACCCAGATCGGAGCGATCGGCCCTGACGAGAACCCCCGATAGGTCTCGAAGAGACGATCGTCGATCATCACATCGCCGGTGATTTCGCGAATCCCCGCAGCCTTGACCTGCGCGGCCAGGGCATCGAGCGCCGCGAGCGGATCGCTGTTCCGGACATAGGCGCCGCCCGGGAAGCCGGTATAGGTGGTGTTGTGGTCGACCTCCGGCAGGCTGTTGAAGCCAAGCGTGCCGTCGGGCTGCTCGCGGAGTCCAAAGCTGAAATCGCCGGACGCGACGAGGACGAGATCTCCGTCGAGCACGTCGCCCTTGACGGGGCCGAGCCTGTAGACCGGGGTCCGGAACCGGTAATCGGCGCCATAGAGGTCAAGGGCGGTCGCAACGCTGTAGGTCTTCATCACCGAGGCTGGCAGCAGCGACTTACTTCCGGCCTGATCGATCAACACCTTGCCAGTCGCGAGATCGACGAGGTGGATGCCCCAGCTCATATGGGCAAAGACCGGCTTGGCTTCAAAACCCCTTATGGCCTGGGCAACGGAAGCCGGCACCTCTCCGGATGTCCCCGCTGCGGGATCAGCGGTCGCTGCGCCCCCCGCCGACAGCACCGCCAGGAGAGCGATCGCGACACGACTGATCACGGTCATGGCCTGGACCTGCCTCACCAGCCGCGCTGCTGCTTGAACATGCGCTTCTGCGCGTCTTTCTGGTGACGCCAGTAGTCCTTCTGCGCCTCCTGCTGCATTTGATAGTAATCGCGGATGCGCTCCTTCCGGGACGTCGTGTCCCGGTAGCGCTGCCAGTCATAGTGATCGTCGTGAACGTAATCGTCCTGATCGCCCAGGAAATCGATGATCCCGCGAAGCATGTTGGCGGCCGGCAGGATATGCCGCTGCTCGCTCAAGGCCTGAGAGGGAGCAGCGGCCGGGGCCGCGTCAGCCGCGGCGGTCACCATGCTGAAGGCGAGGACCAAGGGAATTGCGGCCAGGCTACTGGAGAAAATCTTCATTGGGCTCGTCCTCGGAATGGCTCGGGCCTATTGGCCAGGCTGGCGTGTGAAGACATGCGGCAGTTCCGGAGAGAGCCAGCGAAGCTCGCTGATGCTGCCGGCGCTGTCGCGGTCGAACCGGATCTGGGTGAAGGGAACATCGCCGGCGATGGCCACGAGCGGCTCATAGCCAGGCGTCGCCAGGAGGCGCGCCGAGAACAGGTTCGGATCATCCTTGCTGGACACGAGCAGAGCGACCGCGTCGGTCTTTTCAAGCGTCATCTGCAGTTTTCCGTCGACGGCGGCGACCGTCGCCGTGCCGAGAACCGGAGAGACATAGCTCCCGACAAATGCGCTGGCGGAGGGAGCAAGCGGCCCTGGGATGAAGGCCGCCGCCTGCTTGCGCTGCAGCTCATGGTTGGCCCGCATGGCGGCGGCGGCGAGTGCGATGTTGTCGATTTCGGGATTGCCGAGAACCCGGTCGTAGAACCATTGCGCGAGCGCATCCGCCATCGCCGCGTTGCCGAGATTGCTCAGGATCACGATGCCGGTCCTGCCATCCGGCAGGAAGCCGGCATGGGCGCCGAAACCCGGGGTCCCGCCATTATGCCAGATCACGCGCCCGTTTGGCGTGGTGTTGACGACCCAGCCGACGGCATAGCTCAGGCGCTCGCTCATCGCGACGCGCGGTGTCCAGGTGACGTCGAGATTCTCCTCGGAGACCAGGACCTTCTCTCCGAAATGCCCGCGTCCGAGCTGCAGGCGCAGCCATTGCGCCATGTCCTTGACATTGGAGTTGATGGCGCCGGCGGGGCCGTACGCATAGGGGAAGGCGGCGTGGAACGGGATCGCGACCGGACCCTCGGCAAATCTGTGGCCGGTGGCATGGTCGGCCGCTTGCGTGATGGCTTCGAGGCTGGCGGTCGTCGAGGACATGCCGAGAGGGTCGAGCAGCGTCCGCTTGACCGACTCGTACCAGCTTGGCGAACCGTTCACCTTCGCCAGCACCTCGCCCGCGACCATCTGCGGGATGTTGAGATAGGCGAACTGCGAGCGGAAGATGCCCGTCTGCGGCGCGACGCGCAGAGACTGGATCAGCGTCTGCTTGTCAAAGCCGAGAAGGGTCAGGTCGTCATTGACGTAAGGGGTGAGGCCGGAGCGCTGCGCGGCGAGGTCGAGGATGCGGAGATCGCGCGAGACCCAGGGATCCGCCAGTTGGAAGGAAGGCATGTGATCCACGACGTGATCGGCCCATTTCAGCCGGCCGCCATCCACGGCCTGGGCGAGCGATGTCGCGAGGAAGGCCTTGGTCGTCGAGCCGATCTGGAAAATGGTGTCGGGCGTGACGCGGTCGGCCTTGTCGATCGTCCTGACGCCAAAGCCCTTGCTGTAGACCAGCTGGTCGTCGAAGACGATGCCGATCGCCATGCCGGGAACCGAGAACTCCTTCATCCCGAGAGCGGCCTGCTTCTCGAGGCCGGGCAGCAGCGCCTGAATCTTTTCGCCCGTGATCTCTGCTTTGACCGGATGAACGGCAGCGAGCGTGACGAGCGCCGCGGCGATAAGACTTCCGCTATGTTTCATGTCGATCGGCTTTCGCTCAAAGGATGTTGATGCTTTGCGTGGCATAAGGAAATGATCCCGGATTTTGCAGTATTCCGCAGGGGACTAACCCGTCGATCAGCGACTCAAGTGGTTCAAGATCGTGAACCCCAGTCTCGCAAAGGCCGGAGGACGAAGAGGTGCCCAGGAATTCGACGATGCCCTTGCCTAGCGCCGGCCTTGCGACATCGCCGCGATAACCGAGGCCCGCCAATTCACGCTCGACCAGCCCCCCGTCCGCATCGAGATAGCCTGTGCGCGCGACCCAATTCTCGGCCTGGACGCCCTGCGCCCGCAGAAGCAGGATGCGGCAGGCGGTCGCCCGAGCGTCGGGATCATGCAACGCCGCGCCGCTGAGAATGCCGCCCAAGATATTGGCTGGGGGGATGAGATTGGCCGGCGGGCAGAGACTGGCCGGCGGCGCTGGCAGGTTCAGCGCCAGAAGCGACAGCCGGTGCGTGGAGGCGCAGGTCAGGGCGCTTTGTGCGGTGCGGCCATCGCTCAGCAATGGCCCGCTCATGACGACCTTACGGTTGAACAGGTTTTCGCTGTAGCTGATCTGCAGACGCTGCATCGCATCGGCGTGGATCGTCACTGTTCCCATGATCAGCCGGCCCGCCTCGACGCGAGAACGGGCCGGCGAGATGGCGAGGTAGGCGCCCTCCAGCCAGTGCCCGCCGGGCTGCCGCCCGCTCCCCCTCGTCAGCGGCGATGCGATGGCGACCGGGGCCCGGCTCGGCGGCAGGCCGGCCTGCGCCCTCAGGGCCGAGAGCGCGGTTTCCGGCACGACGAAGCGGGTGCAGACCGCGTCCTGAAACTCTTCGAAGGAGGACGAGGCCAGGAACGGCGCGGTCAGGAACGGCGCGGTCAGGAACGGCGCGGTCAGCCCACCGCCGAGCACCCGCGCCCAATCCTCATAGACGCTGGAGACCCGCGGCATGGCCTTGCCGCTCATCCATTTATAGGCGTTCTGGGGCACGAACAGCGTCGTCCCGTTGCTGGCGGCGAAGCGCGCACAGAGTTCCTTGTGGGTCGAGCAGCCCAGCACCAGCGACGTCAGCCGCAGTTTCAGCGCGAGGTGGCGCGACGCTTCGGCCATTTGCAAGCGGCGATCCATGTCGACCGGTCGTAGTCCGCTGCCATCCAGTCTGAATTGCTTCACCGCGTTCCCCAACCGGTTGAACTGAACATGGGGCGGCTGGTCGAACCGGCGTCCAAGCCAAAGGATGATCGCGCCTGCGCGCTGCCGTTCACCAGATGCCGCGACGGCCGCGCCACGCTGCCGTGCACCGGCCCGCGCCCGATCCGAAGCATGCAAGATCGAGCCTGACGTTCAGGCGCAGTCACGCTGCGGCAGGTGCAGCTCCGGCAGTCGCAAGACAAGCTCTTCCTCCCCCCAAAAGCTGTCCGGACCGCCATCAGGCTCCCCATTGCTGCCCTGCATGTTGCCGGTATGTGCCATATCGGACGACGCGGGCGATGAGGTGTTGGGTAAGGACCCGATTTTCATTGCCGAATGTGTCGACCCGTTGCCGAATTTGTCTAATGTGGCTTGAAACCGGGCATCGAGGCCGGAGCTGGGGATGCCGATGCCTGCGCCTGTGATTGATCCCGCCCTGCTGGCGACGTTCGATGTCGTCCGGGCAAGGCATTCAGAGGATCTGAGCGGCACATTCCGCGTGACCGAACGGGCCCCACGGTCAAGCCGCACCTACACCTATCAATTGCAGGATCGCGCGCTGTGGCGCCTGCGCTTCGAACAGCCGATCTTCACACTCGCGACGCGCAGCGTCGGCTCGATCGTCGCAAGCTACGCCGACAGCAGCTTCGCCACCAATGGCTTCGTCGATGGCGACGACGGCGGTCTGTTTTGTTTCACGACGATGCTCACGGGCCATACGACCCTGGAGCGAAAGGGAAAGTCCGCGACAGCCACAAGCCGATCCGGCCTTGTCTGGAGACCCGCTCCAGGCGGCCGTCTCTTGATGAGCAACGACAACGCGCGAACCAACATCTTCTTCAAGGTGGCGGATCTGGAGAGCGCGCTGGAGCACATGCTGGATGAGCCATTGCACGAGCCACTCGATTTCGAGCCTGTTCTCGATTGGACCACCGGGCTCGGCTTCAGCCTGAAGCACCAGCTCGATTTCGTCATGCAGGAGTTTCAGCGGGACGACGGCGTGACCAGCAGCCCGGTCGCACTGGCATCTCTGACCGACCTGCTGGCCTCGCTGGTCCTGCGCGGCACCGCCCACAACTATACGGACAGGCTGGCAAACACCGCCGGCAGCGCAGTTTCCGTTTATGTTCGACGTGCGGAGGATTTCATGCGCGCTCAGGGTGCGCAGCCGATCCGGATGGCGGATGTCGCTGCGGCCGCCGGCTGCAGTGTGCGGACCTTGACCGCGGTCTTCAAGCATTTCCGCGGCGATACACCCTTGGCCGTGCTGCACGCCGTCCGGCTCGATCTGGCGCATGCCGACCTCGTTCTCGGCACCTGCGACGCCGCGGTTGCCACCGTCGCCCGCCGCTACGGTTTCACCAACACGGCACGGTTCGCTGCCGCCTTTCGCAGCCGGTTCGGCAAAACACCCACCGAAACCGCCCGGAATGCATCCAGTCGCATGAAGCCCGGACCGGGCGGTCCAGCGAAAGATCGGTAGCCCGCGACGGACCGATCGGACGCACAGAAGAAGGGCAGAACCGGCGTCACCGCCTGGCGTTCGTCACCCGCCGAAGCCGATTTCAGTCCTTGCGCTGGTTGAGCTCGCCCTCGTAGCGCTGTTCACTCTCGATCCATTTGCCGTCCTGGCCGCGCTCGCGCGAATGCTGCGCCTTGTCGCGGTTCGAGAGGACCGCATTGTCGGGAAGCTCGGGCGTCCGGCTGCTCATCGCGCCAACGCCGTCGCCCTTTCCCTTGGCCCCCGCGCCGAAATGCTTCTTGTCTGCCTTGGCCATGTCGGCCTCCCTCGCTTTCTCACTTTCGTGCGCGTGCAGCGCGCCCGTCACGCGCGCTCGCCTTGGCGATGCCGCCCTGGGCGTTGACGTCGTTCTCGCGGTCGCCCTCGATCGTGTTCTCGCCGGCGATCATCTCGAGATCGTCGCCCGCCTGCGGCCGGCCGATGCCCTTCGAGCCACCGATCAACGGGTTGCCGCGCAGATCGGCGTCGCTCGGCTTCTCGGGTTTCAGGTGCTTGCTCATGATGTTCGACTCCAGTGTTTCGACTCCCGATGTTTCAACTCGCGATGTTTCGACTCCCGCGTCTCAGGCGGGCCGGCTGCCGCCGCCCTTTTTCTCGGGATCGCGGGTATGATGAATGTCGCGCTCGCCGCCGCCGCCGGAGATCCGCGAATGGCGGCGGTTGTCCTCGTCGGCCGGCGGCTTCTCGACGCGCAGCGGCTTCTTGGCGTTCTCGTGCGAGGCGCCGGGGCCCCCCTGACGGATGGTCTGTGGCGCTTTTGTCGATGTCGACATCGTATCCTCCCGGCTCAGCGATCCTGCTGATGGCCCTGATGGGTCGTGTTGATGCGCGTGTTGCCCTGCTGTCCCGTGTTCTCGGGGTCGTTCGGGCGGCTTCGCGCCTGTTGGTTACGGGCTTGATCGCGCTGCTTGTGGTCGGCCTCACCCGGGCCCTTGTTGCTGCGGTTGGCGGGTGGGATCGGTGGTTGCTTGCTCATCGCATCCTCCTGTGCTGTCCATGTCGGAACCCCTCCACCCGGCCCGTGGTTCCGCGCCCTGCTTCACGATGCCGCTCCCCCCAGACGCGCAACCGCCACCGCGCCGGCGGTGTCGCAAGCGGAGCGTAGACATTCCGTGGAAGGCCATTTTCGCAACCGATCGGACCCGGCGCGAATGCCATCGCCGCGCTCTTCGGGACGCAGGTGAAGGCGATCTTCGACGCATTGAGGCGCCCCCGGTGAAAGCCGCCGATTTCTTGCTACCCGGTTTCCTGGTTCCGATTTCCTGGAACCGATTTCCTGGAACCAATCTCGGCCTGGCTCAGTTGCACCGAGAACTCCACCGCAGCGGTGCAGGAGCATGAACACGCTCGGGCCGCATGGCGCTGTCGGGGGTGGTCGCTCCCGTGCACGTGGCCGCGTGAAGCCCATGGCCGCCTGAAGCACATGGCCGCCTGAAGCATATGGCCGCCTGAAGAAGGAGCATGACGATGGTTGGCAGAAAGACGCATGAGCAGCAATTGCGCACGCTGGAGCGCAAACCCGACATTCCGGACGGCCGCCAAATGGAGGCGGAAATCCGCTCCGGCGGCAGCGGCGAGCGCCATCGCGAGGCGGCAGCCACGCCGCGCCCCACCGAACATCCGGTAAGCCACACCGGCATGAACCAGGAGGACCGCGATCACAACAAGCATAATCGCGGCGGGCAGCAGGGTCACAAGCCGCAGCGGCACCGTCAGGCGGAAGAGAAAACCTGAGCCCGCCTGCCCTGTCCGGCGGTTGGCACGATCGCCCGTCCCTGTCGCGCCGGCCGCCCCTGCGAGAACGAGCAGCACGGACATCGTTGAAGGCGGTTGGCTAGGGCCACGGTCAGGCGTCGCCTGAGGGTCGGGATCGAGGTCGGGACATGCTCGGGTCGGCCATGATCATCTCGTCGTCCCGCCACAACGTGCCGTCGAAGAAGCTGCCCGCCAACTCGGCCTCGGCCGCTCGACAATTTGCCGCGAAATGCGCCGCTTCGGTATCAGCAGGCCAGCGTAGGGATCATCACGCGTTCCAGAAACCGCTCTTGCGGCCATGCTTCGCCTTGCGCGCCGCAACGTAGGTATCGTGATCGACGTGCCTGTTGTAATCCCCGATCCGTCTTGCAAGATCAGCACAGGTTTGCAGGTGCCGGGCCGCGTGGGGATAACGCGTGGCGCGGGCCTTATCGAGCGCGAAATCGATCATCGCCCTTAGCGCCAATGTCGCGGCCAACGGGTGTTTTGTCTCAAGCGCTTCGGCCGCGTCCGTCAGACAGCCGTAATGATCGCCATCAAGCTCGGAATGGCGAGCGAGGATCATTTTCGCTGCGGCCTCAGGCGCTGGCCATTCGATCAGAAAACCAAGCCCCTGATGAAAATCAGCGAAAGTCCCGGCATGAGCCAAGGCACGCTCCTCGGCTTCGTCGTTATCAAAATCCGGCAGCCGCTTGAGGTAAGCTTTCAGATAATCAGCATGCAGCAGTTTCTCGAAAAGAGACCAGCGCACACGCTGTGCCTCGTCCGCCCGCCCCGAGGCATCCAGCGTATCGATCCGAACCCGGTCCCAATCGGGCCAGGACCCGCCCGTCTTCCGCAGCGCTTCCGCCTTCGTGAGTGCTGCCATCGCGTCGCCGGCCCGGCCCGCAGCCAGCAACCGCTCTGCAATCTGGGCAGCAATCGCGGGATTGGCCTGCTCTTCCCTTGAAAACCGCGAGACATAGCCGTCCACATCGCCCAGAGTATCGGCTATCTCGGTCAGTGCCGATTGAACGAGACGCGCATGGCGACGGATCGCAAGATCGTCCTCATACAGTGCACCGCGCGACGAGGACCAGCCGATCGCGCGCCGTTCGTCCTTGCCGGCGGGCTTCGGCGGATCGGCCGCCAGAGCCTCGAACTTCTTCTTGAGAATCGTCAGCCCTTCCTGCCCCAGCGGCCCGGCCATCAGGGTGACGAGATGATCGAATTGCCCGTACTCATTGGCGCAAACGCCGGCGAAAACCTTCTCCGCCAGCATGCCCGGTGCAGGTTTCGCGGCCTGGGCCGCTCGCCCCAGATCTTCGAGCGCTTCGCTCATGATGCCGCCGACCATCCCGTTGCTGTCGTCACACCGTTCATGAATAGCCGGCGCCAGCCCCAGAAACTGCCAGAGCAGATCGAAGGCTTCCGACGGCTGCTTCGGCGCGACATGGGTCACGATCGCCTGGCGCTGAGCCTCAAGGTCCTGCGCAAACGCACGCATCTTGTGCCAGTCGATGAAAGAACGAGATTTGGCTATCGTCGCCAGTCGTTTGCGAATTTCCCCGGCAACCTGATCCGTACCGACGCTGCTGGCGAGTTCCAGACGAAGGCGTCTCTTGATCGCCGCATCGCCTTCCGCCAGTTCGAACAGGATTTGTGCGAGCCGCCCCACCCCAAGAGCTGCAATGCGCTTGCTATCGAATGTCTTGCCAGACGCCATCCCTCCTCCTCGCAAAGGGACGGGAACCGGTCAAGCACTGGCCCGGTGGACAAGAAGCAAACACGATCAACATAGCCAATCACGAATGGGCACAAGACCGTCCCGGGCGCTGGCGCTCACTACCATCCGTTCCAGGAACGCTCCTCGCGCCATGCCCGCCAGGCGTTGCGCTCGCGCCAGCGCTCCGCACGCCAAGCGTCGCGCTCGTGGAAGCGTTCCGCGCGCCAAGCGTCGCGATTGCGCAAGCGTTCTGCACGCCAAGCGTCGCGATTGCGCAAGCGCTCGGCGCGCCAAGACGGGTCGGAGTATGGATTGTAATAGTGATCGTACTGGACCTGAACCACGCTGGAATCGGCGTGCCTTACAAGCAGATCAACGGTGATCGGCGCCGTTGCCGCCCCCGTTGCGAATCCAGCGGCACCCAACGCCACCACCGCGGCAATGCCAAGGCGAACTTGCTTCATCTCTTTCTCTCCTCTTGTCCCTTGACACGGTCGTCAGCCGCTGGAGCAGGAGTCAGGGCATCTCCCGCACCCGCCTGATTGCATCGCGATTCACGGCGGCCAGAGGCGAAGCGGGATCGGCACCCCGGACTCCA
This sequence comes from Allobosea sp. LC85, assembly GCF_000735605.1. Taxonomy (GTDB): domain Bacteria; phylum Pseudomonadota; class Alphaproteobacteria; order Rhizobiales; family Beijerinckiaceae; genus Allobosea. Next base: position 10,593 of record NZ_JPKG01000056.1, read on the forward strand.
TTTATATCCGGCAAAATATATCAAGAGCCACCGCGGTCTATAACCAGATTAAGATGCTAATGTGGCAGAATTTTGATATAATTCTAATTTAGAAACAATCAACTTGCAGATGTTTTTCAATATAGAACTTGATCTTTTATATAAGTCATAATTGAATTCTTGACACATGGACGATTAGAACCTTGATATTGGCTTCTCGACCGAAATCAATTTTGTGATTATCTGACGTACGGTGAATGTCATCTTGAATGAATCATTGTCCGCGACCATTCATCGACTTCCTCGTCGCAATCGCTACGTGCTTGCCTCGATCCGCGATCAGGATGCTCTCGAAGCCTCGCCGCTTGGCGATCTTCTCGTGTTCGTCGATCCCGAGTCGGATGTGGAATGGCTGCGGAGCACGTTTCCGCTTGTTGGCGTCGCGGCCTCCGATGCGGGGGGCGATGACCTGCGGGCCGCGCTCAAGCGGCTCCAGAAGGTGAGGTCCCTGCCGGACATTCCGGTCGTCCGGCTGCAGGAGGCGGCGCTTGCCGCGGAGGCAGGGCTCGCGGCGCAGGTGATCGAGGGCGGTCTCGGGCGCCTGTCGCGCCATATGGCGAATGTCAGCACCGAGCTTGCGATGCTGCGGCGGGAGCGGGAAACACTCTTCGAGAATTACCGCGCGCTCGAAAATGCATTCCATGCACGCAATTGGGACACGGTGTCGGAGGTGTTCAGCCACGAGCCCTCCACCGATCCCAAAGACCAGGGGCTCGCAACCCTGCTGCTCCAATCCGAGATCGAGCAACTCTTCCCGGTCTCAAGCTATGCCGTATCCGGCTTCGCCTTGCACTTTCGTGATATCCCGACGGACGGAGCCGGCCAGCTCATCGTCACGCTCGATTATGTCGAGAGCGGCGAGGGAATCGCGGAATGGCTCATTCCCTATGGCAGCGTCACCCCGGGCTGGAATTTCTTCTCGCTGCCAAAGGCATGCGACGGCAGCCATCGCACGCTGCGGCTCAAGATTTCCGCCAGCGGCGGCATACCGCCCGAACTCTCCCTCGGCCATGTTATCGCCAACGAGCGCTACGCCGCCCGGGCACGGTTGCCGCATGGCGACCTCGACATGCGCCCGCTGGCCTTCCGGATTTTCACCGGGCTTCCGGGCGTGCGTCCAACGGCCCTGCCGAACGTTTTCGTGCCGTCCGCGCTGATCTCCGGGCGCAAGGTCGAGGACTACCGGCTGCCGGTCGAACTGCTGCGCGCTATCGCCAATGTCTCGCTGAGCCCGATCGAGCCGGGCTTTCCGACGGTACGCTTCCTGGAGCTCGAGGATGCGATCGTCTGCCATCCGCTCAGCGAGGGCATCACCGCCGGCGCCGTCCGCCGGGTGGTGGCGCCCGGCACGGCGCGCATCTCGGCGCGCGCCGTGATCGATCATCCCGAAGGCAAGCCCGCCACGGTCGGGCTGATGCTCGTGCCGCTGTCGGCCGATGTCAAAGGGGAGATCGCGACTTTGGCCGGCGGCGGCGAACTCCCGCCCACGGCGTTTTTCAGCGGCTGGACCGATATCACGGCCGCGCAACCGGTGGATATCAACTTCATGCTGGAAGCACCGGCGCCGCGCACGATGGACCTTGTCGTCCTGAGCAAGGCGACCAGCAACTCGGTCGATTTCGCCTGGCTCAAGGTCTTCAACTTCCGACTGGTCAAATATCTCGAAACCCGCCCGGCCCGGGAGCGCGCCGATGCGTGACGAGCCGCAGCAGGATCTGGTCGCCATCGCCATGCCGCTCTACGGCCATGCGGCGCTCGTGCTCGAGGCGCTCGAATCCGCCTTGGCTTCGGTGACGGGTTGCCGCCTGGCGATCGTGGTCTCGGTCGATGGCGACCCGCGCCACGAGGTCTTCGATCAGCTCGTGTTCCAGGCGGCGGCGCATCCCGAGATCCGTGTGATCTTCGGCGAGAATGCCGGCCCGGGCGGCGCCCGCAACCGCGCGATCGACTATATTCTCGAGGAATTGCCCGAGGCCAAGGCGGTCTATTTCCTCGACGCCGATAATCGCGTCCTGCCGCACTCGATCGAGACGCTCTATCGCCGGCTCCAGGCGAGCGGGGCCGGCTGGGTCTACACCAATATCGATACGTTCTCGGTCAATTGGCGCGCGCATTACGGCAACAGCTACTCGCGCCTGATCCACTGCATCACCGACAATATCTGCGACACCGGCTCGATGATCTCGATCGACGTCTTCCGCAGCGGGGTACGCTTCGACGACGATCGCCAGAACGGCTTCGAGGATTGGGAGTTCTGGCTCTCGGCCATCGAGGCCGGCTTCGTCGGCGAGCCCTGCCACGACGCGGCTTTCGAATATCGCCTGCGCGCGGAAGGTCGCTTCAAGGAGGCCAACCGCGAGCGCTCGGCCTCGATCAGCTTTCTCCGCCGACAGCACAAGGCGCTGTTCCGCCGGCCGACCCTGGTCGGCTTCGAGCATCAGGAAGCGCCGCGCTATGCCTTCATCCGCACCGGCGAGGGAGCGCTCGACGTCTTCACCGACCCGACGCTGCCCGCCGGCGCGATGGGCTTCGACGATGCGGTCCGCGCCTTCTGGGGCAGCGTCGGCGAGCCCGACAATTTCCATTTCCCGCCCTTCCTCGCAGCCTGCAGCAGCGAGACGCTCAAGCTTCTTGCGCGCTCGCGGCTCCTGCCGAACATCCTCTGCCATCTCGAGAAGCTGGCGGAGCAGTGCAACGTCGTCTTTGTCGAGCTCGGCAACGTCGATTCGGAGCGGAGCATCGAGTGGGACGTCCTGCCCTCCGGCGCGCGGCAAGGTGCCGCCGATCTCACCTTCGTCTCGACCGGGCTGATCCGGAACGTCATCGACAACAACGCGCTCGACTGGTTCTCCTCGATCGGCGGCGAGCAGGCCTGGCCGACATCGGCGCGCCTCAAGGTCCGCTTCCCCTTCCCGAAGGCAAGGCAGCGCCGCTCGCTGGTCCGGCCTGAGCAGGCGCTGCTGAATCTCGTCAGCGCGATCGCGACCAGCCCGCTGCGACGGACCGCCTCGACGCGCTGGACCTGGCGGCCGCGCCGGCTGCCGGCCCTGTCCGAGCTGTACAAGGAGCTCAGGACCGAGCTCGGCGGCTCGCCGGTGCTACCGCTCGCGCATAACGCGGCGCAGCGCCGGACGGCGGCCGTGCTGGTCCCGAACGCCTCCTTCGGCGGGGCCGAGAAGGTCGCCTATGCGGCCGGGCGCGAGCTCAGGCAGGACGGATTCGAAACCCATCTCTTCGTGCTCGGCACTGGGCGGATGGACGTGCTCGACGAGTTCGACCAGGCCTTCGACTATGTGCATTTCTGGAAGGACGGCGTGCCGGCCTGGGGCGACACCAGCCATTTCCTCGGCCAGGATTTCATCACCGAGGATCATGCGCTCGACTGGCCCGGGCTGAGGGGCCTGCTCTCCGGCTTCGACCTCATCGTCAACAACCACGTCATGGCGGCGCACCCGCTGATGGCGAAGTTCCGTTCCGAGGGCACGCGCACCGCCTGCTATCTCCACGTCGTCGACGAGACGGCACTCAGGCGGCCGGCCGGGCAGCCCTATGCCGCCATCGCCTTCGAGCACTCCTACGACGCCTTCCTGACCTGCTCGGAGCAGCTCAAGAGCTATCTGCACAGCTTCGGCGTTCCTTTCGGCAAGGTCTTCGCCGTGCCGAACAGCGCGAGCTTCTCCATCGATACGCGGCTACGGACACAGGTGAGCGAGGCCCGCAAGGCCGGGCGCGGGAGCGAGCCGATCCGCCTGCTCTATATGGGTCGGCTCGACCGGCAGAAGGGCATCGACCGGCTGCACGGCACGCTCGTCCAGCTCAAGGAGCGCGGCATCGCCTTCGAGGCGCGGGCCGTGGGAGGCGAGATCCTGTCCGACGATCCGAGCTCGTCCTGGATGGCGCGCCTGCGCACGATCGGCGTCCAGGTCGCGCCGCCGGTTTTCGCCGCAAAGGATCTCGCAGCCCATCTCGCCTGGGCCGACATCCTGGTGATGCCGTCGCGCTGGGAGGGCGCGCCTCTGATGATCGCCGAGGCGCAGCAGCTCGGCTGCGTAGCGATGGCGACTGCGGTCGGCGCGGTCGACGAACTCGTCACACCCGATCAGGACGGCATCCTGATCGGGAACGCCACCGACGCGCAGATCGTGGCCGAGATGGTGCGGGCGATCGCCGCCCTGGCGCGGGACCGCGCCGCGCTCGCCGGGCTCGCCGAGGGCGCGCTGGCGACGGCGGCGCAGCGCTCCTGGACCGCCTCCTTCGCCGATTTCATCGCCTGGAGCCGCGGCATTGCGCCGGCGGCCCCAGATCAACGCAGCACCGCTTCGGACGAGCCCGTACGCGATGAGGCTCCGGCTGATGCCGAGCTCTCCGTCCGCGCCGTTGCATGACGATCATCGGAAGGTCCCGAACCCCATGGCCCCCAGAATTCTCCTCACCGGCATCCCGAGCCATCTCACCCGCCTCATTCAAAAGGCCGAAGGCGCCCAGGTCTTCTACTCGGAGAAGCAGCCGCAGCCCGAGAGCAAGGAGGCCTTCCTCCGCGAGCTCAAGAGCATCACCAATACCGGCAATTACCTGATCGGCGAGGGAGCGCTCAGGGCGCTCTCGCCGAATGCGACGCATATCCCGTTCTGGCACCTCTGGAACGCCGTCAACAACGGCACCGGCCTCGATACGATCAACGACCGCTTCGACATCTGCGTCTTCACCTGCGCCAACCTGCTGCGCAAGGGCCTTTCGGCCGATGCCGAGGCGCTCGTCCTGTCGAAGCTCGACATGCCGGTCGTGATGCTCGGTATCGGCATCCAGAACCGGCCGGACCTGGAGCAGTCCCTGCCCGAGGGCACGCAGCGCCTGCTGCAGGTTCTGAAGCAGAAGGAGCATTATTTCCTGACGCGCGGCGAGGAGACCGCTTCCTATCTCCGCGACCAGGGATTCTCCTTCGTCCGTCCGGTCGGCTGCCCGTCGCTCTATTTCATGCCGTCCAATGTCCGGCGTGCGCTGCGCCGGCTGCCGGATGTGAAGGTCGGCGAATGCCGCACGGTCTTCACCGGCTATATGGGCGCAGCGCTCGACACGATCGGCGACATGAACGCGCTGTCCTCGGATGACGGACGCTCATCCTATGTGGTGCAGGACGAGCTCCTGCATTTCGACATGCAGGTCGAGCCGGACGGCGACGGCCGCGTCTACGATTCCGCCTCGGGCGAGATGATCGGTGACCTGACCTTCAAGGGCTCGGGCGAACTGAAGAGGAAGGTCAAGGTCCATGCCTTCTTCGACACCAACCAGTGGCGGGCCTGGACCTCGTCGATGGACTTCGCCTTCGGACGGCGCTTCCACGGCAACATCATCGCGCTCCAGGCCGGTGTGCCGAGCCTGATCGTCGCCGTCGACGACCGCATGCGCGAGATGCTGAATTTTTCCGGGCTGCCGAAGCTCGAAGCTGCCGAGTTCAACAGCGCCAATGATCGCGCGGCCTTCGTCGCCGATCACCTCGCTGCGATGAACATCCCGCAGGTCATCGAGACATATTCCGACCGGGAGCGCAATTTCCGGTCGGTCTTGAGCGAGATCGGCATCGCCTGATGCCGTGTTTGACGAAACGGGGCTGAGGGCAAACAGACATGCGGATCATGGTCACGGGCATCCCATCTTACCTGATGCGGACTGTCGAGAGCGTATCGGGAGCAACCGTCAAGCACCGCCCGTATTTCGAGGCGGTGCGAACCAAGAAGGAGCTGATCGACCAGGTCAAGAAGATCGCCAATACCGGCAATTACCTGATCGGCGAAGGCGCAGCCAACAGCGTGCGCGGTCACGATGTCACCTATGTCCCGTTCTGGCATCTGGCGAACAGCGTCAACTCGCCGGAAACCTATGAGAGGCTGAACCAGAGCTTCGACCTGTGCCTGTTCGCCTCGGCCAACCTGCTGCGGCCGGGCTATGCGGCGACGACCGAATCCTTCGTGTTCGAGCGGCTCGACATGCCGATCGTGGTCATGGGCATCGGCATCCAGAAGAAGGAGAACCTCAAAGATGCCCTGCCCGAAGGCACGCGCCGCTTCCTCAACGTGCTCAAGAAGAAGGAGAGTTTCTTCCTGACGCGGGGCCATTTCACCGCCGATTTCCTCAAGGCCGAGGGCATGAAATATGTCCGCCCGACCGGCTGTCCGTCATTGTATTACGAGCCGGCGGCGATGAAGCGCTCGCTCAGCCATCTGGCCGATCCGGACCTCGCCGATTCGCAGAAGATCGCCTTCGGCGGCTATCTCGGCAGCGTGCCGGACACGATCGTCGATGCCCATGCGCTGCTGCGCCAGGACAGCGTCGCGAGCTATGTCGTCCAGGACGAGATCACCGTCTACAACCTGAACATCGTCGCTGACGACGCGACCGAGGCCTATGACCAGGCCGCCGGCCGCATCACCGCCAAGACCGAGTACAAGCACGCCGAGAAATGGCAGCGGAACTGCGAGTTCCGCGTCTTCTTCGACACGCATAAATGGCGCAGCTGGGTCTCGGGGCAGGATTTCTGCTTCGGCCGCCGCTTCCACGGCTCGATCATCGGCATGCAGGCCGGCGTGCCGGCGCTGATGATCGCGGTCGACGACCGCATGCGCGAGATGCTCGAATTCGTGGGCTTCCCCTATATCGAGGCGTCGGTCTGGAACCGCGAGGCGAAGAAGAAGGCCTTCCTGCAGGACTTCCTCTCCAAGATCGACGTGCCGGCGGCGATCCATCGCTACTCCGCCTGCGAGGAGAACTTCAACGCGGCGCTCAAGGATATCGGGATCCGATGATGGGAGACCTCGCGAGCAGAGCCTCGGGACGGAGGCGGAGCTTCAGGCGACCGGCGCTGCTGCGCCGCCTGATCCCGCTCGTTGCGGCGTCGGGTCTCGCGGCCGCCGCCGTCGCCGCGCCGCCTGGTGCGCCGGCGCAGTTCGGCGTCAACCGCGTCAATCTCGCCTGGCTCGACGCCGCCGGCCGGGAGAAGGTGCTGGATCAGATTGCGCAGAGCGGCATCCGGTCGGTGCGGCTCTCCGTGACCAATCCGATCGATGCCAGCATCGACGCGGTCAGGGTCGCCCATCAGAAGGGCCTCGCGGTCCTGCTCGAGGTCTCGCTCAACAATCGCGCCCTCTATCCCGAGGGAACGAAGCCACGCTCCGGCCGCGGCCGCATCTGGGACATGTACCGGCTCTCCGACATCTCGCCCGATCTGTACCGAACGATCGTCGGAGACGTCCTGCAGCGGATCGACCGGTTCGGGGTCCCGCTCGTCGCCGTCGAGCCCGGCAACGAGATCAATTGGGGCGCCTATAACGGCGACCTCGACATCCAGCCCGAGGCGAATGTCCGAACGGCCCGCTCGCTGGCGGATCTGAGCGATCCGGCGGCGCTGGAGCGCGGCGCGGCGAACTATGTACAGCTCCTGCAGGTGACGCGGCAGGAGCTGGCAAAGACGAAGCTGAGCCGCGGCGCCAAGGTCGTCTCGGCCGGGCTCTCCGACATTCCGCCGGCTCATGCCGACCGGCGCGGCATCGACAGCATCGATCCGGCGAGCTTCACTGCGCTCCTGCGCAAGCACGGCCTGGACAAGGCCGCCGACGGCTATGGCATCCACATCTATCCCGGCGGCGACACGTCGCCGTCAGCGCGTCAGCAGCATGTCGACCAGGCGCTCTCGATCTGCCGCACGCGGCCGGAGGAGGGCAAGCCCTGCTGGATCACTGAATGGGGCTATGCCAACACCGCGAAGACCTGTCCCGCCGATGACAGGCGCCGCGAACGTCTGGTCAAGGCGACCCGCGAGCGCTTCTCCGAGCTGATGCGTGCCGGCCGGATCGCCGCCGCTTTCTACTTTGATTGGGACGCGACGACGTATGGAATCTGGCGCTGCGGCGAACTCTCCCCGGCTGGCCGCGCGGCGGTGACGCCGTGAAGCTGAAGACCCTGATCATCGGCGGTTCCAACACCGTCATGCAGCCCGGCTACCTGTCCTCGCTGCTCCAGGTCATGGCGCGGCGCGGCATCGAGCTCGATATCGTCGCGGACCTCGCGGTCGGCGGCACGACCAGTGCATTCGGCCTCTATCAGCTCAAGATCCGCGAGCAGGAGCTCGCCGATTGCGACCTGCTGCTGATCGAATATGCGCTCAACGACGCCTTCGTCTACGGCGACGAGCGGCGCCCGTTCCGGCACTGGGCCCGCTTCTACGAGGGCATCATCCGCTTCGCCCGCGAGCGCAACCCGAACCTGCGGATCGCCACCCTCGTCTTCGGCGCCCGCAACGGCTCGTTCCTGACGGCCGTGCCCTCGATCGACGCCGGGATCGCCTATATCTCGCAATGGTATGGGACGATCTGCGTCGACGTCTCGCGGCTGCTGATGCAGCGCCTCGGGCGCGAGGTGGTCGGCCATCCCAGCTTCTATTCCGATCAGGGCCACTATGCCCGGCCGGTGGCGACGACCGTTGTCGCCAACCTGATCGCGGATGAACTGGATCCGGCGCTTGCCGCGCCGCTGCGCGTTGCTGCGCTGCCGCCCGCGATCGATCCCGAGCATTTCGCCGGCGCCCGCGCGCTCGACGGCGCCTGGCTGGCCAAGCGGCTTGGGCGGCCTGCCGTAGAATACAGCAACCGCCGCTTTTCGGTGGCAGCGATCGATCTCGGACGGGATCGGCTGTGTTTCGACGTCGAAAAGGGCATGCTGCTCGCGCTGAACTATGTCTGCGAGCCTCGCACCCCGCCGCTCGATGTCCAGGCCGGGAATGACATGCATCGTGCTGCGCTGCTCAAGGGCGGCGTGCGCAACGGCACCTACAAATTCCTGGTCTCGATGCTCAGTTTCGAGTTCCTGTACGGTCCGACGCTGCTCGACATGCAGCAGACGCGCGCGCTGGTTCTGTCGGGCGGGACTGCCGCCGCCGAACCCAAGCTGCACGTGCCGAAGGACAGTATCCGGCACGAGACGTTTCCGGGCGAGCCGGTGCTACCGATCGCCGGCGTTCTCTTCACCGGAAACCTCAAGACCTGCGCCATCGAGAGATCCACCGCGCCGCTGATCCGGCCGGCAGACCAGCCTGCCGAAACCTCGCCCGCGCTCGCGGCGCTGGGCTCCTGATCGCCCGGCTCATCTCGGGTCCGGACTATTCCCCTCTTCATGCGCTAGAGCATTTTCGAGCGAAGTGGACACCGGTTCGCGTGAAGAAAATGCGATAAAACAAAGAGCTAGAGCATTTCCGCGATTCGGAGAAACACGGAAATGCTCTAGCGAGCAGACATGCCGATCGCCATTGCCGATGATCCGACGCTCGACGGCGTGCGCTGCCGACGGACGCGTGGCATTTGGACGAGATGGTCGTCTCGCCCCAGGGGCGGCGCGTGGTTTTATGGCGTGCCGTCGACAGCGAGACGTGACAAGGCACCCGAAAAGATCGTCGCGCCCGTATCGGCGCTTCCGACGGCGGCGCGAAACGACGCGAACAGGTCCCGCCCGACGCCCCAATGCGAGGGTTCGAGATCGGCTTCGGCCGGCACGCGCGCGGCCCAATCCGCGGGGTCCACCAGCACGGTCAGCGTGCCCGCGACCGCGTCAACCCGGATCAGGTCGCCGTCGCGGATCCGGGCGATCGGCCCGCCCTCGACGGCCTCAGGCGTGACATGGATGGCGGCGGGAACCTTGCCGGAGGCGCCCGACAGCCGTCCGTCGGTGACCAGCGCCACCTTGAAACCGCGGTCCTGCAGCACGCCGAGCGGCGGCATCAGCTTGTGCAATTCGGGCATGCCATTGGCCCGCGGCCCCTGGAAGCGCACGACCGCGACCAGGTCGCCCGTGAGCTCGCCGGCCTTGAAGGCGGCCTGCAGCGCCTCCTGGCTGTGGAAGATGCGGGCCGGGGCCTCGATGACATGGCGCTCCCTGGCAATGGCCGAGGTCTTGATCACGGCCCGGCCGAGATCGCCGGTCAGAACCGTGAGCCCGCCGGTCGGCTGGAAGGGGGTTCTGGCGCCGCGCAGCACCGTCTCATCCCCGCTGCGATCAGTGCCGTCGCGCCAGGTCAGCGCACCGTCGGTGCCGAGCGCGGGCTCCTGGACATAGGCGTCGAGCCCGCTGCCCCAGACCGTCTCGACATCGCGATGCAGCAGCCCTGCCCCGAGCAATTCGCGAATGACGAAGCCCATGCCGCCGGCAGCATGAAAGTGGTTCACGTCGGCCTTGCCGTTCGGATAGATCCTTGTGAGCAGCGGCGTCGTTTCGGCGAGGTCGGAGAAATCGTCCCAGGTCAGCTGGATGCCCGCCGCCGCCGCCATCGCGACGAGATGCATGGTGTGGTTGGTCGAGCCGCCGGTGGCATGAAGGCCGACCACGCCATTGACGAAGGCGCGCTCGTCCAGCATCCGCCCCACCGGCGTATAGTCGTTGCCGAGCGCGGTGATCGCCATCGCCCGCTCGGTGGCCGCCCGGGTCAGGGCCTCGCGCAGCGGCGTGTTGGGATTGACGAAGGAGGCGCCCGGCAGGTGCAGCCCCATGATCTCCATCACCATCTGGTTGGTGTTGGCGGTGCCGTAGAAGGTGCAGGTGCCGGGGCCGTGATAGGATTGCGCCTCGGCCTCGAGCAGCGCCTCGCGGTCGACCTTGCCCTCGGCGAAAAGCTGGCGCGCCTTCGCCTTGTCGTCATTGGACAGGCCAGACGTCATCGGGCCGGCCGGGATGAACACCGCCGGCAGGTGGCCGAAGGAAAGCGCGCCGATGATCAGGCCAGGGACGATCTTGTCGCAGATGCCGAGGAACACGGCCGCATCGAAGCTCTGGTGCGACAGGGCAACCGCGGTCGACAGCGCAATGACGTCGCGCGAGAACAGCGACAGCTCCATGCCGGCCTCGCCCTGGGTGATGCCGTCGCACATGGCGGGTACGCCGCCGGCGACCTGCGCGACCCCGCCTGCCGCCCGCGCCGTGGCGCGGATCAGCTCGGGGAAGCGCTCATAGGGCTGATGCGCCGAGAGCATGTCGTTATAGGCGGTGACGATGGCGAGATTGGCGCCCGCGCCGGAGCGCAGCATCGCCTTGTCGCCTGGCGCACAGGCGGCAAAGCCATGTGCCTGGTTGGCACAGCCGAGCCGCTGGCGGCGCGGTCCGGCTTCCGCGGCTGCGGCAAGCCGGTCGAGATAGCGCCGGCGCGTGTCGTGGGAGCGTCGGGCGATGCGTTCCGTCACCTCGCCGAGGCGGGCATCGAGGCTCGGATTGCTGGCTTGGCCGGTCATCGGGACCTCCTGGCTCGGTTGGAATGCGCTACGAACACGGCATGGTCAGGGCATGCGAACTCTCATGCGTCGCCCGTCGCCAGAGCATGCTGCAAAAAGGTGGCCACGGTTTTTCGCAGCATGCTCTAAACGTGATCGGGGCACGGCCATCCCGACGTCGACGCCATGCCCGACCGTGATCGGCGCTGCTCGCGGCGCGCGCCGCCGAGACAATGCTGATCTGCAATCCGCCCTCACGCGCTGCTGGTTGCAGGAGGACGGAACTGGCCACGATACTGATTGGGCGTCAGGCGGATGCGCTGCTTGAACGCCTTGCGGAAAGCGGCGACGTCTTGATAGCCGCAGCGCGCGGCAATCTCGTCTGCCGAGAGGGCGCTGCCTTCGAGGAGCGTCTTGGCGCGCTCCAGCCGAAGGCTCTGGACATATTGCGCGGGGGTCTGCTGCAGTCCTTCCTGAAACCTGCGCAACAACGTGCGTGGGCTTGCCCGGCAATGCCGGGCCAGATCGGCGACACTGATCGGCTGGTCCAGTCGCTGGTTGAGCCAGGTGCGCGCCTGGACGAACAGCGCATCCGTGGGCTGGTCGATGAGCACCCTGGCGACATAGGGCGTCTGGCTCTGCCGCCCCATGTCGACCAGCAGGATCTTGGCACATTGACTGCGCAGCTTGGCGCCCGCGAAATGCTGCACGAGCCACAAGGCCAGATCGTAATAGGCGGCCACGCCTCCTGCCGAGACGCAGTTGCCATCATGGATCAAGGCGCTTTCGGCGCTCATCCGGACATCCGGGAAGAGACGCGCGAACTCGGCTCCGAGCCACCAGCTCGTCGTCGCCTTGCGCTGATCCAACGCACCTGAGGCGCCGATCAGAAACACCCCCGAGCATGTACCGAGCACCAGCCGCCCCGCCGCTGCGAAGCGGGCAATACAGTGCTGCTCCGCGACGAGGTCGACAAGGATATGCTCGATGCCGGGCTTGTTCGGGTGCGCGATGCCCGGAACGATCAAGGCGTCGAGCTCATCGGGATGAGCCGTGACGGTCCGTATCGTGAAGCCACTCGCGGTTTCGCGCGTGCCCCCTTCAGCGGCGACGAAGACGGGTTCGAACCGGATGCGAGGCCCATTTTTGTGGCGCTGCGCCAGGCCATCGCAGACGCGGAAGACATCGAGCGGGATCGCCAGCCCCGCTTCCCCGCACTTTTCAAAGACCAGAATGCCGACCTTGATGTCTTGCATGGCCTGTTCGATGCGCGTGGCGGATTGGAACATAAAATTGTCAGATCGGACAATTGTCGATTTCCGCGGACAAGGCAAGATCAGGCACTCCTCCTCCTCCTCCTCCTCCTCCTCCTCCTCCCTTGGACCGACACCATGACCGCCCTGCCCGCCTTGCCTGCCTTGACCGTCTTGCCTGCCTTGCCCGCCTTCGTCCTTGCCCTCACCGCTCTCCTGCTCAAGGCGACAGTGCTCAGCCTCGTCCAGGTCGTTGCACGGGCGCGTTCCAGAGCGTTCCTGACACCGGAAGATGCGCGCTTGTTCCGCGTCGCGCCCGCTGCACTGGAAGCACCCTTCGTCGTTCGCTGCGGCAATGTCTGGCGCAACGATGTCGAGAACATTCCGTTGTTTCTGGCTGCCGCGCTCGCGTTCACGCTGCTCGGCGGCGACGCCCGGAGCGCGACCTGGCTGTTCGGCAGCTATGTGGCGATCAGAATTCTGCACACCGCGATCTATCTGCGCGGTCTCCAGCCGTGGCGCGCCGTGGCCTATCTGACAAGCATGGCCGTGCTTTGGGCGATCATCCTCAACAGCCTGACACTGCTTCCGTAGGGGCAGATTGGAATACAGACACCATCTCGCGCGAATAGCCTGCGGCCGGGAATGGCTTGCGAGTGCAAGGCCCGGCTGCCTTGTCCTGAGCGGTTGATGCCGTTGGGTGCGTGGGTTCTCCGTCCCGAAAAGGTCGAGTGGCCGAGCTGGCGTGTTTCCGAAAGAGGTCACGAAGCCCAATGGGCAGCCCTTCCCAGCACGTTTTTCGGCTGCCACCTCCCCCCAATTGACATCCGCACAAGTCAGGTTCTTTTTGCGCCAGAAGGCGGATGGGGCGAGCGCTTGGCTGGGCCATGCGGTCGGTTGTTCCGTCGTGGCGGATCGCGCCCTGTCCGGGGTGATCCGCAAAACGTCTGTCGGCGCGTGAGCCGATCCGGTCGTAGCCTACCCGGTCAAAACAAGGAACGCTCGTGAAGACCATCGTTATCTCCGGCGGATTGGACTCCGTCACGCTTGCCCACAAGGTCGCCGCCGAAAGAACCCTCACCCGCCTCGTGTCGTTCGACGACGGCCAACGCCACAAGAAGGAGCTGGACGATGTGCGGAGCTGCGCCTCGCGCCTCGGCGTGCCCCACGACGTCGTCGATATCACCGCGGCCGGACGCCTCCTGACCGGATCGGCGACCAGCGGTGGACCGGTCCGTCCATGAAGGGGCGCATTCGCATCAGCGAAATCTTCGGTCCGACGATCCAGGGCGAGGGTCCGTTGATCGGACGCCCGACGGTGTTCGTGCGCACGGGCGGTTGCGACTATCGCTGCCGCTGGTGCGATACGCTCCATGCGGTGCTGCGCGAATACCGGGACGAATGGACATTGATGACGCCGACCGAGATCCTGGCGCAGGTCGAGGATTTGGCCGGGTCCGTGCCGGTGCTTGTATCGCTGTCGGGCGGCAATCCGGCTCTGCAGCCTCTGGCGTCGCTTATCGCGCTAGGACACCAGAAGGGGTACACCTTCGCCCTGGAAACCCAAGGCAGCGTGCCGCAGCCGTGGTTTGCCGCGCTCGAATGGCTGATGCTCAGCCCGAAGCCGCCGTCTTCCGGGATGGCAACGGACTGGCAGGCCCTTGACGAATGCATCACGGCGGGGGCGCGCGGACCGCGATGCGTCCTCAAGTTGGCTGTGTTTGACGACGACGACTATGCCTATGCCCGGCTCGTTGCGAAGCGCTATCCGGCCCTGCCGATTTACCTTCAAGTCGGAAATCCTGCCCCGTCGATGACTCATGCAGGTCCGGGCAGCGAGGAGGCCGACATCCCCGATTTGATGCAGCGCTTCCGCTGGCTTGTCGACAAGGTCGCGGCGGATCGCTGGTTCACGGCGACGGTCCTGCCGCAATTGCACGTACTGGCCTGGGGTCATAGACGCGGCATCTGACGGGTTCACCTGAATGCTGCAGCCAGCGCGAACGCTGGCCGGTTCTCGCCGATCCGTTTCACGCTCGGTGTCCCCAAAAAAGCGTTGAATGACCGGGGCGGCAATGATTCCAAGGGGTTGTCGAAGCCTCTTGGAACCTGCGAAGTCTCTTGGAACCTGCGAAGCCTCTTGGAACCTGCGATGCGGACCCCAACCACTCGGCGACAGCACAGCCGCATTGGCCTGCGATGCGAAGCGGATTTGACCGACGCCGAATGGGCAGTGCTGGAGCCGCTCTTGCCCGAGCTGCACCGGGTGGGAGGCCTCGCGTCGTGACGGCAATCAGGGCCGCGTCACGGCCATTGTCGCTTCGCAGTCCAGGGCCTGGACGTCACGCCCGATCGAGGCGACGGCGACGATCCTGCCATTCCTCTTGTACCCGACCATGCAGTCGCGCCTGGCGATGTCGCCGTCGATCTCGACGGCGTCCCACGAGCGGGCGTAGCCGACATAACGGATCGACACATCGTAATGCGCGCTCCAGAAAAACGGCACGCTCACGAAGGGCTGGCGCAAGCCAAGCATGTTTTCGGCGGCCACCTGTCCCTGGCGTTGGGCGACGACCCAGTGCTCGACGCGCCGCGATTCCGCGCTGTTCCGATCATGCCACTGGGCGGCATCGCCGGCCGCGAAAATTCCGGCCACGCTCGTCTCCAGGAACTCATTGACCAGGATGCCCTCGTCGATGGCGATACCGGCCTCTGCCGCCAATGCCACGCGCGGCTTCACCCCGACGCCGACCACGACGAGATCGGCATCGAGTTCCCGGCCATCGCCCAGCGCGACGCTCCGCTGGGCGATGCGCCGGGCGGTTGTCCCGAGATGGAAGACGACGCCGTGCTCCTCGTGAAGGGACTGGATGAACGCGCCGAGTTCGGGTCCGAGGACCGCTTCGAGCGGATAAGCCCCCGGGGCCACGACATGGACCGCGATGCCGCGGCCGCGCAGGGCTGCGGCAACTTCCAGCCCGATGAAGCCAGCGCCCAGGACGACAGCCGTCTTCGCATTCCGGGCGTGGTCGATGATCGCGCGGCTGTCAGCAAGAGAGCGCAGCACGAAAACATGCGCATGATCGGCGCCGGGGATCGGCAGGCGCACCGGCTCGGCCCCGGTGGCCAGAAGCAGACGGTCGAATGGAAAGGCGCGTCCATCGGCGGCGACGACCGTGTGGGCGTCGACATCGATGCGCGCGACGGTTGCCCGCAAGTGCAGGTCGATCGTGTTCTCGGCATAGAATTCGGCCGACCGGAGCGGAATCCACGCCTCTTCGGCCGTGCCGGCAAGATAATCCTTTGACAGGTTGGGACGGTCGTAAGGCGCGTCGCCGTCGGAACTGAGCATGGTCACCTGCCCGGCATAATGGCGTCGACGAAGCATTTCGGCAGCGGCGAATCCGGCCGCGCCGCCGCCCACGATGACCACGCGCTCCGGAGAGCCAGGCGCGCTGCCTGGCTGAGGCTTCGCCGCGAGCTCATCGATCGCGATCTTGCCCGTCACCAAGATCTTGCCCGTCACCAAAACGCGGTCGCCCCGGCGCTCGACTTTCCAGCACGCCAACGGGTCGAAGGCCGGCGCGCCGAGTGCTTCTCCGGTGCGAAGACTGAAGCAGGCATGATGCCACGGACAGCGGACCGTCTCGCCGACCACGATCCCATGCGCCAATGGCCCACCGTAATGGGTGCATGATCCGCTCACCGCCAGCACGTCGTCGCCGACGCGGGCCAGAACCACCGTCTCGCGGCCGACATGGCCCTGAAGCAGCGCCGTGTCGTCGAATGTCGCGGCCGGTACGCCGAGGGTGAGGTCGGGGCCGGACTCCTGATCTCCCTGCGAAGCCATCCTGGCTCTCCTCCACGACCGTGCCGGTCGAGCCGATGCTTTGTTCGAGCATCGGCTTTGCCCCAAAAGCCGCGATCCACTTTTCGGTCCGATGCTGTTAGACGCTGCGGCCCGCAATAGGTTCCCATCCGCGTCCACGGGCCTGTTCTTCGCCCTGCACGTCCACCGGCGTGGAGGTCGCGCGACGTTTCACGCCCACCACACCCGCATCGCCACCAAACGCATGCCGGGGATTTTCGAGAAGGATGCCGATCCCAGGCGCAAATTCCTGTTCTCGATCGGCATCTGACGGCCGTGCGGCAAAACCGACGGGTCGGCAGGCTCGCGTCAGCTCAACGATGCTTCAGGACGGAGCGCTCGATCGCCCTGCATCGATGGAAGCTTGCCATTCGTGATGCACGCGCCATATCGATCGTGTGAGCATCGTTTCTCGCAACGTGGTCGATGTCACGCTGGTCTGGATCAGCGCGTGGCTGGACTACGTTGCGACGCCGTGGTTTCTCTATCAAACCATTATCATCATATCCCTTTTCCTGGCGGCGAAGCTCGGGGCGCGGCGTCTCGAACCGCTCCTGGAGAACCGGGCACGCCAGATCAAGGGGCATCCCGGACTGTTGCGGGTCATCGTCGCGCTGTTACGGCGCACAGACTGGATCCTTTTCTCGGTCTTCCTGTTTGTCGCGCTCATCCTCATGCGCAGCCTCACCTGGCCAAGCCGGGCGCATTTCATCGCCATCGCGCTTTCATTGTCCCTGGCGTGGCTGTTTGCATCGGTCCTGTCGCGGATTATCCGCAACCGTCTGGTCGGGCGCACCCTCGGCTGGTTTGCCTGGACCTATGCTGCCCTTGTCATCCTGGGCATCAACGACGAAGCGGCGGCTTTCCTCGACAGCCTCGCCTTGCCTTTGGGCGTGATTCGCCTTTCCGCTCTCACGGTGCTGAAAGCGGCATTGCTGCTTATCGCGACCGTCTGGCTGGCCGTCGTCGTCGGCAAATATCTCGACGAGCGTGTCCAGAGCTCCGAAGAACTGACACCATCGATCCGCGTCCTGGTTGGCAAGGTCGCAAAGATCGGCCTGGTGGTGGTGGCCGCTGCCATCGCTCTTTCTTCCGTCGGTGTCGACCTGACGGCTCTGACGGTATTTTCCGGCGCTGTCGGCGTCGGCCTGGGTTTCGGGCTGCAAAAGGTCGTTTCAAATTTCGTCTCGGGCGTGATCATCCTTCTCGATAAGTCGATCAAGCCGGGCGACACGATTTCGCTTGAAGGCACGTTCGGCTGGATACGCGAGTTGCGGGCGCGGTTTGTTTCGGTGGTGACGCGTGATGGCCGCGAATACCTGATCCCGAACGAGGACTTCATCACCCAAAGGGTCATCAATTGGTCGTTCAGCGACAACCTTGTGCGACTCGACGTGAATTTCGGGGTCTCTTATGACGCCGACCCGCACAAGGTGAGCCAATTGGCGATCGAGGCGGCCATGAGCGTTGCCCGGGTCGAAGCGGACCGGCGGCCGGTCTGCTGGCTTACGAATTTCGGCGAGTCCTCGCTGGATTTCGTCCTGCGCTTCTGGATCCACGACCCTCAACAAGGACTGACAAATGTGCGTGGCAGGGTGCTGCTCGCCTTGTGGGACATCTTCAAGGAAAACGGAATCAGCATCCCCTATCCGCATCGCGAGATCATCATGAAGCAGGATGGACAGGCGCTGGACCAGGCGGATCTTGGGCGCAACCAAAGCGCGAAGATCGGTTAGATCATCGGACCGGACATCGTATCCGGCCCTTCGCCATGTGCTGGCTTAAGCGGTTCTGCTGGCTCAAGCGGCTCCTGGCTCAAGCGGTTCGGAAGCACCGTCGCAAGACGCCCGACACGGCGCCTCGCCAATTCGCGGTCCGCGCGATCGGGTCGACCGCCGTGGTGAAAAGCCGGAGAATCAAGGCGCGGCGCTGGGCGGCGTTCGGCTCCAGACGCAATGCGATCTCACCGCTGCGGTGCTCCCTTGCGAAGGCGCGGATCCAGCCTGCAGTGTCGACCCAGACCTGAAGCGGCCGGGTTCGATCAAGGTCATGCGGCAGCTGGGCGAGCTGAATGGTCGCGCCTTCCATGCCCATCGTCGAGAGCGTGCAGCGGACGGTGCCGATGTCCGTCCTCAATGCGCTCGGCTCGGCGATACGAAACTCATCGGCCTGGCGCGGCCGCTCGAAGCAGATCACAAAGGCGACGAAGGTGATCAGCATCGCGACGCCGGCCCAGAGCAGGTTGAAGTAATCGAGTGGCGACACTTCGCTGGCGCCGGAGGGGGAAACGAACGACCAGATGATCGAGCCGGCCGAAAGCAGCGAGATGGCGCCGAACCATGCCGCCATGGTCCAGCGCACCGACGAGATCGAACGATCCCCACCTTTGTCGGTGACCTTGAAGGGGCGCCCGAACGGCCGGACGGTCGCCGACAGCAGCGTCAAGGTGACCGCCAGCGCAGTGATGGCGTGCGTCACTTCCATGAACAGGGGAAGCGTGCGCTGACCCGACACCCAACCGCTATAGATCCAGAGTGCCAGGAGCGCAGGCACGCCGTAGCGAAGGAAGGACAGGTAGTCGGCGTGGAACGCGGGTATATCGAAGAACCAGTATATCGACGGCGCGATCAACATCAAAACGATGAAGGGCTTGCACAGCCAGTTCAGAACGCCATGCAGATAATGCAGACGTTGCATCAATGTGTAATTCTTGCCCAGGAAAGGGCCGGTCTTCAGGAGCGCAACCTGGATCGTACCGAGGCACCATCGGGTCCGCTGCGTGATGTATTCAGGCAATCCCTCGGCCGATAGCCCCGCGCTCAGCCGCTCGTTGAGCCAGTGCGTCTCATACCCGTCCCGCATCAGCGTGTATGTCAGGTTGATGTCCTCACAGATGGCGTCATGCGGAAAACCACCCGCCGCCGTGACCCGGTCGCGCCGCACGACGAAGGAGGTGCCGACGCAGAAGGCGCACCCCCATGCGTCCTTGGCCGGCTGAAACACGTCAAAGAAGATGCGTTGATCGTCGACCCAGGCGTCCGCGCTCATCAGGTTGTGCTGGATCGGGTCGGCGTTGAAGAAGAACTGCGGTGTCTGCACCACGGCGGCACGCTCATCGCGGAACAGCCCGACCACCCGTCGCAGAATCGTCGGATTCACCGCAAAATCGGCGTCCAGGACGAGAATCAGCGGCGCGTTCGTGCGTCCGGCGGTGTGGACGAGCGCTTTGTTGAGATTGCCGGCCTTGGCGCCTGCATTGTCCGGTCGCGTCAGATAGTTCGCGCCGAGCTCGGCACAGTAATCCTTCAGCCAGGCGCGTCGCGTGTCGTCGCAAACCCAGACCGTGAAGCTGGGATAATCGATGGCCAGCGCCGCGACGATCGACTTCTCGACGACGTCGAGCGGTTCGCTGTAGGTGCAGATGAAGACGTCGACCGCCGGCCAGTCGCCGCTTTCGCGAAGCCGGGCTTCCTCCCGATCGGCTTCCCCCGAACGGTTCTTGAACCGAACCAGAATGATGATCGACATCAGCGTGTAGAGGATGGCCGTAAATTCGAAGGCCAGGAACAGGTACGGCCAGACCTGCTCGACGCTCGGCTCCAGAGGCGGCAAGGTCTCCTGCCAGCGCCAGGCGGCATAGCCCAGGATGAACAGCGCAGCCGTGCCGCCGAACAGCGCGCGCGCAGTGGCATGGGCGCGGTCGAGCAATCCCGTCATGGTCAGAAGGCCGAGAAGAATGCCGAGATCGGTCAGCAGGACGGAGGTGGCATCTGGCGGCGGTGGGAACATGTCGCCTACTCCACGGACTGCCCGGTGAAGGGGTTCCAGCCGAGCGCTGCGAGCACGCCCCAGGCGGTGGCGCCGATATGGGGCCGCCGGTAGTAGAAGAAATCGGGCTCGGTGCTCGCCGGGCCGATCGCGATGCCGGTCGTGATGCGCGGCTCGCGGCTCGCAAACAGCAATCCGGATGGCGAGATGTCGACCGCCAGTCCGTCGAGCAGCTTTGCGGCCGCCGTGGCCTGCCCGAGCGCGCGCAGGGTCAGCGCCGCCTGCGCCGTCCCTTCGACCCAGAGGCCATCGCGATCCTCGTTGAAATCGAACCCTCCTGGCACGGCCAGATTGCGCTGTGCAAAGGCCATCGCCCGACGCCAGGCGTCTGGCGGGTCGGCGACGCCGATCAGCGGCCAGAGCTGCGTGTCGAGCGCCAGATGATCTGTCGGCTGCAACCGGCCGTCCGGCTGGGTTCCCAGGCGGAACAGCCCCGGGTCGGGCACGAAGACCGCGTCGAGGAAGCCGCGCGCGATCCGGGCCATGTCTGCATCGGCCGATCGGCCCTCCAGGCGGCTCAGCCAGGCCGCGACAGCGTGAACATCGAGATTGTGCTCGGTCGATTTCCAGCTCAGCGTCGTCTGGGACGGATCGAACCCGTCGACGCCGCCGGAATACCCGGTCGGCTCGCGCGGATCGTAGGCATGCGCCTGGATCCAGCCGAGCAGGCGCGCGGCACCGTCCCGGTAGGCGCGCTGCCCGGTTGCCTGGTCGAGGGTGAGGAGGGCGAGCGCGGCCCAGGCGACGTTTCCCGTCGCGGTTCCGTCCTGATAGCTGTCCTCCGCCCAGAGCTTTTGCCCTGCGTCCCACCAGCCCGGCAGGGCCGGCGGTCCGGCACCGAGCGCTCCGGCCCGATAGGCGTTGCGGAGGCGGCCATCATGGAAGCTGCGATCATGAGCGAGGGCGTGAAGAAGCGCATCGCCGATCCGTCGCGCCCGGCCGACATCCCCGCAGGCGGTCAGAGCGATGGCGACCAGTGCGTTGTCATAGGTGAACGCGGACTGTCGCAGGGCCGGCACGAGTTCCGTCTCGGCCGGGCCTGGACGATAGCTGGTCAGGAAGAGCGGCTGGTTGCCGCTGTCCTGCGCGTCGACGGCCGCCACGAGAGCAGCACAGAGCGGAGCGGCGACAGCGTGCCGGGGTGCGGCCGCCGAGGCCGCCCCGGCTGCCAGCAGCACGGCAGCCGCCATGGCGCGAAGACACCAGGTCAACATGCCGCTCCGGCCGCGTCGTCGGGTTTCGCGGCGTTGTGCCCGCTGTCACGGTTCGGCTTTGGCGGGGCGATCCAGGACGCCAGCTTGCGAAAGCCGGTCGAGACGGCTTCGGCTGTCCTGGCGGCGCCGCTGGAAACAGAAAGCCAAACCTGTTTCGCTTCATCGGATGTCACGGCACGGACCACCCCTCGCGACGTCGCCTCGGCCGCCCCGACGACTGTCGACGACGTGGCGTCCCAGAGGGCGGCGGCCCGAGGGCCTGAAAGCCCATCCGTCACCGTCCTCCAGGCGACCGAGGCGGACGGTACCCAGCCATTGGCACGCGTGACGGTGACCCATTGTCCAATCGAGCAGATGTCGGATTGGACATCCCCGCGCCGGTCCGCTGCGGGTACGGCGGCCTCAGGCGGATCAAGACTGACCAGGACATACATCTCCCGCCGTTCCGTCTGCGGAAACGGAACTGCATATTGCTCGTCGGTCTTGTCGCTGGCTTTTGGCAGGATTTCGCTGATCGTGCCCTGGCGGTTTGCGCCTGCGGTCGCGCCGGTGACGCTGACCCGGGTGCCGACGGCCAGAGCCTGGGCTTTCCGGTAGGAGAATATCGCCACGACGAAAGCCTTGTCGCAATCGGTGATCGTCGCGATCGCGTCGCCGGCCTTGACGTGACGCCCGGCCGTGCTGCCGAGGCTGAGGATCGAGCCGCCATTCGCCGCCACGATCGCCGCGTTGGTCAAGTTCTCGAGCCGGTCCTTCTCGGCAGCGAGAAGGCTCTGCTGAGCCGCGAGGCTCGATGTGATCTGCGTCTCCTCGATCTCCATGCGTTGGGCATCATAGGCGATATCTCGCCGCTTCTGGGCGAGGATGGCGAGGCCGCTGAGCTCATTCCCGACGAAGATCCCGCTTCTGACACCGTTGAGCTGCGCGATCTTCTGGTCGAGCTTGGCGACCTCCGCTTCCCCTTCAAAGCGAGCCGCTTCGTATTGCCGCTGGGTTGGACGGACGAGATCCAGGCTGGCGACGTTGCGGGCGACCAGCGATTGCTGGCGATCGACCACAGCCTTCTTGGCAAGCCCGCCGGCCTCTGCCGCCGCGACGCGGGCGCGGGCCTCGTGGATTTCGGCTTCCAGACGTCGCGTTGTCTGGTCGACCTGCTTCAGGATTTCGGCATCGAGCGCGGCGATGTACTGGCGATCTGCGTCCTTCTTTTCGGTGGCGGCCAGAAGGGCCCCCTGAAGCTCTTCAGCCTTGCTTTCCAGCGTGATCAGGGTCGTGCGGTCGACACGTCGGTTTTCGACATGGGCGACAGGCTCGCCCGGCTGCATGTGCTGGCCCACCTGGCCGGTCATCTGCCTCAGCTCGCCGTTGATCGGAGCGGTGAGGAGCGTGATCGGCGCATTGATGACGGCCCGGTCCGATTGATCGGCCAGAATCGGCGGCAAGGTCGCCGTGGTCATCAGGAGCGCCAGAACGGTTGCGACCGAGTAAGCGGATATCCGGATCAGGCGCGAGTGGTTTCTCTGGCGCTTTGCATTCGCCGCGGCAGCAGACTGCGAGTCAGCGGGGGGGCCGATTTCCTGTGTCATCCATGCCTCCTGAGGCTGAATCCTTTTCATGGTCCCAGCGTGCCTTTCCCGGCGCACAAGTCTCCCCAACGAACCAGCGAGCGATGGGTTCCATATTTTTGCGGCGCCGCAGCAAGGACATTTGTGCAGCGCAGCTTGACGGAGGCGCGATGACAGCCGGCGCCGGCGCCTGTCGCCGGCGACGACGAGGTTGATAAGACCTCGATGATACCGGTCGCCCCGGGCCGTGCGGTCGCGGAGCGCAGGCATTCCCGAACACGCACTCGCCTGGTGGATGCTGGCGCTGAAACTGCGCCGGCCTCGGGCCTATCGATCGAGTTTCCCGAAAGCGGACCTGCAGGAGCATCGGACCGGAAAGTGGAATCCGGTTTTCGGGCAAATCCGATGCTCAAACAAAGAGATAGATCGCCCACCCTGCGTCCCAACGGACGCACGGCGATCCAGGCGCCAGGAAAGGGCCACAGACGCCCGTCGCTCGTCCGGGGAAAACGCACCGTGAGCGACATTCGGCGCCTGCCGGAAAGCGGACACTCGTCAATCGCCACAACAATACCGGTTCACGATCGTGAAATCGCCGGGCCGTCGCCACGCCCGGAAACGGCCGACCCATTGGGCCTCTCGCCGGCGACATCTTGCGCCGGCGACATCTTGCCTGCGAAACGTGTTCAGCCCTGACAGGAGCCCTACAAGTCGGCAATCGGCCCCGTGCCCTGGCGGAACGTTCTTTCATGCCCCCTCGTCCGCGATGCGGACCCGCGTTCGATCTGGACGGAGAGGCTGAAGTCAAGCGCGCCAGAGCAGCGGCCGTTGAAGGTGATCTTCCCTTCCCCATGATCGCCGCTGAAGCTGCAGGTGAGCGACTGGCTGGACCCAGCGGGGCGTTGATCCTGCGCCCAGGCTGGCGATGTCGCGGTCAAGACGAGGGCCACCGCAAATGCCTTATCGGTAAGGGCGTGTCGCATCGGACTTTCCTCCCGTCGGCTAAAAGCATCGGCCCGAAAAGTGGATTGCGGTTTTCGGGGCAAAGCCGATGCAAACACAAAAAGGTCAGATCATCGGACCGGATACGAATTCCGGTCCGATGATCCAAACGTGGGAGAGCGCAGAATGCTCAGGTCGGCGTGAAGAATTCTGTTGCTCGGCCTCCACCGGATGACCGGGATCCCTCACCCGAAGAGCAGCGCCTCTCTCACTTGCCCATGTCGCCACTTGCCCAAGACGTCACTTGCTCATGACGTCACTTGCTCATGACGGGCCAAACTTAGCACGGCGGTCGCCCGCCATGCCACAGATCCGTCTGCTCGGTAGAGGGGCAGTCGCTTCGACCAGCGCGACGATATCGCCGATCTCCCAAAGCCGATCCGGAACGCCAGCCGCCATTGCCGGCGACGTCCGCGGCTACCAGGAGAACCGACGTCGGAGATCGAAACCACGGATCGCTCGCCATCCTTGCGTGCCGGGTACGCCAAGACCTGACCTTGGCTCAGCGACCGTGATTGGGTTGGTCGCCTTTCGCCTGGAAGGCGCGATGATAGAAGGGCGCATGGACATGCGCTTTACCCTCTGTGGGCCCTTCTCGTTCCGGCAGGAGATCAAGAAGAGCCGCTTCCTTGCGACTGCCGGCCCCATTGCGGATGAAGCAGCGGCCAAGGCGTTTATCGCGGCTCAGTCCGATCCGGCTGCCCATCACAATTGCTGGGCGTGGCGTTGCGGGCCGAGCTACCGGTTCAACGATGACGGAGAACCGAGCGGCACCGCGGGAAAGCCGATTCTCGCTGCCATCGACGGGCAGGCGCTCGATGGCGTCGCCGTTGTCGTGACGCGCTGGTTTGGCGGGGTCCTGCTCGGCAGTGGCGGATTGATCCGCGCTTATGGCGGCACGGCCGCCTTATGCCTGCGCGAGGCCGAGAAGACGGCGCTGATCGAGGCTGCCTCGGCGATGATCACCTGTGCCTTCGGCGACCTGGCGCGCGTTCACGCGCGTCTTGCCGATCGACCGGGGGTGCAGGTGAATGATCAGGTCTTCACGGACACCGGCGCCGTGCTGTCGGTATCCGTTCCAAAGCGCGAGGCCGATGGGGTCTCCCAGCTGGTGAGGGATGTCACCAGCGGACGCGCGGTGATCAGCTGGAACGAATAGGGTCTCGACCTCCGTGCGGACGCGAGCTCGGCGCCATCGCGTCAGCATGAGATTGGCGACAGATCGCTCCGTCTGCACATCAAGCGATCTCCGCTTCGACCGATGCCGGGCGTTACTCAGCCGCGAGCCCCGCAGTCGACGGCCTGTCTCCCTATCGTCGCTTGAGCGCGTCCATAAGGGCGGCACCCAGAGCACCCTGGGTTTCCTTCTGTGGTGTCCGCGGCGGCCCTGCCCGGCCGACGTTGCCCTTGCCAGCACGAGCATCGTTGCGCCCGTTCTCACGCTGCCCCTTCGAGGCCTCGGAGCCCGCGTCGCTACGCATGGAAAGCGAGATGCGCTTGCGCTTGATGTCGACCTCCAGCACACGCACCTTCACGACGTCGCCGACCTTCACCACCTCGTGCGCATCCCTTACGAAGCGCTCGGCAAGTTGCGAGACGTGGACGAGCCCATCCTGATGGACGCCGATGTCAACGAAGGCACCGAAGGCGGCAACGTTCGTCACCGTGCCCTCCAGCATCATCCCGGTTTCGAGGTCCTTCATGTCGTCGACGCCGTCCGCGAAGGCCGCGGTCTTGAAGGCAGGGCGCGGGTCGCGGCCTGGCTTGTCGAGTTCGGCGATGATGTCGCGCACGGTCGGCAAGCCGAAGCGATCGTCGACGAAGGCGCGAGGATCGAGCCTGGACAGTTCGGCGCTATCACCCATCAGGGAGCGCAGGTCACGCCCGCAGGCAGCGACGATCTTGCGGGCGACGCCATAGGCTTCCGGATGGACCGATGAGGCGTCGAGCGGCTCGGATCCATCCCGGATGCGCAGGAAGCCGGCGCATTGCTCGAAGGTCCGAGGTCCGAGCCTGGCAACGGCGAGCAATTGGCGGCGCGTGCCGAACGGTCCGTTGGCATCGCGATGCGCGACGATCGCTTCGGCAAGCGCAGCGCCGAGCCCCGATACCCGCGCCAGCAGAGAGGCCGAAGCGGTGTTGAGGTCGACCCCGACCGCGTTCACGGCGTCCTCGACCATGGCATCGAGCGCGCGGGCGAGATGGTACTGATCGACATCGTGCTGATACTGACCGACGCCGATCGACTTCGGATCGATCTTGACGAGTTCCGCCAGCGGGTCCTGCAAGCGCCGGGCGATGGAAACGGCGCCGCGCAGCGTGACGTCGAGGCCCGGGAACTCGGCGGCGGCCCGTTCCGAGGCGGAATAAACCGAGGCCCCGGCCTCCGATACGACCACCTTGATCGGCTTGGGCGGCGGTAGATCGCCCAGCATCTCCGCGACCAGCTTCTCGGTCTCGCGACTGCCCGTACCGTTGCCGATGGCGACGAGTTCGACGCCGTGCCTGCGGATGAGGCTCGCAAGCTCGGCCTGCGTGCCGCGAACATCGTTTCTCGGCTGGAAGGGATAGACGGTCGTGGTGGCAAGCAGCTTGCCGGTGCCATCGACCACCGCCACCTTCACACCGGTACGGATGCCCGGATCGAGACCCATGGTCGCTCTCGATCCGGCAGGTGCTGCCAGGAGCAGATTCTTGAGGTTGCGGGCGAAGACATTGATCGCCTCGGCTTCCGCCTTCATCCGCAGATCGGTCATCAGGTCAACCGAGAGGTGAAGCGAGAGCTTCACCCGCCAGGTCCAGCCGACGACCTCCATCAGCCAGGCATCGCCCGGCAAACTTTCGCCGATGGCGTAGGTCTCGGCGATCATGCGCATCACCGGCTTGACCGGACGCGGATCAGCCTTATCGGCCTCGATGTCGAGCGTCAGTATGTCCTCGTTCCGGCCCCGCAGCATGGCCAGCGCACGGTGGCTTGGCACGTTGGCCCAGCGCTCGGTGTGATCGAAATAGTCGGAGAATTTGGCACCCGCCTCCTCCTTTCCTTCGATCACCTTCGCACGCAAATCCGCCTTCTGACGGAGATAGCCGCGGAGACGACCGAGCAGCTCAGCATTCTGGGCGAACTGCTCCGACAGGATGTCCCGAGCTCCTTCCAGCGCGCTCTTGGTTTCGGGCACATCGTCGGTGAGGTAGGCCGCCGCCAGCTCGGCCGGCACCGCCTTGCGATCGGCAAGGATCGCGTCGGCGAGTGGCCCGAGGCCGCGCTCACGAGCAATCTCTGCCCTGTTGCGGCGCTTGGGCTTGAAGGGAAGATAGATGTCCTCCAGCTCCGCCTTGGTCGTGGCGGCAGCGATGGAGGCCTCGAGTTCAAGCGTGAGCTTTTCCTGCTGGCGAATGGCCTCGAGGATGGTGCCGCGTCGGCCTTCCAGCTCGCGCAGATAGATCAGCCGTTCGCCGAGCTGGCGCAGTTGGGTGTCGTCGAGTCCCCCGGTGGCCTCCTTGCGATAGCGCGCGATGAAGGGAATGGTCGCACCCTCGTCGATCAGTGCGATGGCGGCGGCTGCCTGCGGCAGGCGCGCGCCGATCTCGGCGGCGATGCGGGATGCGATGGCGGAGTTGTCGGACATTCAGAACACTGGAACCGTTGCTGGAACAGAAATGATAGTTGGCGGCCATTCAGGTGCCTAGGCGATGCAGCATCCGCACCGATCATGCCTCTTTCATAGCACCGCTCTCGATCACCTCCATCCCGCACCGACGGTCCCGTCCGGAACCGGACGCTCGCCGCTCCATGCTTACCCCGAGCGGTTCGGGCCATCTCCGGTCTCATTGGAATGCGAGGCCTGAGCCGACACCCGCGCTGCGCAAACGCCAAGCCGACGAAGGGGGCTGGCAGAGGCGCGATTCGACGTCTACGTCCCCCGTGCCTTCGTTCTCACATCGTGGCCGTGGCTCGGCCCTGGCTTCCCGTCGCGCCGCCGCGGAGCGCCCGCTCAGCCGATCAGCGTGTCGCCATGAGCCCGCGCGGTGCGGATTGCGGCCGCAACGTCGGAGCGATCCGGTAGCCTCGCCAGGCTGGCGGCCATCTGAGAGCCACTCAACCTGCCAGCATGCAATCCGCCAAGCTGTAGCAGTGGCTCGCCTGATAGGCGTTCCGACCCCGGTTCATGTGCGTCAGATTGAAAGTCCGAATGGCACCCAGGATGCGGCGAGCCGCAAGGAAACGGCGGATCGAGGCGGAGCTCCGCACATTGATGCCGAACATATCTGCGCCGCGCGGGAAGAAATAGCTGACATCTTCTGGCGCCGTGACGCAGTGTTGGAGAAAAGGTTCGTCCACATGGCTCTGTGCGGGTGAATGGTCCGTGGTGAAATCCGAAAGATGCACCAAGAATCTCGCACGGATGCCCTCGCCGTCCGCATAGATTGTGAAAAGCTCCATCCAGCTCGCATTAACGCGGACGAGCGGCTTGTCGGACGTCGAGGGCAGACAAGAAACCGACCAGTAGTGACGCTCGCTCTTGCGCGGGATGGGGATGCAGTTTTGGCCGTAGAGCCTGAGAATCTCCAGAACGTCTTGTGCCTGCGGGCGACGAAGCAGCTTTTGAAATCTCGTGACGTACTTGAACCGCAGTTCGAGGGACTCCGAGCGCTCGTCGGCGTCGCACAAGTCGATCCTGCCCTCTATCCAATTGCGCTGCTGCTCAAGATCCAGAAATTGGCGCAGGCCGGTGGTGCCGCGGCGAGGAGTCGTGCTCACGTCAGGTGCCATGCGAGATCCATCTGTGCCGGCCATTGCGGGGATTCTGCCAGATCATGGATCAGTCTCAGGACAATACATGACCGTAGCTGACGTCGGCGCGAATCCCGAAGGTGGCTATTGCCGATCACGCGGCTTCCTCGTTGCGCCCAACCGTCCAGTGAGATTGTTGGCTTGCTCTCCCGCGTTTGCCCGGGGCGAGTGGCTGTCGGCAAACGGGAGACCGAAACCGGGCCGCCGACGGCACTAGCTTCTCACATCGATGCCGCAGTGCGCCATAAGCAGACATCCGGCGAGGATGATACCCTTCATGGTCTATCCCTGATCCTTGAGGAGACGCTCGACGCAGGTCGCCAGCGAGCCGCGCCATGCGGGAAGCGTAACGCCGTGCCGCGCGGCGAGCTTGCCGCAGTCGAGCCGTGAATTGGCCGGCCTCTGCGCTGGCGTCGGGTAATCCGTCGTGGCGATGCGTTTGACCGCGACCGGCTTGCCGCCGAGCCGCTCCCGCTCTGCGAAGATCGCCTCGGCGACATCGGCCCAGACCGCTTCGCCCGCAGCGCTCATGTGAAAGATGCCGCGCAGCGTCTCGTCCTGGGGGCGGGCGACCAGATTGTGCGCCACCGCCAGGACGGCGTCGGCGATGTCGAGCGCGCTGGTCGGGCAGCCCTGCTGGTCCGCGACCACGCCGACCTCGTCGCAGGTTTCGGCCAGGCGCAGCATGGTCTTGACGAAATTCTTGCCGAAGGGGCTGTAGATCCAGGCCGTGCGCAGGATCGCGTGGTTGTCCGAGGCGGCCGCGACCGCCCGCTCGCCGGCCAGCTTGCTGGCACCATAGGCTGAGATCGGCCCGGTCGCGTCGTCCTCGCGATAGGGCCGGTCGAGCGCCCCGTCGAAGACGTAGTCGGTCGAGATCTGGATAACGGGGACGCCAAGTGCGGCAGCCGCGCGCGCCGCTTCACCCGCCGCCTCGCCGTTGACGCGCATGGCGAGGTCGGGTTCGCTCTCAGCCTGGTCAACCGCCGTATAGGCCGCCGCATTGACGATGACATGGGGCCTGGCCGCGCGCAGCGCTGGCGCGACCATTTTGGGGATGGCGAGATCCAGATCCGGGCGGCGGAGCGCGACGACTTCAACACCGGCCGGCACGCGCTCCAGCATGGCGCGGACGACCTGGCCGGTCCAACCGGTGACGACGATGCGCAGACCCATCAGTCGAAAAACCGCAGCATCTCGGCGAGCCGCGGATGCTCAAGCCGCGGATGCTTGCGATCCTTGTCGGAGAGGGTCAGCGAGGTCAGGGGCAGACCCCCGTCGATGCCGAGGGCCGGATCATCGAAGGCGAGCCTATGATCGTTCTCGAGCGCGTAGGGCGTGGTGACCTTGTAGAGCATTTCGGTGTCCGGCTCGGGTGTGACGAAGGGCATTGTCATGTCTGGATGGCGCCTTTGGCAATGTGATTTTGGCGATGCTTGAGCTTTGCGGGTCGGGTGCAGTCACGTCTCCGGCCTGTTTGCGCGGCACGATATGACCGCTGGCCCTGATGTTGTCCGCTTGAACCGATCCCAATCACGTTGACGCGCTGTTGATGCGCAAGACACAAACGCCCGTCGCTCGTCCGGGGAAAACGCGCCGGGAGCGGACGCTGCCTCGACGCCTGAAAGCGGACGCGACGCGGATCAAAGCTCGCCCGGTGTCTACGGAACGAGCAGATGCACAAGCGATGACGGATTCACGAGGGCCGCTTTCCGCTGCGCGCCTTGCGCGCGTTCTTTCCGCCGCTCTAGGATCGGCCTGCTGACATCGCGGCGAGACTAGATCACGCTGCGTTTGGACGAAATCGTCCAAACGCAGAAAACGTGATCGACTCTCATCGTTTAGAGCATGCTTTATGCGAAAAACCGTTGCCACTTTTTCGCAGCAGGCTCTAAGCGCACCCCGCGACCGTTCCCTCTGCTCAAACGGAAGGTCTCAAGGCATGAAGCGTCGGACATTTCTGGGCGCTGCCGCTGGCGCCGCCGTCTCGGTGATCGCAAAGCCCAGTGTCGCGCAGCCGGCAAAAGTCCTGAAATTCGTTCCCGAGGCGGATGTCGCGATCGTCGATCCGGTCTGGACGACGGCGACGGTGACGCGCAATCACGGCTACCTCGTCTTCGATACGCTCTATGGGCAGAACGCCGACTATGGTTTCGAGCCCCAGATGGTGGCGGGCCATACCATCGAGGATGACGGCAAGACCTGGCGACTGACATTGCGCGAGGGCCTGCGTTTTCATGATGGCGAGCCGGTGCGGGCGCAGGACGTCGTGCCGAGCATCCGTCGCTTTTCCGCCCGCGATGCCTTCGGCCGGGCGTTGATGGATGCGACGGACGAGTTGTCGGCCGAATCCGACCGGGTCGTGACATTCCGCCTGAAGCGACCGTTCCCGCTGCTTCCGGCCGCGCTTGGCAAGACGGGAACGTCGATGCCCTGCATCATGCCGGAACGGTTCGCGGTGACCGACCCCAACAAGCAGGTGACGGAGATGGTCGGCAGCGGCCCGTATCGCTTCAAGGCCGACGAGCGGGTGCCGGGCGCATTGGCGGTGTATGAAAAATTCGCAGGCTATGTTCCGCGCTCGAATGGCTCGGCCACCTTCACCGCCGGCCCCAAGACCGTCTTCTTCGACCGGGTCGAGTGGCGCATCATGCCCGACCCTTCGACGGCGGCCAACGCGCTCAGTACCGGTGAGATCGACTGGTGGCAGAACCCGACACCGGATCTGCTGGCTGCGCTGAGAGCCAAGGCCGGACTGAAGCTCGAAGGTCTCGATCCGGCCGGCGGCATCGGCTGCCTGCGCTTCAACAGTCTGCTCCCGCCTTTCGACAATCCCGCGATCCGGCGCGCCCTGCTCGGCGCCATCGACCAGAGCGAGTTCATGACCGCGGTCGCCGGCGACGAACGCTCGATGTGGAAGGACCATGTCGGCGTGTTCAGCCCGGACACGCCGCTCGCGACCACGGCCGGAACGGAGGCCCTGGTCGGCAAGCGGAATTTCGCGGCAGTCAGGCGCGAGCTTGCGGCAGCCGGCTACAGGGGCGAGCGCATCGTGCTGCTGGATCCGACCGATTACCCCTCGACCCATGCGCTGGCGATGGTGGCGGCGGACGCGCTGCAGAAATCCGGGATGAACGTCGACCTGGTCTCGACCGACTGGGGCACCGTCGTTCAACGCCGCGCCAGCAAGCAGCCCATCGACAAGGGCGGCTGGAACATCTTCTTCACCTACCTGAACGGCACCAACAATTTCGATCCCGCAAGCCAGCTCGGCATCCGCGGCAATGGCGATCAGGCCTGGTTCGGCTGGCCGAAATCGCCGCGCCTGGAAGAGCTGCGTCTCGATTGGTTCGCGGCCAGGGACATCGCCGCCCAAAAGACGATCTGCGCCGAAATCCAGAAGCAGTTCTTCGTCGAGGTGCCCTATATCCCGCTCGGCGCCTATTACGAGAAGACGGCCTATCGCGGATTGACCGGGATGCGTATTGGCTTCGCACAATTCTACGACGTGAAACGAGCATGATGTCCAAGCCGATCCGTATCGCCGTTCTCCAGTTCGCGCATGAGACCGTCACCTTCCTCCCCAACGACACCACCCGGGAGGATTTCATCTATCCCGGCTCGCCGGCCGGCGGCGAGGCGCTGCTTGCGACCGACCCGAAGGGCTATATGGGCGGCTTCGTCCAGGTTGCGCGCGACTATGACGATGTCGAGCTGATCGGCATCACCTCCCCGCTCTGGCCACGCACCGGCACGGGCTCGGGCTGGATCACGCGCGATGCCTACGAGCATTTCCTCGGTGTCATGATCGCGGAATTGCGGGCGCAACCGAGGCTGGACGGCGTCTATCTGGCGCTTCACGGCGCGCTGGCCGTGCGCGGCGTAGCCCGTCCCGAGGCCGATATCGCAAGGCGCGTCCGCGAGGTCGTCGGCCGGGAGGCCTTCATCTCCTCGACATTCGATCCCCATGGCAATGAGGACGAAGCCTTTCTCGAGCAGGCCGACATGGCCTTCAGCGTGAAATACTTCCCGCATTACGACATGCACCTGCAGGGCGAGCGCGCGGCGCGCATGCTGGTCAGGGCGATCCGCGGCAGCTTCAGGCCGGTACACCGGTCGCTGCGGATTCCGATCCTCGCCCCCACGGTCGTGATGTGGACCGGCGCCTCGCCCTGGTCCGATCTGGTCCAGCGGGCGCTGATCTGGGAGGCACGCGAGCCGGATGTCTTCGTCAATGTCTTCTTCGGGTTTCCCTGGTCGGACGTTCCCGATGCCGGGATGGGCCTTCAGGTCCTGACCAATGACGACCCGGATCTCGCCGAGCGCGTGCTCCTCGATATGGCCGACTGGATCTGGCGACGGCGCGATGCGCTGCTCGAGACCGTGACGATCCACAGGATGAAGGACGGCGTCGCTCTCGCCCGTGAGGCCGTGACGGCCGGCCGGGCGCCGGTCGTGCTCGCCGATTACAGCGATCGCTCGGGCTACGCCACCTGGCTGCTGCAGGAGATCATCGCGCAAAAGCTCGAACGCACCCTGATCGCCACCATTGCCTCACCCGACGCCATTGCGTCCGTGCTGGCGGCCGGCGCCGG
Organism: Allobosea sp. LC85; assembly: GCF_000735605.1. Classification (GTDB taxonomy): domain Bacteria; phylum Pseudomonadota; class Alphaproteobacteria; order Rhizobiales; family Beijerinckiaceae; genus Allobosea. Next base: position 43,995 of record NZ_JPKG01000056.1, read on the forward strand.
GCCTGGCGACGCGTTCGACGCGGAGATTGGCGGGCTTGTCGATGAAACGGCCGGAGAGGCCGTGCGCATCACGGGCACCATACGCGCTATCCGGGCGGCGACGACCGTGCGCGGCATGGGCAACGCGACTGTCTGCGTCAGCTTCGGCAACGGCAATGTGCTGGTCCTGAGCCCCTATCTGGTCCAGATCATCGAGCCATCGGACCTCTGGCAGCTCGGTCTCAAGCCCGAGGACTTCGATGTCATCGCGATCAAGTCCCGCGTCCACTTCCGCCGGGGTTTCGACGATAGCGGTTTCGCGCCGACGATCCTCCTGGTCGAGCCGCCGAAACCGTTCATGGGCACGGTGCATCTCGAAGCCCTGCCCTACGCCAATCTCACGCTGACGGACTACTATCCCTACGGCAGCCCGCGCTTTCCGCCGGAGGAGAACGGAAACCCCTAGGCGTCACCTCAAGGGTCCAGAACGATGAGCGCCGGCGGGCACGACCGCCCCGGCCGTTCCGCCAGGGGCGGATTCTGCATCGCCGCCCGACAGCGGACCCACACCGCGTAGCCCTCCTTCGACCGGAATCGACCCAATGCGGGCTTTCGACTAACGCCGGTCGACTTTATGGCAGTTTTAGCGAGCGCAACGCAGCCCTCAACCCCGGCTCCTCGACCAAATCAGCCGCGTCGGTCAATTTGAACCAGTGGTGAAGCCGCTGGCTGCGCTCCGGCCAAGTATCGAGCCGATCCTCGACAGTGAGGAGGAATAGCTTCACTTTGCACAGCAGGAAATGATCCGCCATCCGCTTCCAATACATGTAGCGGCCCACTGGCTTCTTGCGAATCCTCCCGACAACGCCAGCCTCCTCGCGCGCCTCCCGCGCGGCAGCATCATGGGCCTTGAGCTTTTTGATCGGCCAGCCCTTCGGGACAGTCCAGCGTTTCGTGGTGCGCGTGGTGACCAGGAGAACCTCGACCGAGCCATCCGACGCGAAGCGCACCGGCACAGCACCGATCTGCAGTCGGGCCTTTCCAGGCGCACTCCGTATCTCTTTTCATTCGTCGTGGATTCACCTCGCCAGGAGAGTCTAGACACGCAGCGCTTCAAAGCTCAACGACTGCAGCGAAATGGAAGCCGGTGTCCGCTTCCCCCCATTGCGGCCATCAAGCTAGCGAGCGCCACTCCAGTCAGCCCCGCGCCAGGGCGGACATGAGCTCATCACCTGAAACCAGGCATTCTATGGCCAGTCGCCGCGAGCTTGGTGCTTGAGGTCGGGGCTGCGGCTCACCGCGCGGGAGCACGTTCAAGGTCAACCGGCAAGGTCAACTGGAGTGAGGCGGTCCATTTTGGCCAGTGTGTAGCGACAGGAGACATCCTGCTTTGATCGCATGAGGATCCCCACTTAAAGCATCGGCCCGAAAAGTGGATTGCGGTTTTCGGGGCAAAGCCGATGCAAACACAGAAAGTTGGATCATCGGACCGGATACGATTTTCAGTCCGATGATCTAGAGCATTTTCGAGCGAAGTGGACACCGGTTCGCGTGAAGAAAATGCGATAAAACAAAGAGCTAGAGCATTTCCGCGATTCGGAGAAACACGGAAATGCTCTAGGGCGTAAAGACGGACCTTATCTCGTGCCAGCTGTGATGATCGGGCGCGCAGAGCAGTCCGGTCGACGGCTTCCCCGGGCGATAGAGGGTTCCGTCCAGCATCCGCGCATACCCCCCGGCTTCACTGTGAAGGAGCGAACCTGGTGCGTGGTCCCAGGGGTTGAGGCGTCCGTAGAGTAGAAAGTGGCAATGGCCCGCAGCGGCCAGCCGATACTCGTGCCCGCAGCACCGCAGGGACGAAACATTGGCGAAAGCCCCGAAGTATCGGGGGAGTTCCGTGCGGCGCGGTTCAGGGAAATACTGCCAGCTGACCATGCCGCTCATTGCGGCAAGCTCCACCGCCTGTGCGGCGCGCAGATCGCGACTGCCCCCATCCGGTTGTGACAGCCAAGCTCCCTCTCCGCGCAGCGCCAGCGCGCTGTCACCGACGACCGGGTCGTGGATGATCGCTGCAACGGTTTCGCCCCGGACGACCGCCGCAGCCATGACGGCAAAGAGCGGCACGTGGGAGGCGTAGTTGAGAGTTCCATCGATCGGATCGATAACGAAAGCCAGGTCTGCGTGGGATAGCCTGTCGAGCAGTGCCGGTTCCGCGCTCACATTTTCCTCACCGACGAGGAGTGCCCCGGGAAAGGCCCTTGAAAGCTCAGCACAAATGAACTGTTCCGCTGCCTCGTCTGCCTGCGTTACGAGGTCTCCAGGTGAACATTTTTGCCGAACCTCGTCGGCTGCCAGCTTACCGAAACGGAGCATGACCTCGCGGCGCCCTGCTTCGACAACGATCTGGGTCAGCCTGTCATGGTCCTGTCGGGTAAAGATCATTCAGGCCCGCCTCTCGCATCCACGGCCACGCGCCTCGCAACTCCCGTTCAATCCAGATCGAATTCGACCAGGATCGGCTGGTGATCGGAGACTTGCGTCTCGACATCATAGGTGATGGAGCGCGCGCGGGCGGCCAGGTCCGGCGTCGCAAACACATAATCGAGGCAACTCGGCTCGCCATAGGTCCGGTCGAACAGGCACGCCGAGGGAGGGTGAGGCGTCTCGCCTTTCACTTGCGGCCACAGATCGACGAGGGATGGAACCTCGCTCCCGAACGGAGCCATCAGTCGGTCCAGGGCCGGATCGTCAGGACGCATGTTGAAGTCGCCGGTCAGGATCGCGCTCGCGGAGGCGGGCGTCAGCCGGTAGGTATGCGGCCCAGCCTCGCGGGGCGTCGCGTGGCGCTCAACCGCCATCCGATGCGCTTCTCTGATCCCCTGAACCTGAGCTGTCCGTAGCATGGCCGACGAGTACTCGAGATGCGTCGTCATGAGTCGCACCGGCCCGACCGGCGTGATCGCCATAGCCTCGATCAGGACCCGCGGCATGTTCCGGGTTGCAGCCGCTTCCCAGGGCAGCAGATGTCGCAATGCCTGGGCGACCGGATAACGGGTCAACAGCAGGTTGCCAAACCGCTTCCGGCCGCCGTCTCCGTCATCGACATCGACGCCGATGCCTTCGATCGCAACGAAGCCCGGCAACAATTCCCTGAAGAGCTGGAACTGGTTGCTGGTGTCATTGCCGTCGAGATCGGGAAAATTGTCAGCAACCTCCTGCAGGCAGAGGATGTCGAAATCCGCCATCTGTCGGGCGTGTTCAATGATGCGGTGGGGTTCGACGCGGCCATCGATGCCCCGCGCCCACTGGATGTTCCAGGTGATCAAACGCATCATCACTTGATTCCGGCACGCATGAAACTTTGCACGAATTGTCGCTGGAACAGCAGGAACGCCACCAATAGTGGCGCCGAGGTCATCAGCGTGGCGGCACAGATCACCGCCCAGTCAATGCCCTGATCGCTGGACGAGAAGATCTGCAATCCCACAGTCAACGGCCGCGCCTCCACGGAATTCGTGATCAGCAGCGGCCAGAGAAAGTTGTTCCAGTGATAGCTCACCGAAACCAGGCCGTAGGCGATGTAGGTCGGCTTGGCGAGCGGCACATACACCTTCATCAGCACTTGCAGCGGGTTGGCGCCCTCGACGCGTGCGGCGTCGTCGAGCTCCTTCGGTACAGTCTTGAAGGTTTGCCGTAGCAGGAAGATACCGAAGGCCGATGCTATATAGGGAAGCGCGATAGCCGTGATCGTATCGACCAAATTGACCCGGGCGAGTGTACGGTAATTCTCCACGATCAACGCATCCGGCATGATCATCAGCTGCGCAAGGATGAGCGCGAAGGCGAGATTGCGCCCCCAGAACTCCTGGCGTGCAAGCGCATACGCGGCCAGTGTGCAAAGGATCAGCTGGAAGCACAGGATAAGGGTCACCAGGACGATCGTGTTCAGGAAGTAGCGAGCGAACGGCGCGGCTGCCCAAGCGCGCGTGAAGTTTTCGAATGTCAGCGGCGCAGCCAGGACGAAATTGGTCGTGTACTCCGGCGGGTGGATGGCCGCCCAGACCGTGTATGCCAGTGGCAAAATCCAGATCGTTGCGAGCAGGATGGCGCCGACCGACTCGAGCGTCAGCGCCCCGCCTCGCGGGGCGTATGGATCGGTCCGTGCAACCACGCCGGGCTGCGGCAGGCCAGGGCCGCTCATCGATAGTGGGTCCTGCGTTCGAGCCAGCCGTACTGCACAAATGCGACGATCGCCAACAGGGCGAGAAGAATGCAGGTCAGCGCCGCGGCATAGGACGTATCCCAGAAGCTGAAGCCGACCTGATAGATATAGAACAGCAGCAGGGTGGTCGCGTTGTCCGGCCCGCCTCGCGTCATGACGAAAATATGGTCCACCATTCGAAAGGCGTTGATCACCGAATTGATGAGGACGAACAGCGTTGTTGGCATCAGCAACGGAAACTGTATCCGCCTGAAGTAGGTCCAGCGCGAAGCGCCTTCGATCGCCGCGGCTTCGCCGAGGCTCGGCGGAATGGCCTGCAGCGCGGCGAGATAGAAGATCATGAAGAAACCGGCTTCCTTCCAGATCGCCACGATGGTGACCGCATAGAGGGCGGTGTCCTGCGATCCGAGCCAATTGGTACTGCGACCACCGAAGAAGCCGACGATCTGCTCGAGCAGCCCGTATTGAGGAGTGAAGAAGAAGAGCCAGATGTTCGCCACAGCGATCATCGGAAGGATCGTCGGTGTGAAATACGCCATCCGCACCCAGGTTCGCCCAACGATCTTGTCGTTGACCCACACCGCCATCAGCAGCGCGAGCGCGATCGAGGTCGGGATGGTGCCCAGGGCAAACCAAAGGTTGTTCGACATCGCCTTCCAGAAGATCGGGTCCGCGATCATCTGCTGGTAGTTGTCGAGGCCGACGAAGCGCGCCGGGCGGCGAGCCCGGGGCGTCGAGTAGAAGCTGTCGATGAAGCTCGCGACAGCTGGCCAATGCGTGAAGACGGCAAGGCAGGCCATGGCTGGAAGCAAGAGCAACCAGCCATGGATCGTCGCGGTCGCGCGATGTGTCATCGCTAGCGATAGGGCTTCAGGATGCGCTCGGCTTCTGCCTGGGCGTCGGCCATCGCCTGCGCCGGCTTCTTCGTGCCGGTCAGGGCGGCCTGCAAGCCGTCATTCAGCGCCTTGGTCACACGCTGGTTCTCATGCGTCGAGAGTTCAGCGACCGCCGTCGGTAGCTGATCGCGGGCCACCAGAGCCTGAGGGAAGTCGGCGACGTATTTCTTCATCGCCTCCGTCTCGTAGGATGCAGGGGTCACGGCGACATAGCCTGTATCGATGCTCCACTGGGCGGCGCGTTCTGGTGTGGTGATCCAGCGAATGAACTTGAAGGCGGCTTCCTGTTCCGCGGGTGATGCCTTCTTGGACAGATAGAAATTCCCTCCCCCGGTGGGACTTCCGGGCTTCTTGCCTGCAGGCAGAACCGCCACGCCGAACGGGAACTTGGCGTTGGCGCGCACATTGGTCAGGTTGCCCGTCGTGGTCCACATCATGGCCACCTTGCGCTCGAAGAAGTCGCGCGGCGTCGTGCCCCATTCGACGATCCCCGGCGGATGCACCTTGTGCTTCTGGGAAAGGTCGACCCAGTATTCCAGCGCCTCGATGACATTCGGATTGGCGAAGTCAGTCTTGTCGCCCGCGGCGTTGGCAAGGATCGCGCCGGCCTGCGTGGTCAGCCCCTGGAAGAGCCAGTAGGGAAAGCCGGAAGCCGGGATCTGGACACCCCATTGCGTCGTGTTGCCTGCCGCATCGCGCTTGGTCAGCTTCTGCGCGAACTCCAACTGCTCCGCCCAGGTCTTCGGGGGCTTTTCCGGATCAAGGCCGGCTTCGCGGAAGAGCTCCTTGTTCCAATACAGGACCACGGTGGAGCGCTGGAACGGGATGCCCCACGTCTTCCCGCCAGTCTGACTGTTCTCCATGAAGCCTGGAAAGAAGCCTCGCAGCCACTTCTTGTCATCGTCTGTCTTGATGAACGGATCGAAGGGAACGATCGCCTCTTCGTCGATCAGGGTGAACATGTCGGTCGAAAGCACGACCGAGATGACCGGCGGCGTGCCGCTCTTATGCGCAGTCAACGCCTTGACGATGGTTTCCTGATAGGTCCCCGCATAGATCGGCTTGACTTTGATGGACGGGTTTTCCTTCTCGAAGCCGGCAGCATAGGCATCGATCAACTTGGTGATCGGCCCCCCAACGGCAACCGGATAGAAGAACGAAATCTCCGTCGACTGTGCCAATGCCGGCTTGCTTATCGCCAGCGAGCCAGCAAGCGCCGCGGCGCCGCTCAACAACTCTCGCCTGTCCATGATGATCCTCTCCTGCTCCCCCGGCATTCTGCCTGGTTTTATGTTCAATGGCCCTCTACACGGTGAGCCTGCGCTCACTCCCGAGATCGAACCAATGCAGATCGGTGTGTGACAACTCGATATGGACACGCTCGCCTGGCGTTGCGCGGATCTTGCCGGGCCTCCTGACGATGAAGCGGTGGCTGTCGATCCGCGTCTCGATCAGCGTGTCCGCCCCCAGATACTCGACTGCGACGACATCCGCAGCGATACCGCGCTCACCGATTACCGTCCTCTCCGGGCGAACGCCGACGGCGACGGCAGCTGGATCCAGCCCGCGCGGCGCCACCAAAACATCGCCATTGCTCCTTGTGGCGAGCGTGGCAAGCGGAACGACATTCATCGGCGGCGTCCCGACGAAGCGCGCGGCGAAAATCGTCGCCGGGACCTCATAAAGCCGATCAGGCGGAGCGTCCTGCTCGATGCGCCCATTGCGCATGAGAACGACCTGATCCGCCATCGTCATCGCCTCGACCTGATCGTGCGTGACATAGACCATGGTGATGCCAAGTCGTTGCTGGAGCTCGCGGATTTCGCGCCGCATCTCGACCCTCAGCTGGGCATCGAGATTCGAAAGCGGCTCGTCCATGAGGCAAACCGGAGCCTGCGCCACGATGGCGCGTCCCAGTGCCACCCGCTGCTGCTGTCCGCCGGAGAGTTGCGAGGGCTTGCGGTCCATCAGGGCGCCGAGGCCCAGGATCTCTGCTGCGCGGGCGAGGCGGTCGTCGCGCTCGGCCCGCGGAACCTTGCGGACCTTCAGGCCGAACGCGATGTTCTCGGCAACCGAAAGATGTGGAAACAGCGCATAGTTCTGGAAGACCATAGCGATGCCGCGGCCCGATGGCGGCGCGTTTGTGACATCCTGGCCACCGATCGCGATGGCGCCGCTGCTGCATTGCTCGAGCCCGGCGATCAGCCGCAAGGTCGTGGATTTGCCGCAGCCTGACGGCCCAAGCAATGCGACGAGATTTCCTTCCGTAACGGAGAAGGTGACGTCGTCGACCGCGGCAGCGCCTCCCCAGTTCTTCGAAACAGCCCTGAGTTCCAAGGACCCCATTCGTTATCCGGCTCTCCCAAGACCGTGCCGCGCTGAGCCAGCGTACAATGCTTCGATTGCTTAGAGCTGGCTGTGGCGAGGATGACGCGAAATTCTTTCTACGCACAAGAGCCTTCAGAATTCGGGGCTGTCCTTTTCATCCGAAATCCCCACTCGCGAAATCCCCACTCGCGAAATCCCCACTCGCGAAATCCCCACTCGTCGGCATTGCGGACAAGGCGGTTCTCATGCAACCCCGCGCCGCCAGCTGCGACGCCCAGACTAAACTCCGACGCATGCGCAGCCGGAAGTCACTCTGCGCCACGTCCGGGCATTGAATGGCCGCCTGGAAGCGGATGTTTCGGCTGGCTTACAATACCAGGGTTGGCGAGGCGCAACTGGCCCGCTGCCGGTGTCGCCCGGCGCTGCCGAAGCCACCTGAATGCGCTGCCCTGTGACATAGGCCGATGGCATCTGCAGTCCCGACGCTTCTGCAATCAAGCGCCAGCCTGTACGCAGTGGGTGGGCCGCGGAAACAGCGGCCAGGCTGAAGCCATGAGGGAGATCCCGACCCGTGCCGACCGGACGCATCTTCAGCACGAACCAAATCGCCGAACGCGCCCGCAAGCGCCTGCCCCGGGCAATCTTCGACTTCATCGAAGGCGGCGCGGGCTCCGAAACCGCCGTGGGGCGCAACCGCGACCGCCTCGCGCAGATCGCCCTGATGCCGCAGGCCCTGCGCGACTGCTCGGCGGCCCATGCCGAGGTGACGATCTTCGACCGTCGCTACAGCGCCCCCTTCGGCATCGCCCCGATGGGCTTTGCCGATCTGGTCCGGCCCGGCACCGACCGTGCTTTGGCAGGGGCGGCGAAGGCCCAGAACATCCCCTATGTCCTGTCCACGGCGGCCACGACCTCGATCGAGACGATCGCCACCATCGCGCAGGACAATCTCTGGTTCCAGCTCTATCCGGGCTCCGATGAGGCCATGGCCGCGACCCTGATGGAGCGGGCGCTCAAGGCCGGCGTCACGACCCTCGTCGCCACGGTCGACATCCCCGTTCCGGGCAAGCGTCCGCGCGATCTCACCAACGGCCTCGCCATCCCGCTACGGCCTTCGCTGCGCACGATCCTCGATGTCGCGCTGCACCCCGTCTGGGGCTTGCGCGCCTTGCGCGGGGAACGCCTGGGCATGGCGAATTTCGTCGAGAACAAGGGCTCGCTGAGCGGATTGGCCCATGCCGAATTCGTCTCGCGCCAGCTCTCCTGCCCGGGCCTCGACTGGAAGCGGATCGAGCGCATCCGCCAGGCCTGGCCGCATCACCTGGTCATCAAGGGTATCCTCAATCCGCAGGACGCATTGATGGCCGAACGCATCGGCGCCGACGGCATCGTCGTCTCCAACCATGGCGGGCGCCAGCTCGATTCGGCGCCCGCCTCGATCGAGGTCCTGCCGGCGATCCGCGAGGCCTGCAGCGACCGGCTGACGCTCATTCTGGACAGCGGCGTGCGGACCGGCGACGACATCGCGCGCAGTCTTGCTTCGGGGGCAGATTTCGTCCTGCTGGGTCGGCCGTTCCTGTTCGCGGTCGCAGCGCTCGGCCTGTCGCGCGGCCCCGATGCGATCATCGACATCCTCCGCGCCGAGTTCTTGAACACGCTGATCCATCTCGGCTGCGCCGACCCGGCCGAGCTCGGCAGCGACCACCTCTGGCCCAGGCAGGGATCGAACCAATGAAGATCGCGATCATGGGAGCCGGCGCGGTCGGCTGCTATTACGGCGCCATGCTGGCGCGGGCCGGCCATGCGGTGACGCTGATTGCGCGGCCGCAGCATGTCCAGGCGATCCGCGATCGCGGCCTCGTCCTGGAGACGCGCGCCTTCACCGAAACCGTTGCCGTCGCGGCGACCACGAAAGCCTCCGGCGTCGCCGATGCCGAGATCGTCCTCTTCTGCGTGAAATCCGGCGACACGGCTTCGGCCGGCCGCGATATCGCGCCGCATCTTCTCCCCGGAGTCTCGATCCTGAGCCTGCAGAACGGCGTCGACAACGCCGAGCGCCTGCGGGAGGTCGTAGGACGGCCGGTGATCCCGACGGCCGTCTATGTCGCAACCGAGATGTCAGGGCCCGGCCATGTCAGGCATCACGGACGCGGCGAGCTCGTCATCGGGCCCGGCCCAACCAGCGCGAGGCTCGTCGATGTTTTCGGACAGGCCGGCATCGAGACCGAGATCTCCGACAACGTCGTCGGAGCGCTCTGGACGAAGCTGATCGTGAACTGCGCCTACAACGCCCTCTCGGCCATCCCGCAGCTCCCCTATGGGCGGATGATGACCGTGGAAGGGGTCGGCGCCTGCATGACGGACATCGTCGCCGAATGCCTGGCGGTGGCGAGACAAAGCGGCGTCGAGGTCGATGACGACATCCTGGACAAGGTGCTGGCCCTGGCCGCGGCGATGCCGGACCAGTCCTCCTCGACCGCCTATGACCTCGCGCGCGGCAAGCGGACCGAGATCGACCACCTCAACGGCTATGTCGCGAGAACCGGTACAAGGCTCGGGATCGCGACCCCGGCGAACCGGCTGCTCACCGTGGTCGTCAAGCTGATGGAGGAAGGGTCTCGCGCCTGAGCGCCGCGCCGGCCCGCGAGGCGATCGACCGCTGGGCCGGCATGCAGTCGCGTTCATTGTCGCCCGCCGATGCCCCATGCCATCCTGCCCGCAGCCGGTATCGGCGAATAAAAAATCGGGCAGGAAACGCATTCCATGAAGCGCAGGACCTTTTTGAAAGGCGCCGGCGTCGGCGCCGCCGCCGGCATTGCATCCCCGGCGATCGCGCAGGGCACGCCGTCGGTCACATGGCGGTTGGCCTCGAGCTATCCGAAGTCGCTCGATACGCTCTACGGCGCCTGCACCCATCTCTCCGAGGCCGTCGCGGCAGTCACCGATGGCAAGTTCAAGATCCAGGTCTTCGCCACCGGCGAGATCGTGCCAGCCCTCCAGGTCGCCGATGCGGTGACGACCGGCACCGTCGAGATGGGCCATTCCGGCTCGTATTTCTACTCGGGCAAGGACACCGCCTTCGCCTTCGGCACGGTGATCCCCTGGGGCCCGAACAGCCGGCAGATGCAGGCCTGGCTCTTCCATGCCGGCGGTCTCGAGCTGCTCAACGAATTCTACGCCAAATTCAACATCTACAACCTGCCCGCCGGCAACACCGGCGCCCAGATGGGCGGCTGGTTCCGCAAGGAGATCAAATCGGCCGCGGACCTGCAGGGCCTGAAGATGCGCATCGGCGGGCTCGGCGGCAACGTGCTGCAGAAGCTGGGCGTGGTGCCGCAGCAGCTCGGCGCCGGCGACATCTACCCGGCCCTGGAGCGCGGCGTGCTCGATGCGGTCGAATTCGTCGGTCCCTATGACGACGAGAAGCTCGGCTTCGCCAAGGTCGCGCCCTATTATTATTACCCCGGCTTCTGGGACGGCAGCGCGGAGCTAAGCTTCTTCATCAATCTGGAGAAGTGGAACAGCCTGCCGCCTGCCTATCAGAAGGTGCTCAGGACCTGCGCCATGGCCGCCGGCCACGACATGCAGGCCAAATACGACGCGCTGAATCCCGCAGCGCTGAAGCGGCTCATCGCCGGCGGCGCCCAGCTACGGCCGCTGCCGAACGACATCCTCAAAGCGAGCTACAAGATCACCAAGGACCTTTATGCCGAGATGTCGGCCGCCAATCCGAACTTTAAGAAGATCTACGACCATCTCTGGGCGTTCCAGCAGGACAGCCTGCGCTACTGGTCCATCTCGGACTTCTCCTTCGACTACATGGCGGTGACCGCTCTGCAGCAGCGCTGGGCGGACGGCTGACACCCTCCTGCGCGGACGACCATCCGCACCCGGCTAAAGCATCGGCCCGAAAAGTGGATTGCGGTTTTCGGGACAAAGCCGATGCAATCACGCAAGGCTGGATCATCGGACCGGATACGATTTCCGGTCCGATGATCCAGCGACTGCGATCGCTGATGCCGATCGCAGGTCTCGAGCGGATTTGAGAAATTCGCTAGCCGCAAACCTCGCGCGCGACGCGTTGATCGCCAACAGAGCTCAGCCCGTGTCCGGTCCCGGCTCAATGCCGCCCCCGGCGTCTTTGAGCGGAGGTGGCTCCTTTCGGGCTCGACGAAGGTCCGCTTCCCGGTAGCTGGCTGACGATATGCCCAACGGGTGGGATTGGGGGATTGTCACGTTAAATGGGGAGGTTCGGATTGAGGAAGGTTAGCTCTGCCGGAGCGGCGTCAAGCTGCGACGGCTGCCACGGCTTTCCAATGAGCCATGGCTTTGAGGCGGTGCAGATGCGTGGCGAGGGGCAACACATCGCTGTTCAGGCTGGTATGGGGTTCGGTCGCGCAAAGTGGCACGCCGCACTTTGGCCGGGCGTCACTTCTCGCAATGCTGGGCGTTCGGCCCGGCAAATGTCCTGAGCAAGGGGGCATCGGGTGTGGAAACTACAGCCTGGAGGGACGCGTGTCGGGCTGGGGACGTCGCCTTCGAGAATGATACGCTTGGCCTTGACGTCCGGGTCCGGCTCAGGGGCAGCCGACAGAAGCGCCTGGGTGTAGGGGTGCTGTGGGGCGGAATAGATCTGCTCTTTGTTTCCGATCTCAACGATGCGTCCGAGATACATGACCATGACCCGATCAGCGATGTGACGGACCACAGCGAGGTCGTGGGCAATGAAGAGGTACGTAAAGCGCTTCTGCTCTTGCAGATCCTGCAGAAGGTTGACGATTTGCGCCTGCACCGAGACGTCCAGGGCTGAGACGGGCTCATCCGCCACAAGGAAACTTGGATCAACCGAAATGGCCCGGGCGATGCCGATCCGCTGACGTTGGCCGCCCGAGAACTGACGCGGGTTCCGGTCCATGAAGCTGGGGGATAGTCCCACCTGATTCAGAAGTTCCGCGACCCGCTCCCGTTTCTCTCGTCGATTGCGAACCAGGCCGAAGGCCTCAAGCGGTTCAGCGACGATGTCGGCAATGCTCCTGCGCGGGCTCAGGGACCCGTAGGGATCTTGAAACACCATTTGTGCCTTTCGGCGCATCTGCCGCATCTCGCTTCGCGAGAGCGTGTTAATGTCCGTACCTTCAAAGAAGACGCTGCCTTCCGTCGCATCGATCAAGCGCAGCAGGAGCCGTCCCATCGTGGACTTGCCACAGCCGGATTCCCCGACGACCGCGACGGTCTCGCCACGGTTGATCGAAAAGGACACGCCGTCTACGGCGCGGACACTGCTGCCTTTCGATCTGAGGAAAAAGCTGCCGGCCTCGCCAAAGGTCTTGCTGAGATTCTCGGTCCGGATAAGCGGCTCGATCATTGGACGGCCTCCGCCCCTGCTGTGACCCAGCAGGCAGCTGTATGGTGCTCGCCGAAGCGGAACATCGGCGGCATTTCCCTGGCGCATTCGTCCACCCGCAGCGAACACCGGGAATAGAACGGGCAACCCTGTTTGACAGTGCCCGGCAGCGGCACCGAGCCGGGAATCTGGAAGAGGCGCCGGCGCTGGTCCTTGAGGTGGGGGATCGATTCCAAGAGGCCGCGCGTATAGGGATGACTTGGCCTCCGGAAAATCGATCGCACGTCGCCGTCTTCCACGACACGACCGGCATACATGACGATCACCCGTTCGCAGACATCGGCGATGACACCCAGATCGTGCGAGATCAGGAGGATCGCCGTGTTCGTCGCGGACCGAACCCTCTTCATCAGTTCGAGCACCTGAGCCTGGATCGTGACGTCAAGCGCGGTTGTCGGCTCGTCGGCGATCAACAGCTTGGGATTGCAGGCGAGCGCCATCGCGATCATCACGCGTTGGCGCATCCCGCCCGAGAACTGGTGAGGATAGGCGTCGACCCGGCCGGCCGCATCGGGGATCCCTACAAGATTGAGCACCTCGATCACCCGACCGCGCCGCGCTTCGCGATCGAGCGGGGAATGGAGCATGATGGCTTCGCCGATCTGATCACCAATGGTCATCAGGGGGTTGAGCGAACTCATCGGCTCCTGAAAGATCATTGCGATGTCGCGACCGCGGATATCGGGCATTTTCGCACGGGGCAGATCCAGGAGATTGACCCCGTTCAGCTCGACCCGACCCTGCACGATCCGGCCCGGCGGCTCCGGGATCAGTCGCAGGATCGACAGGGACGTGATCGACTTCCCCGACCCGGACTCGCCGACGATGCCAACGGCGCCGCCTGCCTCGATCTCGAAACTCACGCCGTTGACGGCACGGATGGGATTGGTCTTGGGCCCGAATTCGACCGCCAGATTCTCCACTTTCAGAAGAGGTGGCGTCATTGCGCGGTCTCCGGATCGAGCACGTCGCGGGCTGCATCGCCGATCAGATTGAAGGCCAGGACGACCATCGTAATGGCGAAGCCGGCTCCGATGATCGGCCAAGGGGAGCCAAAGATGTTCCCCAGGCCGTCGCGGATGATGTTGCCCCAGCTCGGATTGGGCGGCTGGGTGCCAATCCCGAGGAAACTGAGGGAGGCCTCGAGCCGAATGGCCGATGCGACCCACAGCGTCATCAGCACGACGATGGGCGCCGAGATATTCGGAAGCACATGCCGGGCGATGATCATGGGCGTGGTGACACCCGCGGCGATGGCCGCTTCCACATAGGGTTCCTGCTTGACCGCGAGCGTCGAGGCCCGCGCCACCCGGGCAAAGCCCGGGACGAACGCGATGGTTATCACCGCCACGACGTTCCAGAAGCCGCCGCCGAGCACGGCTGCGATCATGATGGCCAGGAGCAGCTCCGGGAAAGCCAGCAGGAGGTCGATGATCCGGGTGACGAGGCGATCGATGATCCCGCCGAAGTACCCTGCCGCAACGCCAAGCGCCGTGCCGAAGATCGCCGCCAGCGTCGGAGAGATCAGACCGAAGATGAGCGAATTGCGTGACCCGAAGATCAGGCGCGAGAGCACATCTCGTCCGAACTGATCCGTTCCCAGCCAATGCTCGGCCGATGGGTATGCGTTGATCGCGAGATAGCTCTGCGCCAGCGGGTCATAAGGTGCGATTGCAGGCGCCAGAACGGCGATGGCAAGGAAGACGGCGATGATGATCGTCGCCATAATCGTGGAGGGCTGCCCCAGGATAATGCTGCGCAGCAATCCGAAGCGCGGCCCTTCCGGCGCGAGAACATGGGTCTGTTCCGTGGCAAGTGTCATCACTTCACCCGAATTCTGGGATCAACCACGATGTAGGCGAGGTCGACCAGCAGGTTGATCAGAACAACGAAGAAGGCGAACACCACGACGCCTGCCTGGATGACCGGATAGTCCCGCTTGGCGATTGCGCTGATGAGGACTTCGCCAATGCCTGGCCGATTGAAGACCAGTTCGATAGCAACCGACCCCGACAGCGTCGCCAGAAGGCTAAGCCCCAGCCCGGTCGTGATCGGCAGCAAGGCGTTGCGCAACCCATGCCGGTAGATGACTCGGTTCTCCCGTGCGCCTTTCGCCCGTGCCGTACGGATATAGTCCTTGCCAAGGACTTCGAGCAGGGAGGTTCGTGTCAACCGACCGAGGAACGCCGTCTTGACCATAGCGAGTGTCACCGCAGGCAAGAACACGTGGTACATGCGGTCGACAAATCCGGTGCCCCCGCCATTGATCGGGAACCAGCCGAGGGTCAGGGCAAACACGATCAGCAAGAGCGCCCCGAGGTAAAAGTCGGGGATCGCGTAGCCGACGAGTGAGAACACACGCACGCCGGCGTCGGGGAGCTTGTTGCGGTTGACAGCCGCAACCACCCCGAGCGGGATCCCGACGAGCAGTCCCATCCCCGTCGCGACAAGCGTCAGCTCGATCGTGTAGGGCAGATTGTCGGCAAGAAGCCTGAGCACCGGCGTTCGATCGATCAGGGACTGACCGAAATCGAGCGTCAGCATGTCCCAGATGAAGGTGAAGTATTGCTGCCAGAGAGGGGCATTCAGCCCCATTTGCTCGCGAAACAGCGCAAGCTGTTCCGCGGTCGCATAGTCGCCGAGGGCGACGAGTGCCGGGTCACCAGGGAGCAGGCGCAACGCGATGAACACGAGCGTCAGCACCAGCAGAACCGTCGGCACGGCATCGAGCAGTCTTGCTCCGATGACAGGCAGCATTGTCTGCTCCCCTAGACGCGCTTGGCTTTGTTCAGACGCCAATAGGCGTAGCCAGACTTGACCGGGAATCCGATGTTCACACGAGGATTGCGCGCGATGACATACGAGAGCGTGTCAATCCCCAGCAGCGGCAGATCGCGCAGAACCTGCTTCTCGATGTCCTGTATGAGCGCAATGCGCCTGTTGAAGTCGGGCTCGTCCTGAGCCTTCTCGATCAGCGCGTCGACGCCCGGAATGGCGACACCGTAATGGCTGTAGTTTTCCGCTCCAGAGCCATCGGCCTTGACGTCCGCGGCGGCCGACAGCAACTGCAGGAAGGGCTGCGTCGGCACCGGCGGGTAGCTGGACGAGTATAGAGCGACCGAATTCCGATCCTTGCGGTTCTCGGAATGCATGGTCGCATGGTCGATGATCTTGAGATCGAGGTTGATACCGACGGCGCGCAGCTGCTCCTGGAGCATCAGCATGATCGCCGCATAATCCTCACGCTGGCTGGTGAAGCAGGGAATGGTCACGCCGTTGGGGTGCCCCGCCTCTGCCAGCAGCGCCTTGGCCTTCTTGGGATCGTAGTTGTATTGCAGCTCAGGCGGCAGATCCGCTTTCTTGACCGCGCCGGCAAATTGCGGAGCAATGACCCCGACCATCGGGACCGCAAGACCGGCAAATGCCGCTGCGATCTGGTCGCTGTTGATGGCGTGGCGGATCGCCTGCCGCACGCGGATATCGTTCAGCGGCGGCCGCGTCAGGTTCAGGTGGAGCAGGTTGAAGCTGCCGGGCGCCGTGGCGTCGAAGATCGTGCTGGCCGAGCGCTGGCGCATCGAGGGGAGCCAGCCGGGAGACCGGACGCCTTCGATCATGTCGACCTGGCCTGAGGCGAAGGCGAGGGTTCGCGCCGTCGTGTCGGCAATGAAGCGGACATGGATCGTCTTGGTAACCGCCGGCCCAGCGAAGTGATCCGGGAAGGCCGTCAATTGGATCCCTTCGCTGGGGCTGACGCTTTCCACCTGGTATGGGCCCGTCCCGACCGGACTCATGGTGAAGTCCTTACCCTTCTCCTCGAAGGCCTTCCGGCAGAGGATCGAGGCAGCGAGGGTGGTCACGACGCTGCCGTTGAACAGTGGGTCGGGCCGTTTGAGGGTGAACTGGACGGTGTGGGGATCGACGGCTTTGACCGCCTCGACATTGGAGTAGAGAGGCTTCTGGTTGGTCACGATCTTCGGATCGAGATGCCGTGCGAAGGTGAAGACGACATCGTCAGCCGTCATTTCACCATAGCCCTTGTGGAACTGCACACCCCGGCGCAGCTTGTATGTCCACGTCTTGGCATCCTCGGAGCTTTCCCAGCTCTCGGCGAGACTAGGGCGGAAGTCCTCGGGCCGGATTGCAAATGTCCCTTCGTCTGATTTCACGAGGGTATCGAACACCTGGTGAATCGCCCAGTTGTCGCCCCCGGTCATCCCGGGCTGCTGCGGATTGATGCTCGTGGGAGAACGCGCCGCCAGGGCGATCGAGAGCGCTTCGTCCTTTGCATGAGCGATGGGAGCTCCCATCGCCGCGGCCGCTGCAATCGTCGAGACGTGAGTGAGAAACGTTCTTCTGGATAGTTTCATTGTTTTTTCCTCCCTTATTGTTTTGTTTTGACGTCAAGCGCTGATGGGAATGCTCCGCTTTTTCATCTCGGCCTCGTCGAATTCCATTCCGAGTCCCGGAGCAGTCGGCAATTCGAAGCGCCCATCGATGGGCTCGGACGGGTTCTTCTTGAAGAGCGATCCAGCCCGCTCCCAGTTATCCGCCAATTCGACCGGTTTGCTGAGATGCATGATGGTCGACAGCACATGAATATTGGCGAGATGGCCGACGGAAGGCTGGGTTTGATGCGGGACGAGCTCGACGCCGTGAGCATAGGCGATGGCGGCGCATTGCATCAGCCCGGTGATGCCTCCCATCTTGACGATATCAGGCTGCACCATGCGCACGCCGGCATTGATCAGGTCCTTGAGCCCCTGAAGCGTGTAGGTCTGTTCGCCGGCGGAAACCGTGATGTCGAGGCGCTGGGCGACCTCGCCCATGGCAGCAACATGATAGTGCTGAACGGGCTCTTCGAACCAGGTGTAGCCAAGGTCTTCGAGCGCCCGGCCGACACGCATCGCGCCACCGACCGAATAGCCGTTATTGGCGTCGAACCCGAGCACGAACTGATCGCCCAGTGCCTTGCGGACAGCCTTGGCCTTGGCAATGTCGCCGGAAATATCGACGTCCTGCCTGGTCCGGTCGCCGTCCCAGCGGATCTTCACCGCCGCGGGCCGCTCCTTCTCCACGCGCCGCATGACGACTTCGACAACCTGGTCCACGGTGCGCCAGGCATTGCCGCCGACGGAGGCATAGCAGGGCAGAGCCGTGCGCCAGGCCCCGCCGAGCAGCTTATGGACGGGCTGGCCCAGGAGCTTTCCCTTGAGGTCCCACAGCGCGATGTCGAGCGCAGCGAGCGCGGCCGTCGTGGCCCCTTCCGGTCCGAGTTTGACGCATTTGTGGAATAAGGTGTCCAGCAGAACGGCATGATCGAGCGCATCCTTCCCGATCAGGGCCGGAGCCATGTCGTTGGCGATGATGACAAGCGAAGCCAGACCGCCTTGCATGGGCGAGGCTTCACCCAGGCCGTACTGACCATCCTCGGTCTCGATCCGCACGAATGCGCTGCGCGCCCCCTTTGCGGACGCGCCCCACTCGACCTGGAATGTCTCCACCTTGGCAATCTTCATTATGATCCACCCTTCGCGCTTTCCACCCACATGATCATCGCAGGGCGATCACCAGCTCACTGCGACGTATTTTGTCTCACAGAATTCGAGGATGCCGTGATGCGCGCCCTCCCGGCCGAGGCCACTCTGCTTGGTGCCGCCGAACGGGGCAGCCGGATCCGACACGAGCCCTCGATTAAGGCCGACCATGCCGCTTTCCAGCTTGCCCGCGACGCGCAATCCCTTGGAGAGGTCGCGCGTGTACACATATGAGATCAACCCATACTCGGTGTCGTTGGCCAGGCGGATCGCCTCCTCCTCGGTCTTGAAGGACGAGATCGGCGCAATGGGACCGAAGATCTCATCGCTGCTAATGGCAGCATCGGTCGGAACCCCGCTCAGCACGGTCGGTGGATAGAAAAAGCCGCTGCGGTCGAGCGGCTTGCCACCAGTCAGCACCGTCGCGCCGCGCTTGACGGCATCTTCAACGAGGCCATCGATGCGGCTGACGGCATCGGCATTGATGAGTGGGCCGCATTGGGTCGCGGCATCGTAGCCGGCGCCCACGACCAAGCCCCCCATCCGCTCCGCCAGCCCCTTCGAGAAAGCGGCCAGGATGCCCTCCTGAACGTAGAAGCGGTTGGCCGCCGTGCAGGCCTCACCGCCGTTGCGCATCTTGGCGATCATTGCGCCATCCAGTGAGGCCTCGAGATCAGCGTCGTCGAAAACGATGAACGGGGCATTGCCACCGAGTTCCATCGAGCAGGAAATCACCGTGTCGGCGGCCTCGTGCAGAAGCTTGCGCCCCACTTCGGTCGAGCCCGTGAACGAGAGTTTGCGAACGCGCGGATCGTGCAGCATGGCGCTGACCGTCGCGCCCGAGCGGGAGGTCGTGATCACGTTGACGACGCCATCGGGCACGCCGGCTTCCGCGTACAGAGCCGCAAGGGCATAGGCTGTGAGGGGCGTCTCGGTGGCGGGCTTGAGGACGACCGTGCAGCCGGCGGCAAGGGCCGGACCGATCTTGCGTGTCGCCATGGCAGCGGGAAAGTTCCAGGGCGTGACCAGCACGGCAACGCCGATCGGCTGGTGCTCGACCAGGATCCGGTTGGCTCCGCTCGGCGCGATCGACAGGTCTCCATTCAGGCGCACGGCCTCTTCCGAGAACCAGCGAAAGAACTCGGCGGCGTAAGCGACCTCACCCTTGGCGTCGCTGAGAGCCTTGCCGTTCTCAAGCGAGATCAGTTCGGCCAGAAAGTCTTTGCGCTCCATCATGAGTTCGAAGCAGCGGCGCAGGATTTCCGAACGCCTGCGCGGCGGCGTGGCCGCCCAGGCAGGGCCTGCCTCATGGGCCGCCCGCACGGCATCCATGGCATCGTCAATGCTGGCATCGGCAACGGAGGCGATAACGGCTTGCGTCGATGGGTCATAGACCTCGATCCTTTTCCCCGTCGCGCCCGCCCGCCATTTGCCGGCAACAAAGATATCGGTCGGGACATCCGCAATGGCGAAGCTGAGCCGCGCGGGGATCGTTTGATGAAGGTTCATCTGCGGGGGGCCTTTCCCTTATGAATTCAGTCGCGCAGCCGCTCTGCGATCCCCGTGGAAGGCGGCCGCGACAAGGGCTGCCATCGACTCCGGGTCGAGAGGACGTGGGTTGTTCTTGATCAAACGCGTGGCGCCCATGGCTTGTGCGGCCACGAGGGGCATCTGGTCCCGCCCTACCCCGAGCTCCGCGATGGTGCGGGGTATTCCGATTGAGCCGAAGAGCGCCGCGACAGCGTCGATGGCCGCACTTGCCTTCTGGTCCTCCGAGAGCCCGGTTGTCTCGGCGCCCATCGCGTCGGCAATCTCGGCCATGGCGGCGCGAGCATGCGACCGGTTGAACTCCATGACATAAGGCAACATGACCGCAACGCCCGCGCCATGCGGCGTATGGGTCAGGGCCCCTACCGGGTACTGGACAGCATGGGCCGCGGCAGTGCCTGCCGTGCCGAAGGCCAGGCCCGCAGCGGTCGCTCCCAACATAAGGCGCTCGCGGGCAACCGTGTCGGTTCCGTTGTCGTAGGCCGGTTTGAGACTTGCGGCGATATGGGAGATCGCCAACAGAGCATAATGGTCGCTCAGAGCATTCTTGCCGAGGAAGACGTGTTCGTGAGCGATCGTCGCGGTCGGGTCGCGCCGGATTGTGGTGAAAGCTTCGATGGCATGCGTCAACGCATCCGCGCCGGAAATGGCCGTCAGCGACGGGGGACACGAATAGGTCAGCTCAGGGTCGCAGATCGCGGTGTGCGGGATAAGATGGGGGCTTGCGATTCCGACTTTCACGGCGCGATCCGGGTCGGCAATCACGGCAACCGGCGTGACCTCGGAGCCCGTGCCCGATGTCGTCGGCACAGCGATGAGCGGCAGCACCGGACCAGGAATCTTGAATTCGCCGTAGTAGTCACTGGCCGTTCCGCCATGCGCCAGTATCAGCGCGATCACTTTGGCAGCGTCGATACAGCTTCCGCCGCCGATGCCGATGATCAGATCGGGATCGAAGGCACGGCCTGCTTCAACCCCCGCGGTGATGCAGGATGCGGGAAGCTCGGCGATCGTCCCTGAAAAGACCTTCGTGGCAACGCCAGCGCGGCTGATGGCGTCGATCAGTGCAGCGAAGGCCGGATCCGCCGCCAGGCGCTCATCCGTCACGACCAGGGCGCGCTGGCCGAG
The DNA here is from genome assembly GCF_000735605.1 of Allobosea sp. LC85. GTDB lineage: Bacteria > Pseudomonadota > Alphaproteobacteria > Rhizobiales > Beijerinckiaceae > Allobosea. The sequence goes on from NZ_JPKG01000056.1 coordinate 65,034, forward strand.
CGAGCGGGCGAACGCTGGCAACGCGCCACGCTGACCAGCTCCAAACACCAGGTTTCGCGGGGTGCGAAGAGTTCCGAACAAGGCTGCGGGCATTCGCTCTAACCATATTTGCGGTTGGGGGAGATGGGTGAGTTTGCGAGCACCTGCAGCCGCTCCCAGACCTCTTCGGCGACCGGTATACCTTCGACGAGGCGCTGCTTGCGGCATTCCCGGGCTCTGTCGCCGGGAACGAGAACGCGATCGAAACCCTGGGCGGGTTCGGTGCTTCGGATGAGATCGAGATAGCCGGCGAGCTTGGGCTGCGGCCCGTCGACGACAATGAACACGTCGCCCTTGTTGCAGATATCGCTCGCATCGAGCGTGCCGCGCACATCAGGGCCGATCGCGGCGCCGGCAAGGCTGGTCACCAGCAATTCAAATGCGAGGCCAAGCGCATATCCTTTGGCTCCGCCGAACGATGCGAGAGCCCCGTTTTTGGCGCGGTTCGGATCGGTCGTCGGGTTGCCGTCGGCATCGAGCGCCCAGTGTTCAGGGATGCTCACGCCGCGATGCGCGTGATCGTGGATCTCACCCATCGACACGATACTGGTCGCCGTATCCATGACAAAGGGCTCGTTCTCCGTCGGGACGCCAATCGCAATGGGATTGGTGCCGATGAGCGCCTTTCGCCCACCCCACGGATGCACCAGAGCTTCGCTTGTCGAGAGTGCAATAAGGGTTTGGCCCTGAGCCGCGACGTTTTCCGCGTACCAGCCAAGCATGCCGATATGGTTGGAGTTCGTGATTGCGGCCAGTGCGATGCCGGTCCGTCGAGCCCGCTCTTGAATCACATCCAGCGCTGCGTTGGCGACGACCGGGCCGAGCCCCATTTGTCCGTCCACCGCCAAGAAGGCATCGGATCGCCAGGTCTGACTACCCTTGGCATGAGGGTCGGCGACGCCGTTGACGATCCGTTCAATGACTCGATCAAGCCGAAGCAAGCCGTGAGACGGTACTCCGCGGAGCTCGGCTTCGAGCAGAAGGTCGAGCTGGAGCGCGGCATGGTCGAGCGGAACGCCCGCCTGGGCGAGCGCCCTGCCCGCCACTTCTCTCACCTTCGAAACCTCAAGCAGCCGCATGATATCAAATCCGATCGGATATAGGATTGAGGTGGGCGGACTATGGTGCTAGGATTCTGGGGCGTCAAGGCGGGGGGGCATAGAAATGCCAAAGGACAGCAGTCCGGAGAAACAAAGTTTCACAGCATCGACTTTGCTGCGGCGCCCTACTCGGCTGGGTGATGAAGTCTACAACGCAATCTATGCGCAGCTCATGTCCCACAAGATTGCCCCGGGCGGGCGGATCTCCGTGGACAATCTGGTGCGTGAACTCGGCGTCTCCCAAACCCCTATCCGCGAGGCGCTCTCGCGGCTGGAAACACAGGGGCTCGTCGTCAAGCGGCACCTCGTCGGCTACAGCGCCGCCGACCAGTTGAACAAGTCACGCCTCGAGCAACTCTACGAACTCCGACTGCTGTTGGAACCCTTCGCCGCAGCGAAGGCCGCCGTCACCATGACGGACGCCTCGATCGAGACCCTGGAAAGCTTGGCACAGGAGATGAAAGCCCTCGAGGCCGAAGATCCTCAGATTGCCTATGGTCAATTTGCGCAACGTGACAGCGAATTTCATGATCTGATCGCGGCAGGCAGCGGCAACGAGTTGGTGCGCGAGGCGCTGGCTAACCTACACACGCACGTGCATCTTTTCCGGCTCTTCTATCATTCTCAAGCCACCGCCGAAGCGAATGACGAGCATGCTCAGATCATCGCCGCCTTGCGAGGGCGGGATGCGGAAGCTGCCGCAGAGGCGATGCGGAGTCACATAGTTCGATCGAGCGAGCGCTTTGCGACATTCTTTACACGCTACCCGCGAGCTTCCTGATTAAACTTCGAATTTTGGGCAAGCATCGTTCTGCTGAGTGCTGGCGTTAAAGCGAGCGAGTTCGCGCTCCAATCCGATCTCGCTGCGACGCATGTCCCATTGAATGATTGGCCGCCGCCACCAGGGTGGTGTGGTCCTTCGAGTTGGCGGCGTTCTGAACGATGGTCCGCGACGGATACATCGGGGCCCCGCCGACCATGACGGTCTTCTCCGGAGGCTTCATGGACTGCGCGGCAGCTGGGGCAAACTGGGCGCCTCCAGGCGGTCGAAGGCCATTGTCGACCTGAAGCGGCAATGGCCATGACGGGTGAGCGTTGCGGCATTGGGAGCTGTGGACGATTCCGCAGCGACCCGCCCCCGCTTGCGATCGATGGGCGCGAAGACGCGGCAAACGCGCCTTGCACCCAAACGGACGAGCGCGCGCTCAGTCGAGCAAGGCCGCACCGAAATTCTGCCTCGGGTCGAGATCGGGAACAAGGCGGCCGGTTGGCATGGCCGCGTTCCCGCCGCTCCGGCTCAGCCAGCGGCCCGAGCCGGGGGTGCCGAGCAGCGCGCTGCCGGAGACGATTTCCAGCCCCCTGACGAGAACGCGCTCCGGCCATCCCGTGACGCTGCGGCCCGCAAAGGGCGTGAAGCCGGTGCGGTCATGCATCGCCGCGTCGGTGATGGTTGCCGTCTTGTTTGGGTCCCAGATCGCGATGTCGGCGTCGTAGCCGGGCAGCAGCGCCCCCTTGCCGGGAAGATTGTAGATCTCGGCGGGTGCGGTCGCAGTCAGGTTCACGAAAGCCTCGAGCCCGCGCCCGGCGAATTCAGGCCGGCCTTTCGAGACCAGAGCGTCGAAGAGCAGCGGCAGCCGTGTCTCCAATCCCGGCAGGCCGTTGGCGATCTGCTTGAAGGTCGGGTTCGGGCCTGCCGAGAGCTTTCCGGTCTCGTCGAAGCGATAGGGCGCATGGTCCGACGAGACCGTCTGGATGTCGCCGAGCGCCAGCGCCTGCCAAAGCGCCTCCTGATCTGTTTCCTCGCGCGGCGGCGGCGAGCACATCCATTTGGCGCCTTCGAGCCCTGGCTTGTCGAGGTCGTGCCGCGTCAGGAAGAGATATTGCGGGCAGGTCTCGGCAAAGACCTTGAGGCCGCGCCCGCGCGCCTGCCGGATCACCTGCGCCCCTTCTGCAGTCGAGACATGGAAGATCATGATCGGCTGGTCGAGCAGCTCTGCGGCTGTGATCAGCCGGTTGAATGCCTCGGCTTCGGAGCCTCGCGGGTGGCTGATCGCGTGGTATTTCGGCGTGACATAGCCCTTCTCGACAAGCTTCCTGCCCATCCAGGAGATCATGCCGTGGTTCTCGGCATGGACGCAGACCAGCGCCCGGTTCTGCCTTGCCGTCAGCAGCAGATCGAGCAGCGGCTCGTCGTCGACCTTGATCAGGTCGTAGGTCATGAAGACCTTGATCGAGGCATGGCCCTCGCCGATCAGTGCCGGCAGGTCCTCCTCGATCGTCTTAGCGTCGGGATTGGCGACGATGAGGTGGAAAGCATAGTCGATCAGTGCTCCGCGCCGTGCACGTTCGGCGTAGTCGTCGACGACCTGCCTGAGGTCGAGGCCGCGGTGCTGGGCCGCGAAGGAGATCAGCGTGGTGTTGCCGCCGAAGGCCGCCGAGGTCGTAGCGCTCTCGAAGGTGTCGGCATTGAGCAGCCCCCCTGCCGAGACCTGCTCGACATGGGCATGGGTATCGATGCCGCCCGGCAGGACGAGCTTGCCGCTGGCGTCGATTTCGCGGGCGCCCGGCGCGAGCCCCAGGCCCAGCGCGGCGACCTTGCCGTCCTTGACCGCGACATCGGCGCGGAAGCTCCCCGTAGCGGAGCCGACGGTGCCGCCGCGAATGACCAGATCGTAGTTCGCTGTCATCTGCTCCCGCCCTTCTCAGCGCACCATGACCGTACCGATCGCCATCGCGACTGCGGCTTGGGTCGGGTCGATAACCGGAATGCCCAGAGCATCTTCCAACGCCCTGCGGTGGCGCGCCATGCCGGCGCAGCCCATGATGACGACGCCTGCACCGTCCTCGTCCCGGAGTTCTCGGCCGACCGTGATCATGCGCTGCAGCGTGGCCTCGCCCGAGGCGCTTTCCGCCACCGAGATTTCGAGAGGCCGCTCGCCGGCCAGCCGGTCCATCTGCCCCATCTGGCGCAGATAGCGGATGTGACGCGGGATCGAGCGCGACTTGATCGCGATGACCCCAAAGCGGTCCGCGCGCGTCAGCGCCGTCAGAACGCCGCACTCGGCGATGCCGAGGACCGGGTTTGTCGTGCCCTCGCGGGTGACGTGGAGGCCGGGGTCGGAATAGCAGGCGATGACGAAGGCATCGACGTCGTTGGCGGCCTCGACACGGCGGCGCAGCGGAAGCGTGACGCTCTCGACATGCTCCTGCGTCTCGATGCCGACCGGGCCCTCGGCAAGTGTCTCGCAGACGATCTCGGGCCCCTCGGCAAAGGAGAACGGCGTCAGAGCCTGGCGCAGCCCTTCCGTGACCGCTTCATTCGAATTGGGATTGATGACGAGGATGCGGGGGCGGCGGTTCATCGGCAAGGTCCAGAATGGGTGGGCTGGTGGTTCAGCATGGCATCGCAGACCGGCTCAGGCGACCTCTCTCGCCACCCAATCGGCGAGGACGGTGCAGGCGGCGAGGAAATCGTCGATCTCCATCGCTTCCAGCGGGTTATGGCTGCCGTGCTCATTGCGCACGAACAGCATGGCGATGGGCACGCCGGCGGCCGCGAAAGCGGCCGAATCATGGGAGGCCGGGCTGCCCAGCGGCATCGTCGCGATGCCCTGACGTGCCGCTGCTGCCTCGAGCCCGGCGACGATGACGGGGTCGACCGGTCCCACGGCCGCGCTGGCGCGCGCGCCGAGTTCAAAGGTCACGCGCCGGCGCGTCTCGATCTCGCGGATGGCGACCAGCATGCTGGCCTCGACGCGCTCCAGCACCACCGGATCATACGCACGCACGTCGAGGCTGAAGGCGAAGTCGCCCGCAACGGTCGTCAAGCCATGAACGGCGGTATCGGTGTGGAAGCGACCGAGCGTCACCGCCATCGGAAAGCCCGCCGCCTCCTCCTCCTGCCACAGCCGGTCGAGCAGCATGGCGAACTCGGCGCCGGCCATGGCGGCGTCGCGGCGGAAGCGGCGTGGCGTGCCGACGTGATCGTAGCGCCCGACGATGCGCGCATCCGGATAGCGGAAATTGCCCGGCACGCCGGTGCAGATCGCGACCGGAAGCCTGGATTCGATCAAGCTGGGGGCCTGCTCGATGTGAACCTCGAGGAAGGCCCGGATCGCGGCCGGGTCCAGATGCCGCTCGCGCCTGCGGATCGCGCCGGAATCGCCGCCGCTGGCGTCGATGCCCGCGGAGAGCAGCCGACCGTCGTCGATGCGCCTGGCGTCCAGCGCACCATCCGGCAAGGTTCCGAGAGCCGAACGGCTGCCGATATAGGAGACCTGGAACCAGACGCTCTCCTCGGCGCGTACCCCCATCGCGGTGACGTTGCAGCACGGCCGGATGCCGAGCGCGCGCAGCGTCTCGATGACGACGAGACCAGCAACGACACCCGCTGCACCATCGAAATTGCCGCCATGCGGCACGCTATCGAGATGTGAGCCGATCAAGATGCGCGGAGCGGTGGCATCGCGACCGGGCAAGGTGACATAGGTGTTGGCCGCGAAGTCGTGCGAGACGACGAGCCCCCGCGCCTGACCGTGCTCCACCAGGAGGCGATGGCCGAATTCCTCGCCGGCGCCATAGGTGTCGCGCGTTATCCCGGGCTCGTCGCGGCTGCCGTCCGCCAACCGCCCGAACAGGTTCTCCACCCAGGCACGCTGCGCGGCCACGGCCTCGGCGATCGCTGTATCGGCGCGGGGCGTCCGGGCGGTTGCGGTCATGATCGGTCCAGTTGGTTGAACCCGGCATCCGGCCGGGATTGAGCTGCGCCGCCTTGCTGGTTGCAGATCGCAACGGTCATAGCGGTGATCGGCAGGTTCACAGGTGCAACTCGCGCCGCGTCACGGGGCGGCGGTCAGCCGCGTTTGAGGTTCCAGAACACCGGTGTGCCCTTCATCATCCCCGATAGATCGCTGCGGAAGAGCGTCGGCTGCTTGTACTGGCCGATCGGATAGTAGGGAACCTCTTGCAAGGCGACCTTTTGAATCTCGTCGCAGATGCGCTTCTGCACGGCGGTATCGCTGGTCGCCAGCCATTGCCCGCGCAACGCCTCGATCTTCTCGCTCTTGACCCAGCCCGGAAAGGCACCGTCTCCACGCAAGGTCGAGTGGACGAGCGGATTGAGCCAGTCGATGCCCTGCCAATTGCCGACGAAGACGTTCCAGCCTCCCTGGCCGGAGGGGCCCTTGTTGACGCGGCGCTTGAGCACCGACCCGAAATCGAGCGCTGTATATTCAACGTTCATGCCCGCCTTCTGCATGACGTCGGCTGCGATATCCCCCAGCGGCTTCTGGGCGAGCGAGTCGGCGGGCACCAGCAGCACGACCTTTTCGCCGTTGTAGCCGGCCGCCTTCAACTCGCGCCTGACCTTGTCGTAGTCGCGCTTGCCCCGGAAGACATCGAGGCCTGCGTCGCTCGCCATGGGCGTATCGGGTGTGAAATAGCCCAGCGGCATGTGCCGGAAGGCCGGATCGTCGCCGGCGACCGCCATCATGAAGGCGTCCTGGTCGATGGCGCCGAGCAGGGCACGCCGAATCGCCGGATTGTCGAACGGTGGTTGCAGATGGTTCACGCGCATCTGGCAGGTGAAGCCGAGCGGATCGAGCACCGCCGTGCGTGCGGCCCTGTTGGCGGCGATGACCGGCATCAGGTCATGCGGCATCGCCTCCTGCCAGTCCTGCTCGCCGGCCTGGACGGCTGCGGTTCCAGTCGCTGCGTCCGGCATCGTAGTCCACTCGACGCGGTCGAAGTGGATGATCTTCGGGCCCGAGGTCCAGTCCGGCGTTCCCTCGCGCGGCTTGTAGCGCGCGAAGCGCTCATAGACGTTGCGGGCACCGGGCACGCGCTCGTCGGCCTTGTAGCGGAAGGGACCGGAGCCGACGACCTCGGGAATGACCTTGAATGGGTCGGTGGCGGCCAGCCGCTCGGGCATCATGAAGCAGACCGGTGCCGAGACCTTGCCGAGCGCATAGGGCAGATAGGGGAACGGCACCTTGAGGCGAAAGCGTATGGTGCGGTCGTCGGGAGCCGACAATTCCTCGGTCGCCTGCATCAGCGCGTCTCCGGCGGCGTCGCGCATGGCCCAGCGCCGGATGCTGGCGACGCAGTCGCGGGCCGTCACTTTCTCGCCGTCGTGCCAGAGCAGGCCGTCGCGCAACGTCAGATTCCAGAGCTTGCCGTCGTTCTCGACCGTGTGGCCTTCGACCATCTGCGGAGACAGTTCGAGCTTGGTGTTCATGCCGTAGAGCGTGTCGAAAACCATGAAGCCATGGGTCCGCGAGACCTGCGCCGTCGCATAGATCGGATCCGGGAAAGCGAGATCGATGACCGGCACGAAACGCAGGGTCGAAGCGGGTGCTGCACGAACCAGAGCCGGCGCGGCGAGCGAGGCGGCGGCGGCGCCGGCGACGAAATGGCGGCGGTTGAGCATACGGCTTCCCTGGGCAATTCGTGACGCAGCCGAGGACCGGTGCGTGCGGTCCCGACCTTGGGGCGATGCGCCCGCTGAGACAATCGCCGCTGCTATGACGATTTCAGGGGTGACATTTGCTGGTTGAATACCGTGCGGAGAGCTCGGGCGCAGCAAGCTTGGTGGCCGTCTCGGCAGCCACCAGCCTGACTTCCCGCAAGAACGCCTCTGCAGCCCGCGAGATCGGGCGCTTGCGGGATCGGACGGCTGACGCCCGAACCTCCGAAGCGGGGGAGAAGGGCCGGATGGCGAGGTCGTAGTGTCCGCTGAAGACCGGTGACAGTGGATCGACCACCGCGACGCCGACACCGCTTTCCACGAGAACGCAGGCCGTGTTGCAATAGCGGACCTCGACGGAAAACCTGAACGGCGCGCCGGCCTGGGCAAAAGCGTTGCGAACGATCGTGCCCATGCGCGTGCCCTGTTCGAGCGCGATATAGGGCACGTCGCGCAGATCCTCCGGAGTGATCGTCGGCTTGGCGGCGAGCGGATGGTCCGGGCGCATGACGCAGACCATGTCTCCGGTGAAGAAGGTCTCGCAGGCCAGCCCGCGGTCGTCGTCCAGGCCCATGACGAAGCCGAGCTCCGCCGTGCCGTTCTCGACGCTCTCGATGACATGCTCGAAGCGCCGGACATCGAAGGAGACCCGCACCTTCGGGCGCTTTGCCAGATAGTTGCGAAGGGCGGAAGGCAGGACTCCGTAGCCCAGCGGCGGTGTGGCGATGATGCGGATATGGCCGGCGCGGTTCTCCTTGATGTCCTGCACCTTGCCCTCGAAAGCGGCATGCAGGGCAAATATCGGCTCGGAATCCTTGTAGAGCGAACGGGCCTCGGCCGTCGGGAACAGGCGGTTGTTGACGCGTTCGAACAGGGGAAAACCGATCTGGCTTTCGAGATGCTTGATCGCGTTACTGACCGCGGGCTGCGACAGCCCCAGCTCCTGGGCGGCGCGAACCGTGGTCTCGCAGCGGACCACGGCGCGCAAAAGCTCGATCTGACGGAGGTTCATATGCGCTTTCCGAATAATATGGCCACATCCTATTCGCCCAGGAAATCATAAGCCACCCCTGGCTGCATCCGACCTCAGGCCCAGCGCAGGCTCGGCGGCGAGAGTTCGTCGACTGAACGCCCGGCCCAATCCAGTGAGGAGGCCGTGGAGAGCGCGCGCCGCTGCGCCGCTTCGAGGCCGTCCGACGCCGCCTGATAGTCCATCGTCAGGACCTTGCCATCGGCGACCACCTGCTTGCCCTGGACGAAGACATGGGCGACAGCCCGGTCGGCTGCGGCGTTGACCAAACTCTTCAGCGGGTCGCGCGTCGGGCGCATCATCGGATGGGTCAGGTCGACCATGACCAAATCAGCCTGAGCGCCCCTGGCGAGCCGGCCGATGTCGTTGCGCCCGAGCAGCTTCGCGCCACCGAGCGTCGCGGCCCGGAAGACCTGCCCCATGGTCACCACCGCATGGCTCTCGCCGGTGATGCGGGCATAGACGCCGGCATGGCGCAATTCCTCCAGCATGTTGTGCGGGAAGGTGTCGGTGCCGATGCCGATATTGACGCCCGCCTTCAGATAGCGGCCGAGGTCACGTAGCGTGAAGCCCCGCCGGCCGAAGACGGTCGGACAATGCGCAACCGAGGTGCCGGTCTCGGCGAGGCGTGCGAGATCGGTCCTGGTCGGCCAGCGCACCCAGGGGTGGTCGTCGAGGAAGATGGCGTGGGCGATCGAGGCGTTCGGGGCGAGGAAGCCGACGCTGTCCAGCCACTGGATCGGCGAGAGCCCGCTGCGGCGGATCATCTCGTGGAACTCGCTGATCGACTGGCCCGCATGGGTCTGGATCGGAATCTTCCGCTCGGCCGCAGCGGCGATCGAGGCGCGGAAGAGCTCCTCCGTGCAGGTGTCGATCTGGGCGGGGCATGCGAGGCCGGAGAGCCGACCGGACTCATGGGCCTGCGCAGCGTCGATGATTCTGAACGCCTCCTCCATCGCCTTGCGGCCAGCGGCATGGTCGAGCTCGTACTCGACGGTATATCCGTTGCGGGTGAACCAGCGGCCGTTGCGGTACATCGGCGCCATGACCATGCGCAGGCCGCTCGTCGCCGCCCGATCGAGCCAGCCCTCGCTCGGGAAGGAGAGGTCGACCAGCGTGGTGACGCCGGACATCAGCAACTCCGACCAGGCAACATGGTTCAGATGCGGAATGCCCTCCGCATCGGCGCGAAACAGCCAGAGGAATTCGTAGAGCGAGGAGTTGTAGAGTTTTGGCGTGCCGACCTCGTCGGTCATGCCCTTGTTGCCGGGCTCGCTCGACGGGTGGGAGTGGATGTCGACGAGGCCCGGCATGACCATGAAGCCCTTGCCGTCGATCTCACGCGCGATCTCGCCCGCGAAGCCCTCGCCGAGTTGCAGGATGCCGCTCGCATCGAAGACGACATCGAGATTGCGGCGGTAGACATGGTCGTCGGACGCCGGGTCATAGGCGATGACGATGTCGGCATTGCGGATGCGGGTGGTCATGGTTCGCTTCACCTCGGCGTTCCCGGGGGTATTTGAGCCCTCATTCCGAGGAGGCCCGGAAGGCCGTCTCGACGGATGCTCCAGACGGCTCTGGATCATCCTTCGAGACGCCGCGCGCCGCGGTTCCTCAGGATGAGGGCTTGAGAGTGGGAGGATGCGCCCTTCAGGCGCCCGCCGCCTTCTCCTGCGCGCGGAAATGCTCGGCGATCTCCTTGCCGGTGGCGATCCAGACGTCACCGTAGCCGCGAGCGCGCGCCAGGAAATCGCGCATGATGCCGATCCGCATCGGCCGCCCCGAGACCTGCGGATGCATCACCATGGAGACGAGCCCGCCCCATTCGCGCGTCTGGTCGAGCTCGTCGTTCCAGATCGAGAGCACATGCTCCTTCGGGAACATCGGGCGCGGCGAGAAGCGCTGCGACAGGCCGTAGAGCCAATCGTCGAACGACATGTTGACCGGCAGCTCGACGGGCCCCTTCGAGCCGTCGCGGAGCTTGTGACGGTAGGGGCGGATATCGTCGCGAAAGGAAGAGGAATAGACGATGCCCTTGTCGCTGAGATAGCCGAGCAGCTCGTCGTAATTCTCACCCGACGGGGCCCGGTAACCGACCGGCGTCACGCCGAGCACGCGCTTGAAGATCTCCAGCGTCTTGTCGATCTCCTCCTTGTCGGCGGCGAAGTCGCCGGGCTCCGGCCGCTTGTGGGAGTAGCCGTGATGGCCGACCTCGTGCCCGTCCCTGACGATGGCCTCGCACATCTTCGGGTGCACCTCGACGACCCAGCCGGGGATAAAGAAGGTCGCCTTGATCTCCACCGAGCGGAGGTAGTCCAGGATCTTGGGGACGCCGACCCGCTCCTCGTAGCCGCCGAAGGAGAGCGTCACGAGCCGATCGGTGTTCTTGGCGTCGTATTGCAACCAGGCCGTCTCGGCATCGACGTCGAAGGCCGGGAACACCGCGCACCGGTACCCGGCCGGCCAGGGATAGTCCGGGGCGGGATCGGCGGGATTGGCGGCGCGCTGGGGGAAATCTGTGAGCATGGCAGGCGTCTTTCGCGAATGGGCGCCGCCCGCTTGACGGCGGGAGCGTGACGGGAGCGGTTCGTGTTTGGATTCAGTTCTTGGTTTCGCCGTTGATCATCAGCGTGTCGACCTTGGCGTCGGCCAGCTCCCACTTCTGCAGCACGGCGGCATAGCTGCCATCGGCCAGCATCGCGGTGAAGGCCCTGGCGACCGCGTCGCGCAGTTCGGTATCCTTCTTGGCGAAGGCGAGGCCCTGATAGACGGTGGTGAAGGGCGTCCCCAGGACCGCGTAGCTGCCGGGCTCCTGATTCATCAGATAGGGCAAGGTCTCGCTGCCCTGCACGGCGGCATCGAGGCGCTTCTGCCTGAGTTGCGTGCGCGCATCGGCCGAGCCCTCCGTGCCGACGATCTGCAGCGCCGGCTTGCCCTTGGCCTCGCAGTTTTCCTTGCTCCAGCCTTCCATCTCCTTGGGAAAGGAGGTGCGGCGGCTGGCGCCGACCTTCTTGCCGCAGAGGGCGGCAAGGTCCTTGAACTCATCCTTGCGGTCGCCATTGGTGTAGAACTGCGCGCCGGAGGCGAGATAGTCGACGAAATCCAGGCTCTCGCGCCGCCCCGGCAGATCGCTCATGCCCGAGAGGATCATGTCGGCGCGGCCGGTGGTCAGTGCCGAAATCATCTGCTCGAAGCTGATCTCCTCCCATTTGACCGTGACGCCGAGCTGCTTGCCGAGCGCTTCGCCGAGGTCGATGTCGAGGCCTGTCAGCTTGGAGGTCTTCGGGTCCTTGAACTCGAGCGGCGGATAGTTCGGCACGTTGGCGACGACGAGCGTCTTCTTCTCCAGGATGCGCGCCGGCAGGCTCTGGGCCTCGGCGAAGCCCGCCGCGGCACAGAGCGCGAGGGCCGAGAGGCCGAGCAGGATGGATGTCTTCGACATGGTTTTCCCCTTGTTCGTCAATGGCGGACGGCGTTGATGAAGGCACGGGTGCGGGCCTCCTTCGGGTCGACCAGCACGGCGCGCGGATCACCGAGCTCGACGATCTGGCCCTGGTCCATGAAGGCGACGCGGTGGCCGACATCGCGTGCGAAGCCGAGTTCGTGCGTGACGCAGATCATGGTCATCCCGGTCTCCGCGAGGTCGCGCATGACGCGCAGCACCTCGGAGACCAGCTCCGGGTCCAGTGCCGAGGTCGGCTCGTCGAAGAGCAGGAGCTCCGGGCGCATGGCGAGCGCGCGCGCGATGGCGACGCGCTGCTGCTGGCCGCCGGAGAGCTGGGAGGGATAGGCGTCGCGCTTCTCGGCGAGCCCGACCCGTTCGAGGAGGGCGAGCGCGCGGGCCCTCGCTTCGGTGGCCGGCTCGCCCAGCACCTGCACCGGCCCCTCGATGATGTTCTGCAGGGCCGTCAGATGCGGGAACAGGTTGAAGCGCTGGAACACCATGCCGATCGAGCGGCGCTGGCGGGCGATCGCTGCGTCGTCGAGCTCGTAGAGCTTGTTGCCCTCGCGGTGGTAGCCGACGCGCTCGCCCGAGACCCAGAGCGCACCGCCATCGATGCGCTCGAGCTGGTTGATGCAGCGCAGGAAGGTGCTCTTGCCCGAGCCGGAGGGGCCGATGATGCACAGCACCTCGCCTTTCGAGATCGCGAGGTCGATGCCCTTCAGCACCTTGAGCTGCCCGAAATGCTTCTCGACCTTCTGGGCGAGGACAAGGGGGGCGCCGGCGGCGAGATGGTCGGGATCGGTCGTCCGGACCTTGGGGAGGGTGTCGTTCATGGCCCCCTCTCCTCAGCGTCGTGCCGGCGCGGCGACGCCGCGGGCGTAATAGGCTTCGATCCGCCCCTGGATCAGGCTGAGGATGGTGACGACGACCAGGTACCAGATCGCGGCAACGATCAGCAGCTCGATGACGCGCGAATTGGCGTAGTAGATGTTCTGCGCGCTGTGCAGGATCTCGGCGAACTGGATGACGCTCGCGAGCGAGGTGAGCTTCACCATGCCGATGAACTCGTTGCCGATAGGCGGCACGATCACGCGCATCGCCTGGGGCATGATGATCCGCCGCAGGAGCTTCAGACGCGTCATGCCGAGCGTCTGCGCTGCCTCGTACTGGCCGTTGTCGACCGAGAGCAGGCCGGCGCGCACCACCTCGGCCGTGAAGGCACCCTGCTGGATGCCGAGGGCGAGCAACGCCGCGACGAAGGGCGTCATCACGTCGACGGTCTTGAACGAGAACAGCCCCGGAATGCCGATGGTCGGGAAGACCAGCGCGAGGTTGAACCAGAGCAGCAATTGCAAGAGCGCCGGCACGGCCCGGAAGAACCAGATGTAGCCAACAGCCGTCTTCGACAGCACGGGATTGGCCGAAAGCCGCATCACCGCGAAGACGACTCCGAGCGTGATGCCGAGCAGCATCGCCAGGATCGCCATCACGATCGTGTTGACGAGGCCGGTCATAATGGCCTCGACCGTCAGGAATTCGGCGACGTAGTTCCATTCGATCTGCCCGACCGCGAAGGCGCGAACGATCGCGGCCAGTGCGAGGCAGACGATGGCGGCGCCGATCAGCCTGCCGAAATGTCGCCGGGGAACGATGATGAGGTGGTCGGATTCTGCGATCATCTTGTCTCGATGGCTTCGGGGCGTAGAAGGAACGCGCAGGGATTGACGAAGAATTGGCGCAGGCTCGCCGGTTCAGCCGGGCGCTTCCGGGCAGGTCAGCAGGATCTTCCCGACATGGCTGCCGCTCTCCATGTATCGGTGCGCGGCTTCGGCCTCGGCGAGCGGAAAGCTGCGGTCAATCACGGGCGCGATGGCGCGGCTGGCGAGATGGGGCCACAGGTCGCGCAGAACGCCGGCCAGGATACGCGCCTTCGCCTGAGGAGGCCTGTCACGGAGCGACGTCGTGAACAGCGAGGCGCGCTTGCGCATCATGGTGCCAAGCGCGATCGTCGCCTCGCGCCCGCCTTGCAGGCCGATCATGACGATGCGTCCGTCGGAAGCGAGCGCCGCGACATTACGGTCGAGATAGGCCGCGCCCATGTTGTCGAGGATGACATCGACGCCCCGGCCGCCGGTCTCTGCTTCGATGACGGCGGCGAAATCCTCCTCGGCATAGGAGATCGCGCGATCGGCGCCGAAATCCCGGCAGCGCTGCAGCTTGTCGGGGCTACCCGCCGTGGCGAAGACGCGGACGCCGATCGCCTTGGCCGCCTGGATGGCGAAGGAGCCGATGCCACCGGCACCGCCATGGACGAGCAGGCTCTCGCCCGGGTTCAGCGCGCCGAGATCGAAGACGTTCGACCAGACGGTGCAGGCTGCCTCGGGCAAGGCGGCCGCGGCGAGCAGATCGATGCCTTTCGGCACCGGCAGTACCTGCGCCGCCGGAGCCACGACGAACTCGGCATAGGCCCCTTCCGAAACCAGGGCACAGGCTTCGTCGCCGACGCACCAGCCGGTCACCCCTGCCCCGACCTCCGCGACGGTGCCCGAGCATTCATAGCCGATGATCCTCGGCAGGTTCTGCTCGATGCCATAGGTCCCGCGACGCTGCAGCAGATCGGCATAGTTGAGCGCTGCTGCGCGAGCGCGCAGCACGATCTCGCCGGGCCGAGCGCGCGGGACCGGCATATCCCTCCAGGCGAACACCTCGGGCCCGCCGAAGCGAGGCAGAATGACGGCCTTCATGAGCCGATCCTCATGAGCAGGCATTACTGCCCGGCGTCGACCGTTGGCTCGGGAAGGCTCTGCCGCTCGAGGCCGAATTTCTTCAGGGCCTGCTGATAGGCGCCGTTCTTCATGACCATCGCGATTGCCTTGGCGACGGCGTCGCGCAGCTCGGTGTTCTTCTTGTCGAAGGCCAGGCCGAAAAGCGTCTTGTTCAGCGGTTCGCCGACGAACGCATAGGTATTCGGCTCGTCCGCCATGAGATAGGCGACGTATTCGGGGCCGAGCACCGCGGCGTCGAGCCGGCCCTGCTTGAGCTCCAGCCGCGTCGCGGTCGCACCGGCCGTGCCGTTGACGGTGATCGCGGGCTTGCCGGCGCCAGCGCAGTTCTTCTCGCTCCAGGCCGCCGTGACCGGCATGTAGCTCGTGGTACGAGGGGCACCGACCGTCTTGCCGCACAGATCCGTGTTGCTCTTCAGCTCGCCGGCCTTGGCCGCCAGGGCGAAGGGCTGCGCGCCCGTGGCGAGATAGTCGACGAAGGTGAGCTTGTCGCGGCGCGACGGCAGGTCGCTGATCGCGGTGCCGATCATGTCGATGCGGCCGGTCGTCAGCGAAGTCATGAGCTGCTCGAAGCTCATCTCCTCCCATTTGACGGGGATACCGAGTTCCTTGGCGATGGCGTTGACGAGTTCGACATTGAAGCCGGCGCGCTCGTTGGTCTTCGGATCCTTGTACGCCATGGGCGGATAGGTCGTCTCGATGCCGACCACGATCTGCCCGGCAGCCTTGAGGGAGGCCGGCAACGCCGTCCCCGCCTGCTGGGCGCCAGCGGGCAGAGCAGTCGCAAGGCCGAGCGCCAGTGCGAGGGCGCTGGCCCGAAGATTTCGGTTGGCTGAGGTCTTGGCCATCATCTTGGCGGTCATAGTCATTCCCCGTTTTGTTGCTTGCGAGCCGTGCCGCCCCGGCAAAGAGATGCCAGGGACAAGCACGCTCGAAGCGAAGGCACTTTTGGCCCTGCGCTGCAGCGATCTTAACGGGAGCCGCCACCAACGGGGCACGAGACGGGGCTCTCGCGCTATGATTTGTTTCCGGTCGCTATTCGGCGCAGTTATACGATGGCGCCCCTGAAATCATCGGCTGTATGCCTTGAGGGACGCGCGCCCGGACCGGAAGGGCAACGCTGCAAGGAGCAATGCCCCGGTGGAGCCCGTTCCGATCAGCTTGCACCGCAAGCTGATCGGAAAAACGGTCTCCATTCCAAAGTGAGAGACCGGTCGCCGGCCTCGGGCGCTGCGATCATCGCCCGATGCTCGGGCAGGCCCGCGCCAGATGGGGGCTCGCGGCCGTGATCGAACGGGCGCCATGAACCTTCTGCGCCATCATCGGCTCGCAAGCGGGACGCCCCTCCGCGCCGCGTGTTGCGATCACCTGCGGGACGGCGCCGGAGCGCCTCGGCATGATTCACGCCGAGCGGGCCACAGCCAATTCAGAGGGCAACAGCCCAGGCGGGAGAACGCGCTATCGCAACCCGGCGATGCCTTTCGCGTCCTTGTCGACGAATAATATGCAAGGCACTATCAACCTGCACTGCGCCGGGGCGACGGGCCTAAGCTGGATCGCCCACCCGTGCCAGCGAAAGCCGGAGCATTCCGGGAACTGAACGAACAGGGGATAGCGATGACGATTGGGGTGGGAGGCTCGAGCTTCGAGGCGGAACTCGCCAGGCTGAATCCGATGACGTCCGGCATCGAGCCGATCGCGGTCAACGAGTTCAAGGCACGCGTTGAGAAGGCGCAGAGCCTGCTGCGTGAACAGGGGCTGCAGGCGCTCTATCTCGATACCTCGGCCAACCTGCACTATTTCACCGGCATCGAGCTCAAGCTCAGCGAGCGGCTGCATGGCGCGATCGTCCCGGCCGAGGGCGAAATCGTCAATCTCAGCCCGGCCTTCGAGGAACCGAAGACGCGCGAATACATGAAGTTCGGCGACGATGTGCGGTGCTGGGAAGAGCATGAGGACCCGACCGCGCTCGTCGTGGAGACGATCCGCAGCCTCGGCTATGACAGCGGCACGATCGCGCTCGATCCGCACACCCCCTTCTTCATCGCCGACGGACTGCGCAAGGCCGGCAACCGCTACAGTTTCGCGAGCGGCGGCCCGGTTGCCGCAACGTGCCGCCAGGTCAAATCGGCAGCCGAGATCGCCCTGATCCAGCGTGCCATGGACATCACCATGACGGTTCACCGGGCGGCGGCGCGGGCGCTGCGCGTGGGCGTGACGACGACGGAGCTGGTCGAATTCCTCGACCGCGCCCATCGCAAGCTCGGGGTGAGCCCGACCTTCGGCGCCGCGCAGTTCGGCGAGGCCACGGCCTATCCGCACGGCGTGCCCTATCCGCAGACGCTGACTGACGGCGACATGGTGCTGATCGACATGGGAACCAAGGTCGGCGGCTATCACTCGGACATCACCCGCACCTATGTCTTCGGCGAACCGACGGAGCGTCAACGGGAGATCTGGAACCTGGAGAAGCGCGCACAGCTCGCCGGATTTGGGGCGGCCCTGCTCGGCGCGCCCTGCGAGGCCGTCGACCAGGCTGCGCGCGGCGTGATCGAGGCCGCCGGCTTCGGCCCCGGCTACAAGGTGCCGGGCCTGCCCCATCGCACCGGGCACGGTCTCGGCCTCGAGATCCACGAGGAGGCTTTCATGGTCAAGGGCAACCGCACGCCGCTGGCGGTGGGGATGTGCTTCTCGGTCGAGCCGATGATGTGCATCTACGGTGAATTCGGCGTTCGCCTCGAGGACATCGCCTATATGGCGGAAGACGGTGCGCGCTGGTTCACGCAGCCGGCCCATAGTGTGGACGATCCCTTCGGCTCCGCAGCCTGAGCCTCACGCGGCCGGTTAACCGTCCGCCGGCGTCGCGATCGACTCGGCACGCCTGCCCGTGACATGGCTGCGGGCGTGTCGTCCGGCAGAATACCGGCGCGGTCTGCGCGCGCTGTCGACGCATTTGGGAGACGCCGGACAGTGAAACGCGCGGCCGCCATGATCGCCTTCGTCATTCTCGGGACAACGCCGGCGATCGCTCAATCGAGCCCGACCTACCAGGCATTGGAGCAGCTCGGCTATCGCTACGTGGCCAAGGACCAGCCCGGCTTCGTGAGCTGGTGCTCGTGGGTCTATGTGCGCCGCTGTTCCGACCCCGTCTATTACTGCAGTTGTGGCGGGCAGAGTCGAAATTACGGTCGCTGCGATATCGTCTCGCAGAGAGTTGCGGCGCACTACCAACGCTATTGTCAGCGTTGAGAACGGGCCAGGCTTGAGTGCGACGTCAGCGCGGATGAGTGGATCTCAGGCGCTGACGCCGCTCCGCTCAGGAGTTCTAGTCATCACGATTGTCGGAGCATGTGTAGCCGACAAAGCACGAACTCGAATTCTGGGTCCTGACCCAGGCGGGCGCGAGATACATGTCCTCCGCACAGAACGCGGAATCCTTTACGTACCGATTGAAGATGTTGGGGCCCGAGGAACCGCCGGTCGAGCGCGGGCGTTGGCAGGGAAGCAGCGTCCCGAACGGAGCCGGCCATGGTCAAAACCTTCCATGTCTTCACCTTGCTGCTCGTCGCGATTGCCATGGCGCTCTCGCTGGCGCACGCGCTCGAATTCCCGGGCAAGCTGCGCCTGTCGCGCGATGCCTATATCGAGGTCCAGTCGATCTATTATCCGGGCTTCACCCTTGGCGGCATGGTCGGCGATGCCGGCGGCCTCCTGGCTCTGGCTATCCTCACCTGGCTGCTGCGCGACGCCGGCAGCGCCTTCTGGTGGCTGATTGCAGCTTTCGCGCTGCTCGCCGCGATGAATCTGGTCTATTGGGTGCTGATCCATCCGGTGAACGGCTTCTGGCTGCGCGATACCGACCTCGGCAAGTTCGGCGGCAGCTTCTTCTCGATCCCGCTGGGAGATGATCAGCGCAGCTGGACCCGGCTGCGCGACATCTGGGAGTATTCCCATCTCGCCCGAGCCGTTCTCGCGATGGGAAGCTTCCTCGCGACCGCAATCGCGCTCACCGCCTGACCGTGGCCCCATCGCGGACAAGCAGCCCGACCGGAGCGAAGCGGAGGCCTCCCGAACTTCAGCAATCCACCCGTCTCGAACGTTGGAGGCGCGCCGTCGCTCCTTCCGGAAACGACCCAAAGCGGACACCGCTAGCTCTCAGCAATTCGCTCGCACGAAGGCTCGCCGCTTCTCGGGTTCCCGAGCAATAGTCCCGTCGCCTGGCCGCAGCTCGATCAAGACGAGCCAATCAAGTCGGCAGCCTTCCGGAGTGTAGCCCGCTGCATTGTTGCGGCAAACGTAGATGTCCGGACTCCCAAATTCATAAAGCGTTGAACAGGCAAATCTCGCAGCCTTGAGCGCTTCATTTACAGGGCTTTTCGGGCCCTTTTGACCCCTCTTCACGCGATACGGAGAGAGAACATCGTTCAAAATGTCAGTTGCGCTTTGAATGGGGCGCCCCTGTTGATCATACTGAAGAGTTGCGAGCCGTTCGGCGAACGGGCCGGTTGGAGGCATAAAGCTCGCTTGGAAGGCGCGACTGCTGGTCAGCAATATCGCGCAGAAGCCTATTATCCCACTCCACGCGATCAAGCGGACATTCATGGCGACGATAGGCCTCTTTCTGCTTGTCGCACTTCGTCCAGCAGAATGATTCCGTCAAGATTTGTGACAAATCGTGGTTGATGGACTTGGCTCGAACTTCGGCTCCCCACCCAACTAAGACGTTGGCGGCGCGTCGTCGCCACTTCCGGAATCGACCCAACTGAGACATTCGCGATGAAGCGCTTGACGGTCGAGATGTGCCCCGTGGGAGACATTCGACCGCTTGGACCTTTATCGCGTAATCGCTTACGCTCGGGTTGAGAGCATCGGGCATGACAGGCAATGCAGCGGCGCGAGTTCATGTCGCTTGTCGGTGGAGCGGCGGCGGCGTGGCCGCTCGCTGCGGATGCTCAGAGGCCGGCGATGCCCGTAATCGGGGTTCTTGAGAGTGGGTCTGCGACGTCCACAACGAGCCTTTCGGCCGAATTCCACGCCGGGCTAAAGGAGTCTGGTTTCGTCGAAGGACGGAACGTCACGATCGAATACCGGAGGGCGGAAGCGCAATATGATCGGCTGCCGGCATTTGCGGCTGAGCTGGTTGGCAGACGAGTGGCCGTGATCGTTGCGAGTGGCGCAACCGTCTCACCCCTTGCGGCTCAAGCGGCAACCAAGATCATTCCGATCGTGTTTTTGATGGGGACCGATCCGGTCCAAACCGGCCTCGTCGCCAGCCTGAGCCGGCCGGGCGGAAATATGACCGGCGTTACCGTATTCGGTAGCGAAATTCTGTCAAAGCAATTGGAAATACTCCGTGAGCTGGTGCCGAAGGCAAGAGCCATCGCCATGCTGGTAAATCCCAACAATCCAACTCACCTGGGCGGTAAAGCCCGTTGGCAAATTTTTGCCGACGCCATCGGAGTACCCATCGAGTCTGTCAGCGCCAGCACCGAAAGCGAGTTCGAGTCGGCCATCGCTAGTCTTGCCGAAAAGCAGGTCGAAGCGATCAATGTTGTCCCGGACACTTTGTTCGGAAGCTACCGAGACAGTCTCATCGCCGTACTCGCGCGCCATGCGATGCCCGCGATGTTCCCTTTCCGGGAAGCCACCGTGGCCGGAGCGCTCATCAGCTATGGGAGTAACTACGCGAGCGCGCTTCGCCTGGTCGGCATCTATGTCGGCCGAATTCTCAAGGGCGAGAAGCCAGCCGACTTGCCAGTGTTGCTGCCGACCAAGTTCGATCTCGTCATCAATCTCAAAACGGCGAAAGCGCTGGGCCTCACGGTGCCAATCACGCTCCTCGCACAGGCAACTGAGGTCATTGAATGATGTCGGCTATTGGGCACGAACCGGCCCAGCCGGGATAGCGGGGCCAAACTCTGCAAACCACGCATGCCGGTCGTTGCAGAAGAGTTTTACATCGGCCCGCGCTTTGCCAAGCTGTCCGAGTTGTGCGGAGGTAATTCAATGCTTAGTCGCATTCTTGATTTTCTAAATCCGCTCCATAGCGCTGAAACCATCAATAAACGATACTTTGGAGGACTGTTAGTTCAGTTGGTTCGCCTAAAAGGTGATGCGAAAGTGGTGTTTATGATGCCTCGCGACTTCGACGAAAGTGGCGGCAACCTCGACGGCTATCCGGTCATTTTGCCTCCGGAGACATTGGACGGGATGATAGCGTTTCTTCAGGAATGCAGGGAGGCAGTTGGTCGGAATCGTCCATGACGGCTTCCGTCCCTTATCTGATCGCCCCTTCCGAAAACGACCCGTTGCCGACATTGACGGTACGACAAGTTTGAGGCGACCATCTAAGATGAAAGGCGGGGCTTTCTACCGTCTCTAACCGAAGCAGCGGAGAGCCGCTTGAGACTTGGCTTTAATCTTCGCGGCGACCTCGCCAAGCTCGGCGATGATGAACTTGCTGACCAACTTGAAAAATGTATCGCCTATCGGGAATGGCTTGCGTCGCGTGCTGGCGACGCTCCCAACCGATGGCTGTACAAGACGGGCTTGGCGATGCCCTTCGGCAGAGGCCCCTTGCACGCCCGCATTTTTTATCGCGTCATGGGCCTCCTATATGGCGGCCCTTTGAAAGGGCGCTCTCTGGGCGACCTTTACGTCGTGGATTGTGAGGTCAAGGACATCATGGATGAACTCAAACGCCGGGTGAATGCCGCTCGCCGGCTTCGCCTCAGCCGCTGATCAATGGTTGCTCTCGGCCCTTAGCGGCCCTGGCTCGATCTGGATCATGGCTACGGCACGAGCGTTCTGGGGACGTAAACCTGTCCCATCTGCCGATAACCGACCTCCACCGCAACGATACAGAAAATGCCGAATGCCACGGCCAAGACGATGGCTGTTGCAATCATCCGCCTTGCAGATCGGCCAGGGTCGGATGTGGTTTGCTGCCGTCGCGCCATATACCTTTTCCACGATGAGGTTCTTGCGTCCGCGAGGATAGCAGATGCCGCTACAATGTGTGTCCGCATTCCACACTCATGCCGGTCATTGCGTCGACGCGGACCCGTCGGGCGAGTTGCGTGATCAGGCAGGAACGTAGGTCAACCTGACCACGTCATCGCCAATCAGATCGCTGGCCACAAAGCGAAGCGGCGGCCGGGGGCCGGCGAAGAATGGCTTGCCGTGACCAAGCACGAACGGTTGCAGGTAGAGTTGATACTCATCGATCAGACCAAGATCGGTCAGGCTTCGTGCCAGGTTTGGTCCGGAGACTGAAATCTCCCCAACGAGCTCGGCCTTCAGCCCCCGTATCACCGCCTCGACGTCATCCCCGACAAGCGTGGCGTTGGGGCCGACCGACTTCAGCGAGCGCGACACACCCCATTTCGGTTGGCCCCGCCACGCCGCCGCGAAGTCGCGTCGCTCCGCGTCCCACTCAGGACGGTCTTCGTCCCAATACCGCATGACCTCGTACATGCCGCGACCGTACACACTGCCCGCCAGGCCGCGCACCTGCTCCATCCAGTGACGAAAGATCGTGGGGCCGGACGGCATCTCCAGGTGGTCGACATAGCCGTCGAGGGACTGGTTCATTCTGAAAATGAGCTTCGCCATGCTGTACGGATCCGGCACTCAAGAGCAAAAGCCAGATTGATCCAACGTCGCCGACTTGATCAATACTCCCTGCCACATGGGGACGTTTGGAGCCTCTCACCAGAACCGCATCGGCATAGGAGGACCGAATGCAGGTCAACTGTGGAAACGGATGGGCCCGTTACGCGACAGCGGATCGAACGAGAAACTCCCTCAGGTCTGTGGCAGGTCGACCGAGGAGATCAGCACTATCCGTCGAGACCCGTGCGTAGCGCCCCTCCCCGATGGAGGCGCACAGCGTCGTGAAGGCATGGGGCCAGGGATCGTGCATGTCCGCCCAGGCTCGTCTCAGATAGTCACTCGGGGAACAGGAGACGTATCGAATCCGCGTGCCGAAGACCTCGTTTGCCACCTCCGCAATCTCGTCGAACGCGTATGCTCTCGGGCCGGTCAATTCATACATCTTGCCGTTCACTTGGCCGTTCATCTGGCCGTTGCGATCCGCGGCGACGGTCAGCGCGGCGGCCGCCGCGGCAACATCCGCCCGAGAAACAGGCGCAACGCGTGCCTGCCCCACGGGAAGGCAAAGTTCCCCAGTGGCTCTCGCGGGTTCGAGCCAGTGCGAGAGCAGCAGGTCGCAGTACAGGCCGCATCGAAGTATCGTGTAATTCAATCCACTCTCTGCCAGCCGCCGCTCGGCATCCCGGTAAACCGGGGTGTAATAGAACGGTGACGTCTCTTCGATGTCGAGAATGCTGGTAAAGATGACCTGCTTGATGCCCGTGGCCGCGGCTGCATCGATCACGTTCGCATGGTGGCGCAGGACGTCCCGCCCGTCGCCGTCACTGGCAACGAACAGGAGGCTGGAGACGCCAGCGAAGGACGTCTCGAGACTTGCCACGTCATCGTAGTCGGCGATCCGAACTGGAACACCTGCCGGCACGGTCTCCTGCGCTTTGCGGGGGCTGCGAGCCATCGCGGCCACGCGACACCCCATGGCAGAAAGGCGGCGGAGCGCCATGCCGCCGACAGATCCCGACGCTCCGGTCACGAGAATCATGTGCGGCGCGTAGGCCTGTCGATTGTTTCCACGGATTGCAGAGAATATCTCATCCGTCCAGGCACTTACCTGCTGTTTCGTAGTTTTTGCTGCCGAATACGGGTCAGATCTTCAACCCCAGGGTCTTCAGACTAAAGCATCGGCCCGAAAAGTGGATTGCGGTTTTCGGGGCATAGCCGATGCAGACACAGAATGCATCGGCCCGAAAAGTGGATTGCGGTTTTCGGGGCAAAGCCGATGCAAACACAAAAAGGTCAGATCATCTGACCGGGCACGCTATCTGGTCCGATGATCTAACGACGGGCCCGGACCTTCATCGGCATGCCGCCCTGCGGCCTAAGCGTGATCTGCTGCATCGGGACCGGCGGATCACGGCCGGCATAGTCGAAACGGAAAGCGCCGATCAGCATCGTCAGGCCCAGCACGGCCTCGGTCATCGCGAATTGCTGGCCGATGCAGACCCTCGGCCCGGCGCCGAACGGCAGATAGGCGTAGCGATCGATCGTCTCGCGCTCTCCAGGCAAGAAGCGTTCCGGCCAGAATTGCCGCGGTGCGGTCCAGAGAGTCCGATGCCGGTGCAGCACATAAGGCGAGATGATCACGAGCGCGCCTTTGGGGATCGCGACGCCGCCGGCGTGGTCCTCGGCCAGCGCCGCGCGCGACAGCGAGGGCACAGGCGGGTAGAGCCGCATCGCCTCCTCGATCACGGCGCGCGTCATGGTCAGGCGATCACCAGCGAGCGCTGCCGCAACCGGGTCGGCAGCGACAGTGTCAGCCTCGGCCTCGAGGCGCTCCCTGACATCGGGGGTCATCGCGACGAGGTAGAGCGACCACGTCAGGGCGTTGGCGGTCGTCTCATGGCCGGCGCCGATGAACGTCACGATATTCGCCCCGACCTCCGCTTCACTGAGGCCCGTGCCGGTTTCGGGATCGCGCGCATCGAGAAGCGCATCCAGCAGGTCGCGCCCATCCGGGTCTGCGATTGCCGGACGAGACATGCGCAGCGCTTGCCGGTCGGTCACGATCGCGTCGATCTGCCGTGCGAAGAAGTCGATGGCCGAACGCGCCCGAAGGCGGCCGATGCGCGGGATCCAGGCCGGTGCGCCCAGGACGTCGAGCGGATCAATTTTGCCCTGTGTCGCGAAATAATGGGTCAAAGCCCTCCCGAACGCCGTGGCGCCGCCCGCGATCGCGTTCGAAAACAGCGTTTCGGCCAGAACGTCATAGGTCAGCCGCGTCATGTCCTGGCTGATGTCGACGATCCTGCCTGGACGTCGTTGCGCCATCCGGGCCACCTGCCCGGCGATCGGGGGCAGCATCCTTTTGGCGAGCGCTTCGACGCGCCTCGGCGTGAACAGGGGTGCAAGCGTGCGGCGGGCCCGCTTCCAGGCGTCGCCCTCGACCGTCAGCAGCCCCTCGCCCAGGCCGGGCGCGAGAATGGCTCTCTGAAGCGCGTCCTTCTGATAATTCGCGCCGTTCTCGACGAGCACGTGCCGGATCGCAGCGGGATCCGAGATGACGACGCCATAGCCCAGCACGCTCTTGCCGGCGACGATGGGGTCCTGGAAATGCTGCTCCCGCCAGAGTGTCAGCGGGTTGCGACGCAGGCGCAGCAGCAGCTCCAGCCGGCCGAATTCCCGGTCGCTGGGAATCGGCGCCGGGGGCGTTCGCCTTTTACGCCGCTCGGCAATGACCTCCGACAGAGCCATTCGACGCCACCTTCTGATCGCATGACCGCCAGGCCAAGGTGACCGATGCGGATGTCGTTTCAAAGGCCGGAGCGGGTCGCATCTTGAGTTTCGCCCGAGCCGCCGATGCAGCGGCCCGAAACGCGCCCGCCAATAGCCGAACTCTGGCGCCAGGCTGGAAGCCGATTTGCGGAGCGCGACAGCGGCGGGGCAGAATCGCCCCATTGCGGGGCCTCTGGAAGCGCGCCGGTCAGGTGTGGGGCATGTCGGACCGGAAAACATCGGCCTTTCCAGGCGCAGCGGTGGGCCGTTCGATCGAGAGGATCACGTCCGGCGCGTCATGCCCCATGTGCAGGTCGACGAGACTGGCATTCAGCGCTTTGTCGGCTGCCGTTTGGCGATAATTGAAGCGCAGATAATCGTTCCAGGTGGGCGTGCGGAACGTCTCGGTCCAAACCGTCGTATTGTGCAGATTGCGCGTCAGAATCCATCTCCGGGCGCCGTTGCGCCCTTGGGCTCGCCGGCGCTGCTGCATCAAGGCGAGAAAGGCCTCAACCTGATCGGTGGCGACCCGATACTCGATCTTGACCGCAATCGGCCCGCTTCGCGGCTTCAGGTCCAGGCCGATCGCGGGCGCCTCGAAGTGATCGGGCGTCGAAACATCGGATTCCTTGCGCTGATGGATGGGCAGGAAGAAACCGATAAGGGCGACGCCAAGAGAGGCTGCGGTCGACGCCTGCAGGGCGAAAACCAGGGAATAGCTCTCGGTGATCATCCCCCACAGCCAGCTCCCGGCGGCGAGCCCGAGTGAGGTCAGAGCGTAATAGAGCGAAATCGTCCGGCCGATGACCCAGCGGGGGCTCGCCCATTGCACGCTGATGCTCAGGCCCGACCACCCCAGGACCCATCCGGCACCGCCGAGCATGAGCGCGACGGCCGCGACGGCAGCGGTTTGCGTCAGCGAAAGACTGATCGTGCATGTCGCGCAGGCAATGCAAGCCAGCTTCAGCAGCTGTTCATCCGACAATTTTCGCCTGAGCGCCGTCGAGGACAGGCCCGCCAGCAGCGCTCCTGCGCCGAAGCCGGCCATGAGGACCCCGTAGGCAACGGCTCCCTGTTTCAGCTGATCGCGAACCACCAACGGAAGAAGTGCGAGGATGGCGATGCCGGCGAGTCCGAACAGGAAGCCGCGTGCGATCGCGGTCTTGATCTCCGAAGACAGGGACGTGAAGCGGATTCCGTCGGAGATCGCCGTCAGCATCGCTTCGGGTGGCAGTCTCGCGGCGGGAACTTTCCACCGGGATCGCCAGACGACGATCAGCGGCGCGAGGTGGCCAAGGGTGTACAGGCAAAACGCCGTCAAGGGGCCGAAGGAAGCGAGAATGATGCCGCCGAGCGCCGGCCCCACGCTGCGCACGGTGTTGAACCCGACGGATGTCAGCGTGACGGCCGCCGCGAGATCTTTTCGATCGACGATATCGCCCACCGACGCCTGCCAGGCCGGGTCGTTGAAGGCGATGCCGCACCCCGCGAGGAAGCTGAAGAACAGGATGATCCAGGGGTTGATCATTCCCACTGCGACGAGGATCGTCAGCGCGACAGCGGTCACGGCCATCAGGGACCGCGCCATCAGCATCACCTTGCGGCGATTGAAATTGTCGACGATGGCCCCGGCGAAGATCGATAGAATGAAAGCGGGCAGGTTCGTCGCGGCCTGAACCAGTGCGACCATCAGGCTGGACGGCGTGATGGTTGCCATCAGCCAGCTCATTGCGATGGTCTGGATGAGCCATCCCAACCCCGAGATCAATCCGGCCAGCCAGATTGCCCGGAACGTCACGTTGTTCAGAGGCGCAAACGGCCCAGTGCTGGCCGCGGGCTTTTGCACATCCATAACTCGGCTCAATTCCGACGTCGGTTCTTCGGGCGCCGGCGTTGGCTCCGAGCGTGATTGCGAAATCTTACGTCACCCATTCTGTTTGGAAAGCACCAACAGCGGACGTCCCGCATGCACCCCGAACAAACGGTCCGAGCGTCATTCGCCTCGAACGACCGCCGCGAATCGCGACGGCAGCGCAAGCGGCTCCAGATCATCGGACCGGAAACCGTATCCGGTCCGATGATCTAACCCTTTGTATTTGCATCGTCCTTCTCGAAAACCGCCATCCACTTTTCGGGCCGGGGCTTTAGGCGTGACGGATGCAAGCCTGACCTTGAACGTTTCCCGCGGTGTTCACCGCCGCCGCGCCGCATGGGCGTCACGAGCTGGACTTCGCCGCCGCGATCGAAGGCGGCGCGGCCAACAGACTGGGTCGTTACCGATGACTGCCGAGTGGTTCTGCCAGTCCGATGAGAAGGCCTTCGGGGCCGCGGATGTAGCAGAGCCGATACGCATCCTCGTACTGAACCACGTCGCCGACGAGCTGCGCACCGTGCGTGCGAAGTCTGGTGAGTGTTTCGTCGATGTCGCTCACCGTGAACATGGCACGCAGGTAGCCGAGGGCGTTCACCGGGGCGCTCCGGTGATCGGCGACGACAGCCGGGGTGAGAAAACGCGAGAGCTCGAGGCGGCTGCGGCCGTCGGGAGTGACCATCATGGCGATCTCGACGCGCTGATGACCCAGTCCAGTGACGCGTCCGGCCCATTCTCCTTCAACCATGGCGCGCCCCTCAAGCGTCAGGCCAAGCTCGATGAAAAAAGAGATGGCATCATCGAGGGATTCCACCGCGATGCCGACATTGTCCATTCCTAGCAATTTGCTTTTGGTCATGATGTCGGTCGCGCCCCGTGATGGTGTCGCTGCTGGACGGTAGCCGACGAACTCGCAGCCGGCACCTGTTTGCCGGCAGGCCAATCCCACTTCGCGCTGGAACTTCGCGTCCCCTTGCCGGTTCGGCCTCTCGGGAGGACTTCGCCATGGCTCGATGCGATCAATGCGGAAATGACTACGACAAGGCGTTCCAGCTCGTTTCGAACGGTCAAACCTACACATTCGACAGTTTCGAATGCGCCATCCAGAAGCTCGCACCGACCTGTCCGCATTGCGGATGCCGGGTCATAGGACATGGCGTCGAGCAGGATGAGATCATCTACTGCTGTGCCCATTGCGCCGAACAACAACAAGCGACCGCCCTCAAGGACCAGGCGTGAATGATGGGCACTGGGCAGGCCGAGATCGCGGCCACCGCGATGGCGCAAGCCGTGGCGCGAACGGCGCACTGCGCAGCCGTTCGCGTCAGGCGTCCTGAGGAGAGACATGGGATGGCTGGCGCCCACCCCGAAATCGAAGCCTTGCTCGACCGCCGCATCGAGGCCTGCCGCGACAAGGATATCGACAAGCTGATGTCGATCTTCGCCCCGAGGTCGTGTATTTCGACGTGGACATCGAAACCTGGCCTGACAGCGGACATTCCGGATAGACCTGGTCAAGGCCCGGTCTCGACCAGCAACAGAAGCCATCGCTCTCCAGACCGTACGGAATTGTTGCGCGTTCACTCGCAGAGGTCTTGAGCGGTCGCTTCACAGACATGGCGGACGAAGAGAGCCGAGAGCGGCGACAAAGCTCGGCCGCTCTTCTTGACGAGACTGATTTGCCGGACGAATCCGGCAGCCTCGATCGCCCGCGACCGGAGCGTCGGATCCACGCCGATCTCCTGCGCCGAAGACGGCAGTATCGTAATGCCGAGACCGGCCTGGACCATCCCGATCGCTGTCATCATATAGGTTGCTTCCCCGGCCGGTCGCGGGATGAAACCGGCAGCGTGAAAGCCCGCCTCCACCACGGAGCGGACGCTGGTGTCGGGGTCCATCATGATCAGCGGGTACTGCATGAGCAACTCCGGCGAGATGGTCTCGGCCGCCGCCAGGGGATGAACCTGCGGAAAGACGACATGCATGCGATCCTCGATGGAGAGCAGAACGTCGACGTCGTCCGTGTTCGTCGGGCCGCCCGTGATCCCGATATCCACCTCTTCTTCCTCCACGAGTACCAGTACGCGACGGGCTATGACGTCGCGCACTCTGAAATCGGCGCCGGGATGGGCGGCGCGAAACGACTTGATGGCCTTTGGCAGCAGTCCGGCGGTCGCCGTAGGCAATGCGGCGATCCTGACCAGCCCTCGATAGCCGGTGCCTTGGCTGCGGACCTCGGAGAGCAGGCCGTCCAGATCCTGGACGAGCCGCGCCAGCACCGGCAGCAGGTCGCGACCGGTCTGCGTCAAGGCGACCGAGCGGGAGGTCCGGTCGAATAGCCGGACGGCAAGCGCTTCTTCGAGCTTCCTGATCTGCACCGTCAAGGTCGGCTGTGCCACATGCAGCAGTGCAGCCGCCCGGGTGAAGCTGTTCAATCGCGCGACGGCGACGAAAGCCCTGATCTGACGAATGCTGACATCCATAGTAAAACCCTATCGGTAAGATTAAATTATTTCAATTGCTTGATTGTTTCCCATCGCGCACCGTGAAGCATGCGGACAATCAGGATCGGTGCCGGAGCTGGTTTTGCGGGGGATCGGATCGCGCCCGCCGTCGAGCTCGCGCAGCGCGGACGGCTCGACTATCTCGTCTTCGAATGCCTGGCCGAGCGCACCATCGCGCTCGCCCAGCAGGAGCGTCTCAAAGACCCGCACAAGGGATACGATCCTCAGCTGGAACGGCGGATGTCGGCGGTTCTTCCGGCCTGCCGCGCCGCCGGTACGCGGGTCGTCACCAACATGGGCGCCGCCAATCCGCTCGCTGCCGCAGGCGTCGTCCGCGACGTGGCGCGCCGGATGGGCCTCGCCGGCCTCAAGGTTGCCGCCGTCACGGGCGACGACATTCTCGACAGCATCGCGGAAAACGATCTCCCGCTTCTGGAAGGCGGCACACTGTCCGATCTGGGGAGCCGGGTGATCTCGGCCAACGCCTATATCGGCGCGGGGCCGATCGCGGAGGCGCTCGCCGCCGGCGCGGATGTCGTCGTCACGGGGCGCGCCGCCGATCCGGCCCTGTTTCTCGGGCCGCTGATCCACGCCTTCGGCTGGCGCTCCGACGACTGGCAGCGTCTCGGCAAGGGCGTTCTGGTCGGCCATCTGCTCGAATGTGCCGGGCAGATCACCGGCGGCTATTTCGCCGATCCGGGCGTGAAGGACATCCCCGATCTCGCGCGCCTGGGTTTTCCGATCGGCGAGGTGTCCGAGAATGGCGATCTGATCGTGACCAAGCTCGAAGGCACGGGCGGGGCAGTAACGACGGCCACTGTCAAGGAGCAGTTGCTGTACGAGATCGAGGATCCGGCGCGATACCTCCAGCCCGACGTGGTGGCCGATTTCTCGCAGGTCCGTGTGCGGAGCACAGGAACGGATCGCGTCGCCGTCGAAGGCGGGCGCGGTGGAGCGAAGACCGGCCTGATCAAGGTCTGCGTCGGCCATCTCGACGGTTTCGTCGGCGAGGGCCAGATCTCCTATGCTGGAGCGGGAGCGCTGGAACGTGGCCGTCTCGCGCTCGCGATTGTGCGCGAACGCCTGGCGATGACCAGCGTCCCTATGGTGGAGGCCCGCTTCGACTTGATCGGGGTCGACGCGTTGCATGGCGCCGACCTGTCGCGCGGTGGCGCGCCCTACGAGGTGCGGGTCCGTGTGGTCGCGCGTACCGGGACGGTCGCCGACGCGACGGCGATCGGCAACGAGGTCGAGGCGCTCTACACCAACGGACCGGCCGGCGGCGGCGGTTGTTGGAAATCGGTCAGGCAGGTCGTCGCGATCGCCTCGACGCTGGTGCCCGAAAGCATCGTCTCGACGCAGCTGACCGTATTCGAGGCATGATGCGATGAAGCTTCGCCAGATCGCGCACTCCCGGACCGGCGACAAGGGCGATGTCTCGACCATATCGGTCATCGCCTTCGACGAAGCCGACTACCCGTTCATCGCCGAACACGTGACCGCGAATCGGGTGGCCGCGCTCTTCGCCGGCATCGTGACCGGACCGGTCACGCGCTACGAGCTGCCGGGGCTCGGCGCCCTGAACTTCGTCATGAGGGGCGCGCTCGGCGGTGGCGTCACGCGCTCGCTGGCGCTCGACGCACACGGCAAGGCTCTCAGTTCGGCCCTGCTCGATCTCGATCTGCCCGCTCCGGCGGGCGGCACCGTCTGACGGGGCAATCATCAATTCAAAGAGGGGATCGGCTATGACCACAAGACGCGGATTTCTTGCCGGTATGGCGACGGCGCTGAGCATGCCATCGATCGTGCGGGCACAAGGTGCCTCGGTTCTCAAATTCGCTCCGCAGTCCGACGTGGCGATCCTCGACCCGATCATGAGCGTGTCCTACGTCACGCGAAATCACGCGCTGATGATCTTCGACACGCTCTACGGAGCCGACGAGCACAACCGCGCCCAGCCGCAGATGGTGGAGGGCCATCTCGTGGAGCAGAACGGCCTTCAGTGGACGCTTACCCTTCGCGAAGGCCTGCGCTTCCACGACGGGACCCCGGTGCTCGCCCGTGATGTGGTCGCAAGCCTGAAAAGGTGGTGGAAGCGCGACAATGTGGGCCAGGTTCTGGCGGCGATCACGGACGAACTCTCGGCCGTTTCGGACCGTGCCGTCCGGTTCCGGCTCAAGGCTCCGTTCCCGATGCTGCCCGACGCGCTCGGGAAATTCGGCACCAACAACGCGGTGATCATGCCCGAGCGACTCGCGCTGACGGAGCCTACGGCTCAGGTCACGGAGATGGTCGGCAGTGGCCCCTATCGCTTCGTCCCTGGAGAGAGGGTGCCAGGCAGCCGCCTCGTTTACGAGAAATTCGCAGGTTATGTGCCGCGTCAGAGCGGGCAGACGAGTGCCTTGGCTGGTCCGAAGATCGCCCATTTCGACCGGGTCGAGTGGCTGGTCATGCCGGACGTCGCCACGGCTGCCTCTGCCCTTCAGACAGGAGAGATCGATTGGTGGGAGCAGCCTGCTTCCGACTACTGGGACCTGCTTGCAGCGAGAGGGAACGTCAAGCTGGACCTGATTGACACCTTCGGATCAGCCGGTGTCATCCGCTTCAACTTCCTGCAGGGGCCGACGAGCGAGGCGCTCGTGCGGCGAGCCGCGCTGGCAGCGATCAGTCAGAAAGACGTCATGACCGCCGTCATCGGCGAGGATCCCAAGCACTGGAGGGACAAGGTCGGCTATTTCCTTCCCGATACGCCGATGGCGAGCAAGGTCGGTCTCGACGCATTGAGGGAGCCGCCGGACAGGGGGGCGGCTCGGCGCCTGCTCAAGGAAGCCGGCTACAAGGGAGAGCCGCTGGTCTACCTCGTCCCCGGTGACATCGCCACGCTCAAGGTCCAGGGCGAGGTCGTCACCGACGCCTTGAAGCAGGCCGGTTTCAATATCGACATGCAGGTGATGGACTGGGGCACGGTGCTCGCCCGCGCCAATAACCGTCAGTCTCCCGACAAAGGCGGCTGGCACCTGGTCGGAACCTTCACCGCTGGAGTCGGCCTGCTCAATCCTTCGAGCAACAATTTCCTCCGCGGCAGCGGCACCTCCGCGATCTTCGGCTGGTCCGA
The DNA here is from genome assembly GCF_000735605.1 of Allobosea sp. LC85. GTDB lineage: Bacteria > Pseudomonadota > Alphaproteobacteria > Rhizobiales > Beijerinckiaceae > Allobosea. The sequence continues at coordinate 97,766 of NZ_JPKG01000056.1, forward strand.
CATCCCACGTCTCGAGGAGTTGCGCATGGACTGGTTCCGCGCACCGGATGAAAAGACACAGGCCACGATCTGCGCCGACATCCAGCGTGTCGCCTTCGAAACGGTGCCCTACGCGCCGACGGGCCTGTACTTCCAGCAGACGGCCTATCGCAGCAACCTGACGGGCGTGCAGAAGGGCCTGCCGCTGTTCTACGGAGTGCGCAGGGTATGAGTGCCGACAACGCACAGCCGCACCAGCACGTTCCGCGTGGCGAGGATTTCCTGCTGCTCTCGCCGACCTGGCAGGCCTATGCCTATCGCAATGTCGACAGCATGTTCGCAACGCGCAAAATCGCGCGGGGCGAGCGCGCCTTTCCCCTCGCGCGTGGCCCGGAGGTCGCCTCGGAATACGAGCTCGGCGGCGAAATTCGCGGCGTCGAGGATTACATCCACCGAACCAATGTCGCCGGGCTTCTGGTGCTGCAGGGTGACACCATCCGGCTCGAGCGCTACGCGCTCGGGCTGGAGGAGCACCTGCGCTGGTCGTCCATGTCGATGATCAAGTCGCTGACCTCGACGCTCGTCGGCGCCGCCCTCCAGGACGGTGCCATCGCCAGCCTCGACGACGCGGTCTCGCGCTATCTGCCGACGCTGCTCGGCAGCGCCTACGATGCAGTCAGCGTCCGCGACCTCATCACCATGTCGTCCGGCGTTGACTGGAACGAGGATTACACCGATCGCAACTCGCATGTGAACCGCTACAGCAAATCCCTCGGCGACAAGGTCCCCGGCGGCGTCCTGGCGCTGATGCGGAGCGTGCGCAACCTGCACCCACCGGGCACGCACTTCAATTACAACACCGGCGATACCTATGTCCTCGGCGCGCTGCTTTCGGCGGCGACCGGACAGACACTGGCTGACTACATGTCGGCCAAGGTGTGGTCGCGGTTCGGCATGGAGTTCGACGCCTTCTATACGCTCGAATCCGAAGGCGGTCAGGAGATCGGCGGCAGCCGCGCCGGCATGGCGCTGCGGGACTTCGGCCGGTTCGGTCTCTTCCTGCTCCGGGGAGGGCTGACCGCCGGCGAACGTATCCTTCCCGATGGATGGCTCGACGCCGCAGGCTCTCGCATGTTCACGCTCGATCCGTCGACGAACACCTACGGGGCCGATGGATACGGCTACAGTTGGTGGATCGATCCGGACGGCGCCATGGTCGCGTCCGGCTTCGCCGGTCAGACGCTCTACCTCAATCGCCAAGCGGACGTCGTCATCGTCACCTTGTCATGCCATCCGCAGCCACCATTCGCTGTGAGTTACGGCATCGACTACAAGGCCGAACGCTTCGCGTTCAAAAGGGCCGTGCTCAGCAATCTATGAACTGAAGCCCAGAAGCGGACATAGGCGAGGTCCGTTATGGGTCACAAACGCCCGTCGCCCGTCCGGGGACAATGCGCCACAGGACCAAGCCGCTCTCGCGGCAGGGTGCTGCAGGACTGTCAGCACTGAGATTTCGCCATGTGAGGCGCTGCATCCGAGGATTTCGGGGTTTCCCCTGATCCTCGGAGAGCCCCATGACCGAGCTTGCCGCCGTCAGCCCGCTACGCCAGCGGATGATCGAGGACATGACGATCCGCCCAGGGGGCGGCTCAGTAAGATCGACTGTCACACGACTGCATCCTCTTCGGGGCGCCGCCGAACAGCCGCTGGGCCTTCGAAGACGGCTCCTCAGTTAAAGACCGCCAACGACAGCGCCTGGCCCATAGCTGGGCGCTCGACGGCGCCGGCATCGTCCTGAGGTCGATCTTGGGCGTCAGGCGTAGGCGCCGGCCGAATAGGTCAGCTCATAGCTGTGGCTGTAGATCTCGATGATGTTGCCAAACGGGTCTTCCATATAGACCATACGATAGGGCTTCTCGCCGGGGAAATATTCCCGGACAGGCATGCGCCGCTTGCCGCCGGCCGCGACGATCTTTTCCGCCAGCCCTTCGACGTCGGGGTCCTGGACGCAGAAATGGAAGATGCCGCTCTTCCAGTATTCGAAATTGTTCTCAGGGCGCTCGGCATTGGGAAACTCGAAGATTTCCACGCCGACGCGATCACCCGTCGACAGATGAGCGATGCGGAATGAGCCCCATTTCTCGCCGAACACATCGCTGCACATGATGCCGATCGCGGACTTGTCTTCCGTGATCGTCGTCGGCGGCATGATCAGATACCAGCCCATGACGTCGGTGTAGAATTTGACAGCCTTATCGAGGTCCGTGACCGACAGGCCAATATGAGAGAACGTGCGGGGGTAGACGTCAGACATGGTGCGCTCCGTGCAAATGATGCCAACGGTCTAGCTAGGATTGATATGGTATAATGAGAATTGTCATTGGATTATCGTTCTCATAAAATATCATTATGATGCACCCTCAATGGCTTCGCAGCTTCGTTGCTCTGGTCGACCACGGCTCCTTCACGCGGGCGGCCGATCACCTCGACCTGACGCAGGCGGGCGTCAGCCAGCATGTCGGGCGGCTCGAACAGGAACTCGGGCCGCTCGTGCTGCGACGTCCACGCAATCTCGAACTGACGCCGGCCGGCCGCGCCTTACTGGACTATTGCCGGGAGGTGGGCGCGGCCGAGGAGCATCTGCGGCATCGTCTTTCCGCCGCCGACGAGAAGCGCGGCGAAATCAGCCTGATCAGTCCGGGCAGCATCGGTCTTACGCTTTATCCACGGCTGCTTGCGCTTCAGGAAAAACATCCGGGCCTTTCGATCCGGCACCGCTTCGCGCCAACGCAGGAAGTGGTGGAAGCCGTCCTCTCCAGCCGCTTCGAGCTGGGGCTGGTGACGATCCGACCGGATGATCCGCGCCTCGCCGTCGAGAAATTCGCCGAGGAGCCTCTGGAGCTGATCGCGCCCGCAGGGGAAAGGGTGGAAAACTGGGAGGATCTACAGAGGCTCGGCTTCATCGACCATCCGGACGGCGAGGCGATGGCGACGCGGCTCTTGCGGGCGCGTTTTCCCGGAAATCCCGGCCTGCACGGCCTTCGCCGCAGCGGCTTCACCAACCAGATTGCCCTGATCCTCGAACCTGTCTCGCGAGGACTGGGTTTCACTGTATTGCCCCAGCATGCGCGAGAGTCGTTCGCTCAACCGGAGAAAATCCAGGTCGTTCCGGGAAAACGCGAGGTCTGCGATACGCTTTGGCTTATCCATCGTGCCGAATGGCCATTGAGCAGGCGTGCACGGCTGATGCTAGACCGTCGGACGTTTAATCGTACGCATACCCGGCATGTTTGAAGAGGTTTTGGCACTCTTGCGGCTTGAATAGGTCGCAGATGTTGCCGACGGCCTTCCAGAGCGCATCGAAGGTTCTGGCCTGCGCCTTTCGGAGATGCGCCTTGAGCTTGGC
>NZ_JPKG01000057.1 GCF_000735605.1 Allobosea sp. LC85
GAATGGGGGGCGGCCGGGGAGGGGCAGGCGGTGGCCTCGGCGGAACCACTGGTCGAGGAGCATCCTCCTACTCGCCCGGACAAGAGATGCGCGAGAAGGGCAGCGTACCCGGCTATCGGGGCGCCTCTGGCTATGCCCCCGGACGGCAGATGCAAGCCGATGGCAGCGTGAAGGGCCATCCCGGAGCCTCTGGTTATGCGCCGGGGCAGAGAGCAAAACGACCCTGATCGCTGGGCTTGCTGCCCATGACAGCGGTCGTGGGCGCTGGAAGCCAGGACGTCGCCCCGCCAGCTCCGGCTGGCGGGGTTTGAACTGACCCCGTCAGGCGCGTTTCTGGCGCCAGCTTTCGGGCAAGGGCCTCACTGCCGCGACCCTTCAGGATTGACGGCGACCTGCCCAGCCCGCGAGGCGGGCAAGGAAGGCGTCGGCGGCCGCGAGCTGCGCGCGCTCGATCCATTCGTCGGGCTGGTGCGCCTGCGCGATCGAGCCCGGCCCGCACACCACCGCCGATATGCCGGCCGCCTGGAAGAAGCCGGCCTCCGTGCCGAAGGGCACCGCGAAGGGTGGGCCGATGCCGCCGAGCGCGGCAGCCACGACCAGCGCCGGCTCGCCGCCGACGGCCGACAGCGGCGGAACATGGACATGCCTCTGCGTCGACTGGCGGATGTCCGGCGGCGTTGCGCGGGCCAGATAGGCGGCGACCAGCCGCTCGGTCTCGTCGGCGTCCTGCGGCGTCACCGGCCGAAACTCCCACAGCAATTCGCAGGCGGAGGGCACGATGTTGATCGCCGAGCCACCCTCGATCCGGCCGAGATTGACGGTCGTCCGGTCGTTTCCCCCGGCGCGGTGCCCGACAGCCCTGAGGAAGCCGACGAAATCGGCAGCGGGATAGATCGCGCTCGCTCCCGCACTCGGATCGCTCGAATGCGCCGCTCGGCCCTCGAAGCGCGTGCGGAAACCGAGAAAGCCGCGATGGCGGTCGCCGAGCCGCATCCCGGTCGGCTCGCCGATGATGGCGAGGTCCGGCTTGTCCTCTTGGGCGAGCAGATCGTCGATCAGGCTGGGCACGCCGAGACAGCCGACCTCCTCGTCATAGGACAGCGCGATGTGGATCGGCCGGGCGAGCTGCGCGGCCGCGAAACCTTCCGCAGCGGCGAGGCAGGCCGCAATGAAGCCCTTCATGTCCGCGGCGCCGCGGCCATGGAGCTTGCCATTGCGCTCGGTCAGGCGGAACGGGTTGGACGACCAGCTCTGGTCGTCGACCGGGACGGTGTCGGTATGCCCGGAGAGGACGATGCCGCCCGGCGCCCGCGGCCCGAAGCTGGCGAGGATATTGGCCTTGCTCCGGCCATCGTCATGGCTCAGCCGGACACGGGCGCCGATATCGTCGAGCCGGTCGGCGACGCGCGCGACGAGCCCCAAATTCGAGCGGCTCGACGTCGTGTCGAAGCCGACCAGTTCCGCGAGCAGGGCGATCGTTGCGGTCATCGCCGCTCACGCCACCGGCTCGTGATCGGCGACGTCGTCTTGCGCAAACACGGTCATGATCGGGCTTCTCCGGAGAGCCGGGCGACGGGCGGACGGCTGCCCGCCGCGGCGAGACCGAAGCCGCCGAGGATCAGTGCGGCTCCGACGAGATGGAACGGTTGCACGGGTTCACCGAGCAGCAGGAAGGCCAGCGCCGCGGTGAACAGGGCGACGAGATGGAAGGAGGCGCCGGTCACGCTCGGCCCGAGCGCGCTGACACAGCGATTCCAGATGATGAAGGCGAGCAGCGAGGCGAAGACGCCGATATAGAGCACCGCCGCAATGGGGCCGGGCGATGTCGGGATCGTCGCGCCCCGGGCGAGCTCCCAGATCCAGAACGGCAGCAGCACCAGGAGCCCCGCGGCCATCGTCGCAGCCAGGAAGACGAGGGGGTCGAGATCGACCGGGCGGCGGCGCAGCAGCACCGAATAGACCGCGTAGTTCGCGACCGCGATCAGCACCAGCGGCTCGCCCCCGGTGAGGCTCAACCCCGCTAGCGTCGAGGGCGCGCCGCGCGCGACGATCCAGCTCACGCCGACGAAGGAGATGGCGATGCCGGCAAGCGTGCGGGCCGAGACACGCTCGACGCCGAGCATGAGGGCGGCGAGCGGCACCATCAGCGGCAGGGTCGAATTGAGGAAGGCGACGCTCGCGGCCGGTGCGCTCTGCAGGGCGAGATAGCCCAGCGCATTGTAGCCGGCGATGCCGAAGGCGCCGCAGGCGAAGACGAGGCCGCGCGCGCGGATGAGCGCCTGGCGCTGCGCGCCAAGCCTGCCGAGAACGAAGGGCAGCAGGCAGGCGAGCGCGACGAGCCAGCGGCCGACCGCGAGCGAGACCGGAGGATAGGACCCTGCGAGAGCCCGGCCGAGCACGAGGTTGCCGGCCCAGAACAGTGGCGGCAGCGGCAGGAGCAGCAAGGGCCGCGCCCAGAGGCGCTGGAGGATCCTCATCGCGCCGGCCTCACGCGACGCCGGCGAGGCCGATGCGCAGCCGGCGATTATGCCGGCCCTTGTTGTCGATCTTCAGGATGCTGATCGGCGGCGAGGCCCCGGTCGACGCGAGATGCGTGCCGCCGCAGGCCTGTCGGTCGAGCCCGACGATCTCGACGATCCGGACCTGCCCGTCCGAGCTCGGCGGCGGGGCGACCGAGCGCGAGCGGATCAGGCCGGGTTCCGCGAAGGCCGCGGCTTCCGCGACATGGCTCTGCCGCACGCTCAGGTCCTGCCGGATCAGCGCGTTGACCGTGCCTTCGATGGCGCGCAGGCGCTCGTTATCCGCCTCGGGCAGATCGAAATCGATGCGCGCGGTGCCGTCCTCGTTCATCTGCACCCCGGTGACGAGCGCGCCGTCGAAGTCCTGGAAGACGACGGCATTGACGATGTGCAGGTTGGTGTGAAGCGCCCGCATCAAGTGCCGGAAGGGGCCATCGACCCGCGCTTCGACGGGCGCCGACGGCAGTTCGAGCGGCTCGGCGAGCAGGTGCCAGAGACGGCCGCCCTCGCTTTCGAAGCCCGAGATCGCGACGTCGCCGCCCGTCCAGGCGAGCGTGCCGCGATCGGGCAACTGGCCGCCGCCGCCGGGATAGAACGGGCTTTCCGCGAGAACGACCCGGCCCGGCCGTGCGTCCATGACCTCGCTCGTCAGCGTCAGGACATCGGGATGATCGAGGCAGAAAGAGCGGGACATGTCTCACCTTGCCGGCAGCCCGGGACGGGGCGTGTGCCTGCAGGCGAGACTGGCGCGGCGCGGCGCGCTTCTATTGGCGAAAATTGAGAGCGCGATCAGATCATCTGTGTTTGCATCGGCTTTGCCCCGAAAACCGCAATCCACTTACCCTGCCGATGAACTAGCCTTCTGTGTTCGCATCGGCGTTCCTGAAAACCGCAATCCACTTTTCCTGCCGATGCTTTAGCCGGCCGCGGCGCGCACCCATTGCAGCGGCGTGATGCCATAGCTGCGCTTGAAATGCCGCGTCAGTGCGCTCTGGTCGTAGAAGCCGGCGTCGAGCGCAGCCGTGGCGATCGTCGCACCGCGCCCAAGCGCGCTGATCGCCGCCTTGAGGCGCAGTTGCGTGAGATAGGCATGCGGGGTGAGCCCCGTGCTGCGCTTGAACAGGGCGATCAGCTGGAACGGCGTGAGCCCGACCTCCAACCCCAATTGCTCCAGCGTGAGTTCGCCGGCGTGACGCTCCCGCATGATCTCGCGGATGCGGGCGGCCTTGGCGCGGTCGCGTGCCGGCAGCGTCAGCCGGGGTTCGCCGGCCGCATGGCGCCGGATCAGGGCGCCGAAGCTGCGCAGCAGAAGCTCGCGCTCCTCGAGGGGGTCGTCCCCCTGATCGAGGATGCGGTGCAGGCGCAGGAACGCCTCGATCAGGTCGGGGTCGTGGATGGTGTTGCGGGTGAAATAGGCCGTCTCCTCGAGACCGAGCGCGGTCTTCAGCGTCTCGATCGCCGGCGGCGTCAGGTAGAGCCCGCGATAGATCCAGCGCCGGCTCCAGCCCATCCGCCCGGAATGGGGCTCGTCGGGGTTGAACACCAGCAGGCTCGAGGTCCTCGCCTCGTCGCTGCGTCCCCGGCTCTTGAACTCGGCGCCGCCGGCCTCGGTGACGGCGACGACGAAGGCCTCGTGGCTGTGGGGGGCGTAGTCATGGCTGGTGAAATCGGCGACGAGACAGCTCAGGCCCGGAACCCGCGGGTCGCGCCAGTAACGGGAGGAGTTGCGCGGGTCGATGCGGGCCAAGGTGCGATCCGGAGGGGCAGGACAGCGGCGATCGTGCGACGGTCGCAACAAGATCGCAACCATCCGGTAGGCTGTCGAAGGCGCGGCATCGGCTGCGCCCCGCGGCTGCTCTTCGATGAAGCCATTGCCGCCATGGCATTCGAGACATTCCACCGGCTCAATATCACCTGGTAAAGCCCGGACGCAGGGCAGCCATCCGAGCAACCGATTTGACCAGGCGCGTCAGATCGGCATTCCCATTGACGGTCAGGCTCTCATGCAGTGTCGCTTGAAATTGCCAGTGTCGCTTGAAATTGCGATGACGACCCGAATTCGTGCAAATCTTAGAGCTGACCGGCACTATTCGCAGAATGAAATCCCGAAACGATCATTCCGATTGCGATATAAGCCATAAAGGCTGCGGCGCATCGATTGATATGAGTGAGGTTACTCCGGGTCATTCTGTGCCTGAAGACGCACACGCTCAATGCCAGAAACGCCCACCAACCGAGCGATCCAAGGAAGACGCCGCCAATCGTCATCGGTATCGCTTCATGGCCCTGGCCGATCAGACTTGGAGTGGCGGCTGCGAACAGGACGGGCGTGATAGGATTGAGGAAGCCAAATCCGATCGCTCCGCAATATGACGAGGCGAGACTGCCCCATCTCTCCGTCAATGCGTCGACGACGATCGCGCGTCTAAACACGCGAATGGAAAAAACCAGCAGCACGAGCCCGGAGGCCAGCGACATTGGTGCGGCATGGAGCCAGGCTCCCGCGAATGCCGCTCCGGACGCAGCCGCAAGCGCGCCGTAGATCAGATGAACGGTCGCGACGCCGAACCCCGTCGCAAATCCCGTTGGAAAGCCGCGCGCAAGTGTCCGCTGAACGCAAAGCATGCTGGTCGGCCCGATCGGCGCGGCGATGGACAGGCCGATGCTCATCCCCGCCAGCAGGGCTGTCGCGGGGATCGTCACGAAGCAGCCCCGATTTCCGGGGCGCAGGTGCTCGGTCCTTGCCCGCCAAGCGTGGGCAATGTCCTGCCAACAATCTGCATGCGTGCGCCTTGCCTGGTTGTATATTCGCCCTGGTAGGCATCTCAGCTGCTCCGCGGAGTGCGCAGCAGTCGCAATCATTGGAAATGGCATCGGGTCACAACGCTGCGGCGCACGATGACGTTGTGGCTAAACCTGAAACCCGCCATTGCGGCGACTTTCAAATTTCGACGCTGCGGATAAGACGTGTCTTCCTCAGTGGCCGCATCATCGGGACCAATGAGGCGTTGCGGCAGCTGCTGCACCGACTTTCGGGAGTGCTGATCGGGCTCGTCGACCATGGCTGCGTTCCAGCCCGCAGCGCGATCTTCCGGCCTGACCTGGTCCCGATCCCGGTGCAGGGCGACCACTATGATGTCCACTGGGATGGCGCCCGCGTCGACAGGGTGCGGAACTGCCGGACGGGGGCATTCCTGGCGTTGTAGCGGGGCATAACCTGCTCAAACCATAGGCTGCCACGCCCTCTTGCTGGGAAGCAACCCGGGCATCAGGTTCTGCCTTGCAACGTCTGCCGATCGGATCGATCCCACCACCCGGCGAGTAAGGCCGGGGCGACAAGATAGAGGATGGTGGCGATCGTCACGACGCCAGTGAACCCGACATGCATCGCAAGCAGTGCGGCGAGGATCGCGCTCAGCACCGACGCACAGCCATTGATCGCCCACGCCCAGGGAATAAACGCCTCCGAGCGCGCGCCGACATGGCCGAGGCCGAGGGGGAACGGCATGCCCATGAAGACGGCGAGCGGCGCTATGAGGAGGAGTGTCATCGCGATCTTCGCGGCATCCGGGAGCGCCAGCAGCCGTTCGAATATCAAAGGCAGCGCGAGCAGGTAGATGGCAGCCAGGACTGCGATCGCCATGACGGCAAGCGCAATGCCGCGCACCGGCGATCCGCCTCCGACCGCCGCCATCCAGCGTGCGGCGACCGCGCTACCGAGACCGGCAAAGGCAAGGAAACCCGCAAGCACGACAGCGACGGCGTAGAGCGGATGGCCGAGGAACAGGACGAAGCGCTGGATGAAGGCGATCTCGATGAAGAGGAAGGCCAGGCCCAAGGCCAGGAAATAGAGCCCGAAGCGCAGCCGGTATGCGGTTCTCCCGGGTGCGCGCCGGCCAAGCCAGAGCGGCAGCAGGATCAGGACGACGCTGAGGATCGCGGCCTGGACGAGCGTCGTCACCAGGATCAGGTAGCCCCAGTCGAGCATCGCTGCCCCACCTTGGGCGCGCAGCGTCAGGAGTTCGGGCAGGGCGCGCCAGCGGAAAAAGTCGAAGAAATAGGGCCGATTGTCAGTGGCCGGTGCAATATCGAACTTGTAGCGCTCGGTGAAGTCGGCTCGCTCGGGGCCGAGGAGGGCGAGGGCGCCCTCGTAGAGATAGTCCTGGTCGAGCTGGTTGTAGCGGTTCACGTCGCCGGCCGAGAGGCCCGGCGCCCAGGAGATGTCAAAGAAATTCTCGGCCGCGAAGCCGCGGGTGGCTGCGACGTCTTCGCCCGTGAACGGCGATTTGGCGACGAGCAGGGTTGCAGTATTCCAGCTCCGGATCAGCGCCAGGTGCCGGCCTGGCTCGGGCACGCCATCCGCTTCGAGCGCAACGGAAGCAGTAGCGAACAGCTTGAGGATGTCGCGCGGCGGCACCCGCAGCCAGCGCGTGATGGCGACGACTCCCTCTGGTCTCAGCACCGCCAGGTAATCGCGCACTGCCTCCACGGTGTAGGTGTAGTTCTCATGCAGGCTCTGCACGCCGGCCGCGGCCGCACTGAGGGAGTCGAGAAGCGGCATCTGGATCAGGTCGTAACGCGCGTCCGTCGTCGCAGCGAAGGCGCGCGCTTCGGCCAGATGCAGATGCACGTTCGGTCGGCTGAAGATGCCGCCGGCGAAGTCCGCGAAGCGCTTCCGAGCGAGCTCGATCATCTGCGGGTTGACCTCGACTGCATCGACGATTTCGGCTCCGGCGCGCAGTGCCAGCAGCACCTGCTCTCCGCCGCCGGCGCCGAGGATCAGGATTCGCGCCTGCTTACGGATGCGGTACGGGAGCGCCGCCGTTGTCCGGTCGAGATAAGCGACCGTCGCCGGGTCGCCGCCATAGGCGGTGATCGCCGTGATACTGTCGCCATCGGTGAAGACGGCGAGCTGCGCCGGCGGCTCCTGGGTGTTGGCGAGGCTGAGGCCCGGCGCGTAGCGGAAGGGGACGGTCGGGCTCTCGACGACCGTCAGCAGTCCGAGCGGGCTCGATCGCTCCTCGACCACCCGCGCGTTCGGCACTGCGAGAGCCATGCGCAGGCCCTTGTACTGCGACATGTGCGGGCCGGGGGCCGTCCAGGCCGGTGGTAGCCACAGCGCGATGACCGCGGCTGCAAGCCCGAGGCTGCCCGCAGCGAGCCAGCGATGGCGAGCCAGGCCCGTCGCGGCGAGGGCAGCCGCCGCGAATCCCAGCGCTGCGACCAAGCGCAGCGCCACAGAGGGAAAGACCAGGAACAGGAGTCCGACCGTGCCCAGCGCACCGATCCCTGCGCCGACGAGGTCGAAGGCATAAACGCGTCCGATCTGGCGGGGATGGCGGCTGAAGGCAAGGCCGATACAGGTTGCACCGAAAAAGAACGGCGGGATCAGGAGAGCATAGCTGGCCGCGAGCCAGCCGAGCTGCCGCGGATTCCAGACGAGCTCGAGCGCGTTGAACGGCAGGCGTTCGGCAGCGGCGAAGCTGGTAACCGCAGTCAGGCCGAACAGTGCTGCCGAGGTTGCGAAAGCGGCCGGGTAGCGTTCCAGCAGGGGGCGGCGGGCGAACGCGAGGAATGTACCGCTCGCGCCGAAGCCCAGGAGCGCGATGCTGATGATCATATAGGCGAAATGATGCCACTGAATGATCGAAAAGAGCCGCATCAGCAGCACTTCGTGGGCAAGGGTTGCCGCCGATATCAGACTGACCGGCAGCAGGCGCTCGGCTCTCATCGGGCCCTGCTCCCCGTCAGCGGCACAAAGCGCACCGGCAGCAGCTGCCGGGTCGTGATGCTTCCGTCCCCTCGCTTCTCGACCAACATGAGAAACTGGGTCGCGAAGGGACCTCCCACGGGGACGACCATCCGGCCCCCCTTGGCGAGTTGCTCGACCAGCGGCGGTGGGATGTGGCTGGCAGCGGCCGTCACCACGATGCCGTCGAAAGGCGCGTGCGCAGGCCAGCCATGGTAACCGTCGCCGACCTTCACCTCGACATTGTCGAAGCGCAGCGCCGCCAGGCGGGCGGCCGCCCTTTCGCCCAGTTCCGGTATGATCTCAATCGAGTAGACCTTCGCTGCGAGCGGCGACAGGACGGCTGCCTGATAGCCCGAGCCAGTGCCGATCTCGAGGACAACGCCACCAGGCCGGACGTTGATCAGGTCGGTCATCAGCGCGACGATGAAGGGCTGCGAGATCGTCTGACCGTATCCGATCGGCAGTGGCCGATCGCGATAGGCCGCGCCGCGCTGCTCCTCGGGCACGAAAAGATGGCGCGGCACGCTCCCCATCGCCTTCAGCACGACCGGATCGATGCCCTGTCCCTCGACTGCCGATGGCGCCGAGCGGGCATGCGCCTGGATCGTTTCGATCATCTCCGCACGCTCAGTGAGGCCATCCTGAGCGGGCGCGGATGTCGAAACCGCGGCGGCGGCGCTCGCGAGAACCGCGGCCAGTAACGCTTGGCGCAGGGCTGGTCGACGCATGACCGCTCTCCCGGCTACAACGCCGAGTATAGTGGCGGCAGAGCCAACTTTGAACAAACCGCGCTCGGCTCTCTGCCGCTCTCTGCCGACATGCTCGGCATCAGCGAGCCGACCGTTCGCACCCAGCTGCAGGAAATATTCGCCAAAACCGGCACGTCCCGACAGGCCAAGCTCCTGCTCTTGCTGCGCAATTCGACGCCGCCGATCCGGGCCCCGCAATTGTCTGCCCAAGGTGCCTGAACGCGCCAGTTGGCGTCCGCACATGGAAGCTCGCGCACGTGCTGCCCGGCCTCGACGCGATCGCCGGCTCATCGGTTCCGAGGATGCGGCGGCACCAGGAGGTCACCTAGCGTCGCTCCCATGGCCAAAACCATCGGGAGATGATCGATGTCGGAAACGCTCTCCACCGTGCCACAAACGAACCGCCTCACTGGCGAACTGGTCGAGCCTTTGACCAGCAAGGCGGCTTTCTATTTCAGCTTTGCCCACCGATATGCACGGCGGGCACGAACCAAGATCATCCTGCGCTCGCTGCGATCGCTGAGCGACGAGCAACTCAGGGACGCCGGCATCGACAGGTCTCTGATCCATTCGGGCCCGGAATTCGAGGTCAATGCTCGGCTGATGAGCGATCTGATGTCGATGAGGTGAAGTGCCACTTTCAAACCTCGCTGACCACATCCGTGACTGGACGCGATGTGCGCTCGTAAGTCCGCTCTCCACCCCACCCATGCCGGTCATTGGCGAAATGGCTGCTCGCGACCCTGGTCGGACCTCTGAGTAGGTAAGCCAGCAGGCCCGGGTCTGGCCCATCCCGGACATCGAGAAGGTCTGCTTTCAGGCGATCCAGTTTGCCACGAAACGGCACGTCCAGGTTCGCAACACCACGAGCTAAGGTTGGTGTTCACGCGTCAACCGGTTTTTAGCGACGGCTTCTCGGTGCATCCCACGCTCTCGATCGGTTCGCCCTGATCGTTCAGCCACTGCCAACGCTTCAGATCTGGCTGGAAACGAAAAGAGGGCAAGCCCTGGTCGCGGGGCACGAGCTTCAGCTTGTCCATGGCGTAACGACGTGCCTGTCCGTGGACTTCGACAGTCACCTCTCCAGATTGCTCGGGCTGCTGGATGACGATCTGCCCGGCTTCAAATGCACAAGTGTAGATAGGGTTTGTGACGGGGTCAGTGTCGGTTACCAAGACCAGCGTAATAGGCACGAGTAGAACCGCAATGTGTGAGGCCATGACACTCTCCAGTGTTCCCGCCACTCCAATACGCCTCGCTAGTTCCTAGGTTCCGTCACGATGCCTCAGCCTACACCGCACCTCCGGAACTCTTCCTGCTCGGCTGCACCAGTGAGCACGAAGCGTTTCCATTTCGCGACGATCCGGCACGGCGAAAAGCGCCAGAATATGCTGGAGCCGGACGCAGCGCTGGAGCTGCCGAGCGTCGAAGCGGCCCGCCAAGCCGCAGACGAAGCCTTGCACGAATTGGTCTGAGAACTGCCGCGTGGGCCGGGTAAGGTCCCCTCATTCTTCGGGATGAAGCTGGGGCCGTGGTGGAAGAAATGGAGCTTGAAATCCGACCTCTGAAGCGCAACCGAGGCTAGGCGTCTCAGTCGTGATGCGAGCCGGTCGATCTGGCCGCGCTGGATGAAACTCCCGTCTTGCAAACTGTTGTCTCGAGAGTTTCGCCGCGTTCGTTCAGCCGTTTCCAGCGCTTCAGTTCTGACTGGAAATAGAGGTCGGCAGCCCGGCTTCCACTGGCATCAGTTTTTGCTGGTCCAGGATGTAGGGCCGTGCCTCGCCGTCGATCTGAACGGTCGCTCGGCCCGTCGCCTGTGGTTGATTGATCACGATAACACCACCGGCGAAGTTGCAGACGTAGGATACGTCCGCGTGCGGCTGTGCGTGGCTGGCCAAGAAGACCGCGCTCGGGATAACCAGCGCTGCAAAATGCGAGATCATCGCGGCCTCCCAAATCCATGCCTTGTTCAATCAATACGTCGCCGTCGCGCCAAGGTTCCACCGGGCAAGCATCCGCTCGCGTAAAGATTGAAACAGGAACGACGCGGTGGCGCACAACTCTAAGCAAGCCCAACACGGGCAGATACACGCTATTTTCCTAATTATGAACGGTTATTCATGGAACAGGCGATCCAGCCAGCCGTTTAGATTTGCGGCGGGGGCCATCGGCGGGGCCATCAAGGGAGAAGAACCATGATCAAGAATCTTGTTCTGGCCGCCGCGCTCGCTGTCGTTCCGGCGACCGCGTTCTCGCAGTCGAACTCTGGCGCGGCCACAGGTGCGGTCGGCGGCGCAATCGTCGGCGGACCTGCGGGGGCAGCCGTGGGTGCAGTCGGCGGCGCTGCTGCGGGCGCGATTGTCGGCGGAATAGCGGCCGACCAGCGCACCGAGTTCCGCACTTATGTGAGGGAACAGAAGGTGCCATCGGTGGCTTATCGCGAGAAGGTGGTCGTCGGCGCAACGCTGCCCGACACGGTTACCTATCGCGAGGTTCCGGCTCGCTACGGCAAAACTGAGTATCGTTACACCGTGGTCAACGATCAGACCGTTTTGGTCGAGCCGAAGACCCGCAAGATCGTTCAGATCATCGAATGATCGAAAGGAGCCCACCCTGCAGGGTGGGCTCCTTTCGATCGGGTTCACCCTGATCAACCAAGGAGACAACGCCATGTTACGGCCAATCCTGACAGCCGCTGCTGTCGCGGCTACCGCCGCCTTCAGCGCTCCGGCGCAAGCGCAGGTCCAGTTCGAGTTCGGAATCGATAGACCCGGCTATGATGGTCCGCGCTATCACGAGCCCCGTGGCTACCGCTTTGCTGGGGAACGGCGTGGCTTCCGAGGTCCCGCTGTTCTCGACGACGACGATGACGATTGCCGCCTTGTCACAAGGCGTCGGGTCAATCGCTACGGCGAGGTTGTCGAGCGCCGGATGCGCATCTGCGACTGACGCCCGGCGCAATGGAGCGGCTGTATTGCTGCTTTCCTAAGCCCGCTGCTTGGTCATGCGATTATCGCGATGCTTTTTTGAGGAGGAACCAATGCGAAAGTTAGTCTTCGTTGCAGCGGCCATGCTGAGCTTCTGCTCCATGACGCCATCGATTTCACAAGCCGCCCCCGTGGCAGGCCTGACGACCCTAGAGACACCTGACCACATTGAGCAGATCAAGAAGGGTGGCCACGGATACAAGGGCCACAAGGGTTGGCACGGATCGCGCCATTGGGACCATGGACGTGGCTACGGTCGCTATTATGGGGGGCCGCCTCCGCATGCTCGCGCCTATGGCAGGCGCGCACGCGACTTCAGCTATTACCGCTATTGGTAAGTCTGGCGGCGACGGCCCCGATAGCACGCGTTTCGCGCCAGGTGCGCGCCTGAAACCAACAGGAACAAACCGAACGCCGAAAGCTGCGGCGGGAACGAACAACCGCTCTTCGGCTTCATCCAATGTCCGGTGTGGCGCCACCCTGAACAATGCATGGGCAGAGCCGAAAGTCAGAAAGCCACCCATCTCCGACATTGCGCAGTCTGCTAGCCGTCGCCGAACTCCGGGCGACCCCCATCCTCGAGCGGTAGAGCGGATACATGCTATCGGTGATCAGGTCGGCCGCGAAGGCGCGCCTGCGGCCGGCCAGCGCCGGGGGCTTGGTCGTGCGCTCCAGCACAGTCATTGCCGCCGGAGGCGGACCCGCGCCAGGTTCCGGAGCCGATCCGCCGCCTCCTCGTCGGCTAAAGCGGCCAACGGGGACTTTCGACGCATGGCCGACGCTAGATCGTCGCGCGACATGTTCGGCATCTCTTCCCCTTCGCTTCCCCCGCGGCGGGCCTTTTTTCGGCTGATTTGTGCGACCTTGGTCGGCTTCTGGAAGCTTGATTCAGTGTTTGTTCCTGTTGCCGAATGCTTGTTCCCGAGGCGTTCTCGCGCAACCCGCGCACAAGCGAGCCACGGCGGCCTGGTCGGCCGCTCGAGCCTGGCTCGATCATCGCCACTGCTGCAGGCGGCGCCCCGGGGTCTGGAGCCGATCCGCCAGCCCCTTGGCCAAAGCCGCCAGAGCTTTCACATCAGCGCTTGCAACGCGGGAGCCATCCACACAGGACCTTCGGCACGTCCGATTTTCTGACTGTCCAATCCCATCGTTCGGCCGCATCCTGACTGCGATGTCGGTGCGCCCCGCCGCGGCGTTGGATCGTCCGACCGGAAATCGTATCCGGTCCGACGGTCCAACCTCTTGTGTTTGCATCGGCTTTCCCGAAAACCGCAATCCACTTTTCGGGCCGATGCTTTAGCCGGATGGGGCGGGACCAATCCTCGAGCGGTGACGCAGGAACCAGAGCCCAAGGCAAAGCGCGATGTTTGCCACGGCAAGCAGCAGGAGGGCGGCATAGGTCCAGGACGCCCCCGCCTTCTCGATGCCAAACGCACTCACTGCAGGGGCGACCGCCTGGGCGACCAGACTGGGCCGGGCGAGCCTTCCAACGATCGGCGCATATCGATGCGGCCCGAACAGGGACAGGGGGAGCGTGCCCTTGGCGATCGAGAAGATGCCATTCCCGGCTCCGTAAAGGATCAACGCGAAGGCTACGAGGCCGACGCCCATCGACAACAAGCCAAGCCCGAGAGCGATCAGGGCCAAGGCGCCTGTCATCGTCCAGAGCGGATGGTGCTGCTCCTTTCCGAGCATTTCGACAACGCGCCCGCCGACTTGTGCGGGACCGATCAGCGCTCCGAGAGCGACCGCGGCTGTGAGGCTAAGGCCCTGTTCCTGAAGCAGGGTCAGCACGTGGACGCCGACGATCGCCGATATTGCACCTCCGAGGATCATGATGCCGGCGAGCAGCAGGAAGGCCCGGCGTTCGACCGGGTTGATCTCGCCGGATCGGCCTGCGTTGCCACCAGCGGGCCTGGAAAGCTCGGGTAGCGTCCGCGGCAGGACCGTCAGCACCAACGGGAGCGAAATCAGGATCTGGATGGCCGCATAGGCGAAGCAGGTTCCCCTCCAGCCGAGATGGGCCACGAGATAGGCCGATAATGGCCAGCACACCGTACTCGCGAAGCCGCCCCACAGCGTCAGCACCGTGATCGCTGATCGCGCGCTTCCTCCGTAGAGCCGGCCGAGCGTCGAGAATGCAGCGTCATAGAGACCGGCCGCCATGCCGGCTCCAATCGCGATCCAGCCGAAGAGGAAGACGGCAAGGTTCGGAGCCAAGCCAAGGATGATCTGGCCGGCGGCCAGAAGCAGGGCTGCCGCGGCAAGCACCGGACGGCCACCGGTTTCACCGATCACCCGCCCGACATAGGGCGCCACGGCTCCGGCAGTCAGCAGGCCAAGCGACAGCGCGCCGACGATCCAGGAGAGCGGCCATCCCGTTTCGGAGGCGATGGGTGCCGAAAGGACGGCGGGCAGGTAGAAGGACGAGCCCCAGGCGAGGATTTGCACCACGCCGAGGGCCGAGATCACCGTCAGCCGGTTACGGTTGTTCACGCCGCCTTGCCGCAGCAGGAGGATGCTGCAGGTGCTGGTTCGGGTGCACTGACGGGGCCGCATCCGCACCCAGCCTGGCCCTCCGCCTTTGAAACGGCGTCCTCGATGCAGCACGCATCCATCTCGACCGGCGCAGGGCCGCCGCAGCAATGGCCCACGCTCGACGGTGCCGCCTTGCAGGCGCCGGTCTCGGGCAGGGTGAGCTTGACGTCGTCGGCTGCCGCCATGTCGCCGGCGATCGCGGCTGCGACCGAGCGGACCTGCTCGTAACCGGTCAGCATCAGGAAGGTCGGCGCGCGCCCGTAGCTCTTGATTCCGACGGTGTAGAAGCCCGTCTCGGGGTGGGAGAGTTCGCGGTGGCCGTGGGGCGGTACGGATCCACAGGAATGGAGGTTGGGGTCGATCATCGGCCCGAGCGCCTTTGCACTCTCCAGCCAGGGATCCAGTTCGACGCGCAGTTCCCGGGTCAGAGCGAGATCCGGGCGCTGGCCCGTGCACGCGACGATGCGGTCGACGGGGCCGAGGGTCCGAACGCCGTCGGAGGTTTCCCCTTGGACGAACAGGCGGCCACCTTCCTCGCGGATCGCGGTGACGGCGAAGCCGGCGACGAGGTCGATCCGACCGCTCTCGACCTGCTGCCGAAGACGCTGCCCCAGGTCGCCGCGCGCAGCGAGCTGATCGCTCGCCCCGCCGCCGAAGACGCGGGACAGGTCCTTGCCCCGCGTGACCCAAAGCGCCTTCGTGGCGCTGTCGTGCTTTGCGAGTTGCTCGAGGTCGAGCAGGACGTTTGCGGCGGAGTGCCCGGCGCCGAGAACCAGCGTGGTGCGCCCCCTGTAGGTAGCCCTGTCGCGTCCAAGCACATCAGGGATGCCGTAGGCGATCCGATCGGAGAGCGGTGCCTCTCCATCGGCTGGAATCCCGCCGGAACCGAGCGGGTTCGGCGACGACCAGGTTCCTGATGCGTCGATGACAGCCCGCGCCAGGTCACGGCGTGTCCGTCCCTCGCCATCGACGACGGTGAGCAAGAAGGGGTGCAGCTCGCGATCGCGGCTGACCACCTTGTCGATGCCACGACGGCCGATCGCGATGACGCGAGCACGATGTTCGATGGCCCCGGCCAGTTCAGGCGTGTTTGCGAGCGGCACCAGATACGCGTCCACGATGTCGGCGCCAGTCGGGTAGGCCTGTGCGTCGGGCTCCTGCCAGCCGGTACGCTCCAGCAGCGCCCGAGCGGCAGGATCGACATTGTATTCCCAGGGCGAGAACAGGCGCACATGGCCCCAGTCCCGGACGTTTGCGCCGACGGCATCTCCGGCTTCGTAGACCTTCACGGGAACGCCGCGGGCGACGAGGTTGGCCGCGGCGGCAAGGCCGACAGGCCCGGCTCCGATGACAGCGACGGGACGTTCCCTCATCTCGTTGTTCTCCGGTTCTGCTGGAATGATGGAAATAGAAGGCAAATGAAACAGCGCTCAGGCGGCCCTGTCGGACGCACCGGAACAAGACTCTTCGATGCAGCACTCGTCGGACAGGAAACCGAGAAGGGCATTCATCGCGGGGTAAATCGCGCGGCAGATCAGCGTCGTGGCCTGCCGCTCCTGCGAGACCAGGCCGTTGAGCACCAGCTTCTGGAGATGATGCGACAGTGTCGACGCCGGAATGCCAAGACGCTCCTGGACCTGGTTGACCGGCAGCCCGCCATGACCCGCCCGAACCAGGGTTCGATAGAGTTGGAGACGCGTCGGGTTGCCGAGGGCCTCCAATTGCTTCGCTGCTTGTTCGATGTTCATGGAAATAAGATGTGCCCGGAATCTCACGCCGTCAAGCGGTATTTCGACGTCTCTCGAATTATTCCGCAGCCTGCACCTTCCGAACGCCGTCGCCGCGCTCGTACCAGCCCTTTGACCGATTCACGATCCAGACCACGGTGAGCATCACCGGCACCTCGATCAGCACCCCGACGACGGTCGCCAGCGCAGCACCGGAATTGAACCCGAACAAGCTGATCGCTGCGGCGACGGCGAGTTCGAAGAAGTTGGAGGCTCCGATCAGCGCGGAAGGTCCCGCCACACAGTGCTGCTCGCCGGCGATCCGGTTCAGCACGTAGGCCAGCCCGGCATTGAAATAGACCTGGATCAGGATCGGCACAGCCAGTAACGCGATGACCATTGGCTGCGCGAGGATCTGATCGCCCTGGAAGCCAAACAGCAGGACGAGGGTCGCAAGCAGAGCCACCAGAGAGGCTGGCCCGAGGCGCCCGAGCAGGCGATCCAGCGCTCCCTGTCCACCACTGGCCAGGACACGGACGCGGATCAGCTGCGCGACGATCACCGGAATGACGATGTAGAGAATGACCGAAAGGACCAGCGTTCCCCAAGGCACGGTGATCGCCGAGAGGCCCAGCAGCAGGCCGACGATCGGGGCGAAGGCGACGACCATGATCGCATCGTTCAGCGCGACCTGGCTCAGCGTGAAGTGGGGCTCGCCCTTGGTGAGATTTGACCAGACGAAGACCATCGCCGTGCAGGGCGCGGCCGCCAGAATGATGAGGCCGGCGATATAGCTGTTGACCTGGTCCGCCGGCAGATAGGGCCGGAAGAGCCAGGCGATGAAGAACCATCCCAGCGCTGCCATCGAGAACGGCTTCACCGCCCAGTTGATGAAGAGCGTAACGCCGATCCCGCGCCAGTGACGGCTGACCTGGCCGAGCGCCGCAAAGTCGATCTTCAGCAGCATCGGGATGACCATGAGCCAGATCAGCAACGCGACCGGGAGATTGACGCTGGCGATCTCGGCGCTGCCGATCGCCTGGAAGACGCCGGGCATGACATGGCCGAGGGCGATGCCGGCGACGATGCACAGCGCGACCCACAGGGTAAGGTAGCGTTCGAAGGTGGACATGGGGACCTCAGGCGAGAGCGACGGGACGGCCGGCGGCGTCGACGACGCGTTCGCCGTCCTCCTTACGGAATTCGGCGAGCTGCGGCGGTAGCAACGGAAGGACGGCCTCGGACGGTCGGCAGAGCCGGACGCCCTTGGGCGTGACGACAAGCGGCCGGTTGACCAGAATGGGATGGGCCTCGATCGCGTCGTAGAGCGCCTCGTCGGACAAGCTGGGATCGCCGAGCCCGAGCTCGGTGAAAGGCGTGCCCTTCTCGCGCAGGATCTCCCGGATCGTCAGTCCAGCGCGAGCGAGGAGTTGCTTGAGGAGCGCGCGCGTCGGCGGCGTCTTCAGATATTCGATGACGTGGGGTTCGACTCCGGCGTTTCGGATCAGGCCGAGCGTGTTCCGCGACGTCCCGCAGGCCGGGTTGTGATAGATGATGACGTCCATCACGCCACCTCGGGTCGGCGACCGCTCGCGCCCTCGAGGCCTCCGATCTGCGCGACGCGCTGCTTCAGCGCCATCTGGTCGAGGCTCGCGACGGGCAGAGACAGGAGCACGTTGATCCGGTTGCGCAGGTAGTGCAGCGCCGTCACGAAGGCCCGCTCGCGCTCGATGTCGCTGCCCTGGACATTGGAGGGATCCTCGATCCCCCAATGCGCAGTGATCGGCTGGCCCGGCCAAAGGGGACAGGCCTCGCCAGCGGCCTGGTCGCAGACGGTGATCACCATGTCCATGACCGGCGCGCCGGGCTCAGCGAACACGTCCCAGGTCTTCGATGACAGGCCATCGGTCGGGATGCCTTCGGCCTCAAGCACCTTGAGCGCCATCGGCTTCGGGCCGGGCCCGCCCTCGCTTCCGGCAGAGAAGGCACGAAAGCGGCCCTCACCGAGATGGTTCAGCAGCGCTTCGGCCATGATCGACCGGGCGGAGTTGTGCGTGCAGAGGAAAAGCACGTTGAGGACGCGATCAGGCATCGGTGGTGACTTTCGGGGGGCAGCAGGGGCTGAGTTCGGCCATCAGCGGCGCGCAGATCTCAGCGCGGCCGCCGCAGCAATCCTTGAGGAGGAAGGCGACCACGGCGCGCAACGCGTCCAGGTCGGCGCGATAAATGATCGAGCGGCTGAAGCGCTCCGACCGCACAAGCCCTGCGCGGCTCAAGATGCCGAGATGCGAGGACATCGTGTTGTGCGGGACGTCGAGCTGACGGGCAACTTCGCCGGCGGGAAGGCCCTGGGGCTCGGCGGCGACCAACAGACGAAAGACGTCGAGGCGAGTGCCCTGCGCGAGGGCCGCCAATGCCAGGATGACCTGCTCATTTTCCATATGTCGAGACTTATCGACATAATGCCGCGAACGCAAGCCGCTGATTGTGCCGTTTGGCGAGCGAGGTCCGGCCCATACTGCTCACGCGGACCCGGAATCTTGATTGAGCCCTCCGGAGCATGGGCTTGCTGGGCAACGAATTTGCCCGTCAGAACCTCACCGCCAGCATGCCCTTGAAGCTGTGATCCTGCGCGTCTTTGGCGAGCTGTCCGGTATAGGCCAGGCTGAGCGCGGCGCTTTTGCTGATCGCGAGGTCGAGCCCGGCTTCGACGACGGCAGCGTCCCGGGCGATCGGCACGCCGGCGACCGTGAAGGCGCTGCCCCCAGTGAAGGCGAGCGTCGCGGTCGGCGTCACCTCGCCGAAGGCGTGGCGCCAGGCAAGGCCACCGCGCAGGGTCAGGTCCATGCCCTGCAGGGTGAGCGTGCTCGAGGCGCGCAGGCCCAGCGTCGAGTAGCCGAGGCTGATGTCGTCGCTCCGGCCGGTCAGCGCCGCGGCGCCGCCGGTCTCGCTGAGCCCGGCAGTGTGCAGGTTGACATAGGCCAGGCCGGCGAAAGGCTCGAGCGCCACCTGGCCGAGGTCGACGCGGTAGCCGAGCTCGCCGAAGACCTGCGCCGTGCCGGCGTCGTAGTCGCCCTTCAGGCCATTGCTGAAGCCGGTGAAGGCGACGGTGCGGCGGGTCGCGATGTCGTGCCAGGTGTAGCTCGCGCCGGTGCGCAGGCCGAGCGCTCCCCATTGCCCGCCGCCATAGAGGCCGAGATGGTAGTTGTCGCTCTCGCCCGAGGAGAGCCGCGCGTTCACGTCGAATGTGCTGCGGGTGTAGCCGGCGACCACGCCGAAGCGCAGCGTGTCGAACACAGCCGCATCAGCGCCGATCAGGAAGCCGCCGCTCGAGCGCGTCAGCCTGGCGGCGTTGCCGTCGCCCTCGCTCCGGCCCCAGTAGCCGTAGCCCTGACCCCAGACGGCGAAGCGATCCGACCTGGGCCTGGGCATCGGCCCGGTCGCGGACGGGGCGAGGTCGGCGGCAAAGCCGTAG
The DNA here is from genome assembly GCF_000735605.1 of Allobosea sp. LC85. GTDB lineage: Bacteria > Pseudomonadota > Alphaproteobacteria > Rhizobiales > Beijerinckiaceae > Allobosea. The sequence goes on from NZ_JPKG01000057.1 coordinate 19,748, forward strand.
TTCAGCGTCGCCATCGGCTGGGCTCCGACCGCGCCGAAGGCCGCGCGCAGCCGGTCGTTGACGGCAGAGCGCAAGAGCCAGCTCTCGTCGACCAGCGCGCTCTTCGCGGAGGCGTGGATCTCGCCCGAGAGCGCGTCGAAGGCCTGGCGGGCTGAAGCGGCATCGAGCATCAGGAGGCTGTTGTAGAGCGCCAGCGTGCCGCCGATCTGCGGCAGCGTGTCGAGCCCGCCTGCGGTGGCGAACTGGTTGCGGGTCTGCGCCACGGTCTCGAAGATCGCCGGCGGTGGCGTCGGTGTCGGCGTCGGGCCGGAGCCGGGAGGGGTGGTGGGAGGGGCGCCCGGTCCGGGAGGGGTGCCCGGACCGCTGCCCTTGACCGCGATGACGAGGTCGACCTGGTTGGGCTGGTGCTCGACCGAAAGGTCGAGGAAGGCCGAGCGCGAGACGGCGCCGGCCACCGTGCCGCTGACCCCGCCGGCGGCGGTGATGATCGTGTAGCGCTGGCCGCTGATGTAGCTCGTCTGCGGGTCGAGCGCGGTGACGCCGATCTGGCTGCCGGTGACCGTCGCCGTTCCCAAGGCGCCCCCCGTTGCGAAGACGGCGATCCGGTCGGAGCTGCCGTTGCCGGCGATCTCGACCTCGTAGAGGGAGCCCGGCGCCAGAACGAGGTTGCCGGCGACATTGAGCGTGCCGATCGAGTTGCCCGGCGCGATGGTCGCGCCGGACTGGATCGTGGCGGAGCCGACGGCGCCCGAACCGGCCAGCGTCGCGCCGCTGAGCACGGTGACGGGCGAAAGCAGAAGCGTGCCGTTGATCGAAAGCTTGCCGGCCTCGACCGTGGTCGGGCCGCTGAGGATGCTGGCGCCGGTGAGGTTCAGGTTGCCGGCGCCGCGCTTGGTGAAGGAACCGCCGCCAAGGATCTGGTTGGCGAAGGTCGCGTCGGTGGGCTGATCGATGATCAGCGCTGCATTGTTGCCGATCCGGCCGCTGCCGAAGCTCGTGGCCTGGCCGATCAGCGTGCCGGCGGCGAGATCGGTGCCGCCCGTATAGGTGTTGACGCCGGTGAGCGTGGTCGAGCCCGTGCCGCTATGAGTGACAATGCCCGTGCCCGAGATCGCGCCGCCGAAGGTGACGGGGTCCGAGCGGTAAAACAACAGGTTGCCGTTGTTGACGACATCGCCGACGATCGAGCCGCTCGTGCCGCCATTGCCGAGCAGCAGCCTGCCGGCCGAGATCAACGTGCCGCCGGTATAGGTGTTCGTCCCGGTGAGGGCGAGAGTACCAAGATCGGACTTCACCAGCTGGGCGCTGCCGATGAGGTTGGAAGCGATCGTGGCCTGAGTGAAGGCACCGCTCGCGGTGCCGTCGCCGACTCGGATGACCGCCTGCGTACCGGTCAGGGTGAGGTCGCCGCCCTGGACCGTGTAGTTGGTGCCGGTGAACTGCATGCCTGAGGCGGTGACGGGCCCCTGGCTATTGTCGACCGTGACGACAGAGAGGGTGCTGCCCTGGAAAACGGCGAAGGAGCCGGGCGCATAGGCCGCGTTCGAGGCGCCGGACTGGTTGGCCCAGTTGTTGTTGCCGGTCGCGCCCTGCCAGGTGCCGCCGCTGCCGCTGATGACGCCGTCGCCCGGCGTGCCCGGGCCGTCCCAGAAGTTCAGCGTCAGCCCGGCCGTGTTGACCAGGTTGACTTGCTTGGCGACTGCCGTCTGCAGGGAGAAGTCGGGTGTCGGCACGCTGCCGACGGTGAGGCCGTTATCGGTGAGCGTGCCCGTGTAGTTGAAGATCCGGTAGATGCCGGGATCGAAGCTGCCGCCCGGCGCGGCCGTGACGTTCAGGGTGCCCGCGACGGTGAGGTTGCCGTTGACGTTGGTCAGATCGTTGAGGGCGCCGTTGGGAACGCCAGCCTGGCCGAGATTGTAGGCGAGCAGCGCGCCGTTGTTCAGGGTCAGGTTGCCGTTGATCGTCAGCAGGCCGGGCGCCGCCCCGGCCGCGCCTGGCGCCAGGGTGCCGTTGGCAGCGATCGTGACGTCGCCGCCGATGGTGCCGGTGCCGCCCAGCGTCGCGCCGACGAGCACGGCCATGGGGCCGAGCGTCGAGCCCGTGACCAGCAGCGTGCCCTGCTGGACCGACCAGGGCCCCGGGGCAGTGGCCGCCCCGGTCAGGGTCCAGGTGCTGGTGCCGGTCTTGATGAAGGCGTCGAAGTTCTGGTACTGCGCCGCCGGGCCGATGGCCGAGACGTCGAAGCTGGCGTCGGTGCTCCCGCCGAGGCGCAGGACGTCTGTTAGACCGGTGGCGTTTGCGACCACATTGCCCTGGATCACCGAGCCGGCCCGAAGTTCCAGGTCGATGCGGCCCGTCGTCGCGGTCGGGACCAGCTGGATCGCAGTGGCCTGGCCGGTGCCCGCCCGGATCGTGCCGCTGTTGATGATGGTGAGGCTGGCCGTGTCCCCGATGCTGGTTATTCCGTACGCACCGGCCCCGCCTTCAATTGTGCCGGAATTGACGATTTGATCGACGCCGATACCGACGACGACGCCCGCCCCATTGATGCCCGTGCCGTTCGTGGGGCCGTTTCCACCGCGGATCGTGCCGTTATTCGTCAATGTGCTGGTTGTGCCGGAGGTGCCGGCGATATCGACACCCGCTCCGCCGTTCGTCGTCGCACTGTTGCCGCCCTGGATGGTGCCGTTATTGGTGACTGATGATTGCAGGCTGACTTGGACACCTGTCCCACCCGCTCCGGGGCCACCATTGCCGCCGATGATCGAGCCATTGTTGATGATGGCTGTACGGGAGGCCAGGATGCCGGTTTGTGCGCCGGCAGCGCCATCGGCGCCCCGCACCGTGCCTGAAAATGTGACCTGATCGCTGGCGCCGGACTGCGAGAAGTTGATGGCGCCGTTGGCGGAGTCGAGGATGCCGGAAAGGGTGAAGCCCTGCGTGGCGATCGAGATCGGCTTCGCCGGGTCCGGCATGGCCAGGATACTCGAGACCGCGAAGCTCTGGGTCATCACGATCGTCGCGGGACCAGCGCCGTCCGTGTTCGCCGTGGTGATGGCGTTGCGCAGCTCCGTCTCGTTGCCGACGAAATAGGTTGCGGCCGATGCCGGCGCCGTCAGCCAGCAGGCGATGGCGAGAGCGGCGCAACTGACGCCCGCGAGCAGCGCTCCTTTTCCGGTATGGCTTGCCCTTGAAACACCCCCGCCGGCGCCCGCATCCATAGGGTCTTCTCCGCGAGAGTACAGGCCACTCCAAGATACAACCCTGAAGGGATTCCACCTGTTCCCACAAGTGCGAAAGGGCAACACCAAGAACGGAAGGTTACGGCAGGGCAGGGATGCAATGACAGCGAGGCGACGACAGGGTCGCGAACCGTTCACCGCGACATCCCGCACCACCTCAACCCAACCCGACCTTTATCCCGGCCGCTTGCGTTCCTACTGCCCCGGCAGGGTGAGGATCAGCGGTCCGTTGCGGGAGGCAACGACGGTGTGCTCGTATTGGACCGTGAGGGCTCTCGGCTGGCTGTAGAGGGTCCAGGGATCGTCGCCATCTCCGGCGAACGCGGCGCCGAGGGACAGGAAGGGCTCGACGGTGAACACCAGCCCGTCCTGCATGATCCGGCGCTCGGAGGCGTCGGGCCAGGTTGCGATCTCGGTCGGCTCCTCATGCAGTGACAGGCCGACCCCGTGGCTGGCGAGGTTGCGCACCAGCGTGTAGCCGTTCTTGCGCGCGAAGGTGCCCACGGCCCGCCCGATATCGGCCAGCGGCTTGCCGGCGCCGACCTGGCGCAAGCCTGTCCACATCGCCCGGCGCCCGTCCCGGCACAGCCGCTCGACCGCACGCGTCACGGGCGGCACGGCGAAGGACGCTCCCGTATCGGCGAAGTAGCCGTCCTTCTCGGCGGAGACATCGATGTTGACGAGGTCGCCGGGATTGATCCTGCGGGCCCCCGGGATGCCGTGCGCGATCTCTTCGTTGACGCTGATGCAGGTCGCTCCGGGAAAGGCGTAGAGCAATTCCGGAGCCGGACGAGCCCCGGCTGCCTCCAGGTACGCCCGTCCGAGCTGATCGAGCTCGAGCGTGGTCATGCCGGGCTCGATGGCCTTGCCCATCACCGCGAGGGTGTCGGCGACGATGCGCCCGATCTGCTTCAGCCCCGCCAGCTCGTCGTCGCTCGTCACGGTCATGTCGTTACCGTTTGCATGTCGTTACCTTCCGCAAAGCCGCTGCTTCGGCTGGCATCCAGACTGTCCTCTCCTGCACGCGGCTCCGCCGACAGGAACCCTTTGCGCGCGTCGACCGTTCTAGATCACGCTGCGTTTGGACGATGTCGTCCAAACGCAGAAAACGTGATCGAATCTCATAGTTTAGAGCATGCTCTATGCGAAAAACCGTTGCCACTTTTTCGCAGCATGCTTGAGGTCCAGGACAGAGGAGTGTTCAAATGGCATCCGTCCGATACATCGTCGCGGACGTCAACGAGGCGGTCGCGTTCTACCGGGACAATCTCAATTTCAAGATCGACAAGCACAACCCGGGCAAGTTCGCCGCGTTGCTGCGCGACGACCTGACGCTGTATCTCAGCGCCCCGGGCGCCGGGAGCGGTGGCCAGGCCGGCGGCGATCCGAAGCCCGGCGGGTGGAACCGATTCATGATCGTGACGGACGAGATCGATGTCCTCATCGCGCGGTTGCGCCGGGCCGATGCACGATTCCGCGGCGACATCAGCGAGGGCGGCGCCGGCCGCGCCATCCTGCTCGAAGATCCATCGGGCAACGTCATCGAGCTCTTCGAGTTCAAGAAGGACTGAGCCTGACGTCGGGCTGATGGCGGCGGAGCTGGGCGTTAACATCGGCTTTGGCCCGAGAACCGCAATCCACTTTTCGGGCCGATGCTTAGCCCTTGTTGTCGGCTGCGTCGGCACCTCGAAACCCGATGGGCTCCGGCGCGCCTTGCGTCGTGTCCCGCAAGGTCTGGCGCTCGGCTTCCGAATTCAGTTCAGCTCCGACCAGAATGATCGTCGCCGACAGCCACATCCACATCAACAGAGCGACAACCGCGCCGAGCGCGCCATAGGTCTCGTTGTAATCCTCGAAATTCGCGACGTACCAGGAGAAGGCAATCGAGCCGAGGAGCCAGGTCACGCTGGCCAGGATCGCACCGGGGCTGACCCATTTCCACTGTGCGTTGTCGCGGCTCGGCCCGAACCGATAGAGAGCGGAAAGCCCCAGCATCAGGAGGAGGATCAGCGCCGGCCAGCGCCCGAGCCAGAGGAGCCATTCCGCGGCCGCACCCAGATACAGGAAATCCAGCAGCACGGGCACGGCGGCGATGGCACCGAGCGCCAGCAAGGCGAAGAGGAGGATCGCAAGCGTGAAGCCGAGCGTGGTCAGGTTCAGCCGGATGAAGCTGCGTTTTTCCTCCTCGCCATAGGCGACGTTCAACGCATCGAAGAGCGCCTTCACCCCGGCATTCGCGCTCCAGGCCGACAGTCCGAGGCTGATCAGGAACGCCACCCCAAGCCTGGTTTGATCGCCTGTCGCGATCCGGGTGATCTGATCGCGCACGACCTCGAGGGCGCCGGCTGGCAGCAGGCCTTCCGCGATGGCCAGCTGGCCCGCCACCTCGGCGGGATCGGCCACGATCCCATACAGCGAAACGAAGGCGGTGACGGCCGGAAACAGTGCGAGCAGGCCATAGAAGGTCACGCCGGCGGCAACGGCCAGAACCCGGTCCTTCCCGACCTCGCCATAGATTCGTCGCGCGATCGCGACCCAGCCGCCGGCAGGAATCTCGGTCGGCGCCTGCGCATCTCCGCCCTCGCGGAAGTCCGTGTGGCTGCCGCTCTCGATGCGCCCCTTGGCGCTCCCCTTGGTGCTGCCCTGGACGCCCCGCTTGCTGCGCTCCTCGAACTGCATGACGATGATCGATGCCCCAAACCCGATCAGGGCAGCCAATGACAATCGGGCAAGCAGGTGTTGAGCGCGCAATTCGGTCACTCCCAAAGCGGGGGAACGTCGAGCACTCGAAAAAGTTGCGGACCGCGGGGTTTGGGGACCCTGAGGTCTCCCCATCGACAGTGACGGGCTCGCGAGCCGATCAGCTTTCTTCGGCGGCGAACGAACAGCGCGCATCGGCGCGCCGCATCGGAAGAGGGAGGTTGACCGGCCATCGCGCCCGCATGCGAGGACGCCTCAGGTCACCGCTCCCGACCAGGAACAACGCAATCAGTTTGGCCGCATCACGGATTTGAGATTCATGAACTCATGGAGACCGTGCGCGCCGAGTTCTCGGCCGTGTCCAGAGGTCTTGATGCCGCCGAACGGCACCTCAGGCGAGGAAGCAAGCATCTGGTTGATCGCCGTCATGCCCGCTTCGATCTCGCGCACGAAGCGCTCCTGCTCGTCGGCATCATTTGTCCAGACGGACGAACCCAATCCATAGGGAATGGCGTTGGCGATCGCGATCGCATCGTCGATGTCCTCAGCCTTGAACAGCATGGCGATGGGGCCGAATATCTCCTCCTTCATGAGATCGCCATCGAGCGGCACGTCGACCAGGATCCCAGCCGACATGTAGGCGCCCTTTCCCGGCAACGCTTCGCCACCAAACAAGAGCTTCGCGCCCGCCGCCTGCGCGGCGGCAAGCTGAGCGAGCACGGTCTCGCGCTGTTCGAAGCTCGACAGCGGGCCCATGTTCGAACCCGCGTCCATGGGGTCGCCTGCTTTCACCGCTTTCATCCCCGCCGAGAACTTCTCCCGGAACGCGTCGTAGATGTCGGCATGGACGATCATGCGCTTGCCGCAAATGCAGGACTGGCCGCTGTTCTGGATGCGGGCCGTCACGGCCTGCTTCACGGCCTTGTCGAGATCGGCCGAGGGCATGACGATGAACGGGTCGGAACCGCCGAGTTCCAGCACGACCTTCTTGAGCGCCGCGCCCGCCTGCTCGGCGACGGCGCGCCCGGCCGCCTCGCTGCCCGTCAGCGTAGCGGCGACGATGCGCTCGTCTGCGATCAGGCCGGCGACCGAGGAGGACTTGATGGCGAGGTTCTGGAACACGCCGTCGGGTGCGCCGGCGGCAATGACCATCTCCTCCATCAAGGCGGCGACGCCCTGGACGATGCTGGCATGCTTGAGCAGGGCGACATTCCCCGCCAGGAGTGTCGGCGCGAGGAAACGGACGGCCTGCCAGTACGGAAAGTTCCAGGGCATGATCGCCAGCACCGGCCCCTGCGGCAGGTAGTGCACGTCCGCGCGGGCTCCGCTCGCCGTCGCAATCTCGGTCGGTTCGAGCATCTCCGGGCCGTTCTGGGCGTAATGGCGAAAGGCCGCCGCGCTCTTCTGCACCTCGGCGATGGCCGATGCATGGGTCTTGCCCATTTCCCGGACGGCCATCACGGCGAGCTTCTCGCTATGGGCCTCGTATTGCTCGGCGATCCGCTCGAGCAGCATGGCTCGCTCGGCGACCGGGGTGCGGCGCCAGGACCGGAAGGCGGTTGCGGCCTTGGCGATCTTGCTTTCCAGCTCCGGCGCGGTCAGCTCGGGATAGGTGGCGATCTCGTCGCCGGTGGCAGGATTGACGCTGCGAAACATGTCGGCTCCTTGGTCCCTTGCGTGCCGCTTCGGCAGACCTTGCCCAGGCAAGCGCTGATGGCCGAGGCAAGCGCGGATGAATGCACTCTTTCGGCTGGCGTGCGGGTGCCTAGTGAACGTTGCGCCTGCTGAGGTGTTCCTTGGGCGGCGAGGGGAAGCCCCGCGATCAGCGGAGTCCAGCGCGGGCGCTTGCGCGAAATCCAAGCCGGGAGCGATCGGAGATCACGCGTGCCCGCTGCTAGGCTCTTCCGCGCCGGCCTGCTCGCGCAGCAGCGCAAGAAAGGCCTGCGCGGTCCGGCCGACATAGCGCTCCTTGTGCTGCAGGGCGAAGAAGCGGCGTCGCGGCACGGTCGCAGCGACCGCGACCAGTGACCCGGCCTGCAAGGCGGCCGCGACCACCAGGCGCGAGACCACGGTCGCACCGGCTCCGGCCTCCACCGCCGCCCTGACGGCTTCGTTCGAGGGTAATTCGAGCGCGACCTCGAGTTCGTCGAGGCTAAGGCCGTCGCGCGCCAGCAAATCCTCGAACAGCCGGCGCGTGCCCGAGCCCGGCTCGCGCAGGATCCAGGACGTCCCGGGAAAGGCCGAGCTTGCGATCGCCGCCCCGCCGGCCCAAGGATGTCCGCTCGCGACGACCAGCACCATCTCGTCCTCGGCCACCGGCCAGATCGCCAGATGCGGGTCGTCGATCTCGCCTTCGACGATGCCGAGATCGGCGAGCCCATCATGGACGGCCTCAGCGACACTTTGCGTGTTGCCGATCGTCAGCGGCGTCTCGATGCCGGGATAGCGCGTCCGGAAGGCGTGCAGCAGCGGCGGCAGCCAGTAATTGGCGACGGTCTGGCTCGCGGCGAAGGCAAGCCGGCCGCGCTTCAGCCCGGCGAGATCGGCCAAGACCGCCTCGGCCGAGGCGGCGCGGGAGAGCACGGCACGCGCCTCGGCCAGGAAGAGCCGGCCGGCATCGGTCAGCGTGATGCGCCGGCCGATGCGATCGAACAGTTTGACCGCATGGCGCATTTCCAGCGCCGCGACCGCCGCGCTCGTCGCCGACTGGGTGAGGTTGAGCTCGGTCGCGGCCTTCGTGACGTGTTCGCGCTCGGCGACCGCCACGAAGATCCTGAGCTGTTCGAGCGTCATCGCGATCCCTCAGGCCGTGAGCTTCACCAGCATCAGACTGAATGACGCGATGAAAAGGAAGGCCGCAAGCCCGAGCAGGAGAGGGCGCAGGCCCTTGGCCCTGAGCTTGGCGATGTCGGTCTCGAGCCCCATGGCGGCCAGCGCCATCGAGAGCAGGAAGCTGGTGGCGGGAACGATCAGCGATTTGGCCTCCGCCGGCACGCCGACTGCGCTGTTGAGGCCGACCATCGCGACAAAGCCGAGCACGAACCACGGCATCGGCGGCCTGGCCTGGCTGGCGCCATGGCCGGCATGGCGGGCCCGGCGCGCGGCGACGAGCCCCAGGCCCATCACCACGGGTGCCAGCATCATGACGCGCGACAGCTTGGCGATGGTGCCGAACTCGCCGGCCTGCTGCCCGTCCTGGAAGGCGGCCGCGACGACCTGGGCGATCTCGTGGATCGAGGCGCCGCTCCACAGGCCATAGGCCTGCGGAGCGAGATGCAGCAGGCCGGGCAGCAGGGGATAGGCGAACATCGCGAGCGAGCCGAAAACGGTGACGCAGGCGACCGCGTAGGCGACATCCTCGTCAGGCGCGTTGGTCACCGTGTTGGTCGCGATCACGGCCGAGGCGCCGCAGATCGCGGTTCCGGCCGCGATCAGTTCGGCGAGCCTGCGCTCGACGCCGAGCAGGCGGCCGAGCCGGATCGTGAAGAGCAGGGTCGCGACCAGGGTCAGCGCGATCAAGGCGATGCCGCTGAGGCCGACCTGCATGACCTGCGCCACCGTCAGCTGCAGGCCGAGCAGGATGATTGCCAGCCTGAGCAGCTTGCGCAGCGCGACCATGACGCCGGGCCTGGCGCGGAGGGGCGTGCCGATGAGATTCTGGAAGGCGATGCCGAGGACGATGGCGAGGATCATCGGGCTGAAGGCCCCGATGCCGGGCACGTGCCTGAGCCCGAACGCGGCACCGGCAATTCCCGCCGTCAGCACCAGGCCGGGCCAGATCGCCGGTTCCGGCGCGCTGCGGCGGACCGCGCCCGCCGCAGCGCGCAGTCCGCCGGTTTTCGCCGCTTCAGTCGGGTGGGCGGTGCGTGCTGCAGCGGTCATTGCCAGGCTCCTGAGGCTCCCGCCGTGATCGCATCCGTTGATCGTTCGATCCAATTTATTGTATTTCTGGAAATAATCGACTGGATCGATTGATCCAACGATGCGCGTGATCGCCGGGGGAGACGCAGAGCCGTGCTCAGCGAGGGCCCGAGCGAAGGATGAATCCGGCTGAAACCAAGCGGCAGCGATCGCCCATCCCGCGCGTTCGGAGATCATCCATTGCAGGCCAGAGCGGGAAGACATCCCGCTCTGGCCGGGGTCTCATCCGGCTCTGGATCGTCGGACCGGATATCGTATCCGGTTCGATGATCTAACCCTTTGTGTTTGCATCGGCTTTGCCCCGAAAACCGCAATCCACGTTTCGGGCCGATGCTCCAGCTCTTAGTTTTATCGCATTTTCTTCACGCGAACCGGTGTCCACTTCGCTCGAAAATGCTCTAGCTGCCGGCGCCAACGCAGCTCGCGGCATTCTGCGGCGTGCAGACGTCGAGGCCAGTATAAGTCGGATCCTTCGGAGCGGGCTTGCCGTCCTTCATGTCCTTCAGGAACAGCATGGTCTTGTAGCCCATCTCGAAGGGGCGCTGACCGACTTGCCCCTTGGACAGGCCTGCCTTCAGAAGATCCATCTGGACGGGCAGCGTATCTGCGACGACGAGCGCAAGCGAGCCGTCATCGATGCGGGCCTTATACTTCTCTGCGACCTTGCGATACGCTTGAGGGATGAACTGCGGGAAGCCGCCGGTCGGCACGAAGGCATCGAGCTTGGGGTTCTTGCCGAGCGTATCTTCCATCTGCTGCACCGACAGCGGGAAATCGTCATTGGTATAGAGCGGGCAACCCGCCACCTCGGTCCAGCCCTTTTGGCCGGAGAGCCTTGTACCAGGCGCGGAGGCAGATTTCGCGCCAGAAAGCGTATCGCGAATCCCTTGCATGCGCTCGTTATGGTTTGCCGCCGCTGCACCCCCCGATTGGATGCAGATCGTGCCGCCCTTCGGTTTGATCTGCTGGACGATCTTCGCGAGATTGACGCCAATGTCATAGTTATACGTGCCGACATAGGCGGTGCGCAGGGGCTTGTCCTTCGCAAGCAGGTCGGAATCCCAGGTCAGAACCGGAATTCCCGCTTTTTTTGCGCCCTCGAGCGCCTTTCCCATCGCGGCTGCATTTGACGGGGAGACGGCGATGCCATCGACCTTCTTGGCAATGAGATCGTTGATGACCTGGACCTGCTCATCGCCGCCGCCATGCTCGCCAGGCCCGATATAAAGGCACTCGATCGCGCCATTGAGCTCCTTCTCGGCCTTCTTGCAGCCGTCGCGGGCTTGATCGAAGAAAGGATTGTTCATGTTCTTGGGAACCAGGGCGAAGACGTATTTCTTGCCCTGAGACTGGGCTTCTCCTCCAACAGCGAGCAGTGCGAGCGCGGCGACACTTAAAGTCAGCGTTTTCATGAGCCTCTCCTCCTGGTGGTTATTATTGTTCGGTCTTCATCACGCCGAACCCTTGCCGCGGATCCGCTGCAGCAGAACCGCCAATACGATGAACAGGCCGACGAAGGCGCCCTGCCAGTTGGAATCGACCCCGGCCATGAGAAGGGAATTGCGGATCACCTCGATGAGTGCAGCCCCGATCACGGCGCCGTACGCTCCGCCTTGGCCACCCATCAGATCCGCGCCGCCGATCACGGTCGAAGCGATCACCCGCAATTCATAGCCTTGTCCGAGCGCATTGATGGCGGAGCCTTGCCAGCCGACGATGAGAACGGCGCTCAGTGCGGCTGTCAGCCCCGAGACGATATAGGCCTGCAGCTTGATCCGCTTGACCGGCACGCCCGTCAGGCGGGCAGCGTTCTCATTGCTTCCGATGGCGTAGAGATAATTGCCCCAGCCGGTGAAGTTGAGGATGATGCTGAACATGATGGCCAGGACGAGCAGCACCCAGACCGGGTTGGCAATGCCGAAGATGGAACCGCCACCGATCGCGTTGAACGTGTCTCCCCAAGGCCCGAATTCGTAGATCATCTTGTTTTCGGACAGGACGATGGCCAGCGATCGGGCCCCGGACAGCATCCCGAGCGTGACAACGAAGGCCGGGAGGCCGACATAGGAGATCAGCACACCATTCACGACCCCGACCAGCATGCCGGTGAGAAGACCGGCGAGGATCGCAAGCACCCAATGCCCCTCGGCCTGGAGGACGAGTCCGCAGACGACGCCGGCGAGCCCCATGATGGACCCGACCGACAAATCGATGCCGCCCGTGAGGATGACGGCCGTCATGCCGATCGCCATGATGCCGATGAAGGCGAAATTTCGCGTGATGTTGAAGAAGTTGTCGGCCGAGGCAAACGCGTCCGGTTGATACCATGTCATCGCGAGTGCCATGGCGATGAGGGCGATCGTCACCCAGAAGGGCTGGCTGGAGAGCAGCTTCTGCAGGAGGCTCCGCTCCTTGAGGCCCGTGACGTCCTCGATGGCGACGCTGCTCGGAATCGGGCGGATCGTGGCGCTCGACATGGGGGGCTCCTTGCGCAGCATCAGGCCGCCTGGATGGCGCCGGTGATCAGTCCCGTCACCTCTTCAGGAGAACTCGATGCAATCGCCTTGTCCGCGACCTTGCGTCCTCGCCTCATCACGACCACCCGGTCACAGACGGCGAACACGTCCGGCATGCGGTGGCTGATGAGGACAACTGCGATACCGCGATCCTTGAGCCGGTGGATCAGGTCCAGCACCTCGGCGACCTGACGAACGCTGATGGCCGCTGTCGGCTCGTCCATGAGCACCATCTTCGCGTTGGCAAGGCGTGTCCGCGCAATCGCCACAGCCTGGCGCTGGCCGCCCGACATCAGTTTCACGAGATCGCGGGGGCGGGTCTCCGACTTGAGCTCCTTGAACAGTTCTGCGGCGCGGGCATACATCGCCTTGTAGTCAAGGATCTCGAGGGGACCGATGCGGCGCTTCAATTCGCGCCCGAGGAAGACATTGGCGGCCGCAGTCAGATTGTCGCACAGGGCGAGATCCTGATAGACGACCTCGATCCCGTCAGTCCGGGCGTCGACCGGCCTGCGAAAGTGTTTGACGATGCCGTCAAGGCGAAGCTCTCCCTCGGACGGAAGAAAATTGCCGGCGACAATCTTCACCAATGTCGATTTGCCCGCACCATTGTCGCCCATCAGGCCGACGACCTCACCGGCATTGATCGCCAGATCGATGCCTTTGAGTGCTTCGATCGCACCGAAATGCTTTGAGATACCGTGAAGCTCCAGCAGCGGCATAGGTCGATTCCATCCCTGTTCTGAGGCGTGGCTCTGCTTCGGTCACTGGCTCAAACGGCGATAGTCCATGTCCTTCGGATTCATTGCTGCATTCTATTGTAGTAAAAATTTTATCGAATCTGGTAATCGGTTGAAATAAAGGATTTAAACTTTATAATACAATTCCGATCAGTGAATGTCACTTCGACTTAATGATTTATCTCGAATACAGATTGCATTTTGTGAACTGTTTCCAGACTGGCAACGCCTAATATTGGAGAAGGGTAGATGTCGGCGCGCGCCACAATGATCGCGCAGATACACGCCTGCGCCTCTACTGTCATAAGCACGCGAACGAGGGCGTCTGCTGTGCCTCATGCCCTTTTCCTCGAAACGCGTTCTCGGTGGAAGGCTTCGAACAAAATCTTACGCTCAATAAATGGCTTCGTCATTCACCGGTGGCCGCCCTCTCAATCCTTGGCTCATCCTCGCGGAGAGCTTGGGATTCTCGGTCGAGCCGGAGCCAGGTTTGGAGCTGGCCGGTTTGCCAATGCCAAGAGCAGGCTGGCCAACGCAGAGAGCAGGAGCGCTCATCTGCCGGCCTCTACATCACCCTCTTCAATATTCGGATGCTGGCGACCTCCAGGGGATCGCCACCCCACACTCGCTGTGCCTTCAACGAACGATCTGTTCTTGGCGCTGCCCGCACGGGCAGCGCCCGGACCGGGGACTGACCGTTGCCTATGCCGGCAGGACGACCACCTTCGTCTTGACCGGCGTTTGCGAGTACAGGTGCATCATGTCCTGACTGAGCAGGCCGACACAGCCGCTCGTGACGCCTGAGCCGATGGATTCGGGGTCGCTGGAGGCGTAGATCGTGTAGAGCGTGTAGGCGCCGTTCTGATAGAGATAGAGCGTGCGGGCGCCGAGCGGGTTTTCGAGGCCGCCCGGCATGCCGCGGGCGTATTTGGCAACCTCGGGCTGGCGCTTGATCATCTCCTTGGGCGGTGTCCAGGTCGCCCATTCGGCCTTGCGGCCGATATAGGCGTCACCGCTCCACCGGAACCCGTCGCGGCCGACATTGGCACCATAGCGGGTGGCGGATCCGTCGTTCTCGACGCGGTAAACATAGTAATTGCCGGGATCGACGATAATCGTACCGGGCGCTTCCTTGGTGTCGTAGCGAACGGTCCGGCGATAATATTTCGGATCGACCTTGCTGACATCGACCGCCGGGATCGGGAATTTCTCTTCAGGCACCGGCCCGTAGACCTTGGCCGCCTCGGCGAGGCTCATGCCGTCGGATGTCACGCAACCGCCTAGCCCGAGCGCGCCGAGACCGGCGGCCGAGCCGACCAGAAACGACCGGCGGTCGAGAAGTCCCGCCCGTCGCCCGATCAGAGCGCTCTCGTCCTTCTTGCCGGAATCGGCATTGCCTCCATCGATGATCATGTTTTTGGACTTCCCATGTCTTGCTGCCCGACGAGAGAATACTCCGGCATACTCCCGCTCAGCGTCTTGCTGAGCAGACATTGCCGACACATGGCTCGACTGGCAAGCTCTGGCCTTCGCTGCAGCGCTCAACGGGCGCGGGACGCAATCGTGTCTCCGTCGATTTCGATGCCCGCGGCCCGAAGATTAACCCAAACGCGGTTGCGCATTGGTTCAGGGGCGTGTGCGACGAGCCGCCCAAATCCCTCCAGCGAAAAGCCGGGCTCAACGCGCAGCGTCTCGCGCGCAACCTGCTTCGCCTCGTCAGCTTGGCCGAGTTCGATCAACGCACAACAGAGGGCAAGCCGCGACCAGGTATCCGCCCACTGCAATTGCGTCGCGCTGCGCGCCGCCCTCTCGGCCGAGACATAGTCGCCCAGCCTGAAATGGCAGAAGGACCGCAATGTCAGGAACATGCAGCGGAGCGGGTCCTTGGGGCTTAGCCTGAGCGCCAGGTCGATTTCGGACAAGGCTTCCCTGGGCCTGTCTGCGTAGACGAACGCTTGCGCCAAACCGAAACGCGCCTGGGCAAAGCCCGGGTTCATCTCGGTCGCCAGTTGCAGATGATGCAGGGCGCCGCCGATATCGCCGGCGAGCGTTAGCAATCGCCCAATCACCACATGGCAAAAGACATTGCTGCCATCGAGCGAGATGGCAGCCTGAGCATGTTTCAATCCCTCAGTCAGCGCGACGCGGGCATCAGGCACGAAATACCACACCGCCTTGACGAAGGCAGCGTAGCCGAGCCCGGCATGCGGCAGGGCAAAATCCGGGGCGCGCTCCAGGGCTTGCCGAAACAGCGCCTCGCCTTTGACGATATCCTCCCGCGTGAAGCGGTAGACATGCCAGAGACCGCGATGGAACTGCTCCCAGGCGTCCAGCTCGCTCGGCAGCTTGCGTGCGGCGCGCTCCCGTTCCTCCTGGCGGACCTCGGCATCGAGGCTGCCGATGATGCTGGCGACAATCTCATCCTGTACCGCGAAGATGTCGGCGAGGTCGCGGTCGTAGCGCTCCGCCCAGATGCATCGGTTCCCGAGAGCGTCGATCAATTGCGCAGTGACGCGCAAACGCCCTCCGATGCCGCGAAGGCTGCCTGCCAGGGCGTAGCGCACCGAGAGTTCCGCGGCCGCGGCCGCGGCGGTCTCGGGCCGGCCGGAGAACAGTGAGCTCGACTGCCGCGAGATGACGGAGAAATCCCGGCGCCTGGACAGTTCGGTGATGATGTCCTCGGAGAAGCCCTCGGCCATGAAGTCCTGCTCGGCCTGGCCGTTCAGGTTCACGAAAGGCAGCACGGCAATGGCGAAATTGCGGGGGACGCGCCGGTCGGCGTCGTCCGGGGCCGATTTCTCTCCCGCAGTGGCCGGCATCGGCCGGGCTTCGCCGTCGGCGGCGACGATCCGCCTTGCGAGGTCCGCCGTCTCCGCCGAAGGCTCGACGCCGAGTTCGCGCTTCAGGACGTCGCGGCACGCCTGGAACTGCACCATCGACCGGGAGCGTTCCCCGGCCGCCGCAAAGAGGCGCATCGCCAGGCGATGGCTCTGCTCGCGCAAGGGATCGAGCGCGACCAGTCTCTGTGCGAGCGCGAGCGCCTTGCCGGTCCGCCCTGCCTCCTCGTGCGCCGCGATCGCCTTCTGGGCCGCGGTCTGCGCCAAGCCAAGGCAGCGCGTCCGTTCGAAGGCCAGCCATTCATCGAACGCCTCGGATGGTGAGATCGCGCCTTCCAGCAAGTGCGAACTCAGCACGGTTTCCAGCGCTTCCTCGGAAAGCTCGGCCACGCCGGCCGCCGCCTCTGCAAGTCGATCGACATCGACGGAGACCAGTCCTGCTGCCAGCGCCAGCATGTCCCGCTCGCCCTTCAACGCATCGGTCCCCAGGGCTTTCCGGATCGCCGCGAGCGTGTTGCGCAGGCTCCCGCGCGCCTGTTCGTCGAGCCTGTCGCCCCAAAGCAGCAGGCCGAGTTTCTCGCGGGAATGCGAGCGCCCGGCTGGCAGGGCGAGGTAGGCGAGGAGCAGTTGCGCCTTTCGCGTCGGCAGGCCGACCGGAGCGCCGTCGCGGAGCCGCAGCTCGAAGCCGCCGAGCAGGTCCAGCGCGAAGGCCGGGCTTTCCGTTGCAGGATCTTGGCTCGCAGGAACTTGGTTTGCAGGAACTTGGCTTGCAGGATGTTGGCTTGCAGGATCTTGGCCGGACTGTACCACGCAGGCGTCCTCTCGCGCGAATTCCCGATGATTTAACGCAGTTTTCACGCCGCTTCTACGTGCGCCTGACGCAGCGTCTCTAAACCCATCTCCAACGCCGCTGCGCTCTTGAACGAACGGGGCGGCGTCCACCCCAGGAGGACCAGATGTACGCTCTCAATAACGATTTCTTCTACGACATCGACGACCTGACCGATGTGATCAGGCTGCGCCGGAAAACACTGCTCGACCGCCTGGTCGGGCGCTACGCCTCCGGGCACATTCCGGGCGGCCGGTTTCCCTACGACGTTCCCGGGCCCTTCGGCGCCGTTCCCGCCGCTCCGGTGCGTCGTCCCTTTCTCGGACGGCTGGCCGACTGGCTGAAAGCGCTGGCAAGCGCCATGGCGCATCAGAACCAGCTGCGCCGCGCGGCGCTGGAGATGTCGCGGCTCGACGACAGGATGCTGAAGGATATCGGCATCACCCGGACCGAAATCGAGGCCGCCGTCTCCGGAGCGCTGACCTTCAGCCTTTGCGACTGAGCATCCGTTGTGAACCGGCCGCCGCAGCGCGTCGGCCGGATCGTCCCAACCCTTGTTCCTGCACGAGGAAGCGACAGCCATGTCCATCACCGATATCCGTGGTCAGATTCTCTCGGGCGCCACGCCGGAGGCCGCCATCGGCTATTCCGACGCCGTCAGCCAGTTCGCCATGTTCTCCGGAGATCCCATTGCCGCCGCCGATCGCTTGATCGAGCGCGAGCCCGGTCTCGTCATGGCGCATGCCTTGAGGGCCTGGCTCTACCTTCTCGGCGGAGAACCGGCAGGCAGGCCTGCCGCCCATGCCGCGATCGAGAGCGCCAGGGTTCTGCCGGCGACCCTTCAGGAACGCGGCCATCTTGCCGCGCTCGGGCATCTCGCCTCGGGACGTCTGCATGAGGCTTCGCGCGTGATCGAAGATGTCGCGATCGAGCAGCCTCTCGATCTGCTGGCCCTCATTGCGGGGCATCAGCTCGACTTCTTCACCGGCAATGCCCGCATGCTCAGGGACCGGATCGCGCGGGCATTGCCGGCTTGGTCGAAGGGGGTTCCGGGCCGGCATTCGGCGCTCGCGATGTATGCCTTCGGACTGGAGGAGAACGGCCAGTATGGCCTCGCGGAACAGAACGGCCGTATCGCGATCAGCGACGAGCCGCGCGACGGTTGGGCACGCCACGCCGTCGCCCATGTCCTGGAGATGGAAGGGCGGCATGACGAGGGCATCGCCTTCATGCGCGAGGACCTGCCAAGCTGGACGACGAACAGCTTCCTGGCTGTCCATAACTGGTGGCATCTGGCGCTCTATCACCTCGAGCTCGGCCAGATCGACGAGGTACTCGAACTGGTCGACGGGCCGATCACGAGCATCGCCGAGCCGCAGCTGCTCGACCTGATCGACGCTTCTGCGATGCTGTGGCGCCTGCATCTACGCGGGGTCGAGCTCAGCCAGCGCTGGCACGTCCTGGCTCGACGTTTTGAGGCGATCTGGGGCGCTGGCGGTTACGCGTTCAATGACCTCCATGCGATCATGGCGTTCATCGGCGCCGGCCGCCGCGACCTGGTGGAGAATACGCTGCAGCAGCAGGCCTTCGCGATGCTCTCCGCCAGCGACAATGCCGGCTTCGCCGGGGATGTCGGCTATCCCTTGATGAAAGCGTTCGCGGCCTTCGGCGAGGGCCGATATGGCGAGGCCGTCCGCCTGATCCGGCCGGTCAGAAGCATCGCCGCACGCTTCGGCGGCAGCAACGCCCAGCGCGACATCATCGACCTGACGCTGATCGAGGCGGCGTTCCGAGCGGGCGACCGGCCGCTGGCAAGAGCGCTCGCCGCAGAGCGGGTCGCGGCGAAGCACGAAAGCCCTCTCGCACAGCTCTTCGCCCGGCGTGCCGGAACCCAGGAATGCGGCGACTGTCGAACCGTTGCGTGTGCGAAGTCCAAGGCCGCGTAGATGTGAGCTTTCACTATGCGAAATGGGGCGTCGATGCGCTTGATTCGCCGAAGGACGACCCGCGTCTCGGGCGACGGGAGCCCGGCAAGGCCGCCCGCGCATGGCGGCGCTTCCGCTGGACGATGTCGCGTCAGGCCGGTGCGGCGGGGGCGCCGGCCCATTCGGTCCGTGCCGGGATCGCCTCGCCCTTCATCACGATGGTGAGCAGGCCGAGCCGGGCGTGGTCGCCGACGCGGGTGTCGTAGAGCACCGTGGTCAGTCCGCCGAGGACGCAGCCGCGGCCGATCTCGATG
Organism: Allobosea sp. LC85; assembly: GCF_000735605.1. Classification (GTDB taxonomy): domain Bacteria; phylum Pseudomonadota; class Alphaproteobacteria; order Rhizobiales; family Beijerinckiaceae; genus Allobosea. The sequence goes on from NZ_JPKG01000057.1 coordinate 38,772, forward strand.
CGGCCGACCTTCATCACCCTGTCCTCGAAGAGATGGGTCTGGAGGTTGGCGGTCGCGTTGATCGCGGCATGGTCGCCGATACTGACGCAGTCGAACTCGGTGATGTCGGTCGAGTCGAGATAGACGCCCTGGCCGAGCTTCACGCCGAACAGGCGCAGCGCCCAGGGCAGCATCGGCGTGCCGCGCAGCGCATTGAGCAGGATCGCGCCGGCGGTGCCCCAGTAGAGCGTCGTCATCGCCTCGGTGCGCAGCGCCCACCAGGACCAGAGGCCGCGATTGCCGGGCCGGTAGACGCCCATCAGCAGCCATTTCACCAGCAGCACGGCGGTCGCCAGGGCAATCGAGGTGCCGACAGCGCAGGCGACGAAGACCGGGGCAAACGCGCCCCAGCCGCGGGCGCTTTCGAGGGCGGGGAAGAGGAAGAGCTCGGCCGTGATGGTGCCCAGCGTGATGAACATCATCGTCGGCATCGAGGCGCTGAACAGTTCGAGGACGGCTCGCAGGATGCGGCGCCGGAGCGGAGGCCGGAAGGTCTGGGCGATGTCGGCATCGTCGAAGCGCTGGCGCGAGGGCAGCAGGATCGGCGGGCTGCCGAAGCGGGTCTCGCCGGGCTGCATCGCCATGTCGGTGGGCGGCTTCGACTTGATGCCGAGCAGCGAACCCGTCGGCAGGACGGCGCCGGGCGGTACCACCGCGTCATTGCCGATGAAGACCTGATCGCCGGTGCGCACCGGCTTCGCGGTCATCCAGCCGCGGCGGACGTCCTCGTCGCCAAGCACGACCTCGTCGGCGACAAAGCAGCGCGCGCCGATCTCGATCATGTCGTAGCGGCCGCCGAAATTGGTGGCGATCTCGGTGTCCTTGCCGATCTTCGCGCCCATCATGCGGTACCAGAGCGGCATGTAGAGCGTGGAGAACAGCGAGGACAGGCTCTGGAGCATCACCTCCGAGGCGAGTCCCACGGTCCATTTGCGCAGGCCGTAGCCGGAGGCGACGGCATGCGTGCCCTCGACCGAGCGCGGCAGCACGAGCCAGCGGATCGCGGTGACGAGCAGGACGGTGGCGAGCATCAGCACCATTGCGGTCGGCCAGGCGATGACCGGCAGGACCCAGCGATAGTCGATGCCGACCAGTTCCTGCAGCGGCCCGTCGAAACGGTCGAGAATGAAGAAGGCCGGGAAGATCGGCAGCAGCGCCAGCGCCGGCATCACCAGCAGCATGGCGCAAAAGAAGACGGTCTGCAGCGCCCTGATCGGCACGGAGGGCTGCGGGGCGGGCTCGGGCCAGGCTGCGGGATCGACCAAGCCGATGCGACGGCCGGGCGAACCGTCCCAGTGCTCAAAGGCGCCGACGCGGCTGCCTGCGGCGAGCGCGGTCAGATCGGCGAGCTCGGCGCCTTCGCCGATCACCGTGTCATGGCCGATGGCGCAGGAGGTGCCGAGATAGGCGTCCTTGCCGATCGCGATCGTGCCGATCACCAGCTCGTTGCCGATCACCTCGGCATTGGCGAGGCAGAGCTTGCCGCCGAGCGTGACGTCGTCGCCGATCTCGACGAGGTCGATCGCGCCGGCCTCGAAGCCGCTGACGAAGACGCCCTTGCCGACCCTGGCGCCGAGGAGACGCATAGCGAAGCTGGCCAGCGGCGTGCCCTGCATCAGGCTGAGATGGACCATCGAGACGAACTGGCGGGCGAGCCACCAGCGGAAGAAATAGACGCCCCAGAGCGGATAGCGGCCGGGCCGCGTGCGCCAGAGCACCAGGCGCTTGCCGACGATGCCGGCGATCATCACCGAGAGCGTGACGAGCGCGTAGACGCCCATCATCAGCAGGATCTCGCGCAGCTCGATGCGCCCGTCGGTCGTGATCAGCTCGTAGATGACGTAGATCGTCAGCCAGGGGCCGGTCAGCGCCAGCAGCAGCACCGGCATGCAGGCGAGCTGAGCCAGCCCGCAGCACAGGCGACGCAGCAGCGGCGGCGGCGCGAAGGAGAGATCGCGCACTGGGCGGCCCAGATCGGCCTGCCTGCGCTCGTCGAGCCGGGCGGCGATCGCGCGCAGAGTGCGCAGGCTGTAGACGTCCTCCAGCGTGATGCTCGGCAGGTCGGGATTGGCACGCACCCCGGCGAGGAAGGTGGCGGCCAGCAGCGAATGGCCGCCGAGATCGGCGAAGAAGTCGGCCTCGAACCCGATCGTCTGGCCCGGGAAGAGCGGCCTGGCGGCGTCGAGCAGGGCGGATTCGGTCGCGCTCCGCGGCTCCTCCTGTTCCTCCGCGGAGGCCGCCATCGTCAGCGGCGCCGCCTTCAGCGCCTTGCGGTCGGCCTTGCCCGAGGTCAGGCGCGGCAGGCTCGCCATCTCCTCGAAATGCGAGGGCAGCATATAGGGCGGCAGGGTCTCCTTCAGGGCGGTGCGCACTGCCGCACGGTCGAAGGCGGTCGCGGTGTCGCTCACCACGAAGGCGACCAGCCGGTCGATGTCGTCGTCGCGGCGCAGCACCACGGTCGCCTGCGCGATGCCGGGCAGGTCGCAGAGCCTGGCCTCGATCTCGCCGAGCTCGAGGCGGAAGCCGCGCAGCTTGACCTGATCGTCGATGCGGCCGTGGAAGAGGATCTTGCCCTTCTCTGAGATGCTGACCGCATCGCCCGAGCGGTAGAGCACCGGGTCGGTGCCGTCGCCGCCGAACGGATTGGGGATGAACTTCTCGGCGGTGAGCTCGGGACGGCCGAGATAGCCCGCGGCGACGCCGGGGCCGCCGATCAAGAGCTCGCCCTCGGTGCCGGGGCCGACGATCGCCATCTCCTCGTCGACGACATAGCAGGTGTAGTTCGGGATCGGCAGGCCGATGGTCACCGCCTCGTCCGGCGTGACCTCGTCGACGGTGGCGACGACGGTGGCTTCGGTCGGACCGTAGGAGTTGAAGACCTTGCGGCCCGGGCGGCACCAGCGCTGGCGAACGGCGGGCGGGCAGGCCTCGCCGCCGAGGATGATGATGCGCAGGCTCGGGATGTCCTGCGGCATCATGGCGAGCAGCGTCGGCACGGTGTCGAGCACGGTGATGCCGGCCTCACTCATCGATGCGGGCAGACGCTCGACCTCGCCCAGCACCTGCGCCGAGGCGACCCAGAGCGTCGCGCCGACGAGATAGGGGACGAAGATCTCCTCCAGCGAGAGATCGAAGGCGACGGAGGCGCCCTGGAAGGAGATGTCGTGCGCCGCCATGCCGTAGACGAGGTTCGACGAGCGCAGATAGTGGCAGATGTTGCGATGGGCGATGACGATGCCCTTGGGCTTGCCGGTCGAGCCCGAGGTGTAGATCGCATAGGCCGGGCTCGCCGGCGTCACGCCCTCAGCGCGCGGATCGACCGGCGGGGCCTCGGTGCCGGCGGCGATCAGGTCGCGGCAGCCCGCAGCCTCTGCGGGCAGCTCCCGGTCGAGCTTCGCGCGGGTGGCGTCGTCGACGACGACGACCCGGGCCTCGCAATCGGCGAGGCATTCACCGATGCGCTCGGGCGGGGCGTCGGCGTCGAAGGGGATATAGGCCGCGCCGGCCTTGAGGATGCCGAGCAGCGCGACATGCAGGTCGAGCGAGCGGGACATCCACAGGCCGACGAAGGCACCGGCCGTGACGCCGCGCGCTCGCAGCGCGCGCGCCACCATGTCGGCCCGGGCGTCGAGCTCGGCATAGCTGACGCGCTCGCTGCCGAAGATGATGGCTGTATGCTCGGGGGTCCGCCTGACGGATGCCTCGAAGATCTCGCCGAGCAGTTCGTCGCGCAGGAGCGACGGCTCCACGGCACCCACGAGCTTTCCGGCACCGCGCCCGACGATGGCGTGCATGATCCGCTTCCCCCCAGCTCGCAAGGCTGAGCTGCCTGTGCGAGACCGGAATTTGCTAGCGGCGAGAGATGTAGATTGCGTTAGGGCATTGCGAAGCGTTGTTCCCGCCCGCCCAGCCTCGCGAACGCTGGGTCAGCGGCTTCAGGCCAAACCATCCGCCAGTTTTTCCGCCAGCATGGTGGTGGGCAGGTTGGTGTTGGCCCGGGGTACGCAGGGCATCACCGAGGCATCGATGACATGGAGCCCGCCGACCCCGTGGACGGCACCGTCGCGCGGCGAGACGACAGCCGCCTCGTCGTCGGCCCGCCCCATCCGGCAGGTGCCAGAGGGATGATAGCCGCCGATGGTGTGCTTGCGGATCATCTCCTCCATGGCATCGTCGTTCTCCAGCGCGGTCGGGATATCGTCGCCGCTGGCGAAGAGCCGGTCGATGAGCAGCTTGCGCAATGGTCCCGGCCCTTCGGTCAGAAGCGCGGGGCCGAGGGTGGCCAACCAGTTGCGCAGGCTGACGCCTCCGACCAGCTTCGCCATCGCACCATGGGTGGCGGCGAAGGGATTGCTGCAAGCCCCGCGCAATTCGCCCGAGGCATAAAGCGACCACATCCGGCGCACCGCCAGCTTCATCCGCGCCATGTCGCGCGGGTCCGACAGCATCTGGAAGGCGATCTCGGGCCGGCCGGCCGGATTCTCTGGATTCAGCCGTACCCAGCCGGTGGAATAGGGCTTGTTGATCCAGCTGAAGAGCGAGCCGATGCGCTTGCCGATCGGATGCCATGCGGACTTTGAGACGACGACCATGAACATGTCGCCATGCCCGCAGTCCTCGATCCCGGAGGAGTAGCGCCAGGCCGCTTGCACATGCCGCCGCGGGGTCCCGCCGAGCCGATGTCCGCGCCGGATCCATGACGACATGGCCATGGAGGGATGTTCGTTCAGGTTCCGGCCGACTCCGGACAGGTGGTGGACGACCGCGATGCCCGCCTCCTTCAGGCGGGCGGCCTCGCCGATTCCCGCCCGCAAGAGCAGCGCGGGACTTTCCAGCGCCCCGGCCGACACGATGATCCGGCGCGCCGTGATGCGCTCCTCGCCAACCGCAACGCCGATGGCTCGCCTGTCCTCGATCAGCAGGCGATCGACCTTGACGCCGGAACGGATGGTGAGGTTCGGCCGCCGCCGGGTCGCCGTGTCGAGATAGCCCATCGCCGCCGAGCGGCGCGAACGGCGATTGGTCGTCAGCGACATTGGGAACCAGCCATCCTCGAAGACGGCATTCTGGTCGCCGATGTTGCGATAGCCTGCGGCCGTCAGCGCCTGCATCGTCGCGCGGGTGAAGCCGGGCCACTCCTCGGGCATCACCCGGCTGATCGCGATCGGGCCGGATGAGCCGTGCAGTGGACCGTCATAGTCCATGTCGGTCTCCAGCTTGCGGAAATAGGGCAGCACGCCCTCCCAATCCCAGCCTTCGGCGCCAAGCGCGGCCCATTCGTCGTAATCCGCCGGCAGCCCCCGGTTGCCGATCTCGCCATTCATGCTGGACCCGCCGCCGATGACGCGCGGCTGGATGTAAGGTTTCAGCGGCGAACGCTCCGGATCATTGTGCGAGACCGGCAGCAGCCGGGCGCGCATGTCGCGCCATTGATAGTCGGGGTTGAAGGCGGCGCGGTAGGGATAGACGTCGCGGATTTCGGCGGGCTCCTGGCCCGGCTTGAAGTCCGGCCCGGCTTCGATCAAGAGGACGCGGTTCGTCCCCGAAGCCGACAGGCGGTTGGCCAGGACACAGCCCGCCGGCCCCCCGCCCACGATGATATCGTCGTATGTGGCCGTCATTTCGCGGTCCCGCCATCCTTTTTCAGGGTGAACTCCTGATAGGCGGTGCGATTGGCGAGGATGTAGTCCCAGTCATATTCGACGCCGAGGCCGGGACCGTCTGGAACGGGCACACAGCCGTCTTCGCCGATATCCTCCAGCGCATCGCTGTAGCCGGAGCCGAAGACAGGAGGCACAGGGTTGGCGACGCCGGGGGCGACGAGAGACAATTCATACCAGCTGGAGTTGCGCATTGCTGCCATGCAGTGCCGCTGCGCGGGGCCGGCTGCATGAATCTCGCAGTCGAGACCGAAGGCTTCGGCCAGATGCGCGACCTTCATCGTGCCTGTGATGCCCATGTCGTAATCAGGATCGACGCGCAGGTAGTCGGTCGCCCTTTCGCGGAGCCAGGCGGCCTTGCTTTCGAGGCCGCGCACATGCTCGGTTAACATCAGCGGGGTGCGGATGTTCTCCTTCAGTTGCCGGGCGGCATGAGGAGACCAGCCGGCGTCCATGAAGGGGTCCTCGTACCAGAGATAGCCGCCTTCATCGCAGGCCTTGCCGACATAGATCGCATCGGCGAGCGTGCGCAGCTCGCTCGCCGCGTCGTACATCAACTCCATCCGGCCGCCGACGCGCCTGGCGCAGAGCAGCAGGTTCGCGGCTTCTTCCTTCGGGTCGCCTTCGCCCCAGCCATGGATCTTGTAGCCGCGATAGCCGAGCGCGAGGCATTCCTCGGCGAAGTCAGCATAGGCCTCGATGCTGTCGAGAATCCCGTCGCGGCCGCCGTTCAGCGTACTGGCATAAGTCGGAAGCCGCTGGCGATAGCCGCCCAGGAGCCGCCAGACCGGGCGGCCGACCGCCTTGCCGGCCAGGTCCCACAGCGCAATGTCCAGCGCGGAATGGCCGATCGCCATATAGTGGCGGTGGGCGCGTTTCAGCTTGTTGTAGATCGCCTCGCGCTCCTCGGCGTCCTCGCCCAGAATCAAGCCCGCAGCAGCCTTGACCTGCCCGACCATGGCGCCGTTCTTGCCGCTGTGGACGCTGCAATACTCGCCCTGGTGCCCGTCCTGCGTCTCGATCTTCAGGGCGAAGGCGGTCAGTCGCGACTGCGCGCCCTTCATCACGCAACGGTTGCCGCTGGCGTCCACCCCGAGGCCGTCGACCGTGTAGCCGAACTCATGCACTTCAACCCGCGCGATCCGCGCTTCCGGCCGCGGGCCTATCAATCTGTTCATGGCGGTTCCTGACAATTTCGGCTTGCAATCGGCAATGCTGTCTGACAGCATGAATTTAAGCAGACTGATTTAGGGCCGTCAACGGGACAGGCAGCCAGGATGGACGCAGAAGAAAGCCGGTCGGCGAGCGCCTACAGGCAGATCGCCGGCTATATCGAGAATGTCGCGGATGGCGCGCGGTTGCCGCCCGAGGCGGATTTCGCCGAGATGTTCGGCCTGTCGCGGGCCAGCATCCGCGAGGCGCTGGCGCGGCTGCGAGCCGAGGGAATCGTCCGCTCGCGCAAGGGCTCGGGCACCTTTGCGGTGCGCAGCGGCGCGCCCGAGATGGTCAGGCTTTCGGCGATTTCCTCGGTGCGCGAGCTGGCCCAGTGGCACGAGGTGCGGCTCGCGCTGGAAAGCGAGGTCGCGGCCCTGGCCGCGGATCGGCGCACTGATGAGGATCTGGTGCGGCTCGAGGCGGCGCAGGAGGCGCTGCTCGCCAGCCTGCTGACCGGGCGAGGCGAGCGGGAGGATGTCGCCTTCCATGCTGCGCTGGCAGTCTGCGCGCATAATCCCAAGCTGTCGGACGCCCTGGGGCGGCTGACCTCGCACATCTTCAGCTGGGGCAACCTCTCGGCGCAGCGCTCCGTGCTGACCATGGCCGAGCGCCGCGAGTTGATCGCCCTGGAGCATGGCGCCATCGTCGCCGCGGTCGCGGCACGAGACGGGGATCGCGCCCGCGCAGAGATGCGCCGTCACCTCCTGGCCGGCCGCACGCGCGTGCTCAGCGACCTGCATATGTAAGTGAAAAAAATCGATCGGGGAGGAGCTAGTCTGATGAAATCAATGATCTTTGACAGAAGGTCGGTGCTGCGCGCGGGCGCCGCGGGGCTTGCGCTCGCTGCTCTGCCGAGGCAGGCAGGCGCACAGGGACTGTCGGGCACGGTCCGGGTCTGGACCTTTCTGGGAGCGGACGGGCAGTCGCCGCGCGAGGTCGTGCTGCGCGAGATCATCAAGCGCTTCAAGGCCGGGCACCCCGGCGTCGATGTCAGGATCGAGGCCCAGCCCTTCCAGGAGCTCGAGGTGAAATTCGTCGCCGCCTCGGCTCAGAACCGCGCGCCCGACGTGATCTGGATGCGTGACACCTTTCTCGATCTCGTCCAGCAGCGCGGCGCGCTGGCCGATCTCGACGCCCTGCTGTCGGAAGACTTCAGGACCAAGGCGCTTCCCGATCTGTATCCGGTCTTCGTCGAGAAGTCGGTCTTCAACAAGAAGCGCATCTCCCTTCCGCTCTGGCCGAGCCCCGCTCAGGCGATCTTCTATCGCAAGGATGCGCTGTCCGAACTCGGCCTCGATGCTCCGCCGCTCACCTGGGACGCATTCATCGCCGCCGCCGGCAAGCTGACCAAGGGCGAGCGGCTGGGCTTCGGCCTGCCGACGAACGACAATAGCGTATCTGCCTTCATCAACATCATGTCCGGGTTCGGCTCCTCGATCTTCGATGCGGCAACGGGCCAGTTCAACGTGACCGGCGCTGAGGCCAGGGAAGCCGCCAATGTTGTCAGACAGCTTGTCGCGAATGGAGCGCTCTCGCCGACGCTGCTGAATGCGATGGGCGACGATATCCAGGACCAATTCGCCTCCGGCCGCTTCGCGATGGTGCAGGCCTTCGCGCCGCGCTTCCAGCAGTACAAGCAGATTGCAGCCGGCTATAGCGGCAAGGATCTGGCGGTGTCGGCTTGGCCGGCCTTCGGGACGCGCCCGCCCGCGGTCCTGCTCGGCCCGTACTGGACGGTGGGCATCTCCGCCAAATCAGCCAACCCGGCCGCGGCGGCCGCGTTCGTCGAGAGCCTGTTCAGCCTGGAGGCGTCGATGGAGTGGGCGAAGACCGCGGGCCTCGTGCCCGATCGCCGCTCCCTGCTGCAGGCACCCTATTTTTCGACGCCGGAGGCTGCCGATATCCGCGCCTTCACCGCGCTGCTCTCGGCTCCGGGCGTGATGACCTTTCCGCAGCGCATGCCCAACATCACCAAGGTCTTCCCGGTGATGAACACAGCGCTGCAGGAGCTGATCGGAACCAAGGAAAGCGTGGACGCCATTCTCCAACGCGCGAAGTCGACGCTGGGCTGGTAGCGCGCCATGCAAGCTCTATCTCTTGAGAGGCCGCGGGGCCTGGATGTCGTCGCGCGGAGGGCCAGGTTGACCGGCTCGTCGCTGGTGGCGCCGACCCTGCTGCTGGTCATCGCCATCAACATCCTGCCGGCGCTCTACGGCTTCTATCTGAGCCTGCACAAGGTCTTCTTTTTTGGGAACGAAGGCTTCGTCGGCCTTGGCAACTATGTCGAGCTGTTCCGTGACCCCTTCGCGTGGCAGGCCATCGGCCGGTCGCTGCTCTTCACCTTCGCCGCCCTTGCGGTCGCCGTCCCGCTGGCGCTGCTGGCGGCGATGGGCATCCGGCGCCTGGGCCGCTGGGGCAGCGTTCTGCTGACGGTGCTTCTGGTGCCCTGGGCGATGAGCCCGATCGTCGTCGCGCTCCTGTGGAAATGGATCCTCGTGCCGTCGCCGGGCGGGCTGGTGGGGGCAGCCTTCAACGCCTTCGGCCAGCCGCCGCAGGATCTCCTGACCGACCCGCTTCTCGCCATGCCGACGCTGATCATCGTGGCGGTGTGGCGCAACTTCGCCTTTGCCACGATCATCCTGATCGGTGGCCTCGGCCAGATCCCGCGCGACCTCTACAAGGCTGCCGCGGTCGACGGGCTCGGCGCCTGGGAGAGCTTCAGCAAGATCACGCTGCCCTTGCTGGCCCCCTCGCTGCTGATCGTGATCTCGATGCTGACCATCAGCTATTTCAACGAGGTGCAGCTCATCATCGGCCTGACCGGCGGCGGTCCGATCCGACAGACCAACACATTAGCCTATTTGCTCTACCACACCGGCTTCGTCGAGCTGGATCAGGGACGAGGCAATGCCATCGCGGCGGTGATGTTCCTGATCAACATGGGGCTCATCGCCATCTACATCCGTATTCTGGGCAAGCAGTCGGGAGCGGCCGCATGAAAATCCTGTCCCGAACCGCGCTTCTCATCGCCTGCCTGCTTGCCGGCATCATCGCGCTCGGCCCAATCCTCTGGGCCGCCTCCACCTCGTTGAAACCGACAAACCGCATCTTCGCCGTTCCGCCCGAAATCCTGCCGCAAAACCCGACCTTCGAGCACTACGCCAAGCTGGTGGCCGAGGGGGTCCACTGGGCGTTCCTGAACAGCTCGGCCTATACGGTCGTGGCCGTGCTGGTCGCGCTGATCCTCGGTGCAACTGCCGGCTATGCGCTGATGCGCTATCCGGTGGCGGGCAAGCCAGCGGTTCTGCTCGTGTTCATGGGCACCATGGCGGTTCCGGGTTTCGCCGTTCTTCTGCCGACGCAGATGCTGGCGACGGGCATCGGGCTGCACGACACCTGGTCGATCCTGCCGATCCTCTATGCTGGGCACATCCTGCCCTTCGCGGTCTGGGTCACGCGATCGCATTTCGCCACGGTCCCGCGCGAGCTGGAACAGGCCGCCGAAATGGACGGGTATTCGCGCGCCGAGGCCGTGTGGAAGATCGTGATCCCCGGGGCAAAGCCCGCGCTGCTGGCGGCGGCGACCTTCGGCTTCCTGCATTGCTGGAACGACTACGTGACCGGCTCGACCATGGTGGATTCGCCCGAGCGGCGCACGCTTCAGGTCGCACTGATCTTCTTCCAGGGCTTTCACGGCCGCGACTGGGGCTCGCTGATGGCGGGCGTGATCATCGCGACGATCCCGCCGGTGGTGGTCTTCCTTCTGTTCAGAAAATTCCTGATCGGTGGTTTCGCCGACGGGTCCGTCAAAGGTTGAATCGCATGACCCAGATCCGGTCGAATACGGCGCAATCGGTCCGCTTCCAGAATGTCGGGAAAAGCTATGGCTCCGGCTGGGCGGTTTCGGGTGTCAACATCTCGATCGAGCCCGGCCAGTTCGTAACGCTGCTTGGCCCCTCGGGCTGCGGCAAGAGCACGACTCTGAGCATGATTGCCGGTCTGGAAACGCCGACGGAAGGGCGGATCATGATCGGGGACCGCGACGTCACCACGATGAAACCGGCCGATCGCGACATCGCCATGGTGTTCCAGTCCTACGCGCTCTACCCGCATATGACGCTCTACGAGAACATCGCCTTTCCCCTGCGCGCACGGCGTCGCCGCACGCCCGAAGCCGAGGTCGACCGCAAGGTCCGCGCGGCGGTGAAGATGCTGGGCCTCGAGGCGATGCTGGACCGCTTTCCCCGCCAGATCTCGGGTGGCCAGCGCCAGCGCGTGGCGCTCGGCCGGGCCATGGTGCGGACGCCTACCGTCTATCTGCTGGACGAGCCGCTCTCGAATCTCGACCAGCAGCTGCGCGTCCAGATGCGGTCCGAATTGAAAGACATCCATCAGCGCCTCGGCGCCACCATGCTCTATGTCACCCATGACCAGAGCGAGGCGATGACCCTGTCGGATCTGGTCGTGGTCATGTCGAACGGCCGGATCGAGCAGGTGGGCAGCCCGCGCGAACTCTACAACAATCCGGCCAATCTTTTCGTCGCCCGGTTCCTGGGCGAGCCCGGCATGAACATCCTCGATGGAGAGGCCCTGGATGGCAGGCTGCGGGGCCCGGGCTTCGATATTGCGCTTCCTGTCGTGGCGCAGAAGGCCGGACAGAGGATTTCGGTGGGCATCCGGCCCGAGGACCTTCAATACGCCCCGAGCGCGGCGGCGGTCATCCGTGGCACTGTGCGAACGGTGGAATATCTCGGCTCGCGCAGCCTGGTCCGCGTCGAAGTCGGCGAGCGTCTGATCGCAGCCTTCCTGCCGCCCTCGATCGATCTTCCCGGCGGGGCGGCGATCGGCCTTGCGTTCGCCGAGCCGGACAAGGCGCGCTTCTTCGAAACCGATGGCGGCGCTTCGCTGCATCGTCCTCAGAACCTTGGCCATCAGAATCTTGGCCATCAAAACCTTGGCCATCAGAACCTTGCAGGCTGAACCCATGAACAGGATTTTCCTCGACGATCAGGTCGCCGTCGTCACCGGCGGTGCGCAGGGGTTGGGCCTTGCCATTTCCAAGCGCCTGGTCGCCTCGGGCGCCCGCGTCAGCCTCTGGGATCGCGACGCGGACGCGCTGAAGAAGGCGCTCGTGCTGCTCGGCCCCGCCGCTTCGGCCAAGCAGGTTGACATCACCGATCTCGACGGCCTGGCACGCACTCACCAGGAGGTCGAAGCCGAAATCGGCCCTGTGTCGATCCTGGTCAATTCGGCCGGGATCGCCGGCGGCAACGCTCCGCTCGACGCCTATGACCCAGAGGAATGGCGCCGGGTCGTCGAGATCAACCTGAACGGCACCTTCTATGTGAACAAGGTCGTCGTACCCGGCATGAAGGCGCGAAACTACGGGCGGATCGTCAATATCTCCTCCGTGGCGGGCAAGGAGGGCAACCCCAACCTGGCGGCCTATTCGGCGGCGAAGGCAGGCGTGATCGGCCTGACGAAGTCGCTGGGCAAGGAGCTCGCCGGCTACGACATCGCGGTGAATGCGATCTCGCCCGCCACGGCCAGGACGCGCATCCTCGACACGCTGAAGGAGGAGTTTATCCAGTATATGCTGACGCGCATTCCGCGTGCCCGCTTCCTCGAAGTGGACGAGGCCGCCGCGATGGTTGCATGGCTCGTCAGCCGCGAAAACAGCTTCACCACCGCCTCGGTCTTCGACCTCTCGGGCGGGCGCTGCACCTATTGAGCCGGGGAGGGCGCCATGACGCTTGAACGGGCGCAACGCCTGATCGCTGAAGCTCTTGCCGCCGGCCGAGCACGCGGAGCCAGGCCGCTGGCGGCCGTGGTCGTCGATGCGGGGGGCCATATCGTCGCCTCGGCCCGCGCGGACGGGGCGACGATCGCTCGGCATGAATTCGCCCTGGCGAAGGCCTGGAGTTGCATCGCGCTCGGACTGGATTCACGCGATCTCGTGGCGCGGGTGGAGGCCGATCCGGCCTTCTTCTCCGCAGCGGCCACCCTGCTATCGGGCGGGCTTCTGCCTGCGGCCGGCGGGGTCCTGATCCGCGAGGGGGAGCAGGTGCTGGGAGCTCTTGGCATCTCCGGTGATACCGGCGAGACGGACGACGCCTGCGCGACGGCCGCCGCTCGGGAATTGAATTAGAGGGCGAACGGGCTCGACAGGATCCTCGCCCGGCGCCATCAGAGCTTGGGCTTGACTGTCCGCTTTTTAAAGCATCGGCCAACGTCCCCTTCGGGCGCATTTGAGCCGGGCGAGGGGAGCGCGCTCATGGCGCGGGCGGGACCTTTGCGAAGCTGTGAAGCCACTCGGAAGCCACTTGCGCCGGGGCAGCCTGGCCTGGCTCTCCCGGCGCAAGGCTGGTCAGGCGACGAGGAAGCCGGCGTCGACCGGATCGTCGCGGTTGATCGTCCAGCGGGCGGTGCCGAGCAGCCCGGCGGTGCCCTTCACGGTCGGTCTGACCGCGCGGGTGCCGTTCAGGTTTGCCTCGCCGATCAGGCAGCCCTCGAAGGTTCCCGACCCGAGCAGGCCTTCCGAGCGGATCGGCTGGTGCAGCTTGAGCAGGCCGCGCGCCTCGTACATCGCCATCATCGCGCTGGTGCCGGTGCCGCCCGGCGAGCGGTCGAGCTGGCCGGCGGAGAAGACGTGGACGTTCTTGTAGAAGGCGCCCTCGATCGTCGGCTCGTGCCAGAAGGTCACGAAGTTGAAGTTGTTGATGTGGCTCGACGCCGGATGCTGGATGGCGACCTTCTGGCGCAGCTGCTCGCGGGCGATGATGCCGAGGCGGGAGAGCTCCGAGCCGTTCTCCGGTGAAATCCGCAGCGAGGTGCCGCGCAGGTCGATAATGCCGAAATAATTGCCGCCCCAGACGATGTCGGCCTTGAGCTGGCCGATGCCCGGCAGGTCGAAGGGCACGTCCTGCGCCGCGACATAGGCCGGCACGTTCTCGAAGCGGGTCCACAGCACGTCTGGCCCGTCATTGGCGACCTCGGCCGTCACCAGGCCGGCGGTGGTCTCGAAGCGGATCGTCGTGCGGCCATTCGCGCCACGCCGGACGAGCCCGAGCGCGACCATCGCCATGCCGACAGCGATCGTGCCGTGACCGCACATATGGGAATATTGCGTGCCATCGATATAGATCAGGCCTGCATCATAGTCCGGGCTCGACGGCGGCGTCAGAAAGACGCCGAACATGTCCTTGTGCCCGCGCGGCTCGCGCATCAGGGCGCAGCGCAGCCAGTCGTAGTTCTCCTCAAGGAAGCGGCGCTTCTCCAGGATGTTCGAGCCGGCAGGATAGGGAATCCCGCTATGGATGATGCAGAGGGGCTCGCCCTCGGTATGGGTGTAGATGACGTCGAAGACATTCTGCTGGCGCATGTGCGGCTCCTTGGGACAAAGGGTGAAAAGGGATCAGCGGCGCTCGGAGAGCACGTCGAGGCCGATGGTGAGGTCGAGCAGCACGATCACGATCGCGGCGACGATGATCGTCAGGCCGGAGACCGCCGCGATCGTCGGGTCGATCGTGTACTGGACGTAGTTGAACAGCTTGACCGGGATCGTGGTGAGCTCGGCCGTGGTGTTGAAGATGCTGAGCTCGACATTGATGAAGGAGGCGATGAAGGCGAAGATCGCGCCGCTGACGAGCCCGCTGCGGATCTGCGGCAGCGTCACCAGGAAGAAGGTCGTGAGCGGCCTGGCCCCGAGATCGGCCGACGCCTCCTCCAGGCTGCGCTGCTCGTCGCTGAGCTGCGGCAGCACGGCGCGCAGGACGAAAGGCATGATGATCACGACATGCCCGACGAGCAGGGCTGAGAAGCTGCGGACGAGGCCGATCGCGCTGCCATATTGCAGCAGCGCCGCGCCGAGCACGACATGCGGCAGGATCAGCGGCGACATCAGCGTCTCCGACAGCAGGCGCCGACCGGTGAAGCGATAGCGAGCGATCGCGATCGCCGCCGGCACCGCCAGCACCACCGCGGCGGCGGTCGCTGCGACCGCAAGCAGCGTGCTGGTCAGGAAGGCCGAGACATAGGACGGGTCGCCCAGCATCGTGCCGTACCAGGCCAAGGTCAGCCCCTGCGGCGGGAAGGCGAGGAAGCTGGTCGTGGTCAGCGAGGCGCCCACGAGCACGACGAGCGGCAGAGCGAGATAGGCGAGCGCCGCAAGGGAGACGATCCTGACGAGGTGAGTGACCATCTCAGGCTCTCCTCGGCTCGCTGAGGCGCCCGGCGACCGTGACGAGCGCGAACGTCAGCACCAGCATGGTGATGCTGAGCGCACCGCCATAGTTGAAGTCGAAGACCGAGCTGTATTGCTGGAAGATCAGCATGGAGAAGACGGTGATCCGCCCGCCGCTGAGCAGCGCCGGCGTGACATAGGCGCTGACCGCCAGCATGAAGACCATGACCGCGCCGGCCATCAGTCCGGGCAGGCTGAGGGGCAGGATGATCGTCCAGAAGGTGCCGGCCGGCGTCGCGCCGAGATCGGCGGAGGCGTGCTCGAGGGCCGGATCGACCTTGGCGAGCGCATTGCCGACCGCCAGCACGATGAAGGGCAGGAGGATGTAGACGAGGCCGACCAGGATGCCGAGCTCGGTGCCGAGGAAGCGCATCGGCCGCTCGATCAGGCCAAGCCCGATCAGGCCGTCATTGACGAGGCCGTTGCGGCCGAGCAGCACCATCCAGCCGAAGGAGCGCACGATGTTGCTGGTGAACAGCGGCACGACGAGCAGGATCACGCAGAACCGGCGCCAGGGCCGCCAGCGCACCACGCGCACGAGATACCAGGCGAGCGGATAGCCGATCAGGACTGAGACGAGCGTGGTCAGCGCGCCGATCCGGAACGTCACCCACAGCACGTCCCAGTGATAGCTGTCGGCGAGGATGCGCAGGTAATGCGCGAAGGTCAGGTGACCGTCCGGCGTGGTCAGGCTGGCGATCAGGACGACCGCCATCGGCGCCAGGAAGAAGGCGGCAAAGAACGCCGCCGGCAGGGCGCAGAGCAGCGCGACCGGGCGCAGCCCCGCTTTCATGACGCATCCCCCGGCACGATGCTGAGATCGCCGAGGCGGATATTGGCGAAGACCGGCTGGCCCGGCGTGAGGCCCGACAGCGCCGCTGGCGCCAGCCGGGCCGTCAGGATGGTGCCGCCGGCCAAGAGCGTGACGAAGGCATGGCTGCCGACATGGGTGATCTCGGAGAGCACGGCTGGCAGGGCGAGGCGATCGGCGGCCGGCTTCGGCGCGACCAGAATGTCCTCGGGCCGCAGCACGCCTGTCAGCGCGCCTTGCGGCTCGTCCGCCGCGGGACGGATGATCGCGCCATCCAGCAGCGACAGGCTGACGTCGTCGCGCCGCTCGACTTCGAGCAGGTTGGCGTCGCCGATGAAGTCGGCGGCGAAGCGGCTCGCCGGCCGGGCATAGATGTCCTGGCCGCGGCCGATCTGCTCGATACGGCCGCGGTTCATCAGCACGATCCGGTCTGCCATGCTCATCGCCTCGTCCTGGTCATGCGTCACGAACAGGAAGGCAATGCCGAGCCGGTGCTGGATCTGCTTGAGCTCGCCCTGGACCTTCTTGCGCAGCTTCAGGTCGAGCGCGCTCAGCGGCTCGTCGAGCAGCAGCAGCTGAGGCCGGTTGACGATGGCGCGCGCCAGCGCCACGCGCTGCTGCTGGCCGCCGGAGAGCTGGGCCGGCAGGCGTTCGCCGAAGCCGGCGAGGCCGACGAGCTCGAGCGCCTCGGTGCTGCGCTTCGTTGCCTCGCCCTTGCCCGTGCCCTGCCGGCGCGGCCCGTAGGCGACGTTCTCCAAAACGCTCATGTGCGGGAAGAGCGCGTAGTTCTGGAACACCGTGTTGAGCGGGCGGCGATAGGGCGGCAGCCGCGTCACATCCTCGCCGGCGAGCCTGACCGTGCCGACCTCCGGCGTCAGGAAGCCGGCGATGCAGCGCAGCAGCGTGGTCTTGCCGCAACCCGACGGGCCGAGCAGCGCGATGAACTCGCCCTGCTCGACGGAGAGGTCGATCTCCGTCAGGGCCGCGTGCCCGCCGAAATGCTTGGACAGGCCGTCGATGGCGAGGATGGAGGTGCTCATGCTGCGGCTCGCGGTGCTCGTGCCCAAGCGCTGACTTGCGGGTCGCTCGCTTGCGGGACGTTCACTTGCGCGCGATCTCGCGGTTCCAGGCATCGACGACGCCTGAGCGCAGCGCGTTGATCTCGCTCCAGTCGAAGAGCTGCAGGCTCTTGACCGAACCGGTCTCGCCCCAGGGCAGCTTGCGCGCCGTCTCGGGCTTGACGGCGACGTTCTTCACCGACGGGCCGAGATAGAGTTTTTCGGCGAGGCAGCCGGACGCCTCCGGCGTCAGCGCCTGGTTGATGAATGTCGCGGCCGCATCCTTCTTCGCCGTGCCCTTCACCAGATGCAGGCGGGCGTCAGTCGCCCAGGCGCCTTCCTTGGGCACGACGAAGCCGATCGGCAGGCCCTTGTCGGCGAGGTCCCAGGCGCCGACGTTGAAATGTGCGCCGATGATCGCTTCGCCGCTCTGGTAGGCATTGGTCGCGGCGCCCGAGGAATCGAAGAAGAGCGCGGCCTTCAGCTCCTTGATCTTCTTGAAGGTCGGGGCGAGATCGCCGGCCGGACCACCCCAGATCTTCTGGAGGAACATCACGAAGGGCACGCCCGACGAATTCGCCGGGGAGGGGATGGTGACGGCGTCCTCGAATTCAGGCTTCCAGAGGTCGTTCCACGATGTCGGAGCGGTCTTGACCTTCTGCGTATTGTAGGTGAGCCCGAGCGAATAATAGCCGGTGCCGACCGCATAGGTGGTCGAACCGCTCTTGTAGAGCGCCTCGGGCAGCATGTTGGCGAGATGGGGGATCGCCGCCGCGTCGAGAGTGTCGGTCACGTCGGCGACGAGCGCCAGCTCGCTGATGCCGCCATCCATCCAGGCGACGTCGATGGTGGGAGCCGTCTTCTGCTGCTGCAGCTTCGACAAGGTGACGGTCGAGGTGCCGATCTCCGCCTTCACGGCGATGCCGGTCGCCTTGGTGAAGGGTTCCGCGACGCAGGCGCGGAAGGCGTCGCCCCAGTTGCCGCCATACCAGGCGACCGTGATCGAAGCGGGTTGCTGGGCCAGCACTGGTGCGGTCAGCAGGGTGGTCGCGAGCATGGCGGTCGCCAGCCGGACGGTTCTATGCATCGTCGTTCTCCTCTGCCTGAGCGTCTTCGCGCTTCTACGGGCACTGTGGCGCGCGGCGAACGAAAGGCACTAGAATTCGCCGGCCAGAAATTTGAATAATCACGACATGAGCACAGCGCAGTTCCTTCATTCGGCGAGCAAGCGGCCGCAATCGCCGCCCATTCCCGTTTCGCGGCTGCGGATCGGCTTCGTCCTGCTCGACCAGTTCACGCTCGCCGCCTTCTCCGGCCTGATCGACGTGCTGCGGCTGGCGGCGGACCATGGCGGACGCAGCCGCCAGCTCCATGCGAGCTGGACCGTGATGAGCCTGGACGGAGAGCCGCGACGGTCGAGTTGCGGCGTATCGGTCGCGCCGAATGGAGCCCTGCTCGATCCGGCCGGCTTCGACTATGTCGCCGTCTGCGGCGGCAACGACTATCTCAACGACGCCTTGCCCGAGAGCCTGCTCGGCTATCTCAGACGGGCGGCGGCCTCCGGCGTGCGTCTTCTCGGCATCTGCACCGGCACCTTTGCGATCGCCAGGGCAGGGCTGGTCGGTCCGCGCCGGGTCTGCGTGCACTGGAACGTGCTGGATGCCTTCAAGGAGCGCTTTCCCAGGGTTTCGGCAGGGGTGGAGCGGCTCTTCATCGACGAGGGCGACCTGATCACCTGCGCCGGCTCGACGGCCGCGATCGACCTTGGCCTCTATCTCGTCGCGCGCCATTGCGGCCGCGACAAGGCCCAGCAGGCGATGCGGCACATGATGCTGCAGGACATGCGGCCGGCCGAGATGCCGCAGCCGCATTTCTACGCGGAGATCCGCTCCGATCTCGACATCCGGGTTCAGCAGGCTGCGCAGTTCATCGAACAGCGTCTCGACAATCCCCCGCCGATCGCCGCCGTCGCGCGCTATGTCGGCGTGAGCCCGCGGCAGCTCGAGCGCCTGTTCGGCACCTCGCTGGGCCAGAGCCCGGCTGCGTTCCAGCGCAAGCTGCGGCTGGACTATGCGCGCTGGCTGATCCTGAACAGCAAGCGCTCGCTCACCGACATCGCCATGGGCGCAGGCTTTGCCGACAGCGCCCATCTGTCACGCGACTTCAAGGCGAGCTTCGGGGAATCGCCGCGCACGCTGCGGCAGAAGGGTTCGATCAGCGGACCGATCGCGTGTCCGGTCTGAGCCAGCCTTGCCGTGCCTGCAGCGGCTTTCCCGAAAACCGTTTCGGGCCGAAGCGTTGACGGCCGCACTGAGGCGGCACACCTGTCGGAGGGAGGTGGCTGTTGCCATTTGGCATAAGTATCCTTATTTTATGCCGAAGTGAGGTGAGTCATGCTGGTCGAGATCCCGCGGACAGTTGCGACCCCGGCGGTGCCGGAGATTACGGTTGAGGAAGCCGCCGCGGCCGCTCGCGCGGTGATCAGGCTCTTCGAAAAATGGGGCCTGAGCGACGCCGTCGCGCGCGAGATCCTGGGTGGGCTGGCGCCGCGGACCTATGCCCGCTGGAAAGCCGGCGACCCTGGCCGGATCGACCGGGACCTCGCCACCCGCCTGTCCCTGCTGATGGGCATCCACAAGGGCCTGCGCACCCTCTTCACCGACCCTGAGCGCGGCTATGCCTGGGTCGGCAAGCCGAACGACGTCTTCGGGGGGCGGGCGCCGGTCGAGATCATGGCGCAGGGCGACATCTTCTCGCTTGCCCGGGTGCGCTCCTATCTCGACGCCGAGCGTGGTGGTTGGTGAGCGACGCCGCGCCCGTCACCCGCGTCCATTGGCTCAAGGCCTACCGGATCATCCGGTCGATCTATCCGCCGATCGACCTGTTCGAGGACATCGCCGATCCCAGCGACTGGGAGGCGCTGGCCTCGATCGAGTCGAAGACGAACCCGCGGATCTGGGAGCAGATCGGCAGGCTCGATCTCGTTCCACCGGTGCGGCGTGTGGCCGGACACGGGGCGAGCTACCTGATGGCGCCCTTCGTCCATATCAGCACCGATCGGCCGGGCCGGTTCACCGATGGCTCCTGGGGCGTCTATTCGGCCGGCCAGAGCGATGAGGTCGCAATTCGCGAGGTCGCGCATCACCATGGCCGGGCGATGGCTGCGTCCAGGGAGGAGAGCGGCTGGACCTCGCAGTTCCGCACGCTGATCAACCAGGTCGATCTCGATCTGCACGATGTCCGGGCCCGGGTCGACCTGCACGAACCGGACGACTACTCCGCCTCCCAGGGCTTTGCGCGGCAGATGCGCAGGGCGGGCTCGAACGGGTTTTTGTACCGCAGCGTGCGCTGTCCTGGCGCGGAGTGCATCGCGATCTTTTGGCCCGACCTCATCCCGATCCCGATGCAGGGCGACCACTATGATTTCCACTGGGACGGCGCCCGCGTCGACCGGGTGCGGAACTGCCGGACAGGGGCAATCCTGGCGCTGTAGCCGGGCCTCGCTGGTTTGAGCGACAGGCGGCGCCGCCCTCCGCGGCAGGGAGGGGCGGTGATCTGTTGTCCGGGGAGGGCGCTTGCGGCCGGCCAGCGCCGGGGCAGGCGGGCCAGGGTCTGGCGTCGGTCGGCCAGCCCAGCGGCCAATGCGGGCAACGGGGAATTTCGAGCCCTCAAGTTTGGAGGCGTGCCTGCTGTGGGACACCGTTCGTCGTTTAACAGCCATTCAGGTTCGAGGGCAGTACTTGGAACCCGCTGATCCTCGAAATGTTGAATCTGCACATCGAGAAGGGAGTAAGGCGATGAAAACTCTTGGCCTCTTGAGCGCCCTATCAATCACCCTCATCGGCTGGGCAGGCATCGCCGCAGCCGACCCTTGGAAGGATGAGAGCGGAAAGGGACGCTGGCGCGGTGGCTACGAGCGCGGCGACGATGGACGGCGCGACCGCGGCTACGGCAATTATCGTGAGGGTCGTGAGCGACGCGCCTATAAGGAAGAGTATCGGCAAGGAGGCTGCAAGATCGAGCGGAAATGGGACGACGGCGAGTATAAGGAAGAGGTTAAGTGCAAGCGCGGCTCAAGCCCTTATGCTTCCCGCTATTACCGCTATTGAAGGACGCGTGGGGGCAGTGAGAGCGCGATCATGGCTCAGCTCAGGCTTCGCGTCTTCACTTACGAAAGACCGCTCTCCACCCTCAACGGATGTCAAACGACATTCGCCAACCAGCCGCGCAGCAGCGTCAGATCATCGTCGGTAAGGTCGTGGCCCGCCTTCAGGCTTTGGTGATCGACGCTCGCCCCAGCCCGGCGCAGTTGCGAAGCCATCGCGATACCGTCTCCCGCCAGCCTTCGCGCATCATTGGTCGCATCGACGACGAGCACCGGCATGGCCCGCAATCGTGTTCCCCTTGGCGTCGCGAAGGGTGAAAGCGGGCGCAGCAGCGCGGCTCCCCGTACCAGGTCCGGGAAGAGCATTACCAAGGCGGCAGCCATGATCGCGCCGTTGGAGAAACCGACCAGGATCGGTTTGCTGCGGCGAGCATGCCCCGCGATGATCTCTGCCATGAAGGCTGCGAGAGCCGGAGCTTCTGACCGGATACTGTCTTCGTCGATGCTGCGATCGGGCCATCGCCTGAAGAACGCATAGCCGCCTTCCCATGCGACCGCGCCGCGCAGCGAGAAGGCAGCTGCGCCCGGAGCTGCCGCCGCCGCGACGGGAAGCATGTCCGTTTCGGTGCCGCCGGAGCCATGGAGCAGGATCAGTGGCGGCGACAATGGATCACTGGGCTCTGCGAAACGGAATGGCATGGGCATGCGAGCGTCGACCTGTGGAGTGGATCGGCACAGAGCCGACAAGCATGACGACTGCGTGTCAGCTCCGATCCTGGTTCGACCTCGGCGCAGGCAAGCCAGCAGGTCCGGGCCTGGCTCATTAAAGCATCGGCCCGGGAAAGCCGATGCAAACACAAAGGGCCAACAGGCTCCAGCGTCCAGGCGAAGGGCGGCCGGGCCAGCCCTCGCGCGTGAAAGTCAGCCCTCGCGCGCGAAATGCTGCAGCAACCTGATCGCGTCCGGCGTGCTCCAGTCCGCCGCGCCGGCGAGATGGCCGGCCGTCCTGCCGCCGGCATCGACGATATAGCTCATCGGCATCCCGTAGAGTTGGAAGGGCGTCTGCGCTTGCGATTGCGGACCCGACGCGACGAGGCCTTCGCGGTCGATGAAGCTCGCAAAGCCGCGCAGTCCCAGCCGCTCGATGAACCGTTGGGCCCTGGCCGCGTCGCGGTCGATCGAGACGGGGACCACGGCGAAGCCGAGATCGCGCCTCTGCTGCAGACGATGCAGGATCGGCAGTTCACCAAGACAGGGTGGGCACCAGCTCGCCCAGAAGGCGACGAGGCAGGGACGGCCACGATAGCTGGCGAGCGGCCGGCTTCGGCCGCTGAAATCCCTGAGCGTGATCGCCGAGACATCCTCGCGCGGGTCGAGTTCGATGAATTGGCCGCCGGCTTCCGTTAGGAAAGGCGGCGGAGCCGCCAGGACCGGCGGGGCCAGCAGCGAGATCAGCCCGGCCGAGCTGCCCAGCAAGCTGCCGAGCAGGACCTGGCGGCGATGCAAGATCGGGCTCGCTTGCCTGCTGGCCTGCCGGATGTCGTGTTGCGTCATGGCGATGTCTTGCTCCTTGGCCTTGCTCCGTTGGCCTTGCTTTCTTGCGTCCGAAGCCGGAGAGGAAACCCAGCTTAAGCCTGGCTTAAGGCGCACGCCCGATGCAGCCGGAGCCGGCCCTCGGATCGGGCGGACTTGCAGCACGCTGGACTTGCAGCACGAGAGCCAGGGGGCGCATCGGATGAACGCAATCAGCATCGGTCCCTTCGTGTTCGCGCCGGACCGCTTCGCCGCAATCCTCGCGATCGCGACCCTGCTGATGATAGCCGCGCTTCTTTCGAGGCGCCTCGATGCCCGCCTGAACGCCTGGGCGTCGTCGGCGGTCCTTGCCGCGATCGTCGCCGCCCGCGCCGGCCATGTCGTCCTGCATGGGTCGAGCTTTGCCGAGGAGCCATGGCGGATGCTGGCGATCTGGCAAGGCGGATTTTCGCTTCCCGCCGGGCTGCTCGGGATAGTGCTCGTCACCGCAGTCTATGCTCGCTCGGTTCGCTTTGCCGTCGGCGCAGCCGGGGCGGTGCTGGTCGCCGGCGTCGTCGGAGTGGTGACGCTGGAGCTGACGAAGGCGACCTATGGCCAGCAGGCGCCGGCAACCCGCATGGCCACGCTGGACGGCGGCTTCCGCTCGATCCGCGACTTCGAGGGCAAGCCGCTCGTCGTCAATCTCTGGGCGACATGGTGCCCGCCCTGCCGCCGGGAGATGCCGATGCTGGCGCGGGAAGCGGCCGAGCGGACGGATGTCGGCTTTGTCTTCGTGAACCAGGGTGAGAACGCCGAGAGGATCAAGAGCTATCTCTCTGCCGACCGGCTCAAGTTGGAGCATGTCCTGCTCGATGCCGCGCAGGCCCTGTCGCGCCATTACGCAACGCCTGGTCTGCCGGTGACGCTGTTCCTGCGCCGCGACGGCACGCTCGCCTCGCTCCATACCGGCGAGATTTCGCGGGAGGCCCTGGCAGCCGGTATCGACGCCATCATCGACGAGGCGCGCTGAGCCCCCCATACATGTCGTCCTACTTCAGGCTGGCTTGCCGGTCTGGTTGCCGGCCTCACGCACCAGCTTGCAGGCGCTGATCAACTGGGGCGGCGGCGTCCGGGACATTGAGGCGGCGTTCGAGGCCGGCGCGGCTGCCGCTCAAGGCGTGCCACGCCTTGCTGGACCTGTTCGAAGCCGATCTCAATCGCCAAGCGTCCAGGTCATCAGCGGCTTGCCGAGAATGACGGAGCCGTCGAATCCCTTGACGAATTCAGAAACGTCTTTCTCGTTGATCGTGGGCGGTGCCAGATGTGCGAGTACGACGGACTTCACGTTCGCCTGCGCGGCGATCCGGCCGATGTCCCGCAAGTCCGTGTGGGACTCGATCAGGTGCTTGAACTTGGCAGCCTGGTCGGGTGTGCGCGGTTCGGGATAGCGCGCCTCGGCCCATCGCACATCGATCACCTCGTGCACGAGGATGTCGGCCCCCCTGGCGAGCGTGATCAGGTTGTCGCTGAGGTTGGTGTCGCCGGAAAACACGATCGACCCGTTCGGCGTGTCGAACCGGTAAGCGAAGGCCGGATACACAGCTCCGTGCTCCACCAACGTCGCCGTCACCCGGATCTTCTCATCTCTGTACACCTCGAAGGGAGGCATCTTTGGCGCGGTGTTTTGGGGAGATGCGCCGATCTCGGCGGGAATCCTGATGTCACGCGGTTGTAGATAGGTCCTGGGGTTCGGCATCCCGCTGTCGAGGATGTTGTCGTTCAAGTCGGTCGCGAAGGCACGATAGAGGTGTTCCACCATGCTGACGGTCCCCGGCGTCGGCTCGGCGGGATTGATGATCTCGGCGGACTTGTCGACCTTTGCATCTGGAACCGGCAGTTCACCGCGAGAGCCGGGGCCCATGATCTGGATCGGCGACTTGCGGTTTCGCGCCCCGTCGGATGCCCCAAACAGGATGAGCCGCGGCAGGTCCACGACATGGTCAGCGTGAAGATGAGTGATGAAGGCGGCCCGCAAACTGTCGAGACCTCCGGGTGTTTCGGGCTTTCCGGGTGAGCCGAGACCTGCTTCGAAGTAGCGATCCAGCCAGTTCCTGCCGAAATCGACGAGATAAACGTCCCGGCCGACGGCGACCGCCGCCGAAAAACCGCCATGCGATGAGCCGCGATAGGATGTTCTGCCGGCCGCGGTTCCCAGGAGAACGAGCCGCGTGACGTCTTTCGCTGACAGTACTTCGGCTTTTTGTTGAGCGTCTCCCGCGGCGGGAAAGCTCACGATTCCAATCGAGATCAGGATCGTGGCCAATATTGTTTCACGAATGAGCTTGACCATTTTCATGTGGAATCCTCTGCCGCGTCGGAACGCGCACTATCGGGGGCGATGAGGGGCGCTCATCCCTGCGAGATCGAATGCGGGAACGGGGGAGTGCAGGGTTGGCCAGGCCCGGTCCAGGGTTGGCCAGGCCCGGGCATTGCGCCGTTCACTTCGCCACGACCAATCCCGCCTGCTCGATGACCTGTCCAAGTTGTGTCCGCTCGCGGGCGATCAGTTCTCCGGTGTCGTTCGGAGACGTGGCGACGGCAGCGAAATGCAGCATCTCGAGCCGTTCGCGGATCGTCGGATCGTTCAGTGCGTCAACGACGGACCGCTGGATCGCTTCCCGCGTCGCCAGCGGCGTCGCTTTCGGAGCAGCCAGGGCGATCCAGCCGCTGATCGCATAGCCGCCGAGACCCGCTTCCGCCACCGTGGGAAGATCAGGCGTCTTCAATCCGCGCACCGCCCCGGTCGAGGCGATCGGCCGCAAATGCCCGGCCTGGATCAGACCTTCCAGCACGGCGGAGGTCTCGATGACGAAATCGGCATGGCCACCGGCCGCCGCGCTTCCGGCGGCGGCGCCGCCATTGTTCTTGACGATGGTGAAATCAAGACCGGTGCGTTGCTTCAGCATCTCGGCGGCGAGGTGAGGAAAGCTGCCATGGGCGGTCGTCGCGGCGTTGACCTTGCCCGGATGCGCCTTGATGTAGGCGAGGAGCTCCGGCAGCGTGTTGACGGGGAGGCCGGATCGGACCGCCACGACGAAGTCAACCGTGGCGATCTGTGTGATGGGTGTGAGCTCCGTGACGGCGGTCGCAGCCCCCTCCCGATAGAGATGCGGATTGGCGGTCAGCGTTCCCGCCGGCGTGACGAGGAGCGTCAAGCCGTTCGGCTCGGCTCGCAGCACGTCGGCGGCGGCGATCCCGCCATTGGCGCCAGCCTTGTTGTCGACGATCACTGTTCGCTTGAAGGTTTCCGACAACCTGGCCGAGATCAGACGCGCGATGATGTCGGGCGCCGTTCCAGCCGCGCTGCTGACGACGAGGCGCATCGGGCCCTCGCCGGATTGGGCATGGGCCGCGCCCGTGACAGCGAGCAACGCTGCGACAGCCCATGCGAGTCCGGCTGACGTGAGCTTGTTCATTGGTATCCTCCCTGGATTGTCTTTTTTCTGTTTTCTCGCGTCGAACGGCCGACCGGATGTTCTCGACGCCTCGTCGTTGGGCCGAATGATGCGCACCGGCTCTGCATTCCGGGCGAGGGGCCGAAAGGAGACGGCTCGGGCCTTCTCCTCAAAGCTCCTTGTTCGTGCCGATCACACGCACAGTCTCACGGCCGAATTCGGCGATTTCGCCGTTCATGCCGCCGGTGAACAGCCCGTACCAGATCGCCGGCTTGAGCTGCATCGCCTTGCGGTTCAGCGTGATCTCGCCGCTGGCCTGAATGCGGTAGTAGCCCTCGTCGGACTTGGCGATCCTGCAGTGGCCGAACTTGCGGCAGGCCTCGACGATGGGCAGGAATTCCGGCACGTCGAGAACGTAGAGAACGACCATCACGCGCCTCCGATCAGCGCTTCGACGAGCTTGGCCTTGCGGCGCCAGACGGTGTCGATGTCGCCCAGCCTCTCGCCGCGGGCGCGGGTCTCGTTCTCGAGCTGGATCGCGGCTTCCAGCGTCAATGCCGCGTCCTTGGCGTCGAGCACGTCGGTCTCGCGCAGGCGCAGGGTGATTTCGAGCGGATACCCGTTGGGATCGCGGAAATAGATCGACTCCAGCGTCTCGTGCCGGGTGTAGGCAGAAACGGCAAGTCCGCGCGCCTCCAGCGTGGTCTTCCAGCGCTCCAGGGATTCCCGGTCCGGCACCGCCCAAGCCGTGTGGGTGGCGGAGTAGAACTGGTTGTCCTCCGGCATGTAACGCTCGGGCCGGTCGGTGCCGATATAGTAGAAGAACGCGATCGTCGCGCCTTTTCCAGCGTCGAAGAAGAAATGCAGGAAGTCGGGATGGCCCGGGTGACCCCAGCCGCGCGCGCTGATCGTGTGGATCAGCGGCAGGCCGAGCACATCGCGGTAGAATTCCACCGTCTCGCGCAGCTTCCAGGTCGGCCTCGCGCTGTGGTCGACGCCATCGAGCGCGAGTTGAATGCCGTCCTCCCTGGCGCGCTTCAGGGCTGAGACATCGACATCCCTCGTGCGGTATTCGCGGCCCTTGGTGAAGGCGGTCTCGGAGCTGGCGTCTTCGTGCAAACTGTCGTGCTGGGACATGGTCACCTCCTTCAGATCGTGACGTGGCGGATGGCGCTTGTTACGGCCCCATCTGCTGAAGATCGGCCGGTACGGGGACGTGCCGGGCGTAGCTGCGGTAGCGTTCGCGGTAGTCGTCGGGCCAGGGCATGGCGACCGTGCGGTCCTCGGCCGTCACGCAGATCGAGGACAGGCGTCCGCGGAAGATGGCTCGCCCGTCATCGCTCCGGGTGGCGCTGAGCAGGAGGTCCATCGAGCGGACGCGGATCTCGCCGACGAACACGGCGATATCGAACTGGTCTCCCGGCCAGAGCGGGGAGTGGAAGACGAGCGAGATCGCCTTGGCCGGCGAGCCGAAGCCGGCGCTGCTGTTGCGCCTGTGCCAGTCCCTGCCGATCACATGCGCCCTGAACAGGTCCGTGGCTGACAGCGCGTAGTCGCCGAAGCGCCCGGTATGGACCACGCCGGCCGGATCACATTCGGCCCAGCGCGCGCACCGGCGCACGATAAAGGGTTCGCGCGAGAGCACCCGTTCAGTGGCATCGCGTTCGCTCGGGTCGATGCTGCAGGTCATGGCTCACTCCGCCGCCAGTGCGGCTTCGGTCGGCAGCGCGATGCCAAGCCGACGCAGGATCTGTTTCGCCGTGCATTCCGCCGCCGAGGTGACGGGAACGGCGCTGCGCCGCCGGGCTTCCGGCAAGGCACCGAGCGAGGGCATCTGGACGCAGGCCGAGAGCACGATCCGGTCGGCACCGTCGGTCTTCAACGCGGCGAGCGCGTCGAGGACCCGCGCGCTGCCGATACGACCCACCTCGGTGTTGTCGGTCACCCGCAGATTGACGTAATCGCGGATGATGAATCCCTCCGCCGTCAGATAATCGGCCACGCGGCAGGCGAGGGCATCGCCATAGGGCATGACGAGCGCCAGTTCGCGCGCGCCGGAGAGTTTCAGCTCCTCGACCAGCGCGCCGGCAGAGGTTACGACCGCAGCGTCGCGTCCGGCCTCGGCGGCGATCCGCGCGAGGGCCGTCTCCGCGCTGCGATGATGGCCATCGCCCATCGCCATGATGGCCACCAGGCAGGCGAAGGCGACGGCATCGATCGGTGCGTCCATCAGTTCCGTCATGGCGCGGCCGGCGTCGGCGTTCATCCTTTCCAGCTCGTCCTGGCGCACATGTGCCATCCGCACCCGGGCCGAATGGAAGCTGAACGCGAGATCGGCGGGGGCAAGCGCCTGCATCAGCGCGGGCACCTCGGTCTCCATCGTCGTGTTGGAGCTGGGGACGATCATCCCGATCCGATGCAGGCTAGGCATTCTGACGCTCCACGATTGGGGGGATACCGGCTCCGGCGGACAGTCCCGCCACGCCCTTCCGGGCCGCGTAGGCGAGGAAATCCGGGAAGTCGCGGAGCATGCGCTCGTCGCTGATACGCCCGGTCCGGCGCAGGAAGCTGAGCGCGAAGGCCGCCGGCTCGAGCCGTTTCATCTTCTCGGAGAAGCGCTCGTACCAGTCGAAGCTGCCCTGCGCGGCGCTCGTGAGCTTCGCCATGGGGCCTTCCCGGGTCGCGACATAGCGGGCGAAGGCAGCCTCCCGTGTCGGCTCAGCCGCCAGGGCGCCAGCCAGCGCGATCGCGTCCTCCAGCGCCATGCGCGTGCCCGAGCCGATCGAGAAATGGGCGGTCCGCAGGGCATCGCCGACCAGCACGTAGCGGTCGTGATGCCAGCGGCGGTTGGTCACGACTGGAAAGCGCCGCCAGATCGAGTTGTTCTCGACGAGTTCGTGCCCGCCCAGTTCGGCGGCGAAGAAGGCCTGCGTCGTCCGGCGCCGCTGCGCATCCGTCATGACCTCGAGGCCGAGCAGCGTCCAGCTCGGATCGTCGCATTCCATCACGAACGTGCTGCGCTCCGGCGCGTAGGCATAATAGTGGCCGCAGAGCGCGCCGCCGCCGGGCAGCGTCTTGAAGTTCAGATGCGAAGAGTCGAAGGCCCGATTGACGCCGAACCAGGCGAAGCGGTTGGTCAAAAACCGCGTCTGCGTGCCGAAGGCTCCTGCAAAGCGCTCGCGCAGCAGCGAATTGCTGCCGTCGGCGCCAATGACGACATCGCAGTCGTCGAAAGCGGCGAGATCGTCCACCGGCGTCTCGAACTGCAGGTCTACCCCGCTGCTCCGGCAAGCCGCCTGCAGGAGTTGCAGCAGCCGCAATCTCTCGATGGCACCGCCGCTGCGGGCCTTGTCGATCGGCACATTCTCGCCGTGGACAGTGAAGACCTGGCGCGGGATCGGGTGGAGATGGGGCTGAATAGCCTGGAAGCTTTCGTGATCGGCCTCGGCGAGCTGACGCAGGCCACCATCGGCGAGCACGACGCCGAAGCCCCAGGTCGCGTCGGCCGGCGACCGCTCGACGACCCGCACCGCGATGTCGGGCCGGCGCCGGCGAACGAGAAGCGCGAGGTAGAGCCCGGCGGGACCGCCGCCGAGGACGCCGATGCGTCGGATCATGCCGTCCTCCCGAGCCGTTCCGCTGCAACGCGGCGCAGGGACTGCTTGTCCAGCTTGCCGGCGTTGGTGACGGGGAAGGCATCGACCGCCAATACGTGCTCGGGCCATTTGAACTTGGCGAGGCCGTGTCCGGAAAGATGGGAGCCGAGATCGACGACGCTCGGGCAGCCATGTCCGGGCTTCAGGAGCAGGACGGCGCAGGCGCGCTCGCTGAAGATCGGGCAGGGCACCGGCACGACGGCGACGTCGAGTATGGCGGCGTGCGTGCGCAGGTAGCGTTCGACTTCCTCGCTCGAGATCTTCTCGCCGCCGCGGCTGACGACGTCCTTGAGCCGGCCCTCGAAGACGAGCAGCTGCCGGCCGTCGCGGGCAACCTCCCGCACGAGATCGCCGGAGCGGACCCACCCGTCCGAGGTGAAGGCCACGCGGTTCTGCTCGGGCGCGTCGTAATAGCCGTGCAGGACATAGGGGCCGCGATAGACGATCTCGCCGGATTCTCCCGAGGCCACCGGCTCTTCGGTGCCGGGCTTGAGGATGCGGAACTCGTCGCCCACGGCGATCGGCCAGCCGATACCGCCATGCCGGATCGCGGGGGGATCATCCGGTCTCGTATGGATGATGATCCCCTCGGTCATTCCGTAGAAATGCATCGTCGGAACGCCGAGCTGGCGCTCGACCTCGCGCGCGCCGCTCGAGGTCACGATGCCGCGCATCGTCTTCGCGGCATCGGGCTGGGCGGCGAAGACCTTGGCGAGGCGCGGAAGCAGCGGCTTCGGCATGTAGAGCCAGGTCGGCGCGCACTGCGCGAAGACCCGCGCGAGCCCGTCTTCCCGGGCATTGTCGAGAATGGCGACGCGTGCACCCGCCAGCAGCGCCGGCCCCCAGAAGCAGGCGAAGCCGGCATTGTGCAGCATCGGGCCTGGCGTCACCACGCAGTCGGCGGCCGAAATGCCGGTGGCCCGCTGCACCGCCTCCATGTTGGCGAGATAGTCGTTCTGGAAGCGGGGGATGATCTTGGGGATGCCGGTCGAGCCGCCCGAAATCTGGAAGAAGGCGACCTGGAAGGGGTCGATCGCCGCGATCGTCTTCTCCACGAAGGCACGGGCCTCCTCCGTGCCGACGGCCTGGATCAGCTCGGTCAGCGTTGCGACATCTGCACCGCCGGGACCCGCAATAGCGACGGTCCGTGCGACCGTCGGGACAAGGCGCCGAATGTTTTCGGCGAAGGCGAGGACGTCGAAATTCGCAGGCGTGCTATCGATGAAATGCGCGCGTGCGGCCGAATGGCGGCCAAGCCCGCCGATCTCGACCTCGCGATGCGCGTGGAGCGTGCAGAGCGGGATCAGTCCCGCCTTGAGGCAGCCGAGCACGGCGACGACGAGGTTGCGGCTGTTGGCGGCCTGGAAGATGACGCGGTCGAGCGGCTGGAGGCCCAGGCGGGCAAAGGCCAGGGCCGCCCGGTTGCTCTCATCGTCGAGCTCCGCATAACTCATGCTCCAGCCGTCGCCGAGCAGGGCGAGGCGACCGGCATGGGCAGAAAACGATGCGCGCAGCGCCGCGATCAGCGACCGCGTCGGCAGGGCTCCGCGCGAGACGTGGCGAGCGAGGTCGCCCGCCGGCGGATAGGTGACGCCCGCCATCGGCTCGCGGACGCCGAGGATCTGCGCGTGGCGGGTCATGCTGCAGGCCCGCCCAGCAGGCGCTGCGTCGAGAGCCAGTCCTGGACGACCTGCCCCGCCGGTCCCTGTCCGTCCGGCTCGCCCGGGGCGACGGCGCGGCCATGGTGGTTTCCAGGGAGATCGTGGCGTTCAAGCGCGGCCGCTGCGAGCAGGCTCGCGAGCCGGTCGGCCTCACTGTCGAAGACGCTGTTATCGCCGGTGTAGCGGATCATGCAGACGGGCAGGTCGATGCCCGGCGCACAGCGCTCCATCGTGGCGTTGGAGCAGGCGGCCGACCAGTTCGACAGCCAGCTTTCCGGCGTGCAGCTCCGCGCGAAGCCGACGCTGCCCCAGTTCGAGCTGAAGGGATTGCCGCCCCACAGGCTGCCATAGGCGCGTGGCGAGGCCTCCAGCGACAGGTCCCAGCAGCGCGGATCGGCATCGGTGCGCCAGATCGTCATGAGCGGCGACCAGGCGGAGCGTGTGAGGTCACCAGCGTCGGTGCTGCCGCTTTTGACGCGGGCGCGTGCCTCGGCCTTGCGGCGCAGCAGGCCCCGTGCGTGCTCGTCGAGGGCTTGCGAGCGCGCGGTCTGCGCCTTGCGATAGCGTTCGATGAAAGACGCTTCGTAGCGGCTGGATTGCGGCGGCCCGGCGAAACCGTTGGCCGGATCGAACGGGTTGAGTCCCGCATCGGTGGCGAAAGGGTCAGCCTCATCCGTGACGGACGGGTCGAGGCAACTCTGGAGGAGCGCTCCTTGTCCGAGATGCGAGGAGATCAGGATCAGGCCGTCGGGCGCGGGCAGGTCGGCGCCGGCGAGATCGATCGGGCGCCCGGCTGGCGTCTTGGTGAGGCGTTCTGCCGTCGGCCTTGCTGTCTGCTGGCAGTAGAAGGCGGCCAATGGGCCGCCGCCGGACGTTCCCTGCAGAACCGACGCCTTGAAGCCCTGACTGCGCAGGAAGCGCTGGCCGGCAGCGAGGTCGAGAATGGCGGTCTCGTGCTCGAGCCGCAGGTCGCTGTTCGGCGAACGCGAACCCTGCACCCAGAAGGCTGCGCCCGCCCGGAGCACCTCCGGCGCCAGGTATTGCGGCACCGTCATCTCGCGCGGATGCATGGCACAGACGACGGTCTTCTCGCCGCCGCGCCGCATCAGGAAGCCGACGACGGTGGCCCCGTCATGCGTCCGCAGCGAATGGACCGTGATTTCGACGCCGGCGGGAAGTCTTGCCGGATCCCAATGCGTCCCGCGCAAGCCGGCGGTCGTCGTCGCAGCCGGCCTCTCGGCCGGTCCGCTTGCGATTGCGTGCATGTGTCCTCCGTGCGGATTTGGATCCGTCTTCGCGAAGGAGAAGACACGCTGGCAGAGGCACAGTGAACTTTATATGGTGGATACCCGATATCACTCAGGTGAATAGCTTGAACTTCGATCTCAATCTCGTCCGCATCTTCGAAGCGATGATGAGCCACCGCAGCGTGTCGGGTGCGGCTGTCGCGCTTCACCTCACCCAACCCGCGGTCTCGAATGCCCTCAAGCGACTACGGGCGCTGACCGGCGATCCACTCTTCGTGCGGACCCGGTACGGCATGGAGCCGACGCAATTCGCATTGAGCGCGTCGGAAAGTCTCGTCGAGGGCCTGCGCCTGATCCGGCTGGGCCTCGATCGCGCGGCGCCTTTCGATCCGGCGAGTACGAACCGGCGCTTCCGCTTGCTGATGACCGATGCCGGCGAGGTCGTCTTCCTGCCCTATCTCATGCCGCTTCTGCGCGCCGAGGCTCCCGGTCTCGAACTCAAGGTCATGCAGTTACCTGTCGGGCGCTATCTCGAGGCGCTCGAAACCGACGAGGCCGACGTCGCGATCGGCAATCTGCAGGCTACGGCGGGCACGCTGCGGCTGAGGCGCCTCTTCGATGAGACCTATGCGCTGCTGTGCCGGAAAGGGCATGCGCTGACCGAAGGTTCCGGCGACGAGCGGTCGGCGTTGGAACGGTTCCTGGCGCAGGACCAGATCGTCGTCCGCCCGCCGAACTCGACCGAACCCTTGCTGGAAGTGATCGCGCGCGCCAACAAATGGTCGCTGCGCAGAACCCTGGACGTGCCGCACTTCATGGTCCTGGCGTCCATCCTCGCCCAGACGGATCTCGTCGCCGTCGTGCCCGGGCTGGTGGCGCGGGAATTGGCGCAACGCGCCGAACTCGCGGTGCTGCCCGTGCCGTTCGACGTCCCATCCATCACCATCAGGATCGGCTGGCATGGCAGGCATCAGGCCGACGATGGCCATCGCTGGCTGCGTCAGAGGATCGTGGCGATCATGGCCGACCGGCATCGTGCAGTGGTCTGACACAACGCAGCAGTGCTGCTCACTCTTCTCATTCGCAACCTCGCATCAGCGCGCGAACTACGGCACTTGCCGTATTGCCTCAGAACGTTCCGGCCTGCGACATGGGCCGCTGAGGGCGGTTGCCGCGAATGGTGCTCAGGTCATCCAGTCGGTAAACCGAGCCGGACCGCGAAGGCGGCGAGTTCGGCGGCGCTGTGGAGGTCGAGCTTGCGCATGAGGTTTTCACGATGCTTGCGGGCGGTGAGGGGGCTGATGCCGAGGCGCGCGGCGACGTCGCGGGCGGTGGCGCCTCCGGCGACCAGGCTGAGCAGCTCGCGCTCCCGCCGGGTCAGCGCAACGTGACTGATCGCCTCGAAGGACACGCGGTCAAGCATGGTGCCCTGGCCGCCTTGCGGCAGGACGGCCCGGAGCGGCGGGCTGAGATAGGTCTCAGCCCGCTGCAAGGCTGCGAGCGCCTCGAAAAGCTCGCCGAGATCGCCGCCCTTGACGAGATAGCCGGCCGCGCCCGCGTCCAGGGCCGCTTCCACCGTGCGCGGCTCGCTATTCGCGGTCAGGACCAGGATCTTCACCCGCGGATACGCCCGGAGCAGGTCGCGAATGAAGGACAGCCCCGTCAGACCCGGCATGCCCAGGTCGAGCACGACGACGTCGGCCGGCTCCCTCGCCAGCACCTGGAGCAGGCTCGCGCCGTCAGCAGCCTCGCCCACGGTTTCGTAGGCGTCGCAAGTCGAGATCAGGAGCTTCAGGCCCTCGCGGATGAGCGCATGGTCGTCGGCGAGGACGATGCGAAGCGCGGGGCTGCCCGTCGAAGAGCTGGGCGTCGCGGAGAGGCGGTGGCGAATCATGGGCTGGATTGTCCTTTGGTCCCATCCCATCGGATAGCCGTCGGGCCGCATCGCACCTCCCTGATGGGCGCCTGCCTTCGACTGGAAAGTGGATCGTGACGGCCGTGCCGATTCCTCAAAAGCCGGGGGCTCGCCTGCGCGCCGCGCTGGTCGAGCTGCTCTATCGCCAGTCCCGCGCGGTCCTGTTTGCCAATCTCGTCATTCCCTGGCCCGTCGCCTATGTGCTGCGCGAGGCGGTGCCGGGCCGGCAGCTGCTGATCTGGATCGGGGCGGTCTACGCGCTGACCGGAGCCAGATTGCTGCTCTCCTACAGGTATTTCAGGCGGGGTGACCAGGCGCCCGGGCCGGAGGTCTGGGCCCGGCGCTTCACGGTGCTCTCGGTCCTGTCCAGCCTGCTCTGGGGCGGGGTCGGCTGGATTGGCTTCGTGCCGTCCGAGCCGCATCTCATCGCCTTCGTCTGCATCGTGCTGACCGGCATGTCGGGTGGGGCGGTGCCGGCGCTCTCGGCCTATCCGCCGGCCTATGCCGGCCTGCTGATCGCGATGCAGCTGCCCTTCGCGCTGCGCTGCCTGTCGCAGGAGGGCTCGATCTATTCGGTCTATCTCGCCTTCCTGCTCTGTCTGGTCTGCGTCTATCTCTATTACAGCCTGATCACCTATCGATCGCTCAAGGAGACGGTGTCGCTGCGCTTCGAGAACCTGGCGCTGGTGGAAGGCCTCGAGCGCGAACGGGACCGGGCAACGGCGGCGGATCGGGCCAAGACGCGTTTTCTCGCCGCCGCCAGCCACGATCTGCGCCAGCCGATCCATGCGGCCGCCCTGTTCACGGCGAGCCTTGCGGCGCTCGCCCGGCGCGGCGACATCAAGGGCGCCGATGCGAAAGGCATCGCCGACAGGCTGGAGGCGGTGATCGGCTCGCTCGGCGGGCTGCTGCATGGCCTGATCGACGTGTCGCGGCTCGATGCCGGGCTCGTTCCGGTCCAGCGGCGGCCGATCTCGCTGGCGCGGATGCTGGGCGATCTGCGCGAGGAGTTCGCGCCGCAGGCGCTGCAGCGCGGCGTCGCGCTGCGTGCCGTGCCCCTCGATGTCTGGGCCGACAGCGATCCCGTCCTGCTCAAGCGGATCCTCGACAATTTCCTGTCCAATGCGCTGCGCCACGCGCCGGACGGCCGGGTGCTGATCGGCTGCCGCCGCCGCGGTGGGGCGGTCGAGATCCAGGTCGTCGATACCGGGCCGGGCATTCCGTCCGGGCAGCACCAGGCCGTGTTCGAGGAGTTCGTCCAACTCGACGATCTGCAGCTCGACAATCCGCAGCGCGACCGGGAGCAGGGCCTGGGACTCGGGCTCGCCATCGTCCGACGCCTGGCCGATCTGCTCGGCCACCCCATCGGGCTGCGCTCCACGCCCGGCAAGGGCTCGGCCTTCTCGGTGCAACTGCCCTTGACCGCGCCGCCAGCCCTGGCGCGGGTGTCCCCGCGCCGGAGCGAACCCTCCGGCCGGCTCGGGATCATGGTGGTGGATGACGACGTCCAGGTGCTCGCCGGCCTCGCGACGCTGTTGGCGGCCTGGGGCCACGACCCCGTCTGCGGGGCCGATGTGGAGGAACTCTGCCGCCGCCATGAGGCGGCCGGTGCGGACTCGGTCCATCTGATCATCGCCGATTACCGGCTCAAGCGCGGCCTGACCGGCAGCGAAGCGATCGCGCGGCTGGAGCGTTACCTCGGCTATCGGGTTCCGGCCCTGATCGTCACCGGCGACACCTCGCCGGAGCGATTGCGCGATCTGACCGCGACCGGGCGCCTTGTGCTGCACAAGCCGGTCGCCCCGGAGCGTCTGCAGGCCGCGATCCGTGAGGCTGTCGCCGGTGAGGCGCCGGCCGGCTCCGCCTGAGGCGACGGCGCGGCTCCGGCCGCCGAATTCGATCGGGATTCCGTCGCTGGCCATGTCGAAATACGGCAGATGCCGTATTTTTCTGGCGCTGCCGCCCTCGTAGTCTCCAGCTTTGGCGGCTCTGCGACAACCATGCAGAGGCATGCGGCGCGAGGGGACTACATGAGCGGGCTGTGCAGGGCAGATTGCACCGTCGAACGACGGAGCGTGGGCGGATTCGCGCAAGCGCTACAGTCCAACGGGCATCTGGCGGATCCACGCCGCCGCCGGCGCCTGACGGTGCGCGCGATGCTTCTTTCGTCCACGATGATTGCCGGAATCGCCGGTTGGCCAGCGTTCGCGGGTGACTATGCCTTCATCAGCACCTTCGCCGACACGCCCGGTTCCATATGGTCCAATGCTGCAAACTGGGATGGTGGATCGCTGCCACCCTCGGTCGCGGGAACGAATCTGTTTTTCACATCAAACGATCCTAGTGGCGTTCACGCTGTTAACGATCGTGGGCCTTTCATTCTGAGTAACATCAGAATTACCCAAGCATACGAAAACTCTCAGATCGATTTCGATCAATCGGGCGGCAGCTCTCTTGTCTTCGAGGGCAATTCCCTTGTTATCGCAGACCGGGGTTACGTAAACATCAACCAGCCTGTCCGGTTGGAAGGCAATTTATCGGCTGCTGCAACCGTCTTCACATTCAACGACGTCATATCTGGGCCCGGATCGCTGACGGCAGGCGGCGCCAAAATGCAGTTGACCGGCGCCAATACTTACTCCGGCGGCACGATTGTCAACGCTCCTCTTGCCCTTTCCGGGGCCGGTACGCTCGGCGCCATCTCGGGGAGCACGACGATCAATTTCGGCGCTCTTGATCTTGGCGGGACGAGCCAGGTGCAGAATGGCGGATTGATCATGAAAAGAGGGTGGATCGTGAACGGGGTCTTCACATCCTCCGGCTCTTTCGCCATCGAAAGCGGAACCGTCGAGGCGACATTGGCCGGCACAGGCGCTCTGATCAAGAGCACTCCAGGCGTGGCCACGCTAACCAGCGCCAACAGCTATAGCGGTGGCACCACGATCAGCGCCGGCACGCTGCAGATCGGCGATGGTGGCTCCGCGGGCTCCATCCTGGGCGATATCGAGAACAATGCCGCGCTCACCTTCAACCGGAGCGGCGACATCGCCTTCAATGGGGCGATCAGCGGTTCTGGCGGGCTGAGGAAGCTCGGCACCGGTACGCTGACGCTGACCGGCGTCAACACCTACTCAGGCGGCACCCAGGTCTCGCAGGGCGAATTGCGCGTCGATGGCTCACTCGGTTCGGGCGCGCTGACGGTCGCCGCGGCCGGTACGCTCTCCGGCACGGGCTCGATCGCTGGCGCGGTGACGGTGTATGGCACGCTCTCGGCCGGCCATAGTCCCGGCACGCTGACGGTCGGATCGCTGGTGCTCTCCAGCACCGCGACCTCGGTGTTCGACCTCAACAGGCCGGGCGTTGCCGGCGGCGGCGATCCCGCCACCGGCAACGACCTGGTCAAGGTCACAGGCAACCTGACGCTCGGTGGCAGGCTCGATACGCGCGTCGCGGCGGCCGGCTACTACCGGCTGTTCGACTATGGCGGCACGCTGTCGGGCAACTTTGCCAGCCAGCGTGTGGCCACGACGACGCCGGGCTTTTTAGTTATCAGCTCAGACGTGGAGACCGGCATCGCCGGCCAGGTCAATCTTGCGGTGCGGGGTTCCCTCCAGACCATGCAGTTCTGGGACGGTACGAACACCACCGCCTCCGGCAGCGTGAATGGAGGCGCCGGTACCTGGGCTTCGTTCGGTACCAACTGGACCACCAGCACCGGCAGCGCCAATGCCGGCTGGAGCGGCTCTGTGGGCGTCTTCGCCGGCAGCACGGGGGGCGCGGTGACCGTCTCCGGCACGCAAGGCTTCGACACGCTGCAATTCAAGACCAACGGCTACGCCCTGAGTGGCGGCACGCTCGCGATCATGCCCGCGAGCGGCAGGGTCGGCACCTTCAATATCGACAGTGGAATCTCGGTCAGCGTCGCCTCCACCATCGCCGATGGCCTCGGCTCGGGCCTCGGTAAAGTCGGCGGCGGCACGCTGATCCTGTCCGGCCTCAACACCTATACCGGCGGCACGACGATCTCGCAGGGTACGCTCGCAATCGCCGGCGCCCGGCCGCTCGGAACCGGGACGGTGACCTTGAACGGCGGCACGCTGCAAATGGCCGGCTGTGGCTGTGGAGGCGTCGTCCTGTCGAATGATTTCGCCATCAATGCCGGTGACAGCACCCTGGATGCGGGCACAGGCGCGCTCGAGATCGCCGGCACCATCCGCGGCAGCGGAGCCTTGACGATCACCGGCGCCGGCAACACGACGGGCTACGTCGTTCTCAGTGGCGCCAACACGCATAGCGGGCCGACCCGCATCACGGCCGACGGCATCCTGCTCGCGGCGTCCGCGACCGCCCTGTCGCCGAACAGCGCTTACACCGTGGACGGCATTCTCGATCCCGGCGGCTTCGATGCCACGCTGCGCTCGCTCTCGGGGGCAGCCAGCGGCCGGATCGGCAGTTCCGGCGCCGCTCCGGTCACCCTGACCGTCGCCGGCGGTGGCAGTTTCGACGGCGTCATCCTGAATGGCGGCCCCGGCCCGGTCTCGCTCGTCAAGACCGGGACGGGCACGCTGACCCTCAACGGTCAGAACAGCTATACCGGGGCGACGACGGTGCAGGCCGGCACCCTGGTGGTCGGCGGCGCCGGTCATGCCTCGGCGAGCCTTGCCAGCAGCGTCACGGTCAATGCCGGCGGCACGCTCGGCGGCATCGGCACGGTCAGTGGGCTGGCAGCCGCGTCCGGCGGCGTTATCGCGCCGGGCAATTCGATCGGCACCCTGACGGTTGCGGGCAATCTCGGCTTCGCAGCCGGCTCGGTCTACCAGGTCGAGATCGATCCGGCCGGCGAGAGCGACCGGATCGCGGCGAGCGGCACGGCAACGCTGAGCGGCGGCACGGTCGTCGTCGCGAAGGCGCCGGGTTCCTATGCGCCCGGCACGCGCTACACCATCCTGACCGCAGCGGGCGGGGTCAGCGGCACCTTCGCCGGGCTGGCCCAGGATCTGCCCTTCCTCGCTCTCGGCCTGAGCTACGATCCCGCCAGCGTCTATCTCGACAT
Source organism: Allobosea sp. LC85 (assembly GCF_000735605.1). Lineage (GTDB taxonomy): Bacteria > Pseudomonadota > Alphaproteobacteria > Rhizobiales > Beijerinckiaceae > Allobosea. Next base: position 78,401 of record NZ_JPKG01000057.1, read on the forward strand.
CGCCCGCAACCAGGTCGCGTTCCAGTCGGTCGGCCTGACGCGCAACCAGATCGCGACGGGCGCCGCGGTCGAGACGCTGGGGCAGGGCAGCACGCTCTACGACGCGGTAGCCCAGCAGGCGAGCGCGGGCGCGGCGCGCCAGGCTTTTGATGCGCTCTCGGGCGAGATCCATGCATCGGCGGCCGGGGTGATGATCGAGCGCAGCCGGGATCTCCGCCAGGCCGTGAACGACCGGCTGCGCCAGGCGGCGGCGCAGGACGCCGGCGGCAACGCCGCGCTGGCCCCCGTCGCCGCGCCGGTGCTGGGCTATGCCGCCCTTACCCTGCCAGCCGAGAAGGGGCCAATTAACGCCGTGGCGCAGCCGGCCTTCGTCGAGACCCCCTCTGCGCTCTGGGGCCAGGCCTTTGGCTCCTGGGGCCGGATCAGTGGCAACGGCAATGCAGCCGGCATCACCAGCACGACCGGCGGCTTCCTGATCGGCGCCGATACGAGCCTCGGCCAGATCTGGCGCCTCGGCCTCGCCGGCGGCTACGGCCGCACGACATTCGACGGCAAGGCGCGGCTCTCGTCGGGCACGATCGACAGTTACCATGCCGCGCTCTATGGCAGCGGCCAGTTCGGCGCGCTGGCCCTGCGCCTCGGTGGTTCCTACACCTGGAACGAGGTCGAGACGAAGCGCACGATCAGCATCCCCGGCTTCTCCGACCAGACCACGGCGGGCTACCAGGCGCGTAGCGCCCAGGTCTTCGGCGAGGCTGGTTACGGCATGAGCTTCGCCAATCTCGCCTTCGAGCCGTTCGCGAACCTCGCCCTTGTCCATCTCGACAGCGACGGCTTCACCGAGCGGGGCGGTGCGGCGGCCTTGCGCGGCTGCGGCGGCAGCGAGAGCGTCGCCTTCACCACGCTCGGCCTGCATCTGGGCAGCCGGATCGACCTCGGCGCAGGAATGGCGCTGACCCTGCGCGGCACGCTCGGCTGGCGGCACGCCTTTGGCGATGTCGCACCAGCGGCGCTGCTGGCCTTCGCCAGCGGCGGCTCGCCCTTCACCGTCACCGGCACGCCGATCGCACGCGATGCTTTCGTGGCCGATGCCGGGATCGAGCTGGCCCTGAGTCACGCGGCCAGCCTCAGCCTCAGTTATTCCGGCCAGCTCGGAAGCAAGGCGCAGGAAAACGCCGTGAAGGGAAACTTCGTCTGGCGGTTCTGACGCGACGCGGCCGGCCGCGGGACGACGTTGTGCCGAGGTCGCGATGAGCTAACCCTTTGTGTTGGCATCGGCTTTCCCGAAAACCGCAATCCACTTTTCGGGCCGATGCTCTATTCAGTCAGCTGATGGCTGGACCGTTCGTAGATCGTGGCTCCCGTTTGCGCGTCGACGCCTTCCAGGCTGACCTCATAACCCCATAGCTTGTGGACATGGCGCAGCGTCGCCTCGCAGCTGGCGCTTTCCAGCACGATGCCGTCATTGACCTTGTGCTGCAGGCGCAGATGCCTTTGGCCGAGCAGGTCCACATCCACGACCTGAACATCCGAATGGCTCGCGCCGATGTCGTATTTATGGGCCAAGGCGGCGCGGATGTGCTCATAGCCACGCTCGTTGTGGATCGAGGCGACAGCGTAGAATGAGTCGCTCGCCACGTCGGACAACACGAACATCCGCCATTTTCGGATCAAGGCCGGGCTGAGATACTGGCGTATGAAGGATTCGTCGCGGTGGTTGGCCCAGGCGTCGAGCAGAATCGCGCGCCAGTCGCCCGTCCCCGCAATCTCGGGAAACCAGTCGCGATCCTCCGCCGTGGGCTCGGTCGCGATACGCTGGATATCCTGCATCATGTCCAGGCCCAGCGCATAAGGGTTGATGCCGGAAAAGCGGGGATCGTCGAACGCCGGCTGGAAGACGACGTTCGAGTGGTTGCGCAGGATTTCCAGCATGGCGCCCTCGTTGATCCGACCGCGGTCGAACAGCGCATTCATGACCGTATAGTGCACGAAGGTCGCGCAGCCCTCGTTCATCACCTTCGTCTGCCGCTGGGGGTAGAAATACTGCGCGATGACCCGAACGATCCTGAGGATCTCACGCTGCCAAGGTTCGAGGATAAGGCTATTCTTTTCAAGGAAATAGAGCAGGTTCTCCTCGGGGAGGTTGAGCGCCTTTTTCCGCTCGGCGATGGTGTCCTCGCTCTTCTCGGCCTTGCCGCCGTCGGCCGCGCGCGGGATCGTACGCCACAGATCGTTATAGGAACGCTCCTCGTATTCCAGCCGCTCGCGAAGTCCTTCGCGCTGCTTGTCGGACGAGAGCTTGGGAGGGTGGCGATATCGGAACACGCCCTGTTCCATCAGGGCGTGGGCGGCGTCGAGAACGGCCTCCACCGCCGCAACGCCGTGCCTTTCCTCGCAGCGGGCGATGTAGCCCTTGGCAAAATCCAGATAGCCCAGGATCGCGCCGGCATCGGTCCATTGGCGGAACAGGTAGTTGTTCTTGAAGAAGTGGTTGTGCCCGAAAGCCGCATGCGCCGTCACCAGGGCTTGCAGCGCCATGGTGTTCTCTTCCATCAGGTAAACGATGCAGGGATTGGAGTTGATGACGAGCTCATAGGCGAGGCCGCGGCCAGCCTTGCGATAGAGCAGCTCATGGTGGAGGAAATGCTTGCCGAACGACCAGTGCCGATACATCAGCGGCATACCGATGGACGAATAGGCGTCGAGCATCTGCTCCGAGGAGATCACCTCCAGCTGCACCGGGTAGACATCGAGCTGGAGCTCCTCTTTCGCAACCATCTCGATGACGTCGTAAGCACGCGACAATGTCCCGAAGTTCCAGTCCGAGCCAGAAAACAGCAGGTCGGATCCAGGCGCATGTCTGGGCATCGCCACCCTCTCAGTTGCGCGGCCGCGCCGGCGGCCGCGTGAAGAGCTGCCGGAAGACCGGGTAGATGTCGGCGGCCCTGGCGATGCGGCTCATGTCGAAATTCGACCATCTGTCCTTGACCGCACGATAGGCGCGCCAGAGCGAGGTGCCGTTATCCGCGGTGCCGAAGATCTCGCTCTCGCGTTCGTCGATGATCTCGACATAGGCGAAATACTGGCACAGGCGCATGATCTCGCCGTCCATCAGGCGCAGGCAACGCTCGGAATCCGTGGGGAGATTGTCGCCGTCCGACGCCTGCGCGGCGTAGATGTTCCAGTCCCGGCTGGGGTAGCGCTGCGCGATGATGCGCTGCATTTCCGCCAGCGCCGTGGACACGACGGTGCCTCCGCTCTGCGCGCTGAAAAAGAACGTTTCCTCATCCACTTCCTGGGCCATGTGGGTATGGCGGATGAAGACGATGTCCGTGCGGTCGTAGCGCCGCTTCAGGAACAGATGCAGCAGAACGAAGAAGCGCTTGGCGAGGTCCTTCTCGCGTTCACCCATCGAGCCGGAGACGTCCATGAGGCAGAACATGACCGCGTTTGCGTTCGGCTGAGGCTGGGGATCGAAGCGGTTGAAGCGGATATCGACCGGGTCGACGAAGGCAATCACCCGGCGCCGGCGCTCCAGCCGGTCGAGCTCGACGCGCAAGGCTGCGACGTCGGCGCGGGCGGCATCGGGTCCGTCGGCTTCGATCCGGGTCAGTTCGCGGAGGATGGCGTCGATCTCCTCGCGCTTGGGCCGCTGGAGGGCGATGCGGCGGCCATGGCTGTTTCGCATGGTGCGCGCGACATTGATGTTGGTCGGCGATCCGCTCGCCGAGAATCCGGCCCGTCGCGGCTTGAAAGCGAGAATCTCCTTGAGATTGAGCTTGACCATGTCGGGAAGCTCGAGATCCTCGAAGAACAGGTCGAGCACCTCTTCGCGCGAGAGCACGAAGCGGAAATCATCCTCGGACGGCTGCAGGCCGGGCGACGATCCCGATCCACCGCCACGGCCCGGTTTCGGCAGCCTGTCGCCCGGTGCGAATTGCTTGTTTCCGGGCATGACACGCTGGCGGCGGCCGCTGTCGTTCTCGCTGCGGAAGCCTGGCTCGTCCGTTCCGTTCGCGGGCATCGAAACGGCATGCTCGCCGTCCACATCGGTGATCTTGCCGGCCCGGATCTGTTCCTGGAGGCTGCGCTTCAGCTCCGCGCGCACGCGATGCAGGAAGCGCTGCCGGTTGCCCAGGCTCTTGTCCTTCGGGTTCAGGCGGCGGTCGATGAAGATCGGCATGGTACGCTCGGGCCGCCTTCAGCCCGCCTTGTTCACGCGCATGTACCAGTCCACCAGGCGCCGAACCTGACGCTCGGTATAGCCTCGTTCGACCATGCGCTCCACGAATCCCTGGTGCCGTTTCTCGGTCACGCTGTCCTGCTTCGAGCCGAAGCTGATGATGGGCAGCAGATCCTCGACCTGCCCGAACATCCGCTTCTCGATGACCTCGCGGAGCTTTTCATAGCTGGTCCAGGACGGGTTGTGGCCATTGTTCCTGGCCCGGGCCCGCAAGGTGAACTTCACGACCTCGTTGCGGAAATCCTTGGGGTTGGCGATGCCGGCCGGCTTTTCGATCTGCGACAATTCGTTGTCCAGAACCTGCCGATTGAGGATCTGGCCGGTATCGGGGTCCTTGTAGTCCTGATCCTCGACCCAGGCGTCGGCATAGGCGATGTAGCGGTCGAACAGGTTCTGGCCGTATTCGCCATAGGATTCGAGATAGGCCTTCTGGATCTCGTGCCCGATGAATTCGGCGTAGCGCGTCGCAAGCTCCGACTTGATGAAGTTGAGATAGGCCGCTTCCGCCTCCTTGGGGAACTGTTCGCGTTTGATCGCGCCCTCCAGGATGTACATCAGGTGCACAGGGTCGGCGGCCAGTTCCTCGGTGTCGTAGTTAAAGGTCTGCGAGAGGATCTTGAAGGCGAAGCGCGTGCTGACGCCGGTCATGCCCTCGTCGACCCCGGCCGCGTCGCGATACTCCTGGATGGCCTTCGCCCTGGGCTCCAGCTCCTTGAGGTTCTCGCCATCATAGACGCGCATCTTCGTATAGAGCGGCGAGTTCTCGAATTCGGTCAGCCGGGTCGAAACCGAGAACCGGCTGAGGATGTCGAGCACTTCCGGCGCGCAGGGGCTGTCGGCCAATTCGCTCTCACGCAGCAGCTTCTCGTAGATCTGCCGCTCTTCGGTGACACGCAGGCAATAGGGAACCTTGACGACCAGGATGCGGTCGAGGAACGCCTCGTTGTTCTTGTTCTTCTTGAACTGGAGCCATTCGGACTCGTTGGAGTGCGCCAGGACGATGCCCTGATAGGGAAAGGCCCCGAAGTTCTCGGTGCCGTTGTAACTGCCCTCCTGGGTCGCGGTCAGCAAGGGATGCAGAACCTTGATCGGCGCCTTGAACATCTCGACGAATTCGAGCAGGCCCTGCGTCGTCCGGTTCAGCCCGCCGCTGTAGGAATAGGCGTCCGGATCCGACTGGCTGAAGTTTTCGAGCTGGCGGATGTCCACCTTGCCGACGAGCGCCGAGACATCCTGGTTGTTCTCGTCACCCGGCTCGGTCTTCGCGATGCCGATCTGCCGCAATCGCGAGGGCATCAGCCTGACGACGCTGAACTTGGAGATGTCGCCGGAAAGCTCGTCGAGCCGCTTCGCCGCCCATGGCGAGATCAGGCCGTTCAATCGCCGCCGTGCGATGCCGTACTTGTCCTCGAAGAGATCGCCCATGCGGTCAGGATGGAACAGGCCCAGCGGCGATTCGAAGACCGGGCTGAGCCGATCCCCGACTTTGAGCGTGTAGAACGGACGCTCCTCCATCAGCTTCTTGAGCCGTTCGGCAAGGGAGGATTTGCCGCCCCCGACTGGACCGAGGAGGTAGAGGATCTGCTTGCGCTCCTCCAATCCCTGGGATGCATAGCGGAAATAGCCAGCGATCCTCTCGATCGTATCCTCCATGCCGAAGAAATCGGCGAACGCGGGATAGATCTTGATCGTCCTGTTCGCGAATATCCGGCCCAGGCGCTCGTTCCGGCTCGTATCGAGCAATTTCGGCGCGCCGATCGCATCGACCATTCGTTCGGCCGCGGAGGCATACATCGACTTGTCTTCGCGGCACGCCAGAAGGTATTCCTGCAGGCTCATCTCCTCCTGCGAATAATTTCGGTAATCCTCGGAAAATAGGCGGAATACCTCGCTGTCTCTCTCGATCATGGTAGCCATCCCGCGATAGTCAGAGTTGTCGGCAACCCCAAACATTCAACCAATGATGGTCTCGCAAGTTCCTGCCCAATGGCACTTTGATCCCTGCCGGAGACCCCAGCATTCTGCCGCTGGCGGCGAGCGCGCTGTGGAGCTAGCTTCGGGTCGAGACGTCAGTCGTTCCGCCGCAAACGCCAACCGCTTCATGGCATGCTCCCCTTGATCATAGCACGGACGCGACCGCGCGCGGCGACCATGTGCCGTCGGTCACTGCCGGTTTTGGCCAATAGGGCCGCACATAGAGCCCGCACATAGAGCGAGACGGTCGCGTTGCTCCGCCGAGGGGGGCTCGTGGCGAGCGTGCTCAGAATTTCGCAGTCAGCGGCGCGGGCGGGGCCGGTGGTGCCTGCCCGCCCAGGGGAAAGGCGATGCTGAGCAGCCCGATCGTGCCGCGGGCCCGGTTCTCGACCTCGACCTCGCGCATGATCTTCAGCCGTGCCGAGATCGGGATGCGGCCCAGCTCGAAATTGTAGCCGATGGTGCCGCCGACGGCGGTGACGCGACCCCGATAGGACCCGAGCGAGGCGCCGGCCCCGCCGTCTCCGCTCACCTGCTGGTAGTGGCCGACGATCACACCGACCGAAAATTCCTTCGTCAGGTTCTTGGTCACGGCAAGATCGGCATGGAAGGCATTGCCGCTGCGATAATCGGTTGCCTGGTTGGTGCCGTTGATCTCGAGCCCGACCGTCGTCGAGATATCGAGGCCGATCGCCGGATCGAGATAGGTCACGGCGGCGTAGACGTCACCGATCCAGCGATTGAAGGCGAGATTGGAGAGTTCGCCCTCCTGATAGGCGCCGGCGGGAATGCTCACCGACACGCCGGTGACCCAGTGGAATTTTTCGGCATGCCAGCCGATCAGGGCCGAGGCGATCGGGTCGCCGAGATTGAAGGTGGCATCACGTTGCGAGAAGGCGAAGCTGCGCCCGAGCCGCGGCGCGGTGATCAGCGCGCCGGCGCTGATCCGCGGCACGCCGACCGGCACGGCAACCGCGAAGGCCAGATTGCCGCCGAGAATCTGCAGCGGCGTCACCCAGGTCGGCGTCAGGAAGGCGGCACGCGCCTCGACCTTCACATTGGCGAGCACCGCGCCGCCGATCTGGGTCTGCGTCGCGGCGGAAAGGCGCCCGGAATAGCTGTAGAAATCGGTCTCGAAGTAGAAGCCGGGGGGCGGCAGCACGCCGGCCAGCGGCCCGTGAATGCCGGGCACATAGAGACTGGCGCCACCCTCCGTCGCCCGTGCGGCCGTCAGTGCGAGGCCGGCCAGGAGGCAAGCCGCAATACCGACTTTCAAGACAGCCAGCCACATCGGAGCGCTCCACACCGCGAATCCCCAGAGGCTGAGCCCATCCCGACCGGCCGTCAAGAATGCAGCAGCAGGCGAGGGGGATCGCATCCTGAGGACGCTTTCCTGTGCCGGGCTGTCGGGCGAGCCATTCGTTGAGCGCGTCGCGAACCGGATCAGTTCGGCGGCCTCCTTCCTCTTCCGAGGCCGCTCGTCAGCGGCCCCAGGCGTTCGACAATGCGGGGGGACGTCCAGCGAAGTGAGGCCCTGTTCAGGCCGCGCTCGTCATCCGCGGTCCCCCGGGGGGCGATTCCTTGCGCGTCTCATAGGCGACGATTGCCGCCCTGAGCGCGTCCAGCTCGATTGCCTCCACCGATTGGGGTTTTGCATCCTCGATCTGGCCAATGCGCTGCAGCGCATAGCGATAATCCTCATGGCAGGTAATGCAGACGGTCGGCGTTTCCGGTTTGAGTTCGGGAACCGCGGTCATCGGATTGCTCCTTCCGTGGCTGATCCCAAAAATTTATCGCGAGCGAGACGGTTTTCAAGAGGGTTTTGGGCTGTCTCGCGTCTCCGAAAGCTGCGGCGTCCTCGATGCGTGTGCAACGAGCTCGGCCTTGGGCTGAGTGACGGGGATTTCAGAGCCCGAACAGTCTCTCGAAGAAGCTCTTCTGGCGCTTGGCGCGCTGCCGGGGCTTGCCGCTTTCATTGGCGTAGCGCGTCTGTCCGGCGCCGGCCACGCCCGCCAGGGCGACCGGCTTCTGGTCCTTGAGGGCGATCTTCATGAAATTGTGCCAGATGTCGGTCGGCAGGTTGCCACCGGATACGCCCTTGGTGGGCGTGCTGTCGTCGTTGCCGAGCCAGACGCCGGCAACCAGATTGCCGGTGAAGCCCACGAACCAGGCGTCCTTGTAGTCATTGGTGGTGCCGCTCTTGCCAGCCATGGGCCAGCCGGGCATCCGCGCCCTTTGGGCCGTGCCGATGACGAAGACGTTGTGCATCATCTCGTTCAGCATCGCATCGGTGCCTGGATCGATGATCCGGTTCGGATCGCCCGGCGCCGGGCGGTTGAAGATTGGCTTGCCATCCGCAGCCTTCACCTCGGTGATCACGTAGGGCACGACCCCGAAGCCGCCATTGGCGAAGGTGGCATAGGCGCCCACGAGCTCAAGCGGCGTGACTTCGGAGGTTCCGAGCGCGATCGAGGGGTCGGCCTGGAGCGGCGAGGTGATGCCGAGGCGCTGTGCCGTTTGCACGACGGCCTGGGGACCGACCTCCATGTTGAGCTTCACCGCCACCGTGTTGAGCGAGAGTGCGAGCGCATTGCGCAGGCTGATCGGCCCCCGATAGCCGCGGTCATAGTTCTCAGGCTTCCAGCCGTTGATGTTGACCGGTGAATCCGAGCGCACGCTGTCGGGGCGAAGCCCCCGCTCGAGCGCCGTCAGATAGACGAAGGGCTTGAAGGACGAGCCCGGCTGGCGGCGGGCGGAGGTCGCCCGGTTGAACTGGCTCGTCTCGTAGTCGCGGCCACCCACGAGCGCTGTCACGGCCCCATCCGGCCGCATCGCCACGAAGGCGCCCTGGCTCACATTGAACTTCTGGCCCCGGGCGTTGAGTTCGTCGACGAGCACCCGCTCGGCCGCCGCCTGCAGGGATGGCTCGAGGGTGGTCGAGACCACGATGTCGGAATCGACGGCGCCGACGACGTCGTCGAGCACGTCCATCACGTAGTCAGCGGCATAATTGGCGGAGCCGGCTGCTTTGGGACGCACGGGCTCGGCCGGTGCGCTGAGAGCCGTGCTGGCCATGTCGGGCGTGATGAAGCCGAGCTCCTTCATCGCCGCGATCACGCGTTCGGCGCGGGCTTGGGCTGCCTCGCGGTTGCGGCTGGGGGCCAGGCGCGACGGGGACTGGACGAGGCCAGCCAGCAGGGCGGCTTCCGACAGCGACACGGTGCGGGCCGACTTGCCGAAATAGCGCTGGGCCGCGGCCTCGACACCATAGGCACCCGCGCCGAAATAGACCCGGTTGAGATAGAGTTCGAGAATCTGGTCCTTGCTGTAGCTGCGCTCCAGCCAGAGCGACAGGATCGCTTCCTGGATCTTGCGCGAGACCGTGCGCTCCTGGGTCAGGAACAGGTTCTTCGCGAGCTGCTGGGTCAGCGTCGAGCCGCCCTGGAGGCCTCCGTCATGGCTCAGATTGCGGTAGGCTGCGCGGGCGAGGCCCATCAGGTCGACGCCCCAATGGTCGTAGAAGCGCCGGTCCTCGATGGCGACGAAAGCCTGGGGCAGGGCGGGCGGCAACTCCCCCAGGGAGATTTCGCGGCCGCCCGTCTCGCCGCGATTGGCGAGAGGCGAGCCGTCGCTCGCCAGGATGGCGATGTTGGGGGGCCGTTTCGGCACCGTGAGCTGAGCGAGCGGAGGCAGCTGCGAGGCGTAATAGGCGACGACGCCGCTGAGGCCGATCAGGCCACAAAGGCAGAGCACGAGCCCGGCCCAAGCCAGCTTTCGGAGGCAAGCCAGCTTTCTCGGGACCAAGCCGGCGCCCGCGCGCCGGGGCGTCCCGGGCTGGCGAGACGCGTCATCGCTGGTTTGAGAGGCCGGCCCGCGCGCCGTGCTCTCGCCCTCTCGGTCCTCGGAGGTGGGGCGAGAATCCAGCTCCTGCGCGTCCGTCGCCAGCGCGTCGACAACCGGCTCGCGCCGGCCACATCCGTTCGCCACCTGTGGTCAGCCCCCAATCCGCGCAGCCGGTGCAATCGGGCGCTTCTGACATCGGGTCTTGGCACAACTAAGACCAGGAGCGTGACATGCATGTCACGCTGGAGATCCTGCGCGCGCTTAGCCTTGGCCGGCCGATTTGAACGAGCCCCCGATATCGCCGGCGGTTCTGAAAGCTTCCATGGCCTCTGACGACGTCAGGACCGCCGTGGTCTTCATGTCTGTCACGCCGCCGCCGGCCAGTGCGACGATCATGGCAGCGCTCATCGTCCTTTCGTCCGGCGTTTCGGCGATGACCAGCCAGCCGTTCTCATCGAGGGTGAAGTACCATGCAAGCAGCCGACCGCCGACCATTTCGAAGAGCTTGGCGACGGCGGTTTCGCGGTTCTCGGGCTTTGCCAGCATGCCCCGCAGGGCATCCCGAGAGTAATGTCCCTGGCAAATATAGATCGGCATGAATGCTTCCCTCCGGCGCGGTTGGCTCGATCGTCCCTCATGCTCTTTAAAGAGACCGCCGGCGCATTCGGCGACCAGGATCGGTACTGTAAAGCATCGGCCCGAAAAGTGGATTGCGGTTTTCGGGCCAGCCGATGCAAACACAAAGAGTTGCATCGGCCCGAAAAGTGGATTGCGGTTTTCGGGCCAGCCGATGCAAACACAAAGAGTTGCATCGGCCCGAAAAGTGGATTGCGGTTTTCGGGCCAGCCGATGCAAACACAAAGGGCTGGATCGTCGGACCGGATACGGTCCGTCAATCCGGCCGCAGATCACGCCCACGGCACCACCGATCGGCGCCAGTGACACGCTACACCGCCGTCCAGCGCCCCTCGCGAAAACTCCTGGCGGCGGCATCGACCGTGCGCTCGATGCGCAGGCCGGTCTCGAAATCGATGAGATGGGCCGGCTCGCCGGCGATGGTCCGCATCAGCTCGCGGCATTCGATGATCTTGAGTTCGTTGAAGCCGAGCCCGTGGCCGGGCGCAGGGATGAAGCGGTCATAGGGCGCGTGCACTGGGGCCGTCAGGATGCGGCGGAAGCCCTGCAGATCGCTGCGTCCGTCGGCGGTGTAGAGCTCGATCTCGTTCATCCTCTCCTGGTCGAAGCCGATCGTCCCCTTCGCCCCGAAGACCTGCACGAAGATCCGGCCCTTGCGGCCCCAGGCCGAGCGATTGAGCGCGACGAGCCCGGAGGCGCCCGAGGCGAAGCGCAGCAGGAGGGTCGCGATGTCATGCGTCTCGACCGCTCGCGCGCCGCCCTCCGGCTGCGGACGCGTCGGATAGGGCTTGGCCATGTCGGCCATGACCTGCGCCACGTCGCCGACCAGCACCCTGAGCAGCGAGAAGGCGTGCACGCCGAAATCGTCGAGCGCGCCATGGCCGGATCGCGCCGCACTCTTCCAGGAGAAAGGGGCTTCGGCATCGGCCATGAAATCCTCGTCCATCTCGACGCGGACATGGTTGACCGGCCCGATGGCGCCTTCGCCGATCAGCCGCGCCGCCAGCCGGATAGCCGGGTTCTGGATGTAGTTATACCCCAGCGCCGCGACCTTTCCGGCCGCTCTGGCGGCAGCCAGCATGGCCTGCGCATCGGCGAGGCTCGTCGCCATCGGCTTCTCGCACCAGACATGCTTGCCGGCCTCGAGCGCCGCGATCGCCATCTCGGCATGGAAGGCATTGGGCGTGGTGATCGAGACGATGTCGACATCGGGATGGGCAATGAGCGCCCGCCAGTCGGTGGTGGACTGGGCGAAGCCGAGCTCGCGCGCCCGTCGTGCAGCCAGCTCGTCGTCCAGCTCGCACAGCACGGCGAGCCTCGGGCGCGCGACATCGCCGAAGACCGGGGCAACCGCGTTCCAGGCCAGGGCGTGACATTTGCCCATATAGCCGGTGCCGATGAGGCCGACGCCGAGCGCGCGCATGCGAGGTCTCCCGAGTGGGGGCGGATGGTTGTCCTTCTCAAAATCATCGGATCGGATATCGCATCCGATCCGATGATCTGACCTTTTGTGTTCGCATCGGCTTTTCCCCGAAACCGCAATCCACTTTTCGGGCCGATGATCTGACCTTTTGTGTTCGCATCGGCTTTCCCCGAAAACCGCAATCCACTGTTCGGCCGATGCTTCAGACCGTGCCGCCGAGCTCCGCCGAGAGGGTCTGCAGTTCCTTGCCGCCGGCCATCAGGTTCTGCAGCTCGTCCATGGTGATGTCGGATTTCGTATAGGTTCCCAAAGTCTTGCCGCGGTTGAGCACGGTGAAGCGGTCGCCGACGGCATAGGCATGGCGGACATTATGGGTGATGAAGATCACGCCCAGCCCCTTGGCGCGGACGAGATTGATGTATTTCAGCACCATCGAGGTCTGGGCCACGCCGAGCGCCGAGGTCGGCTCGTCGAGGATCAGCACCTTGGCGCCGAAATAGACCGCACGCGCGATCGCGACGCATTGCCGCTCGCCGCCGGACAAGGTGCCGACCGCCTGGTGCGGATCGCGGATGTCGATACCGATCTTGCGCATCTCCTCGCGCGTCACCGTATGGGCGTGGTTGAAGTCGATCCATTTCAGCGGGCCAAAGCCCCGCACCGGCTCGCGCCCCATGAAGAAGTTCCGCGTGATCGACATCAGCGGGATCATCGCCAGGTCCTGGTAGACGGTGGCGATGCCGGCATCGAGCGCAGCGCGCGGGCTGGCGAAGGCGACGGGCTTGCCGTCGACATAGAACTCACCCGAGCTTGGCCTGTGGCAGCCGGACAGCGTCTTGATCAGCGTCGACTTGCCGGCGCCGTTATCGCCGAGCAGGCACAGCACCTCGCCCCGGGCGACGGTGAGGGAGACGCCTGACAGCGCGATCACCGGCCCGAAATGCTTGGCGATGTTGCGGACGTCGAGCAGCAGGGCCTGCGCGGAGCTCTCCGGGGCGGCCTCGGTCAGCAACGCATCGCTCATGGTCAGCGCTCCCCTGTCGCCTTGCGGCGGATGTAGTTGTTGAACAGCACGGCGAGCAGCAGCATCCCGCCGAGAAAGACCTGGAACCAGTCGCTGTCGAACGTGGTGTAGGTCAGGCCGATCGAGACCATGCCGAAGATGATCGCGCCGAAGAAGGCGCCGATGGCCGAGCCATAGCCGCCGGTCAGCAGGCAGCCGCCGATGACGGCGGCGATGATCGCCTCGAACTCCTTCTGGAAGCCGCGCCTGGCGTCGGTCGAGCCGGCATCGAGCACCGTCAGGATGGCGACGAGCGTGGCGGCACAGGCGGTCAGCACGAAGAGCAGCGTCTTGACCAGGCTCACCGGCACGCCGGAATTGCGCGCGGCATTGGCATCGCCGCCGGCCGCGAAGATCCAGTTGCCGAAGCGCGTGCGCAGCAGCACGTAAGTGGCGACAGCGGCCATGGCGAGGAACCAGAGGATCGAGACCGGCACGCCGGTCACCGTCGGCGTGCCATTGGCGAACTTGGCGATGAGGTCGGCCCTGGCGAGCCAGGCGAACAACGCCTCGAGCGCCTGGCCCGAGAAGATCTCGCGAATGAAGCCTTCGCCCGCCCTGTCGCCGATGCCGCGCAACTGGGTCGAGCCGCCGGTCGCCCATTTCAGCCCGACCAGCGACAAGCCGCGCAGGATGAAGAGGAAGGCGAGCGTGACGATGAAGGAGGGCAGGCGGGTGCGGATGACGATCTGGCCGTTGAGCGCGCCCATCAGCCCGGCGAAGACGAAGGTCGCGACGATGGCCGCCAGCAGCGGCATGTCGCCGACCACGATCAGCGCGCCGAAAACCAGGCCGGCGAAGGCGATCATCGAGCCGATCGAGAGATCGAATTCGCCGCCGATCATCAAAAGAGCAGCGGCGATGGCCAGGATGCCGAGCTGGGCAGCGGGCGACAGCACCGTCATGACGCCGGCCAGCGTGAACATGGCCGGGTTGGCGGTGAGCAGGAAGAACACCGTCACCAGCACGAGGCCGGCCACCGCGCCGAGTTCGGGCCGGCGCATCAGGCGCGCCAGCAGCGAGACCCTGCGCAGCCGCTCGTCGTGGAGAGCGGCCGTCGCGGCCCGGGTTTCGGTGTCGCGGATCTGACCCAAAGCGGGATCGGCAGTCGGCATGGCCATGGCGCGCCTCGTCCGTTCAGCCTTTGTCGATAGGGACGGGCGGCGGCTCCGGAGAGGCGCCGCCCGTCTGATGGCTCAGCGAATGCCCTTGTCAGCGAATGCCCTTGGCCGAGAGGCTGACGACCTGGGCGGCCTTCTCCTTGGTGATCAGGTTCGGGCCTGACGGAACATTGCCACCGGGAACCAGGCCGTATTCGGCATTGAGCGCCAGGAAGGCGACCGGAAGATAGCCCTGCAGGAACTGCTGCTGATCGATGGCGAAGGCCGCTTCACCGGCAGCGACCGCCTTGAGGAAATTGGCCGAGAGATCGAAGGAGGCGACGCGGACGCTCCCGGTCTTGCCGGCTTCCTTCACCGCCGCGACAGCCGGCTCGCCGGCAAGCGACGCGCCGAGCGCCATCACCGTGTCGACGCTGGCATCGCCGAGCGCGGCCTTGACCTTGGCGCGGATCTCGGAGGGATCGTTGGAGACGGGAACGACCGTCACCTTGCCCTTGAAGCCTTCGGCGAAGCCTTTGCAGCGCAGATCGAGCGAGACATTGCCGACCTCGTGATTGACGCAGATGCCGACCTTGCCGCCCAGGCTGGCGAGCTTCTCGCCCGCCGCCTTGCCGGCATCGAGCTCATCCTGGCCGACATGCAGCAGGGCGCCGAGCTTCTTCGAGACGTCCGAGCCGGAATTCATCGAGACGACCGGGATGCCGGCGGCAACCGCCTTCTGGATCGCCGGGCCGAGCGCCGAGGCGTCGGGAATCGACACGACCAGGCCGGCCGGCTTCTGGTTGACGGCGGCGTCGATGAGCTGGCTCATCGCCACCATGTCGAAGGTTTCGGGTGCGCGATAGTCGACGGCGACCTTCAGGTCGGCCGCGGCCTTGGAGACACCGTTCTTGACCACCGACCAGAACGGATCGGACGCCTGGCCGTGGCTCACCACGATGATCCGGCTGGTTTGCGCGACGGCCGGTGCGGCAGTTGCAACAGCCAGCGTGGCGGCGGCGATCAGGCACGTGACGAATGGCTTCATGATCATCCTCCCTGTGCGGGGCGATTCCCCGCTCGCTTCGTTCTGGCGTGGCCGGCACGGTCACGCGGCTTGCGGACGATTGCGGTTTGCGGACCGGCAAATCCGGCGATCGCTCGAACGGCAAGAGCATCGGACCGGATCGTATCCGGCCGGTGATCTGACCCCTTGTGTTTGCATCGGCTTCCCGAAAACCGCACTCCACACTTTCGGGCCGATGCTCAAGGTGGGGATAAAGAAGGGGAGGGAGCGCGCGCGGCTCCGTCCCGTCCTGGCGCTTCATCCCTCGGTTCGACGTAATTTCGGAACGTCTGAACTTTTTATTGTCTAATTGGAACTTTTATTCCATTTTCAGCGGTGCCCGTCAAGAGTGCGGTGAGGGCCGATGATGAGCGACGAGCACCCTGTCGAAGCGCCGCCGGAGGATTTCGACGCGCTCCGCGCGGCCTTCGCGCAACGGCGCGGCCGCTTGCCCAAGCGCCTGAAGCAGGTGGCGGCGTTTGCCCTGGCTCATCCCGACGAGGTCGCCTTCGGCACTGCGGCGGGCATTGCCGAGCGGGCCGGCGTGCAACCCTCGACCCTGGTGCGCCTGGCCCAGTCGCTCGGTTATGCCGGCTTTTCCGAGCTGCAGCAGATCTTCCGCGCCCGCCTGCGCGCCCGCTTTCCGGATTACCGGACCAGGGTCGAGGCCCTGAAACCCGAGGAGGGCGCCTCCTCGGCGCAGCGTCTGCTCGACGGTTTCACCGCTGCCGCCAGCCTGTCGCTGCAGCGCACGCGCCATTCGCTGCGGACGGAGACACTGGAACAGGCGATCGCGCTCCTCGCCGGGGCCGAGATCATCCATCTCGTGGCGTCTCGCCGCGTCTTTCCCGTCGCGGCCTATCTCGCCTACGCTTTCGGCACGCTTGGCATCCGGGCGCATCTGGTCGACCAGCTCGGGCAGATGGGCCCGGAGCAGATCGCCATGGCCACGTCCCGCGATGCCGTGCTGGCGATCTCCTATGCGCCCTATGCCCCGGCCACGGCCGAACTCGTCGGCCTGGCGGCGCGGGCCGGCGCCCCGGTGGTCGCCATCACCGACACCAGCTTCAGCCCGCTGATCGAGATCGCGGATCTCTGGCTCGAGGTGGCCGAAGCCGATTTCGGCGCCTTCCGCTCCCTTTCCGGCAGCCTGACGCTGGCGATCACGCTGGCCGTCGGCGTCGCCGAGGCGCGCAATGCGGGCTGAGCCGCGGAGCTGAGCCGCGTCAGGGCGTCACCCGCCCCGCCGGAACAGGCTCGCATGGCCGCATCGGCCGGCACCTGCGCGCGATGGCAGCCCTCGACCCCGCGCCCTCATGCGCCTCCCGGTTTGGCCGCGTGTACGTCTTCGGCGTCCCAATGTGATCGAGCGCATTCAAGCGAGAGCGGGAAGGGGAGAAAACTCTCGGTATCGGATGATCGGAAGGACCCCCACCGATGGCCCTCAGGACCGCTTTCGCGCATCGAGACATCACCCGGGACGTCAAAGTCTCGATCATGGCTCTCATTCCTGTCTTCGTCGCCGTCGGGTCGCTTGTCGGTGACATGTGCCTTATGGCCCTTGCGATGCTTCGCATGCTTCCGGGCGGGTTCGTGGTCTCATTCCATGGCCTTTCGACCTCGCTGCTCCTTGCCTGCTGCGCGCTGATCTTCGATCGGGTCGTCAGGGATGCCGGTTTCGAGATCCGCTATGTGACGGCGCCGATCCGAAAAGTGCGGGGTGTCTGTCTGGCTGGGGCTTTTGCGCTCGGATCGCTGATCCCCATCGTGATAAACCTAGGCATCAGCTCCTGACGATTCAGCGCGGATTCCGTAGCGTCAATCCAACGATGCGCAAAATCCGCCACCTACAAACCGCGCGGCTGCGGAGCGCGAACCGCCGGCGTCGAGCTCTGCAACAGGCGCAGCAGATCGGCCTGGCGCAGGGTATGGGTTTTCGCGAACATGCGCTGCAAATGGCTGCGCACGGTGGGCTCGCTGATGCCGAGCATGTCGGCCGCCTCCTTGGCGCCCAGCCCTTCGGCCAGCGCCAGCAGGACACGCAATTCGCCTCCGGTCAGCTTGTGAAGCCTGGCAAAGGCCTCACCCGGCATCATCGGAGCTTCGAGCGGATCCTGCATGAAGATGGCGACGGAAGCTGCGAACGGGGCCAAGATGTCGCGCCGCTGACCGCGCTGCACCGGCAGCAGGGTTGCGATATAGCCAGCGCCGTTTCTATCGGGGATGGCGAGCGACCGTTCGCTCGTATCCTCGTCACCGTCATCGGCCGCCGATCGGTCGATGGCATTCGACAAGGCGGCGCGGGCGGCGGGATCGACGGGATTGAGGCGGTTGTTCAGGATGCGAATCGAGGTGCCGGATTTGACCTGTCGTTCGGCGGCTTCATTCATGTAGACGACCCGGCCATCGCGGGCGGTGAGGAAGACGCCCGCGGCGAGGACATCGAGCGTCTTTTCCAGCATCTCCGAGCGCAGCGTCCGGATGTCGAGCGCATCCGAAATCGTCAGCGCGCGACAGACATGCGGCGACAAGAGTTTGAACAGCCCGATCTCGAGCTGCTGATAATGCGGCGCCTTGCCTTTCCGGGATGCGTGCATCGAGGCCATGCGGCCCCCGGTCCGCAACGCCGGAAACCAGATCATGTCCGTCAGCCCGAACGGCGCCAGCACATCCCTGTAGAACCGGCTTTCGAGCCACTCCTGGCGGTCGGTGGAGAGGATGTTGACGTCGCCGACGCTGGCGACGATGTCCGCTGCCGCCATCGGGCTTTGCGCATACTGGCTTCCCAGCCTCTCCAGGAATTGCTGCTGATATCCGAACACGAACAGCTGATCATTCTGCACGTGCCGCATATCGTGCACGCAGATGCCGCCCCCTGTGCTCTCACAGAGATCGGCAATCTTCAGGCAGGTATCAGGCCATCGCTGCGGATCGAGCGCACAGTCATAGATCGCGCCGATCGTGTCGGATAATGCCTTGGCGGACACGCCATCCAGACCGATCACCGGCTCAGAGGGTCCTGTCCACGCACGCCGCACTTTTACAACGCCTTCAATACCCAAGCCCATCGGATTCGCCACCCCACCCTCCGCCAGTTCCGAGCCGAGGCCCATCGGACGTGGGCGGTGGCCACCGCAGCCGCCTGACGAATGCGGCCAGGCAGGGATCTTGCGGCCACCGTGAGCCAACCTGAAACACCCGCTTGCGATCGGCTCAGCTTGCCACGTTGCGGACGTGTCGGATGTCAATTCCGAAAGGTTCTTGCGTGTTTGTCGCCAAATCTGTCCATGCACCGCCAAATCTGTATATGCTGCGGGTGCGAACGGCTCACGCGGCCGAGATGGGGGACATAACGATGATCGCGCCCATGATCGAGCCTGCGCGTCTGGCGATGTTCGATGTTGTCCGGGCAAGGCATCCGGGAGATTTGGACGGCCGGTTGCGCGTATCCGAACGCGTCGCCAAATCGGACCGCGTCTACTCTTACCAACTCCAGAACCGGGCGCTTTGGAGCGCGACGTTTGAAAAGCCGATCTTTACGCTCGCGACCCGTGCCGCTGGCTCGATCGTGGCAAGTTACGCCGACAGCAGCTTTGCAACGGATGTCTCCATCGACGGCGACGAAGGCGAACTTTTTTGCATCACGACGATGCTCCTTGGCCACATGACATTGGTCCAAAAGGGGAATTCAACGACAGCCACGGACGGTCGCGGCCTCGTCTGGAGGCCCGGTCCCAGCAGCCGGCTATTGATGAGCGACAACAACGCGCGCACGAATGTCTTCTTCAAGGTAGCCGATGTCGAGGATGCGCTGGAGCACATGCTCGATGAGCGCCTCCGACAGCCACTTGAATTCGGGTCCAATCTTGATTGGGGCAGCGGGCTTGCGGCCAGCCTGAAGCGGCAGCTTGATTTTGTCATGCACGAGTTTCAGCGACAGGACGGAGTAGCCAGCAACCCCGTCGCATTGGCGTCCTTGACCGACCTGCTGATCTCGCTGGTGCTCCGCGGCGCGCCACACAACTATGTCGACCGGTTGGACGGAGGAGCTTCCGGTGTGGTCCCGGCCTATATTCGGCGCGCGGAGGACTTCATGCGCGCCAATGGCGCGGAGCCGATCCGCATGTCGCAGGTCGCTGCCGCTGCTGGATGCAGTGTGCGAACCTTGAGCCATGTGTTCAAGCATTTCCGCGGCAATACGCTCCTTGGCGTGTTGCATTCCATCCGGCTCGAGCTGGTGCGCGACGATCTTGTTCTTGGCGCATCCGGCGCCTCGGTGACCACGGTCGCGCGCCGCTACGGTTTCACCAATTCGTCCCGCTTCGCCACCGCCTTTCGTCGCCGTTTCGGCGAGACGCCATCTCAAGCCGCGCGACGCTCATCGCGCTCCTCCCGTTGAGCAGCTGAGAAGGTCTGAAGCGAACCCATGACAATCAAAGGCGCTCACTAACGCATCGACCCGAAAAGTGGATTGCGGTTTTCGGGGCAAAGCCGATGCAAATACAAAGGGTTAGATCATCGGGCCGGATGCGATTTCCGGTCCGATGATCTCATCAAGCGCCTCCCTGATTACGCCCCCTTCACCGCTTCGACGATGCTCACGTCGGAGCTGGTGGGGATCACCCGCGTCAGGCGGAAGCCGGCCTTGGCGAGGAGCTGGCGGTATTCCTCCTCCGTTCGCTCCTGGCCGCCGGGCAGCACCAGCATCACCATGTCGAGCACCTTGCCGGGATGGGGCGTGTCGCCGGCGGGCAGCACCATCTCCACCAGCAGCAGCCGCCCGTCGGGCTGCATGGCCTTGCGGACATGGCCGAGGATGGTGAGGCACTGCTCCTCGCTCCAGTCGTGGATGACGTGGGACAGCACATAAGCGTCGCCGCCGGCGGGAACCGTCTCGAAGAAGTCGCCTGCCTCGATCGCCACGCGCGCCTGCACGCGCCGTTCCGCCAGCAGGGCCGGCGCGTCGGCCACCACATGGGGCCGGTCGAACAGGATGCCGCGCGGCCCCTCGTGCCGCGCCAGGATCGCCGCGATCAGGTTGCCGGTGGCGCCTCCGACGTCGACGACGGTGCCGAAGGCCGAAAAGTCATAGGCCTCCGCGACAGCGGGTGGTTCCCGGCCATGGAAGCCGACCATCGTCTCGCTGAACAGCGAGGCCTCGTCCGGATGCCGGCCGAGATACTCGAAGACCGGTGCGCCCTGCGCCTTCTCGAACGCCGTCCTGCCGGTCTGCAGCGAATAGACGATGTCGTCGAAGGCCCCCGCGAACCAGGGGCTGCCGGTGGTGAGGATCGTGGCCCGCGCCGAACCGGGCGCGCCCGTCTTCAGCGCCTCCCCCAGCGCCGTCAGGGCAAAGCGCTGGCCGGCCTGTTCGGCAAGCACGCCCAGGCTGGCGAGGCAGCGCATGAAGCGATGGAGCGAGGGCGCATGGAGCCCGAGCGGGCCGGCCAGGTCCTCGGCACTGCGAGGGCCGGGGGCCAGGTGATCGGCCAGGTCCAGCCTCGTCGCTGCGTAGACCAGACGCGAAACCCAGGCGGCCGTCGCCATCTGGATCAGGGTGACATGCGGGGGAGGCTCCTGCGCAACCGCGGGAGGCGCAAGGGTCGAAGCGGCGTCGGGCGTGTCGTCCATGGTACTCTCCCGAGAGGCCGATGATGGACTGGTAGCGCAACCCTGAAGCATCGGCCTGAAAAGTGGATTGCGGTTTTCGGGGCAAAGCCGATGCAGACACAAAAGGGTATCATCGGATCGGATGCGATTTCCGATCCGATGATCTCAATATCACGGCCGGCCAACGCTGACACGCCATTGATGAGGTTGAATCATACCTCTGGGAGATGGCTGCCTTCGGGGAGGTCGCCGGGTTCGCGTTCTGCTGCGGCTCGAGCGCGGCGGGAACTAAGGCCGCGCACCATCGGCGGCCTTGAGGGTGAAGTTGTGATCCCGGCATCTGGCCTGCGAACGTCGGCTTGCGGGTGGTCAGTCAAGGACTTGAGGACCGCTTCCGTCACGCGAGTGAAAGTTCAGCTTTCCACCCGTTTTCGGACGTCAGAAGGACCGCTCCAGAGCATGCTGTTGAAGAAGTCAGGCGCGTTCGCATACGAAGCCTGAATCGTCGCCATTGTGGATGTAGAAGTGGCCGACGAGGCGCCCCGCGGTGCCGATGACAACCCATCCGCGGCCGCAGGCCGGGTCGTTCTCATCGTGCCCTTCCCATGAGAACTCCGCACAGGCTGAACCGTCGCGCGAGCCGTAGCGGACATCGAGGACGCCCTTCAGCGCACCAAAGGCGATCCCGCCGTCCGCCGCGCCGCGGAAGGTGAGATGCGCCTCCTCGACGAGATCGAGGACGTCATTGTCCCAGACATCCATCTCGACGATACGCCAGCGGCCGGCAAAAGCCTTGGCGAAGGCGGGAACCTTGGTCATCAGCCGGTCTCCGCGCTGAGCTTCTGCAAGCGCACCAGATTGTAGGCGGCAGCGCTGAAGGCGAAAGCCGCACCAAGGACCGAAACAGGGAGACAGTCGGTATCGACTTTGTTGTTCGGACGGTCGTCCATTTAGTCACCGTGGCACGTGATCACGCTCTGATAAGAGGAGCCGTGAATGGTTTGGCATTCCGATGTTTTCACTCGGTCGCTATGATGTCCTCCTTCCGAAATCCCATCCGGACCAAGCCATTTGTCCTGAGCGCGGCGATCTCATCGCTTGTCTCGGTCAGCACCGTGATTTCAATGCCCTCCAGCTCCAGAATGAGCCGGTATCCACGTCCGATAAAGATCACTGAAAGCAACCTTGCCTCGAAAACCTGGTTACAGTCGTTCGCCTGCGAACCGACGCGCAGTTTTTCGGGCCGCACTGCTACCGTGCCGGTCGGCGTTGGAATGAAGTTGCACTCTCCCAGAAAGCCAGCGACGAAGCGATTGGCCGGCCTATCGTAGAGATCGCGCGGGCTCGCCGCCTGAACGATGCGGCCCTTGTCCATCAGCGCGATCCTGTCGGAGAGGAAGAGGGCCTCTTCCTGATCATGCGTGACATAGACGACCGTGGCGCCGACCGCCGCGTGCAGCCGCTTCAGCTCCAGCTGGATGGACTGTCGGAGGTTCTTGTCGAGCGCGCCGAGCGGCTCGTCCATCAGCAGGATATCGGGCTTGATGACGAGGGCACGCGCCAGCGCGACGCGCTGCTGCTGCCCGCCCGAGAGCTGGCGCGGCAGGCGCTCCGCATAGGCCGTCAGATCGACCAGCGCCAAGGCCTCTTCGACGCGGCTCGTGATCTCGGCCTTCGTCAGCCTGCGCATTTCCAGGCCGAAGGCGACGTTGCGGCGCACGCTCATATGCGGGAACAGCGCATAGTTCTGGAAGACCATGCCGATGTTGCGCTTCGAGACGGGCACCGGGCCGATATCGGTGCCGCCGATGAGGATCGCGCCGGTATCATAGTTCTCGAAGCCCGCGATGGTCTTGAGCAGCGTCGTCTTGCCCGAGCCGGAGGCGCCGAGCAGCGTGCAGAATTCGCCCGCGGCAATCTCCAGCGAGACACCGTTGAGCGCCTTGGTGGCGCCGTAGCTCTTGTCGAGCGAGCGGATCGAGACGGCCTTGCCGAGAGCGGGAACGGTCATGTCATGTGCGCTTCGAGACGAGGAGATTGGCGCCGAGCACCAGGATCGTCACCAGGATGATCAGGCAGGAGGCCGCGATGATGGTCGGGTCGATCTCGTGCGCGACGCCCTCATACATCAGCTTGGGGAGGGTGCGGCTGCGGATATTGGTCAGGAACAGCGCGATCACCACGTCGTCGAAGGAGGTGATGAAGGCAAAAATCGCCCCCGCCGCAATGCCGGGCGCGATGCCGGGCAGCATGACCCGCCGAAACATCGTCGGCCATGATGCGCCGAGACCCAGCGCTGCGAGTTCGAGATTGCCGTCGAAGGATTTCAGCGCGGCGCGCACTGTGATGAAGACATAGGGCGTCGCCAGCACGACATGGCCGAGCGCAACGCCCCAGATCGAGCCGACGAGGCCGGTGGGCGCGAGGAGGTAGTAAAGCCCGACGGCCAGGATGATCACCGGCACGATCATCGGCAGGATGAAGATCGTCTCGACCGCCGCGCGCCAGCGCGGCCGCATCCGCGAGACGCCAAGCGCGGCGAGCGTACCCAACACGACCGAGCTCACGACGACGACGCCGGCGATCTGCAACGAACGGGTCAGCGCCGCGACCCATTTGCTGGTCGAGAAGAAGTTCGCGTACCAGGTCAGGCTGTAGCTCTCGGGCGGGAAGCTGAGAAAGGGCGAGGATCCCAGGCTCATCGGGAAGACGATGATGATCGGCGCGATCAGGAAGGCTGCGACGAGCCCGGCCGCGGCGACCGTTGCCCAGCCACCAGGCGAGCGCCCGCGCGAGGTCACGGTAAAGGGCTCGCCGGCCTTGCCGCCCCCGCTCTCGATCAGCCGCTCCAGCCCGAAGAAGCGCTGGAACAGAACCAGCATCGAGATGGTCGCGACGAGCAGGACAGTCGCCAGCGCAGCGGCGAAGGGCCAGTTGAGATCGGTGTTGATGTTCGAGGCGATCATCTGCGCGATCATGGTCTGGCCCGGCCCGCCCATAAGGGCCGGTGTCAGATAGAAGCCGATCGCGTTCATGAACACGATCATTGACCCGGCCACCACGCCCGGCGCCGTCAGCGGCAGGATAATGCGGGCGAAGATGGTGAGCGGCCCGGCGCCGAGGCTTTCTGCCGCCTGCACCGTCGAGAGTTCGAGATTGCGGAAAGCGGCATAGAGCGGCAGCACGATGAAAGGCATGAGCACATGCGTCATGCCGATCAGAACGCCGGAGAGATTGTAGATGAAGGCGATGGGCGAGGAGGTAAGCCCGCTGCCCATCAGCAGCTTGTTCACGACGCCGTTGCTCTGGAGCAGGATGATCCAGGCCGTGGTGCGCACCAGCGCGCTCGTCCAGAATGGCAACAGCACGAGCAGCAGCAAGAGGCTGCGCATGCGCGGGCCGACCGTCGCCATGACATAGGCGAGTGGATAGCTCGCCAGCACGGCGAGCAGTGTGACGAGCGCGGCGATGCCAAGCGTCGTGCCCAGTACCGAGCGATAGACCGGGACGTCGACCATGCGCTGGAAATGCGCGAGGGTGAAACCACCCTCGCCGAAGGCCAGCCGCAGCAGGGAGAACACTGGCACCGCGAACAGGATCGCGAGGACGAGCGCGAAGGGCAGAAGCCCGAGCCAGACCGGGAAGCCATGCCAGGCCGCGCGGCGGCCGGGCTCTGCATGGCGGGCGATCATTGTCACGCCGTTCGCCTCACGCCACGAAAAGCTGGCGCGGGAAGTTCGTCAGCCGCTCACAGCCGCCTTCCGTGATGGTGATGGTCTCGGACATGCCGAACCCCTTGGCCAGCACGTAGGTATGGAAGGTCATGCCGGGCTCGAAGCGCCAGGTCGCCGTCGGCTCGGCCTCCAGCGGCTCGCCGCCATTGGGCTGCAGCATGAGACCGACCGAGTAGAAGGTCTTGTTGGTGTAGGTCTCGCGCAGGCCAGCGGCCAGCACGCCCTCGCGATA
The DNA here is from genome assembly GCF_000735605.1 of Allobosea sp. LC85. GTDB lineage: Bacteria > Pseudomonadota > Alphaproteobacteria > Rhizobiales > Beijerinckiaceae > Allobosea. Next base: position 103,325 of record NZ_JPKG01000057.1, read on the forward strand.
GATCGCGTCCGGAATGGTCGCCGCCACGCCGGGCTTCACGGCCGCGATCGCTGCATCCTGGATGGCGATGAGCGTCTCGACGATGGCGTGTTCCTCATCGGTTGCGGTGGCGACCTTGATCGGCCGCATGAAGCGGGCGTGGTAGTGGCGGACATTGGGGGTGGTTTCGAGTTGGACGATGTCGCCCGTCTCCAGCACACGGTCCGAGTACCCACCATGGAGATGATAGGCGCGCTCGCCCGAGGAGAGGACGCCAGGGCCGGGCAGGTCGCTGCCGGCACGGATCATCGCGGCGCAGATCTCGGCCGCCATCTCGCGCTCGGTCGCTCCGGCCCTGGCCGAGGCGATGCCGGCCGCCATGCCGGCCTCGGCCGCCTTGCCGGCAGCGCGCTGATAGGCGATCTCGGCCGGCGACTTGATGAAGCGCATGGCGCTGGCGAAGCGTGAGGCGTCACTCCATTGCGCCTCCGGCAAGGCTGCACGCAGGCCCTCATAGCGGGAAACGCTGAGCGTCCAGGCCTGCATCTCGACGGCGAGTCTCGGCTTTTCGCCAGCCGCCTGGCGGATGGCGCGAGCCGCGACCGCGATGCGATCGTCTGAATCGGTCCACATCACCCGCTTGGGGAAGGCGCAGGTGGCGTCGAGATAATATTCCTCGACATCGCGGCAAAACAGCACCGGCTCCCCGGAGGCCGGGATCACGGCGAACTGGAAGCTCGAATAGCCGCGGGTGAAGAAGCCGGTGAGATAAGTCACCGTCTCCGGCAGGAAGGCGATGAACGCGTCCTGTCCGGTCCGCGCCAACTCGGCGCGGACCTTCTCGACCCGCGCGAGATAATCCGCGCGCGGGAACCAGGGTCTCGCGATCGACATGATCACTCCTTGAGCATCGCGGTGTAGGCCTCGGTCACGCGCGGGCCGGCCTCGGCCCACCACGCGATGTCGAGGAACAATGCGCTTTTCAGGCGCTCTGGCGTCGAGGGCAGGGTCTCGGCGCGGGCGGTCGGAATCGTCTCCCAAGCCTGCTCGGTCACCGGGCCATAGGCAACGAATTCGCTCAGCCGAGCGTTGTTCGCTGGCTTGACGATGTAGTTGAGGAAGGCAACGGCCTCGGCCTTGTTGGGCGCGCCCTTGGGGATCATGAAGAAGCCGACCTGTGGAATCTGCTGCTCCCAGGCCATGGCGATCGGCAGCTTGGACTCGATGCCGGACTGGAAGCGTCCGTTCCAGCCGAGCGCCATCACGACTTCGCCGGAGCCGAGCGCCTGGACGGGCTGGGCGCCGCTCGCCCACCAGACCGCGACGTTCGGCTTGAGCGCCCGGATCTTGTCGAGCGCGCGCTTGAGCCCGATCTCGGTCGAGAGCGTCTTGTAGACGTCGTCCATCGGCACGCCATCAGCGAGAAGGGCGGCCTCGACGACCGTCTCCGGCTTGTCGGGCAGCGTGCGCTTGCCGGGGAACTTTGTGACGTCCCAGAAATCGGCGAAGCTCCTGGGCTGCGGGCCGCCGGCGGGGAAAGCCTTGGTCGAGTAACCGATCAGTGTCGAAAAAATCTCGGAGGGGATGCCGTAATCGTTGCGGGCGCCGGGAATGACATGATCGGTTTTCACCATATCGGGCGTGATTTTTTCGAACAGGCCGAGCTTGACGCCGCGCATCAGCCCGCCGCCGCCGGCCGTAACGACGTCCCAGGTCACGGATTTGGTGTCGACCATCGCCTTGATCTTGGCGGTCTCGGGACCGGTGTCTTCCTCGACCTTGATGCCCGTCTCCTTGGTGAAGGGTACGATCCAGGCTTTGCGGATCGCCTCCTGATAGGCTCCACCCCATGAGGCGAAGGTCATCTCCTTGGCGCTGGCAGCGACCGGAGCGAGCAGGGCCATCGCAGCGACTGCGACGATGAGCTTCTTCATCACGCTTCTCCTCATGTTGGACCGCGCTCAGGCGGTCTTGGCGCCGCAGAGCGCGGCGAATTTGCTGAGCATGGTTTTGGCGGGCAGAGCCTCGTCGGCAGTGGCCTTGAGGTGGTCGATATCGGCGCCGTCGCGCTCCATCGTCGCGCGGCTCTGCTCGAACCAGATCTGCGCCTGGTCCCGCGTAATCTCGGGGTGGCCCTGGATGCCCCAGGCCTTGCGGTCGCGATAGCGCCAGATCTGGTTGGGACAGAGATCGCTTGTGGCCAGCACCCGCATGTCGGGATGGTCGGCGCGGACCTCGTCATTATGCCAGACGAACATGTAGACGCGCTCGCCGATCTCGTCGGCGATGAGATCGGTGCGGGCCGCAGGCGTGACGTCGAGCCATTTGTTGCCGACCTCGCAGAAGGAGCGCCGAAAGACCTGATCACGTCCGCATAGGGCCGAGGCCAGGATCTGGCTGCCGAAGCAGACCCCGAGCATCGGGATGCCGAGCTTGTCTGCCTGCTGGATCAGCTCATGCTCGCGATGGATGAAGGGCACATCCTCATAGGCGCCATGCGGGCTGCCCGAGAGGAAGATGCCGTCATAGCCATCGAGCTGCTCCGGGAAATCGCCGTCGAAGGCCCAGCGCGCGTCGACGTCGAGCCCCCAGGCGCCGAAGCGCTCGGGCAGTTTCGCGACGGAGTCGCGGCGGGGTCCATTGTGCAGATAGAGCAGGCGTCCGCTCATCCCGTCACTCCTTGTCCTGAGGCAGCAGGGTCCTGAGGCAGCAAGCCGGCCCGTCTCACATCGCCTCCTTCGCCAGCGTTCCCGCCAGAAGATCGAGGATTCCCTGCCGCGTATTGTCGATATGAGCCTGCATGGCGCGCGCGGCGCCCTCGGCGTCGCCGGCCTCGATTGCGGCGAGGATGGCGAGATGCTCGTTCTTGCCGGGCTCGAAGCGGCGCGGGATGCGCGAGAGCCCGAACATGCGGGTGCGCTCGCGCAGATCCTTGACCAACCGCGCCATCAGCCGGTTGCCGCCGGCTTCGGCGATCGAGAGATGGACGAGGTCGTCGACGCTCCAGTGCCTGTCATGGGAAACGGCTGCCGGGCTGACCATGCCTTCGACGGCGGATCGGATTTCGGCGATGCGAGCCGCCGCCAAACGTCCTGTCGCCAGTCGGGCTGTCTCGCCTTCCAGAACCCGCCGGGTTGCGAGAATCTCCATGACGTCCTCGATCGAGACGCTGTGGACGGTGAGGAGCCGCTTGTCTCGGCGCAGATACCCTTCCCCTGCAAGACGCCCGAGCGCTTCGCGAACCGGCGTCCGTGACAGCCCGAGCAACTCGGCCAGGCGACGATCCTGAACCACCGCTCCGCCTGGCAGATCGCCGGCGAGGATCATCTGGCGAATTTGCTGCATGGCGCGCTCGGCCAGCGACGCGTCGTCAGTTTGCAGGTCAGTCAACCGCGTCTCCGATCGGTCGGGATACTTTTGGTATACCAACGTGATTGATCACGGCCGTCAATCCCGCTGCTGCCTTCCTTTGCCGCAGAGCGAGCTCATTCATTGGGCGAATGTCACTTTGCCCAGCGCGTTCGCCATCTCCATGCAGCGGCCCCGCGCCACGTCCGAAGAGGAGGCGTGCGCTCCCCAAGCAAACATGCGTTTGGCATCAGACAGCGAGACTGGTTCAGGCCCGCTGCGGTATGGTTACATCGGGTAAGGCGCCGATTTCGGAACGGTACTGGCCATGCTGGCCCGTCGGTTTCGGCCTCATCCGGCCACTACAGCTTGTAGCCGATCTTTCGCAGCAGGTCTTTGCGCCAGGCGATATCCGCCTCGGCTTCGACACCCAGCGGCGAGGCGCCATCCACCACGCCGAGCACGCCGCGGCCCTGCTCCGTTTGCGCGACGATCACCTGTGTCGGGTTGGCCGTCGCGCAGTAGATCCGGCAGACCTCCGGCACCGCACGCACCGCAGCCAGCACGTTGACGGGAAAGAAACCGTCGCCCAGGAAGATCAGGAAACTATGGCCGGCGCCAATGGCCAATGCGTTGTCGCGGGCGAGGGCGACTGCGGCGTCATCATTACCCGACCAGCGCACCAGCCGCTTGCCGGAGGCCTCGCAGAAGGCCAGCCCGAAGCGGATGCCGGGAACCGCGCCCACCAGCGCCTCGTGGAGGTCTTCCACGGTCTTGATGAAATGCGACTGGCCGAAGATGAAGTTGGCGGCGTCCGGCTTGACGATGGGCACCACGGTGAGGTCCATGGCTGCGCTCCTTCACGATAGGCAACGCAAGGGCAGGCCGACGGCAATGCCAGCCCGACGGCAATGGTAGGCCGACGGAAGCCGATTTCAAGCCACCACCGGCGGCCGATGTGCCGCCGCGCTGCCCCCCAGGTTTCGGCGTCCTCGCGGCTCGCCCTGCGCTGCACGCGCTATCGTCGGTGTGGCGCTGATCACGAGGCTGCGCCAGGCGACCGATGGGCCCTCAGTCCTTGATCCCGAACACCACGTGATCGCCGGAGAGAGATTCGAAGCCGGTGCGCGTCAGCACGGACGGCATGCTGGCCGCGACGCAGCCGACGCCGTCCTTGTAGAGGCAGGGCACCACGTGGAAGCACATGCCTTCCTCCAGGGGCTGCTCGCTGCCGGCCCGGATCGCCATGACATTGTCCTCGCCCCAGCCGGGCGGGAACGACGCACCGATGCTGTAGGCCGGCCGCGTCACCATGGACTCGCCGAACCCGGCCTTCTCGATGACGCTTTCGAAGATGCGGGCCGCTTCATGTGAGGTCATGCCGGGCCGCACCCGCGCATAGCCTTCGTCGAGCGCCGCGCGGCAGACATCGAACATCTCCAGGACAATGTCCTGCGGCTGGCCGAGCGAATAGAAGCGGTAGATCGGCGTATGGTAGTCGTGCACCGAGGCGGCAGGCTCGATGTTGACCACCTCGCCGCGGCGGATCGGGGCCCCGCACCAGGTGACATGCGCCCGCGCGCTGCGGGGGCCGGCGCAGACATTGGGCATCTGCGCCATGCGCCCGCTGCCGTTGCGCAACAGGCTCTCGGTCACGACAGTCGCAAGCGCGCTGTCGGTCATGCCATCCTTGAGGGCTGCGAAGCCGTCGCGGCACGATTGCGCGGCGATCGCGCCGGCCCGCTTCATCAGTGCAATCTCGGCCGGGCTCTTGATGCGACGCAGATGCTCGACGAGCCCGGACGCGTCGACGACGTTCCGGCCGTCGGCGCGCGGGCCGACAAAGCCCCGCAGGATCGGTTGGACCGCCGCAAACTCCACGCCGATCACGGCGTTCGGACCGGCGAGATCGGCGATCGCGCCCTCGAGCACATCGGCGTGATTGTGGCCGTCGGCGACGCCGATGCCCTCATTGACCCAAAGCTGGTCGGCGAGCGCCCGCACATTGCTGAGCTCGGTGCGGCGCATGACCCAGACGGCCTTGCCGTCGGCCCGCATGACCAGCGCCGTCGCACCATAGGCGAGCGAGCCGAAGCCGGTGAGATAATAGGTGTTCTCGGTCGATGTGAGCACCACCGCGGCGATGCCGCGCTCCGCCATCAGTGCGCGCAACGCATCGCGGCGAGTCAGATACTCCTCGGGAGCGAAGGCAAGTCGGTCGAAATTCTCGGTCATGTCCACGTCCCGGCTCGATGAAAAAGGCTGTCGGTGCGACGGCGCGCCGCGTCGCGCCGACAGGGCGCTCAGTCGGCTTTCCCAAGGTTCCAGAACACCGGCACGTCCTGCGTCGCGATCAGGCCCGATACCTTGGCCGAATGCGCGACATAGGAGGTCCACTGGCCGAGCGGCACGTGATGGCCGGTCTCGAAGGCGCGCTTTGACACCTCGGCGGCCACCGCCTTCTTGGCCTCGACACCGTCGACCAAGGCCCATTTCAGCCGCAGATCCTCCAATGTCTGGTCGCAGGGCCAGCCGAACAGGCCCTTCTCGCAGGCGCCGGAGAAGGCGATGCTCCAGACCGGGGTCGAGACGACCTGCCCGCCGGTATAGGAGTGCAGGATATTCCAGCCGCCATTGCTGGTCGGCTCCCTGGAGTTGCGGCGCTTGAGCATGGTCGCCCAGTCCATCGCCTGCACGTCGACCTTCAGCCCGATGTCGCGCATCGCCTGCACGGTCACCACCGTCGCCGGATGCGCGATCGTCTCGTCGGTCGGGTCGAGCACGACGATCGGCTTGGAGAAGTCCCAGCCGGCTTCCTTGAAGAGCGCCTTGGCCTTCTCCGGATCGGGAGCCTTGAGGGCCTCGAGGCCGGCCTCCGTTTCCATCGGCGTGCCGCAGATGAAGAAGGAGGCGCAGGTGCGGTAGAACTCCGGATTGCCGTTGATCGCCTGCAGATAGGCTTTCTGCTTGGTCAGCCAGAACATCGCCTGCCGCGCCTTCGGATTGTCGAAAGGCGGGATCACATGGTTGAAATAGAGCTGCGCCTGCTTGCCGGTCTGGTTGATGACGCTGGTCGCGATGCCGGGCGCCGTCTTCAGCACGGGCAGGAGGTCGAGCGACGGGTTTTCCCACAGATCGATCTCGCCGCCGAGCAGAGCCGAGAGCGCGGTCTGCTGGTCGCGGATGATCAGCCACTCGACGCGGTCGAGTTTGGCGACCTTGCCGCCTGCGAAGGCGCTGGCCGGCTCCGAGCGCGGAACATAGCCGGCAAATTTCTCGTAGACGACCTTGTTTCCGGGCACCCAATCCTTGCGCACGAAGCGATACGGGCCGGAGCCGGTATAGTCCTGGATCTCCTTGAAGGGATCGGTCTCCGCCACCCGCTTGGGCATCATGAAGGGGATGTTGGAGGCGACCTTGCTCAAGGATTCCAGCACCAGCCCGTAGGGCTCCTTGAAGATCAGCTCGAAGGTCTTGTCGTCGACCACCTTCATCTCCGCCAGCACGCGGTTCATCAGCTGGCCGGCCGCGTCGCGCGCCGCCCAGCGCTTCAGCGAGGCGACGCAGTCCTCGGCGGTCACCGGCTGGCCGTCATGCCATTTGAGGCCGTCTCGCAAGGTGAAACGATAGGTCTTGCGGTCGTCCGACGGCGTCATGGTCTTCACCATCTGCGGCTGCGGCACGAAGTTCGCGTCGAGCCCGTAGAGCGTGTCGTAGATCATGAAGCCGTGCATCTTCACGATGTCGGCCGTCGAGCCCATCGGATCGAGCGCCTGCAGATCGGCATGCGGCACGAAGCGCAATGTCGGCCCGGCCACCGCCGTGCCGAGGCCGGCCAGCAGAAAGGCGGATGCCAGAAGCGTGCGGCGTATCCCTTTCACGTGCGACAGCATGACGAGCTCTCCCCTTTTTGAACGCCGCCTCAGGCGGCGGCTGCCATCCGCTTGCCAGGAATCGAATCCAGCAGGCGGCGCGTATAGGCGTGCGCGGGCGAGGAGAAGACGGCGCGCACGCTGCCTTCCTCGACCAGTTCGCCGCGGTGCATCACGAGGATCCGGTCGCAGATCTGAGCCGCGACGCGCAGGTCGTGCGTGATGAACAGGATGGCGAGGTCGAACCGCTTCTGAACGTCGTCGATCAGCTTCAGCACCTGGGCCTGGACGGAGACGTCGAGCGCCGAGACGGCCTCGTCCGCCACCAGGATCTCCGGCTCCATGGCAAGCGCACGCGCGATCGAGATGCGCTGGCGCTGGCCGCCCGAGAATTGATGCGGGTAGCGGTTGAGCGCGGCAGGCTCCAGGCCGACCAGCACCATGAGCTCGCGCGCCTTGTTCCAGGCCTCGGCCTTCGGCATGCCGAAATTCATCGGCCCCTCGATGATCGATTGCCCGACGGTCCGGCGTGGATTGAGCGAGCGATAGGGATCCTGGAACACGATCTGGATACGCCTGCGGAAGGGTTTGCCGCCGGATTCGCCGAGCAGCGCCGCCTCGCCGGAGCTCGGCTCGATCAGCCGGGTGATGCAGCGCGCCAGCGTCGACTTTCCGGAGCCCGATTCGCCGATCACGCCGATCGTCTCGCCGCGATGCAGCGTGAGCGAGGTCGGCTTCAGCGCCGTGACCTCGCGGGTGCCGCCGAAGGCGCTGCGGACGCTGTAGGTCTTGGCGATGTCCCTGACCGTCAGCGCCAGCGGGCCGGGCACGGGCTCGGCGGGCCTCGCCGCCTCGAGCGTCGGCACGGCGGCGATCAGCATGCGGGTATAGTCGGCCTCCGGCGCGGTGAGGATGCGGGTGACGTCGCCGCTCTCGACGACCTTGCCGGATTTCATCACGACCACCCGGTCGGCGATCTCGGCGACGACGCCGATGTCGTGGGTGATGAACAGCACGCCCATGCCGCGGCTGCGCTGCAGGTCCCGGATCTGCTTCAGGATCTGTGCCTGCGTGGTGACGTCGAGCGCGGTGGTGGGCTCGTCGGCGATCAGCAGGCGCGGCTCGAGGATCAGAGCCGCGGCGATCAGCACGCGCTGGCGCTGGCCGCCCGATAATTGATGCGGGAAGGCATGGTAGAGTCGCTCGGGATCGGGCAGGCCGACCTCCTCCATCGCCTTGACGACGCGGACGAAGCGCTCCGCGGAGGGCCGCGAGAGATGCGCGCGCAGCACCTCGTCGATCTGGGCGCCGACGGTGTGGACCGGGTTGAGCGCGGTCATCGGCTCCTGGAAGATCATGCCGATCTCGCGGCCGCGCAGGCTGCGCATCCGTTGCGTCGACGCTTGCAGTAGATCCTCGCCGTCGAAGAGGATCGCGCCGGCGGGCCGCGCGAACAGCTTGGGCAGCAGCCCCATGATGGCCTGCGCAGTGACCGACTTGCCGGAGCCGGACTCGCCGACGACGCAGACGATTTCCCCCTGTGAAACCGAGAGCGAAACGCCATCCACCGCGTGGCGCCGGTCTCCGCCGAGCGGCAACGGCACGCAGAGGTTGCGAAGTTCGACGATCGGGGCCCGGGCGTTCATCTGATCTCCGCTCACATCCGTTTGGCGATACGAGGGTCGAGCGTGTCCCGCAGACCGTCGCCGAGCAGGTTGATGCCCAGCACCGTCAGCGCCAGGAACAGGCTTGGGAGGAAGACGAGCCGCGGGGTCACCTGGAAGAAGGTCCGCCCCTCGGAGATCATGTTGCCCCAGCTCGGAATCTCGGGCGGCAGGCCGGAGCCGAGGAAGCTCAGCGCCGCCTCGACCAGGATCGCCTGGGCGCAGACATAGGTGCCGAGCACGAGCAGCGGCGCGATCGTCGACGGCAGGATGTGGCGCAGCAGGATCAGCGGCGTCGGCGTTCCGACCGAGATTGCGGCCTCGACATAAGGCTCCTCGCGCACGGTGAGCACCACGCTGCGCACCAGGCGCACGACACGCGGTATTTCCGGTATCGTCAGAGCCAGGACGACCGTGCCGATGCTGGCGCGGGTGAGCGAGACGAGCGCGATCGCCAGCAGAAAGGTCGGGATCGCCATCAGCCCGTCCATGACGCGCATGACGACGATGTCGACGGCGCGGAAATAGCCGCCGACGAGGCCGATCAGGACGCCGAAGGCGGTCGCGAAGGCCGCGACGCTGAGGCCGACGAGAAGGGAGCTGCGCGCACCGTAGACGACGCGGCTATAGACATCGCGCCCGAACAGGTCGGTCCCGAACCAGGCCAGATCCGACGGGGGCCTCAGGCGCACGGCAGGGTCGATACGGACGGGGTCGACGGTGCCGAGCAGCGGCGCAGCGATGGCCATGCCCACGATCGCTGCGACGATGAAGCCGCCGACCAGGACCGAGGGGTTGCGCAGCGCCTGGCCGAGAAGCCCGAGGAGAGGGTTGCGCGGCGCTTCGCCGGCGAGTTGGGGCGAGAGCATCGTCATCAGTAGCGCACCCTCGGGTCGAGCAGCGCATAGCCGATGTCGATCGTCAGGTTGATCAGCACATACACGGCTGAAAACAGCAGGATGACGCCCTGGATCACCGGATAGTCGCGCTTCAGGATGGCGTCGACGACCAGGCGGCCGACGCCGGGAATGTTGAACACCGTCTCGATCACCACGACGCCGCTGATCAGGAGCGCGACGCCGATGCCGATGACGGTGAGGATCGGGATCGCGGCGTTCCGCAGCGCGTGATGCGTGACGACCAGCCGTTCGACGACACCTTTTGCGCGCGCCGTGCGGATGAAATCCTCGCCCATCATCTCGAGCACGCTGGCCCGCGTGATCCGCGCGATCAGCACCATATAGGCGAGGCCGAGCGTCACAGTGGGCAGCGCGATGGTGCGCAGAAACGGCAGGAATCCCTTGGAGATGCTGGTGAAGCCCTGCACCGGCGCCCAGCCGAGCTGCAGCGAAAACACATAGATCATGCAGTAGCCGAGCACGAAGGCAGGCACGGAGAAGCCGACCACCGACACCACCATGAGCGTGCGATCGAGCCAGCTTCCAGCCGTCGCTCCGGCGACGGTGCCGAGCGGCACGGCGACAAGGATCGCGAAGATCATGGTGGCAAGGGCCAATGAAAGGGTCGGCTCGACGCGCTGCAGGATCAGGTCGGCCACCGGCAGATTGGTGAAGATCGAGGTGCCGAGATCGCCCGACAGCATGGTCCGCAGCCAGACCAGGAACTGCGTCAGCAGCGGCTGGTCGAGGCCGAGCGCCACGCGGATGCGCTGGACGGCCTCGGCATCCGCGTTCTCGCCGGCGATGACGAGCGCGGGGTCGCCCGGGCTCAATCTGAGCAGCAGGAATACGACGATCGAGACGACGGCCATCACAGGAATGACGGCGAGCATCCGCTTGGCGATGAAAGCGAGCATGAGCCTGTCCCATTCAATGTGGACGCATTTTGTGTACGATATATTGCTTCAATAGTATACAATAATAGTTGGGTCGCAATCCATTTTCCGAGGGCTCCAGCGGCAAGCGCAACCGGCGCCGGGGCCGCATACCGGCGATTCTCGCGGAATTTTTGGTTTCTGGAATGGATTTGCCTGACTCATGCGCAATCCGTGGCCAAACCGTATGCAAAAAGCCATAAAACTTGCATACCGCCAGCAGCAAGCGCATCGGCGCCTTGCGAGCATGTCGGCTTCTCCTCGGCCACACGAAGCTACGCCGTGCGCAACCTCGGCATCGAGACGGCCTCATTATATCCGAACAGGCGGAAGCTGTGACCTGAGGCATGTCGGGCAACCGCCGTGCCAGGTCCGGCCCGCCGCATGAATGCGAGAGTGGACGAGACCGAAAGCAAGCACTCGATCGTCACCAATGAAGGTTTGGGTGGAGAGATGCTGGGATCAAGTCACGTCGGGCGAGGGCGGTGAAGCCGGAGTTGGGCGCTTGCCCATGTCCCGGCTTCAGAGTGCTCCATGGGACGCGCCGGAAGGAGCGATGGCCGAGGGGGCATGGCCATGCGGCTTCGCTGGAGGCCACGACATCAGCGTTCCCCCGACCGCAAGCGCACGCGCCGTGATCCCGGTCCGGCTGAAAGCAGTCCTTGCTACTCGACGGTCGCAGGCTCGCTCGCTTCGCGCATCCTGAAGCGCTCGACCAACCCGCCGACAGTGTCGCGGAAGCCGCCATATTCCAGCTCCGAATAGGGCAGCATCGCCGCCCCGGACCAACCCTGGCTGCGCATCTCGAGCGCTTTGCGCTGGGCGCGGCTGCGGACCTCGTCCCATGCCGGATTGTCGAAGAAGTCCGTATGGGATTCGGAAAAGCGGCCCTGCCTGTCGATGGAGAAGCCGACACAAGAGACGATGGGCAGACAATAAAGACCCGTGACCGCCGTGTTGAGCGGCACCGGCATGAGTGGCATGACATGCGAGCCCCGCGCGTCGCCACCGACGAAATGCGCCTTGGCGAAGGGCGAGATGATCTCCTCCGGGGCGGGGAAGATCCCCTGGTTCCTGAGCAGCGCGACGGGGTCGTCCTTGCCCGTGTACTTGCCGGCGATGGCGTGCAGGCGCTGTGCCGAGGCCGCCGCGACCGGCTCGCCATGGGTGCGGGACACAATGCGGTCGATGCCGAAGCGCTCATTGTCGCGGAGCAAGGCGGCGATGCGGTAACTGTCTTCCGGTGCATCGAGCTCGATCACGCTGTCGCCGGCCGTGTTGTCCATGTCGATGATGTGGAAACTGAATCCCTTGATCATCGGGGGCAGCATGAGCCCCGCGCAGTACATCGGGTCGGCAAAGGCCAGGTAGAGCGGCAGGTTGTAGGCGCCTGGGCCGCATTTATCGGCGGCGAAGACCATGAAGGACTCCGCCGGCCGCACGCCCGAGAGGCTGTGCTCGAAGGTGAGTTCGGCGACACCGGGGCCGGCACCGCGAAGGTTTCCGGATGGTGCGTCGACGAGGAGATCCTGGCCCGCGCCGTAGAGCCCGCTACCCCTGGCGATCGCGGTTGCCTCCAGAAAGGCGTTCCAGGCAAACTCGTGCACCTCGCAACTCCCGGAGCCCCGCACATGGGTCATGAGGATCGCGATATCGTCACCGGTGTGGGAGACGAAGCCATCGATCAGCAGGCCACTCTCGATGGCGTGCGAAACCTCGGCCCTGACGCTGTCCAACATGCGCGGTGAGGGCTTCGTGTGCCCACCGACGGAGCCCACATCGGCCTTGATGACGGAAACGGTCAGTCTCATGGCAATTCTCCGGCCCCCTGTCCCCGGCGACCGCACGGTCGTGCCGACGGTCTCCGCGGGAGGGCCGGCGCGGCTTGCGTTGACAAGAAACAACCATCGGGCGCCGCCACCGGTTCCGCACGCGTTTTAGCGCCGCGTCCTGAGGGTCTGGAGCCGATCCGTCAGCCCCTCGGCCAGGCAAAGCGGCCAACGGGGAATTTCGACCCAAGTGAGACCTTCGCGGCGCGCCGCTGAACGGTCAAAAATGGCCCGGAGCTGACGCGATGGAGGTCCGTTTAGGGGCATTCTGGTTGCTAAGCGGCAGTCGGAGAAGGCTCGACGAGTGCAGCGGCGACCACCGTACCACTTGGAGGGCTGGACGCTCCGGTAGATGAACTCCTTGACCCCGGATGCGTCTCGTATCCACATCAGGCGCTTCCCGACGACACGATCCTCCTCATCGGCGTCGAGGAGAACCGCCAGCCCCTCCTCATGGCTCGACATGCTGAAGAGGATGCGCATCACGCGGGCATTCTGGTTCTTCGCCTGTTTCGCCTCTGTGGGCTCGTATTGGAGCATGCGGCGATCGCCCCCGCCGAACTTGAAATCGTCGGGGGTGCGGTAGGCGTACTGGATCCCCCACCCCTGGCGAAGCAGTTCGGAGTGCAACGCCTGGAGTGTGTCACGGAGGCCCAAGCGGGTCGCCAGGTCCAGGACCTGCTTCATCTGCCCTTCGCCGGTATCGTGCCAGACGAGACAAAACGGCGGCTGAAAACGGAGCTTGACCTCCATGCCCGATTAAAGAAGCGGACGCGTTCACATGCGCCAATTCGTCCAGAATGCCATGGCGATGAAGCGCATCGAGATCGCGGTCGTGACTTTCGGTTCTGTGAATGTCGTGAACGACTTCGTCACCCCCGACGCATTCCACCCTTCCGCCCACCCTTCCGCGCGAGAGATGGAATCGAGGGAGCGGAGGTCTACCGCGCGGCGTGATGCGCGCCGGCTGGTGCGCAACAGGCGGCCGCCCTTCATCACGTCTCGGCGTCCTGATGAAGCTGGCCGCCACGCAGGAGCCGGCGCGCGATGTCCGCTGTCTGCAGGGCGGCGCGTTCGGTCGGCGCATGGGCGGCGAGGTAGCGGCCGACCGCGATCAGAATGCGCCGGCCCTCAGCGGTATCGCCCCACTCGGCGAACTGCCGAACGCCCGCCTCGAGCATCTGATAGGCGTGGAAGCCCGCATCCTCGCGTAACAGGGCGTGCGCCAAGGTCGCGATCAGCGCGTGGGGCGGGTAACCGCGCGTGAGATGGCGCGCAATCAAGCGCCCGACCGTATCGACCTGCCGCTGCCGGTCGAAAGCATCGAGCAGGGCAGCGCTGATCTCGGCGGCATCGGTGGGCAGGTCATCCAGCGTGTCGCTGTCCTCGCCAGGCATGCGCGCAGGCGGCACGTTGAGATAGCGCGCAAGATAAAGCGCCATTGCCCCGTGAAGGATCCCCCGCACACCGTCGACAGGGCTGCGATGGTCCGCGGCCCCGGCGCCGATCCGCTTGAGCACCTGGTGGATGGCGTTGGCATAGGTGAAGACATGGTGAGCGGTCTCCCAGTCGGCGTGCTCATTGGCGCTGCCGAAACGCGCCACCCGCAGCGCCGCCGCGTAGGCCAGAGACCGGCCGAGATCAACAGGCGTTGCTCCTGCACGGACCGCTGTTTTGATCGCATCCATGATCGCGGCCGCATTGTCACCAAGGAGGTTTTCGGCCAGGGCCGTATGATTAGCCCAGCGGCCGGCGCTGCCGCCGGCGTCAAACAGGCGCGGCAACTCGGAGGCGGTCTCCGCGCACAATGCGACGAGATCCGCCGGCTGGCGCCACGCGGTCGCCTCCTCGGCGCCACGTGCCGCCACCATCTGGCCGACTACCGTCGGCAGTACGGCGGCTGCGTGCTCCCAGCCGATCAGGTCCAGGCATTCGAGGACCTTGTTGATGAAATCGAGCGAATGCCCGCCGTCGGCGTAGACGCGATCCGTGGCGGCCGCGACTAGCAGGTCGGCGAGCGCATTCGGCGCCACGCCTGCTGCGATGGCGGTGAGCACGGTGCGTTCGGCTGCCTCGCGGTGGCGCACGGCCGTCCAGCGCCGGAGCCAGCGCGTGAGCGTAGCGAGAGCAGGCCGGCTTGCGAGCGGAGCGCGCTCCCGGCGCGGCGCTTGCCCGTCGCAGTCCGCGGCGACGCGGCGTGCTCCGTGGAACAGGGCGAGGTAGACGTCCTCCTCGCCCAACACCGGCAAGATGTTGCCGACTGCAGTGAGGATCGTCAGACCTATGCCCCAGCCGTCGCGGTTGGCGGCGCCGAACAGCGCAACCTGCCGCCCGATGTCGCGCGGCGGCACGCCGGCCGCCAGTTCCCCCTGTACGGCCTTGGCGACGATGAGGCTGAGATCGTGGGCGAGACCATCCTCGAGGCGGCTGCGCCAGTGTCCAGCGGGATCGGCATAGCCAAAACTCGGGCTCACCCAGATCTCTCCGTCCGCGCGCATCTCGACGGGACAGGTCGGCACATCGTCCGCCCACAAGTCGAAGGTGCAGCCGCTCGCCAGATCGAAACGAGCGTGGTGCCAATGGCAGGTCAGGACGCCGTCCTCGACGCTGCCGCGATCGAGCGGAAAGCCCATATGGGGGCAGCGATTGTCGAGTGCGAAGACGCGCCCGCCGTCGTGAACGACCAGGATCGGGCGATGGGGCCCGTGCACGACGAGCCGCCCCTTGGCCTTCAATTCCTGAAGACTGCCCGCGCGGACGAAATCCTTGTCTTGCGTATCCATGGGCGACTCCGGCCCGTGATCATCCGCGGCGAGAAGCAGGCGTCCGCTGACGCTTCAATGCGGCTGCACAAGAATGTAGTGACGTTGCCGCCAACTTACCCGGCGGCGAGCTTGGTCTGGTGGTTGAATTCGCCTTGTTGGCGTGTGCACGCTCAAGATGGCCAGCCTGATCCGCCTCAGCGTGGCGGCGGCGGGAGCGTCAAGTTGACGTTGATCGTCTTCGTCTCGGTGAAGCTGTCGAGCATGCCTTCGAGCGACATCTCGCGCCCGATCCCGCTTTCCTTGATACCGCCGTAAGACTGGCCAAGCAACTGGCCACCGCCTTGGTTCACCTGGACCCAGCCCGCCTCAACCGCGTGCGCGGCGCGCAGCGCCTGGCCGATGTCGCGCGACCAGACGTAGGCGGCCAGCCCGTAGTGGCTCTCGTTCGCCATGCGGATCGCCTCGGCTTCGTCGCGCCAGGGGATCGCGACCAGGACCGGCCCGAAGATCTCCTCCCGGGCGAGCCGCCAGTCGTTCGACGCGTCGGCAAAGATCGTTGGGATCGCGAAGTACCCCGTCGCGAGCGGACCTTCGCGCGGCGGCAATCCACCGGTCACGCGGCGTGCGTCGGGCCGGCGGAGGCCTTCCTCGATGTAGCCGCAGACCTTCGTGAACTGGCGCTCGTTGATGATCGAGCCGATGTCGGTCGCCTCGTCGAGCGGGTCGCCGATCTTCAGAGCCTCCACTTTGGCGGCGAGCTTGTCGAGGAACGGCTCGAAGATGTCGGCGTGCAGGAACAGCCGCGATCCCGCCGTGCAGGACTGGCTCTGGCGCGTAAAGCGCATCGAAGCGATGATGCCCTCGACGACCCAGTCCTCGTCCGCATCGGGAAAGACGATGGACGGGCTCTTTCCGCCGAGCTCAAGCGAGACAGGGACCACCCGGTCGGCCGCTGCCCGCATGATCGCCTTGCCGACCGCGGTCGAGCCCGTGAAGCTCAGCTTGCGGATGCGGGGATGGGCGGTGAGCGGCCCGCCGCACTCCGCACCGTAGCCCGTAAGGACGTTGACCACCCCCGGCGGGAGGTGCGCCTGACAGATCTCCGCGATCATGAGCACGGCAAGCGGCGCATCCTCGGCGGCCTTGAGCACGAGGGTGTTACCTGCGCAGATCGCGGGGGCGATCTTGAGCGACGCGAGCTGGGCCGGGGCATTCCACGGCACGATCGCGCCGACGATGCCGATCGGCTCGCGTCGCGTGTAGCTGAGCATCGATTCGCCGAGCGGGACGGTCGTGCCCTTCAACTCGCTCGCGAGGCCGCCGAAATAGCGGAACACATCGGCGACCCACTTGGCCTCTCCGCGCGCCTGCGTGCGGAGAGCGTTGCCGGTCTCGCTGGCGATGAGCCGCGCCAGCTCCTCCTCGCGGGCTTCCAGAGCCACGGCGATGGCTAGGCACGCCCGCCCGCGGTCCCGCGCCGGAATCCGCGCCCAGGCCGGGCCTGCGGCGCCAGCCGCCGCGACCGCGAGATCGACGTCCACGGCCCCACCGCGCGGCACCTCCCCGAACGGCTCCTTCCGGCCCGGGTTCTCGACTACGATCGCCTGGCCTGAGGCGGCGTCGCACCACTCTCCGCCGATCAGCATCTGCCGTCTGAGATAGGCCGATCCCGGTCCCTCCGAACCGTTTCCGCCGGTGCGCTCCGGGTGGCCGTCCAACGATAGGTCTTCGCGATGAAGCGTGGTCATCGGAACAGTCTCCTACGTTCTCAATCAGACGGCGAGGAGGCCAGCTCGCCCTCGATCATACGCCCCTTCCAGAGCCGAAGGAATGTGAGCACATCATGCTTGGGTCGGAGGTTAGTCCCGGCGAGGTTTCGAAAAACTCTTGTTGATGCGCTTGGCGACGGTGCGCCCGGCGTTACTGGTGTGGACGTATACCTCGAGGAACAGCCGCGCCGATCGCCGCCGCCGTCTCGACGCCGTTACGCGCGCGCGGGCCGCCGCGGATGGTGTCGATCACGGCGCGGAGCGGCGGCGCCATCTGCCGCTGGGCCGGATAGCAGAGGTAGTAGCCGGGGAAGGGAGCGGACCAGGTCTCGAGCAGCGTGACGAGGCGGCCCTCAGCGATGTGGGGCGCGATCAGCTGTTGGCTGGCGAAGGCGACGCCGACCCCGTCGACCGCCGCCTGCACCCCGAAGTCCTTCATGTTGGAGATCAGGGGGCCGTCGAGGGCGACCTCGAACCACTTGCCGTTTTCCATGAACTCCCATTTGTACGGCGTCTTCTGCCCCGGCCATCGCCAGCCGATGCAGCGATGGGCGAGAAGGTCGCGCGGATGGGCCGGCGTCCCGTGCCGGGCGAGATAGTCGGGCGAGGCGACCGCGGTCTGGCGTAGGTCCGGGCCGAGCTTCACCGCAATGAGGTCCTTGTCGATCACCTCCCCGAGGCGGATGGCGACGTCATAGCCCTCGGCCACGATGTTCACGACGGCGTCGTCGAGGGTGACGTCGAGCACGACCTGCGGATACGCGTCGCTGAAGTGACGGAGGATCGGCGTCAGGTAGAGGTCCGCCGCCGCCCGGAAGCAGTGCACCCGCACGGTCCCGGCGGGATGGGCGCGGCGCTCGCGGGTCTCGCCCAGCGCCTCCGCCAGCTCCTCGACGGCAGGCTGTACCCGTTCGAACAGCTTGGCCCCCGCCTCGGTCAGCGAGACGCTGCGGGTGGTGCGGTTGAACAAGCTGACCCCGACCCGCTCCTCGAGCGCTCGGACCATCTGGCTGAGCGCCGAGGATGACACACCGAGGTTCTCGGCCGCCCGGCTGAAGTTCAGCGAACCGGCGACGGCCACGAAGGCGCGGAGCTGGTTGAAGTCCCCGGCAGACAGAAGGGAAGGGTTCATGATCGCCTTCGATTGCTTAGCTCAGCTTACAAGGTTGATTAGCGCGCGCAGATTAAACATTGCCGCCCCATCCTTATACTCTGCTGGACGCTAGATTTGAAAGGAATCACCATGACACCGCAGGACACGCCCTCGACGGGAAACATAGATGGATTGGTCGCCTTAGCGAAGATCTACTTCGACGCCGCCTACGCGATGGACGCTGACAAGTTCGCGACCATCTTCGACCCCGCCGCCTTGGTCACCCGGCGCGGCGATGGCAACAGCGTGGTGGTTACCCCTGTCACCGCCTGGCTCGATGTGGTCCGGAGTCTAACCTCGCCGCAGGACGCCGGCGGCGTGCGCGCCGACCAGATCCTCTCCATCGCCATTACCCGTGACATGGCGCTGCTCAAGCTCCGCCTGCGGATCCCACCCCGCGAGGTGACCGACCTGCTGTCGTGCTTTTACCTCAACGGGCGCTGGCAGATCGTCCAGAAGGTGTTCGCCGCCGAGACCCTGGCCTGAAAGCTCTGCCATCGATCCCCGTCTCGCCAAGCCGGAAACGAGTGCTAGAGCATTTTCGAGCGAAGTGGACATCGGTTCGCGTGAAGAAAATGCGATAAAACAAAGAGCTAGAGCATTTTCGCGATTCGGAGAAGCACGGAAATGCTCTAGGTCCGCCGCTCAGTTGCAGCGACTTAAGGCGATGGATGGGAATGTCAGCTCACCACACCCATCTCCGACATTGCCGCAGCCTGTCAGTCCGGCGCATCCAGCCCGAGAGGGCCCGCGACGCAGCGCGCCAACGTCTCGACGGAGACCGAACCCGGTTCGCCATCAGGGTTCGTCCGCGCGCTCGTTGCTGAAGCGCAACAGGGTGCGACAAAGCCGCAAGGTCAAAAACTCGGAGCGCTGCGTTCGGATCATGCCGCGCTAGACTGCGGAGACTGCGTCGCGGGTTAACGGCGGCGGCCTATGCCTACCCCTGAGGACCCGATGCTCTCCTGTCTGCAGCGCGCCCTGCGCGATACGACATCCCTCGTTGCCCCCTCCGCGCTCTCCAGGACGACTGCATTGGCGACCGGCATGATTGCCGGGGCGCTGCTGTTCCCGTCGGGTCAGGTGCAGGCACAGCAGATCTGGAATGGCGCGGGATCGGACTTCAATACCGGCGTGAACTGGACGCCAGGCACGGTGCCGGGCGTGGGCAACGTGGCCGTCTTTGCCGGATCGACCGCAAACAACAACCTCGGCACGTCCCTGAACACGTCGCTCGGCGGGATCACCTATAGCGCTGGAGCCAGCCCATACACGATCACACTGGGCGACAATCTCCAGTTATTCGGAAACGTTGCCAACAATTCAAGCGCCACTCAGGTGATAGACGTCGGTGGCAAGGCGATATTCTTCTATGCAGCGGCTAATTCCGGAACCAATGTAACTTATAATCTTGCGGCTGGTGGAGAGATCCAGTTCAGGGGGAGTTCGGTCGGCGGGCTGTCGCGCTTCACTCTCGGGGCCCTCTCGCGGATCGGGATCTTCGAGACGGCAAACGCGGTGGCCTTGGGTTCGCTCAGCGGTTCGGGACTGATCGAAAACGTCGCCCCGGGTGCCACGACGCTCGCCATCGGCGGGCTGAACGAAACCTCGACCTTCTCCGGTCAGATTTCTTCGGGCGGCGGCGGGGGGGCGCTCGGCATCGAGAAGGTCGGCAGCGGCACGCTGATCCTGACCGGAACGAATACCTATACCGGCGGCACGACCATCAGCGCGGGAACGCTGCAGATTGGCAATGGCGGCATCTCGGGTTCGATCGCCGGCAACGTCACGAACAATGCGTCCCTGGTCTTCAACCGGGTCGACAATCTCACCTTCAGCGGCGTGATCAGCGGCTCGGGAACGCTGACCAAGATGGGTGCAGGCACCTTGGCCCTGTCCGTCGGCAACACCTATTCCGGCGGAACGAGCTTGACCGGTGGGACACTGGCGATCGCGTCGGGGACCTCGCTCGGATCCGGCCCGCTGCAGATGTCGGCCGCGACGACGTTTCGCACCCTCGGCAATCTCACCGTGAACAATCCCGTGTCGCTCGCGGGCGGCACCGCGACCATCGATACAGACGCGTTCGATCTCGGTCTGGGCGGCGTCATCAGCGGCATAGGCACCCTGACCAAGACGGGCACCGGTACGCTGACTCTCTCGGGCGTCAATACTTATTCCGGCGCGACCTGGATCCAGGACGGCACGCTGCGGATGGGTGGGGCCGGTGTCCTTTCGAACCAGACGGCGGTGCAGATTTCGGCAGGGGCGACCTTCGACCTCAACGGCTTGACCCAATCCGTCGGCTCGCTGTCGGGAACCGGCGACGTGCTGCTGAGCGGCGCGACATTGCGGGCGGGAAACAGCAACACCGACACGACCTTCTCCGGCACCATCTCGGGCGCGGGCTCGCTGCTCAAGGACGGCACCGGTACGCTGACGCTGAACGGCGCCAACTCTCATACCGGGGTGACCCAGGTGCTCGGCGGCAGGCTCGTCGTCGACGGTTCGGTCGCCAGCCCGGTGATCGTGATGCCTGGCGCCACGCTCGCCGGCTCCGGCTCGGTCGGCATAACCACGGTCGACGGCACGCTCTCGCCCGGCAATTCGCCGGGCACGTTGACCATCAACGGCAACCTCGTGATGGGGGTCGCATCGACCTATGTGGCCGAGGTGCAGGGCGCGGCGGCGGACCGGGTCAACGTCACCGGCACGGCAAGCCTCGCCGGCACGCTGAGATTGGTGCCGCTGGGCGGCGCCTATACGTTCAACAGCGCCTACACGCTGCTCTCGGCAACGGGCGGGCTCGGCGGCACGAGCTTCAGCCCGGTCGACACCGCCGGTCCCTTCGGCGATGGCGTCACCACCAGCATCGCCTACACCGCGACCGACGTACTGCTGACGCTGACGCCGAAGCCACTGGTCCCGATCGTCGATCCAGCTGCGCCGGCGCCGGCGAGGCCACGCCTTGGTGTTGGTCGCCCGGCCAATGCCTATGCCGTCGCCGCGGCTATCGACGGCGCGGTGGCGAATGGCGGCGATCCGTCTGCGCTGTTCGGCGTCTACAACCTGCCGGCTGCGGCCATCCCGGCTGCGGTCAACAGCCTGTCGGGCGAGGTCCATACGGCCGCACCCGCCATGGCCAACACCGCCGCCGACCGCTTCCTCGGCACTCTGCTCGACGGTGCGGGCGCGGGCCGGCTCTCCGGCGCAGCCGGAGGCCCCGGCGGCACAGCAGGCTTCACCGCCGACTTGCCCTCGAAACAGGACTTGCCCTCGAAACAGAACCTGCCCTCGAAACAGGACGGCCCGGGCCGCAGCACCTTCGATCCCGCCCGCTTCTCGCTCTGGGGGGCGACATTCGGGTCGACCGGACGCAGCGACGGCGACCGGATCGTCGGCTCCGCCAACCGCAACCTCTCCGACGGCCATGCCGCGGTCGGTGCCGACATCCGGCTGGGCAGCAATACGGTGGTGGGCGCCGCGGTCGCGGGCGGTCAGTCGCGCGCCTCGCTTTCCGGCGGGCTCGGCAAGGCCGAAGCGGACGTCTTCCAGGCCGGTATCTACGGCCGTACCACGCTCGGCAGCGTCAACCTCGCGGCGGCACTGGGCTATGCCAGGCTCGAGACCGATACGACACGCGCCATTTCCGCGCTCGGCCTCACCGGCGTCACAGCCTCCTATGCGACGCAGGCCTGGAGCGGGCGGATCGAAGCCAGCCTCCCGGTCATCGCCTGGAGCGGCATCACGCTCTCGCCGCTGGCCGCCTTCCAGGCGGTGCGGGCGAGCAGCCCGGCCGCGGTCGAGCGCGACGTGATGGGGGCCACCGCGGGCATGCTGACGCTGGCGAAGCGCACCGACATGACGAGCCGCAGCGAGCTCGGCCTGCGGCTTGACGCCAGCTTGCTGGCGGGCGCCATGCCGGTCACCGGCTTCGTGCGCGCCGCCTGGGCGCATTACTACCAGCGCGATGCCGATCTCACGGCCTCGCTCAACGGCCTGCCCGGCGCACTCTTCGGGGTGACCGGCGCGCGGCCCGACCGCAATGCGGCACTGCTGGCGGCTGGTGCCGATGTCAAGCTCAGCCAGAGCGGCAGCCTCGGCATGCGCGTCGATTCCGAGCTCTCGGACAACACACGCCGCCTCGGCGGAACCGCTCAGCTCAGGGTCAGCTTCTGAGGTTGCACTGGAGAGCGCCCGAGAGCGAGCCTCTTCCTGTCCGGATCATCGCGTCCGATCCTCGCAAGGTCGGTTTCCGACCCATCTCGGACGTTCGCGGTTGGACCGCAAAGTCCTGAAAGCGGTCGATTATGGGCACTATGGCGCGGCGACCGCCAACCCTCCAGATGATCAGCGTTCAACCATCCAGCCACGTGGCGAGACCGTCCAGCGTCTGCAGCCCATACTCCACCGCGCCGAAACCGACGACCACCTGGCGACGTTCGCGGCTTGGGTGAAGCTGGCGCATGGTCAGCACGGTCTTGCCGTCGGACTGCTCATCGAAGGTAATCGTCATGTAGAAGCGCTCCGGGTCGTTGGGGTCCGGGGTACCATAGTCCACCACGATCAGCTCGTTCGGCACGACCTTCAAGAAGCGCATGAGATTGGGGAAGCGCTGCTTTTGGCCTTCGAATACGCCCACCATGTCGAACCGCCATTCCCCGCCCTCGCGGATATCGGCCTCCTGGTTCTCGATGCTGAGGCCAGCCGGGCCATACCATTGCGCCAGCGCTTCCGGGTCCATCCAGGCGGCGAAGACCTTATGCCGCGGGTGCTTCAGCACCTTGACCAGCACGATCTCACGGTCGAGCGACCAGGTTTCAAACAGCTTTTCCATCGTCGTTCTCTTCCGTCTTGTCCAAATAAGCTTCCAGCCGGTCGAGCCGCTCGGCCCAGCGTCGGCGCTCCGCTTCCATCCAGTCTGCCGCCTCGGCGAAGCGCGCCCGCTCCAGCCGGCACCAGCGGCTGCGCCCGCGCTTCTCGCTGGCGATCAATCCGCAATCCTCCAATACCTTGAGATGCTGGGCGAAGGAGGGCAGCGCCATGTCGAAAGGCTCGGCCAGTGCGGTCACCGGCAGCTCGCCCTCGACCAGCCGCGACACCACCGCGCGGCGGGTCGGGTCGCTGAGGGCGTGAAAGGCGAGGTCGAGGGGAGTCGAGTGGTAAGGCATATAGCTCGGTAAAGCGGCCGGCCGTGCCGGTCAATGATAAAAAGGCACTTGCCTTAGTGTTTGACTGCAAATATGAAGGCGAGTACCTTAGTGTTCGGGAGCGCTCCAGTGGCAGTTCGTGTCGACCTTGTTATCTCGCTCGATGGTTTCGCAACAACGACGGACCAGACGCCAGACAATCCGTTCGGCCAGGACTGGTCGCGCCTGGTCGGCGCTTATGTCGCGACGAGGACGTTCCGAGAGCGTGTGTTCAAGGACACGAGCGGCAAAGGCACCACCGGCATGGACGATGCGTATGCAAAGGACTACTTCGACAACATCGGCGCGGAAATTATGGGCGCCGGCAAGTTCGGGCTGCACAACTTTCCCGATGATCCGAACTGGAAGGGGTGGTGGGGCGATGAGCCGCCATTCGGCTGCCCGGTCTTCGTCCTGACGCACAAGCGGCGGCCTTCCATCGAGATGGCTGGAGGCACCACGTTCCACTTCCTCGCGGCGGACCCGGTTGATGCGCTGCAGCAGGCCGTGACAGCCGCAAACGGCAAGGATGTGCGGATAGGTGGCGGACCAACCATGGTGCGCGACTATCTGAAGGCCGGGCTTGTCGACCGCCTGCATGTTGCCATTACCCCAATTCTGCTGGGGCGGGGCATACGCCTCTGGGACGAGTTACGCGGGCTGGAAGCCGGCTACACCGTCAAGTCGGAAACGGCCGAGAGCGGCACTGTCCACCTCACGTTCCAGCGCTAGCCGCCAGCCCGTGACTTACGGCGATCATGGACTGCCCACACTTGGTCCATGACTGCCTTCCCCTTTCTGCCCTCGCCCAATGTCCACTTTTCCTGGTACCATAACCGAAAGCAGACCGACCGGTTTCCACCCCTCTCCGACATTGCGGCAGCCTGTCGGCAGGGCGCAGCCCACCCCGAAATCGCCGGGTCGTATCAAGGGAGTGGTGCGTGGCTTTTGGCCGCCATCCATGCGGCGGTGCTGCGCAGGCCATCAAGCCAGAGGCGTCTGGGCCGCCAAGGCGTTTCCCGGGTGATCAGCGAGATATCGAGGATGTTGACGGGCACATCCGCGACTCGGCCGGCGCGATAGATCCTGGGCACTTTGGCAGTACCGGTCGTGGCCTCGATATCGCTCGCCACCTGATTGATGCTGAGCCCTGTTCCCGATCCGACATTCATGACGCGGTGCGGGCCGTCATAGGTCGCGGCCCAGAGAAAAGCCGAGACGACGTCGTCGATATGAACGAAATCGCGCACGACCTCGCCCGAACCCCAGATTTCGAGTGGCTTGCCGGCGAGAGCGTGACCGAGCATCGCCGCGACGACGCCTTGGCGCTTCAGGGCTGATTGCAGCGGGCCGTAGGCATTGGCGACGCGCAAGGCGAGATATTCGAGCCCGTAAAGGTGATGATACAGGGCGAGGTACTTTTCGATCGCAAGCTTGCCGACACCATAGGCCGATATCGGATGGGTCGGCGCGGTTTCCGAAATCGGATGCCTGTCGGCCGGGCCATAGACGGTACCGCCGGACGAGGCGAAGACGACCCTCCTGACGGCGGCATCGTTGCAGATGTCCAGGAAGCGCAACGTGCCAAGGACATTCGTCTCGAGATCGGAAACCGGCTTCTGACCGGGGCTTCCCGGCACGGAACTGCTCAGGAGATGGAAGACGATCTCCTGCCCCCGCGCGGCTTCGGCGACCGCCGCAGGATCCTCGAAAGAGCCGCCGCTCCAATGAACCCGCTCGTCCAGAGCCAGCCGATCGGCCGGCATGCGCCCAAAGGCTCGGACCACTGCACCTTGACGGGCCAGAGCGTTGGCCAGGTTGACCCCGAGAAAACCGCCGCCTCCCATGATCAGGCATCGGACGCCGTCGAGCCTCGGACCATCAACAGTGGTGATTGGCATGTCTGCTCGCTGGGAGAGAAGAAATAGGAATTTTCGAGTTAATTAAAATCGCTGGGATTTTATTTCAAATTTACGAATGAATTTTTCGAACTCACTCGGCAGATATACTATATCGTTAGCGTCATAAAACCTACATTCTCGGAGTTGGCGAAGAGGATAGTCTATTCAGAATGACTAATCGCGGGATGAATATGGCATGAATACGGCAAACGTGCCGCGCGAGCCATGGTCCTGGCCCCCTGACGATAAGCGGCCCTGTTCGCCGGACTGCTGCTCGACGGCAGCCTCGCGCAACCGCCGCTTTCATCCATGCAATTGCTGGAAGGCGGTCGCGCGAGGCTACCGTCGAGCAGCAGTCCGGTCAGGACATTTCCGGTTCCGGGCGGCGCCCCCGATCTCCGTCATGGCCGGCGCGCGTCTGACGAACGCGGCGGTCGTGCGGAGCGCGCCCCGGTCGGGGGAGATCGGTCATTTGCAAGGACAGTCCGGCGCAAACGCTGCCGGGCGCGGCCCACGCGCGCCCGGCAGCGGTGATTGGTCGAGGTCCGCCGCTCATCCCCTGGGGCGCTCCCGCCGAAGCGACGATCGTCGCATCCTCGCGCGGAGCTTATCGTTCAGAAACGCGACACCGGCGAAATTGCGGCTATGCCGATCAAGCATTCGATCCCATGCACATAGATTCAGATAGATTATCCCTCCGCATCGAAACAAATTCTGCAAAGAATCCGCGCCCAAATTCATCCTCAATGGCCATCACGATAGGCAGGACGTCGTCATTTGCCCGTCAAACCGGTGAAGCCATTCTTTCGTACGATTGTGCTCTATAATCCCGATTCTTTGGCCGAACGAGGGATGATCGGTTGCACAATACGTCCAGCGACGGGGCAGATGTCAAAGTAGCTGTCATTGTCCCAGCTTATGGCCAACCCTCCCTGACGGCCGAGGCGCTGCATACGGCGTTGGCCCAGGTCACCGATTTCAATTACGCCGTTGTTATCGTGAATGATGGATGCCCTCATCCCGAGACAGACGAGGTCTGCCAAACATTTGCTGCGACCTATCCGGGGCGGATTTTTTATTTGCACAAGCGCAATCGAGGTTTGAGCGCCGCACGCAACAGTGGAATTGAATTTGCTCTGGCGGCGTTCCCGGATCTGGAAGCGGTCTACTTGCTCGACTGCGACAACCGCATCGGTCCACATCTTCTGCAGCGGCTTCTGACCGCCTTGCGCAACGCTGATGCGACGATCGGCTGGGCCTATCCGGATGTCGATAAATTCGGCTTCGCCGAATTCGCCGATACCTCGGGGCCCTATTCGCCGCTGGAGCATCTGTTCCGCAATTTCTGTGAGGCAGGCAGCATGGTCTCACGGCGCATGCTCGACGCGTCGATCCGTTTTGACACCGAGATGCGCCAGGGCGTCGAGGATTGGGAATTCTGGTTGCACGGTCTCGCGCGCGGCTTTCGCGGGGTCCACGTGACTGACGCAGGTTTTGCCTATCGCCGCCGGGGAGAAAGCATGCTGGTGGCGGCAGAAAGAGATTTTGTCCCGATCCTCCGCTATATCCGCAACCGCCATCCCCGCCTGTTCGATCTTCGCAACGTCCTGGCGTTTGAGGTCGAGGCGCAATCCCGTTACGCCATTTATCATCCTGACACAGGGTTGGTTCGGTGCTTCACCGAGGAAAATGACGTCAAGACCCTGACGGTCAGTGACTATATCTCCCGGCTGCTGCGCGCACAGCTGCGCCCTGCCTACGGCTACTGCCCCGGGCAGCTTGTCATCATGAGCAGTTCAATATTCGAAACGCTTGCCGCGCAATCGCTGCTGGCGGGCGTTTTGTGGACGCTCGAGTGCGGGGTTTCCCGATCAACCTTTGTCGCGTGCTCAATTCGGAAACGATTGCACCATGATCGTCTTCTGGCCTGGAGCGCCGGGACGAGTGTCCAGGAGCAGACGGACACGTTCCGGCTGTCATCTGATCAGATTCATATTCTGGCGATCGAGGCCTCGTTTCTCGCCGAGCATGCATCGCTCCGCGAGCTTGATCTGCATGCCCTGCCCAGACAGCCTCGCAAGCGTCAGCATGCGATCGAACTCGATCTCGCGGTGAGGGGGGTGCAGGCTGATCCTGCGCCAATCGATCAGGATTTTACGCGGCTGTGCCGGGACATTGCCGCGGCCGGAGACGGGGCCAACCCTTGGTACGCGGCGGTGCCGAGTCCATACCGGCTCCAAACGGCGCTGCCGCGCGATGTCTACCCGGAACTCTTCAATCTCCCGTCGGCGTTCGCCTGCGGATCCTCCGATGCAAGACCCCTTGCTGCCCTGGTGCTCGCCTCGGCGGCGTCCGAGAGCGTTGCGACCGCTGAAAGGCTGGCGCTGACGCTCATCGAAGAGGGGTGGGACGTTCATCTTGTGACGCTCGGGAGGGAACTCGCCCTCGCTCCCGGCCGCGCACACTGCTTTTCGCAGATCATCGCATTGCCCCTGCCGGAGTTGCTGTCCCGTGCACGGACCCGAACCTATCAGGGGACGCCGATGCCCTGCTTCGATCAGCTGGATATGGATGATGCCATGTCCACATTGGCTGGCTATCACCGCGCCGTGTCGGTGGATGGCGGGGTATCACACATGTTGATGGGGGCGTTGCGTCGATTGAAAGTGGAGACATGGGCGTTGCTGGGATACGGCGAAGGGGATCAGGCGGACAGCCAGATCGTGAATGCATGCGCGGCGTTCGAGCAGGCTTACACGCATATTGCCGTCAGCAATGCAGAACTATTGCACCTATGCCGGGCTTTCGGAATGCCAAATACAAAGCTGCGCTATTGGCCTGATCCAGACACTGATCTGGATCTTGAGGAAATCGGCCTCAAGCCACTGATTGCAAGTGCAGCGGCGCCGAAATACCGGCGGGCTGTCTGATGATCCTTCAAGCGACAAGTGCTGTGTTGCGGCAGCTCTACTCCGCTGATCCAAAGGTCATCGTGCTGGGTTGCCCGGGGACGGCAGATGCATTCGCCAAGCCGGCATCGGCACTTCATTGGTATGACTGCGAGTTGGTCGAATGCGACCACTATGTCCTGACCGAATATGGACAAGCTGAAAGCGCGTTGCCGTCAGCGCTTTGCAGGCTGGAGGTTCCGCCCACGAATGTATGGGCGTTGTGGGCTCCCGATCCGATCGAAGAACGATCTCTGCGTATATTGCAGGCGTGGTGGACTAAAGAAGGGGGATCGGAGGCGCCTGTACCCATCATTGTCGGAAGCAAAGCAGAGCTCGATGCGGCCATGCTTGAGCGATCTTTGCGTGAAACCAGAAGAATGCAGCACAGCAACCAGCTGTTGATGCGTGATTTGGCGGCGTTGCGGGAGAGTTGGACCCATCACGTTCGCATTCCACCCGAACTTGAGGAACTGATCGCCACTTTGCGAATGGGTCGGCCGCACCTGATCTTCAACAGCGCTCTTGCCCGTGCGGATGTCGACGTTCCCTATTCCATGGGGCCCGACGTTATCGACACAGGGCCATGCCTCTCGCAGCCCTTACCCAGCTCCGCAAGGGGATGGCTCGGTATCGATCTGCATATCGCCGATCCGGGGCAGGGCGCCGGTTGCCTGTGGGCGCGGATCGAGGCCGCCGATGCGGGGACGGTTTTGGCGCAGTGGCGCGTTCCCTTCGATGTCCTCTGCAGGGGGTGGCTCCCGCTGCGCCTGCCCAGCGCATCGTCGCGCACGTCGCGTTCACTGACACTCAAGGTCTGGGCAACTGGCGGCGAGGGAGCGCCGCGTCTTTCGACCTGTTCGGCAGGCGTCATGCAGGAATACCAGCTTGCCCCGCAAAGCCTGGCGCAGCCGGATGATCGCGACGCTGCGACCATGCTTGCGATGAAGCTGTGGGGCGGATTACCGGGAGTTCGTTATCCTGCATCCGAAGCTAATGGCGAATTCCGGCATGATGCAGGGGCAACCGTCCCTATCCCCGACCCGGTCGTTGGCAAGGTTCGTCTGACGCGGGAACAATCGGCTACTTATCCGGTGTTCGGATATATGGAGCATGGAAAAGTCCTGCTGCGCCCTCTCAAGACAACCTCATCTGCGGCAGTGATCAGATTGCCTGCCACGCCAGGTCTGATCGAGATTTCGTGCGAGGTCATGATCGACGACAAACGCTGCGAAACGCGATGTCTCGGAGCCCGGATGGTCGTCACGCCGTGCGAGATCGGCCCCGACGACGCAGAAGGCGGCCAGAATATTTTTGCCGCAACAGAGTGGACAGAACTGAGCGAGCCCCTTGAACCGTCGCGATTGGTTGCACGGCTGCCATTGACCCAGAACAGGCCGGTTGATCTGCATCTCTTCACGCGCTTGCCTGAACCGGGTCCAATCCCGCCGCACGGCCGCGTGGTCTTTGGCCGGTTTGAAGCGGAAATTCATGCTGCATCAGCCTGGGGCATGGCAGCCGTGCTGCCTGTCGCAGATGATCGAACGGCTCTGCCATGAGGTCGGAAAGCTCCATCGGTCTCCCGGCGGAGGCTCCTGCGCATCGCTTCGAGGCATCCCGACGGTCCAGCACAGCCACGTTCCCGAACTTGATCCGGAGGGGTCAAACGCCGCCCGGTCCGTACTCACCCGGCGTCAGCAAGCCGCCTGACCCGAGCCGATAGGCGGGCGAAGCGAACGCGGGACCGTGACGGAAACGAGACCAGGTCCGTCAGCCCCTCGGCCAGGTTAGGCGGCCAACGGGGAATTTCGACCCCTCAGCGGACCTTCGCATAACTGAAGCAGTCACGCGGGGTGTCTCCGGTATTGGGGTGACTGGCCCACCGCCGTAGCAGTCCTTCGCGTTCCAAGCCTGCCTTCTCCATCACACGTGCGGAGGCCAAGTTATCGACGTCCACGACATCGCCCACTCGCCAGATTGACGGCTGCCGGAGTGCCCAGTTCACAACCTCCGCAAGAGCTTCAGTCATCAGACCTTTCCCCCAGAAAGGCCGCGCTAGCACATAGCCGTAGCCCACTTTGGCTGGACCAGTATCCCGCAGGTCGAAGGAGCCTATGAGTTGTTCCGTTTCCCGCTCAACCAGTGCGTAGGTCCGGTAGGTTGTCGCCCCTAAGCAACTCCGAACATAGGCTTCTGTCTGCTTGATCGACGTATGTGGTCTCCACGTGAGATAGCGACTGACTTCCGGGTCCTGCGCGTAGCTGTCGTGGACTGCCTGCACATCGCCCATACCAATGGGTCGGAGCAGCAGACGTGCTGTCTGGAAGGCGTCTGGAAACATGTGCCAATGATGCCAGACTATTGGGCTCTACATCAACTCTAATTCCCATTGCGGAAGTAACCAGATGCTCCATTCTAGGCTTCGGCCCGCTATCACTGTGTCATGGTCCTTCATCGGTCCAACGGCGCTGGTAGACGAAATTGGCTCGTATCATAGGCAGAAGGACACTGAGAGTAGCGATGGGACAGTTCTACGTCGTCACTGACTGCGAGTTCGACGGGCCGACGCCTGGTGAAAATTCGATGCTCTCATTCGGCTCCGTCGCCGTATCAGCCAGCGGCAGCATTCTCGGTGAGTTCGAGGCCGTTCTGGAACCTCTCGACGGCGCAGGAAGCGATCCCAGCACCATGGCATTTTGGCAGAAGCACCCAGAGGCATGGGCGGCTGCCACCGGCAATCCGGAACCCGCCGCCGCTGTCATCGGCCGATTTGTCGATTGGGTGAAATCATTCGAGGGCAAGCCGATTTTCGCAGCGCATCCGGTCAGCCTCGATGGACTATGGTTCGATTTTTATCTGCGGCGATTTACGAAACGCCCGCTGTTGGAAGGGCCATGGGTCTCCGATCGCCTTTTCCGTCATGCACCCTTTTGCCTGATGTCCATGGTAGCTGGAGGCACAGGGCGAGGTCATTGGGAGTGCGATGTTGAGAACTATCCAACCCAATGGCTCGGCGAGGTTGAGCACACGCATCGCGCGATTGATGACGCTCGCGGTTATGCAAACCTCTTGAGCTTCTTCATCCAGAACACCGCCTTCGCGAGATCCAGACCAATCGTAACCACCTGACCCATCACTCTCCTCCTCTTCAGCAGGAGCCATGCTCCTGCCGTGGTGGAGAGCCGCCCACAGCATCAATTGCGGAAGTTCGCTAGGTGGTGGCAAACCAGAGCTATGAGATTCCTAAGCACTTGCTCGATCATCTTGGTCGCCGCTGTTCATCTTATCGGCGCGGGTTTGGCCGACGAACGGCTCAGCTTCTATCGAATGCTCCTGTCTATCGAGCAAAGTGTACTGGAAGCGGTTCGCAAACACTCAGTAAATGAACTTATAGCTATCCATAAGGACGCCATCAGTTTCGTGTCTGGTGAAAGCAGAGGGCGCTGGAAACCGGGGCCGGGATGCCAAGATGCTTACATTCGCCTCTCTTTGGCAAGTTTGGTCTATGCATCGGCCATTGAGCCTGCACGATCCCTGCCGATGCTTTCGGCCCGTGAGAACGCGGCTTTTGGAGATGAAACTTGGGCGGAGTATCTCAACGACATGGCTGATTGTGAGAAGGCTATCGGCGTCGTGAGCCCCGCGAATCGGGCGTCTCGTCCGAGCGAGTTACTCCCGCGAGTGCTTCCACTGCTGCCTGGCCAGAAATCGCGGGACTGACCGTTAGCTACGGCTTCTGACCCTTTGCTGACTATCGATTGAACCCTTCTTCTTTAAGGGCGCGCCTGAAGGCTTCGAAGGTATCAAACTTTGGCACTGGCGTGGGGGCGGAGGTGGTGGAGGTTTGATGGCGTTACCTGTGCAGTTCGCACATGCGGTCAGAACCCAACCCTGTTCACGGAGTATTGCCACCACGCCCGCACCACCTCTCGTCTCGAATGTCCAAGGTGGTGGTGTCCTTGACCCCCAAAGTTCAAAACTGACATCCCCAAAATGGACGACCGGGCTTGCTTCGAGCGTGAAATCCAAATGGATGGCTTTATCAAAAATGTTTCCAACCAATGTCATGCAGTAACGTTCGTGGCAGGCGGCCTCTACCCTCATAATAAAGTAGACCTTGCCGCTGTTTTGATCTGACCAGAGGAAGGCTCTAAGGCCGTCTAACGATTGCTCGGCATCTGTGGGACGAACTTTCGTCAGCAATTTGGCCGCAAGATCGCGATACTCAGCAGGATGTGGCTCCTCGATCCACTGCGTCCGAGCAAGACCAAACGCCGCTGTCGCGAGCCCCATTGCGAATGCGAGCGCAAGGAGCTTCCACGAATATGGATAGGCTAAACGCACATCATCACCGACAAGGTTTCAGGGCATGCGGTGTTATTTGGGTGCAGGGCTTGGATTTTAGCAATGTCCGGTTACCACCCGTTCCGGACATGCAGCGCGCCCCTGCGCGTCACTATCATCGGCGAGAATGATGATCTCAGCGCCAGTTCACCTCGAACGCCGCGACGGGATGCACGAAGCCTTTCAAGGCTTTATGACCGAGAGAAACGAGGGGAAACCGGTTCAGAACCAGGTCCGATACCGTCCCCGACACGACAATGGTGTCAGGTTCCGCCGCCTGACAGAGGCGAGCCGCCGTCTGCACCGTCGCTCCGAACAGGTCATTGCTATCGGCAACCGGCTCACCTGCATCCAGCCCGATCCGCACCCGCAACTTCTCCTTGCTCGCAAAGTTGAAGGCGTCAAAAGCCTGCTGAATTGCCCGGGCACAATCCACCGCTGCAGCGACCTCATCGAAGGAAGCCATGATCCCATCCCCGGTGTGCTTGACCTCGCGTCCCCCCTTGTCGTTGAGGGAGCGGCGGACCAGGGAATCATGGGCTCTGGTCATCTCGACCGCCCTGAGATCGCCGAGCCTCGCGGTCATGCCGGTCGAGTCGACGATGTCGGTGAACATGATGGTGCGTAAGGCCGGATCAAACGTTGCATGAGGGCTGTCCCCCTTTGGAGCCGGGTCCGAGACGCGACCGAGAAAGGCTTCGACAGCGGAAATATCGACCTCGATGACATCCTTGGCCAGATCTCCGTGGGCCTCGTCATGCACCCGCATGGCCGCCTGGATGTCAGGTGCGTCGATGAGGCAGAAGCCTGTACCCCTTGCTTCGTCGAACCAATATGTCAGGAACCGGACGCCGTAACGCTCCTGGACCTCGAGGTCCTTGCGATGGGCCTCGGCGATATCGGCTGCGGTGAGACCTCTCATGTCATGCCGATCAAGAAAAATGGGCATCTTTCTCTCCGTCTCGACATTCCGGCAAAAGACGAGGCCACCGCACCAAAGACGAGCCCCCGCACCGTTCATACAGGAAAACCGAGTGATGGGCTCCTGCTCCATGCCGCCGTGATCGAGCTGATTTCGCGCCCGTGTCGTCTTCTTGCGCCTGTGTCGTCGGCTGGTTGATGCAGGCCGAGATGACAGGCCAACCATGACGGTCTTTGCGTCGCGCGCGACCAGCGTCTTGATGGTGACCGGGCCCGGTTCGCCATCCCCGCGAGAGCTCGAGCAGGACCTCGTTCGGGAATGTCGACCCATCTGAAACATTCGCGGCAGAGCGCCTGATGGGGAAGATTGGCCCAGTGCTGACCTTCGGAAGGTCCGCTGACTGGGCTTCCCTGCGATGCCGTTTCGCGAGTGAGAAACATCCGGTTCCGGCCAGCCGGCGCCCACGCGGGCTTCTCCAGGTCCCTCGTCAAGAACCGGCATTCAAACCGGCATTCAAACCGGTGCCAAGGCGAATTTAAATCCGCTCACGTTGCTGATAATAATGGGTTTTTACAGCATTACAAACCGGCATATTATCCGGTATACACGCGGCATGGACATCACGAGTATGGACCCGATGGTTCCCGAAGAAGGTTCGGGAGCGCTAGAGGATGCGGTGGTTGAGCTCAATGGGCAAGCCAGCAAGCTCGCCGGTCGTATTCATCCCATCTTGCAAGAGGCGATCGGCGACCTCGTTCGGTCCATGAACTGCTATTATTCCAACCTCATCGAGGGCCATGATACGCACCCACGCGACATTGATCGCGCGCTTGCCAATGATTTCTCCTCCGAACCAAAAAAACGCGAGCTGCAGAAGGAAGCGGTAGCGCACATTTACGTTCAGCAGCTGATCGATACCAGCCGCGATCCCGATGCTTGGCCGGCTTCGGCCGCCTATGCAGCTTGGCTACACGAGGAATTTTGCTCTCGTCTGCCTCCGGAGATGCTGTTTGTGACCGACCGAAAGACGGGAGAGCGGCTTGAGATCGAGCCGGGCAAATGGCGTAAGCGCGATGTCCAGGTTGGCCGCCATCTGCCGCCGGCGCACGGTGATCTGTCCCGGTTCATGGCGCGGTTCGATTCAGCCTATCAGTCGCCACCGCTGAACAAATTCCGTCAGATCCAGGCGGTCGGCGCGGTCCATCATCGCTTCTTGTGGATCCACCCATTCCTCGACGGCAATGGCCGCGTGGCACGGCTGATGTCTCACGCTCTTTTCAAGCGACTTGGCATCGGCACCAGCTTGTGGTCGGTCGCCCGAGGGCTCGCACGCGACGAGACGCTCTACAAGTCGCTGCTCGCCCAGGCCGATGGACCTCGCGAAGGCAGCCGCGACGGCCGAGGCAACCTCACCCAGCGGGGCCTCATCGCGTTCTGCAAGTTTTTCCTGGACCGGTCGCTCGACCAGATCCAATTTATGAGCGATCTCCTCGAGCCGTCGACGCTGCTGACTCGTATGGAGATCCATGTCGAGGAAGAAATCCGTGCAAAACGCCTCTTGCGCGGTAGCTTCGCCGTGCTGCGCGAAGCGGTAATCGCTGGAGAAGTCGAGCGCTCGAAGATCCCGTCGCTGACCGGCTATGGGGAGCGCGGCGCGAGGAATGTCACAGCGGCACTTGTCAATCGCGGCATGATGACGGCCTCGTCGCACCGAGCTCCCCTGCGCCTCGCCTTCCCGAGCGACGTTGCGGAACGCTGGTTCCCGAACCTTTATCCTGCGAATGCCGGATCGCGATCATGAAAGAACATGATGGCGGAGGTCTCGGGCGCGGAGGCCTATGTCGCGATCAAAGCGCTCGAGAGTGGTGCCATTCGATGCCGGCGTCCTCGGTGAAGCGTAGGCTCGCTCGGCTGACGAATTCCCTTGCCGTTCTCTGAGGCGATCATCAGCCGCCGGACGCAAATTGTTTGACCGACAGCCGCACGATCGATGTCCGCTTTGTGCCAGGGCGAGCGCTCGGAGGCGATCGCGACGCTGGTGAAAGGTTGGCCGACCGTTACTTGCTGCCGACGGCCGCTCGGGAGGACGTCTTCTGAAAGCAACTCAGCCGACAGCGCAGCCCCGATCAGCTCCCCCGTTTTGTCGCAAGCCCGGATCGGAGATCGCGGCTAAAGCATTTTCGAGCGAAGTGGACACCGGTTCGCGTGAAGAAAATGCGATAAAACAAAGAGCTAGAGCATTTTCGCGATTCGGAGAAACACGAATATGCTCTAGATCGCCCATCCTGCGTCCGTTCGGACGCAGGATGGGCGATCTATCTCATTGTTTGAGCATCGGATTTTTCCGAAAACCGGATTCCACTTTTCGGTCCGGTGCTCTATCGCGCTTCATCTTGCGCGACCTGCTCCGTCGTTGGCTGCAATTGGTAGAGCCAACCAGCAGGATCGTCGGTGATCACGTAGAGCAGGTCATCGGGCCCGCGCCGAATGTCGCGAACGCGACCAAGCTCACCCTCAAGCAGGTGCCGCTCTCGTCGAACCTGACCCTGCTGCACCGTAAGCTGCACGACCATCTGGCCTGCGAGCGAGCCCACCCAGGCCTTGAGCCGATCCCCGTCCCGCGCGACCGTCAGACCGGATGGGGCAACCGGGAGGGTCCAGTGGTGCACCGGCGGCTCCATTCCCGCGGCAGCATTGCCCACCCCGATGGGCGAGCCGCCGTAGTCGAGCCCAGAGGAGATGATCGGCCAGCCATAGTTGAGACCAGCCTCGATGCGGTTCAACTCGTCCCCGCCCTGCGGACCATGCTCGACTGACCAGACCTGGCCACTCATCGGTTCGATGGCGAGGCCTTGCGGGTTGCGATGCCCATAACTCCAGATCTCACGCTTCGCGCCTGCCACCGAGAAAAAGGGATTATCCTCCGGCACCGTGCCGTCGAGGCGGATGCGGATGATCGAACCGGCGTGATCCGACAGATCCTGCGCGCGCTTCCCCTCCCAGCGATCACCGAGGGTGAGCAGCAGGTGTCCGTCGCGGGTCAGAGCGATCCGCCCGCCGAGCTGCTCCAGGCCCGCGGCGGGCGGATCGCTCTCGAAGATGACCTGCTGATCAACGAGTGCATGGGCCGGGAGGTCGAGCCGGGCCTTGAGGACACGGATCGTGGACGCGATTTCGGTGCCATGTGCATAGGACAGGTACAGCGTACCGGTGCGAGCAAAGTCCAGATCGACAGCGACGTCGAGCAGCCCGGCGTGGGCGCCGCTCAGGACCAACGGCACGCCACCGACCTCCTGCATGGCGGATCCGGCCCGGATCAGTTGGAGACGCCCCGGTTTCTCCGTGACCAGGATGGCGCCATCCGGCAGGAATCCGATCGACCACGGGAACTCGAACGGGCCGGCGACTGGGACCGGGGTCAGTTCCGGAGAGGGGTCTGTCACTTCAGAGCTGTCTGTCACGTCCGGCGCGACCTCGGTCCCGAGACGGGCTCCGGCCGGCAATGCCCATAAAGCGCCGATGAGGCTGCCGGCGATCGGCAGGGCCAGGAGTTTGCGAGAACGCGTCAGGAGTTTGCGAGAACGCATCCCTTCACTCCTCTCCTCCGGCGGCATCGATCGTGAGGCCCATTGCCGCTCCGCCGGACCCAACCTGGGCGGCCGACCTGGACGGCCGACGCCCAGTCCGGCATCGTCGGCACTGCTCCGCGCCTTCACCTCAGCGAGATGGCGTCAAGGGCGCCGCCTGGCGTCTCGCATTTGCGCATCCATGCGCGATACCGGGCTCGCGTGCCCGCGGCGGACAGCGCGCGGCGCCGTCGCATATGTGTACCACAGTTCGGGCAGCGCCATCAGCGCGGCGGCTTCGCCTGGCTATCAAATCAGGGTGAGCATCAGGCCCTATTGCTGGGACAGGATCCACTTCACCAGACCTTCGGCCTCCTCCGGCGAAACGCCGGGTTGAGGCGGCATCGCCATCTGGCCCCAATTGCCGCCGCCGCCCTTCACGACCTTTTCGCTCAAGAGCTTGACCGCGGCTTCATCCTTGCCATAGCGCTCGGCCACGGCCTTGTAGGCCGGGCCGATCAGCTTCCGTTCGACGGAATGGCAGGCCACGCAGTTCTTAGCTTTGGCCAGTTCGGCGCTTGCGAAAGCGGTCGAGGAGGTCAGAAGCACGGCGAAAGCGGCTGCAGCGAGTTGGCGAAAATCAAGCCGAAAATCAAGCCGAAAATCAAGCATTGAGCGGGCTTCCCATCTTGCGCGATCCGGGGCGGACGGTATCGCGGAACAGTGGTCGAAACGAAGCGAACAGCAACAACGCAGGGATCATCATCGGCCCTCCGGCTGGGCAGGCCAAGCACGCGATGACAAGCACGCGATGATCTGCGGGACCTGTGCTGAATCCCGAGCGCTGCCTGGGATGCTGATCGCGCCATGGACACGGCCAGGCCGGGCCCGCCGACGAAAGGACAGCCGCGCCGCCGCTTGCGGCAGGCGCGGCTGCTGGTCAAAGCTCAGTTGGGCTTGAGCTGGTAGACGTCGCCCTGGTCGGTAGCGACATACATGCTGCCGTCCGGTGCCTGCACGACGGAGCGGAAGCGCCCGGCCGGCATCGGCAGGGACACCGTGCTGCGCGTGGCCGACGTGCCGTCGGGCGTGATGTCGAGCACGTCGAGGCGGTTGCCGACCGGTGTTCCGTGGATGCCGATACCCATGAAGGTCACGACCATCCGGCCGTTCCAGTCCTTCCATTGCGGGCCGTTCAGGAACACGCATGACGACATGCCCTGAGACAGCGTGTCGTTGTTCCAGGCCGGCTTCATGGCGTTGGGATAGGTCTTGGTGTCGGTCATCGGCATGAATGCCGAGCGCTCCTTCGGATCCACAGCGCCCATCTGGTTCGGCGAGTAGCCGCAATACTTGTCGGGGCAGTCGCCGCGCCCGCCGATATTCGGCCGCGGATCCCAGCCGGCATTGCCGCCGGCCGTCAGCGCCGTCACCTCGTCGCTATGCCAGGGGCCGTTCTCCGCCGTGTAGGGCTGGTTGCTGCCGGGGCGGAAACAGATGCCTTGCGGGTTGCGATGGCCATAGGTGAAGACGCGCGGATCGAAGCCCTGTGGCGGGTTGTTGCCGGGCGCGGCCTTGCCGTCCCGGTCGATGCGGAGCACTTTTCCGCCGATCCGGGTCGGGCTTTGCGGCACCTCGCCATTATGGGTGTCGCCCGTCGTGACGTAGAGGAAGCCATCCGCGGGGCCGAAGCGCAGGCGCCCGCCATTATGCGCGCCGGCATCGCCGAAGGGATGGTCGCTGGGCGCCGCCTTGTAGGCGATGTCGGTGACGATATCCTGCCGGTTCGAGACCTTGGTCAGGTCGGGATTGACCGTCAGCCGCAGCACCCGGTTGGTTCCCGGCGCGGTCATGTTCGACGCCGAGGACACGTAGATGAAGCGGTTGGTGGCGAAATCGGGGTCGATCGTCACACCGTACATGCCGGCCTGGCCGCCGCAGAAGAGGTCGGATGCGGTCTCGGGGTAGTTCTTGGAATCCTTGATGCCGAGCAGGGCGTTGATCTTGCCCGAGGGCAGCCGGACCGAGAGCCCACCGCATTTCTCGGTGAAGAACATCGTCCCGTCCGGCAGGAAGGCCATGTCCCATGTCAGGTCGCGTCCGGACAGCACGGCGGTGCTGGTGAGTCCGGGCGTTCCGCCTGGGCTTTGGGCCGCCGCCGCCCCGGTCAGGGCGAGTGAGGCCAGTAACGTGTAAGGCAACACGAAGCGAACACGTCGAGTCATCGATGTCTCCTCCGAGTTATTGAGCGCCTCTGAAAAAAGGCCAGCGAGCCGCCGGACCTGGGCCGAAAGCATTGTTCGGCGGATCGATTGTTATGCGAGCGCCCAGGCTCGTGCAACATCGCTTCCTGCCGTTGGCAGGCATCGATTTCGGACCACTGGCCTCTAGGTCAACGCTGATCTTGCCCGTCAACCGCTCGGCTCACTATTGCGAAGACGAGACGGCTTCCGCAAGAGGATAGGCAACCGGCTGCAGCGTGGGATGCCGTTATCCGAGAGCACTCCCAAAAGCCAAGCCGGGATTACGTCGCGTGACTTGGTGATCGATCAGTCATGGGTCGGTCTTATTGTCGACGGTCAGAAAAGCCGGGAGATGTAAACCAGAGCGTGCACGGTTTGATCTGGGCCATATCCCGCGGTTCCGAAGTCGTTTTCGCATTCGGTTGGGCAGAAAAGTCCGAAGATTGCCCTGACAGGGTCCCAGAGGGCTGTGATGGTGTGCTTCGCTCCGGCGCGCAGCAACGACGTCAGCCTGGCGAAGGCATTCCCGATCGGGTTGGACGGGGGAATTGGAGCGCTTTCTCCCGCCGCCGCGGCGCCGGCCAGTGGCATAGACAAGGCAGAGTGCCGCGACTCTCGCGTGGGCCGACCGCCAATGCGGACATAGGCGGTTGCTGCTCCCTCCTCATGCCAGCAGATGGTCACCGTTTCGCCCTTGGACATGGAGACGATCTCGCCCGGCGGTGATCGTCCGGCGGTGACCGTCCGACGTCTGTCGCAACCGAAGGCCGCCCTCCAGGATGATCATGACGTCCTCGAGCGCCAGCGTTTCGGTGAGATCCTGCCTTCAGCAACGACACGGCGACGGCCTGGGACGGCTTTGTGGCTACGGCTTTGTGGCTCGTGCCAGCACGTGTATGGAAGCATCATGGCCGGAGAGACACGATGCTCAGCTACATCATGATCGGCGCCAACGACGTGGATCTGTCAGGGAGGATGTACTCCGCGATCCTGCTGCCGATCGGCTACGTCAAAACGGAATCCAAGGGCGCGATCATATACGCGCTGCCTGACATTCCCCGCCACAATGGGCCGGCGGTCTACATCACGAAACCCTATGACGGACGCGAGGCGACGGTCGGCAACGGCTCGATGACGGCCTTTCGCGTCGATAGCCATGCCTTGGTACGCGAACTACATGCCGCGGGCGTGGCAGCAGGCGGCAAGGATGAGGGCGCGCCCGGCTTCCGCGCCGAGTATAGCGAGCGCTTTTTCGTCGGCTACCTGCGCGATCCGGTTGGCAACAAGGTCGCAATCTTCTGCACAAACCCCTCCGAGCCCACCCGGAATACCGAGCGAGACGCTGGCAATACGCTCTAACCAGGCGCGTTCTGCCCGAGAGAGAAGCCCGCGCCGCACCGCCCCGGCCCAACCCCCAGCAACGCGTCGCCGATCTCAGGGCGGCCGTCAGCCAGGGCCGGCGGCCCGTCCTGCGCGCGAGCAAGGCACAAGCATCGCCACTGCTGCAGGCGGGCACCAGGTTCTGGAGCCGCTAACCCCTGGCCAGGGAAAGCGGCCAACGGGGAAACACGACCTTTGCGGACTCGATGCGCGTCAACTGCAATGTCCGGAATGGGGCGGTGAGCGGACACCGAAATCGAAAGACTTGGCGCCGCGTCTCTCAGCGCTATGTTCGTTGCACCATAGCGATCCTGACAGGCTCCCATGACCGACGCATCCGTAACGGCGACAACGCCGCGTTCGCGTTCCGGAGCATTTGCCGGCGGCGCTCTCATCGGAACGTTAGGCGGGCTGATCGGACTCGGCGGCGCGGAATTTCGCCTTCCCTTGCTTATTGGCGCATTTCGATTTGGCGCGCTCGAAGCGGTCATCCTCAATAAGGCAATGAGCCTCGTGGTGGTTGCATCCGCTCTTCCCTTTCGGGCCGGCACGGTTCCGGCAACA
Source organism: Allobosea sp. LC85 (assembly GCF_000735605.1). Classification (GTDB taxonomy): domain Bacteria; phylum Pseudomonadota; class Alphaproteobacteria; order Rhizobiales; family Beijerinckiaceae; genus Allobosea. Next base: position 144,595 of record NZ_JPKG01000057.1, read on the forward strand.
GAAGTCGCGGCACATTGGCCCGTCATCCTCAACCTACTTGCAGGCAGCCTTCTCG
>NZ_JPKG01000058.1 GCF_000735605.1 Allobosea sp. LC85
CGGCGAAGTCCGGCCCCGCCGGCGTCGAGCCGCTCGCCAGGTTCTGGTCGTCCAGCACCAGCGAGATCGCAGCCCCCGCCACCGGGCCGGCGCCATCCGTCACCGTGATCGGCTGCACCGCCGCATCGGTGTCGCCGTCGCCATCGATGATCTGGTAGCTGAACCCGGCGCTGATCCCGGCGGCATTGGCCTGGCCCGGCGCCGGATCGAACGCCCAGGCGCCATTCGCCTGGAACGAGTAGACGCCGAGCGCCGTGGTGAACTGATAGGCCCCGCCGACCAGCACGCCCGTCGTGAGCGGCACCATCGCGCCCGAGCCTGGCAGCTGCACATGCGTCAGCGTCGCGCCGTCCGCGCCCTGCACATCGTTCGTCAGCAGATTGCCGCCGATCGTCCCGGCCGCATCCTCCGCAACCGTCAGGCCCGCATCGTCGACCGCATCCGGCGCGTCGTCGACGATGCTGATCACCAGGTTGCCGGCCGGGGCCGGATCGCCATCGGCATCGCTCACCACCACCGCAAAGCTCGCCGCGGTATTGTCTCCCGCGGTGTTGTCGAGCAGCGTGTAACTGTAGCTGATCGTGCCGGCGCCCGTTGCCGGGTCGTAGCTGTAGGACGCCGTCAGCGTCCCGCGCGTCCCGTCGGCGAAGCTCTGCGGCGCGGTCGTCAGGACATGCCCGCCCAGCGACACCAGCGACACGCCGTCCGGCGAGCTGAAGCCGATCGTTCCGGCCATCGTCTCCGACGGTGCCGCCGCGTTCGAGCCCGCAGACTCGGCCCCACGCGCCGGCAAGCCGGCCTCGTAGACTCTCATCTGCTCTCCGCCGGCGGCCGGAATGACCACCGTCGGTGTCCTGTCCCCGATCGCGATCGTCAGCGTCGTCGGCGAGCCGTCGCCGTCGCCGTCGGTCAGCGTATAGGTGAAGACCTCGTTCACGCCGCCGGCCGAGCCGGGATTGCGCGCATAGCTGTAGCTGCCGTCGGACGAGACCGTCAGCACGCCGTACTGGCCCGCCACCACCGTGTTCGACCCGACCGCGACCGCAGTCCCGCCCGCCGTCGTCGCCGCCACCGACGTCACCGTCGCGCCGTCGGCGCCCTGGGTGTCGGCGCCCGCCGCATTGCCGTCGCTGCCCGTCCCGGCGATCACATTGCCGCCGACCGCTGCAAACGAACCCGCAGCAACCGCATCCGTATCCGCGACCGCAACCGGAACATCGTCCGTTACTGATATCCGAATGGCGCCTTCGACAGCCCCCGCGCCCGTCTCGACGACAACGCTGATCGCTCCGAGGTCAATGACCTGCGCACCGCCGCCCGGAAGATGCGGGATCGGCCCAAGCAGCGTGACGGTGACTGTGACATCGATCGCTCCTCCCGTGGCGCCACTCACCGGCAAGATCTGAAGCAACACAGTATCGACACCGCCAACCCGGCCGATGATCATCGTGTCCGAGATCCGGACCCAGATGAGATCCGCTCCCGGTGCACCGTTGGTCTCGGCCTGCAGGCTGCTCAGGTCAGCCCCGAAGCGCACGTTGCTGATCGGCTGCGATCCCGTATTGAACGACAGGGTTGCGCTGCCCGCCTCATCCGTTCGACCGCTGTCGCGGCCCGTCGGCAACGCCGTTTCCGCGAGCACCACGCTTGCCGTCGATGATAATGCGCTTGGGCCGACGCTGAGGCGCCTGCCGACGTCCAGTTCACGCTGCTCCAGAGTCGGGAATTGCAGATCCGTCGGCGCAAGCAGGTCGGTGAGACCAAAGAAGGTGCCGACATTTCCGTTCGGAAGGGCGAAATTTCCGCCGGAACTGCTGACATTCGAGGCCTGCGCCCCCGCGGGACCGGCGCCAGGAACGATGCCCAGGCGATCGAACACCGCTGTCAAAGTACCGGCAGGCACTTCGATGTCGCCGAGCATCAGCGTGGGGACGTTCGAGACACCGTTATCGATGACGATCGTGCGGCCATCGGATTGCTTGAGGACGATGTCCTTCCCCGAGACCTCGATATTGTCGAGCGAGGTGCCCTGCGGCAGGCGTACCACCTTGGAGGCTGCTGCATCAAAATGAGTTGCGGCCGGAGCGAGGGGCGGCGCGGCGGGCAGTTGAGCGACAGGCGCTGCCGGCGGCTGGGGGGCGGCGGGTGCCGTCTGCGCCTGCGCCAAGACGATCCGGCTGGCCTGATCTGCCGCGCCCTCCGCCGAGCCGGACATCGCTTCGACTTTCGTCTCGAAGCCAGCGTTGACAAGACCTTCGTTCATGACGCCACCCGATCAATCTCGTGATTGATCGAATGCTTTGACGATTATTAACGCGGCAGCAAGGTAACCGTTATACTGTCGTATATCGATCTGGTGGAAATTTTGTTGATGCTTAATGCCCAGGCCAGCAAACCTGCCGATCATTGCCATAGCGGCATATCAAACGGGATGGGGTGAAGTGCTTGTTCAGGGCTGCGCCGGTGCGCCGGCGGCCGGCCGCAGGGCGCACAGCAGAAGCGCCTGCCCCCGGCCCCGCTCCAGCAAGGTCACTCGGACGATTGCCTTGAGCGATTGTTGGCCAGCCTCGAGAAAACAAGGCATCGAAATGATCCGTTGCTCATTCTCTTCGAAGAGCGCCAGGATCCTGCTGACCTCGGCGGAAAGCCCGAGCCGGACATTCGGTTGATCGCCGGCGCTGGCCGCGAATGCGCGCATCGGTCCATTGAAAAGAAGGATCTGCTTTTGCTGATTGATGATGAAGGCAGGCTCGATGATCAGATCGATGATACGCTGCCATCTGCTCTTCAGGTCTTGCGATTGACTTGCATGGCTTTCCCCCATGAACCATTCGATCGCAGCAACCCGCAACCTGGCGGTCGCGTTGCCGCCATCGCCCGAAAGCAGATGGGCGACGAGCGCCGACAACCGCTCTCGCCGCACACGCGCCATACGTTCGAGAGCCTGCCAGAACTGGGGCTCGAGCTTGAAGGCACGGCGACGCCCGCCAATCGTCACCAGCCGCAGACGTGGTTCCTGGGCACTTTGGGTATCGGATTCGCTCGCGCGCTGTTCCATCAGCGTTCAGTCAGCGCCTCATGTCTGGCCCGATTGATGGGTTTGAGCAGATAGGTCAGGATCGATTTGTCGCCGGTGATGATGTCGACATCGGCCGTCATGCCGGGAATGATCGCATGCGTTGCCTTGCCGAGCTTCAGAGTCGCATCGTCGCCTCGTACCAGCACGACATAGAAGGTTTCCTTCGAATTCGAATCGTAGACGCTGTCGGCAGACACCTGTTCGACGACGCCGTTAAGCCCTCCGTACTGATAGAAATCATATGCGGATATCTTGATCAGCGCCCTCTGCCCCGGTGCGATGAATGCAATGTCTGAAGGCTTGACCCGCGCCTCGATCAGCAATTTTCCATCAGAGGGCACGATGTCGAGCAGCCGTTCGCCAGCATTCACGTAGGCGCCAACGGTATTCACCGCGAGGGAGTTCACCACGCCATCGACAGGGGAGCGAATATCGGTTCGGCGAACACGTTCCTCGGCTCCCCGAAGGGTCTCCTGAACAACCGACCACTCCGCTCGCCGCGCCGTCAGTTCAGCCAGCGCCTCGCGACGCAGCTGCGTGACCTGTTCGGACAGCACGGAACTGGCCTCTCGCAGCCCCGCCTCGAGCTTGGCCAGGGTTTCCTTCGCCGCACTCAGCTGCCCCTTCAACTCGACGACTTGCCGTTGCGCGCGGATCAACTCCAGCTGCGAGATCAGGTTTCTGCTCGCCATCGGAGCGATGATGGCCAGTTCCTTCTCGGCGAGCGCGAACGATTCGATCAGGCGTTGGGACTGTGCAGCCACCTCGCCAACCTCGCGCTTGCGCTGCTCGAGGCGCTCCTTGAAGGTATCAATTCGGGCGTGAAAATTCTCCTGCCGCGCGCTCAACAGCTTCCGCTCGTTCAGGCATATTTCGGGCGCGGCTGCTTCGATATCCCTGGGGCACTCGAAGACGGTGTCCGGGCCTGCAACCTCCATTTCCAGACGCGCAATCTGCACCCGAAGCGCCCGCCCCTGGGCGTCCGCCTCTCCTGCTTTCGCGGAATTCGGGGTGTCGTCGAGCCGGATGATCAGTTCACCCTGAGCCACCCGCTGGCCTTGCCGCACGAGGATGTCCCGCACGACACCGGCCTCTGAGCTCTGCACCACCTGTGTGCGCGATGTTGGGATCACCCGCCCGGACCCGCGCGTGATTTCCTCCACGCGTGAAAAATTGGCCCAGATGATCCCTGCCATCAAAAGGGCGCCAACCAGCCTGATAACTTGCGAAGCAAGACGGGGTGGGCGATCGACAGCGCGAAACGTTTGCCTTTCAGTCTTCGATCGCAACCAGGCGACCGGGCGAAAGGCGTTTCGGCGGAGAGCTGAGCTCACAAACGCTGTGTCCCGCACATGATGACTTCTCCAAAGCTTGGCGAACAACCTACGGATACCACAGCGCCAGTGGCGAGGCGAGCCACGCGTCAGTAGATATCGCATTGTGACTTATGCAGTCACTGACGTGTTCAATTTTACCAGATATCTAAAGGAATCAGCTAGATATCGGACTGCTTATGGGCACGATAGAATTCAGACCAGAGCGGCGGCGATGACGAACCTACCTGAAGGGCTTTCCCATGGCTGACGAACGTCCGGGACTGGCCGCGCTTGTGGCATGGGGCGGCAGTCTTGCGGCTTGCATCGCAGCCATCCTCGTCGCGTCCGGACTGGTTGCGGGCGCTGGCGCCGCCCTGCCGGCTTGGTTGATTCCTTCTCTCGGCATTGCCGCTGCGGTAACCTTCGCCGGCGCTGCGCAGACGATCATGAAGCTGCTCCGGCAGGTCGAAGCCGCGAGCCTGGCGCTCTCCGCAAATATCGTTGCCCCGGGCAGCGGCACCGAAGCAGCCAGCGATCTCCTGAGCGAGGCGAGAGGCGCACAGGAACAGATCACCCAATATCGCCGCGAGATCGAGCGCCTCCAGGATGTCGATCCGGTTACCGGCCTCGGAAATCGCAAATGGCTGCAAATCAGGACCGTGCAGGAACTCAGTCGCGCAGCGCGGGAGCGCATCCCGCTCTGCTTCATCCTGATTTCGATCGACAAATATGACGAGATTGCCGAGCGCTTGGGGTTCAGCGCATCCGAAGCCCTGCAACTTCATGTTGCCGACATCCTGAAGAGTTTTGTCCGTCCATACGACGTCGTGGCGCGCGTCTCGGCCTCGGAATTCGGGGTCCTCATGCCAGGAGCATCTGCGCCGACGACCTCACGCATCTCTGAACGGCTCAAGGATGCTGTAACGGCGAACCCTCCCATTTTGCTGGGGGGAGAGCGGCCTGAAATCCGCGTTACCGCGGTCGAGCGGCGGGATGATGAGACGATCTTTGATGAAATCCTGACCCGGGCTCGCGGGTCTCAATTCGCCGGCAAGCACGACGCCGACAGGTTGTAAAAGACGAGCGCGAGCCGTCCAAGGGGCAGCATGGAGAAACGCAGGTTTCTCGCATCGAGCCGTCGCAATCTAGATCATCGGACCGGAAATCGTATCCGGTCCGATGATCTAATCCTTTGTGTTTGCATCGGCTTTGCCCCGAAAACCGCAATCCACTTTTCGGGCCGATGCTTTAGGTTCGCGCTTGGTGAGAAGCCGGTCAAACGAACGGCCGGAAACATTTGATTTTCAAAGCGCCCGCCTTTCAAGAACTCTCGAAAAGCTCTCAACGCAACGCGGCAATCTCGTTCGATTTGGCCGGCTTGCTCTTGAAGCCGTGAAGGAAGGCGTCCTCGCCGACGAACGAGAGCAGAGGCAGATATTCGCTGACCTCACCATTGTCTCGAACCCATGCGGACAGATTGTCGAGAACGAGGCGGGTGGCGCCAGTATCGACGACGAGGATCGCGTGATCCTCCCCGGTCTTGAGCAACTTCACAAGCTGCAACCGGATCTGCGAGCGATCGAACCCGGCAGCCAGCAGCATCCACATCTTGAGAATGGCGAACTCCTCGCAGTCGCCTGTGCCTCGCGTCAGGGTCTCGTCCACCGTCGCCCAGTAGTCCTGAACACCATAGCCATCGAGATCGCGCTTATATTTGAGTCCAGAGTTCACCGCCTTGTTGACGGTGTCGATAGCGTCCCGATCGTCCTGAATCCGGGCAATCGCCACGGCTTCGGCGAGCCGTCCGCGGAGTTTACTGGCACAACTGGGTTCGGAGGCGGAGCATGAATCCGCAAAATACGGAACTGCCCGCTCCTCCAGCAAGCTGCGCCAGCGCCGAGATTGAGGAACCTGCGACACGGCCAGCGCGATGGACCCCAGCACATCGCCACCGACCGTCGGCACGGCTCGCTTGGTTTCACGTGGCAGTTGCGGGAGTGTTTCACCAAAGTACGTCCAGCGTTCAACAGGTGAAAGACCCGCTTCGCTGTGCACCACCAATTCCAGAGTGGGCTCGGCCTCAGCGGGCTCGGCCTCCTGCCCACGTGCGCCGGTCTCGACGAAATAGCCAGGCGCCGTGCCCCGTCGCGCAGCAGCGGGGAGCCAGCCCATAGGGCTCTGCCCTGAGAGCGAGATATCGACGAAAACGGGCAAACTCGGTGTTCTCACGGGAGCGAGAGGGCCGTCGGTTGCTTCGTGAAGGATGCTGGCCATTGCCAGAGACGAGGCGAAAGAGACCGCAATCGGCAGACTGGCGATCCACCACCAAAAACGCCCCTTCTGGGCGAATGCAGGCCGGTTCATCATCGTTCCTCCGCAACACGGAGGGACGATGACCGACGGTCATTCTGCGCCGGATGAAGTCGATATCTAAAGTTTTATCGATGAACTCCAGGGCGGCGAGTGATCTGCCGGTTGGCTAGGGAGCGGTATCGAAAGCCGAGCGGGTTGAAGCAGTTTGATTAGGCAGATGTTGACCATTCGCTTGGGACCTCGACCGTCTGGCGCAAAGTGCCGACGCCGACCTCTTGCCCCTGCCCGAGAGCGGTCTCACGCTCCAGGCCCGCCAGAGGCGGACAAACTCGTTGCGACCGCGCACCGCCTGCTCGCCACACTTGAATTTGGCGACCTCGCGCCAGCCGCTCGATCTCAAGCTGCTCTGCCTTCATGGAAAAGGCCTGCGCCGGATCAGAGGCAAATTCCTTCACCCATTTGCGCAGCACATTCTCATCGACCTCCAGATCCCGGGCCGCCTGCGCGACACTCGCCTCTCGATCCTTGATAGAGCACGAGAGGACACGCCAACTTCGCCGATGGCGGGGCCCACGGACATGCCCCTCAGGCCGCCATCACCCGGCATTGCTCGGCGCATCGGCGGCACTGATCGACGCAAGCCTGCATATCGCCGATACGCTCGCAGCTGTCGGCGCACTCAGAACAGATTTCTGCGCACTCGCGGCAGGTGTGCTTGTGATGAGGCGTGCCGATCAGCATGAAATGTGCGGAGGTTCTGCAAATCTCGGCACAGGCGAGCATCAGGCGGAAATGCTCCGGTTCGACATGTTTGCCGCCCTGTTCAAGGCAATGCTGCGATGCCATTCCGATGCAGGTTTGATAACAGCGGAGACACTCGTAGATGCATGCCTGCATGTCCTTCGAGAGATGATGCATGTGTTCCCTCCGTTGCCTGATTGGAGGGAACGACTGGTCAGGCGATCTGTTCCGCCGGCCAAACCGTATGGCCGGTCGTCGCCTGGCGAATGGGGGGCTGTTCCGCTGGCCGAAAGCCGTCGGTCGCCATGCGAAGGTGGCGGCGCCTAGATCGCCGTGCGTCCGTTCGGACGCAGGAGCGGCGATCTAGCTCTTTGTTTGAGCATCGGATTTTTCCGAAAACCGGATTCCACTTTTCGGTCCGATGCTCTAGCCCCAGCGTAGCGCGGCGGTATGGACCGGCGCGTCCCAGAGCTGGATCAGGCTGTCGTCCAGCGCCGTCACGGTCAGCGAGCAGCCCGCCATCTCCAGAGAGGTGACATGGGACCCGACGAGCCCGCGCCCGATTGAGAGACCGCGCCCCGTTATGACGCGCCTTGCGTTCCCGCGGCAGCGATCAAGATTGGCGGTCGACCGTAGGTGCGAGGGCTCGTCTAGCTCCCGGGCTCGCGGTCAGGCAGGCTGCGTGCCGAAAAGTCACAGCACTCCTGCGCGATCTCGGCCACGCGTGCCGCAAGCGGCGACAGGTCCCGGGCGCGGTGCACGGCGAAATAGCGGATCGGTGGAATAGCCGGCTCCGTCTTGATGACGCGCAAAAGGCCATTCCTGATCTCAGGTCCGAAATAGCTCGCGGTCAGAAAGGTGACGCCCAGGCCTGACGCCGCGAGCCCGGCCAAGACATTCAGGCTGTTGCACTGGACCACGCGATTGATCTGCAGGCCATTCGCCACGGCCCAGTCGAGCACCAGCCGCTGCAGGCCCGAGCCCTGCGTCTGGCTCAGGATCGGATATTTTGCCATATCGCGCAGCGGGATGCAGTCTTCGACCGGGCCGAAGCCCGGCGCCGCGACCCATTCGAGCTGAACCTCTTTCAGAGGCACCGTGGTGAGCTCAGGCGTCTGCGGTGGATCGAGCCCAATCACGAGGTCGAGCTCGTTTGCGGCGAGCTTGCCGAACAGGTCGACACTCGCCGCGACCTCCGGCACCGGTATCAGGTTCGGGTAGGTGCGCTTCATCGCGACGACGAGCTTCGGCAGCCAGGTCAGCGCTACGAGCTCGGTGGCGCCAAAGCGGAAGGGACCCGCAAAGGTCGCGGGGCCGCTGGCCGCTTCGCGAAAGCGCACCTCCAACGCCAGCATCTCGGTCGCGACCGGCAAGCTCGCCTCACCTGCCCGGGTCAGCCGCAAGGCATGGCTCGTGCGATCGAAGAGCGGCCCGTTGACGACGGCCTCGATCTCCAGAATCCGCTTCGAGATCGTGGACTGAGCCAGGTTGAGACGCACGGCCGCCTCGGTGAACCCGCCCAGCGTCGCTGTCCAATAGAATGCCTCAAGCTGCTTCAGAGTGACTGGCATGGGGAGCAGGCCTCAAAACCGAGATCGATCACTATCGTCGCCACCAGTATGAATGAAGAAAAGCGATCGTCTCTGCGAATAATATTCGCTTTCTGTCATCGATGACACGTCACATAATCGTCGCCAAGATCATTTTTCGACGCAGGTTCAAAGCCATGCCGCTGATCGGCCATCGCATCAACCCGAGCACATCTGCTGTTCCGGCTGCCATTCTCGACGCCTTTCGCGGCGCAGCCGTCGCGGTCATTTCCGACAACATGAACCGGCTGCACGGCACCAGGAACCTCAGGCCCTATCATCGCTCGGGCCATCTGGTCGGCACCGCGGTGACGGTGAAGACACGGCCCGGCGACAACCACACCTTGCACAAGGCCTATGAATTGCTGCGCCCCGGTGACGTGCTGGTCGTCGATGGCGGCGGCGACCGGATCCAGGCGCTGGTCGGCGAGATCATGATGAATCGCGCCAAGGCCATGGGCGTCGCGGGTTTCGTCATCGATGGCGCGATCCGCGACGTCGCGGCCTTCCGCGAAGCCGATTTTCCCTGTTATGCGCGCAGCGTCACCCACCGCGGCCCCTATAAATCAGGTCCGGGCGAGATCAACGTGCCGGTCGCGATCGACGGCATGGTCGTAATGCCGGGCGATGTGGTGGTCGGCGACACGGACGGCGTGGTGACCTTCGACCGCGCCGACGCCGAGGGCCTGCTGGCCCTGGTGCGCGAGCAGGAGGCGCGCGAGGCTGGCGCGCTCACCGACATCGCCGAGGGCCGCCTCGACAAGCCCTATACCGGAATCGTCGAAAAGGCCGCGTCATGACCGTCACCGCCATCCCGCTCTCGGCCCGCGTCCAACGCATCAAGCCTTCGCCCAGCATGGTCGCGCGCATGCGCGCCCATGAGTTGCGGGCGCTGGGCCGCGACATCATCGACCTCACCACCGGCGAGCCCGATTTCGACACGCCCCTCCACATCCAGCAGGCGGCGACGGCCGCGATGGCAGCCGGAGAGACCCGCTACGCGCCGGTCAATGGCACGCTGCGGCTGCGCCAGGCGATCGCCGCGAAGTTCGAGCGCGAGAATGGCGTCAGCTATCTCCTCGACCAGATCGTGGTCGGCAGCGGCGCCAAGCAGGTCATCTTCAACGCGCTCGCGGCGACGCTGGGCGAAGGCGACGAGGTCATCGTGCCGGCGCCATATTGGGTGTCCTATCCCGATATGGTCCTGGCCTGCGACGGCACACCCGTGATCGTGGCTTGCGGCGAAAACTCCGGTTTCAAGCTGACACCCGCGGCACTCGAAGGCGCGATCACGCCGAAGACGCGCTGGCTTCTCCTGAACACGCCCTCGAACCCGACAGGCGCCTTCTATTCGGCCGCCGAGATGACGGCGCTGACCGAGGTGCTGCTGCGCCATCCGCATGTGGCGCTGATGACGGACGATATCTACGAACACATCCGCTTCGACGGCGGCGAGCCGGTCTGCCCCGTGGTGATCGCGCCCGGGCTGCGCGAGCGCACGCTGCTGGTCAACGGCGTGTCCAAGACCTACGCCATGACCGGCTTCCGCATCGGCTACGGCGCCGGCCCGAAGCCGCTCGTGACGGCGATGAACGTCATCCAGTCGCAGTCCACCTCCGCCGCGGCGGCCCCGAGCATGGCCGCGGCCGCCGCCGCGCTCGAAGGCGATCAAGGCTTCGTCGGCGAAGCCCGCCTCGCCTATCGCACGCGTCGCGACCGGGCGGTCGAGATGCTCAACGCGATCGACGGCATCACCTGCCTCACGCCCGACGGCGCCTTCTACGTCTACCCGTCCTGCGCCGGGTTGATCGGCAAAAGGACGCCTGATGGCCGCGCATTGAAGAGCGATCTCGATATCGCGCTCTATTTCCTGGAGGAGGCTGGCGTCGCCATGCTCGACGGCTCGGCCTATGGGCTGTCGCCCTATCTGCGCCTGTCGATCGCGACATCTCTCGACGCGATCGACGAGGCATGCGCGCGGATGAAGCGCGCAAGCAACGCATTGCAATGACCATAAGAACAGGGGACCCGACCATGAAGCTGATTTCGATCCTGGGCCTTGCCGCCCTTCTGGCCGGCACCGCCGCCACAGCGGCCAAGGCCGACCAGCTCGCCGACATCAAGGCGCGCGGAAAGCTGATCTGCGGCACGCTCGGCACGGCCGAACCGTTCTCGTTCCAGCACCCGCAGACCCGCCAGATCGTCGGCTACGACGTCGATATCTGCCAGAAGGTCGCGGACTCGCTCGGCGTGACGCTCGAACTGAAGCCGATCGCGGTGGAGGCCCGCATTCCCGAACTGACGCAGGGCCGCGTCGACATTCTCGCCGCCAATCTCGGCTACACAACCGAGCGCGCCCAGCAGATCGATTTTTCCTATTCCTACTTCGTCAGCCAGCAGAAGCTGTTGGTGACGAAGGAATCGGGCATCGCGACGCTCGACAAGCTGGCCGGCAAGAAGGTCACGGCGATCAAGGGCTCGTCTTCGGAACAGGGCGTGCGCCGCCTGATCCCGACGGCGGAGACCGTGACCTTTCAGGACACCTCCTCGGCCTTCCTGGCGCTCGCCCAGGACAAGGTCGACGCCTTCTGCGGCTCGGAGCTGATCCTCGTGAAGCTCGCCAAGCAGTCGAAGGTGCCGATGGCGGTGATCGAGAAATCGCTCTTCGTCGAGCCCTGGGGCCTCGGACTGCGTCGCGGCGAGACCGGCTTCAAGGACCATGTCAACGGCGTCCTGACGAAGCTCGCCAGCTCCGGCGAGATCGACACGGTCTTCTCGAAATGGCTGGGCGCAGGCACCGCCTTCGACATCAGGCGCGATTTCCCGATCGAAGAGATCAAGGGCTGAGGGCTTGGATCGCCGTGCGTCCGTTCTGACGCAGGAGGGGCGATCTATCTCTTTGGTTGAGCATCGGATCTTTCCGAAACCGGATTCCACTTTTCCGTCCGATGCTCGAGAGGCCCGGCTGCGGGAGGCGGCGCGCGATGGGATATGTTTTCGACCTGCGTGGCGTGCTCAGCGGCCAGTATCTCGACTGGTTCCTGATCGGCGTCGCGACCACGCTCGCCCTGACCTGCGCTGCCTGGTGCCTTGCCATGGCGATGGGCATCGTCCTCACGCTGATCAGGATGATCCCGCTGCCGCCGCTCGGCTGGCTCGTTGCGCTCTATGTCGAGTATCACCGCAACGTCCCTCTGCTGGTGCAGATCTTCGTCTGGTATTTCGGCGTTCCCTCGCTGCTGCCACGCCCGGCCCGGCAATGGATCAACGCCCATCACGGCGAGTTCCTGCTGGCGGCGATCGCGCTCGGGCTGGCGTCTGCGGCCTATATCGCCGAAGACATTCGCAGCGGCATCCGCTCGATCCCCAAGGCGCAATACGAGGCGGCGCGCTCGATCGGCTTCGGCTATCTCGGCGCCATGGGCTATGTCGTGCTGCCTCAGGCGATGCGGATCGCGGTCCCGCCCCTGATCAACCAGACCCTGCTCCTGTTCAAGAACACCAGCCTCGCCATGGCGATCGGCGTCGGCGAGCTGACCTATCGCACCCGCGAGGTCGAGAGCTACACCTTCAAGACCTTCGAGGCCTTTGCGGTCGCCACCGCAATCTATCTGGCGATCTCCTTCGGCATCATGGCCCTCGGCGCTTATTCGGGTCAGCGCCTCAAGCTCGAGGCGCGTTGATGCTGGAGATCCTGGAGAACAACTGGCTGCTCTTCCTCGTCGGCCAGTATCCGCATGGGCCGATCGGCGGGCTGGCCATGACGCTGTTCATGGCTGTGATCGCGCTCGCCCTGTGCTTCCCGTTCGCGATCGCACTGGCGCTGGCCCGGCTCAGCCCCTATCGCTGGCTGCGCCTGCCGGCGACGGCGATCGTGCACACGGTGCGCGGCCTGCCGTTGATCATGTTCATCTTCTGGACCTACTTCGTCTCGCCGCTGGTGATCGGACGCGCGGTCGGCGGGGTCGAGACGCTCGTCATCGCGCTGGTGGTCTACGAGGCGGCCTATCTCTCGGAGATCATCCGCGCCGGCATCGAGGGCCTGCCCAAGGGCCAGGTCGAGGCCGCCAGGTCACTCGGTCTGCGCTATTGGCCAACGACCATCAAAGTCGTGCTGCCGCAGGCGCTGCACAACATGCTGCCGAGCATGGTCAGCCAGTTCGTCTCGACCATCAAGGAAACCTCGCTCGGCTACGTCATCAGCGCCCATGAGCTGACCTTCGCGGCGAGCCAGGTGAACAATGTGCTCCTGACCCAGCCTTTCGAGGTCTATGGCATCCTGGCCCTGACCTATTTCGCGCTGTGCTTCGCATTGAGCTCGCTGGCGCGCTTGATCGAGCGGCGCATCTCGTCGGGGCGCGGCGGGGCGCCCGGCGTCATCGTCGCAGCATGAGGCCGTCCATGATCCGGTTCGAGAATGTCGATAAATGGTTCGGGACGATGCAGGCGCTGGCCGGCGTCTCCGGCGAGGTGGGCCGCGGCGAGGTCAAGGTGCTGGTCGGCCCCTCGGGCTCGGGCAAATCGACCCTGATCCGCACGGTGACCCGGCTCGAGGCGATCCAGGGCGGCCGGGTGCTGGTCGACGACATCGATATTGCGTCACGCAAGGTCGACATCAACCGGCTGCGCCAGCGCGTCGGCTTCGTCTTTCAGGCCTATAACCTGTTTCCGCATCTGTCGGCGATCGGCAACATCACGCTTGGCCTGACGAAATTACGCGGGATGGGCAAGGCGGAGGCGCGCGAACGGGGCCTCGCCGAACTCGCCCGCGTCGGACTGGCCGAGAAAGCCGACGAGATGCCGGGCCAGCTTTCCGGCGGCCAGCGCCAGCGCGTCGCCATCGCTCGTTCGCTCGCGATGGACCCGCAGGTCATGCTGTTCGACGAGCCGACTTCGGCGCTTGATCCGGAAATGGTCGGCGAAGTGCTCGTCGTCATGAAGCAGCTCGCCGCCGCCGGCATGACCATGATCTGCGTCACCCACGAAATGGGCTTCGCCCGCGAGGTGGCCGACGAGATCTGGTTCATGGAACGCGGAGCGGTGCTCGAACGCGGCAAGCCCACGGACCTGATCGACAGCCTCGGGCATCCCCGGCTGCAGGGCTTTCTTCGGACCGTCTCCCATGGCGGCGACATTCATCGATAAGAGCAAACTGAGCCGATTCAGCGCGCCACGTCTTCAGGCTGATCTCGTCATCCCGGCCTTCCCTGCAGCTGGCTGTGGGTTCGTGCCGTAGCGGATGGTGGTGCATCTGCGAGCGCTGCACCCCAGCCTTTCACGAGCCCGTAGATCGCAGGGATCACCATCAGCGTCAGCACGGTCGATGACATCATGCCGCCGATCATCGGCACGGCAATGCGTTGCATCACCTCCGAACCCGTTCCGGTGTTCCAGAGGATCGGCAGCAGGCCGGCCATGATCGCGATCACGGTCATGATCTTGGGCCGCACGCGCTCGACCGCGCCCTGCATGATGGCTTCGTGCAACTCGGTCCGCGTGAACGCCCTGCCCTCTGCCGCGCAGCGGGCCTGCACCTCCTTCAACGCGTGGTCGAGATAGATCAGCATGATCACGCCGGTCTCGGCCGCAACGCCGGCAAGGGCGATGAAGCCGACCGCGACCGCCACCGACATGTTGAAGCCTTCCCACCAGAGCAGCCAGACGCCGCCGATCAGGGCGAAAGGCAGCGAGAGCATGACGATGAAGGTCTCGGTCAGCCTGCGGAAATTCAAGTAGAGCAGCAGGAAGATGATCGCGAGCGTCAGCGGTACGACCAGCTTCAGGCGTGCCTCTGCCCGTTCGAGATACTCGAACTGCCCGCTCCAGGCGACGCGGTAGCCAGAAGGCAGTTTCACCGACTGATCGATCGCGTTCTGCGCCTCGCGGACATAGCCGCCGAGATCGCGCCCGGCGATGTCGACGAAGATATAGGTCGCGAGCTGGCTATTCTCGGTGCGGATCGTGGTCGCCCCCCGCTTGCGCTCGACCTTGGCGATTTCTCCGAGCGGCACGGTGCCGCCGGACGCCGTCGTGACCTGGACCTCGCGCGCGATGGCCTGCGGATCGGAGCGCAGGTCCCTGGGATAGCGGATGGTGACGCCGTAGCGCTCGCGGCCCTCGACCGTCGTCGTCACCGTCTCGCCGCCCATTGCCATCACGACCGCGCCCTGGACGTCGCCGACGGAGAGCCCATAGCGCCCGAGCGCGATCCGATCCGGCACGATGTCGAGGAAATAGCCGCCGATGACGCGTTCGGCATAGGCGCTGGTCGTGCCCGGCACGTTGCGCAGCACCGTTTCAATCTGGCGGGCGATGCCTTCCATCTGCGCGAGGTCCGTTCCGAAGACCTTGATCCCGATCGGCGTGCGGATGCCAGTCGCCAGCATGTCGATGCGGGCCCGGATCGGCTGGGTCCAGGCATTGGAGACACCGGGAAACTGCAAGGCCCTGTCCATCTCGGCCTTGAGGCTGTCGACGGTGACGCCGTCACGCCATTCGGCTTGCGGCTTCAGGTTGATGATCGTCTCGAACATCTCGGTCGGGGCTGGGTCGGTCGCGGTCTGGGCGCGACCGGCCTTGCCGTAGACCGAGGCGACCTCCGGGAAGGACCGGATGATCTGGTTCTGGATTTGCAGCAACTCGGCCGCCTTGGTCACGGAAATGCCGGGCAAGGTCGTCGGCATATACATCAATGTGCCCTCGTTCAGCGCCGGCATGAACTCGGAGCCGAGCTGACGCGCCGGCCAGACGCTGGCGCCCAGCGCCGCCAAGGCCAGCAGGATCGTCAGCGTCTTGGCCTTGAGCACCCCGCGGATCAGCGGGCGATAGAGAGCGATCAGCCCACGGTTGATCGGGTTCTTGTGCTCGGGAATGATTTTGCCCCTGACGAAGACGACCATCAGCGCCGGTACAAGCGTCACCGACAGCAAGGCCGCGGCCGCCATCGCGAAGGTCTTGGTGTAGGCGAGCGGCCCGAACAGCCGACCCTCCTCCGCTTCCAGCGAGAAGATCGGCAGGAACGAGACGGTAATGACGAGCAGGGTGAAGAACAGAGCCGGTCCGACCTCGTTCGCCGCCTCGATCAGGATCTCGATGCGTGGCTTGTCGGGCGGCGCTCGTTCGAGATGCTTGTGCGCGTTCTCGATCATGACGATCGCAGCGTCGATCATGGCGCCGACAGCGATCGCGATGCCGCCGAGGCTCATGATGTTGGAGCCTAAGCCCAGCGCCTTCATCGCCGCGAAGGCCATCAGGATGCCGACCGGCAGCATCAGGATCGCCACCAGCGCGCTGCGCAGATGCAGCAGGAAGACGATGCAGACCAGCGCGACGATGGCGCTCTCCTCGATCAGCGTCACCTTCAGCGTCTCGATCGCCCGCTCGATCAGCTGCGAGCGGTCGTAGACCGGCACGATCTCCGCCCCGCCCGGTAGCGATGGCGCGATCTCGGCGAGCCGCGCCTTGGCGCGCTCGATCACGCCAAGCGCATTCGCCCCGAAGCGCTGCAGCACGATGCCGCTCGCGACCTCGCCTTCGCCGTTGAGTTCGGTGATGCCGCGCCGCTCGTCGGGGCCGAGCTCGACGCGGGCGACATCCGCCAGCCGCAAGGGCACGCCGCGCTCGCTCCTGAGGACGATGTTCTCGATATCGCTGATCGACTTCAGATAGCCGCGCCCGCGCACCACGAACTCGAACTCGGCGAGCTCGACGGTGCGCCCGCCGACATCCATGTTGCTGCTGCGCACGGCTTCGCGCAGCGCCGCCAGCGAGACGCCCTGCGCCCGCAGCCGCACCGGATCGACCACGACGGCGTATTGCTTGACGAAGCCGCCGACGCTGGCGACCTCCGCTACACCCTCGGCGCGCGAGGCAGCGAAACGCACGAGCCAATCCTGCGTCGAGCGCAGCTCGGCCAGCGTCATCTCCTTGGCCATGACGGCGTATTGATAGACCCAGCCCACGCCGGTCGCGTCCGGGCCGAGTGTTGGCGCGACACCGGGCGGCAATCGGCGCGCTGCCGCATTGAGATATTCGAGCACGCGTGAGCGCGCCCAGTACGGATCAGTGCCGTCTTCAAAGATCACATAGACGAAGGAGACCCCGAAGAACGAGAAGCCGCGCACGACGCGCGCCTTCGGCACGGTCAGCATCGCGGTCGTCAGCGGATAGGTGACCTGATCCTCGATCACCTGCGGCGCCTGGCCGGAATACTCGGTATAGACGATGACCTGGACGTCGGAGAGATCGGGGATGGCGTCGAGCGGCAGCGTCCTCACCGCATAAAGCCCTGCCGCGACGGCAAAGGCCGTGCCGACGAAGACGAGGACGAGGTTGCGCGCCGACCAGGCGATCAGACGGGCGATCATGGCTTGACCTCGGAAGGCTTGAGCTGGGAAGGCTTGGGCTCGGAAGGCTTGGCTTGCGGCGGATTGAGCCCGCTCAGGGCGGCCTTGAGGTTGCTTTCGGCATCGATCAGGAAATTCGCCGAAACGACGACGCGGTCGCCTTCCGCCACGCCTTCGCTGATCGCAACCCTGCCGTCGCCGCGCTGGCCGAGCTTGACCTCGCGCGGCTCGAAACGGCCCTCGCCGCGGTCGAGGATGACGATGCGGCGGGTGCCGGTGTCGATCACGGCGCTGTCGGGGACGGTGAGCGCGGGCGCGGCGTCACCCGATCCGATCTCGACATCGGCATACATGTTGGGCAGCAGCATCCCGCCGCGATTGGCGAGTTCGACGCGGACCTTGGTGGTGCGCGTTGCCTCCGCCACCTGCGGATAGATCAGGCCGACCTTGCCCTGGAAGGCCGTTTCGGGCCGCCCCCGCAGCCGGACCGTCACGGGTGCGCCGATGCGAACAGCCGCCAGTTCGCCTTCCGGAACGTCGGCATTGACCCAGATGGTCGAGATGTCGGCGAGCCGGAACAGGCTGTCGCCGGCCGCCACCTTCATGCCGTCGACGACGTTGCGCTCCAGCACGATGCCGTCGCGCGGGGCGGACCAGCTGATCGTGATCGGCACCTTCCGGCTGCGCTCGATTTCGGCGACGATCTCAGCCGGGACGCCGAGATTCTCCAGCCGCTGACGGGCCCCGCCCTCCGGAGCCCCACGCGCGGCTGCGTTGAGATCGGTCAGAAATTGCGCGCCGGCCGCGGCGATCTCAGGCGAATAGATCCTGACGAGCCGGTCGCCCTTGGCGACGCGGTCCCCGGTCGTCACCGGCGCCACCTCCTGGATGAAGGCATCCGAGCGGGTTGCGACGACGGCGACACGCCGCTCGTCGAGCTGGACCGTGCCGGGCACCCGGATCGGCCGCGTGATGACCTGACGGCTGACCGGCTCAGTGCGCACGCCACTGCGTTGCACCCGGCCAGGCGAGAGCTTGATGACCTTGTCGTCAGCCTCCTCGCCGGCATAGACCGGCAGATAGTCCATGCCCATGGAATCCTTCTTGGGCACAGGGGACGTGTCCGGCAGCCCCATCGGGTTGCGGTAATAGAGCAGCTTGCGCTCGGCCTTCGCCTCGGCCGCCTGAGCCGGCGGCGCGGCTGGCTCGTCGAAGCTGACATCCTCGCTGGCGCGGACGGGCCGGTACGCCCTGCCATCCGCCGTTCGGCGCGGCTCAGCCGAATAGATCGGCTTTCCGTCGGGCTCCTGGTAGTAGACCACCGCGCCTGTCGCGACAGGCTCCCCCGCAGCATGCGTGCCGTCACCGCTGAGCCATTCGCGCAGGCCAGGCACCGGAATTCCCCGATGTCCCGCCCAATAGCCTAGGCCTCCCGCCGCGAGAGCGACGGCCAGCGTGAGGCCCGTAAGGGCGACGCGTTTCATGGCACGGCCTTGAGGATCAGCTTGTTCTCGAGCGTGCCGGTCTCGCCCTGGATCTTGGCAGCGAGCGAAAGGCGCCAGCCTCCCGCCATGCTCAGATTGGTCGTGAAGCGGTATGTGCCGGGTTCCGTCGACGGCAAGGCCTCGATCGGCGCCGTCATCATCTCCATGCCGTCCGGTTCCATGTCGATGCGCCTGGTGAAGATCACGGCGTCGGGAACCGGCTTGCCTGAACGCTTGTCGATGAGCCGCACGGTGACGACGACGCCGTTGCCCTGCTTCAGCTCGCTTTGGGCGAGTTGAAATTCGTAGTCCTTGATGTCGGCCAGTGCTGGAAGCGTGGCCAAGCCGAGCGGAAGCGCGGCGGCAAGCGCGCGCAGCGTGTTGATGGACGTCATGATTGAAATCCCGAATGAATCAGGCCGCCGCGCTTGCGCACGGCTGGATCGCGTGGCGAAGGCCACGGTCAACCGGCCGCTCGGCTGCAACCGTGCGGCCGGAACCGGCGCCGAGGCGCCGGCGATGCCTTAGGTTCGGGGAGGTCGCGCCGGCGGCTCGAAGGGCCGCGAGGTGCGCTCGGCGTCATCACCGCCAAGACCAAGGACGGCGATGATCGGGTGCGCGAGCGTGGCGACGACCTTGGCAGGCTCGCTCGCGAAGCATTTGGCCAGGCAGAAGCTCAACGCTGGACAGTTCGTCGTGCAGTCCTGCGGCCCAGCTTGATCGGACGGGCAGCATGGCATGGCAGTCGCCATCGGCATCGGCATTGCTGCCTCAAGATCCGCGCGGCCATAGCCAGCCGTCGCCGGGCTGACGAAAGCCGTCAGGACGCTGGCCGTAACGAAAAGGGCCAAGACCAGACCATGCGCAAGGAGCCGGAGCTTCATGGAGACAGGAGTGCCACAGAGTGCTTGCACGCGAAAGATCGGCTCGTTCAAGACATCGTCAACGCCCTGCGATCATCCGTAACCCGACTCCTTCCGGTTCGGCGCAATGATGTTGGATAGGCGGGCCAATTCGGCCGGCCGATAGCATCGGCCAGCATGTGGATTTTGGTCGTCAGTCCGAACTGGTTCAGATCGATGGCAGCAAGCACCCCTGGTTCGAGGAGTGCGGAGCGGGCTGCTCGCTGATCGTGTTCATCGACGACGCAACAAGGCCCTTCGGGCAGGCTCGTGGTCAGAAGCGTGTGGTCAGTGTCACCAGCCACTCCGGCGAGAGTCCGACCAGCACTGCCTCGAGCTTCTTGTCATAGCCGCTGGCAATCAGGAGCCCGACGGCGATGAGGACGAGGCCGAGCGCCATTTTCGCCGCCTTGCCGCCTTGCAGCATCCGCTCCCGCCAGCGTGCCAGCGCCTGACGCGATACCATGCCCAGCAGCACCAGGGGGGTACCAGCTCCCAGCCCGAAGAACGCCATGGTCCCTGCTACCTGCCCCAGATCCGTTCCCTGAGCAGCCAGCACCGAGGCGGCTCCGAGCGTCGGCCCGACGCAGGGGCTCCAGACAGCGCCGAGCAGGAGGCCGACACCGAACTGCCCCCAGACCCCGCGCGTCGAAAAGCCGGACATGTTCCGCTCGGCCCAATCGCTGACCGGTCCGCCGGCCGCCGCCAGCCGGACCTGGAGGAGCGGCACGGCGAGAAGGGTTCCGACGAGGATCATCAAGATTGCGGCTGCGATCCGGAAGACATCCGCATCGAGCCCGATTCCGTAACCGATTGTCGCGATGAAGAGGCCGATGCCGACAAAGGACAGCGCAACGCCGCCGGCAAGCGCCGCGGGAGCAAGACGATGCTCGGCGGAGGCAGTGCCGAGAATTATCGGCAGCAGCGGAAGAACGCAGGGCGAGAGGATGGAGAGGACCCCTGCGAGGAACGCGAGTCCGAAGCTGCCAAGAATCATGGGGAGACCTCAGATCGCCTTGGCAAGCAGGGCTTCGATCGAACCCTTGTTCGTGTCTCCGACGGAGCGGCCGGTCTCCGAGCCGCCCTTGAAGGTGATAAGCGTGCTCTGCGAGCGGGCGCGGAACTGCTTGACCGCATCCTTTTGGCTATCGAAGTCGACCCGGAACACCATCAACTCCTTGAACTTCGGCTGCTTGCGCAGCTCCGAGATGATCGGCGCCTGAGCCTTGCAGGTCGGGCACCAATCAGCATGGATCTCGACGAGGATCGGCTTGCCGGCCTTTTGTGCAGCGCTGAAGTCAGCCGGCGTAAAGGAGCGGATTTCGTCGGAGGCAAGGATGGGTGAGGCTGCCAACGAGGTCATGGCAATAGCGAGGACGACGAAGCTTCGGCGGGAAATCATGATCTCGACCCTGTTCGGCTTACGGAAGGGAGCCGGAAAACCGGCACATGGGTTTTTCGCAGGGCGGGCCGATTGGGTTACATATCAATTTCGTGATCACGCCGAATTGATCCGACGGGCATATCCGGCGGCGCGCGCAAGATCTCGCTTTAAAATCCTATCGGGCTTGAAAGTCCCCATCGGTGAATCCCTGACCCTCTTGATCCCCGGCTTCCCCAGGCGATGTGGGTAAAGCCGAACGCCTCGGCCATCTTCTGCGCACCTGCTTGCAGGTGATGATGCCCACGCCGATCGCGCCACCGATATCCGGAGATCAGAGTCGATGCGCTCGGTGCTTGCCCGCTGACTTGCGGCAGGTCAAATGGCAGATGACACGAGTTCGGACGTAGCATCTGCAATGGCCACCTCGCGTTGCTCAGCCGGAACGTTCGATGGCCAGTCCCAATAACGTTCGATGGCCAGTCCCAGTAAGGCGGGGCGCCGGCATTGTCACGGGAATGGCGTGCCTGAGCCTGCGACGGTAGGCCAAGCCCCACATTTTTGCCGGAACCTCAGCGCCGCGGCCTCGTTGGTTCTAGGGGCCCCCAACTCATCAGGGAGATCAATGATGATGAAGCAACTCGCGTTCGCGGCAGCACTGGCCGTGCTGCCCGCCACCGTCTTCGCCCAGAGCACCGGGCCGATCATTCCCGACCCGGCCGGCGGCACGACGCGCGATCCGGCGCTCGCCGCCGGCGCCGTCGCCGGCTTCCGGACCTATGTGATGCAGCAAAGCGTGCCGTCCTATCGTTATAGCAGCCCCGTCGTGGTTGGAGCGATCCTGCCGGACGAGGGCATCGTCTATCGCGAGATCCCGGCCGAATACGGCGCGCCGGGTTATCGCTACACCGTGGTGAATGAGCGCGCCGTCGTTGTCGAGCCGCGCACCCGCCGCATCATCCAGGTCATCGACTGATCCAACCCAGGGTCGCGTCCGGATCGAGGCCCGCCCCCGCAAGGGGGCGGGCTCTCATGACCATACGCTTGCCGGCATCGCCCAATGAATGTCTCGGATTGGATGCACGTGATCTTGCGCCATTCGCCGCCCCGCCGGGGTCGATACGGAGATGGTTGTCGAGCAGCGGCTACCGGCTGAGGTAACTGACGGCGACGGCGACCAGACCGAAGGTCATGGAAAAGAGCGGCTCCACCGAAGCAGCCCTTGCCAATTCGTAAGCATCCTTGCCACCTTTTGACGCATCGGCAAAATTGAGAGCGAGCACCATCGCGTTGACCAGCGCCAGGCCCGCTCCCCCAAACAGAAAAACATCGCGCCAAGGTTTGTGCATGCGATTCTCCTACCTAGGATTGTACGGCAGGAAGTGACAAATTTGTGGTTAGATCATTCAACTATTGTTCGAAACTTGAAATGCAGGGATGTGGTCGAGGCGGTCGACCTCACGCCCGCTCGTCGGCAGCGGCGATGATTGTGTCGGGCTCGCGCGCAGGACGCGGCCGCCGCGGGCCGGCCGCAAGCGCGCTTTGCGTTCAACCTGATCAGCAACCCTCCCCTCTATCGCGCGGGAAGATCGATGCCGGCGAGGACGCGCGCCGCCCGGAGATCGGCGACGAAGTGCTGCTGGAACTCTATGCGGACGAGGACGGCGAGCCGAGCCCGGTCCATGTCAAGACGCTGGTCTCGCGCGGCGCAAAAACCATCGCCGGTCTCGCAATGCAACCCGCCCGCCATCATTAGAAAAGGAGCCGCGGAATGTGGCGCGGCGCGGAAACTCTGATATCCTGCTTTCAGACGCAGTTGCTCATGCGTCGGCTGCGACATGAACCTGGCAGAGTTCCGGGGTATCGCCTCTCGAAGATGCAGTCTCGTCCCAGGCGCTGTCGAAGCTGATAGGGCTGGCTTAAAGCCGGTCGCTTGATCTTTCTCTGGGCACAGGCGCTCGGCGAAATCACACACGCCTCAAACGAAAGCGGGTCGTCTCCTAATCTGCGGCGGCGCAGACGTTCGCCTTGTTCCGCCGCTCACGCCATGGAGGAACCACCGATGACACCTGTCAAAACAGCGCTCCTCTCCGGGTTACTCCTGTCCTTGGCGCCCGGGGTCGTCCTCGGACAGCCGATCGAAAAGAAAGGGACCACGCCCTACGTCACGCACTTCATCTTTCGCCCCTTGATGAACATGGACATTGCCGGCCTCGGTACGGCCACCGCGCTGGAGGCGGTCGGCACCACCCAGAACATGAAGGGCGAAAAGATGTTCGACAAGATGTCGGCACAGTGCACGGCACTAAGCGTTGCGTCAGGCGAAAAGAAATACATCGACGGCGCCTGCGTGCTGGCCGACAGCGACGGCGACAAGATCTTCTCGACTTTTGATACGCGCGACCTCGACAAGTCGCAGCCGGAGATGGGTTGTGGCACCCATATCATCACCGCTGGCACCGGCAAGTATAAGGGCATCACCGGGCGTGAGCCCTTCGCCTGTATAGCGATGCCTGCACTGGCTGGCCCCGGCGGATATTTCGCGATGGACATCCCGCATAACACGATGTGGGAGATCAAATGACAGTACCCCTGATGTTCCAAGGCAAAGCTGGCGGCCGACAACCGGCCCGACGACGATGAAGAAGAGCCTGGCCCGGCAGCCAGGCTCTTTTCTGCCGATATCTCAAGGGAATGGCGATGAAACACAGCAGTCCCGTCACAAGATCTTCAGCGACATCTGAGCCTTTTCCTGAAAACCGCAGAGGCGTGGGGCGTCGATGTCCGTTCGTTGTTCAACTGCGTCATTCACCTGGCTGGAGGGACTGACGACTGTCCTCGCATTGCATCCTTTGGGGTTAACCTGGACCGATGAGGTCGGTTTGATGGCACCGGCGCCACCGCTCGCCGTTTTTGTGATGCGACTGGTGGGCTCGGGTGTTAAGTTGATCTCATAGGCATCTATTGAGGCCACCCCGGGTGGTCTCGGGCAAGCAATCCTCACAGTCCGACTCGAGGCGGTGTGATGCCCAAGATCCTGCTGGTCGAAGACAACGAGATGAACCGCGACATGCTCTCGCGGCGCCTCGTGCGCGGCGGTTACGAGGTCATCCTTGCCGAGGACGGAGCGCGCGGCGTCGCAGTGGCGACGAGCGACAGGCCCGATCTCATCTTGATGGACATGAGCCTGCCGGTGATCGACGGCTGGGAGGCGACGCGCCGGATCAAGGCGACGCCCGAGCTGCGCAAGATCCCCATCATAGCTCTGACGGCGCACGCCATGGCGACCGACCGGGACAAGGCCCTCGAGGTCGGCTGTGACGACTACGACACAAAACCGATCGAGCTGCAGAGTCTGCTGGGCAAGATCGAGACGCTGCTCGCGGCTGCTGCACCGTAGACAACCTATACCTTCCTGACCGATGACGAGAGGAAACAACTCGTGAAAACGGCTCAGTACAAATGGTCCCAAGGCGACGGGTGGCGGCCGCGTTTGCCAGATGGCGAAGTCGGACGACAAAGTGTCGTGTTCGTCTTTGGTGCGAGATCGCTGATGCAGGCAGGTGACCTCATGGGCGAGCTGCGCGATCACTTCAAAGGAGCCGCCATGCTTGGCTGCTCGACATCCGGCGAGATTTTTGGCGACATGGTCGTCGACGACTCGGTGATTGCCACCACCGTCGCCTTTGACCATACGCGACTGCGGTCCGCCTCTGCCAGGATTGGTGAGGCGAAGGCGAGTTACGACGTCGGCAAGGAGCTCGCGCAACTGCTGGACGATGCCTCGTTGCGCCATGTGTTCGTGCTTTCGGACGGCTTGAACGTCAATGGCTCCGACCTGGCGCGCGGTCTCGCGGACGGCGTCCTGGACGGCGTGTCGATCACTGGCGGCCTCTCCGGAGACGGAACTGATTTTGCCGAGACCTGGGTCATTGCCGACGATGCCGCGGGCCCCCAGCGCGTCGCAGCGGTCGGTCTGTACGGTGAGGACTTGCGCATCGGCTACGCATCGATGGGTGGCTGGGAGCCATTCGGGCCACTGCGCACCATCACGCGGACCGAGGGCAACATCCTCTATGAGCTGGACGAGCGATCAGCGCTCGATCTCTATAAATCGTACCTGGGCTCGCACGCCGACCAGCTGCCAAGCTCTGCCTTGCTTTTTCCAATCCTGGTGACCGAGGCAAAGGGCGGCCAGGGGGTCGTCCGGACAGTCCTGTCTGTGGACGAGCAGAACAAGTCGATGACGTTCGCGGGCGACATCCCACAGGGCGGAACGGCGCAGTTGATGAAGACCAATGTCGACGATCTGGTCGACGGCGCGACGGCAGCCGCCAAGGCCAGCCTCAGTGGGCTGGGCGACAGGCGACCGGATCTTGCCATTCTGGTGAGCTGTGTCGGTCGTAAGCTTGTGATGAAGCAGCGCACAGAAGAAGAAATCGAAGCAATCCGAAATGTCTTCGGAACGGATACGAGGATTTCCGGATTCTACTCGTACGGTGAGCTTTCCCCCTTCAGGCGCGGTGGCGAGTGCCGCCTGCACAATCAGACCATGACCATAACAACTTTTGCCGAGGACTAGATCGCCGTGCGTCCGTTCGGACGCAGGATGGGCGATCTATCTCTTTGTTTAAGCATCGGATTACTCCGAAAACCGGATTCCACTTTTCGGTCAGATGCTCTCACGTCAGAGGCCGCAGATGCATAGGCTGCTGCGACGCCAGCTCAGAAAGCACCTCGGCATCGAGGACGACGTACCAGCTGAGCTGCAGCCTTTCGTAGCAGCCGTCGATGCCGCCTACGCCGATTTCGATAGTGATCGGGCGATGCTCGAGCGCTCGCAAGAGTTGAGCTGGCAGGAGTTGTCGGAGGCGCGCGACAAGGCGACCCAGGCCCAGACCCGGCTGACCGACGCGCTCGGGAGCATCTCGGAGGGCTTCTCGCTCTATGACGCCGCCGACAAGCTGGTGATCTACAACCGACGGTACCGGGACATGCACGGCACCGGCAGCGTCGATGTCGTGAATCAGGGCGTATCGTTCGAAACGATCCTGCGCAATTCGGTTGCGAGCGGCGAGATCCGCGACGCGGAGGGGCATGTCGAGTCCTGGGTCGCGGAGCGCCTGGCCCGGCATCGCGATCCCAAGGGCACGCATGTGCAACGCCGCTCCGACGGGCGCTGGCTCCAGATCAACGAGCACAGGACCGACGACGGCGGCACGGTCGCGATCTACACCGACATTACCGACATGAAGCAGGCGGAGCAGGCGATCCAGGAGAGCGAGCAGCGGCTGCGCGTCATTGCCGAGGCCGCGCCGATGGCGGTGGTGATCGTCACCTTCGATGACGGGATCATCCGGTATGCCAACCAACGCTTCAGCGAAATGTTCGACGTCGAAGGGTCGTCCGCGCTCGGCCTCAGAGCCGAAACCCTCTACGCCGACCCGCAGCATCGCGAGCGCTTCATCGGCGCGCTCGCCGAGCACGGCCATGTAGAGGGCATGGAGATGCTGCTCAAGCGGGCTGGCGGCGAGGAGTTCTGGGCGCTCATCGCCTCGCAGCGCGTCCAGTTCGAGGGGCGCCCGGCGATGATCACCGGCCTCGCTGACATCAGTGACCGCAAGCGCATGGAAGGCGAGCTGCACAAGGCGATCTGGGCGAGCGAGCAGGCGACCCGCGCGAAGTCGGACTTCGTTGCCAACATGAGCCATGAGCTGCGCACGCCCTTGAACGCGATCATCGGTTACAGCGAGATCCTGTTCGAGGACGCCGAGAGTGCCGGGCGCGAAGCGGAAAAGGCGGACCTGCGCAAGATCCAGGATGCTGGCAAGCATCTGCTCGGCCTGATCGACAACATCCTCGATCTTTCCAAGATCGAGGCCGGCAAGATGACGCTCTATCTCGAGACCTTCGAGCTGCAACCCATGATCGAGAGCGTCGCGGCGACCGTCACCCCGCTGGCCAGGAAGACTGGCAACGCTCTCGTGGTGAACTGCGCCGACGAGGTCGGCACGCTCCACAGCGATCTGACCAAGGTGCGGCAGACCCTGTTCAACCTTCTCAGCAATGCCTGCAAGTTCACACGGAACGGGACGATAACGCTGACCGCGCTCCGTGATACGAACGAGGCGGTCGACTGGATCGAGTTCCAGGTGCGCGATACCGGTATCGGCATGACGCCAGATCAGCAGGCTAAGGTGTTCGAGGCCTTCACTCAGGCCGATGACTCGACGACCCGCACCTATGGCGGCACCGGGCTGGGCCTCGCCATCACCAAGAGCTTCTGCCAGCTGATGGGCGGCGATGTGACGCTGACCAGCGAAGCCGGCAAGGGAACGACCTTCAAGGTTCGTCTGCCGGCGGAGCCACGCCCTGCGTCGGATACTGCGGCCCCGGGGGCAGAGAAACGTTCAGAGGATCCGCAGGTCGCGGAGCCCGAGCACACGCCGATCGTTCTCGTGGTCGACGATGATCCCATTGCGCGGGAGTTGCTGCGCCGGCACCTGCAACGCAGCGGTTATGCCGTGCGCGTGGCCGCCAATGGCGAGGAGGCGATACAGCTCGCCCGCACGCTGCAGCCCGATGTCGTCACACTGGACGTTCTGATGCCGCAGATGGACGGCTGGGCCGTGCTCAGCGCCATGAAGGAGGATGCGGCGCTCGCCGAAATTCCCGTCATCATGGCCACGATCGTCGACAACCAGAGCATTGCCTTCTCGCTCGGCGCCGCCGACTACCTGATCAAGCCGATCGATCGCGACAGATTGGTCCGTGCGGTGGAAAAATGCGGCCCGAGGGGCGCGCCACGGCACGTGCTGATCGTCGAGGATGACGCTCCGACCAGTGAGCTGATGGCGCGCGCCCTGCGACAGATCGATTGCACGGTCACGCAGGCAGAGAATGGTCGGGTTGGTCTCAAGCGGTTGAACGAGGCTTTGCCCGACGCCATTCTGCTCGATCTGATGATGCCCGAGATGGACGGGTTCGAGTTCATCGCGCAGGTGCGCGCCGAATCCCGCTTCCGGCACATCCCCGTCATTGTCGTTACCGCGAAGACTTTGACCGCAGAGGATCTAGCCCGCCTCAACGGCCAGATACAGCATCTGGTGCACAAGGGCGAATATAGCGGCAAGACCGTGCTGGCGGCGCTCGACGAGCTGGTCCCCCTGCACGCAAGGCGCGCGGCGCCGGCTCGGCCATGAGCGGCATCGACACCGGCAGCGCGTATGCCTGGCGCATTCCGCTTGCTCATCTTCGCCAGGAATTGCTGACTCCGGTCAACGCCTTGCTCGGCTATGCTGAGATCCTGCACGAGGAGGCAGCCCGGAAAGGGCGCCCGGACATCCTGCCCGATATGAACCGCATCCTCGGCGCTGCCCGGGATCTGGCCGGCAAGGTCGACCGGCTGGAGGATGGCGATCGCGCCGAGAGCCCGCCCGGCGCAGCCGCCTCCACGCAGGAGCAGGCGCTGCGTCACGAACTGCGCACGCCCCTCAACGCGATCAAGGGCTATGGCGAGATGCTGCAGGAGGATGTCGCCAATGTCTCAAGCGACGCGCTCCGGGCAGATCTCGATCGCCTGCTGGTGACAGCCACCGACCTGCTGCTGCGTCTCGACCGCGTCATGCGCATCTCGGTCGATGTCAAGGATACGAGCCTGGCCTCCGAACAAACCGGCGCGGTCATGTTCAGCGACCTGATGCGCAATGTCGGGCCAATCGGGCATGAGCCGCATGCTGTCACCGAAACCGGCTCCATTCTCGTTGTCGATGATATCGAGGCCAACCGCGATCTCCTGTCGCGCCAGCTCACCCGCGATGGCCATCGCGTCGCTTCGGTGGCCGGCGGTCAGCAGGCGCTGGCGGCACTCGCCGACGATGAGTTCGACCTCGTCCTGCTCGATTTGATGATGCCCGATATCAACGGGTTTGACGTGCTCGTGCGGATGAAGGCCGATGAGCGGCTGCGTCGCATTCCCGTCATCATGATCACGGCCCTGGCGGAGACCGAGAGCGCCGTCCGCTGCATCGAGGCGGGGGCCGAGGACTATCTGCCGAAGCCGTTCAATCCGATCCTGCTGCGCGCGCGGATCAATGCCTGCCTGCACAAGAAGCACTGGCGTGACCGCGAGCAGACCTATCTTCGCCGCATCGAGGACGAGACCGCCAAATTCGAGCGACTGCTGTTCACCATCCTGCCAGGACAGGTCATCAGCCGCCTGAACCAGGGCGAAGTCATCATCGCCGACCGCTTCGAGGGCGTCAGCGTTCTGTTCGCCGACTTAGTGGGCTTCACCGAGCACTCGGCCCGCATCACGCCTGCGGCGTTGGTCGAGTATCTGAACCGGCTGTTCTCGGAGTTCGACGCGCTTGCCCGCGAACTCGGTGTCGAGAAGATCAAGACCATCGGCGATGCCTATATGGCCGTCGCCGGCTTGCCCGATCCGAGCCCAGATCCGTTCGCAGCGATCGCGAAAATGGCGCTCGGCATGATCGATCAGCTAGGCCGCGTCAACGGCCATTTCGGCTGGCCGTTGCAAATCCGGATCGGCATCCATTCCGGTCCCGTGGTGGCCGGCATCATCGGCACGCACCGCTTCATCTACGACGTGTGGGGCGACACCGTGAATGTCGCCAGCCGGCTCGAGGCCCATTCGCTGCCCAATCGGATCCATGTTTCCCAGGATACCGCCCGCCACCTCGTCGGCCCCTTCGTGCTGGAGCCACGTGGCAGCATTTACGTGAAGGGCAAAGGCAAGCTGGAGACGTTCTTCCTGAGCCGGACCTAGGCGCCCGCCGGCGGGTACATCCGGCTGGCTTGGACCTGACGCACATGCTGATCTTGCGGTGACGATACAAGCGACCAGCACCGCGAGCCTGTCGGTCAGCTACGCCCAAGCCCGAGGCGAATGTGGAAATTGGGTGAAAAACGGAAGTTCAATCGGCCGGAGCACAGGCAATGAGGCCCTTTCGGGCGAGGACCCTACCCCCCGACACCGGCGCCGTATCCTTCTGTCGATTTACGAGACTCGTTTCATTCCGGCGGCTGCCATGCCCCCTCACCCGCTGGCGGCACCGAAGGCGGCGTTGTCTTCGGCCATTAGAGCCGCATCACCAGGTCGATCGGCCCGTTCGGAGCAGGCAGCGGCCATGGGTTTGGCGAGGCCGCGTGCAACCGCGACGCCGGCAGTCTTGCTGACGCCATCGTGATCATCTCGACGGGAACGAGGAGTCGCCACCGCCCGCCACTCGGTCACGATAACCGCGGGGCCGCGGCTCAACGCCAACGCCCCGCGCCCACAACCACTGAGGTCACCGACCTCGGATCATTGCTCGCGCATGCTACGCTGCATGCGCTGCAGGACCGGTCCCACGATGTACTGGAGAGCGGAACGCTCGCCGGTGGCGACGAACACTTCGACGGGCATGCCGGGGACAATCCGCTTCTTGTAGTTCTCGGGTATGGCGTCCTGCTCGATCGTCACCTCGCCAGCGAAGTAGGGCCGCCGCGTGGCTTCATCCAATAACCGGTCCCGTGAGACAGACGTGACCTTCCCGCGAAAGAGCGGTGGTCGTCTGGTGGCGAAGGCCGGGAACATGATCTCAGCGTCGAGGCCCGGCGCGATCCCGTCGATGTCCAGCGGGTTGATTTCGATCCGAGCGAGAAGGACATCCGATACGGGAGCAAGCTCCATGAGCACGTCGCCCGGGCGGACGACGCCGCCGACAGTGAACACCTTCAGCCCCTGAACCACCCCCGTCTGAGGAGCCCTGATGTCGATGCGCTGCACCACGTCCGTGGCCGAATGCATCTTGGCGCGGGTTTCGACGATGACCTTTCGTGTGGCGGGCAGGTCGCGGCTGACCGTCTCGAGGAATCGGCTCCGCATCTGGTCGATTTGAAGCTGCGTCTCGCCGGCGGCCTGCTTCAATCGCGCGATCTCGGAGGCGCTCTGCCCCACCTCGCCCTGGATCCGTGCCATCTCGCGTTCGAGAGCATAGATACGGGTGACTGGTATCAGTTTCTTGGCGTAGAGCGCATGAAGGCCAACAAGTTCGTCTCTAATCTTTGAGGTTTGCTCTTTCCCTGAAATATTGACCTGCTCGAACCCCTTGATCTGTTCGGAGAGCTGGGAAATCTTGGAGGTGAGAATATTGATTTGACCCTGATAATTGGCCCGCCGCTCGCGAAACTGCGAGAGTTGGTCGGCAATCACCCGCGCCGTGGTCGGGTCGGACGCGTCCGACGAGACCTCATTGGGGAACGCCACGGCCGGCAGGTCGTCGCGCTCTGCAACCAGGCGCGCCTCCTCCGCGACCGCGGCGATCAGCTGGCTCTTGAGGACGGTCAGATTGCCCGCCGCCGACACGTCCGCGAGCCGGACGAGCAAGCTCCCCTCCTGAACGAGCTGGCCGTCCCTGACGAGGACCTCCTGAACGATGCCGCCCTCGAGATGCTGGATCGTCTTTCGGTTGGACTGGCTGACGATCTCGCCCTTCGCGATCGCCGCCTGATCCAGCCGGGAATAGGCTGCCCATACGCCGCCCACGCCGAAGAAGACAAAGATGGCGACCCAGGCGGCCTTGATGGGCTGACGCCAGTCTGACGAAGCCACCGGTCGCCGGGGATTTGAGGGTGACGCACTCATGTTATGGACCTGCGAGGCGGCAGTTCGACGATCCTCGGGCGGCTGATCTGCTGCATGACCTCATTGCGTCCCCCGAAGCCGTGCATCGCCCCTCCCACCAGGAGAAGCACCTTGTCGACCTGGGACAGCAGGCTGCCGCGATGGGTGATGACGATGACGGTGGAACCGAGCTCCGCGAGGTCCTTGATCGTTCTCACCAGGCATTCCTCGCCGGTCGTGTCGAGATTGGCGTTCGGCTCGTCCATGACGATCAGCGCCGGGCTGCCTAGAACGGCCCTCGCCAACGCGATTCGCTGCCGCTGCCCCCCTGACAATATGGCCCCTCTTTCACCGATCTGCGTTTCGTATCCGTCGGGAAGGGAGAGGATCAGGTCATGAACTCCGGCGAGCATGGCGGCCTTGATGATCTCGGAAGACGGACAGTCCGTGAAACGGGCGATGTTCTGCGCGACCGTCCCCGGGAAGAGCTCGACATCCTGCGGGATGTAGCCGAGGTGCTTGCCCAGTTCGTCGGAATCCCACCACTTGATGTTGGCACCGTCGAGGCGAACCGCTCCGATGGTCGCGGGCCATACGCCGACAAGAACGCGCGCCAGGCTTGATTTGCCGGACCCGGTGGGGCCGATGACGCCGAGTACTTCGCCGGGTTCGAGATCGAAGGAGATGTCCCTCAGCACGATGTTCTTCCGGCCCGGCGCGACCGCAGACACGCCTTGGACGCAAACGCGACCGACCGGGGGATGAAGCGGCATATGCCTGGGTTCGATTTCATCATGGCTGAAGAGCAGCTGGAGGCGCTGGTACGCCATCTTCATCGAAAGATAGTTCTTCCAGGTCGAGATCATGGTCGCCACAGGCGAAATCGCCCGTGTCGAAATGATCAGCAGCATCATCATGTTGCCGCCACTGATCTGATGCTCGATGACAAGGACCGCGGCCAGCGCCATGATGAGCGAAGACAGGGACATTCGCACGAAAGTGATGATGCTCTCGATGAACTGGCCCTTGCTCGCCGCCTCTTCCTGCCAGGAGAGGTTGAGATTCTTTATCGAGAGCCAACGGCGCTGCAGCGTCCTGCGCATTCCAAGCGCGCGGATAACCTCGCTGTTCTGCAGCATCCTGTCGGCGAATTCGCTCGCACGAAGGGAGTGCACCAGCGAATACAGCATCGGTACTGAGGTGTAATAGGTGACGGCAATTCCCATGAGCAACAGGATTCCGACACCGACGAGCATGGCAATGCCGGCATAGATATTGATGGCGAACGCAGCGGCAATGAAGAGCGGGCTCCATAGCGCATCTGCAGCCGTTGCGAGAACTCCGCCACTGATGCGATCGCGAAGCGTATCAACGTCGCGCAGGGTCTGGGTAGCCGACATCCCATCATCGCCGGACCTTCCCTGGAAAAGGGTGCGGTGCACGGCGTCGAATACGGCCTGAGCCAGGGAACGGTCGAACGCCACGGCAACACGGTTCATGGCCTTTGCGCGCAACCATTCCAGGACAGCATAGAACACCCACGCTGTGATGATCAGACCTAAGAGAGAATATAAAGTTGGCATACTACGCGTCGGTATCACGCGATCGAACAAATTACGCATGTAGAAAAGGCTGCCAAGCGCAAGCAAATTATAGAAAAAACTAACCACAAATATCGCGAGGAACGCCGGAACAAGCGCCTTCATCGCACGATCGAGGCCGCTTGAACTGACTGTCAACTTCAGCTCCCGAACAACATCGATTTCAACTCATCGCTTTTATTAAATGCGATCAAGGCGCGAGCGTAGGCCACTGCCCAATATTTGGCCCGACGGGGGTGCCCTCCGGCGTCGAGGCGCCAAAACGTTCTCGTCGATGAGGACAACAACGAGAGGAGCCCTTCGTCATCGAAGTTACCACGATTGGGCCTAATCACGCGAAGCATGTTTTTCAGGTCCACGGGGATGGACCTGTCCGGAGAGACATGTCTGCGCCGGAAGTCGCGGCGAACTCAGCTCGCCCGTTGCTCCATCGGGACGCGTTCGGGCGACTGCCCATGCGGCCAGCTCGCCAAGTTCGGGCTCCCCGCCACCGCGCAACGGGCGTCGCGCACTGAGATTGACGTGGCGCAGCGAAAGGTTCCATCCGCTTAATGGAGCCAAGCCTCCGTTCAGCAACGAGTATTGGCTCGTCAACACAACAATGCAGCCGCAGCCATGACGGCGACCCAGCGCCCGGAGGCCGCCACGGTCAACGGGGCCGGTTACGAAAAGGCGCCCTTCGGTCATCAGCTCCACGTCGCGATCCGTCTCACCAAACAGGATGAGGTTCGCCTCCGGCCACTCCGCCCGGACAGCCGCGGCAAAGGCTGCACTCCACTCGGCCGTTTCGGCAGGGCTGGCTGCAGAGACGATCCCGATCACCGGTCGGCCCGGTTTGGAAACGGGGGGCGAGCCCTCGTCCGTCACCTCGGGACGGTGCAGCGGAACCCCGAACCACCCGGCTTCGATGACACGCCGGAAGGGCCAGGTCCGCCCTGGCGGGCTCATCCGCGCGCGGTCCTCGATCGCCCCGCGCTCGGCGACGATGATGTCGGCGGGAACGCCAAGGCTGAAGATGGACGAGAGGCGTGCCTCCAGATTCCCGGGACCGATGACGATGCAATCCCTCACCGGCAAGCGCCTGGCATAGTCGAGGAACGCGTCCATCCCGCGGTCCGCGGGCCAACTGGCGCGGACCCCTGTCGGATGGCATGTCACCATCAGGCTGCCATCGCGCGGGACGGTCACTGCCAGGACGGACAGGGAGGGATCGTCGTCTGCGATGTCGGCGAGCAGGGACGTGCCGATCGCTTCTTCAGCGAAAACGAGGCGAAGCGGACCGCAAACCTCCAGGAACGCCCAATGGAGCGCTTCGCGGAGTGGAGCGAAAGGATCCAGCGTCATGAAGGCACGCGTCCGCTCCTCGATTTCGGGGCATTGCGCTACCAGCCTGGCGCTGTTCGCCGCGACAAGGTACCCGCGGTGCGCCCCGAACGACGCGCCACCCTTGTGACCGACGAAAACGGATGTCGCGCACACGTTTCTCAGGCCGGCTCGCGCGATCCGCAGGCAGTACTCGACGTCCTCGAGATAGCCTCGACCGAACTGGGGGCTGAGGAGCCCCGCAACCTTCAAGGCTCGGTGACACAGGTAAAGGCAAAATCCGACGCCATTGGGAATGTCGACCAGCGAACCAGCCAGAGAACTGGCGCAGGCGTCCATGGCCGCGACGCTCGCGGGTCCGCAAAACGGGTTCGCCCGAAACGCACCCGGCACGCTCACGAGTTCGCCATTGTTCGAAAGCGGCGTGATTGATCCGATCGACGCAGACTGCGCGACCGCATTGAGCCGATCGAGCCATCGCGGTGGAACGACCGTGTCGCTGTTGAGGATAACGACGTCTTCCCCACCGACAAGGCGCAGGGCCCTGTTCACCGATCCGACGAAGCCCCGATTGGTCTCGTTCTTCAGAAGAGCGACGAACCCTTGCGCCGCCGCGTCGGCCAGCAGAGCCTCGATTGCCGGATCAGGTGAGGCATCATCGATCACGATGATCCGGCGCTTCACCTCCGTCGCATCGTCCATCAGGCTTTTCAGACAGGCTTGCGTGGCCTGAAAGTCCTTGTGGACCGCAATGATCACAGTGACGGCGACATTCGCATCTCCGGTGAAAAGCGCCTCGGCCTCCATCGTGTCGGACCAGTTCGGCGCGTCGAGACTGATGCCGGTCGAGACATCCCGAACCTCCCGCCAGGGCTCTTCCGCCCAGGGGATCTCGATGGCCGCGAAATGCGGGTCGGTCGAGCCACGTGAGAGCGACGCATTCACCTCGAAGACGTGATCCACGTCTTCCGACTGTACGACGATGGACCGTACGCGCTCCCCGCCGCGCCAGATCAGCCATCCCTGCATGAGGTCGCCGGACAGTTCCATGCGCCCATGAACGCCCCAGCCGGGCTGCAGAACGTCGAGCGCGGCAGCAATGCATTCAGCGTCTTTCGACACGTCCAAGATGAAGTTCGCCATCTCGGCACTCTGGCCTGTCGCGCCAGTCTGGATCAGAGCCAGAAGGAACGCCTTCTGAGTCTGGGGATCGAGCGGATCCAGCACGAAGGCCTTGCGCAGCATGGAGACGCTGGCTGGCAGGCTGTCGATCTCCGCATTGAGCATCGCCGCGATGAGACCGCTGCGAGAGGTCGCCCGGCCTGTCCGATCGAACCGATCCAGCAATGCGAGAGCCTGTCTTGGGTACCCCTGCGCATGAAGCCAAAGAGCGCCACCGACGAGCGCATCTCTGTGCTTCGCCGGATCTTTCAGGTCGGGTATGGCGAGAAGCACTTCAGTCCAAAGCTTACAGTCCATGCCCAGAGCCTCCTTGGGGCCGGCTCTTGATCCTTTAATATTACTGTATTATATTTACTCCGAGACGGTAGATAACCTTTCGATCTTGCTGTCGTGTGCACAAGCGATGACTTATATTCCACTCGACCGCGAGGATAGAACGCTCAAGGTGGGGGAGTTCGGCACGTCGAAATTCAAGGTCAATCCAGTCATTGTTCCGGTTGCGCCCATCGAAACCCCCACGCTTGCACCGCTTTACCCGATCATCTGGCGATCGACCTCGTCTGGCGTCGAGTTGGTTGCGATGACCGGGCTTCGGCCGGACCATCGCTACCTTGCGCGCCGCAAGCCATCCGAACTCCCACTGCTGATTGCGGCCCATCCCTTTTCAGTCCAGGACGATGGCGTTTCGGAGAAACTGACCATCCTTTTCGACACGGACGTGGTGAACGAAGACTCCGCAGAGGCGGTGATCGACGACAATGGAAGTCTCAGTGCGAATGCCGAGCGAAGGTGCGAAGCACTATGGGCTTTTGTTCAGTCCAGGCGAAAGGCCGCCCCGGCTTTTGCCGCCCTGGCCGAGGCCGGCGTTCTTTTGCCGTGGGAACCGGCGTTTGACACGAAGCGAGGATCCTTTTCCATTACCGGTCTCCTGATACTCGACGAGGCCTTCTTCGGCTCGGCTCTCCACCGGGAACTCATCGCGAAGCATGGCTGGCACACAGCAAACGTGTTTGTCCTGCACCGCATATCCAAGCATCGGATCACGACTCTTACGGCCGACTTCAGTTCTCACCGGTGAGGGGATCGATGACAGTGGAAAAATCCAGCATCTCAGTCGCATCTATCTGAAAGTGCACAGGAGGAAGCCCCCCCTGCCTCTGCTCACGCGCGGCCGACTGCTCCGCTTCGAGGGGGGACGATGCCCAGACCGCAAGGCGGGCCTCGAACTCCCCTTCGTCGCCAAGGAAGAAAACACCGTCGGCAAGCCGCATGGAATAGAGTGAGCCGATTGCGATATCGAGGCTCGTTAGCGATCCGGAGACGAGCGCCGCCAGCCACTCTGAAGGCAATGAAACGAACTTGGCCGGGTCCACCATGAAGAGATCGGGCGGAAGTTTTTCCGTCAAGCGGAAGGCAAAGCCCATCTGCACCGGGATCAACAGTCCCGCCATATCAAGACGTTCGATAGCGTGAGCCATCACGTCCCAGCCGCGCTGAATCCGATCGAGCAACGTCCTTAAATCCGGATCGACCGGGACCGCCGATCCGGCGCCCTTCGCCTTGGGTTCCGTAGCGAATTCACCCCTCTCGTCGTCCCATACGACAGGGCTGATTCTGACCAGAATTGGAATGTACTCGCTCTTCCATTCACCCTCGTCGGAAACGACGCGCTTGCGGACGAAGCGTCGTCTGGTCAGCAGGACCGCCTGCCATTTTTTTGCCACATATCGGAAAAACACCGGCGCCTGATGGACCGCCTTCAGGTACTCCGCCGCGGTCACTCTGGTGAGATGCGCACGCCGCTTTTTCTTCGGCTCGACAACGCGACCTGGCGCTTCCGATTGCACGTGCTTCGCTAACTCATTGTACGGGCTCATGTCAGCATCACGCCCGGAATCCAAATGGCGGCACGAACCCTGGTTAAAGCCTAATTCAAGGTTAAAACTTGCCGGAAAATTTGACAAATGTAGCCGATTATGTAACGATAATGTGAGTAATGCCGTATCACCCCGCTATGCGTGATCTATAGCCGCTTCTTGGTGGGAGGTCAGCCATGCCCACGGTCACGTACAATCTAGAAAAAGATTACGGCGATCATACACCGGAAGGTGGACGTGGGCCTGAAGACTTTAATTCCAACGTAGGCCACGAGAACTTTCAAATTAGTGAGTTCGTGGCATCTTTAAAGGCAAGCGCGCAGGATAACTTCGCCCAATTCAAAAACGGGGATGTTTCGCGCGTTGATCAAGACGACGATCAACCTTCCCACGAAGCAGAGAAGCACGACGTAGAGGAGCATTCTGTCGATCATGCCCAGCCCGGCTCCGACAGCGTCTCCCACGCCGAGGAGCAGGTCGCCAAGTACCAACCGGACTG
This sequence comes from Allobosea sp. LC85, assembly GCF_000735605.1. Classification (GTDB taxonomy): domain Bacteria; phylum Pseudomonadota; class Alphaproteobacteria; order Rhizobiales; family Beijerinckiaceae; genus Allobosea. Next base: position 38,260 of record NZ_JPKG01000058.1, read on the forward strand.
GTCGCCGGCCGAGAGCCATAAATGGTTCGAGGACGACGGGCGGGACATGGTTTCGGGAAGCCGCGATGTGACCATGGGACCCGCGACCTCCAAGGCCGACATCCATATCGACGCCGGCAAAAACAGCTACCCCGAGGTCGACAAGGACGCTGCGCAAGATCTCCAGCACCAAGACCCGCAGCACCATGTCCAGATCAACGTCACGGCTGAAAACGAGTCCGCCATCGCCCGTGTGTTCCACATCGCCAGCAATACCGACCCGAGCGCCGATCAGGTCACCCACGCCCTGGGCGTATTGTCGCATGGCGGCAACCTCTCCGATGTCGTCAAGAGTGCCTTCTCGGAGCTGGATGTCCACAGTCCGGGCAACCATGGCGACAACACAGCCTTCGTGAAGACAGCTTTCAGTCACATCGATGACCCTGCACAAGCCAAGGATCTGATTTCTGGCTATATTGACGCTCTCGATCAGGGCGGATTGACGAAGGCCGACGTTATCTCCGCCATCGCCCAGCACACGACGGCGGATGAGGAAACCAACGCCCTCAAGATGAACCTCCATCACGAGTGAGACTGATCGAGCGTAAGGCTATTCGTAGCTTGACGTGTGTTCGGAGTTTAGTTCGATGGACGACGCTGCGACACAGGGAAGCGCGGAGCCTTCGCACCCACGCGGAGCAATCGACGGCATCGATGCAATGGGGCGGCTGCATGGATGGGCGCGGCCGCAATCCAACCAGAGTTTCTGCGACGTCGCTGCAATCTGCGGTTCCATCACCCTGGCCCACGGCCCTGCGAACCGCTTCAGAAGGGACCTTCTGAGAGATGGGCACGGAAGCGGATGGAACGGATTCGCTCTCCGGCTCGATCGTCGGTTTCTGCGGGCGAAAACGATCATTACCGTCGCGGTCGCCGACCCCCTGAACGGAGCGCTCATCTGTGAGCCGCGCGCCCTGGAAGTTCCCGAGGGAGTTCGGGAATGCGGCCCGCTCAGCCTGGGCGGAATCCTGGCCGAAGCGACCGACACGCTTCCCGACTTCGATGCCCTTAGCGGCCTGGAGGGGGCCATCGAGTCTTTCAGGCGGCGGGTTCCGACGTCACAGTTTGTCGAATATTGTTATTGTTACGTATTGGGTCGCCCGGCCGACGATGGTGGTCTGAAAAATTATGTAAATTTACTGGACAGTAAGAAGATGAGTGGGATGAAGCTTCTCAAGATATTATTTAATTCATCGGAATTCGCGAATAATGAATATCACCCTGTTATTCCATCAAGCCCGAGTTTTCCATTTCATGGCTGAATAAAATGCCGTCATATTTGATCGGCCTTCCTGCTTCGAGTTATGCAGGCGAACTGTTTACAGGGGCCGTTCTTGACGCTGCCATGCTAAAAGAAGCGTGCAATCAAAAGTATTATAGAGATATATTCGCCAATCTCTCTGTTTTTTTTGAAGAGATGGGCTACAGGGTCTATGCTATCCGCCGTCCGGAGATTTATGGCACTGCGATTGCAGCCCGCCATCTGAAATCAAGTGTCGCCGATATCCGCGGCTTCCTAGCCGTCGGCAGGCTTGACGAGATACGCTATCTCAAAAATATCCGAAATGTCTGGCTGCTGAATTACTCCAACACGGTTGCCGAGACCGGCAACCTGATCTCGCTTCTGGATCAGGCGCCGGGTTGGGGACAGCGGGCCGGCGGTTTCATCAACGGTATCGGTATCAGCAATCTGGTGCCAAGCGCTGTGCCGAGGCGCGGCGTTCTCTTGCCGTGGCTGCAATTGCTGCGCTCCACCAAGAGCAAGTCGCGCAACGGTCCGCAAGCCCTGGGCCGGGCATCGAGCTGTCCCCTGATCCTCCAGGTGGGCAACCTCGAACAATCCATCGAGATCAGTCAGGAGCGGCTGCAGGGATATTCGGCGTCACAGCAGACCGCGAATGACGGCCCCGCCTTCATAAGCTGGCTCACCGCCGAAGGCGACCTGCCGACCGGTCTCGCGCCGATTTTGCTGGAGTTCTTCAACTTCGAGAAGATGGGCGCAGCCTTCAATTACGTCGTTCTCGTGGAGTGCCCCGCCGCCACGGAAGGCGCGCTTGCTGCGTGTCTGCGCAGGCTCGACAAGACGCTGGCCGGGCTCGGCTTCGACGGACACCAGATCTACTCCTCGAGGATCAAGCTGGTCTTTTCTCCGAGCCGGCGCGCCAGTCGCGAGCTGCTCGAGATGGCCGACCACTACATCGCGACAGAGCCTGACTGGGTGGAAAATCCGCTCGGGCAACTGGCCATGTGCCTGGGTCCCGAACTCATTCGGCTAATGGAGAGCGATGGATTGTCCCTCGACGCGTTGGAGGTGACGCATGCGACGTCGCTGGCCTGCGATCGCTACGACATCCCCCTCGGTCTTGGCCGGTTCACCGCACGATCGGCAGGTTTCCTCGCACCGCGCCCGGGGCAAGTGAGGTCCCTCTTTGCATCTCGGCATGATCGGGCCTCCGCAAGGGGCCCCCACGCCAGGGCCCGAAACATCAGGGCCTCGCAGGATTTTTTCGACACCTGTTACAGCAAGGTGGTTGATCTGCTCATTGGCGAGACCCTGCCGCAATGACCGTCAATGTCTATTTCGATGTGAAACCGCTGCTCGAAAATTTCTGGACTGGTATTCCGGTTTTCACCGCGAGACTGGCCCTTCAATTGCTCGCGGATTCCGACGTCAACATCGCGTTCGGAAGCGATCTGCGCCTGATCGAGACGAACGCGGTTTGCGCCGCCGTCAAGCAGCAGACAGGGCTCTATCTCTGTGCCGACCTTCGGCGCGGACGGAACATCCGCTTCGACAGCCCGGGCAAGTTCGATGTCGCGCTGTTTCCGTCGACAAAGGACGTATTCTCCGTGGCGCCGCGAGAGGCGAGCGTGGTTCACGATATCTCCACCCTGCTGACGCCCGAGTTTCACACCTCGGCCAATATCGCTCATCATCGATGCCACATGCGCCGGGAGATACAGTCCAATGAACTCACTTTCGCCGTGTCGCACGCCACCGGCGAGGATCTCCAATATTATCTGAGCATTCCGAGCTCGGCCATTCAGGTCCTCAACCAGTACGTCGCCTGGCCGGAGCACTTTGGCTCCGAGTACGAGAGCCGGTTCGAGGGGAGGAAACCGCCAAACTTCATCGCGGTTCTCGGCACTATCGAGCCGCGCAAGAATTTGCGCGTGGTCATATCTGCATTTCAGCAATTGCTGGATGCCGACCCGACGCTCCAGGTCGTCGTCATCGGCAAAAAGGGATGGAAGCTGGATTCCGCCCTTACGGCCGAAGTCGATCGTTGGATCGCCGAGGAGAGCCTGCTGATCACCGGCTTCGTCTCCGAGTTCCAGAAGTACTGTTATCTACGCATGTGCAAGATGCTCGTGTTTCCTTCGCTTTTCGAGGGATTCGGAATCCCGGTCCTGGAGGCGCTCAGCCTGGGGACGCCAGTCCTTGCGTCGTGGTCTTCGAGCATCCCCGAGGTCGGTCGGGACGCTGTCCACTATTTCGATCCCCTGTCGACGGCCGACTTCATCGCGCAGTTCAAGTACCTTTGGGGCAAGGTCGATCAGAACCCTGCACCACTTCGCGATGCTGCTTTCGAGGCCGCGAGCAGGTTCACGCCGCAAGCCTTCTACGAACCCGTTGCGAGGTGGATCCATCATGCATAGCTATCTCATCGTCCTCGGAGCTCTCGGTTTCCTGATGTGCGAGCCGGCCCACGCACAGGACAGAGCCATGGAACTGGCGTCGACTTTGTACGGGCGACACGTGGTCGGCTATCAGGGCTGGTTCGTCTGCCCGTCCTCTCCGGAATCCGGCGGCAAATGGGCCCACTGGTTTCGCGGTGAGGGCAAGACGGCCGATGATCTGCGCGTCGACATGTGGCCGGATACGGCCGAACTGACCGCCGAAGAACGGTGCTCCACAGGCCTGAAAACCGGCGCGGGCAATGAGGCTGTGCTGTTCTCGTCGCTTAATTCAAAAACAGTCGACCGCCATTTTTCGTGGATGAAGACTTACAACATCGAAAGTGTCGCTCTGCAGCGGTTCGTTTCGGAACTCACCAGCAGCAGAAAGCGTGCGCAAAGGGATATCGTACTGCAAAACGTGGTCAAATCCGCAAGAACTCACAAGCGGGCTTACTTCATCTACTATGATATTTCCGGAATCGAAGCCGACAAGGACCTGGACATCCTGTTGGCGGACTGGGAACGTCTCTGGAAGGAAAACGCCATTGGTCAAGCTGGCCTCTACCAGATGCATCGGGGCAAGCCCGTCGTCGGCGTCTGGGGCCTCGGCTTCACCAGCCGCGCGGGCTCGGCGAAAGCAGCGGCAAGCCTGATCGCCAGGCTGAAGAGCGGAAGCGGAGCGGCTCCGCCCGCCACGATCATTGGTGGGGTGCCGACACGATGGAGGGGGCTGTCCGGGGACTCGAAGAAGGAACCCGAATGGGCCGATGTCTACAGGTCCTTCGATGTCATCAGTCCCTGGACGGTTGGCCGTTTCAAGACGCCCTCGACCGCCAGGACATTCTGGACGGACCGCATCGTGCCCGACATGGCGGAAACCTCCCGTCTCGGGATCGACTATCTACCCGTCATCTTCCCCGGCTATTCGGCATCGAACCTGAAAAGAAAGGCATCCGAGCCCAACAGCATCGATCGGGATTGCGGCCGGTTCTACCTGGAGCAGGTTGCGGCCGCGGAGAAGTTCGGAGCCCGCATGCTCTATACCGCCATGTTCGACGAATTCGACGAGGGCACAGCGATCATGAAGGCGGCGGAGCCGCAGAATGCCTTGCCGGTCGATGGTGGCCTGATCACTCCTGACGCAGAGTCTTGTGACACCGCGAATGACTGGTACCTTTCTCTGGCGGGGCAAGCGACCCGCATGCTGCAGACGAACCGTCGAGGCGGCCAGTGAGCGCCACGGAACCCGAACTCGAAGACGAGGCCCGGTGGGCGCTTTCAGAGCTGGGCTTCCCAGCCTCGGGCGAGCTCGAGCTCCTCGCCGAGCGGGGCAAGCGCAGAGTCTGGCGCATCGGGGACTTCGTCCTGAAAGGTCTGGCGTCCACGCAAGTTGCCCAGAAAATCTTCGACGTAGGGCCCTATCTTCTGAAGAATGGCTGTCCGGTCGTTGCGCGGCTCGGAGACCGTCTCGTGACAGGCAGCTTCATGAGCTACTTGGTCTTTCCCTATGTCAAGGGCATGTTTCCCAGGTACAGCGAGCCAAAAACGCTCAGGGATCTGGGCCATCTGCTCAGAACGTTCCACGACAGCTCAAAAGACTTTACGGAGAACATCGCTCCGATCCCTGACAAGACATTCGATGCGCCAAAGCGCCTGCGGGAATGGATCACCAATTTCGAAACCGTGTGCGACACGGCGTCGGCGGACCCCTCCCCCTTCGCGGAGGCGTTTCGCGCCCATTCAGGCGAGCTCCGGCGCCAGTGCGAACACGCCTTGAGCCTGGCCACGGACGCGATGACCGCAGTAACGGCGGCCGGCCGCAAACAATGCATCCTGTCGCATGGGGATTTCGGATGCCAGAACGTGATCCGGGGGGCGGACGGCTCCTACGCGATTATCGACATCGACAATACCGCCGTGTCCGTTCGCTCGTATGACCTGGCCCGCCTCGTCACATGGGCGGACCATGATCTTCAGTCATGGTCGAGCGAACGTTTCCGCGATATTCTGACGTATTATGGCAAGATGAAAGATTTTGAGATGGAAATGCTCTACGCTGAGCTTTCTTTCCCTGGATTGTGCATTAGCATCGCGATGGAATACTATCAAAATGCTGACGATTCACGGACAAGCGAGTTCGAGAGAGCCGTTCAGGTTCATCGAACCATGACCGACGAGTTGGGCGTTGCCTATGACAGTTGAGCGGATATGCGCTAACCACGAAGCTACGCCGTCTCAACTGCATAGACGACGGGTATTTACTACGGGAAGTTCGAGGGACGGCGATAGTGTTGTTGATTAAGCAACCGTCACGTTCATGTCTGAATTCTCCCCGCTGGACTATGTTAAGCTCACGGGCCCAGTTGTAACAATTTTTCGTCGACTGGGCGGAATGTTTGGGTTAAGATTTTCGGTAAGTATATTGGACGATGGGGTTCGATCTTGCGGCTTTCGAAAAACTTGCGTTTTCGGAAAAAGGTGGAGGCTCAACCGCCCCCCGAGGCATTGACTATTGTGATTGAAGGAGCGGCGCCAGCTACGCCCGCAGCGATTCCGGAATTCAAGAGGAGTAAAACGATGAATGTATCTGAAAGGATCTCACGATTTCGATACGCGCGTCTTGATCGTGGGCTCACCGAAGAGGGTGAAGACATGTTCCGCCTTCGCATAACGCTGGATCAGAGCGGGATACCACGATCTCTCTACGTCAAACCGGAAGACGCCCTCGCCTTCGCGGCGGAGCTTGAGGCCATTGCCGCGATCCTGAAGGTCAAGACGAACATGCCGAGGCAAGAGGCATCGGAAGCAACCAAGGCGGCGTAGTGCGCTCGTCCAGGTTCGGCGTTTTTCCGAATCTGGAGGTTTCCCAACCGGCCCGAACCGCGCGATTTCCTCGTCGTCTGACGAGGGAGTCCGGCGCATATCGACAGCCGGATTTGCGTGGGGTTGACCTGCTGCGGCGGAGCAGGGACCCTTCACCTATCAGGTCACTTCCTATCAGGTTACTTCCTATCAGGTCACTTGGAGCGAAACACCTTCCTGCGAACCGGCACCTTCTTGCTGTTTGCTTGCGAAGGCGCGCCAGCGGGTTCCAGGGCGCGAATGGCGACCTTCAAGGCACGCAATACCGTACCATGGGATGGCTTGCGCATGTCGATGATCTGGCCGGACTGTGTCTGCGGCCCATGTCCGTTGAAGATCGCGGACACCACGAGTTCGTTCTCGGCTGCCTGCGGTCCTCTGATCTGGAAGCGGATGGCCTCGATACCCGATCCTTCACCCAGTAAACCGACAAAGGATCCGGCGACCCTGGAGCGGATGGACTGCCCGTTGTCGAGCTCGCAGCCATAGCTCAGAAGAACACCGGCGATCGGCTTTTTCCAAGCGAGGGAGAACCCTTCCAGTCTCGATGATGCCGAATTGGATCCCAGCCAACCGGACGCATCCACTCCGCGCAAGCCGCGAGACGTCACATAGCCCGTCAGGATCAGTTCGTCGCCGTCCCGGACCGGGCAAACCGGTGGCATGGGCTTCGCTGTCAGATCGTTGAGCGCTGGCCGGCCGAGGGGCTCGATTTCGACGGTCACGTCCGGCGAGGTGGACAGCAAGCCCGCGATCGTTGTCACCAACACGGAACTGGCCTCGCGAACGCGCAGAACCGCCACGGAGCCGATGCGTAGGCTGCCGTCCACGATGTGGGGTTCGTACACGATCTCGACGGAACTGGCGGGATGGCCAGTCAGGACGATTGTGGGCGGATTCACCTGGTCCATCGCGTCGGTGTAGCGAATGACGAACAATCCCGCGGAAAGCTCGGTCGATTTTGTGACGTATCGCTTCTGTTCGGACATCTTGGTCATGCATCATGTCGCTTGACGGATTGTGGCGGGTGACTCGATCAAATTGAGATTGCAAAGCCTCGCTGGGAAGGATTCTTGGCTGGCAAGGATTGACGAGCGATGCGACGGCTCCCGGAACGACAACTCGCGTGAACCATGACACCTGAACGGAGGGTCTTGAACACACATCCGCAGATCCGGTCGCTATTCTATTTGACGACAGGTCACATCAATCAGCAAGCGGTCGACGAGCCTGAGATCATCGGTTTCTTATGCTGGCTCGCCACGAAGGGGCGAAAGCGCTTCGCAGGTGTTCGGATCACACCGGAGATCATGGAGATCCTGCAGGAGCCTGATCCGCCCTATCGTTCCAGCCTGCAGCGGTATGTGAGCGATACTCTCGCGCCATCGTCTGTTCGACAGACGCATGACCGTTTTCTCGCGTGGTATTACTTCGAGGGTATTCCAGATCTCGGGCTGGCGCCTTTCGTGTCGCCGCACGAAAGAACCTGGCTCCACGAGGCCGAGGGGCCGGACGGACCGCTTCGCCTGGAGAGGCTGGCTTCGATCCACTACGCCGACCTCCTGGGGGCTTTGCCTGACTTTCGCGCTTTCCTGAACTGGTTCCGGTCAACGGGCAGGGACAAGCTTCCCGAGTGGTTGGTAAGACCCGCGACGCGACCGGACGGGGCACGTCTCCCCGGGGTCAACGTCCACGGCCATCTGCATGCCGTCATGGGTTTGGGAGAGGATGCACGCAGCATCCTGCAGGTTCTCGAGGAGCTGGGCGCACCTCGGGTTGTGTGCGATCTTCCGGCGCCAGCGACCGTCACCCAGGATTTCAAGGTCGTGCAACGCCAGTGTGCCGCGGAAACTCCGCTATTCGACGTCAACCTCTTCTGTCTTTCACCATTTGAGACTGCTCGCCTGAGGCTCGTCAGCCCTTCGCACTTCGACGGATGCTATAATGTCGGCTATTGGCCCTGGGAGCTCAGCGCGATCCCGGACTATTGGTCCCAGGTATTCGACACGGTCGACGAGATCTGGGCACCAACCCGGTTCGTCAAAGAGGTCTTCGAAGCCCGCACGCGGAAGCCTGTCTTCCACGTGCCCCCTCTCGTCGAACTGGGCGATGTGCGGCCGCCGAACTGGATTGACATCGGGATCGAGCGGAAGGCGTTCACGGCGTTGTGCCTGTTCGATTTCAATTCATCCCTGGCGCGCAAGAATCCCTGGGGAGCCATCGAGGCCTTTCAGATCGCTCGCGCGAACCTGGCGGAGCCGTCGCTCCTGATCCTGAAAACCATCAACGGAGACCGCAACCCCGACGCGTTCTCCGAACTGTGCAGCCGTATTTCGGCCGACAGCAGCATCGTTGTGCTCGATCGGCATCTCACCCGCAGGGACACGCTGGGGCTGATCGCCGCCGCGGACTGCCTGATCAGTCTTCATCGCGCGGAAGGATTCGGACGCAGCCTGGCGGAGGCCATGCTTCTCGGTACGCCGGTGCTTACCACCGGCGGAACGGGGCCCTTGGATTTCGTCTCGCCTGAGATTTGTTGGGTGGTGGATCATGGCGAGACCCCCGTCCTTGCAGGCGAGTACTGGTTTCATGAAGGCAGTGTCTGGTCTGAACCGAGCGTAGCAGATGCGGCGGCGAAACTGGTCGAAATCACGCGAGGCGGAGCCGATGTGGGCAAGCGAACCCGAGCCGCCAAGGCGTCGATCTCGGACGCCTATGGCCGGGCCGCCGTCGCGGCCCGGGTCCGGGATCGGCTCGTGGCCATCGGCCAGCGGCGACGGTCAGGTAGGCATCCCATCAAGCCTGGCGTCCAGGGCTGCCCTGGCTACTGACATTGGTAGACGATCTGGCCGTAGGAATTCACAACCTGCGGGCAGCCTGGGGCGTAATAATACGCCCCAGCCGCCGCGGCTCCGGCCGCCGCCCCGTAGGCGGCACTCCTGCGGGTGGTCCGGCGGGCCACGCCAGCGTAGCTCATGGGCGTTAACGGCCGCCCCACCCTCGCCTCCGCCTGACTGGTGAACGAGCCCGATGGAACGGACATGTCTCCGCTCCAGAGCAGGGCCGCGCCGCCGGCCAACACCGCGAGCGCGGCGCGGAACATGAATTTCAAACCTGACTTGTTCATTTTGGACCTCCCGGAACGACGCCGGCTGGAATTTCGTCGATGTCCTTGAGCACGGTGATCGCAACGCCGCTGGCGCCTTCCGGCGGCTTGAATGCGAACGCATCCGGCGCCGGACTGACGCCGGTCTTCCAGTCCCTGAGCCGCAGCGTGTACTGGGGTGCGGCACCAACCGCCTTGCTCGTGATGACGTATTTGCACGGCAGCGGCCGGTCACCGACCTCGACCCAGATCTGCCAGTCGGTGTCGAGATTGCGGAAAGCGAGATGTTCGCACTCAACGCCCCCGACGACCCCGCGGCCGAGATGCTTGGCCTCCAGCACCCCTGCCATCAGCACCTCGTAGGGCTTCGATAGAAAAAGATCTGCACCTGGAATTTCGAGCAGGGCTTCGTTTCGGAGCTTGTCGACCACGATGTCGAAGGAACCGACGGCAGGAACCTGTGCGAACCTGTTTCCACCGCGGTCAAAGACCGTCACGTTTGAACCGTCAGAGATCAATTCGACATCGGCATAGCCGCCGGTCCGGCTGATGCGAAACTTGTTCGGGCGGCTCATGGTGACCTCACCCGAGGCGCTGAACTGGATCTTCTCGACGGCCGGGGTCACCGCCTCGACGTCGGCATCGAACTTCAAGGCCAGGTTCTCCTGGCGGCTGAGATAGTCCGTCATGGCCTTCAGGATGCTTCGAGCATCCCCCTCCGCCGATGCGACAGGCGCCGGAACGCCCGTCACGGCCATGGCGGCGAGAAGGCCGAGCGCGGACTTCGTGAGCGCAGCGCGCGGATGCAGACAGATCCTTCGGTTCATTGCGTGATCCTCCCTGGACATCCTCGGGAGCGAACCAGCGGGGAACACGCCTGCTTCGTCCCATCGGATCAACAGCCCCGCGGGATCACTTTAGGCCTTCGCGAACACCGTGAACACCGTGCTTGACCGATGAATACAAGCTCTGGCGGACGGCGAGAACGACACTCCGATAGGACCTCATTGACGCAATAGACGACCACGGGCTTGTCCTTCGGCAGCTCGTCGGCCCAGTCGCGACCGCAGAACGTCGCAAGGCGTTCCATCCATGGCTGCTGGAGCGAGCGGCAGAGGATGAGAAGAGGGTTGCAGACAGTTGGGTGGCGAGGCGGCTCCCAGTTAATGGGCACAAAGGCGCCTCGCCAATGCTGCGGTGAATCATTGCAGAGGAACCTGCCGGCACAGGACGGCCGGCAGGTCGTTGCGATCTACGCCAGTCGCACGACTGGCTGCCTGGCGTTGTCGGACGCGGTCAGACCATGCGCTTGATTGCGCTGTAGGCGCCGTTGGTCTTCAGCGTGATCGTGACATCGGCACTGCCGCGATTGCGCCAGAACCAGCCATAGGCCCCGTCCGTCTCGGCCGTCAGGACACCTTGATCGCCGGCGACGCCGCGGCCGGTCCTGATGCTCTTCTCCTTGCCGCCACCAGTTGCGGTGCCATGCATGTCGTAGTTCACCGCGCCGCCCTGGACGGCCCAGGTGAAATTCACCTGGGCGCCCTTGGCCATTGTCAGCTTGTACTCGATGCCCTCATTCGGCTTGAGCGTGAAGACTGTCTCGTCGCTCTTGGCCGCCTGGGCGAGCAAAACGCGCTCGGCAGCATGGGCCGGCGAGACAAACAATCCGCCAATGATCGTGTTCAGCAGGCTGGAACGCTGGTCCGCGGGCGGAGCAGCCGGCACGCTTTGCGTGTCGCGATTGCGGTCCGCTTCGGCTTCCGCGGCGAGCTGGGTCTTGATCTCTCCCATCTCGGTCAGCCGGAGCGCCCGGCCGATCCCGGTCGGGTCGATCGCGTACTCGGCCGGGAGCACGATGGTGACGAGGATGCCGACTGCCGCGACGAAGGCGATGGCGGTCGAGCGCAGGAGCTGGGCCGAGGTCAGGAGCTCGGCGCGGCTCGGGATATCGGAGTTATACATCGGTGAGGTCCTTCAAGCCTGGGAGATGAAATAGCCGGTGAGCTGGTAGCCGATCAGCACGAACCCGGCGGTGAGCATGACGGTGTTGGCGGCGTAGGCGTGGCGCCAGAAGCTGTCGGTGCGGCGCCAATACCCCATGGCGATCAGGATCATCGCCAGCGCGGTGAGCTGCCCGATCTCGACGCCGACGTTGAAGGCGAGGAGGTTCGCGACGAGCCCGTCAGGTGAGATGTTGTATTCGAGGATCTTGGTCGATAGGCCGAAGCCGTGGAACAGGCCGAAGATCAGCGTCGCGACCTTGGTGTTCGGCTGGAAGCCGAGCCATCTCTGGAAGGCGCCCATGTTGTCGAGCGCCTTGTAGACGACCGAGAGGCCGATGATCGCGTCGATGATGTAGCTGTTGATCCCGACGTTGAAATAGACGCCGAGCAGCATCGTCGTGGAATGGCCGATCGCGAACAGGCTGACATAGATCGCGATATGCTTCGGCCGATAAAGGAAGAAGATCACCCCGAACAGGAACAGGATGTGGTCGTATCCCGTCACCATGTGCTTGGCGCCAAGATAGACGAAGGGGATCAGGTTCACCCCCGTGATCTCCTGGATGTAGCCCTTGTCGCCTTCGGCGACGGCATGGGCGAGTGCTGCATTGAGGCCGGCCAGCGCAAAAAGCGTGGCGAGCATGATCAGGAACGGCGCGCGCAGCCGGCGGCGCCCTTCCGTCGAAGGTTTCGTCATGAATGATCCGTGGTTGTCGTTGCAGAGGGCCGCGCAGCGGCCAGCTTCAGCCGACGACGGATCGAGGCGGACGTTCCAAGGCGCTCGGCAGCCCGGGTTCGACGCCCTCCGGCTCGTGCCGCATCACCGTGCGGACGAAGCGCGGCATGCCGAGCTGGATCTGGCCGACCAGGTTCGCAGTCTCGTGAATGTGGTCAGCGGTGTTGTGGCCGTGGACATGCCCCGGAAGACGCTCGTCCGGCTCGCCCTCGTCATGTGCGTGCCCGTGTTTCGCGATGGCCGCGGCGAGTTCGGCATGGCGCTGGACTTCCGCCTGGGCCATCGCATAGGCGTTGTGGCCCGACTGGACGTGAACCGCGGACAGCAGCATTGCCACCACCGCCAGGAAGGCGGCAGCCAGGCAAAGTCTGATTCTGATGCTGCGTTGCGGCATGGCTTCCAGCAAGACGGACCATTCTTAACGAAAGTTTGACGAGATGGGCATGACGTGACGAATCTCGCCTTTGACTCATCCTATCCAGGGGGATACCTTTTTGCCATGTCCGAGTCTCATGTCCACCAGAGCCACCCCGAGATCGCCAAGCGCCTGCGACGCGCCGAGGGACACCTGCGCAAGGTCATCGAAATGATCGAGGCCGGGCGCCCATGCCTCGACCTCGCCCAGCAGCTTCACGCGGTCGAGAAGGCGATCGGCCAGGCCAAGAAGAACCTGATCCAAGACCATCTCGACCATTGCCTCGAGGATGTCGTCGGCCCGCTGCCGCGCGACCAGCGCCGCTCGATCGACGAGTTCAAGGCAATCGCCAAATACCTGTGAGTTCCCGATGCCGTCCTTCGCCGACCTGATCCAGCAAAGCTCCGCGCACGCCTGGATGTTCATTCCGAGCGCGATCCTGCTCGGAGCGCTGCACGGGCTTGAGCCCGGCCACTCCAAGACAATGATGGCGGCGTTCATCGTCGCGGTCCGGGGAACGGTGACACAGGCCGTGCTGCTCGGGCTGGCGGCGACGGTCTCCCACACGATCATCGTCTGGGGCATCGCGATCGGCGGCATGTATCTTTGGCAAGGTGTCGCGCCCGAGACCTTCGAGCCCTATCTCCAGCTCGTCTCGGCCGTCGTCATCGTCGCCATGGCGCTCTGGATGCTCCGGCGCACCTGGAAGGATCAGCAGCGCGCGGAGGCCGCGGCCGGGGATCACGGCCATGACCATGGTCATCACCATGATCATGAGCAGCATCACGGTCATGATCACGGTCACGGGCATGACGAGCACGGCCATGGCGCGGAGATCCGCCGGATCGACACCGGGCATGGCGTGGTCGCCGTCGAGGTTTTCGAGGACGGCGTTCCGCCACGCTGGCGCATCCGCACCGAGCGCGGCAAGACCTGGCCCGCGAAAGCCATCTCGATCGTGACGGAGAGGCCGGACGGAACCCGCCAGAGCTTCAGCTTCGTGGACAGGGTCGACTATGTCGAATCCGTCGAGGAAATCCCCGAGCCGCACCAGTTCATGGCCCGCATCTCGCTCGGCCATAAGGGGCACAGCCACGACTACGACCTCTCCTTCGTCGAAGACCATGCCCACGGTCACGACCACATGCATGAGGAGTTGCGCGGGCTCGACGTCGCGACGGGCGGCTATCAGGACGCGCACGAGCTTGCCCATGCCAACGACATCCGTCGCCGCTTCGCCGACCGCAACGTCACGACCTGGCAGATCGTCCTGTTCGGCCTGACCGGCGGACTGATCCCCTGCCCTGCGGCGATCACGGTGCTGCTGCTCTGCCTCCAGCTCAAGGAGTTCACGCTCGGCTTCACGCTGGTGCTGTGCTTCTCGATCGGCCTCGCGATCACGCTCGTGACCGTCGGCGCAGCGGCAGCGCTGAGCGTGCGCCATGCGACCGAGCGCTGGTCCTGGTTCTCGACCTTCGCCCGCCGCGCTCCCTACTTCTCCGGGATCCTGCTCGTCGGGGTCGGCCTCTATGTCGGCCTCCACGGCTGGATGGGTCTCTCGGCGCAGGCTCCGCGCGCTGCGCAGGCCGCGCTGGCGCAGCCGTTCGGCGGCTGAGCGGGACGTTCAGGAAAGCCATGCTCGACGTTCTCGCCAACCGCACCTACCGGCACCTCTTCCTGGCGCAAATCATCGCGCTGCTCGGCACCGGCCTGCTGACCGTCGCGCTGGGACTGCTCGCCTTCGAGCTCGCGGGCGAAAGAGCGGGCGCAGTGCTCGGTACCGCGCTGGCGATCAAGATGGTCGCCTATGTCACGGTGGCGCCCGTCGTCGGCGCCTATGCGGCGCAACTGCCGCGCCGGGCCTTTCTGATCGCGATGGACCTGGCGCGAGCCGCTATCGCGCTGCTGCTGCCCTTCGTCTCCGAGATCTGGCAGATCTACGTGCTGATCTTCCTGCTGCAATCGGCCTCCGCGGCCTTCACACCGACCTTCCAGGCGACGATCCCCGATGTGCTGCCGGAGGAAGCGGACTACACAAGGGCGCTGTCGCTCTCGCGGCTGGCCTACGATCTCGAAAGCCTCGTCAGTCCCGCGCTTGCGGCACTGCTGCTGAGCTTGATCAGCTTCCATTGGCTGTTCTCAGGCACTGTGATCGGCTTCCTGGTCTCGGCGGCGCTCGTGCTCTCGGTGTCGCTCCCCCTGTCGCCGGCCGTCCATCGTCAGGGCGGCATTTACGACAAGACGACGCGAGGCATACGCATCTATCTCGCCACGCCACGCCTGCGCGGCCTGCTCGCCCTCAACATGGCGGCGGCAGCCGGTGGCGCACTGGTGATCGTCAATACGGTCGTGATCGTGAAGGGCTGGCTCGGACTCGGTGATGGGCAGGTCGCGCTGGCGCTCGCCTGCTTCGGCGGCGGATCGATGCTGGCCGCGCTCTCCCTGCCTCGACTGCTCGACAAGCTTCCGGACCGACGCGTGATGCTGGTCGCCGCGGCCTGGCTCGGCCTTGTGCTCACGCTGTTCGGCGCCGCCCTGCTCGCCGCGGCCTGGACCGATGTCGCGACGGCGACGACGGTCGCGGGAAGCTGGGCCTGGCCGTTGCTCCTCGCGACCTGGCTGCTCCTCGGCATTGGCTATTCCGCAGTTCAGACACCCTCGGGCAGGCTCTTGCGGCGCTCGGCGCAGGCCGCCGATCGGCCTGCCGTGTTCGCGGCCCAGTTCGCTCTCTCGCATGCCTGCTGGCTCGTGACCTATCCGCTCGCAGGCTGGCTCGGGGCTGTCCTTCCGCTCTCGCTGACGGCAGGCATCTTCGCGGTGTTGACCTTCGCCGCGCTCATCGTCGCCACGCGCGTCTGGCCAGCCGCGGACGCCGCGAGTCTGCCCCACAGCCATCACGACCTGCCGCCGGATCACCCGCATCTCGCCGAAGCCGACGGGCATCGTCATGACCATGCCTTCGTCATCGACGATCTGCATGACCGCTGGCCCTCGCGGGCCGAGTGATCCGAGGCGCGGATGGATTGGCTGATCTCGCTCCAGCGCTGGCTGCACGCCGACGCACTGGCGGCGTTGAAGGCGATGCCCGACGCAGGCTTCACGGGGCTGCCGCCGCTGATCGCGGCGGCCGTCAGCTTCGGCATGCTGCATGCTCTCCTGCCGGGCCACGGCAAGTCGCTGTTGGCGGCCCACTATGCCGGGGACGGACGCTGGTCGGGTGCCTTACTGTCGAGCACGATCATCATCCTTACCCATGTCGGCTCCGCGATCCTGATCGTCCTGACCGGAGCGGCGATCTTGCAGCGCACGCTCGTCGGCGCCGGCCGCGCGCCGATGCTGGAACGCGCAAGTCACGTGCTGATCGTCCTGGTCGGATTCTGGCTGCTCTGGCGCGCCCTCCGGCCGCATGCGCACGACCACGATCGATCCGGCCCGATGTTGGCCTTCGTCGGCGGACTCATCCCTTGTCCGCTCACCACCTTCATCATGAGTTATGCCGTCGCCAACGGCCTCGTCGGCGCTGGGTTGATCCTGTCTGGCTCGTTCGCGGGCGGCATGATCGTCACCGTGGTCGCATTCCCGCTGCTGGCGGTCCTGTTCAGAACCCGATTGGTTACGCTGTTGGATCGGACCGACGGCTGGCGTCGGCATGCCGGAGCGGGACTGGAGATCATGGCCGCCTTGGCGGTCGTCGCGCTGGGAGTATGGCCGCTCGTGCGGTGAGCCAACTCCGGTCCAGGCGGATTCCTTACGACCGGGCGCCTATGCGCGGGGGCATAGCCGATGGCCCGTTCGGCCGATCGGCGTTGTAGTATTTGACCCAAGCATCTTTTCGGCCGCGGCTGTAAGTTCAAGGACCAGTGGGAAGGAGAACGCTGGCCTTCAAGTGCGTCAGCGTTCCTCCGGCGGTTTGATGACCGAGAACTGTCGCAGAAGCGTGAGGTCGTAGGCTGCCTTCAGGGTGCCGGCGAGGACGAGAGGCCAGCCGAAGGGCGAGACCGTCAGCAGCCAGCCGGACAGGAGCGGGGCAACGGCCGCGGCCAGGCTCCGGGGCACGGCGGTGACGCTCGCCGCCGCCGGCCGCTCCTCCGGTCGGACCACCGCCATGACGTAGGAGGACCGGGTCGGTACGTCCATCTGAGACAGCAATCCCCGCAGGATCAGGAGCCCGAACGCGATCCAAATCGTCGGCGCAAAGGCGGTCAGGATCAGGAACAGGTTCGACGGCAGGTGCGTGAACACCATCGTGTTGATCAGCCCGAACCGCCGGGCCAGCGGCACCGCGGCGAAATACGACACGGCGGAGCACAGGCTGGTCACGAAGAAGATCATCCCGACGGTGGCGACGCCGACGCCAAACCTCTCGCTGAGCCAGATCGTGAGCAACGCGTTGATGACGAGGCCGCCGCCGAAGGCGTCGACCGAGAACAGGGCCGCCAGCCGGTAGACGATCCCGCGGGATGGACCGAGCGGTGCGGGCGGGCTATCGGCACCCGCCTCGACTTGGGGTGATAGGCGGCGGTAGAGCAGGAACGTGAGGAGGCCCAGAAGGCCGTAGAGCGCAAAGAGCGCCGCCGACGTCGACCCGGGTGAGAAGACCGGTGCCAGCCAGTCGACCACGCCGACCGAGAGCGCCCCGAGTGCGCCGAAGAAGGCACCGACGAAACTGTAGCGGGCGAACGCCGCCGTCCGGTCCTCGTCCACGACGACGTGGGAGAGGACGGTGTGTTCCAGGGGCAGGAAGACGCTCACGTCGCCGCCGGACGGATTGAGCGTCCCGACGAAGGCGATCACGAGCAATGGCCAGAAAGCCCCTATCCCGGCAAATCCCAGTCCGGTCGCGGCCATCAGGAGGCCGGCAGCCAGCAGGGCCGGACGCCTCCGAATCCGGAAGGCGACCAACCCGAGGGCAAGCGTCAGCAGGGCAGAGCCCAGCAACGACGCGGTCGAGATGAGGCCGACGCCGAAGGCGTCGTAGCCCAGTCTGGACAGATGCACCGGCAACAGGATCGCCACGTAGCCGTCGCCGAAGGCCCGCAGGGAGCGCGCCCAGAGAACCCGCCTGACGTCAGGCGCGAGACCGTGGCGAAGCAGGAACCCGGAGCGTGCCTCGGGAGCGGCCTCGGTGCTCGTGCCCGGATCCGTCCGATCCTCACGGTCCTGGAGGCTGGGTCCTTGAGCCGTGTCGGTCAAGTCTTGGCCACCTTCACCTGGTTGAGGACCGCGCGCAGTCCCTTCGCAAGTTTTTGGACATCGTCATTCGCCCAGAAATGCATGAAGAACAGCCGCGGTGCGTCATCAAGCATGTGGTTGTGAACCGCAGTCACCTCAATTCCATTTTCGCGCAGGGCCCGCAGCACCGGGTTGACCTCGGACGCGATCAGCACGAAGTCGCCCGTGATGGCGACCTTTCCGTTCCCGGTCGGCTGGAAATTGATGGCAATCGCCGAGCCCATGGCTTCAGGCACATCCATGCCGCCATCCTTGATCGTTTCCGCCCGAGGAATGCTGACCTGGTAGACACCACCATTCACCTTGCCCCTGTGCCCGAGCTCCTGATCGATGGCGGCTGTGTCGAGATCGATCGCGGACGAAATAGCCGGCGGCGAGTCCAGGAGCGGAGTGCCGCTGACCTGCAACGCAGCATGCAGCGCGGTCGCCAGCTTCACCGGATCGCCGTGCGCTGTCACATGCATGTACATGGTCACGGGCTCAGAACGGAGCAGATGATTGTGAAGAGCGGTGACCCCGATTCCGCCTTCGATCAGCTTCGACATCACCGGGTTCACTTCGCGCTCGGTCAAAACGAGGTCGCCCATCACCATGGCGTCGCGGTCGCCCATAGCCCGGAACGCCAGCCATGAACCGAGCGCCAATGCCGGCTTGAGCTGCACTCCGTCGAGGGTCACTTTCAAATCGGAACGAGGGAGGCCAACCCGGTATAGTTCATTCGAAACCTGGGCACCGGACTTCCCGAGCGCTTTGCCAACGGCGGCCCAATCAGGCTCCGCGTGAGCAGGCGCATTGAGGGCCAGCATCAAGATGGCCCAAAGAGCGAGTCTTGCTTGCATCATAGTGCTCCACTTCCATCGCCCCCGCTTTGGAATAGCCCCTGATCCATGCTCCCCCAGATCGCAAACGCGACTTCAGCTTCGAGCTGCTGGCCGCTGCACGACGCCTTCCTCGTAAACATCCAAGCCGGGCTCACGGAGCTGAAGAGCCTTCCTCGAGCTCCAAACGGCATAGCAGCGCTGATCCTCGGCCGAACGTTCGAGGCAAAGCCGATCCTGCTTCACGCGCCAGCGCCCCATGCTCTTCCTTCCCATCGAAATAGTTATGAGAGTGCCATCGCGGCCGAACACCAGCGCCCAATGGACTTCGTCAGTGAACTCCATGCCTGCCAGTTTGGTTCGGATCTCCGAGCCCTTGAGCAGCCGAAAGGTCTCGGCAGCGTCGACAGAGCTGATGCCCGCGAGAGCTGTCAGCCCGACAACAGCGATGGCGGTCTCCAGGGCGGCCCACGTCAAAGAGTTGCGCGCCTTCGCAGTCATGGCTTCGAACCGTCTGACAGCGGCGTGATCTCGATCCGATCGAAATGGGTCACGCTGTCAGCCTTGGTCCAGAGAGCGACTTTTCCCGATGTCGAAAATGTCTCATCCCGGGCCTCGAACAGCGCCTTGCCATTGAACGAGACGGCGAGCCGATTTCCCTGCGCCCGGAGCGCCAAAGTGTGCCATTCGCCCGCCAGGACTTCGACGTTCGCTCCCTTCATCTCCTCGCGCCTGCCGTTTCTCACGCGATAGAGGCGAATATTGTCTTCGAGAGCGTTGGCCCGCACGAGGTAATAGTTCTGGGCATCCTGAAGCCGGACTGCCACGCCCCCGGCGCGGTCGACGGTTCCCGAGACCGCCTTGAAGCGAACGCTTACATCCACGTCTCTTGGAAAGGTCCTGTGGTAAACCGCGAGCGGAAACCTGTAGTCGGTCTTATCCGCGGAGAGCTGGGCCAAGGCCTTCTTGCCGTCAGCCGAACTGTCCTCAATCACCTCCCAACGGCCGACCGCACCGCTGCCAGTCAGGCCCGAGACGAACTCCTTCGGGAGCGCACCAGGTTGCACGCCGCCGAACGTAATCGTCTCGGCAGCAGCCGGGGCGATCAGGCCAGCAAAAGCGAGGGTCGATACGACGACTATGCGCAGGGTCATCAATCTTCTCCTGTGCCAAAGTCGATCGAGAGTCAGGCTGTCGTCGGCTTCATGGCTGGCGGCCAGCTATGTGTTTCCGCCTTGCGGCGCGAAGCCCAGGCATAGAGCGCGTCGTAGATGACGAAGCCATGCTTCAGCACTTCGTGGTCGTCGGGCGTCACGTCCCGCAACCCCATCGAGATCGCCAGCAATCCCGCCGATTGCGGCGTCAGGTCGTGCCGATCGGTATCGGCGCCGCGCACGATCGCCGCGATCGTCACGATGGCCGGGTCGCGGTCGAGGCCGTGTTTCGAGACGAAGGTGTCGAAGCTGCACCCCTCGCCGACATGCGTGTACTCGACGCCCGGCACATCATAGGGCGTGGCGCCGGTCTCGGCGGCCACAGCTTTCACTTGATCGGGAGCCACGAACAAGAACTCGGGCTCCTTGTCGATGAAGCGGGCGATCAGCCAGGGGCAGGCAATACGGTCGATGACCGGACGTTCGCGAGTAACCCATTTCATGACCTCATCTCCTTCTGGTTGAGTGTCAGTGGGACGGTGGGCGCGCCAATGGCGTGCCAGGCGGCAATGCCACCGGAGAGAGCGCGGGCATCGACACCGCGCCGGCGCAGGTCGGCGACGGCGTCGCCGCTGACCTGGAACCCGTAGACGCAGTAGACCACGACCGGCTTGTCCTTCGGCAGCGCGCCGGCCCAGTCGGCGATCGTCTCCGGCGCCCGGATCAGGGCGCCCGGCACCATGTCGCTGCGCTTCGCCAGGTCTTCGGCGAGGCAGACGTCGAGCACGACAAGATCGTCGCCGCGATCGAGACGGGCGCGCAGATCTTCCGGAGCGACGGCATGAGCGTTGCTGTCGGAGGCCGGTTTCGCCCAGCCCGCCTGTTGGGCAATGAGGCGCCCATGACGGGCAGCGACCCGCTCCCAGTGGATGTTCTTCATGAAGGCATCGACATAGGCGCCGGCCTTCGCGCCGAAATCGAGGTGATAGGCGTGCTCGTACATGTCGAGCGCCAGGATGGGCACGCCGCCGGCAAGACAGTTCGTGTGGTCGCCCGCCCATTGGATGATCAGCCGATCATGGCGCTCCGACCAGGTGAGCAGGGTCCAGCCCGAGCCGCCGGCCTGCGCCTTGGCGCAAGCCGTGAACTGGGCCCGCCAGGCACTGATACTGCCGAAATCGCGTTCCAGCGCCGCAGCAAGCCCGCCACCGGCATCGCCCGAACCGCCGAGCCCGTCAAAATAGATCTCGTGCAGGATCGCCGAGTTGGCGGCGACCAACTCCTCCCGCTTCAACCCGTTGATGTCGAAGACCGGCGCTGCGGCCCAATCGAGCGCATCAAGCCGGCGCTCGATCGCATTCAGGCGGCGAACCGCGCCGCCGTAGTTGTTCTCATAGTGGCTCGCGAGCAGGCGCTCGGACAAACCTTCGAGCCGGGGCGGCTTGAATGGCAGCGGCATGATCTGATGCGGCATGGCGTCCTCGTTCGGTAGCGGCTTGCGTCCGTGAGAGGCCGAAGGCTACGCCCAAATCAAATTTGATACAACTGTTGCATTTAAAAATTTCAATGATACGGTACGCTCATCAACAAAGAGGACTCTGGGGCAGAGCGCGACCAGCGAGCCAAAGGACGTGTGCCCCCGGAGGAAACGAGAGGAAACAGGGCGATGCCTGGAGTGGCAGTGGTCTGGCGCGGTGACCGCGAGGGGCGACGCACGGCGACGCCGCAGAACAACCGCTTTCATCGCGTGTTCGAAGAACTCGCCGCGCTTGGCATTCACGCGGAACCGGCGGTTTTCGATGAGGCGTTTGCGGACGAGGTCCGCGCTCAACTCCTGAGCGTGGACGGCGTGCTCGTCTGGGTCGATCCGATCCACGATGGGAAGACACGCGCGGTGCTCGACCCGATGCTGCGCGACGTCGCGACACGCGGCCCCTGGGTGAGTGCGCATCCCGACGTGATCCTCAAGATGGGTGTGAAGCAGGTCCTGCATCGCACGAAGCATCTCGGATGGGACACCGACACGCATCTCTACGGATCCTGCCAGGCGTTTCGTGCGGCCTTCCCCGAGCAGTTGCAAACGGCAGGCCCGCGGGTGCTGAAGCAGAATCGCGGCAACGGCGGCCAGGGCGTGTGGAAGGTCGAACGGATCGAGCCGCTTCTCAGTGGCGTCGCGGCGGTTCGGGTGCTGCATGCGCGCCGCGGCAGCGTGCCGGAAGAACTCGCGTTGGCGGACTTCATGGCGCGTTGCGAGGCTTATTTCACGCCCGGTGGCTGCATCGTGGATCAGCCGTTCCAACCCCGGCTGCCCGACGGCATGATCCGTTGCTACATGGGCGGCGACAAGGTTGTGGGCTTCGGCCACCAGTTCATCAAGGCGCTGATCCCGCCACCGCCCGAAGGACCAGATTCCGAAGCGGCGCAGCCAGGTCCGCGGATCATGCATCCCGCCTCGGCAGAGCCGTTCCAGACGCTAAGAACCAGAATGGAGGTTGACTGGACGCCGCAGATGATGGCGGTGCTCGATATCGAGCCCGATTCCTTGCCGATCATCTGGGATGCCGACTTCCTCTATGGACCGCGGACTGCGTCTGGTGAAGACAGCTATGTGCTCTGCGAGATCAATGTGAGCTCCGTCTTCGCCATCCCGGACCAGGCGCCGGCTGAGATTGCCCGCCTCGTTGCTGCGCGATTATCGACCAGCGCCAACCGGAGTGTCCGGCAGAGCCCAGGGGCTGCGCTGACGGTGAATGCATGAGCGACGATGAACGCGGGACAGAACAGCGTTGGCTGCTTCTGATCCATCAGCTGCCGACCAAGCCAGCCTATTTTCGGGTGAAGATCTGGCGGCGGCTGCAAGGCATCGGCGCGGTCGCGGTCAAGAGCACCGTCTATGCGCTGCCGGCCAATGCCGAGACGCAGGAGGATTTCGAGTGGCTCCTGAAGGAGATCATCGACGGCAGCGGCGAAGCGATGGTGTGCGAGGCGCGCCTCATCGATGGTCTGTCGGACGCACAGGTCAGGGCCATGTTCGACGCTGCGCGTGACAGCGACTACGCGGAGATCGCTGGGGAAGCCCGCGATCTCCGCGCCGGCCTCGATGCCGAAGCGAGTGCGGAGAAGCGCGCGGAGGCGCGCACGCAGCTCGGCCGCATGCGCAAGCGCCTCGCCGAACTCGTCGCGATCGACTTCTTCGGCGCCACCGGTCGCCTAGCCGTCGAAGGATTGCTCTGCGAGCTCGAAGCTCGGGTCACGGAGGACAAGGTCATGAGCAAGGACCCACCACAGAGCGCCGACCCGATCGCCGACCTCAAGGGGCGAACCTGGGTGACACGGCGCGACGTCCATGTCGATCGCATCGCCTGCAGCTGGCTGATCCGTCGCTTCATCGACCCCAATGCCGTCATTCGTTTCGTACAGGGCAAGGGCTATGCCCCGAAACCGGGCGAGCTGCGCTTCGACATGTTCGAAGGCGAGATCACCCATGAGGGTGATCGCTGCAGCTTCGAAGTGCTGCTGACCCGTGCCGGCATCACCGATCCGGCCCTGCAGGCCATCGCCGAGATCGTCCACGACATCGATCTCAAGGACGGCAAGTTCGGCCGCGAGGAAACCACGGGCATATCCAGCCTGATCGCCGGTGTCGCCATGGCGAACACGGGCGATGAGGAGCGGATCGCGCAGGGCGCGCCCGTCTTCGACAACCTCTACCAGTATTTCCGCTCCAAGCGCGGATGATCGGAAGGACCAGGCCATGGCCAATCCAGACAGCATAGTCGCGACGCCGGCCTCGAAGAGCGGCACGCCCAGCCATGGTATTTCCTTTGGTGAAGCGGTGCGGGTCTGGGCGCGTGTCGCCGCCTTGAGTTTTGGCGGCCCGGCCGGGCAGATTTCAATGATGCACCGGATCATCGTCGAGGAGAAGCGCTGGATCGGCGAGACCCGGTTCTTGCATGCGCTCAACTATTGCACGCTGCTGCCCGGCCCGGAGGCGCAGCAATTGGCGATCTATATCGGCTGGCTCCTGCACAAGACCAAGGGCGGGCTGGTCGCCGGAAGCCTGTTCGTGCTGCCGGGTGCGATCGCCATCATGGCGCTGAGCTGGATCTACGCCATCTTCGGCAATGTCGGGGCGGTCCAGGCGCTCTTCTTCGGTCTGAAGGCGGCGGTCCTCGCCATCGTGCTCGAGGCGGTCTCTCGGATCGGCCGACGGGCTCTCAAGAACAATGTCCTGATCGGGCTCGCCGCCGCGGCCTTTGTCGCGCTCTTCTTCTTTCAAGCGCCGTTTCCACTGGTCATCCTGGCCGCAGGGCTGATTGGCTATCTCGGCGGTCGCGCCGGTTTCACGGCGTTCCTGACGGGCAATGGGCACGGCAAGCTCGGCGGCACGCAGGTCGCGGACGCCGATACGGCCCTTGGCGAGGAGGTTCCGGCTCACGCTCGCCCGCCGGTCAGCTGGTCGCTGAAGGTCGCCGGCGTGGGTCTGCTTCTGTGGGCTCTGCCGGTCCTCGGGCTGCTGGCGCTGTTTGGGCAAGGCAATGTCTTCGCCGACATTGCGGTCTTCTTCTCCAAGATGGCCATGGTGACGTTCGGCGGCGCCTACGCGGTGCTCGCTTATGTCGCGCAGCAGGCCGTCGAGCACTTTGGCTGGCTGAAGCCAGGCGAAATGCTGGACGGGCTCGGCATGGCCGAGACGACGCCCGGTCCGTTGATCATGGTCACTCAATTTGTGGGCTTCATGGGGGCTTACCGGGCACCGGGTTCGTTGCATCCCCTGCTTGCCGGCACGCTCGGGGGCCTGCTCACCACCTGGGTGACCTTCGTCCCCTGCTTTCTCTGGATCTTCCTCGGCGCGCCTTTCATGGAGACGATGCGCAGCAACCAGGCTCTGTCGGCCGCCTTGTCGGCGATCACCGCGGCAGTCGTCGGCGTTATCCTCAATCTCGCGATCTGGTTTGCGCTCAACGTGCTGTTTTCAGAACTGCGCGAGGTTCGTGGGTTTGGCATGACAGTCGACGTGCCTGTGTTCAGCTCCGTCAACATCCCGTCCCTGGTCCTGACGATTGGGGCGCTGTTGGCGGTGTTTCGCTTCAAGGTCGGCATGATCGCGGTGCTGGCGGCGTGCTCCGTCCTCGGCGTCCTCTATGGATTCGTCACCGGGTCGATCTAACCTTTTTGTGTTTGCATCGGCTTTGCCCCGAAAACCGCAATCCACTTTTCGGGCCGATGCTTTGGCGGGCGGCCACGCCCCTGTCCGCGGCAGACACGATGCTGGCGTTTTGAGCCTCGGCTGCAGGCTGCAAGCCGATCGCGCGCGAACCCGAGAAGAACACGAGAAGATTGGCCCCGGCCATCGGCAACGGTCGGCTCCGCTCAGCTCATTGCAGCATGGTCTTGCCGCGGAGCCTGAAGCTGACGAGCAGCAGAGCCGGTCCGGGCAGCAGCAGGTAGCAGACCGCCCCGACCCGAAGCGTCGTATCGATGCCGAACTCGATGCTCGTCAATACGGCAACGCTGGCCGCGAGCACACCGGCTGCGCCATTGATACCCCAGAACCACGGGGTCGGTCTGGCGTCGATCATGGAGGCCAGTCGCATTCCGGTGGGAAAACCGAAACCCATCAGGAAGCCGGCCGGAGCGAGAACCAGTACGGCCAACCCGGCCCGGAGCAGCAGGCTTGCGCTCTCCAGACGGAGCAGGACCTCGGGAAGCCACGCAGGCAAAACGAGGAGATACACGCTGGTGAGCACCGACCAGCCAATCAGCCGGGCGTTGCTGTGGAGCGGCATGCGCTCGGATGCCAGGCTGCCGATGCCGGTCGACAGGATCAGGCTGAAGAGGACGACGCTGAGAGCATAGACCGGATGGCCCAGAAATATGCTGATGCGTTGGAGCAGCGCGATTTCGACCATCATGAAGCCGATGCCGATCAGCGCGAAATAGGTTGTTCCTGCGATGGTCAGCGTTGACGGCGCTGCGCTCACGGTGGACCGAAGCGGAATGATGATCGTCGCCGCGACGAGAACCGCCGAGATCAGGATCAGCATGGCGAGCGTCAGGGTCGCGCTGAGGTTGCCGCCATAGACGCCGGGCCTGGACGCGACTGCCAGGAGGTCCTGGTCAAGCAGGCGATCGAGTCGCAACTGGTTGAAGAAGAACGGGCGAGCATCGGTCGGCGCGCTCAGGTCCAGATAGGAGGCGCGCGTGGCGCGCTGGAGGGCATCGCGGTCGGGCGCCGAGACGATGCTTGCGAGCAGTGGCGAGGCGGCCGGCGCCTGTGGGTCCAGCAGGATGGAAAACGCATAAGTCGCTGCGGCTTCCCGCAAGGCATCCAGGGCCTGCTCCGACAAGGGCGAGCGCGACATCACGATGGTCGCGACTGCGCCTGACGAGGCCATGAACAGATGCCGCTTCGGCTCGGCCACCCCGAGAGTTTGCAGCGTCGCAACCGCGAGGCTCACCATGCGGCCGGTCTCGTTGACCTCGCCGGGGGCATGCCACCGGCTCACGGTAAACACGCCCTCGGAGGTCAGGCGCTCGAGGAAGATCCGCCAGGCCTCGACGGTGTAGAGACCATTCTCCGATAAGGTGAAGGCGCCGGCCCCTGTGGCGGCCCAGGTGTCGATCAGGCTCATCTGGATGATATCGAAGGCGCGGTCGGCACGGGCGAACCAGCTTCGCGCCTCGTCGATCTCGAAGCTGAGGCCGGGCTGACGGCCAATCGCCGTGTAGCTTGAGAAGCGCCGCGTCAGCAGATCGATGAAGATCGGATTGATTTCGACTCCGACCACCTCGGAGAGACCGAACAGGCGCGCCGACAGCATGTCCCTGCCGCCGCCGACGCCGATCACGGCTCCGGTCTGCAGACCAGGAAGCGCATAGGCGAGGTTCGTCACGTCGTAGCGGAGGAAAGCAAGCTCGCCGAGATCGCCAAGGAAGCGATAGACCGTCGTTCCGGCGCCGCCGTCGATGGTCATCGAGCGCTGTTCGATCTGCTCCGGAGCAAACCGGGGGGATGCCCCCCAGAGGCTCGCCAGCGCTTTCTCGCTTTGGCTGACCGTAACGCGCGAGAACGAGTTCCATTTCTCGTAGGCGATCGTCGCCGGTTGCTCGACATAGTCCTTTACGATCGTTGGCCGGATGCCGTCCGCTACGCTGTTGCCGGCCGCGAGGGCGACAAGGCAGCCCAGCACGACCCTGCGGTGCCGGAAGATGGCCGCAATCGGTCGGCCAGGAGGGATGCCATCGAGGCTTGCTCCTGCGAAGAACAGGCCGCCCGCCGCGCCAAAGGCTGCAATCCAGAGCACCGCCGAGGGACCGCTGACCAGGTTGAGCAGCGCCAGGGCGCCGAGGCAGCCCAGAGCTGCGCCGAGCAGGTCCACGCCATAGACGATGCCGACCGGATAGGCGCTACGCGTCAACGCCAGGCTGACGACGATGCCGGAGAAGAAGAATGGCAAGGAAAGGGCGACGGCGAACTCGGCCCAGGCGACGAACGACATGACCGATGCGGGCAAGCTCGTGACGATGGTCAGTTGCGCCAGAAGTGCAAAGACGGTCGCCAGGGCGAAGCCGAGCGAAGCGACACTCAGATGATAGGACAAGTGCGCGGGACGGTAGGCTTCGGATCGAAGGTAGACCCAGACAGCTCCGGCGGTGAGGCCGAACATCGCGATGCTGATGACGAAGAACGCGAGGTGATACCAGGACGTAACGGAAATAATCCGGGTTTCGACGATCTGCAGCATCAGGGTCGCAGCAGTGATCAGGCCGAGGCCCGCATAGAAGGGCAACCGCGGCGCGACCTTCTGGACTCGCGCCTCGCTGTCACGGCGCATCGATCGCTGCTCCTGCCGATCAGCCAGCCACGTCTACCGAGCCTGGCTCAGCAGACTGATCGGCTTGAGATCCGACGCTGAACAACTGTCCCATAAATCGGCGGCGATGTCAGCTTGAGGGGAGCGAGGACACGCGATTGCTGCCGTTGGTCCCGCGGTCGCTCGGACCGCATGCCTGGATCGTCGGACCGGATCTCGTATCCGGTCCAACGATCCAGCCTTTTTGTGTTTGCATCGGCCTTGCCCCGAAAACCGCAATCCACCTTTCGGGCCGATGCTTTATCCCGTTGATATCGAGAGGAAGATTCCGGCCTCGCGGAGTCCCTCCACCAGTCGGTCGAGCAGATCGGGATCCCGGTAGGGCAAGGTCCGCCTGAGATGATCGACGGAAAAGCCCGGATTGACCTCCAGGACCTCCCGCCAATAGCGCCGCGCGTCGTCGTGGCGCCCGGTGCGACCATAGAGACAGGCGAGATAGAAGCGCGACATGTCCGATTGCGGCGCAAGCGTCAGCCGACGCTTGAAGGCGATCTCGGCCTCGTCGAAGCGTCCGAGGCTCAAGAGAGCCCGTCCCAGGAAATGCAGCGACAGGTCGAATTGCGGGTCGATCCGGTGAGCGCGTGAATAGAGCGCGACGGCGTCTTCGTGCCGGCCCTGGAATTCCCTTATGTTGCCAAGCGCGGTATGGGCGTCGGCGCAATTGGGGTTGAGCGCGACAGACCGCTCGGCCGGGGCTTCCGCCTCGTCCAGGTGTCGCATCCAGGCAAGCGCGAGCGCCAGCGAGATATGGGCCTGCGGCTCGGTATCGTCCGTGTCGATTGCCTTTTGTGCCAGCGTGAACGCCTGTGTGAGATTGTCAGGCGTCGCGCCGTTCCACTGGTTGACGTATTCGACAAAGGCGATGATCGACAGCCGGGCATAGGCGGCCGCCAGCCCCGGATCGATCGCGATGACCCGCTCCAGCATGGCGCGCGCTTCCCTCGACGATACGGCGCTGAGCTGCAGCGTGGTCTGACGGGAGCGCACGAGCAGGTCGTAGGCTTCCGGATCGACCTTGCCGCGGGCCTCGCGCCGCTCTTCTTCGCGATCTGTCAGTTTCACCCGGAGCGCGCTGACGATCGTGCGGGTCACTTCGTCCTGAACCGCAAAGATATCCTCGATGCCGCGATCGTAACGCTCGGCCCAGAGATGGCCGCCGGTCGTGCCGTCGATCATCTGGGCGTTGATGCGGATCCGGTCTGTCGCCCTGCGCACGCTGCCCTCAAGAATGTAGCGCACGCCGAGTTCCCGGCTCACCCTGCGGATGTCCGGCGCCTTGCCCTTGTAGGCGAAGGAGGAATTGCGGGCGATGACGAAGAGGCCGGACACCTTGGACAGATCGGTGATGATGTCCTCGGTGATGCCGTCGGCGAAATAGCCCTGCTCCGGATCGCCGGACATGTTGTCGAATGGCAGGACCGCGATCGAAGGCTTCTCCGGAAGCCCCGGCCGAGCCTCCACGACTGCGCTTTGCCCATCGCCGGCGCCGTACGGCGCCCAGCTCCAGACATGCACCGGGCGCGCGATGTTCTTGACCTCGTGTTGGCCGCTGTCGACGAAAGCGATGCCGACGCGGCCATGGACGTGGTGGTGGACGCTGTCGGAAATCGCGACGCCCCCGGGACTGGCGAGCGTCTGAAGGCGGGCAGCCACGTTGACCCCATCGCCATAGAGATCGCTGTCCTCGACCATGATGTCGCCGAGATTGACGCCGACGCGCAGCACGATCGCCCGGTCGTCCGGCAAGCCGCTATTGGCGGCCGCCATGGCCTGCTGCAGCGCCGCGGCGCATTCGACGGCGTTGACGGCACTGCCGAATTCGACAAAGGCGCCATCGCCGGTGCGCTTGAAGACGCGGCCCTGATGGTGCGCGACGAGCGGCTCCAGCACCTCTTTCCAGCGCGCCATCAACAGCGTGTGGGTGTTGCTTTCGTCGCGCTCCATGAGCCGGCTGTAACCGACCACGTCAGCGGCCAGGATGGCAGCAAGCCGGCGTCTGATGGATTCGTTGACCATGCGCCTTCCCTGCCCCCATCGGTCCTGCTTCCAGCTCCCTGCGGCGCGGCTCTCCGCGGCTCAGCCTTGCTCCAGGAGGCCCTGCACCAGCTCTTCCCATTCCTCATCGAGCGTCAGGCGTGACGGCGCAGCGCCGCAGCGCCGGTACCAATAGCCCGCGTTCGATTGATCGCCTTCCTTGCGGTGGAGATAGGCGTGCACATGCATGCCCGCCCTGTCCTCATGCGCCTGGGCGCGCTCGTGGGCCTTGTGCCAATCGCCCTTTGCATCCCACCACAGAGCCTGCAGAGCAGGGCTCAAGCCGGCGGGCGGCTGTGGCTGCGCAATCGACGCCCTGAAGGTCAGCACATCCAATATGGGCCACCATCGTGAAATCCGGAGCGCCGATCATAACCGCGACAGCGGCCGAACAGTAGCGTGGATTGGGCGATACCGGAGGTCGCCAAGCCTGGGCCATATCGGAGATGGGGGAGCCGACGATGGCGCATGGGAAAGGCGGTGGCAGGCATGACGCAGGAGGGCATGACGCAGGAGGGAATGGAGAGGCCGGGGAGCGTGAGTGGTCAAGGCTGGCGCGGACGCGCGGCCTCATGACGACGACAACGGATCGCGAGGGAGATGTGTTTCTTCGAACCGGAACAGTTCGATCAAGCCGTGGGTTCGGCGGCCACTTCGGGGACAGGTGCCCCCTGACCGTCTGAATGAGGCCCGCTCGCGGCGACCCAGGCCTGACGGTGCAAGGCGGGCAGCGGGCGGGGAACCAACCAGCCGGGGCATGGGTTGCAGCCTCAATCGCACGCGATGAGGGAAGCTCAGGCCATGATGTTCGTAGATCAAATCCGCGAAGGGCTCGAGGTCGTCGGCTCCGACCGCGGCCATGTCGGCACCATCGATGCGCTGGCGGGACAACTGCTCAAATTGAAGAAGGACGATCCCGCATCGGGCGGGACCCACCACTACCTCGATCTCGGGCTCGTCTCCGGTGTCGAGGGAAACACGATCACGCTGCTCGTGCCTGCGGCCGAGGCGATGGAGCGATGGTCCGAAGAGAACGACTAGCTCTGCGCCTGTCATCCTCTGCGCCTGTCTTCGCGCGCTTCTGCACCTCTGCCATCGGGAGGGAGTCATGGCCCAATCCGTATCGGATTTCATCTGGTCGCGTCTGCATGAGTGGGGCGTGCGACGCGTCTATGGCTATCCCGGCGACGGTATCGGCGGCCTGATGGCGGCGCTGCACCGGCGCGAGGACGACATCGAGTTCGTGCAGGTCAGGCATGAGGAGATGGCCGGCCTGATGGCGTCGGGCGAAACGCGCTTCACCGGCAAGGTCAGCGTCTGCATCGCGACCTCGGGACCGGGCGCGGTCCATCTCCTCAACGGGCTCTATGATGCCAGGCTTGATCACCGGCCGGTCGTCGCCCTGGTCGGCCAGCAGGCGCGCTCGGCGATGGGCTCCCACTACCAGCAGGATCTCGACCTGCAATCGCTCTTCAAGGACGTTGCCGGCGCCTATGTCGAAACCGCTTCGGTGCCGGCGCAGGTTCCCCATCTGATCGATCGCGCCTTTCGGATCGCAGAGGCTGAACGGCGGGTCACCTGCGTGATCCTGCCCAATGATCTGCAACTCCTGGCCATGCAGGAGCCGGGCCGCGAGCATGGCATGACCCATTCCGGCGTCGGAACCGAATATTCGCCGGTCGTGCCGGCGCATGCCGCTCTCCAGCGCGCCGCCAATGTCCTGAATGCCGGCGACAAGGTCGCCATCCTCGTCGGCGCCGGCGCGCTCGGCGCCACCGACGCCGTGCTCGCCACCGCCGAGAGGCTGAAGGCAGGCATCGCCAAGGCGCTGCTCGGCAAGGCGGCCGTTCCGGACGACGTCTCGTTCTGCACGGGGTCGATAGGCCTGCTTGGCACCAGGGCGAGCTGGGAGATGATGCAGGCCTGCGACACGCTGCTGATGATCGGATCCGGCTTCCCCTACTCCGAATTCCTGCCCAAGCCGGAGCAGGCGCGCGGCGTCCAGATCGACATCGATGCCGGCATGCTCGGCCTGCGCTACCCCATGGAGGTCAATCTGATCGGCGATGCGGCCGCGACTTTGGAGGCGCTGCTGCCGCTCCTCAAGCCCAAGAGGGCCGAGGATTGGCGGGCGACGATCGCGGCGAATGTCAGCGAGGACTGGCAGGAAGCCCGCGAAAGCGCCCTTGTCGAGGCGACGCCGATCAATCCGCAGCGCGTCGCGTCGGAATTGTCCGAGCGACTGCCGGAGCGCTGCATCGTCACCGCCGATAGCGGCACCACGACCGTCTGGTACGCCAGGCAGCTCAGGTTCCGGCGCGGGATGATGGGCTCGGTCTCGGGAACGCTGGCGACGATGGGCTGTGCCATCCCCTACGCCATCGCTGCCAAGTTCGCGCATCCGGACCGCCCGGCCATCGCTCTGGTCGGCGATGGCGCGATGCAGATGAACGGCATCACCGAGCTCATCACGATCGCCAAATACTGGAAGCGCTGGGCCGATCCCCGGCTCGTGATCATGGTTCTGAACAACCGCGAACTGGCTTTCGTAACCTGGGAGGAACGCCTCCAGGCCGGCGACCCAAAATGGCCGGCCAGCCAGGACCTGCCTGACCTGCCCTATGCCGAGATCGCGGCGCTGATGGGCCTGGGCGGTCGCCGGGTCAGCGATCCCGAGCAGGTCGGGCCGGCCTGGGACGAGGCGCTAGCCGCCGACCGGCCTTTCGTCCTGGACATGGTGACCGACCCGAACGTGCCCCCTCTGCCGCCGCACATCACCTTCGCGCAGGCACGCGGACTGGCGGGTGCGCTGGCAAGTGGCGATCCGGAGACCGGGAATGTGGTGACCAGCACGGCGAAGGCCATGTTCAGCTCGCTGATCCCGGGCAGGAAAGAATAGTTCGATCGCTGGACATGAAGCTTGTCGACATGGCGAGGAGACGTTCGACCATGAACGAGAGCGCCGGAGATGAGCCGAAGCCGGTTGATCCTAGCGACCGGCCGCTTCGCGTCCTGATCGTCGCCGGCTCGCAACGGCGGCTGAACAGCTGTCCGGGGCTGGATTCCAAGGCCAGGGCGCTGATGCACCGGATGATCGGACATCTGCCGATCGGCTGGCAGGTCGATCACGAGGATATCGGCAACGAGCATGGCAAGCCGAAGATCCAGGCTTGCAACGCCTGTGTCAGCTCGTCGATGGCGCTCTGTGTCTGGCCCTGCAATTGCTACGGGCCGGACAGCACGACGCAGCCGGATCTGCTCTGGGATCTGCGCCTCTATGAACGCCTCGCCCGGGCCGATGCCTGGGCCTTTATTGGCCCGATCAACTGGTACGGCCCGAGCAGCAACTTCAAGCTCATGTTCGATCGGCTGGTCTGCATGAACGGCGGAAATCCACGTCCGGACCTGATCGAGAAGAAGAACACGCTGCTCGCCCAGCAGCTTGAACGGTCGGATTGCTGGGCCGGGCTCAGCAGGAACCACCTCGAAGGCCGCACCGCCGCGTTCTTCTGCTACGGCGACCTGGGAGCCGCCGATCTCGGCGAGGATGGGCGCCCGAAGATCCTGCGGCACAAGGACTGGTTCGATCCCCGGGAGGAGCCCTATTGCGACGAGCGCGATGCCTATCAGGGCCTGGTCTGGCAATGCCGCTATTCCGGGATCGAAGTGCCGGACGCGCTTTGGCAGCACGCCGATATCGGGGTCGGAAAAATCTATGCCGACAGCCAGGCCAGCGATCTCGATGCCGAGCCCACGGCGATGGAGCGGTTTGACGGCTGGGTGGAACACTTTGCCGCCTTCGTGGCAGGGAAAGGCCTGATCCCGAACGTCGCGGAAGCCGAGCGCGCTGCGAAATCCACCACAAATTAGATCATCGGAGCGGATATCGTATCCGGTCCGATGATCTAACCTTCCATGATTGCATCGGCTTTCCCGAACACCGCGATCCACTTTTCGGGCCGATGCTTCAGACGTGACGGGGCTGCCCGTCGAATGCAGGCTCACGCGTCGCCCGACACCTCGTGGCGACTTTTTCGGTGTCCCAGCCGACGGCCGATCGCGGCCGCTGCGCCACCGACGATCATTCCGCTGACAGCCGGAATCCAGGCCTTGTGGTGACCGAGTTCGGGCATCGCGGCGAGAGTGACGACTTTAAGGTCCGGCGCGGCGTGCCGGCGCCGGCCGACAAGGATGGCGACGACCATTGCCGAAACGGCGAGCAACAGCAGCATCGCTGCCACCAGGAGGCCGGCCTGCACCGCCCCGGACATGGAAGCAAGCCACGCGTGAAGCGCGTCCAACGCATAGCCTGCGGCACATATGATCAGAAGTCCGGCGGCCCCATAGAGCCCGTAGACGGTCGCGATCCTTTTCAATCGACCGACGATTTCTGCCGCCAAAACCCTGCCTGGCCCCGCGAACATCCCTATCGAGCCACGCTGAAGCCGACGAACAAGCCGATCATCGCCGCAAAACCGACCGCCTGAAGCGGTTTTTCGCGAATTTCGTCAATGATTCGCTGCTGCAAACCGGCGGCTCGTTCGCTCGCGATGTCGACGAACCGGTCTGTCACGAACGCAGCCTCGTCCACTGCTTCGCCGGCGGAATTTGCCAATTCGCCAATCCCGCCGCCAATGTCCTCTGCAGACTCGGACATGTCCTGCTTACGGTTCTTGGCACCAGTGCGCCTGGGCTTCACGGGATCTGCGGCCATCGTCGTCTCCCACGCTGAAACGGATCATTGGCGGCAACGCACATGAATGCCGCCAGTTCCGCCGCGCGCGTCAGAGATTGGCATCGCGGAATGCTGCGGCTTCGGTCGCCGACGAGCGGGCAGCACGGCGCGGCATGGGTTGAACTCAAGCGCCCGTTTGGGAATGGGGAGCCTCGACCGGTTTGGACTCCGGCGAGCCGCGGAAGCGCAAGAATATCGACAGGACAATGAGCACCGCGGTGGACAGGAACTCGGACTGCCAGTTCTGGAACGACTCAAACCAGAATCGCGCATCGAGAAGATAGGCAAACGCAGAGATT
Source organism: Allobosea sp. LC85 (assembly GCF_000735605.1). Taxonomy (GTDB): domain Bacteria; phylum Pseudomonadota; class Alphaproteobacteria; order Rhizobiales; family Beijerinckiaceae; genus Allobosea. The sequence continues at coordinate 73,254 of NZ_JPKG01000058.1, forward strand.
GTCGTCTTGCCATGCAGGAGCGCTTGCTCGTTCGCAGCCTTCAGGCTTCCAAACCAATGCATCGCAAATGAGAAAACGAACAGCGCGACAAGTGCGACGCCGAGCGAGACGGCGTAGAGCTGCTTCCACCATCCCCCTTTGGCCACTGGCCACGGTGCCGATCGTGGATCGATCTGCTTCGCCGGTTCTTCGCTCTTGTCGGGGTCTTTGGATTCAGCCGATCCTCGCTGCACCAGGACCGCTGTCAGCATCACGTAAGTGGCCATCTGAAGAAACTCACTCTCCCAGTTCTCGAACAGGGCTGAGATGAACTCTCCGCTCGTCAGGTATTGGAAAAAGGTCTGACCGGCCCGCCCGTGAGCAATCAATTCCTCGCTCGAAGAACGCCAGCCTGTCAGCGCCATGCCGATGAGAGACACCGCGAACATCAGCGCGAGCGCGAGGGTCAGGCCATTGTCTCTGATCCAGGAGGTCCGCCGCGATGGTTGGTCCGCCATGACGTTTACCTTTCATCGCTCCGAGGAAGGTCACACGGCGATTGAATGGAGGGAGCTGCCAATCCCGGCATCATTCATGGCGCCTCAGGGTTAGTCCGTGTTTCGTGGCCAGGCACGAAGGATCTCCTCCGCTTCTGCAATTGCGAGCTGGTGCGCAAACCGTAGCTCGAACATCGTGATCAGAGCGTCATGGCCTGCATCTGACGAGCTGCAGACTGCATCGCGCGCAACCACAATGAAGAACCCGAGATCGATCGCTGCCAGGATGGTGGACAAGACGCACACATCCGTCTCGGCCCCGGAGACAACGAGCGTGTCGACCTTCCTCTCGCGGAGCAGGGAAACCAGCTTGTGCCCGCCGAACGCAGAGTAGACGGGCTTGTCGTAGACGAGCGCCGGGGGAACGAAAGCAGCCAGTTCCGGCATCAGATCCAGAAGTCGGGGATCCAATCGGTCGCGTGTCGTCTCGCGCCAGTGACGATAGTAACCGCGCCAGGCTCCCTGCGCGCTGTCGGGGGTTGGCGGTGGGATGAACCGGGTGAAAATCGTTCGCTCGCGAGCGTGAGCGGTCAATTCGGCGCAAGTCGGTAGGACGCGCTCCATCCACGGAGTCGGCCACGGGCCGTCGGTGGAAAACAAGCGCTGCATGTCGATGCAGATGTGAAGGGAACGCGACGATAGTCGCAGCCGCTCGGCACTCGACATGGGCCACCCGGTTTGGCTCAAGAAGCAGACGCTGTCTGGGCGATTGGATGCGGCAATCGATGTCGGCGCATCGATTGCCGCATGGCATCATCGGTCATTCGATGGTGTCGACGACCTGGCGGCTCTGTGGCTCGACGATCAGGACATCGTCGCCGATGAGCGTATAGTGGTAGCCGCGAAGCCTCTGATCGCGCTCCTCCACCTCGGGGGGTAGCGGATGAAGGACGATCTGGCTTGGCAGGACGGCTCCCCGCAAGCCGTCGATCCCCTGAACCTCACCGGGTTTGGCGTTGCCCAGGATGATCCGCGCAAGGTCATGTCGATCACCGGAAGCGCGCGCCTGGCTTGAGAGCGCACCGGTGGTCTGCGGAGCTGCAGACGCCGATCGCGACCCGCTCTTGTCGACGACCTCGACAATGCGATGCGTCCTCGGCTCGACGATGGCGACTTCGTCGCTCTCCGTCATGATATACTGATATCCGCGCCAATTTGGATTGGCTTCGACCAGTTCGACCGGAAGGTCATAGTAAGGTGCGCTCGCGGGCAGGACGACACCTTGCTGAAAGACGATCTCAGCCGGCCGGCGCCAACGCCTCACATCGCGCCGGGTTTCGAAGGCGGCGTAGATATCGACGGTCCCAGCTCGGCCGCCACCGCGATCGATCACCTCGACGATGCGTCGGCTGCGCGGGTCGACAATGATGATCTCCCGGTCGGAGACGGTGTAGCGATAATCGCGATATTGCGGCCTGATGGCGGCAATATCGCGAGGCAACGGCTGGAGCTGCACGCGAGATGGCAGCGCAGCGCCGACCGATACGGAGATCCCCAGATTCTGCACCGGGCGGATCTCGTTGCGTTCGACCCGCTCGCGCACCGTATCGGCGATCCGCTGACTGTCGGAATCGGCACGCGCTCGTTCGGCGCTCTGGCTTCCGGGAGAAGCCCGATTTTCTGCGGGCGAAGGACCGGCCGTTCCAGGCTGCGCCGGACTGGGGCGTTGTGCAGTGCCCGGCCGCTCTTCGTCTTGCCGGGTCGGTGCAGGTCGTGCCGTACTCGGATCCTGGGTCGGCGCAGGCTGCGCGGTATTCGGATCCTGGGTCGGCGCACGTCGCGCCGTGTTCGGATCCTGGGTCGGCGCAGGCCGCGCCGTGTTCGGATCGGTGGGGCGTCGATCTGGCCGCTGAGGCTGCGCGGTTTCAGGTGAACCGGGCCCGCGGGTGTTCGGCTGAGCCCGATCGGTATCCCTTCGGTCATTTCGTTCGTTTTGCCGCTGGGCCTGACCGCGCTCTTCAGGTTGCCCTCTCCGCAACTCTTGCTGAGCACGCGGGTCCGCGGGCGGGGTCGGCTGCTCGCGCTGGACCTGTTCGCGCTCACGCCGAGGCATCTGGCCCCGCGGCGCTTCGGGGCCGCGAGGCTGTTCGATCTGAGCACCGCGTCGTTCGCCCGGTGACTCGTCGAGGCGCTGTTGCGGCGCCCCACGGTCGCTCCCGGAAGAGCGCGGGGCCATATCGCCCTGCGCCGGTCTTTCGGCGCGACTGCGCGGCATCTCATCGGACTGACCGACGATAGCAGGCTGCGCCCATGCCAGCCCCGAATGGGCAGCAAAAGCGATGACCGCAATTCCTGTAAACCGTTTCATGGGATCTACTCCCCTGGTGTTTTCCAATGGGTACCAACCCCGCAGGCTCGAAGGGTGTTCCCATTTTCTGATGGGCAGCCGGTCGCGTGTTCGCCGCGATTCCACGAAGCGGAGGGCAACATCGAGGCTCTGCCTTAGGAGAAGATTCTGCTGCAGCAGGCTGACGCAATCGCTCCGGCCGGGTTGCTTGGCCCAGGCCGCGAGCATGCTCTAAACTATGAGAGTCGAACACGTTTTCTGCGTTTGGACGTTTTCGTCCAAACGCAGCGTGATCTCGACCGCTTTTTATCGCGTCGAGGCGGGTTTTGCCTCGCTCCCCGGGAGCTTTGCTTTCATTGGCGGCTAATGACCGCGAGAGGATCGACGAAGGGCAAGCTTTGAGCCTTTGCGACTGGCTCGCAGGTGACCTCACCAGCGCACACATTGAGGCCATGGCGCAAATGAGGATCCTGTTTCAAGGCCGTGCGCCAGCCGTGATTGGCGATGGCCAGCACGAAAGGCAAGGTCGCGTTGTTGAGCGCGAAGGTCGAGGTGCGGGCGACTGCGCCAGGCATGTTGGCCACGCAGTAATGGACGACCCCATCGACGATATAGGTCGGGTCGGAATGCGTGGTGGCACGCGATGTTTCGAAGCAACCGCCCTGGTCGATCGCTACGTCCACGACGACGGAGCCCCGCTTCATGGTGCGGATCATATCGTGGCTGACCAGCTTGGGCGCCGACGCTCCGGGAATGAGCACCGCACCAATCACCAGGTCTGCTTGCCTCACGAGTTCCTCGATCGCCGCTTGCGTAGAAAAGACCGTGGTAATCGCATTGCCGAACTGGTTGGACAGGCGCTTCAGAGGCTCGCCTGAGCGGTCCACCACCGTGACCCTTGCACCCATGCCAATGGCGATCGTCGCCGCATGTGTGCCCGACACGCCGCCGCCGAGTATGACGACAGATGCTGCGGGAACACCCGGAACCCCACCCAGCAAGATGCCTCGCCCCCCTTGGGCCTTCTCCAGCGCGTGCGCGCCCACCTGGGGCGCAAGCCTGCCTGCCACTTCGGACATGGGCGCCAGAAGCGGCAGCGCGCCGGAGGGAGAGGTGACGGTCTCATAAGCGATACAGATCGCCTTGGATGCGATGAGGTCCCGGGTTTGCGCCGGATCGGGAGCAAGGTGCAGATAGGTGAACAGGATCTGTTCGGGCCGCAAACGCTTGCGCTCCTCGGCCAAGGGCTCCTTGACCTTCACCACCATCTCGGCTTCAGCGAAGATCCTATCGGGACCGTCCACCATCTTGGCGCCGACCGCTATGTAATCCTCGTCCGTGATGCCAGCGCCCAAGCCTGCTCCGGACTGGACCATGACGTGGTGCCCATGATGAACCAGCTCCCGCACGGATGACGGGACGAGGCCCGTACGCGCTTCGTTGTCTTTGATTTCGGACGGCACGCCAATGAGCATGGAAGCTTCCTCCAATAGAGCCAAGGCCGGTGAACTGGGCCAATATGCGCGCCTATGATTGCGCGGCTGGCAGGATAATTCATCCGTCTATTAACGGCTCCCATGCGGTCATGATCTTCGGCGAAGCCGCTCGACCGCCCTTTCGACGATCGCCCGTCAAGGCCGATGAGGATGTGCGGCCGACCGTCCGTCACCCAGCGTGCCCTGTCCTCCTCCCGTGTGCCGGCGAAAACTCCCGGCCGTTCCAGAAATCTCGAGCCGTTCCCCACGGCCACAGCCCTTCTGCAACGGCACGCCCGCACGTTCCGCTCTCGTGCGCTCGAGCACCGGACCGGAAATGGTATCCGGTCCGATGCTCGAGCCTTTTGTGTTTGCATCGGCTTTGCCCCGAAAACCGCAATCCACTTTTCGGGCCGATGCCATAGGCCGAACTTTTGTGAAACGCGCGCGTTACCCCGCGGTCCTCTTTCATCCGGGGAAGGCTCCGGCAATGGCAACGATATCGACGACGGCTATTCACCTGGAGGAGCGCGCGTGGATACCCAACAATCCACGCTTGCCCGTGATCGTCTATGACGCCGCATTCCCTGGAGAGGGGGGAGACGATCTCGCGACGGCCATGGAGGCGCGCTTCGGCGCGAATGGCTGGCCGGCACAGTGGCGAAATGGGATTTACGACTTTCACCATTATCACTCGCAGGGGCACGAGGTCCTCGGCATTGCGGCCGGCTCAGCAGAGGTGGTGCTCGGTGGGCCGAAGGGGCGGATTTTAGCAGTCCGCGCCGGCAACGTTTTGCTGCTCCCGGCCGGCACCGGACATTGCCGTGGCAATGCCTCCAGCAACTTCCTCGTGGTTGGAGCCTACCCACCCGGTCAAAGCGGCAACATCATTCGCGACGCACCGACCAGCGCGATCCGCGAGGCCATTGCGCAGCTGCGCTTTCCGCCGATGGATCCCGTGTATGGGCAGGATGGACCGCTAACGCAGCATTGGGCCAACAATTTGTAAGCGCTGCATCGAACCAGTCGGCTCTCGTAGGGTCATCCATGCCGCCGTCAAGGCGCTCTCGCAAAAACTGAGGCCGCGGCTGCGACATCCTCACCCTTCACCGGGACGAGCTCTCCGGGGGGAGCCGGAAGCCCGCCAACGAGGGGGAAAACCATCTCCCCGCCGACCCGCAAGCGATCAAGACCTCGCAACCTGCGCCTGTGACTGGGGCGCCGCCGGCCGATACAGGTCGGCTCGTGGAACATTCGAAATCGCCCCGGCGTTTCCCGATCGCGGTCGTCCGTGCCTTGAGCAACGGGAGCAACGATCATGGATTCCACACGCTATCTCGCTATCGCCTGTATCGTCTCCGCTTTTCAGGCCAGCACAGCAATCGCCGGTCCCTGCGCCGGGGAGGTCGAAACCCTGACGAAGACATTGGCTGCCACGGATGCGGGGGCCGGCCCAACCTCGGGCGGGGCGGGCACAGCCCAGCCTGGTGCCGGGCCCGCCCAGCACCCGCCAGCCGAAATCATGGCCCGCGAAGCTCAGGGCAAGGCGGCGTCGCCAGAGGACGTCCGCCGCCAGACCCAGGGCCAATCCACCGCCGCCGAGCAGGCAAAGGGCGCTCGCCCGCCTGGCACGACGAACAAGGCTGAAGCGTCTGCTGCGCTCGATCGGGCCAAGGGCCTGGATCGTGCTGGTCGCGAGGCCGAATGCATGGAGGCGGTGAAGCAGGCAAAGCGGCTGATGGGGTCTTAGATCATCGGACCGGATAACGTATCCGGCCCGATGATCTAACCTTTTTGTGTTTGCATCGGCTTTGCCCCGAAAACCGCAATCCACTTTTCGGGCCGATGCTTTAGGCGAACCGTCGCCCGCGATGATCTGCCGGAACTGTCGATGTCGTCGAGGCCTGGTGCGATCGGGCCTCCGACCTGCAAGGCCCCGTCCATCCGAGCGGCCATCCCGGCCGAATGGCCTCCGGCTGAGCGCGCAGCCGTGCCGCACATCCCTTGTCCAATTCCATGCCTCGCCCAATTCCATGCCGCGCCCAATTCCATGCTGACCAGCGGCTGATGCGGTCATTCCGGTGAAAATCGCGACCTTCAATGTGAACGGGATCAATGGCCGGTTATCCGTCCTGCTGCGTTGGCTCGCAGAAGCCGAGCCCGATATCGTCTGCCTTCAGGAGCTCAAGACATCGCAGGGAACGTTTCCGGCAGGTGCCATCCGTGATGCCGGCTACGGTGCCATCTGGCTGGGGCAGAAGAGCTGGAACGGGGTCGCGATTCTGGCGCGGGGTGCAGAACCGATTGAAACACGCCGCCACCTGCCCGGCGACGAGGCCAACACGCAGAGCCGGTATATCGAAGCGGCCGTAAGCGGCATATTGATCGGGTGTCTGTACGTGCCCAACGGCAATCCGGCCCCGGGCCCGAAATTCGACTACAAACTGAGGTGGTTGGAACGGTTGCTCGCGCATGCCGACACCCTCCTGGCCCACGAGGTCCCGGTCGCGCTGATCGGCGACTTCAACGTGATCCCGACTGAGCTGGATGTCTACAAGCCGGAGCGCTGGCTGGATGACGCCCTGTTCCGGCCCGAAATCCGCAGCGACTTCCATGCGCTCGTCGGCCAGGGGTGGACGGACGCCGTGCGCAAGATGCATCCGGACCAGCCGATCTACACGTTCTGGGATTATTTCAGGAATGCATGGGGTCGAAATGCCGGTCTTCGCATCGACCATATGCTTCTGAGCCCAGAGCTTGCGGGGCGGCTGAGGGCCGCAGGCGTAGACCGTGACGTGCGCGGTTGGGACAAGGCGAGCGACCACGCCCCGGTTTGGGTCGAGTTGCGTGAGAAGCGTAGCAGAGCCAGGTGACAGTCCTGCAATCCAACCGGCCAGTGCCGACCCTGAGGAACGTCTCGTCAGGTCAATTCTTCTTCACCGGACGCCCGGGGTCGAGCGCGCTTGGCGAGCTGGAGGGCTTCGGGTCGCCCCTTGCAGACGTGGCATTCGCGCCGTCGCCGGCCGGCTTTGCCCGTTCGTCTGTCGGCATGCCCGATCCCGGCCGCGGGCGGCTATCGCTTGTCCGTCCAGGCTGCCCCGTCGGCTTGTCTTGTTTTCCGGTCGTCATGTCCGCCTCCTTTGTGGTCGAGGTTTTGCCCATTCACCGGACAATCGCATGCTCGCCCGCTACACGACGCCACCATCTTCCCCGCGGACGCAGACACTGAACAATCGGTGGTCCCCGTCCGGCATTGCTGCGCGCGCCATATCGGGCAGAGCGTCCAAGGCCGATCGCCGCGCCGCTCGGTCGTCGGGACGTTCGAGTCCTTCCTCGTCGATTTCGACGACGTCGCCGTCCGTGCTGTCGAAGAAATAACGGGTCATGCTCACACCGCGTTCGCGGGAGTTCATGAAGGAACGCAATGAGAGAGCGTCCGTTCCTTGCCCAGCGCGGCCCTTCGTCACTCTCCGCCAGAAGATGGCGGGAGGCGGGCCTGACGGTGCCGCTGATGCCTGGTTCGCAAGCGATGAAGCTGGTGCCTGTCGTCACCAAGCCGCCTGCCGCGCCCGTGAGGCTTCCAGTGCCGGACGTCAGCGTGGCGTCTTATCCGGCACTCCGCCGAGAGGGGACGTCGAGGTAATATTGCGGAGCCTCGCGCCGGTCGAACATGCCGTAGTCGCGTATGACGCGCACATGGCGAAGCCTTTGTCCCGCGAGCGACGCCTCGTCCTCAAAGCCCTTCGCTGCGGTCTCGTCTCGCCAGGACATCAGCAGGATCAGGTTGCCGGGCGTCAGCACCGCGTCGAACACGTCCCATGACAGCAGGCCGTCGGCTTGCGGGAGCAGGCCGAGAGACGCCGCGCACGCGGCCGCACCTGCCTCCTCGCCGACATTCTCCGGCCCGGAACCCGTCACCAGCGTGACGGTCGTCCCCTCGCCTGCTTCGGTCTCGTCCAGGCGCTGCTGCTGGAGCCTGTGGCCTGCGGGGATCTGCGTGTCCCGCGTGACCTCCCCGACGCGCAGGTGATAGTCGAGGAAGATCTCGGACCGGCCCTTTTCCTGCGCGATGTGGTGGCGCATCGTCGTGCGCCAGCGGACCACCGCCTTCTCGTCACGCCAGCTGGAGAGCGAGAGAAGCCAGCCCGCCCGCGTCATGCTGCGGTAGCGGATATTGTCGACGAACCCGTCCACCGCCTCCAGTTCGGGCCGCAGCGACCTGGCCACGCCGAGATAGGCATCCCAGTGTTCCGGCGCCGGACGCACTTCGAAGATCACAGAAAACATCGGCCTCTCCCCGGTTCGAGCTATTCGCGTCACACAGCGGCGATGCAGTCCATCTCGACGGCGAAGCCGCCATTGGCACACGAGCGATGCAGCCGGCTGGCTGGATTGGCATTTCGCCGTTCATCCGTCGCGCCGCAGAACGCGCAGATCCGCGCCATGCCCGAAAATTAACATTCGTTAAGGCCGCCCTGTCACCGGGAACATATCGTCTCGCCGATGGAGACGGGGGCTGCCGGCATGCCGACCTTAAGCAGTGTAGTGTTTCTACCATGGTATGAGCAGGAAGATTACACCCGTCTTCGCCAGATGAAAGGCGGCGATCATCTTCCACCGGATTATAATGATTGGCGCACTCAGGCCGCAGCGCATGCAATTCGTCTATTGGAGACCGGCTCTTCGGCGCAGATCGTACGACTGAACATAGAAGGCTATTTTGCCTGGCTTGAGCAGCTTTGCCTCGCGGACACGACGCGGGCTCGCCAGCTGTATCTCGCCCATGTCTCCAGCGAGGCCGGATGTGACGCGCGGGACATGTATTGGCCGGAATGGCCGATGAAGCCGATTGCGGCAACCTAACGAGGTTCGATGATGCCCTTACCCGCTGACGGTGTCGCGCGAAGGCTTCATGCGATCCCGAAGTGTTCAACGGCTGAACGTATGATCACGGAACCCGACAATCCTTTTCAGGTTTTCTGTCCAGGTCCTGCCGCTGGGAAGTCCTGCCGCCGGTAAGTCCTGCCGCCGGGAACAAGCCGGTTCGCCAGCATCTTTAGACGCAAGGAATTAACGGGAAACAACAGGGAGGGCATCGGGGAATGGACACCAAGGAAACGCTCACGGTGGCGAAGCTGAAGCAGATGATCATCACTGCAGACGCGAACGAGGGCGCGGTGATTTTCCTGGAAACGGATTCCGAGGCCGCCCTCGAACTTCTCATTGGGCCCGAGGTTTTGGCCGCTCTTGAGGTCGCGCTCGTCAAGGCTGCCGCTGTGCACGCGAAACATCACCAGGTTCAGTGATCCTGAAGGCGCCAACCTCAAGGCCACAGGCAGGCTCCTTGTCCGCCATGGCAAGGCGGTTCCGCGGCGAGGCCGGACGGCGATCAGTCATCCTGCCGGCGGCTGGGCTGCGGGTGCAGAACCCGGTCGCTATCCATGGCCTCGCGCTGCTTCAGAAGTTTGTCGAGCCGGTCCTGTTGCTCGTTGATCCTGTTCGCGATGGCTTCCTCGGCCCCGGATCCGGTGGTCGCGGTGGCGCGCTCCATCAGCTCTGCGATAGTCCGTCGGGCGATCGAAATCTGCCCGTCCAGATCCTGCTTGAAACCGCTCTCAGGCATTGGCTGATCCTCCGCGGGGAAGCCGGGACGAGCCAACGGCTGCTCAAAGCGAGGCTGGCGGCAAATATGGGGTCCATCGGCGTAGCGGATCCGACATCGACGCTGAGAGCGACTGTCCTGGATATGCACGGCAGTGATTTCACCGAGATCGATGATCGGGCCGGTACCCGGTCCGATCATCTGGCCTTCGGTGTTTGCATCGGCTTTTCCGAAAGCCGCAATCCACTTTTCTGGCCGAGGCTTGGCGTTGGTTACATCGACGGCCTTACGAAAGGCGGGGCTTCCGGATCGAACTGCGTCCAGCCTTCGCGCTCATAGGCGGTTCTCCGATCGACCATATCGATCGGCGTCGCACCGTCCATGATCGCCTCCACGGTCGAGGCGTGTTCCTCGGCGACCCTGACCGACACGACACTGCCGCCTCGCCGGACTGTCTCGGCATAGCAGTGGGCATCTTTCTCATCCACCCCAGAACGCGTCAGGGCGCCGACGAGGCCGCCGGCTACGGCGCCCGTTGCGGCCCCCGCCGCGGTCGATGCAAGCCAGCCAGTTGCGACGACCGGCCCGATCCCGGGAATTGCAATCCAGCCGAGGCCCGCCAGCAATCCGGCGGCTCCGCCGATCAGGCCCCCGACTCCGGCGCCCTCTCCGGCGTGGCTTTCGCCATCGCGATCGACGTCATTGCGGCAGCCGATGACGCTGATATCCGCATCCTCGACGCCGGCCTCCTTCAATTCACGGACGACGGATTCAGCCTGATCAAAGGTATCGTACGAACGGGTGATCATCTGGGTCATCTGCGATGTCCTCAGTTGCGCGTGATGTTGCCGCAATCATCGACGCTGACATTGACCTGCTGGCCGCTATGCGCCGCCGTGCCCTTCCAGACACCGTTCTCGTCCTTCTTGAGGTCGGAAACGGTACTGTAGCCGTTTGCCTCGAGGGCCAGCTCGCAAGGTCAGAAAGAGGCCAATGCCGTGTTGCACGGTTGCGCTGCGCCTCCACCGAATGGGAGAGGCACCGTCTCCGCACCTCACTGCCCTCAGGGGCGACGCGGGCCAGCTTGGAACGAACGCCCTCGTCAGGGAGATGATCCAAGAGAACGAGGTCCAACCGCTCGGTACCAGCCCGCTCGCCAGTGAGAGCGGGCTCCCTTATTCCTGGCGCAGCTTCCCCAGGTTTCCGGGAAGACCCGAGAACGGCAGATCGTCCTCCGTCAGCAATTGGCCGCCTTCCGGCTCGCCGTCATCCAGCTCGGTCGGCGCGAGCATTTCTGCCGCGACCGAGATAATTTCGGGCGATGGCTGGGTGTCTTCCTGAAGCTGCCATTCGACGAATTCGCGGCTCTTGCCCGCCCCTTCAGCGAGCATGGCGACCCAGTCCTGATGAGGGTACTGGTCAGCCATCCTGAGCGCGAGTTCCCGGCCGTTTGCGATCGGTTCCATGGGCCTCATGATGCTGCCTCCTCTTGCTGAGGGAGCAACTCATTCTGGAACAGCGAGTTCCCGTCGGCGCCAAGCCCGCTGCCGTGAAGCCGGACATCCTGTAGAGCCATGGTTCAGAGAATGGCGTCGCGATACTTCACTGCGGCTGCTTAGATCATCGGACCGGGAAATCGTATCCTGTTCGATGATCTAAGCCTTTGTGTTTGCATCGGCCTTGCCCCGAAAACCGCAATCCACTTTTCGGGCCGATGCTTTAGCGCGCCCAATAGGCCACGATCTTCTGGCGCTCAGCGCCTGATTGCTTCAGCTCCTCGGACTGGGCGCGCAGCGTCCTGACGACGGACTTCTCGGCCGCGGCCCAGAGATAGGTCTTTCCGTCATCGATCTGCTCAAGGGGCAGCAGGTCGACCAGGCGGCTGCCGTCGGTGTCCCCATGAGCGAGATGGAACCAGGTCGTGCTTGCCCGGGGATGGTCAGGCAGGGGCTGCTGATGGGTTTCATCCGCCATCTCGAGGAAGACCCGGCTGGAGACTTGGCTTGGCGTCTGTTCGAGGATCCGTGCGACCGCCGGCAGGCCGGTGGCGTCCGCGATCAGGATCTGCCGCTCCAGCTCGTCGGGCCGGGCATAGAGCCCGCGCGGATTGTTGATCACGATCCGCTCGCCGAGTTCCGCATCGCGCGCCCAGTCGCTGGCCTGGCCGCCATCATGCACCACGAGGTCGACATCGAGTTCGCAGCGAGCCAAATCGAAGCGCCGGACCGTATAGGTGGAATAGCGGACGCGCTGCCGTTCCTCCGGGAAGGCCCAGCGCCCCTCGGCATCGATCGTCGGCAGGGTGAGTTCGCCAGTCGCGGGATCGGGGAAGAACAGCCGGATATATTCATCCGGGATCCCGGTCGAGCGAAAGCGCTTCAGGCCCTCGCCCGAAAAGGTCAGCCTGATCATGCCAGGCGTCAGATAGCGGCGCGCGACCAGCGTCGCTTCGTGGAACGGGTCTTCCGTCATTGATCTCTCACCCCGGCGCATCGGACAGCCAGCGCCAGTGCTTCTTCCACGGAGCAGCCCAGGCTGCAAGCGGCTTAGTCTTTGATTTATTTAGACTATCTCTAAACCATGGCGCCCCTGGAACCGCGGCAGGGCCGTTCTTCCCCTGCGCCTGGTCGCGTCTGTGGGGCCTGCATTGCCAGGAGTGACGTCGCGGCAAAGCCTCGATCGTAAGCCCCCTCGCCTGCGCCGCCCCGCCGCCCCGCGGCAATGTTCAATGCCCGCGCCTGTGCTAAAGCGCGACCAGGGGAGGCTGCCATGGCACAGATCGTGAATGATGCGCGTTTTTGGGACCGGTCCGCGCGGAAATACGCCGCGGGTCCGATCGCGGACATGGCGGGCTATGAGCGCACGCTGGAGCGCACGCGGCACCATCTCAAGGATGGCGATGCGGTCTTCGAATTCGGCTGCGGCACCGGCACCACGGCGCTCAGGCTCGCGCCCTTTGTCCAGCGCATCGTGGCGACCGATATCTCGGGCGAGATGATTGCGATCGCGAGGGGCAAGGCCGAGGCCGCGGGCTGCAGCCATGTCGCGTTCAAAGTCGCGACACCGGCCGAGATGCCCTGCCCTGACGGAACATTCGACGTCGTTCTCGGGTTCAATGTCCTGCACCTGATCGCGGCGCGGGAGGCCGCCTTGGCGAGCATCCATCGGCTGCTGAAGCCCGGCGGGATCTTCATCTCCAAGACGCCATGCCTCGCCGAGATGAACCTCTTCCTGCGTCTCGCCGTGCCGCTGATGCAGCGCGTCGGCAAGGCGCCCTATGTCAGCTTTCTCAGCACGGAAGAGCTTGAGCGCGAGATTGCGGCAGCGGGCTTCGAGATCATCGAACGCGAACACCACGCCTCGCGCGGCCGGGATGCCCGGCCGTTCCTGGTGGCACGGAAGCGCTGAAATCTCCCGGGAACCGCCCTGATCGAGCCGGCAGGCGCGGATGCGTCGAAGGGATGCGGCACTCGATCTGTGCGACCTCGTGCTCGTCGCGCTGTCCCTCCGTCATGCCGGAACTGGGGCCTGTTCTGGATCTGACGCTCGCCCCTTCCGACGAGCAGGATGGGCCGCGCGCGCCGGCGCGCTCGCGCTGGGCGTGAGTTCATCGGACCGTATCTCGTATCGGCTGTCCTGAAGACCGCGATCCATTTTTCGGGCGATGCTTTAGCCGTGGGCAAGGGCCCGAGCAGCTTGACTCCCCAATCTCAGAATGTTCCTATTTTGTTCTTGTTGCGAGAGCGAGATATGCCAGACGATCAGCCGGCCATCACGGTCATCACCGATCGGGAGATCGACGCGGTGCTGTGCGAGGCCAAGGGCGACGCGCGCGAGGCGATCCGCATGTTGCTGCACGATCTCGCAGTCCTGGCTACTGACGCCGAGCGGCTGGTCTCGAAAGGCTTTGTGCGCGGTCGGGCGCCGTGGAAGAGGATTGGATGATGGTGACGCGCACGCAAAGGCATTTCTCGCCCTATGACGCGGAGAAGTTGCTCGCGCTGGTGGAGAGCGCCCAGCGCGAAATTGGGCAGTATCAAGCGACGGTGCCGCTCAACTCGGCGATCCATACGGCACTGAAGGCTTTCAGGGACGCCGCGACCCTGCTCGCCGATACGGCGCGTGGCGATGTCGGGACCGGTCGGGCGATTCCGGGGCCGTATACGACGCCGGGGCGATAGACGAAGAATCCGGCGGGCCGCGGACATCGCAGCCCCCTTCCCCGGGAACCTGCTCCACTGATGCTCGTTCTTCGGCAAAGGAGAACAGCCATGTCCGGAAACAAGCAACAGATCATCGATCTCGAGACGCGCTTCTGGCAGTCGATGGTCGACAAGGATGCGAAGCTCGCGAAATCGATGATCGCTGAGGAATGTCTGCTCACCGGCCCGATGGGGGCGATGAAGATCGACCCGGACCGGTATGAATCCTTGACGGAAGAGGGCCAGTGGACGCTGCGAAGCTTCAAGCTCAGCGATGTCGACGTGATCATGCCGTCCGACGAAGTCGCCGTCATCGCCTACAAGGTGCACCAGAAGGGCGAGATGAAGGGCAAGCCCATGGACATGAAATGCGCGGACAGCTCGACCTGGGTCAGGGATGGACGGGCCTGGAAATGCGCGCTCCACACCGAGACGATGCTGCAGAATGCGTAGAGCGCTCATTTGACTGCGATGGGGCGTGAGCCGGTGATCCGATCGGGCGCCGGTTGCCGTGGTGGCTGGCGCCGATCCGGACGTCGCGCTCAACCGGCCAGATCATGCCCCGATCGCCGGGAAGTAGATCCCCGCCATGCCTTGCGCGCAATTTCACCTGCCTTCGACATCGCATAAAAGCAAGCAGGACGGGGCTCAGTCTGCGTCGGCAGGCTCTGTCTGCGCGAGGTGGTCGCTCGAATTTCGGGGCGGGTACTGCGAACAGCCTCCCAGCGAAGGATACGATATTGGCCTTTCTGACTGAACCGGAGCCGCCGCGTGGCCGGCCGATGGAGGTTGTCCCCGGCATCTCCCGTATCGTCGCCAATAATCCAAGCCTGATGACCTATCGTGGCACCAATACCTATCTGATCGAGGATGGCGACGGGTTCGTGGTTCTCGATCCCGGCCCCGACGATGCCGGGCATCTCGACGACATCATGCGCGCGACGGGCGGCGCGGTCTCGGCGATCGTGCTGAGCCACACCCATTCCGACCATCTCGGCGCGACCGCCGGCCTGAAGGCGCGCACCGGCGCCAGGACATACGCCTACCATCTCAGTGCCGATGACGCCTTTATCCCGGACATCCTGCTGAAGGACGGCGACACCGCATTGGGGATGACCGCGATCCATACGCCGGGACATGCCTCCGACCATCTCTGCTTTGCCTTCCGGGACGGCATCCTGTTCAGCGCCGACCACGTCATGTCCTGGTCGAGCAGCATCGTCGCACCGCCGGGCGGTGACATGGCCGATTACGTCCGTAGCCTGCGGCTGATGCTGGCGCGAGACGACAGCCTGTATCTGCCCGGGCATGGGCCGCCGCTGCCAAATCCGCAGCCCTATGTCGGCGAATTGCTCGCATTTCGCCTCAGGCGCGAGAACGCCATTGCCGATGCGCTGAAGGCCGGGCCGCTGGGAACCTGGGATCTCGTCGATCTGCTCTATTCGCAGACCGATCCGTGGCTGCGGCGCGCCGCCGAGCGCAATGTGACGGCGCATTTGCTCAAGCTCAGGGATGAAGGGCGCGCAGAGAGTTTCGATGAGAAGTGGGTTTCGGTCTGACGCGATCGGGGCGTTCGACCGTCTAAGCGGTTCGCAGCCGTTGCTCCTGAACCGCCGAAGGTGGCGTCGCGACGAATGGTTGGCCCGCGCCCCTCATTGCTCGATCAGGCGTCGCTCGGTCCGCGCGGCCGCCCATTCCACGAAGGTCTTCGGGCAATTCGTCGCCGCGTAGAACATGAACGGGTCGGCCTCGGCCCTGGCATTCTCCAGAAGGTACCATTCGCCAAGATAGAAATTCGCCTCGCAGGTCTGTTCGCCATGCTTGATCGGGTCACGGCTTTGGGTCGCCGCGCGGAAGGCGTTGCGATCGATCTCGCCGCGATAGAACTGGATCACGGGCGCCGGCCAAACCGCCATGTCGACGTCCCTTGCGGCGGAGGCGAGCCGGCCCCCTCGCCCCGAACGCGCGGAGACGATGTGCAGCCATAGGGCGGCATAGGCGTCATCCGGCCGTAGCGTCAGGGCCCGTTCCAGGCCCTGAATCGCTTCGTCGGGCCGGCCGTCGAAGAAGGCAAGCCAGCCGCGCAGGCGTAGCGCGTTGACATTATCCGGCTCCAGCGCGAGCGCCTGATCGAGCCTGGTGATCGCGTCGCGCTGTCGGCCCATGGCATCGAGAATGCCGGCCATGCTGACGAGCGCGTCGGCGCTGGACGGTTGCAGGCGAACCCGGACTTCTGCATCCGCGAGCGCGGCATCGAGCAAGCCAAGCGCGCGCTCGGCCTGCGCGCGCCAGCCATAGATCTCGGGCTTGGGCGGAGCCTTGGTGGCGATCGCGCGGGTGAAGAGGTCGCGCGCGTTTTCCCAGTCCTGCGCCTTTCGCCGCGCGTCGCCCGCAACAGCAAAGGCATTCTGCTCGATGATCGGGAGATCGCCGGGGGACAGGGCGGCCTGGGCCCTGCTGACAAGTGTCAAGGCCTTCTCACGCGCGAGCTTGTCGTTGCCGGCCGCGACGGCATGGGCGAGATGGCTGCGCGGATCGCGCGGATACTGGCGGACGAGCTCGGCGGAGCGTGCGAGCCATTCGGCGTCGGTCTTCGGCAGTTGCTCCGGTGGAATCGTCAACCGGGCCAGAGCTACGTCCCCAAAGCCCGCGCGCGGGATCGAGAGGAAGGTCAGGGCTGCGAGGCCGAGTGCGGCTGCAAGCGCGGGGCGCGCCCAGCGCGGGCGCCTCGTCCCGGCATCCCAGGACAGCAGGATCAGGGCGCCGAGCACGGCCCCGGTGAGCGCCCCGCTGCCATGGCTGGCATGGTCGAGTTGTCCAGTGGCGAGTCTGCCGCCAGCGACGAAGGTTGCGAGCAGGATCGCGACGCAGAATGCCTGCAACCAGAGACGGCGGGCATCGTCGGCAAGCCGGAAGCTCACCAAGAGGCCCGCGGCGATCACGGCCATGATGGCGCCGGAAGCCCCTGCACCGAGCAGGGTTGCCGGGTTCACCAGGATCGAACCGAGAGACCCCGCAAGCCCGCCGAGCAGGAAGATGGCGAGAAGCCAGCCCATCCCGAGGACCGGCTGGAGGAACCAGCCGGCGATCGCGAGGATGACGACATTGCCGATCAGATGCGCCACGCTCCAGTGGAGGAACATGGCGAGGACGAGCCGGTACCATTGCCCGGCCTGGAGCACGAGTTCGCTGGCGACGCCGCCGAACAGCACGATGGTCACACCAGTGACGCCAAAGCTCTGCGACCGGATATAGGTTTCGGCCAGTTCGGCGATGAAAACGAGGATGAGGAGAGCCGCCAGCGCGAGCGTCGCCCAAGGGAGGGACCGGAGGCCCGCGGACGGAGAGGCTTTCCCCGAAGCGTCGCCGGGAATTCCAGGTTCTGCACCAGGCTGCTGCTCAGGCGCGACCTCCCTGACCCCGTTCACGAGACGGAGCACGGTGGTTCCCGCAGCCTCGTCGTAGAAGGCATCGCGCCCTCGCGCGATCGCACTCAAGGCGGCGATCACCGCCATGGCGATCGGCAGATTGCCGAGGAAGCTCAGGATGGACGCCAGATCGTTCGGAAGCGGTACACCTAAGCGAACAGCCGCGAACAGCAGGACCGCCATTCCCAGCGACGCCACGCAGGGCAGCGCGAACAGCAGGTAGCGCCGGGCGAGCGCGGCGCGGATATCGGCTGCGACCGGCTCGTTCCAGCGCGGCACGACGCGCAGCGACAACAGATGGCGCCCGAGGCTCGGCACGCCCCTGATCTCCAGCAGCCACCGCATCAGCGCCAGCAGCGGCCATTGCAGGACCGAAAGGTCGAAGGCCAGCGTCATCTGGTCTTGCGCGTTCAGCGCATAGCTGAGCGAGGTCGTGACGCTTGACCCTGTCTCCTGCCGCGACAGCGTGTAGAACCGGGCGGTCGGCTGCCCCATCAGCGATTTCGTGCAGATGCTTTCCGCGGTCGGCCGGAAGCCGGCCGGAATCTCGATCGTCGCGGGGCGGCTTTGGGCCGGCCGGCAATCCGTCACGAAGCTGGAACCGTCGATCAGCGCCCCATTCGAGAGCGGAAACAGGATGGTCGCGAGTGACTGGGTGACAATCATCACGACGACAAGATCGATCAGGAAGGCAAGGCCGCGGCGCAGGACGCCGCCCTTCACCCAATCCGGTGCGTCACCCATGCCCCACCCCGATCATGGCCGGCAGCCTTTTGCGCTGCTTTGCTCGGCCGCAAGCTCAGGCTGTCATGAATAGGGCGCACCGTTCAGCTTGTCACGGCCTCGCCAAGTCTACGGACAAGGGACTGGCTCCATTGCCCTTATTTCTCTGCCTTGCCCAGCAGTTGCGAGGCGGCGAGCAGCAGCGAGGTGATCACGATCATGATCGTCGAGATCGCCGCGATGGTCGGGTCGATCTGGTCGCGCAGCGCCATGAACATCGCGCGCGTCAGCGTCGAGTTGTCGCCGCCGGAGACGAAGAGCGAGACCACGACCTCGTCGAAGGAGGTCAGGAAGGAGAGCAAAGCCGAGGTGACGATGGCGAAGCCGATCTGGGGCATCGTCACCTGGAGGAAGGCCTGCGCCCGGGTCGCGCCCAGGCTGCGGGCGACGCGCTCCTGGTCGAGATCAAAACTCTTCAGGGCCGAGCCGACGATCATCATCACGATCGGCACGGCGAGCATCGTATGCGCGAGCACGATGCCGAGGAAGGAATTGACCATCTTGAGCTGCACGAAGGCATAGAACAGCGCGATGCCGACGAGGATGACCGGAACGATCGTCGGCGTCAGCAGCGCCAGGATCACGACCCCGCCGAAGCGCAGCCGCGAGACATGCAGCCCATAGGCCGCGAGCGTGCCGACCGGAGTCGCCACGAGCGCCGTGCAGATGCCGGCCTTGAGCGAGGTCGCGGTGGCCGCCATCCAGCTCGGCGAGGAGAAGAAGGCCTCGTACCAGCGCAACGACCATTGCCGCGGCGGAAACTCCAGGTACTGCGACTGCGAGAACGACATCGGGATCACGATCAGCGTCGGCAGGGCGAGGAAGGCCAGCACCAGCACGCCGAGCCCGTAGAGCCAGAGCCGCGACCGGTGCGTGATCTGCGTGTCGCTGGCGGGACGATCGAACCAGCTCATGTTCAATGCCCCGCGCCGAAGAGGCCGGCGCCGCGCGAGAGCCGGGCCGCCAGGACGAGCACGACGAGCGTGATCACCAGCAGCACGACACCGAGCGCGCTCGCCGCCCCCCAGTTGAAGAACAGCTCGATATCGTTGGCGATGCGGTTCGAGACCATCGTCACCTTGCCGCCGCCGAGCATGGCCGGCGTCACGTAGAAGCCGAGGCAGAGCACGAAGACGAGCGCGGAGCCGGCGGCGAGGCCGGGCAGCGACAGCGGAAAGAACACGGTCCAGAAGCCATGGGCCGGGGTCGAGCCGAGACTGGAGGCCGCCCGCAGCAGGTCGCGGTCGATCGCCCGCATCGTGCCGTAGAGCGGCAGGACGAGGAAGGGAAGCATGATATGGACCATGCCGATCAGCGTTCCCGCGACATTATGGACGAGCTGCAGCGGCTCGCTCCAGAGGCCGAGCTCGATGCCCCAGGTGTTGATCAGCCCGCGACGCTGCAGCAGCACCAGCCAGGCATAGGTCCGCACCAGCAGCGAGGTCCAGAACGGCAGCAGCACCGCGATCATGCAGAGATTGGCGGCGCGCCGCGGCAGCTGCGACAGGAAATAGGCGAGCGGATAGCCGAGCAGGATGCAGATCGCCGTGGTCAGCAGGCTGATCTCGAAGGTGGTGCGGAAGGTGCGGCCATAGGAGGGCTCGGCCAGCATGCGCCGGTAATGCTCCAGGCTCGGTGCACCGGCATCGTCGAAGAAGGACAGGCCGAACAGCCAGCCGACCGGCAGCAGCACCGTGACGGTGACGAGCAGGAGCGCAGGCGCTGCCAGCGCCGCCAGCCCGAGTCGCTCGCGCCAATGGTCGCGGCGCAGCGCCGCGGCATGGAAATCGTCGCCGGGGGCGCCGGCGATGCTGAGCCCGGGCGCGCTCATGTGCGCTCCCTCCCCTCGTCGGCCAGCAGCACGGTGTCGCTGACGGCGATGCCGACCGCGATCGGCGTGCCGCGTGCCGGCGGCGCGGAATCGTCGCCCCGCGTCGCCATGCGCAGGCTGACCAGGCTGCCATCGCCCAGCACGAGCTGCAGCAGCAGCGTGTCGCCCTGGTAGATCGCGCTCTGGACCGTGCCCTCGAAGCGGTTCATCGCCTCGGCTTCGCCGCCGTCGAGGATGCGCAGCCGTTCCGGGCGCAGCATCATCACGCAATGCCGCTGCCCGGCCGGGATCTTTGGCGCCCGGATGACGGAGCCGGCCGCCCGGCAGATGCCATCGGCGACCTCGACTGCGAGGAACGAGGATTCGCCGATGAACTCGGCGACGAAGCGGCTGCCGGGCTGGTCGTATATCGCGCGCGGGGTGTCGATCCTCGCGATCCGGCCGCGATCGAGCACGGCGATGCGGTCCGACATGGTCAGGGCCTCGCGCTGGTCATGCGTGACATAGACGGTGGTGGTACCGAGGCGGTCATGGAGCTGGCGCAGCTCGATCTGCATGCGCTCGCGCAGCTGCTTGTCGAGTGCCGAGAGCGGCTCGTCCATCAGGATGATGCGCGGCTCGAAGACGATGGCGCGGGCGAGCGCGACGCGCTGGCGCTGGCCGCCGGAGAGCTGGTTGATGCTGCGCCCGCCATAGCCGCCGAGCTGGAACATCTCGAGCGCAGCCTCGACGCGGCGGGCGATCTCGTTCGCCGGCACGCGCCTGAGCCTAAGCGGGAACCCGACATTGCGGGCGACATCCATATGCGGAAACAAGGCATAGTTCTGGAAGACCATGCCGATCTCGCGCTTGTGCGGCGCAAGCCGGACGACCTCGCGCTCGCCGAAGCGGATGCTGCCCTGGTCGGGCCGCAGGAAGCCGGCAATCGCCATCAGCAGGGTCGTCTTGCCCGAACCCGACGGGCCGAGCAGGGTCAGGAACTCGCCCGGCCTGACATCGAGATCGACAGCGTCGAGCACGGAGACGGCGCCATAGGCCTTGCTCAGTCGCCGCACCGCGATCGGCAGCGCCTTACCTACGGGTGAGACGAGCGGGGCTGCCGCTGTGGCAGCCTCCCGCTCGCCGGAATCAGCCACCCGCCTCATTCGGTCAGCATATTCTGATAGGCTGCCGAGGCCTGGGCCTCGAACTTGGTGTACCAGTCGAGGTCGATCGCCACTTGCTTCGCGGCATTGTCGGGATGGGAGGGCAGCGTCCTGGCATAGGCCGCCTCGATCGTGCCGAGGTCATAGGCTTTCTTGTTGGTCGGCCCGTAGGTGATGTATTTGGTGAATTCCGCCTGGTATTGCGGCTTGCTGATCTCGGCCAGGAACTTCATCGCCAGGTCCTTGTTAGGGGCCCCCTTGGCGATGGCGAAGCAGTCATAGTCGAGCAGCGCCTGGTTGAAGGTGTAGGCGACCTTCGCACCGTCCTTGGCGGCGACGTCGAAGCGGCCGTTCCAGCCGGTGATCATGTCGACCTCGCCATCCTTCATCAGCTGGGCGTGCTGGGCGCCGGAGCTCCACCAGACCGCGACATGCGGCTTCAGCTCGCGGATCTTCTTGATCGCGCGCTCGATGCCGCCGGGCTGCGACAGCACCTCGTAGACCTTCTCCGGCGGCACGCCGTCGGCCATCAGCGCGGGCTCGAGCGCGCCGGCCACGCCCTTGCGATAGGAGCGCTTGCCCGGGAATGTCTTGACGTCCCAGAAATCGGCCCAGCTCTGCGGGCCGCTCTGGCCATAGGTCTTGGTGTTCCAGGCCAGCACCGTGGAGAAGACATCGCCGCCGACGCAGTAATCCTGCGCCGTGCCGGGCACGAAGCTCGAGGTGTCGATGACCTTGTAGTCGAGCTTTTCGAGGATGCCCTCGGAGCCTGCCCGCGCCGCGCTGCCGGAGCCGCTGGCGACGACATCCCAGGTCACGGCGCCGGCCTTCACCTTGAGGCGCAGGTCGGCGATGCTGCTATAGGTCTCTTCCCTGAGCTTGATGCCCAGCGCCTTGGCGGCGGGCACGAACAGCGCCTTGCTCTGCGCCTCCTGATAGGAGCCGCCGAAGGACACGACAGTGAGCTCCTGCGCCAAGGCGGGCAGCGCGCCGGCCAGGCTCAGGAGAAGGACGAGGGTCGATCGCGACGGCAGGATCGGCGGGCACTGCATGTCATATCTCCTGGGCTGAAGGGCGCATGTCCAGCGGCAGTCGCGCAGTCGCCGCGGCGACCCAGCTTCCCGCCTCTGTGAGCCTGCAGAATTTGTTGAAATTGGTCTGGCCAGAAGGTCCATTCTGAGAATTGGGGAAGGCCAATCCGCAGGATCGATCCCGCTGGCTCATCGGGCGAGGCGATCGCGCCAGCGGTAATAGAAGACCGACGGCGCGAGGAACCAGGGATTGCCGCTGTAGAAGGGCCGCGTCGGGAATGGCAGGTCGTCGAGCGCGGTCTTGCCCACGGCCAAGCCGAGCACCTGCTGGCCGAGCCGCATGCCGAAATAGCTCGCCGTGCCGACGCCCGCCCCGCAATAGCCCATGGCGTAGTAGAGCCCGTCATGGCGGCCGACATGCATCAGCTCGTCGAAGGTGTAGGCGACGAAGCCGCACCAGGAATGGCTGATCCGCGTCTTCGCCAGTTCGGCGAAGATCGCGCTCATGTCGGCATGGAGCTTCGGCCCGCTGCGCCGCGGATCGGTCTCGCTCAGCGAGACGCGGCCGCCGAACAGGATGCGGCGCCGGTCGGGCGAGGCGCGGTAGTAATAGACGACCTTGCGGGTATCGCTGACGATGCGGTTGCGCGGGATCAGTTTGTCCATCAGCGCCGGCTCCAGCGGCTCGGTCGCGATGATGTAGCTGCCGATCGGGATGACGCGGCGGCGCAACCAGCCGGTCGCCGGCCCGGTATAGCCGTTTGTGGCGACAACGACGTCGCGCGCGCGGATCGTGCCGCGCGGCGTCTCGACCAGGAAGTCCTTGCCCTGCCTTGTGATCGCGGTCGCCGGGCAGAACGGCACGAGCGCGGCGCCCGCCGCGATGACGCGCTCCAGCAGACCCTGATGATAGCGCGCCGGGTTGACCGAGGCATGGCCGGCATAGACCACGCCGCCATGATAGAGGTCCGAGCCGATCTCGTCGCGCTGCTCGGCCCGTGGCACGACATGGCAGGGCACTTCGAGGCCCTTGGGCTGGGTGTCGACGCGGCGTGCGAGCATCTCGTACTGGCCCGGTGAATGCGCGGCGTGAAAGCGCCCGACCACGTCGAAATCGCAGTCGATCGCCTCGTCGCGCACGAACTCGCCGATCCAGCGCAGCGAGCGATGGCCCTCCTGCAGGATCGCGAAGGCCCGTTTCTCGCCGTGACGGCGCGCCAGGGCCTCGAGGCCGGGCTTGATGCTGGTCGAGATCTGGCCGCCATTGCGGGTGCTGCAGCCGAAGCCGGCCGCCTCCGCATCGAGCACCACCGTGCTGCGCCCGCCCCTGGCGGTCTGCAGAGCGGCATGCAGGCCGGTATAGCCGGAGCCGACGACCACGACATCGGCCTGTTTCGGCGGCTCCGCGCGGGGCAGTTCCGGCCGCGGGACCCCGTCCCACCAATAGGGTGCCGCCTTGAAATCGGCGGTAAACAGCTCACTCGACATTCCGTCGTTTCCCCCCGGGCCCGTTCAGAGCCGCGCCACAACACTCTTGAGCTTGCAGTAGCTGCGCAAGCCCGCCATGCCCTTGGCCCGGCCAAAGCCGGATTTACGGTTACCGCCGAAGGGCATGGCGATGCCGCCGGCGAAGAACTCGTTGATGTAGACCTGGCCGGCATCGACCGCGCGCGCGAAGCGCCAGGCCTTGGCATGGTCACGGGTGTAGATGCCGGCGACCAGCGCATAGGAGGTCGCGTTGGCGGCCGCGATGACCTCGTCCAGATCGGCGGCGATCTGCACCGTCAGGACCGGGCCAAAAATCTCCTCCTGCACCAGTGGGTCGTCCGGGCCGCGGGCAAGAATGATGGTCGGACGATAGAACCAGCCGCCGCCGCACTCGCTTGCCGGGACGATGCCGCCACCGATCAGGATGCGGTTTCCGGCCGCACGCGCCCGCTCGACATGGGCCTCGATGCGCGCGAGCTGCTGCAGCGAATTGATCGGCCCGATGCCGGCCTCGCTGAGGCCGTGGCCGAGTTGCATCGCTGAAACGCGGGCGACGAGCCAATCGAGAACTTCGCCCGCGATCGGCTCCTCCAGGATCAGCCGCGAGCCGGCCGAGCAGATCTGGCCGGCATTCTCGTAGATCGCTCCGAGCACGCCCTCGACCGCCGGCCCGATCTCGCAATCGGCCATGAGCGCGACGGGGGATTTGCCGCCGAGTTCGAACGCCAGCCGCGTGACATGCTCGGCCGCCGCCCGCATCACGCGTTGGCCCGTCGCGACCGAGCCGGTGAAAGTGATGTGGTCGATGCCGGGATGGGAGACGAGCGCTGCCCCCGCCTCCGCGCCCGTGCCGGCGACGACATTGAGCACGCCGTCCGGCAGGCCGGCCTCATGCAGCAATTCCGCCAGCATCAGCGTGGTGAAGGGCGTCTGCTCGGCCGGCTTGACGACGAGCGTGCAACCGGCGGCAAGCGCCGGCGCAATGCCGCGCGCGGCCGTCGAGAGCGGATAGTTCCATGGCACGATCTGCGCGACGACGCCGATCGGTTCCTCGATCGTCACCCCGAGATAATCCGGGCCGAGCGGCACGCTGTCGCCATGGAGCTTGTCGGCGGCCCCGGCATAATAGGCGAAGGCGCGGATGACGCCGCCGACATCGCCCTCGGATTCGGCGAGCAGCTTGCCGGAATCGAGCGTCTCGACGACAGCGAACCGCGCCGCCCGCTCGCGCAGCAGATGGCTCGCGCGCATCAGAATTTCGCCGCGGGCCGCCGGCGTCATCTGCGACCAGGGGCCGGTGAGCGCCGCGCGCGCTGCGGCCACCGCCGCCGCCACATCCTCGGCAGTCCCCGCCGCGACGCTGGCGAAAGGAACGCCGCGGCCGGGGTCGAAACTCTCCATCTCCCGCCCGGAGACGGAGGCAATGAGCCGGCCGCCGATGAAATGCCCGCGCGGCAGGCCAGCCAGGGTGCCGGTGCGTTGCGCTTCCGCGACCAGCCCCGCCTGGTCGAGGGTCACGCCGACACCTCGCTGACGCAATACTCGGCCCGGTCCAGCCAGTCGGGCTCGATCTCGACGCCCCAGCCGGGCTCGCAAGGGATCGCGACCATGCCGTCGCGGGCTTTTGGTGGGTTGCGCAGCAGCCCCTGCTCCCATGGATAATAGTCAGGCCCCTCGATCGAGAACTCGACATAGGGGCCGGCATTGGCGAGCGCGCCCATGACATGCAGGGTGAACACCGTCACCAGCGACTGGTTGGCGGAATGGGGCGTCACCGGCAGGCCGGCCTCGGCCGCCCAGCGCGCCACCGTCAGCATGCGCCCGACGCCGCCGATATAGCAGATATCCGGCTGCACCACGTCGACGACGCGCCCGTCGATCATCGCCCGCCAGATCGCGAGGTCGCAATCCTGCTCGCCACCGGTGACGTCGAGGTCGAGCGCCTCGCGGACCTCGCGGGTCCAGGCATGTTCCCAATAGGGACAGGGCTCCTCGAAATGGACGATGCCATGGTCCTGCAGCATGCGGCCGACCGCGATGGCGCTCGCCGGCGAGTAGCCGCTATTGGCATCGACCAGCAGCGTCGCCTCATCGCCGAGCGCGGCGCGGACCTGCGGCACGATCGCCTCGGTGCGGCCGGGCCATTCATCGCGGTCGCGGCCGCATTCGCGCCCGACCCGGAACTTGAAGGCGCGGTAGCCATGGGCATCGCGCAGCCGGGCGAGCCGCTCGGCCTCGGCCTCGGGCGTGATCTCGCCGCGTTTCATGCTGGAGGCGTAGACCGGGAACGGCCGCGGCGTGCCGCCGAGCAATTCGCAGACGCTTTTCCGCTCCTTCCGGCCGCGCAGGTCCCAGAGCGCCGTGTCGAGCCCGGTCAGGGCCCGGCAAAGATAGGAGCCCGGGAACTTGTGCTCGCGCTCGCCGATCGTCGCGACGAGGTCGTCGACCGCGAAGGCGTCCCAACCGATCGCCCAACGGGCGACCTGGCGGTGGAAGACGGTCGCGGTGATGTCGGCATTATAGGGCGAGAACTGGCCCCAGCCCTGGCTGCCATCCTCGCAGGTGGCACGCACGAAGCCGACATCCGGGGTCGTGAAGCTTTCGAGACGGGTGATCTTCATTGCTGCCGCCGCCAATCCATCGCCGTGGCCCAGCGCGATTGCGAGGCGGCGTGGGCCCAGAAAGGGACTTGAATTGGTCTGAACCCAAGGTCCATTCTGGCGAAAGCAGCAGTCCAATCGCAGAGATCGGGACCAGCGCTGGCTTGGGCAAGAGCACTGGGAGCGACATGGTCAAACGCGAGGAAGGCGTCCTGCTGCAATCGATCGTGCTGGATCGAGAGGGGCCGCATGGGCTCAGCGTCCAGGTCTGCGTGGGCTTGCGCGAACTCATCCTGAGCGGCGCGCTCAAGGTCGGCGAGCGCCTGCCGGCGACACGGACGCTGGCGCAGGAGTTCGGCGTGGCCCGCACCACCATCGTCGAGAGCTTCGAGCGGCTCGCCGCCGAGGGGCTGGTCGAGACCCGCGTCGGCGCCGGCACCTATGTCAGTCAGGCGCTGGCGAGCGAGCGGCCGGCGCCCGTGACTGCGGCTGTGGCCGTGCCGACCGCAAAACTCCGGCTGGCGCAGGCGATGGACTCCGCCTCGAAGCTGTTCGGCACACGCCTGCCGCACCAGCCGCGCGCCTTCACCACGGCGATGCCCGCTTTTGACGCCTTCCCGATGGCGCAATGGGCCAAACTCTCCGGCCGGCACTGGCGCAAGGCGCGCCAACAGGTCCTCGGCTATCCCGATCCCCATGGCGAGGCCGTGCTACGCCAGGCGATCGCGGCCCATCTGCGGCTCAACCGCGGCATCGCCTGCGAATGGCAGCAGATCTTCATCGTCGCGGGCGCCCAGCAGGCCTTCCAGCTCCTCGCGGCGACGCTGATCAATCCGGGCGACAAGGTCTGGTTCGAGAACCCGGGCGCGATCGGGGCCCGCAACAGCCTGATCCTGTCGGGCGCCGATATCGTGCCGGTTCCGGTCGACGAGGCCGGCCTGATCGTCGAGGCGGGCCTGCGCCGTGCGCCGGATTTCAAGCTCGCCTTCGTCACGCCCTCGCACCAGCAGCCGCTCGGCGCCAAGATGAGCCTGGAACGGCGCCTGGCCCTGCTGGAGGCGGCGCAGGCGAGTTCCGCCTGGATCATCGAGGATGACTGGGACGGCGAATTCTGCTTCCAGGGCGCGCCGATGGCGACGCTGACCAGCATCGACCTGACCGGCCGCGTGATCTATGTTGGCACCTTCTCGAAGACGCTGTTTCCCTCGCTGCGGCTCGGCTTCCTCGTCGCCCCGCCCCAGCTCGCCGAGCAGATCGGAATCTGCCTCGACGCCTTTTCGCCGGGCGTACCGACGGCGCTGCAGGGCATCGTCGCCGATTTCATCGTCGAGGGGCATTTCGCCACCCATGTCCGGCGCATGCGCAAGCTCTACCAGGAGCGTCATCAGGCGCTGATCGCGGCGGCGGACGCGCATCTGGCGGGCGACCTCACCGTGATCTCGACCCATACCGGCATGCATACGATCGGCTTCCTGCGCGAGGGGTTGGACGCCGTCGCGGTGACGCAGGCCGCCGCCCGGCGCGGCATCACGGTGGCGCCGATCAGCCGCTTCAGCCTGGAGCCGGTCGAGCGCGACGGGCTCGTGCTCGGCTTCAGCGGCTTCACCCCGGCGCAGATCCAGGCAGGCGTGCTTGGCTTGCGCCAGGCGATCGACGATCTCGCCCCGGCCTGATCCCAACTTGATCCCTTCTTGCGGATTGGACTGGCGCTTCGAACAGAATGGTCCTTAGCGACAAGCCCAATTCACCCTAAAGCATCGGCCGGAAAAGTGGATGGCGGTTTTCGGAGAAAACCGATGCAAACACATCGAGAGCCTGCTCAGCCAACGCCGGAAGCGGCAGGGAGTCCGTCTTGGAGGAATGGGATGTCATCGTCATCGGCGCGGGCTCGGCCGGCTGCGCGCTGGCCGGGCGGCTCGCACTGGCCGGGCGCGGCCGCATCCTCGTGCTCGAAGCCGGGCCGCGCGACCTGAGCCCCTGGCTGCATCTGCCGATCGGCTACGGCAAAACCTTCTACCACCCGCGCCTGAACTGGATGTACCGGACGGAAAGCCAGCCGGGCCTCGCCGGCCGCCAGATCTACCAGCCGCGCGGCAAGGTCGTGGGCGGGTCGAGCGCGATCAACGCGATGGTCTATATGCGCGGCCAGCGTGAGGATTTCGACGGCTGGGAGGCGATGGGCAATCCCGGCTGGGGCTGGCGCGAAGTGCTCGCCGCCTATCGCCGCATGGAGGATCATGCGCTCGGCGCGTCAGTCTGGCATGGCGCGGGCGGCCCCGTGCATGTCGAGGACATCGCCTCGGTCGTCCATCCCCTCACCCCGATCTTCGTCAAGGCGGCAGGGGAAGCCGGCCTGCCCTTCAACCCCGATCTCAACGGCGAAAGCTGCGAGGGCTCCGGCTTCTACCAGATCACGACGCGCGGCGGCCTGCGTGAATCGGCAGCGCGCGCCTATCTGCATCCCGCCCGCAAGAGCGGGCGCGTCAAGGTCGAGACCGGCGTGCTGGCCTCGCGCATCCTGTTCGAGGGACGCCGCGCCGTCTGCGTCGAAGGCCGGCGCGACGGCCAGCCGGTCGGCTTCCGCACGGCGGGTGAGATCGTCGTCGCGGCGGGCGCGATCAATTCCCCCCAGCTGCTGCAGCTCTCCGGCATCGGCGCGCCCGCGCTTCTCGCGCAGCACGGCATCACCGCCTTGCACGCCTTGCCGGCGGTCGGCGCCCATCTCCAGGACCATCTCTGCTACGACCATGTCTACCGGTCCAGGCAGCCCAGCCTGAACGAGGCGCTGCTCTCCTGGCCCGGCCGCATCGGCATGGCGCTGCAATACGCGCTTCACCGCAGCGGCCCGCTCGCGCTCAGCGTCAACCAGGGCGGCGGCTTCTTCAAGACGCGGCCGGGGCTCGAGCGCCCGGACATGCAGCTCTATTTCTCGCCGCTGAGCTATGAGCGCGCCCTGCCCGGCGTGCGCGCGCTGATGAAGCCCGATCCGTTCTCCGGCTTCAGCACCAGTGTCTCGCCCTGCCGGCCGCGCAGCCGCGGGCATGTCGCGATCCGCTCGCCCGATCCCCAAGTCGCCCCGGTGATCGAACCGAACTACCTCTCCGATCCAGAGGATATCCGCGACATCCTCGCCGGGGCACGGTTCCTGCGCCGCCTGGCATCGGCCCCGAGCTTTGCCGCCCTGATCGAGAGCGAGATCCGCCCGGGGCGGGATTGCGCCGATGACGAGGCGCAGCTCGATGCCATCCGGCAGCAGGCCTATTCGGTCTTCCACCCCTGCGGCACCTGCCGGATGGGGCCCGACCCTGCGGATTCAGTGGTCGATGCGAGCCTCAGGGTGCATGGCCTCGGCGGCCTGCGCATCGCCGATGCGTCGATCTTTCCGACGATCCCCTCGGGCAACACCAACGCCCCAGCGATGATGGTCGGCGAACGTGCCGCCGAACTCATGCTCGCGGAGTGAGGCGCGAGCAGTGAGGCGCTTGGAAAACCGCCCCCATCGCAACGATGCGCCCGAACCCATCTTCCAACACTAAAGGAGGGATCACACTCCACGAGATGACGGGATTGGTTGCCCGGGGCGTGCCGGTGCCATTGCCCGCCTGTCGGGCGCGTGAGCAGGTTGTCTCAGGCCGCGCGGCTGTGGATCGAACGCAGGTAATGCTCGGCCTGCTGATAGTGCCGCTCAGCCTCGATGTGATTGCCGGCTCGGGCCTCCGCGTCACCAAGCGTCAGGGCGCGCTCGTATCGCTGTCGAGCGTCCGGATAGGCCCCCAGTTGCTCCCGTTGGGCGGGCAGGCCGGGTGGGTTGAAAGAGTGGAAATTACCGCGTGAGGACGGTCGGCGCACGGCGCTTCTCCTTGTTCACCTCCGCAACCACGGAAGCCTTCGCGACGATCGCTCGCTCCGGGGCATTCCAGGCCAACCCGTTCCCGCCGCATTCACGCGGACTCAGCCCAATCTCGTCGCAAGCGAAGCCTTCAGGACCGACGCGGCGCAGAAGAGGCCGGCGGGCCCGACAACCCTTTGTTGTAGGAGCCACTCCACCGGGCCACGCGTGCGACCCGACAGCATTGCAAGTTCCAGCATTGCAAGTTCACTGACACAATCGAGCCTGCCGCAACGCGCTTCCAGCTCGCGAAAGAGCGCGACGCCTGTTGCGGGCACTTCACATCCAATCCGATGGGGGAAACCTGATTCGAATGAGCCTGCCATCGACGCTCGCTCTGCGGGGTCACGCGATGAACGCCCGCCCCACGATTTGGTTCCGGGACGAAGCAGGCCCATGACGCGCGCCGAGGTGAGACAACCGTCCGCGTCATTCATGGCAGGCCGGTTATGGGCCCGGTTAGCCGGCCCCCCGCCCAAAAGCCGGCATGACCCAGGGTTGAACGGCTCGTGCTTGTCCATCGATAGAGCTGGGCGCTACGATGCTCTAAAAGACTTGGATCGATTCGCGTCTTCTTAACGAATCGACTGCTACGCAACCATGGCGTATTGCAAAAGCAGCGCCGATACTCGAGGGGCTCGGATGACCAGATCAGCTATTGTTATTGTGTCGATCGCTTTGCTTGCCGCCGGCGGCTGCGTTGGTGTTGGCAAGGGCAAGGGCAAGGCGCCCCCGCCGGTCGCCACGCCAATCGTCACCAAGGGCTAACCGATTGCGCGACGGCTCGCCGCCGTCGCGCAACCACCCGGCACTGGCACATTCCCTGCGTCAGTGCCTTTTTAAACGCGAATGATAGCGCCGTACTACGGCTCCTCCACAGCCCTGCCCGAGAGCGTGTCAGTACCCCGGGCGACGACGCAACGTTGCTCAAGCGGCCTTGCGCGGAACCTGCGACCGCAGCGGCTGCGATGATTGGCCGATGACCTCCCCGGTCAGCTTGCTGCATTCCGCCATGATCCCCTCGCTGAGATCGGCCAAGGCCTTGCCTTCGTCGATCAGCTTTTCGGACAGGCTCATCGTGGCCTCGATCTGGCCGGCCTGGAACGCCAGCAGCCCCTCGGCGTCCTTGATCTCGGAGGCCGCCTTCAGGCGCTCGATTCCCAGGTCCATGCAACTCCGCAGCATCTTCATCTGCAGCGTGCTGAGCTTCTGAAAATTGTCGAGCGCGAGCCTGTTCGTCTCGACGGCAACGGTCATTGAATTCTTCCACGGTTCCATCAGGCTGTTCGACAGGTCATGCATGGTCGTGTCTCCCGTTGGCTTGTGATTGTGAGCGCTCATGACGGGCAGCCCTGAAGGAATGCCCGCCAGCTCGCCAGTCTGGACCCCGGCAAGCGACGCCATGACGACAGCGCAGCCGATCGACGCAAACGACCCAACCGCAGCCGGCTGCAGTCTTGGATGAGGCTGCCTTGGATGAGGCTGAGCCGCATCCGGGTGGAGCGAGAGGTTTTGCTCGTGGATGATGGCGGTTTCCTGACGGGAGACCTGGCCGCCCCGGCGGCGGCCCTCAGGGCCCTGTCGCTCGCTGACGAAGTCGTGACAGCGGGCGCGAGCCGGGCAGCCCGATGCCGCTTGCACCTTGCAAAGGCAGGTTCATGATGACAGCAAGACTTGGCTGGCTCCGTCACTGGGATGAGAGGTCAGCGACGGGTTCGGCGTGTGAGTTCCGGGGTTGCGTGGGGAGCGTCGCATGCTTGCGAGGAATAACCTCAGGGCTGTCTGGCTGCGCATCGGGGTCGTGCTGGCTCTGGCCGCACTCGTCATCATCCCGATGCTGCTCAACTAGGAACGCGAGCCGGCGGCGAACTGGGGAGTTGGCTACGATAGACAACCGAATAGCTCACGCGGCTCCGCGTTATGCGATGCGCTGATCGTGTGCCAAGGGTGATCGAGCGCCAGGACAGCAATCCGAGCAATGACGATCCTGCCTCCTCGTCGCTGATCGATCACAACAACCGGTCGCCGCCCGCATCTGTGCGGCCTTGGACTGTTACAAGCAGAACACCGTCCAGCCTTCGGACGTCTGGCAGAGCATCGGGCGGAGGCCTGAGCCTTGCCTTGCGTCGATGGGGAACATCGTCCGCATCGCCCCCCTGGCTTCGCGGAGGCGGTCAGCGGCCGTCTCGGCACGGGCTTCGCGCCCGGCCTGCCGCCGGTCGCCGCTGCCGACGCCACCGGTCCAGCCCGATACCGTGTCCGAGTCCGGCTCAGTCTCGACAGTCTCGTCCTGAAAGTTCGATGCAGTGCAATCCATGTCATTCACACCCCGTCTGAAGATTTGGCTCAAGAGCGGCGGTCCGGGACAGTGAGCCAATCGCCGTCGGGGATGCTTCCGATCAGCTCATCGACGCTGCGGAGGTCGCGTCGTCGCCCCTGCGGCGAAACCGGCGCAATCTCGGATCGGACCTCACCAAAATGGGGGGCGGCGTGGCCCGGCGCATGTTATTTTCAGCCAAAGTTTTGTTCGGCCCGGCCCAGGACTTGCCCCAGCCACGCACCGCGTCCTAACGCGATATTGTCCTCATCACCTGCATCAAGGCCCTGGCGTTGGTTCTGGTGATCGCCGTCACGCGACCGCCCTATCAGCTGGAAAGACGAGGGCGCCCCTTGAAATCGGCGATCAACTCGGCGAGCGGGATCAGTCGGCGCGACACCAGGCCGCCAACCCTGGCGGAGGGGCTCGTGAAGATGACAAAGCCGGTGGCCTGAACCACCGGGGCGAGCTCGGGCATCGAGAAGGCCGTCTCCATCAGCTCGAATGTCTCGCCGGCATCGGCGGCTTGCCCAATATGCAGCCGCACGGCCTCCGCTGTTTCCTTGGGCGATGCGCGAAGCAATTGCCCATACGCATCCGCCGCGGCCCAGACAGCAGCGTAGAACGCCAGTCTGTTGTCGAACATGCGGCCGGCATCGCTGTCGCCAGACACGGCGCTGATTTCAGCAGCGGTGTTGAGCATGCCGATGAAGTCGTCCAGCCGGGCAGCGATCGTGGCCGCCTTCGACCGATGGGAAAACTCATCGAACATCGTCACGTCCATCGTTTCGGGTGCGGACGCGATCATCCGCGATAAGCGAAATCGGACAGACCGCGGCGCAAGGCCCCATTTTCGAAGCTGCGCTAACACGGCGCCTCGCGCGGCAACTTGCGCCTTGACGCCAATGAGTTGCTATTTCCAGCCAGGTGCCGGGAGCGCCTGATCGCTCCGGAGGGCGCGCTGAGGTCTTCCAGGCGCACTCCGTTGGCGTCCCTCATTACAGCTCGTGCGAGGCCTGCATCGCAGCTCAGCTGCGAAGCACCACCGCAGGGAGAGGCGGAAGCGCCCCGCACGCACATCCTGCCGGGATGTCCGATGGTCAGGCTAAAACATGAGTCGGCCAAAGGCCTTAGGCGCAATGACTCAACGTCCACAATAAGGTGAAGGCCGCCCTGGACCGCGCTGCCGGCATTCCCGGCCTAGATCGCCGCTCGCCCCACCGGACGCAATGTGGCGATCTATCTCTTTGCATTGCATCGGATTTTTCCGAAAAGCGGATTCCACTTCTCGGTCCGATGCTCTCGGCTTCGCTCCGTCGGCCAGCGATCTGTCCGGCAACCATCTGCCGTCGCAACAGATCTCGGCATGACGATTGAGGAATGATCCGCGCTGCCAGCGGGCTCCTGGAAGACCGCGCGGTCGAGGAACTCGCGCAGTCCCGCGGGGTCGGCCGGGAGACGGTTCGCGGTCAGGTCAAGGCGGTGCTGGCGAAAACCGGGTGCCGCTCGCAGGCCGGTTTCATCAGGCGGCTGGCTCCATTGACGACAGCGGCCTGAGAGGCAGCCCCGGGGCGGGCGTCCGGGGAACAGAGAGGATCGCGGCACAGGCGAAACGGCGCTTCCCGGCAGGCGATCCGCGCCTGGCCCTCGTCTGGCCCCCCACACCAGGCCCGTCGGCCCGAGAGAACCTCCGCAAGGGCAAGCGCCTTGCCCGCAGACCCTGTTCGCGTGTTCGACGGTCAGGCCAAAATCCGAGTCGACTGAGGATCTTGCGCGCGATGACTCATCAACCACAATAAGGCGAAGGCAACCCCGCGACCGAGCTACGGACGGTTCCGACCATGGCTTGGCTCCGCCGGCCAGCGAGCGGCCTGCCAATCACGCGCTCCCGGATCACGAAGAGCATGGCGGCCTCCCCGCTCGCGCGGAGCGAGCGTGAATTCCCAACTCGGCTCACAGCGGGTCCGCCCCCCTGCGCCCGGGGGCGCTGCTGGGACGGGGGTCTAGCGCTTGGCCGTCGTGACCGGCCCGAGCGCAAGAATGCTGTCATAGAGCGCCAGCGCCTCGTCGACGCGGCCGGCATAGCAGACCGAGCGCGCGCTGCGCTGCGTCTCAACCGCGCCAAGCAGCCGCTCCGGAGGCAGGATCGCGGCCTCGCCATGATCCTCGATCAGGGTGATGGTCGTGATCTCCTTCGCGGCGCATTCGCGGGAAAATCCTGACTGGTCCTGCGCCATTGCGGCCGTCGCCATCCCCAGGGAGGCGCCGAGGATAAACCCGAGACGGGCACGGCGAACTCCGATGATCGGGCCGGAAAAGCTCGAAACAGCCATCGCTTCTCTCCTCGCGCGAGTGCTCGCGACCACGCCCAGCTTTGGCAGGACGCGGCCCCGGCTCTGATCCAGGATCGGACAGATGGGCCATGCTAGGCAGCCGGCTCGCATCCGCATCATCGGAACCGATGAGGCCGCCGACCGAATCGCGTCTGAGAGCGGATGCCCCGGCGCCGGGCGCGCGCATTCAGGCAGGCTCGGGCGGGTTCAGGCGAGTTTAAAGCATCGGCCCGAAACGTGGATTGCGGTTTTTGGGGGAAAGCCGATGCAAACACAAAAAGCTTAGATCATCGAACGGGATACGATATCCGGTCCGATGATCTAAGCGCGTGGGGCAGGCAGCTGCGAGGCCCGGATCGGCGGCGTCGAGTTGTGCAGCAATTGCAGGA
The DNA here is from genome assembly GCF_000735605.1 of Allobosea sp. LC85. Taxonomy (GTDB): domain Bacteria; phylum Pseudomonadota; class Alphaproteobacteria; order Rhizobiales; family Beijerinckiaceae; genus Allobosea. The sequence goes on from NZ_JPKG01000058.1 coordinate 108,590, forward strand.
GCTTGCTCTGCCGCGACGTGCCGGTCTTGGAGAACATGTGCTGCAGATGGGTCCGAAGGGTCGGCTCGCTGATGCCGAGCATGTCGGCCGCCTCCTTGCCGCCCAGCCCCTCGGCCAGCGCCAGCAGCACGCGCAGTTCGCCACCGGTCAGCCCATGCAGCCGGGCAAAGGCCTCCCCCGGCATCAGCGGCGCCTGGACGGGGTCCTGCATGAACACGGCGCAGGACGCAGAAAAGGGGGCAACGGTGCTGCGGCGCTGACCGGACGCGACCGGAAGGAAGGTTGCGACATAGCCGGCGCCCCCGGCATCCGGGATCGCCAGCGAATGCGCGCTCGTGTCGATTTCGGTGTCGTCGCGCCCGGCCTGGTCGATCGCCCTGGACAGAACCGCACGCGCCGCCGGATCCGTGGGGGAAAGCCGGTTGTTCACGAGCCGGATCGAACCGCCGGTCCTGACCTGGCGCTCGGCGGCGGCATTCATGTAGACGACGCGGCCATCGCGTGCGGTGAGGTAAACACCCGCGACCAGGGCATCGAGCGTCCGTTCCAGCATCTCCGATTTCAGCGTCCTGATATCGAGCGCATCGGAGATGGCGAGCGCGCGGCAGACATGCGGGGCGAGAAGCTTGAAGAGGTCGATCTCACGCTTCTGATAATGCGCGATCTTTTCGCTGCGGGAGGCATGCAGCGAGGCCATGCGGCCACCGGTCCGCAATGCGGGAAACCAGATGATGTCCTGCACGCCAAAGGGCTTCCGCACATCGCTGAAAAACCTGCTCTCGACCAGTTCGGAGTGGTTCATCGAGAGCGCGCTGACATCGCCGAGATTCGAGACGAAATCGGCAGCGGCCATCGGGCTCTTCGCATAATGCGCTCCCAGCTGCTCCAGGAATTCCTGCCGGTACCCGAAGACGAAAAGCTGGTCGTTCAGCATATGCCTGAGATCGTGAACGCAGATCCCGCCTGCCGTGCTTTCGCAGAGGGCAGCAATACTTCGGCAAGCGTCCGGCCACTGGTGTGGGTCGAGCGCGCAATCATAGATTATGCCGATCGTGTCGGATAAGGCCTGGGCTGAGGCTCCGTCGAGATTAGCCATGTGCAGTCCCCAGCCCGTTGGATGCCGCTAATACCTGCTGTTAGTTTGACCAGATGAAGAATGCTGCACGACGACAAAGAATGACACAACATCTTTGGCCGGGAAATACTGGAACTCCGGGCTCTCCCCAAAGCAATATGACGTATGGTCAATTACCAATTCCGGCGCACGGCGCCGCCGCCCGATCGTGCAGAGATCGATCGTGCAGGGATGGGAGGTCGCGGTTTCCCCGGAGCTCGGCCCCAGCGCGTAGCGTCCAGGTGCGCAGCTGGAATGGGATGCGATGTCACGGCGCGAGGACGTCGACGCGCCCGAGCCCGGCCACCGGCAGGCGGTACAGCAGCAGGCTCATCGCTTCCGATGATGTGGCGGCTGCGGTCGATTGGCTAGAATTGCGCATCGCCATTCCTGGAGGCTGTCATGCTGGCTCGTGCCGATGCGCTCCCCCTCGCCGGAGATCCCGTCCGTGAGCCGCTATGGCCACAGGCTGTCACGCAATCGCTTCTGGAACGCTGCGATCTCACCAGGACAGCGGATACCGGGAAAGCGGAACCTGCCCAGCCCCCGCTGCAGGTCACACCGGAGCTCATGGCATTCTACAGGAACCACGCCCATGATCTGCGGGCCGAGGCGATCCGGAATGCGCAAACCGCTGTCTGGTCTTTCCTCGCCAGGATCGTCCGGCAGCGTTGACGGCCATGTGGCGATGAGGCCCGGGATCGATCGCGAGCCGATCGCCGGACGCGCCTCGGGCCTCTCCGCGAAGCCGGCCCCTGATGCAGGACACCGAGCAGCACCGCCGCATCGAAACCCGCGTCTTCCGGCAGGCTCTCGACCGTTCCCAGGCGGAGCTCCACGGTATCACCAAGCCCTTGCGCCGCAATCCGCCGGGCCGCAAGCGCGAGCATTGGCTGCGAAGGATCGACGCCGACGCAGCGCCAGCGCTCGCAGGGCCCGGCCCTGCCCTGCGACACTCGCAACGGCTTGGCACGAGACATCTGCGCCGCCCATGAGATCATCAGACCGGATATTTTTTCCAGGCCGATGCTCTAATCTTATTGCGCTTGCATCGCCCGCCCCGAAAACCGCACTCCACTTTTCGGGCCGATGCCTTGAACTTTTTGTGTCGGCATCGACCGCCCCGAAAACCGCACTCCACTTTTCGGGCCGATGCCTTGAACTTTTTGTGTCGGCATCGGCTGCCGCGAAAACTGCACTCCACTTTTCGAGCCGATGCCTTGGGCCCCGAACCGGGCTCGTTCAGTTCTCCGGCTCAGGCAGCGGCGCGACCGCCGGTGCGTTCAGCACGCTGCCATCCGGCGCAAAATGGGAGCCATGGCAGGGACAATCCCAGCACAGTTCAAACGAGTTCCACTTCAGATCACAGCCAAGATGCGTACAGGCCGCCGACCGTTCAAACAGCTCCCCGCTCTCGTCGCGATAGGCGGCAATCCTGGCCGTGCCGCGGGGAATGATCGCCCCTTGCCCGGGAAGCAGATCCTCGACCGAGCCGGGCGATGACGCGGCGCCGGAAGGGGCTGGGTCATTCTCCGAGGTTTCTTGCCCGCCAGCCTCCTGCCCTGACGCTTCCTGCCCTGACGCTTCCTGCCCTGACGCATCGCCTGGGGTGCGAGCCGGGTCATAGACGCCGGCATAGGGGCTGATATCGCCGGCGATCATCTCCGGGATCATCACGCTGGCAATGACGCCGTGGGTGATGCCCTGGCCGGAATCCCCGGTCGTGACGTAGATGCGCTTGCAGTCAGGCCCCAGGCCGATGAACGCAGAGTAGTCGCGTGTTTCCATCACCTGTCCGGACCAGCGATGCGTTTCCTCTCCGAGCCCGGGCACCAGCAACCGGATCCAGGCTTCGAGAGCGGCGAACCCTGCGATCGCATGATCCTTTTCGCCCGTCTTGTGGTCCTCGCCGCCGACGATCAGCAAATCCTGTCCGTCGGCTGCAGCGGCGAGGCGAACATAGTGATAGGGATCGAACGTATCCCAATACAGCCGGTCCTCCAGTTCCCCGTGTTTCAGGGCGAAGGCCATCGCATAGCTGCGGTACGGCACCTGTTTGCGGTGAAAGCCGGCGGATGCATGGATCGGCGAATTGGTCGCGACCACAGCATGAGACGCCATGACCCGATGGCCATTCGCCAGCGTCAGTCGAACCATGTCGCCCTGCTCCTCGAGCTTGTCGACCGCGGTGTTCGGGTGAAGGCGTCCGCCCTTCGCTTCAAATGCGCGACAAAGGCCCTGCAAGTATTTCAAGGGATGGAACGCCGCCTGATTGGGGTACCGGAGATAAGGGGCTTCCTCGAGACCCCGCAGAGCGAGCCCCTTGGCAGGGGTGACCTCGACCGCCAGTTTTGCAGCGGCTTCGATTTCGTCCTGGAGGACGCTCTCCTTGCTCGACGGATCGAGGAACAGGATGCCGTCGAGCCAGCGAAATTCACAATCGATGCCTTCCCTGGACTGGATGGCCTCGATCCGATCGACGGCAGCGCTGTGACTCTCCTGAAACCCGCGGGCGATTTCGGGGCCGCGCTTCGAAACCAGCTTGGCCAGTGAATCATCGCAGATCGGCGCAAGATGCGCGGTGGTCCGTGCCGTCATGCCGCCCGCGATCTCGCCGCGGTCCAGGACGGCAACGGAGAGCCCGCGTCGGAGCAGTTCATAGCCAATCGACAAGCCGGCGATGCCCGCACCGATCACCGCGACATCGATGGTGAGGTCGATCTCGAGCGGCCTGGCATGGCTCGCGACCTTCACGTCCATCCAGACGGAGCGGCTATGTTCCTGCATCGCATTCATCGGACAACCTCCACGCCTTGCGAGGAGCAACGCCAATGCCTGCCCTTGGTTCGCATACGGAGCGAAGATTGCCCGGGTATGGTCACTTGCGAGCCCGATGCGCCCCGCCGATCCTGCCGACGTCGCCCCGTACCAGACAGCTGGCCGACAGCAGGTTCGCCACCTCACTCTTCGGACGCGCGTGGCATCTAGCTTTGGCGCAGCAATGGAGGAGCCGGTGTCAGCCACCGGCTGTTCAGTGTCAGTTTCGCAGCGAGAATGGGGGTTCCATCAGCGTAGCGAATTCTTAGATCGACGCTGAGATCATCACTGGTCTCGATATGCTCAGCGATGATGTCGCCCAGGCTCGAAAGCGCCTAAAGGCGCGCAGCGGCGTGGTCCTCAAGATCAATTCCATGATCATCCACGACGAGCTGGGTGTTGATCTCGATGTCGAAGAAATACTGGGCCTCAACGACCGCAACGTCGACAGGTTCCCCGGTTCTGCGCAGCATCAGGACCCGGTATGCGATCAGGTCGCAGTCGCCGATCCACGGTTTCCATCGGCTGGGAAGGCGCTGGGACGGCAACCGTCCTGGACGAGCAGCGTGATCGCGGCTCGAACGCTCGTCACCGCGTAACCTCGCCACGATCTGGAACCTTCGGCCAGCTCACGCGTTTCGTCTCCGTACCACTCATGACCCCTGACTTGGCCCGCCGCGGGAGGACGCCGCGGGCCCTTTTTCGGCGTGCGCTGGTGACACGCCTATTCCTGCCCAGGTCATGCCTGCCGCGAGCTCATTCCTGCCGTTAGATCACCTGCCGCGGTGTCATTCCTGTCGTGGTGACCCTGCGTGCCTCGTAGGTAACGATAGCGGTCTTGAGCGCTTGCAGTTCGAGCATCTCCACCGCATTGGGCTTCGCATCTTCCAGCTGCCCGATGCGCTGGAGCGCATAGCGATAGTCCTCATGGCAGGTGATGCAGACGGTCGGTGTTTCCGGTCTGAGTTCGGTAACCGTGGTCATCGGATTGCCCCTCCCGTGGCCTAAGCTCAACATTCGTCGCTGCTCGCCGGAAGGTCATTGGCGAAGCCAGTCGCTCAGCTAAGATTATCCGGCCACGCAGACATTTACCATTGTTAATGTGTCGAGCCGAATGGCCTGAGATTCTGTCTGACCGGCATGGCTGCCTGGTCGCACCAGCCGGGCCCGGACTGTATGACGAGCGATCGTGATGACCAGATTCTTCATCGACAGCGATGATGGCGCGCGAAGTCATTGATCGGCACGGGTTCGAGTTTCCCGCCCCGGAATCCGCGTTCTCGCGTCGATAGGTCTGCCCAAAATGTGGATAGCCGCCCTGACATGCGCATCGTCAGGGCGGCGGGGCGAACCTTACTCGATGATCTGAATGATCCTTCGCGTGCTGGGTTCGACCAGGACGGCGCGGTCATTGATCATAGTATACCGATACTGAGTCACGCCGACATCCGCGGGGAATGCATGCAGTTCGACGGCGGCCGGAAGAGTGGCGCCGACCGTGACAGATTCCTGGATCTTCACGGATTTCGGCTTCTCCTTCATGAAGTAGGATTTGATCTTGCCGGACTGCTCCGTCGTGATTGTCGTTGTTGTCGTGGTCTGCGCCAATGCCGCGGAGCTCATCAGGGCGGCAGCGAATAGGCTCGTCAGGATTCGGTAGGTCATGGACGTCCTCCGTCGGTGAGTGTCCTCCCCGGCCGCTTTCAAAACCCCCTGGCCTCGTGCTTGTTCCACACTGGATTCAACCGAGCCATGACTCTCGGCGAACAGGGGTTGCGCCCCGGGGGACCGATCGGTTTAGCTCGTACCTCACTGAACTGGCCCGTTCCGAACGGAGTGCGGGCCTCTCTTTGTCGGGCGTGCCGACGCGTCGATCATACCGTTGCGGTGGAGACTTTGCCGGGTTTGCCCCCGGGGCTGTGGTGCTTCGGTGGTGAAACGCGGTGGCGCGTCCCTCCCCTTTTGAGCCGACCGCCTGATATCTCGCCATAATCCCGGCCGGCCGGTCAGACGGCGGACCCCTCTCGTGGAGTGGCGGCATTCCGGATCTGCGACGGGGGAACTGGCGTGATCCACTGGCTTTTCAGTGTCAGTTTCGCTGCGAAAATGGGAGTGCCGTCCGCGTAGCGGATTCGTATATCGACCCCGAGGTTGTCATTGGCCTGGATATGCTCTGCGATGATGTCACCGAGGCTCGAAAGCGCCGAAAGCCGCGCGGCGGCGTGGTCCTCAAGGTCTAAGCCTTCGTCGTCCACGACCAGTTCGGCGTTGATCTCGATGTCGAAAAAATACTGGGCCATGCAGTCTAAACAGCCGCGACGTCGGCAGGTTCCCGGCCGACTCAGCGCCTTTCAATGAGTTGCATTATGACAACAGTCAGCGCGGCTCCGGACCGGGTGGCATTTTGAGCCTTGCCTTGTTTTGATCCATTATAAAATTGTGAGCCTCGCAGGAGGAAGGCGATGCCGTTTCGATCGATCGTTGCCACGCCAGAGGAACTCGCCCGGATTGCCGCGGCGTTCGAGGAAGCGTGGAATGACATCGAGGCAAGAATCGACCCATTGAGCGCCCCGGGCCAACGCGAGCGTCTTGCCGCAATCGTCGCTGAATTGTGGGCGGACCACCCCCTTGATCTGGCGGCAGCGGCGGTCCGACGGTTCAATGAAACCGCGGCGAAACTGCCGAAAGCGCCAGTTATTCAAAAAGCGCCAAAAGACTCCTGAGCGAGTGAAAAAACGAGCCTCGCCGCGGAACCGCGGGTTTCGCCACGGGTTTGCTATTGGCGTGTTGGCGTCGTCCCACATCCGGCGCCGTCACGGCTAAGAGCAAGCTGCGAAAAAGTGGCAACGGTTTTTCGCATAGAGCTTGCTCTAAACTATTAGTGTCGATCACGTTTTCTGCGTTTGGACGATTTCGTCCAAACGCAGCGTGATCTACGAAGCCCCGCCGCACTACCCTCCCCCGGGAACGGCGGGGCGACTGGTCGTGACCTCGTTTGCTTCCCGATCATGAGCATGGCCGCTGGGCAAGGCGAACGCGGTCACCCCGGCAGCTTGTGGTCGATTGCCATTCCCCGTTTGGGCCGACTGACGCCTTGGCTTCGCAGGCGAACCCTTCAGATTGCGAACCCTTCAGACTGGAGGCGGAGTCTCGTTGAGTGTGCGAAGGCCCGCGGCATACTTCCGGCTCAATCGGCTGCGGTCCGGAACCTGCGCCAGGCGCGTTTCGGCCATATTGTCGAGAAGGTCGGCGTATTTCACGAAACGGGCCTGCGGGTGGCTGGCGGCACGGCGCACGAAGGCGATGTAATCCTCGCCCTCTCGTCGGGTGAGCGCGTCTATCGCCGTCACCACCTGATCAGGAAAGCCTTCTCGACGCAGGTCATCCAACGTCCAGTCGGAATCTTCGACGACATCATGGAGCGCGGCGATGATCGCGTGTTGTTCCTGGCCGGCGGAGAGGAACCGGGCCATCAGGCGCATCGGGTGCGCGATGTACGGTTCGCCGGCCTTGTCCTTCTGGCCTTCATGGGCTTTCGCGGCGATCTCGATTGCTCGGTCCAGCGTGCTCACCCGTCGCCTCCCGTTCTTGGTCGCCCGGAGCCGTTCAACCGTTTACCCGGCGGGCCGGAGCGCATTCCGCCCCTTCTCAGTTGCGATCTTGCGACCACCCTCTGCAGCCTGCCCCAGAGGTTCATGACGAAGCGGGCCATCGGCTTTCGCAATGGCGCAATGTCTGCCGAGACCAGCAACAGGCCGAGCGGCAGCATCCAGAGTCCAAACCCGGGCAAAACCGAGAAGTTGCCGTCGAGAACGATAATTGTCTGAAAAATTGCCAGTTCCCGTCAAGCGCTGGATTGATGCTCCAACCTCTGTGACCACGAACGGCATGGGCTTCATCACCGGCGGAATCTTCCGAATAGGATCGGACAGGGCGCTGCGTGGTGAGGCAAACAAGCCACGCGTACGCGGAATACTCCGGCCACGTCCGTGAGCGCCGGCTCTGTGCTTGACCGAGACGGGCAGGCAAACCTAAGTGGCTGCTCGATCGTGCAGACAGGTTGCGGGTGTTGAGAGATGAGTTGGGGCGACCACAATCCTCACGCGAATATCTGCACGACGCTTGCCGCAAACGACCGTTCCAATACGCCGTCGCGTTTGAGACGCGCAGCGATTCCCGCCACTGCGGTCCTTCTCGGCGCGCTTCTGGGCGGTTGCGCAGGGGATGTCCGCGGCGTGCTTGCGCCGGTGGCCTCGACCGCGCCCGGGACCAGCAAGGTCACGATGCTGGTCGCGACGACGCGTTCGCCCGATGAGGATGCGGGCGTGCTGTTTTCAGGAGAGCGTGGCAAGCCCGGCTTCGCGGAGATCACCGTCTCGCTGCCGCCGGATGCGCGACGCAAGATCGGCGAGGTGCAGTGGCCGAGCAAACTGCCTGGCGACCCCGCGACCGAGTTCGTGACGCTCAAGGTCGACAAGATCGACCGCACCGAGGCGATCGCACGCTTCCACAAGGCCGTACAGAAAGTGCCCAAGCGGCGCGTGATGGTCTTCATCCACGGCTTCAACAACCGCTTCGAGGATGCGGTCTACCGCTTCGCCCAGATCGTCCACGATTCCAACGCCGAGGTCGTGCCGATCCTGTTCACCTGGCCCTCGCGCGGCTCGCTCTTCGCCTATGGCTATGACCGCGAGAGCGGCAACTATTCGCGGCAGGCGCTCGAAAACCTGTTCCAGGCGCTGGCCAAGGACCCGGCGGTCGGCGAGGTCTCGGTGCTGGCCCACTCGATGGGCAACTGGGTGACGCTCGAGGCATTGCGCCAGATGGCGATCCGCAACGGCCGGATCGCGCCGAAGATCGCCAATGTCATGCTGGCCGCGCCCGATGTCGATATCGACGTCTTCCGCAACCAGATCGCCGAGATGGACGGCAAGCGGCCGCGCTTCACGGTGTTCGTGTCGCAGGATGACAAGGCGCTCGCGGTGTCGCGCCGTGTCTGGGGCAGCACCGCGCGGCTGGGCGCCATCGACCCCGACGCGGAACCCTATCGCAGCCAGCTCGCGGCGGCCGACATCACCGTTCTCAACCTAACCAAGCTGCGCACCGGCGACAGCCTGAACCACGGCAAATTCGCCGAGAGCCCCGAGGTGGTGAAGCTGATCGGAACGCGCCTGGTCGCAGGGCAGCCGATCACCGATTCCCGGGTGGGCCTCGGCGAACGCCTGATGCAGGTTACAGCCGGAACGGCCGCTGCCGTGGGCACGGCAGCCGGGCTGGCGATCTCGGCGCCGATCGCGGTGATCGATCCCAACACCCGGCGCAACTTCAACGACAAGGTCGAACAGGTCGGGCACTCGATCGGCGATGCAACGGAAGCGACGAGCCACGCGATTACCGCGCCGCTGGAGAACGCGGGACTGGCAACGCGCTAGATCGGGGCAGGCCACATCTTGCGCACGCGTTCGCGTCAAAGCCTGACAATAATCAGCGCACCCTGATGTGAAGCGAAGTCCTCTCGCTGCCGGTAGCGTGCCATAACCGCGTTCGAATGTCCGCCGCTTCTCAGTTGCGGCGGTGCCACCACCTCTGCAGCCTGCCCCAGAGGTTCATGGAGGCGTGGACGAAGCGGGCCATCGGCTTTCGCAATGGCGCAATGTCTGCCGAGATCAGCAACAGGCCGAGCGGCAGCATCCAGAGTCCAAGCACGGGCAGAAGCGAGAAGACGCCGCCGAGAATGAGGAGAAGGCCCACGGGTATTCGCGCCCAACGCGATGCGGGATGCCGCAGCCACCGCAACGTCGATGCAAGCCCCTTTGGAACCTCCCGCTCGATGCGCTTGAAGGCCACTCGGAGTTCGTGCTGTCCCTTGTTCATCGTCTCTGCCGATCGAGGTCGTCGGACAACGCGTGGGCCAACGATTGGTTCGTCGCGCCTGCCCGGCAACGAGGCCCTTCGGAAGCCGTCGGGCCGGCATCGGGATCGACGGAGCCATCGAGGTCCGTCTTCAGCTCCATCCGGGACGAGCGAACCGCTTGTTTCCGCCCACCGTCCCTGCGCCCTTCACGAGATGGTTCAGCCGGCTAGGTTTGGGTCGGCTAGGTTTGGGCCGGATCGCATGATCCGGCCCAAGGCAAGCATCAGTTACCGCCGGGCGCGCCGAGACGATAAGCTCTCTGCAACTGCTGGGGGGTTGAAGGATAGAGCGTCTGGCATTCACTCCAGTAGCCGGATTTGGGCGCCCGGTTATTGGGGTCGGCGCAGATCGTGGCGAGTTGCTGAGCCCGTGATTGCGAGCTCTGGCAGCCCGACAGGATCAATCCGATCGATAACGCAATGCCGGTCATGGCACAGGTCTTCATGACATCTTCCCTTGATGGAGGTTCTGGCCTTGATTGAGCTTCTGGCGCTCGCCAGCCTGATGGAGGGAAACAGGCGCCCCCGAGCGGGGGCGCCGGCCTGGTTGCTTTCTTTCGCCAGCGGTCAGTCCGACCGGCCCTTCGTGTTCTTGATCTGCTCGATGACCTGGTCGAGGTTGTAGCTCGCCGGGTCCTGCATCGGCGGGAACTCCTTGTAGGAGAGAAGTTCCTTCATCCACAGCGCCTGGCCGATCGGCAGCATGTTCCAATCGTAGATATAGGCGGTGGAGGGGGAGCCGATGGTACCGCCCATGCCCATGAGCGTCTTGTATTGCGACCCGATCGAGGTCTCGAAGGGATCGCGCTTGATGTTGACGACCTGGGCCCAGTGGAAGGGCAGCACGCCCGAGATGAAGCCGGCAGGCGAGTCGGACACCATCGCGAAGTAGATCTTCCAGTTCTTGTAGCGGACCGCCGACGGTTCCTTGCCCGAATAGTAGAAGAACGTATCGCGTGCCGATTTTTCCGAACGCCCAAGAAGGTATTCGACCTGGTCGACGCCATCGAGCTTGGTCTTGACGATGCCGGGATAGCTGCCCGCCATGATGCGCTGGTTCAGCGCATTGCCCTTGTCTCCGCCCGCGAGGTTGACGAGCGTCGGCAGCCAGTCGAGCGACGCGAAGATGTCATTCTTGATCGTGCCCGGCCGGATGCCACCGGCAGGCCAGCGCACGAGCGCAGGCGCGCGCATGCCGCCCTCCCAGGTGCTCAGCTTGCCGCCCTTGAAGGGGGTGGTGCCGCCATCCGGGAAGGTGATCGTCTCGGCGCCGTTGTCGGTGGTGAAGACGACGATCGTGTTGTCGAGCTGGCCCATGTCCTGCAGCTTCTTGAGCACGACGCCGATATTGTCATCCATCTGCTTCATGCCGGCTTCGTTGAGGCCCCAGTCCTTGCCGCCGGGCTCGCCGATCATCGCCTCGTATTTCGGCGACAGAACCGTCGTGACATGCATGCGCGCCGGGTTGTACCAGGCGAAGAACGGCTTGTTGGTCCGCCTTGGGTCATTGCGCTCGAGGAAGTCGACGACCTTGGCAGAGATTTCCTCGTCCACCGTCTTCGACCGTTCCAGCGTCAGCGGGCCTTCGTCCCGGCATGTCTGATTGGCCCCGGTGCCATTGGACGAGGTGCAGAACAGCACGGGACGCGGCGGCGTCAGGCAGGTCGTCGTTCTTGGATCGACCGCGCCGGGAACCGGCGGAAGACCCGGGATCGCCGTGTTCAGGCACGGCGGAGCAACGGTCTGCTGGGTCGAGTTCCTGTTGATGTCGGGGAAGCTCACGCCCTGCATCGCGTCGAGGTGATAGAGATAGCCCCAGAATTCCTGGAAGCCGTGCGCGGTCGGCAGCGCGTCGGTGTGGTCGCCGAGATGGTTCTTGCCGAACTCTCCGGTGTTGTAGCCGAGGTCGAGCAGGAATTTGGCAAGCGCCGGGGTTCCGGGCCGCAGATAGGACGGGCTGCCCGGCAGTTGCGGCGGGATCATTCCCGTCCGCAAGGGGTGCATGCCGGTGAAGAAGGCATTGCGGCCGGCCGTGCAGCTCTGCTCGGCGTAGTAATGCGTGAAGAGCGCACCCTCCTGCCCGATCCGGTCGATATTGGGCGTCTCCCCGACCATCAGGCCGCGGTGGTAGATGCTCGGCTGCATGATGCCGATGTCGTCGCCCATGATGAACAGGATGTTCGGGCGGGATTGCGCCGGGGACGGCGCTTGTGCCGGGGCCTGCCCGCAGGCCGGCGTCACGGCCGCAGCACCGATCAACGCAGTGGCGCCGAGCAGGGCTGCGCGGGTTCGCCCCTGCCAGCCATGGAATGCTCGCTGCAAGTAATTTTTGACCTCTGCAAGTCCACTCATCTCGCCATTGGATGTCATTTTCATCTCCAACATTTGCTTGGGATAAGATCTTGCGCATTGAAGATCTTTCCGAAACACGGCAAACAACCACGTCGGATCAGCATGAGGGCTGAACCGCCGAATGATGCATTGGATTTTGAATTCGACTGCGTAGATCTGAGCAGCTGGCCGGAGTATTGGCGGGCAATCGCCTCAAATGATATTGAAACGATGTAGCGACCAACTACTCGACGACTATATATGCTGCTCTGGCTTCGATGTGAAACGAATTCGAATGCTGGAGAACGGCGACCGCGTTGGGACATTGAACGCGGCCGGGAGCAAGCGACCGCTCGGGGTGCTCCGAAGGGCGCTTCGTCGATCGGGTCAGGCCAGTCGTGATGTCCGCCCTGTGCCCCGCGCGCAGACGTTCAATCCGACGGATCGGCACGCCAGGCAGCCCGCCCCTTGCCGCGCCCTCCCCGCAGCATGCGATGTGAGACGAGCCCATCAGTTTTCCAGGAAGAACCGGATCATCTCGCGCGAGGCATCCGGGCCCGACGCATCCGTGTAGCTTCCCGTCCGATCCCCGCCCGACCAGGCGTGACCGGCCCCCTTGACCAGCCAGTACTCCGTGATGGCCGGACCATGTGCAGGTCCCACCAGCGTGCGGGTGACATGCCGGCCATTGACGACGGCATTCGTCATCAACTCCGCCAGTGCGTCATCGCGAGCCCGTGCCCGGGCAAACAGCGTCTCGCCGTTCGAGGGGTGAACCGTGGCATCGGCCGTGCCGTGGAAGATGATCTGCCTGGTACCGTTTGCTTTCGCCGGAGCTGTCGCTTTCGCGTTCCCCTTCATCGCCGCGAAGGCCGACATCACATCGGTTGCGGCGCCATGGGGAAGGCCGGAATGGATGCCGGCTGCCGAAAAGACCTCGGGATAGGTCGAGGACAGCACATCGGCCATCGCGCCGCCCGCAGACAGGCCGGCGACAAACACGCGCTCGCGATCGATCCCGAATTCGGCGGCCAGTTCCTGGGCGAGCCCGGCCAGAACCGCCGGCTCCCCCGCCCCGCGCCGCTGATGACGCGGGTCGAACCAGTTCCAGCAGCCCTGGGCATTGGCCGAACCCGGCTGGTGGGGATAGGCGACGACGATGCCGAATTCGTCGGCCAGCCGGTTCATCCGGGTTCCCCGCGCAAAATCGTCGGGGTCCTGCGTGCAGCCATGCAGCATCACCACCAAAGCGAGTTCCCGCCCGGCATGATCCGCCGGTACGTAGAGCTTGTAAGCCAGTGAGCCGGCGGCGTTGCGAAAGCTGCGCGAGCGAAAGCGCCCATCCTCGTCTGCGGGGGCGGGCTGGTGACGCGCCGTGCCCGGCTGCTCGGCGAAGCGCGCCCGCTCGGTCCGAAGCGATTGCAGGATGTCGCCGAGTCCCCGCCGGGCATGAGCCTTTGACCCGGCCCTGTCCCCCTCGACGGTGCCGGGACGCTGCGGGGCTTGATCAGGGCGCCCGGCGAGCGCTTGCTGAATGGCCGCGGTCGCGCCCGCAACATCGGCATTCCTCAGGCGTGTCATGGCTTCGCCGATGGCGGAGCGGATGTGCATGGTCATGGAGATGTGCCTTTTCATGCCAGCCTGTCGGACAGGGCGGTCTTGATGTCGGGAGAGGCATGCAGCGCGCCGAGCACCGTCAGGGAGGCGATCGTCTCCCGGGCGAGCTCGGGCGAGACGTCCGCTTCAATGACGGCAAGGCCAAGCACGCGGATTTCCAGGCGTTCGCCGGCGGCCCTGGCCGCTTCGAGATCGCGTCTTGTGAAGACGCGCAGGCCAAGTTCGAGAGAGAGCCGCGTCGTCGCCTGCGCGGCGACATCGGCATGGGTCGCAAGCTGGTTTCTGACCGCGGTGCGAATGAAGTCCGACCGGTTTGAATAGAAGCCGTCCCTGACGAGCAGGTCGATGCGCCCGAGATCGACGAAGCCGAGATTGAGCGTGAGTTTTTCGCTATCGGGCGTCTTCATTTTTCCATCCATATACCATCCATATGGATGGTATATGGATGGAAATCGCCGACGCGCAAGAGGGCGGGCCGGAATGGCCTCAGCCAGCGAGGCGCCGACATTGAACGCCAGCCCCCTATTGCCCGCCGCTCGTCCGAGTTCGGAGCCCTGCGGGCTTGCTGCGGGCATTTTCCGCTGGTCCACCATCGTGGAACATGGCCGTCGCCTGGCCGTTCACCCTGCAAAAGCAGGAGGATGCCATGCCGACGCCAAGCGAACTGGAAGCGAAATTCTGGAAAGCCTTGAAGTCCGACATGACCGTCATGCTCGGCTTGGCCGGTACCGAGCAGGGCCATACCCGCCCGATGACGGCGCAGCTCGAGGCCGATCACGGGCCGATCTGGTTCTTCGCCTCCCGCGACACCGAGTTGGTCAAGGCGCTCGCGGGCAGCAAGCCTGCAGCCTTCAGCCTGGCCTCGAAGGGCCATGATCTGTTCGCCTCGGTCGAGGGCGATCTTTCCATCGATATGGATCGTCAGGTCATCGACCGGCTTTGGAACAGCTTCGTCGCGGCCTGGTTCGAAGGCGGCAAGGACGATCCCAATCTCGCCCTGCTGCGCTTCGACCCGAGCAGCGCCGAGATCTGGGAAAACGCCAATAACCTGATGGCAGGGATCAAGATGCTGCTCGGGGTTAACCCCAAGGACGACTACCAGGACAAGGCTGCCAAGGTCTGGCTGGATTAGCGGGTCCTCGGCCGGCGATCGGCATCTCCGACGCCGCAGGCCGGCCCGTGGCCAGGCCCTCGCGACCGTCAGGGGCGGATGGCCCCCTGCGCCACCGGAGCGGCCTGGATTGCGCGGGTCGAAGATCGGTTCGGCGGTGGCAGCCCCGCAACCGATCCGGCCAGCCATGCTCCCATGCATGCTCTCTCTCATGCACGCTCTGTCTCATGTACGCTCTCTCTCATGCACGCTCTCTTGGGCGGTCAGATATTGTCGCCCCGCAAGGCCTGGCAGACCGCCTCCGTCACCTGCTTCGTCGTTGCATTCCCGCCGAGATCCGGTGTGTGCAGCCCGGGATCGGCGGTCACGCGCTCGACGGCCCGCATCAGCCGCGCCGCGGCGTTCGCCTCGCCGAGATGGTCCAGCATCATGGCCCCGGTCCAGAAGGTGGCGACAGGGTTGGCGATGCCCTTGCCGGTAATGTCGAAGGCCGAACCATGGATCGGCTCGAACATCGAGGGCGACTTGCGCTCCGGGTTGAGGTTGGCGGTCGGCGCGATGCCAAGCGAACCGGCGAGAGCGGCGGCGAGATCCGACAGGATATCGGCGTGGAGATTGGTCGCGACGATGGTATCGAGCGTCTCGGGCTTCAGCGTCATGCGCATCGTCATGGCGTCGACCAGCATCTTGTCCCAGGTCACGTCGGGGAATTCGCGCGCGACCTCGACGGCGATCTCGTCCCACATCACCATGCCGTGGCGCTGGGCATTCGATTTGGTGACGACGGTCAAGAGCTTGCGCGGCCGCGAGCGCGCGATCTCGAAGGCGTAGCGGATGATGCGGCTGACGCCGGCGCGCGTGAACATCGCGACATCGGTCGCAACCTCCTGCGGCAGGCCCTTGTGCACACGCCCGCCGACCCCGGCATATTCGCCCTCGGAGTTCTCGCGCACGATTACCCAGTCGAGCTCCGGCCCCGAGACATGGCGCAGCGGACTGACGATGCCGGGCAGGATGCGGGTCGGCCGGACATTCGCGTATTGGTCGAGCGGCTGGCAGATCGCGAGCCTGAGGCCCCAGAGCGTGACATGGTCTGGAATGTCGGGAGCACCGACCGCGCCGAAATAGATCGCATCGAAGGCCCTGAGCTGGTCGGCCCCGTCCGCCGGCATCATCACGCCATGCTTGCGGTAATAATCCGATCCCCAGTCGAAGGACTGGACCTCGACGCGGAAGCCGCCGTCCCGTTCGGCGCAGACCTCGAGCGCCTGCAACCCGGCGGCAATGACCTCGGGGCCGATCCCGTCCCCTCCGATGGCAGCGATCCGGTGTGTGCGCATGGTCGTTCTCATGGTTCCTGGTTTCAACGGGTATTGCTGGCTTCAATCGACCGAGCGCAAAAAGCGCCCGGCGGCGAGCGGTCTTTTCACGAGGAGCGGACCGATGATCTAACCTTCTGTGGTTGCATCGGCTTTCCCGAAAACCGCATTCCACTTTTCGGGCCGATGCCCTAGGGGACGGTGACGCCGGCATTCCTGATCACCGGCACCCATTTCTCGATCTCGCTGCGCACGAGTTCGCCAAGCGCAGCCGGACTCTGGCCCGCCTCGTCCGGCAGTTCAGCCCCAAGCTCGAGGAGGCGCTTGCGCGTCGTTTCGTCCTTGAGGGCGGCGCGTGCCGAGGCGTTGAGCTTGTCGACGATTTCCCTGGGCGTGCCCTTGGGCGCGAACATCGCGTTCCAACCGGTTGCCTGGAAGGCCGGCAGGCCCTGTTCGGCCGCGGTCGGGACGTCGGGAATGACCGACAAGCGGTTCTTCACCGCAACGACCAGGCCCTTGCCCTCCTTCGCCTGAACCGTCGGGACGATCGCGACGGTCTGGTCGCAGACATAATCGACCTGGCTGCCGAGCAGCGCATTGAGGGCCGGGCCCGAGCCGCGGAAAGGCACGTGCTGCGGCTTGACCCCGAGCAGCGAGTCCAGGAACAGGCAGGTCAGATGCGAGGTCGAGCCGACGCCGCCCGAGCCGTAATTCAGCTTGGCCGCATTGGCCTTGAGATAGGCGACAAACTCGCGGAAATCGCTGACCGGCAGGTCCTTCCTGGCGACGACCAGCATCGGCGTCGACGCCGAGTTCATGATCGGCTCGAAATCGGTGCGCGGATCATAGGCCAGCTTGGGATAGAGACCGACGCTCGCGGCCTGCGTGCCGAGATTGCCCATCAAGAGCGTGTAACCGTCGGGGCTGGCCTTGGCGACGCGCGTCGCCCCGGTCGTGCCGCCTGCTCCGGCCAGGTTCTCGACGATCATGGCCTGGCCGAGCGTCCGGCTCATATGCTCGGCCATGAAGCGAGCCACGATATCGGTCGTCCCGCCGGCTGCGAACGGCACGACAAGCGTGATCTGCCTGGTCGGATAGACCGGCGTTTGCGCGAAGGCGCCTGCAGCGAGGGACAAAGTCGCGGCCAGCGCGAGACAAATCCTCTTCATCGTTCCTCTCCCGAAATTGGCGCCTATTCCCGGCGCTTACGCCCTCTTCTTCCATTCGTTCTTCCATGGAAGATTCCATGCTTAAATCTCTTCAGCAAGGCGCCGGCTGTCAAGCATCCATTCGCACTTGCATGGAAGCTCGCTGCCATGCTCAATCCGCGGCAAGGAGCTTGGAATGATCGAACTGGCACGTGCCGAGCCTGCGGAACCCGGCAACAGGCGCGGCTCCCTCGTCGACGAGGCTTATGCCGCGCTGAAGGCGGCGATCCGCAGCACGGAATTCCCGCCAGGCTATCAGGGCTCGGAGCAGGAGATCGCCGTCCGCCTGGGGATGAGCCGGACGCCCGTGCACGAAGCGATCATCCGCCTGCAGGTGGAAGGCCTCGTCCGCGTGCTCTCGAAGCGCGGTGTCCTGATCTGCCCTCTGGCTCTTGATGACGTGCGCGAGATCTACGAGGTGATCATCGCGGTCGAAGCGATGGCAGCCGAACTCCTGGCCGGCCTTTCGACCGAGCAGCGGAGTTCGGCCGCCGACGAACTCGAGGCCGCCACCGCCGCCATGGAACAGGGGCTCGCCCAGGACGATCTCGCGGCCTGGGCCGAGGCCGACGATGCCTTTCATCGCCTCCTTGTCGAACGCTGCGGCAATGGGCGGCTGCTACGGATCGCCCAGACCGTGACGGATCAGGCCCACCGGGCCCGCATGCTCACCTTGCGGCTGCGCTCTCGCCCGACGCGATCGGCACGGGCGCACCGTGCGCTGATCGAGGCCATCCGCAGCGGCGAGCCGGGCGAAGCCCATCGTCGCGCCCGTGCCCACCGCGTCTCGGCCCGCGACGAGTTGCTTCCGCTCATCGAAAAGGTCGGATTGCGCCACATCTGAGAGCGATGGGACTTGCAGGGCGCTTGCCCGCTGCCTGGTCCGGGTGCGGCAGCCCGAGGCGCAACGGATCAAACGCCCGGCCGGGGATCGGCAAAGCTCCTCGCACCGGATGCGCCAGGGGACGCGTTCGTCGCAGATGAGGCGCGCAAGGCTTTGCGCACAGGGCGCGGATGATGCTCGCGGCGGAGCGAGGCTCTCAGCGCGTTCCGATGCGCAGGCCGAAGAGCTTTGGGATCGCCGCTGCGGTGCTCATCGCCGGCCCGGCGCGCTCGCCCCTCTCCTCGGCCTCCTCGCATCCAATGATGCCCCACCGCACCAGCCGGCCGCCGACGGCACGGAAGGGCTCGGGCGGAAGCGAGGGAAGGCTGCGGGTGCAGAGCGGCAGGCTCGCCCAGTCGTCCCTGGCATTGAGGACGAGCGAAGCCAGGCACTGCCCGCCGATATAGGTCGGGTTCACGCCATGGCCGGAATAGCCGCAGCCATAATGGATGCGCGTGCCCGGCACGGTGCGGAAGAACGGCAGCCGGTCGGAGGAGACGTCGATGCCGCCGCCCCATATCTTGGCGATGCCGACATCGGCGAAGCCAGGCAGCAGCCTGCGAAGCCCCTTTTCGGCCCGGGCCGCCGAGGCGAGGTCGGTGGTCAGGCGCGGATCGCGGGCATTGCCGCCGAAGCTGATCGGGCCGGAGCCGGAGCCCATCAGGATGCGGCCGTCGACCGTCTTGCGGAAATAATGGACGAACATCCTGAGGTCCGCGAGGCCTTCATCGCGGTTCCAGCCCATTGCGGCGAGCTTCTCGGGGGCCGCATCGGTCATCAGCGCAAAGGAGGAGAATACGCTGACATGGGGTTTCACCTCCGGCCGCTTCGCCAGCTCGGTATTGGTGGCGAGCACGACCTCGCGAGCAATGATCTCGCCGTCGGGGGTGCGCACGCGGCTGGGCGTGCCGGCATCGAGCCCGACCATCCTGGTGTTCTCAAAGACGGAAACGCCGGCCTCGATCACCGCCCGCCGCAGTTCGCGCGCCAGCCTGGCGGGCTGAACGGTTGCACCCTCAGCCAGGTAGACGCCGCCGCGGAACACCGGCGAGCGGCAATAGGCGGCGACCTCGTCGGGCGTGAGCTCATGGGCCATATCCGGCACGCCGAGACGCCGTGCGGTCTCCACATATCCCTTGATCTTGGCGTCCTGCGCCGGCGAGGCCGAGACGCGGATGCTGGCGCCGTCGCGCCACCAGACGTCGCGACCGGGAGCCGTGGCGAAGGCGCGGATCGCGTCCTGGGCGCGGGCGCCGGCGCGGGCGACCGCCAGTGCGCCAGCGGCGCCGATATTCGCTTCCATCCCGGCGAGCGAGCCCCAATAGCCCGAGACTTTTCCGCCGTTCTTGCCGCTCGCCCCCGATCCGCAGCGCGAGGCCTCAATCAGGGCGATCGAGAGCTGCGGCGCCCGCTCCTTCAAGGCCAGCGCGGTCCACAGCCCGGTGAAGCCGCCACCGACGATCGCCACATCGACCGTGATGCTCCCCGACAGGTGTGACGAATCCGGCCGGCCTCGCTCAGCGTCGATGGCCTCGGCGAACCACCAGGACGGGTCGCCGGGGACGGCACTCGGAAGGGCAGATGACTGAGACATGGCGGACCGCTTGCGCTTGAGGACGCGAGGATTTGGGACGCGGAAAGCGTCCGCCGCGATCGCTCGCGGCGGGCGCCGAGGCTCAGGCGAGGGCCTGAACCTGGATCTCGACGAGGATGTCGTCCGCGGCCAGGCGCGACTCGACGGTCGCCCGCGCCGGCGGCTGCTTCGGGTCGACCCAGGCTTCCCAGGCCGCGTTCATCTCGTTGAAGGTGCTGATGTCCTTCAGCCAGATATTGCCAACGACGATGCGGGTCTTGTCCGTGCCGGCCATCGCCAGATAGGCGTCGATCTGAGCGAGGATATCGGCGGTCTGCTCCTTGACGCCGCCGCTGCGGTCCTTGGCGGTGAGGCCCGACAGGAAGGCAAATCCATTGGCGACCAGCACCTTGCTGAGACGGCCGGTGACTTCGTGACGCGTGATCATGTTTCCTCTGGGTCTGCTGGAATGGCAGGCGAAGGCGGCCTTGCCGGCCCCGCCTGATACGATCGCCCTACAGGTGCGATTCCCGGATATTGATGATCCAGATCAGCTTCGCCTCGCTCGCGGAGCGGTTGACGACCTGGTGTGGAATGGTGCTGGGGAACTGGAAACTGTCCCCCTCCCCGATTTCGAAGACCTCGTCGCCGATGCTGAGCTCGACCCGGCCCGAGAGGACATAGCCCCCCTTGTCGCCGGGCCCGCTCAGGAAGCTGCCGCTCTCGGCGCCCGGCGGTACGGTGAGGATCATGAAGCGCAGCTCGTTGTTGTCGCGCGGCGACAACAACTCCTTGGTCAGCTGATTGGTGCCGACGACGATGCGCGGGCGATTGGCCTGGCGCCGGACATAGTGCGACTCGCGGGCCGGTTCCGTCGCCTCGCTCTCCAGGAACGACCAGAGCGTGACGCCGAGCGCGGCGCGCAGCTTCTGAAGCGTACTGACCGACGGGTTGGAGGCGCCGCGCTCGATCTGGCTGATGCTGCCGGACGAGACGCCTGCCTTCGCCGCCAGCTCCAGGATCGTCAGCCCGCGCTCGGCCCTGAGGGCCCGCAGCCGCTGCCCGATCCTCATGGCCTCGAGCTGCTCGTCGGCATCGACGTCGGAACTCTCGGCGGGCAGCACTGAATCCGGCATGGGGTCCCAGGAAACCATTGAAGGCCAAAAGCGATTGAAGGCCAAGCGATTGAAGGCCTGCGAAGGTTATGATGACGGAAATGCCCGCGCAACCATTTTGATGAAATTCGGGTGATTTATAAAATTACCATTTAAATACAATTGCTTGCTGGAATTATAAGCCCAATTCACTGCTTCGGCTTCCCCACGGCCCTTGACGCACGATATCATATGATGAAGATTTTTAGCCGAATGACGCCCATTGTGAAGATGGGCTGCCGCTTGTGTTCATTATTATGATGACGCCTTTCAGCGCGCTCGCTGAAAGCAGGTGCCTTGGGAGAGGGGAAGCACGATGCGAGACAGTCACGATCCACGGCGTTTTTCGAACTGGAGCCTGAACCGGCGCGACCTCTTCGGCCTCGGCGCCGGCGCGCTGGCCGCGACGTCCGGCCTTGCCGCGCAGGCCCAGACGGCGGGCAAGCCAGTTCCTCCGCCGCCGGCAAAGCCGACCGGCGTCGTCGTGGTCGGGCTCTCGCAGGAACCGGTTTCCTTCAACCCGCTGATGCCGGGCGTCGAGGTCGACGAGGTCGTCTGGACCAGCGTCTTCAACTCGCTCTGGGTCGCCGAGCCCGACGGCACGCTTCGCCCGGACCTGGCGGTCGCGGTGCCGAGCGAGGCGAATGGCGGCATCTCGGAGGGCGGCCTCGCCTGGACGGTGAAGCTCCGCGACAACGTGAAATGGCATGACGGCACGGCGTTCACCGCCGAGGACGTCAAATACTCCCTGGAACTGATCAACTCGGCCGGTTTCAAGGCGCGCACGCGCGTCGGCCATGCCTTCGTTCGGGATATCGTGATCAAGGGCCCGCACGAGATTTCGTGGCGGATGGAGAAGGCCTACGCCCCCTATCTCGCGATGCTGGCGAACACGCATATCGTTCCCAAGCACATCCTCGGGAAGGCGGCGGACCCGAACACGGCGCCGTTCAACAATGCCCCCGTCGGCACCGGCCCGTTCCGCTGGGGCACCAGGCAGCCCGGCGACAACATCACGCTCGTCGCCAATGAGAGCTATCACGGCGACGGCCCCTATCTTGAGAAGGCCGTCCTGAAATACATCCCTGACCTGACGGCGCTCTATGCCCAGTTCCGCACCGGCCAGGTCGACCTGGTCATCATCTCGGGCATCCCCGCGAATTTCTACCAGGAGGCGATCAAGCTTCCCGGCCGCAAGGTGGCGGTCGCGCCGAGCGGCAATCTCGAGATCATCATGCCGAATCTCGGCAACAAGGCCTTCGCCGAGAAGGCCGTGCGGCATGCGCTCTATGCGGCGATGGACAAGCAGGCGATCATCGACGCGATCTATTACGGCGTGCCGAAGCCGACGGAATCCTTCGCACCGCGTGAATCCTGGGCCTTCAACCCTGCCCTCCCCGTCCAGCAGCGCGACCTTGCCCGGGCCAACAAGCTGCTCGACGATGCCGGCTGGAAGCGCTCCGGCTCGGGCACGCGCATGAAGAACGGCGTGCCGCTGGAATTCGCGGTGTCAACGACGACGGGCAACCAGCTGCGCGAGCAATGCCAGCAGCTGATCCAGCAGGACTGGCAGCAGATCGGCGCGAAGATGACGATCAACAACATGCCGGCCGCCGTGATCTGGGGCGAGTTCTACGTGCGCTCCAAATTCGAGTCCCTGCTCGTCGGCACGACCTTCCGCACCGGCGTCGATCCCGACCCGGCCTCGCGCTTCGCCTCCGATGCGATTCCGGTCAAGGGCGGCAGCGGCGGCAACTACATGCAGTGGGAAAATGCCGAGGCCGATGCGCTGATGAAGGAAGGCCAGGAAACCTTCGATCAGGAGAAGCGCAAGGCGATCTATTTCAAGCTGCAGGAGATCGTCCGCGAGGAGCTGCCGATCCTGCCGATCTTCCAATACGCGCCGATCGAAGGGGTGAAGGAAGGCCTCATCGGCTATCGCCCCAACATCAACCAGCGCCAGAACGCCTGGAACATGGGCAGCTGGTACTGGGCCAAGTGATTGGGGCGAAGTGAGATGAAGCGCGCAGCGGCGGGGAGAACGGCGCCATGATCGGATTCCTCCTGCGCCGCCTCGGCCAGGCGCTGCTGCTGCTGCTCATCGTCTCGGTGATCGGCTTCGCCATCCTGCACCTGGCGCCGGGCGGGCCGCTCTCGCAATTCGCCGCCGGCGGCGACATGACCCAGGCCGATCTCGACCGCATCGCGGAACAGCTCGGCCTGAACCGGCCCCTGCCTGTGCAATATGCGGAATGGCTCTGGCGCATGCTGAGCGGCGACTGGGGCCGTTCCTATCGCGACCAGCAGCCGGTGCTGCATATCATCGGCTCCCATATCGGCGCGACGCTGGAGCTGATGCTGACCTCGACGCTGCTCGCCATGCTGCTCGGCGCCTGGGTCGGCATCCTCGGCGCGATCAAGCGCTATTCGATCTTCGACTCGCTGGCGACGATCGGCGCGATGATCGCGCTCTCGATCCCGACATTCTGGTTCGGCCTCGTCATCATCTATGTCTTCTCGGTCGGACTCGGCTGGCTGCCCGCCGGCAACCGCTACACGGTCGGCGACGGCTCCTTCCTGAACCAGCTGCATCACCTGATCGGGCCCTGCATCGTGCTGGCGCTGGTCTCGACCGCGGTCTGGAGCCGCTACATGCGCTCCTCGATGCTCGACGTGATCAACCAGGATTTCGTGCGCACCGCCCGCGCCAAGGGCGTGCCGGAGCGGAGCATCCTGCTGCGGCATGTGCTGCGCAACGCGCTGCTGCCGATGATCACCATCACCGGCCTGCATGTGCCGACGCTGCTGTCGGGCGCGCTCGTCACAGAGACCGTGTTCACCTGGCCCGGCATGGGCCGGCTCTTCCTCGATTCGATCAGCTACCGCGACTATCCCGTAGTGATGGGCATCCTGATGTTCTCCGCCATGCTGGTGCTGCTCGGCAGCCTGGTCGCCGACCTGCTCTACGGCGTCGCCGATCCGCGCATCGCCGGAAGCCACTGATGAGCCAGACGTCACTGACGAGCAAGAGGCGCACCTCATGAGCATGGCCGAACCGATCCTTGCGCCCGCACCCGGCTTCTGGAACGCCCCAGGCATGCGGCGCTTCCGGCGCCACCGGCTCGCAGTCTTCGGCGGTGCGACCATCCTCCTGCTCACGCTTGCCTGCATCGTCGGGCCGATGCTGCTGCCCTATACCGACACCTTCATCGACATCCGCTCCCGCTTCGCGGCGCCCTTCTCGGGGCCGCATGTGCTGGGCACCGACCCGCTCGGGCGCGACATCCTCGCGCGGCTCCTGATGGCGGGGCGGATCTCGCTCGCCGTCGGCTTCTCGGCCATGGCGATCGCGATGGCGATCGGCATCGTGGTCGGGTTGGTCGCGGGCTTCTATGAAGGGGCTCTCGGCGCGGCCCTGATGCGCTTCGTCGACGCGATGCTGTGCTTCCCCTCGATCTTCCTGCTGCTGGCGATCTCGGCGCTGATCCAGCCCTCCGTGCCCTCGATCGTGCTGCTGATCGCGATGACCTCCTGGATGGAGGTCGCCCGCGTCGTCGAGGCGCAGATCCGCTCGCTCAAGACCAGAGAATTCGTGCAGGCATCGATCTCCTTCGGGGCCAGCAGCAAGCGCACCATGTTCCGTGTCCTGCTGCCCAATGCCATTGCGCCGATCGTGGTCGCAGCCACCCTCAACGTCGCGCATGCGATCCTGGCGGAAAGCTACATCTCGTTCCTCGGCTTCGGCATCCAGCCGCCGACGCCGAGCTGGGGCAACATGCTCGAAAGCGCCCAGAGCTACCTGACCAGCGCGCCCTGGCTCGCGATCATTCCCGGCGCCGCGATCACGCTTGCGGTCACATCCTTCAACTTCATCGGAGATGGACTTCGCGACGCTCTCGATGCGCGACAGGATTGAGCGGCAGGGCTTGTCAACGCCCGGCCGCTTGTCGGCAGCTCCATGGTGGTGCGCCGGCCCGCAGCGCCTCGACCAGCGAGGGCCAGTCGAGTGCTACGGCCCTGCCCCGCTGCGCTAGCGCGCGCCACCGCCGAACCGAAGCCGCGTCCGACGCGTTGTTCGCCATGCGACGGGGACAGCGAAGGAGACCAGCCCCATGCAGGACTATACGCTCTATTATTGGTCGGTCCCGTTTCGCGGTCAGTTCGTGCGGGCGGTGCTGGCGTGGACTGGGAAGGCCTGGCGCGAAGCCGGCGACGACCAGATTCAAAAGCTCATGGCAGAGCCGGTCGGCCGAATGCCGGTGCCATTCATGGGACCGCCGCTGTTGATCGACAATACGAACAGCGTCGCCATCGCGCAGATGCCGGCGATCATTCTCTATCTCGGCGAGACGCTCGGCCTCATGCCGGCAACGCCGGCGTTGCGGGCGCTGACCATGAAGGTCGTCAACGACGCCAACGACGTCATCGATGAAATCACGCTTCAAGGCGGTCAATCGATGTGGACGCAAGAGCGGTGGCGCGAGTTCGTGCCGCGCCTCAGGAAGTGGATGTCGTTCTGGGAGGAGACCGGACGCCGGCACGGGCTGACCGCGGACGCTGGTTTTCTCCTGGGCGGAGTGGTGCCGGGGATCGCCGATGTCGTGACCGCGACGTTGTGGACGACGATGGCGGATCGCTTCCCCGTCATCGCATCGATCTTCGACGAGGCCGCGCCTCTCACCAGTGCGCTCGCGCGCCGCGTCTCCAGCCTGCCCGCCTTGGTCGAATTGGCCGAGAAAGCCCGCAGGGACTACGGCGACGAAGCCTATTGCGGCGGTCAGATCGAAGCTGCCCTGCGCAAGGTCGCCGGCGAATCTGTGCATCTTTGAAAAGGCTCCAGCAAAACGGTGAAGCCTGCACTGGCGTCGTTTCTCAGGGTGGCTGGCAAATTCCCACACCGGTGGCCGCCCGAAACGGTCAATGGTGCCAATTTTGCGGCGTAGCAGGCAGATCCCCTGTCACATCAACATGAGCGACGCCTCTCGTCGGAGGAGATTCCCAATAGGAGAAGCGGAGATCGAGCAGATGGCCATCATCGGTCAGCAGCTGCACATCCGTGCGACCGAACACGGTCTTCAGAGCGGGAAAGGCCAGCCGAAGCTCGCCACAACTGGTCACCCCGATCGGATGCTGGAAGAAGCCTTCAAAATCGTAGGACGCACGGCCGATCTTGACGCCGTTGCTCATCAGGGCGCCTCGCCCCGAGATTCCACCAAGATAACGCATGATCGTTTCACTTCACGGTTCATAGGCGCGACTGGGCTTGCTTATCCTTCTCCAGGGCAGCTGTTAGCTCGACAGGATCAATAATGATGATCTGAGAGGAGCCGCGTGAAAATTCGATGGCCGGGATCTGCAGCATCGTGGCGGTCCGGCGGAAGGCCTGGAACGACAGGCCCGCGATCTCTTCCTCGTCGGTGACAACGCGATAGGTTCCGGCCGGCTGAGGATTCGGCAGAACGCTCAACCGGAAGGGATGGCTGAACGTGACCTCTGTTTCGGTGGTCCGGTCCATCATGATCCGTACCTGCAATTCGCTGCCATGATATCAGGGCCGCTTGCTCGACTGTCTGCTGAACGCCGCGGCTATTTCAGGTTTCCGAAATGGTTCATTTGCGTGACGCCCGCCCGGATCTGGAGTTCTCCGATGGCGCGCTCGTGACCATCGGCCCCACGCACCCGGTATTGCCGCTGTCCATTCTCGCTCGCGGGCAATACCCGTGTGATCTCGTAGTTTCCGACGCCGGTTCTGTCGAAGAAGCCGAAGGCCAGGCTGATGACATCGCCTGCCTTATAGTCGGTTGTCATGACATGGTTCCTCGATGCCCGCTCCAACTGGATGAGCGATGAAGACCGCCCCATCGTCGCGATGGCCCGTGATCACGAGGTCCAGGACGTCTCCGTCATCCCGGATCAGGTGGATCGGAAAGGCGAACTGCACAGGGTCTATCCGGCTCAGGTTCGCGACAAGATGCCCGGAACATATGCCCCGCGCATTCAGTGACGGTCTGAAGCTGAACGATGCCGGCTGGCGCGTGCCGTTGCGCCAGATGATCTGGCCATTGCCGTGCAAGATGAAAATCCAGTGTCGACCGGCGCCACATCGACACCGCGACTCGCTCTCGGTTCAGTTTGAAGGGAGGCGACAATTCACTACGCGCTTCTTTCAGTAATTAAGCAAGCGCGAAGGCCGCGTCATCTTCGCGCATAGACCAGGCCAAGTCTGCCGTCATTTTGATTCACCATTCCTGCTCAGTTTGGCTTCACTGAACGAAGGCATGACGCATAAAGAAGTCGACGCTTACTCTGAGCAAGCGCAGGCGGGATCTTCTCTCAACTTGCTCGCATCCGATGGGAGGTTCTCTCGCAAGCCCCTGCCCGGAAGAACCCTAGTGTTCCATGGCTTGCATGAGCGCAGTGATCCTGATCGTCGCGAAATTGCAGAACGTGTCGGAGACCGCGTAGGGCAGGATGATGTGGTCGTTATGGCGTATCGCACCGCAGGTGTAGACGACGTTGGGAACATAGCCTTCGCGTTCGGAGGGCTCCGGCCGAACCAGCGGCTCGCGGGAACGCGCGAGGACTTTCGACGGATCCTGCTTGTCGAGAAGAACCGCTCCGATCGAGTACTTCCGAACCGGCCCGACGCCGTGGGTCAACAGCAGCCAGCCCTCGTCAAGCTCGATCGGGGACCCGCAGGTGCCGATCTGAACGAACTCCCACGGGAATTGCGGCCTCAGGATCACCACCCCGCCGTCCCAGGTGAAAAGGTCGTCGGAATAGATGAGATAGAGGTTCTCGTTGTCCTGCCGCGCGATCATGGCGTAGCGACCGCCAATCTTGCGAGGAAACAGCGCCATGCCCTTGTTCGCTGCGGCCGTTCCCCGCAGCGGCGACATTCGAAACGACAGGAAATCGCTGGTCTCGATCAATTCGGACCGGATCGCCCGGCCATTATAGGCGGTGTAGGTCGCCCGAAACACCGTCCTCCCATTGTCGTCGAACGCGACGAACCGCGCGTCCTCGATGCCGTTCGACTGGGATCCGGTAATGGGAAAGATCACCCGCTCGCTGATGTCGCCATCGGGCGAAAAGACGACCTCGACGTCGTCGCCGTCGAGACGCGCCATGCGGTTGCGCAAGGTGGCGATCGAGGCCAGGCGCGATGTCGGATCGACGCTGACGCTGCCGTCACTGGCGATCGAGCCCGAGCGGAACGTCAGCGACGAGATATGTCCCTCGCCAACCGCACGAACGCTCAGGACGAAGCGGCGCCCGTCTGGAGGCGCGCCGGACTGATCAGGGTGCGAAACGATACTCGGGTTGAAGAGAGCCGCTGCCTCGAACGAATATTCATGAAGGAAATAGGCTCCGACCAGCTGGCGCTGGATCTTGGTGAAGTCGCAATGCGTCGCGAAGGCGCCTTCCATCTCGTCGGCGCGCTCCTCGAACCGTGCGAGCAGGTTCCGGTGCCGGCCTTTGAAATTCTCCAGCACGTCGGAGAGCAGGCTCTCGGCCGTATCGCAATCCAGCGCCAGGACCCGGTCGACGATATGGTTCGCCCGGGTCTTGTCGATCGGGTTGAGGTCTCTCGGTTCGGTCGCGGGGCCGAACCGGCGCACCACCACCCTGGAGGGATCGGGGCGCAAATACAGGGCCTGGCGATTCAGGAAGGCGGGTTGGGACAAGGCGACCCCAGTCTGTTTGTGCGCGATCACCGAAGGCTCAGGCATGCAAGGCCCGAAGCGGCGCCAGTTTCGGGCGATCCCCGCTGATGCGGGCTTGCTGGCGAATCTCGGCGAGACTGAGAAGATAGGATACCACGGATTCGCCGCCGCGGTTCTCATTTGCCCGGTCGGGATGCAAGCCGTCGCGACAGGCGCCGGTTTCCAGATCGACCAGCGGCGCAGAGATGTCGTTATGGCCGTGGAACCAGGCGAAGGCGCGTGCGGCCTCGGTCCGCCATTGCGGATCGCCATCGGCGCGCCAGGCCGCGAGACAGGCCGAGATGGTCGCCGTGGCCTCCAGCGGCTGCTGGTCGAAGGACCTGGGCGCGCGACGCTTCTCGCCAAAGCTGTCGGAGCCGACAGGCCTGAACAAGCCTGCGGGCGTCGTCTGTAGATCCGCGAGCCAGCGCAGCGAGCGCAATCCGGCCTCGAGATAGCCTGGAACCTTCATTGAGGCTCCGGTTGCGATCAAGGCCTGGGGCAAGCGCGCGTTGTCATAGGAAAGCCCGTCCTCGAACCACACCCAGTTCGGTGTCTCGACCGCCGACATCAGGCGGAGCAGGCGATCGGCAAGCAGCGTGCGCAGCCAGATGGCGGTCGGCGGCGCCCCGGCGACGGCGCAGTAGGCGTCGAGACCAAGCAGGGTGAAGCCCCAGGCGCGAGGCGAGGTGAAGCTCTCGACGATGGGCAAGGCCTGCGCGAACAGGGCGGCCGCCCATTGCCGACGCGATGGGCTGACATCGCTGCGCGCGCATTCGCCCAGCGCCCAGAGCGTCCGTCCATGGCTGTCCTCCGAACCGGCATCTTCCAGCCAGCGCCGGTCGAAGCTCATGAAATTGCGGAAGCGTCGCATATCGGGATTCCAGGCGTGCTGGACAAAGGATGCGAAGCGGGCCGTCAGCGCGTCCGCCAGGTGCTGTTCGCCGGTGCTGTTCAATGCGCAGGCGAGGAGCAGCGCGCGGGCATTGTCATCGACGCAGTAGCCATGCGCGCGATCCGGCACGGAATGAACGGCATGCTGGAACAACCCGGTGTCGTCGCACATGGACAGGAGATGGCCTGTCCGCATTTCCGGCGGCGCAGAGATTTGCGGCGAAGGCATTGCCACGGCCGGGCCGGCAATAACGCTCAGCGCACGGCCCCGACGTGCCGTCTCGAATGCGCCGAGATAGCGTTTGGCGGTTCGCTCCCAGGTCATCGAACGGCTGCTGGCATAGGCGCGCAGCCGCATCGCCTGGCGCCTTTCGACATCGGTCAGCAGCCCCGCGATCTCATCGCCGATGGCAATCGCGTCACCGAACGGCACCAGAATGCCGCGCCCGTCGGCGAGCAGCTCCTGTGCATGCCAGTAAGGCGTCGAGACAACAGCTTTCCCGAGGCCGAAACTATAGGCCAGCGTGCCCGATGTCATTTGCGCCTCGTTGAGATAGGGCGTGACATAGACATCGCACATCGAGATGAAGCCGAGCAGGGTCGCCTGATCGACGAACTGGTCGAGAAAGACCACATGATCCTCGACGCCGAGTTCGCGCACGCGGCGCATCAGGCCGGCGCGATAGGACTCTCCCTGCTCGCGGACCAGATTGGGATGGGTTGCGCCCAGAATGACATAGACCGCATCGGAGCGGCGTCTCAGGATCGCAGGCATCGCGTCGATCATCACCTCGATGCCTTTGTTGGGCGACAGCAGGCCGAAGGTCAGGATGACGGAGCGGCCGCTGAACCCGAGCCTGGCCTTGGCGTCGTCGGGCGCGAGGAAAGCGAAATCTGGAATGCCGTGCGGGATCACTTCGATCTTGTCGGCGGGGAGTCGGTAGACTGTCCGCAGCAGCTCGCGCCCCTTCTCGGCCATGACGACGATACGCGTCGAGGCGTCGACGATCTGCTCCATGACGTCGCGCTGCACCGGCGTGGGCTCGGACAGGACGGTGTGGAGCGTGGTGACGACCGGCATTTTCAGGCGCGACAGCAGCGCCATGATGTGCCCCCCGGCTTCACCGCCGAAGATGCCGAATTCATGCTGGAGCGAGACGACGTCGAACCGGCCGTCATTCAGGAAGTCGGCGGCCCCTGCATAATCCTCCAGCCGGTCGTCGCCGATCTGGCACCGGACGGAGGGGGGATAATCGTAGGCATGACCATGGTCGTTCATGGCCACGATCGCGGTTTCCAGATCCGTGTCGGACGAGGCGATCGCCTGTTGCAGGTCCGTCGTGAAGGTCGCGATTCCGCAGCGACGCGGAAGTGAGTTGCCGATGAAGGCAATGCGCTGGAGTGGGCTCATGGGCGGGCCTCCGGGAAGGGGTTGGACGGACCCGCCAGCGCCGGGAGCGGCAGGGGCGGCTGAGAAACGACGTCGCCTGGCGCATTCGCATCGCTTCCGGGGACGTCATGCAGAAGGTCGGGACAGGGGCTTGCAGCGTCGTAGGCCACCAGACAGGTCAGGCCGTTGCGACCTGCCTCGATGCGCATGCTCTCGGCCTCGATGAAGCAGCCCTCGCCGACGCCCGCCTGCAACGTGCCGAGCCTGGCGGCGCCAGCGATGACGACCAGCCAGGTTTCACGCGTTGCACGCAGGTCCCAGGCCGATCCTGAAGCCAGATCGAACCGTTCGAGGACGAAATACGGGCTCGCGACGAGCAGGGTCCTGGCATCGCTGAGGCGCCGCGCCGGCGCTTGGACAGCGGCCGGCCCGGCATGGGCGGCTGCAACGCCGCGCTCGATGTGAAGCTCGCGCTGGCGGCCATGGTCGAACAGGCGGAACGTCGTGTCGCTTCGCTGCTGGATTTCCGCGAGGACGAGACCAGGGCCGATTGCGTGGATCGTTCCGGCGGGCACGAAGATGACGTCGCCCTCGCAGGCCTTGCGCCATTGGACGAGGTCGGTGATCGACCCATCCGTGACGGCAGCTCGCAGTTCTGCGTCCGTGTGGGCCGATTTCAGCCCAACGCCGATCGTGGCATCCGGCGTGGCGGAGAGGATGTACCAGGCTTCGGTCTTGCCGTGAGCCAGTCCCATCGCTTGCGCGAAGGCGTCGTCCGGATGCACCTGGATCGACAAGGCCTCCTGCGTGAACAACAATTTGAGCAGCAACGCGGGCTCCGCCGCGTGCACGTCGCGGCGTTGAAACCAGAGCTCGCCGATCGCGACGCCGTCATGCTCGACCTCGCTCCAGGGCCGGAGATCGGTCGTCCCCCAGGGTTTGGCCATCACCTGCACGCAGGCCTGTTCGAGCGCCATATCGGTCTCCTGGTTCGCATCGCCAGTGATCGATCGACGGCTGTCGATCGATGCGGCAATGGTCGGCGACGGCTTCAATGGCGCAGGTCTTGAGGGGGCGGGCCCCATCGCGAGCGGCATCGTGCGCTGGTTGAGCGCATCGAACGGGCCAGATACCGCTCCATCGCTGGAGCAGGACTGCGGCCCGGATAACGGGATGATCGCGCGTTGCGCGGTCCTCCGTGGATCAGGTGATCCGCGTCATGGGATGACCTGCGCGACGCTCGGGCTGGGACCGGCCAATGCGGCTCGGCTGTTCACAACCGTGCAGCGCGGACGGGTGTCGTCATCCATCGCGCGTCGCGTCGAAGGCGCATGCCTTCATTCGGCAAAGATGCACGACCGACGCCGCTCCGTGACACAAGTCCCGAAGCATAGAGTCTGGGGCGCGCACAGATCCTTCCCGGCATTGCACCTGATGTCGCCCTAAGCGGCAAGCGCGCTCTGGGTGCGCCGCCGCAAGAATAATGGCGATTCCGCAATGAGAACAAATCTCTGCGGCCGAGAAATAATCTCAATCATGAGCCCGCTTGATGGAGTATCACGCGAGTTGATCAACCGGCTGTATAGCGTGCATTCCGCAGAAATGCTCTATCTTTTTATTTTTGAATGATATTTCTTTACGTAATAAAATTCACGAAAATCCGGAATGAAATCCAGATTTATCAATCCAGCATTAGAAATAGCCCGACACACTATGCGTAAGCGCCTCCCATCGGGACGACGAGGTGGTGGAGGCGGCGTAGCGGCCAATCGCGCGCCATCAATTCCGTGGCACTCACACGGCAAGAGTGCTAACAATGCTTTTGTGTTCGATGCTGAACCGTCCGACGTGAAGCGGATGGGGCGCCGGATCGTCGGCCGCAGAGGCTCCGGTCGAGAGCCCGCCACCTCGTACAAATTGTCGACATGGAGGAACTCATGAAATTCCGTCCGCTGCATGATCGCGTCGTGGTCCGGCGCCTTGAAGGCGAAGAGAAGACCAAGGGTGGCATCATCATCCCCGATACCGCCAAGGAAAAGCCCCAGGAGGGCGAAATCATCGCCGTCGGCCCGGGCGGCCGCGACGAAGCCGGCAAGCTGACGCCGCTCGATGTCAAGAAGGGCGATCGCGTCCTGTTCGGCAAATGGTCGGGCACTGAGGTCAAGATCGACGGCGAAGACCTCCTGATCATGAAGGAGGCCGACATCATGGGCGTGATCGAGGGCGCCGCCGCACTCAAGAAGAAGGCGGCCTGAGCCGCGCCCCCCACCGGAGTTCCAAGTCATGGCTGCCAAAGACGTCAGATTCTCGACCGATGCACGCGACAGGATGCTGCGGGGCGTCGAAATGCTCAATAACGCGGTCAAGGTCACGCTCGGTCCGAAGGGCCGCAACGTGGTCATCGACAGGTCCTACGGCGCGCCGCGCGTCACCAAGGACGGCGTCGCCGTCGCCAAGGAGATCGAGCTCGCCGACAAGTTCGAGAACATGGGCGCCCAGATGGTGCGCGAAGTCGCCTCGAAGACAAACGATCTCGCTGGAGACGGCACCACGACCGCGACGGTGCTTGCCACCGCGATCATGAAAGAGGGTCTCAAGCTGGTCGCGGCCGGCATGAACCCGATGGACCTGAAACGCGGCATCGATATCGCCGTAGCCGCGGTCGTGAAAGACATCGCGGCCAGGGCGAAGAAGGTGGGTTCCTCCGAGGAAGTCAGTCAGGTCGGCACAATTGCGTCCAACGGCGACAAGGCCATTGGCGACATGATCGCCCGGGCGATGCAGAAGGTCGGCAACGAGGGCGTGATCACCGTCGAGGAGGCCAAGACCGCCGAGACCGAGCTCGACGTCGTCGAGGGCATGCAGTTCGACCGCGGCTACCTCTCCCCGTACTTCATCACCAATGCCGAGAAGATGGTCGCCGAGCTGGAAGACCCCTACATCCTCGTCCACGAGAAGAAGCTGTCGTCGCTCCAGGCGCTGCTGCCGATCCTCGAGGCGGTAGTCCAGTCCGGCAAGCCGCTGCTCATCATCGCCGAGGACATCGAAGGCGAGGCTCTCGCCACGCTCGTCGTCAACAAGCTCCGTGGCGGCCTGAAGGTGGCAGCCGTCAAGGCGCCTGGCTTCGGCGATCGCCGCAAGGCCATGCTCGAGGACATCACCGTCTTGACCGCTGGCCAAACGATTTCGGAAGATCTCGGTATCAAACTCGAAAAGGTGACGCTCGACATGCTGGGCCGCGCCAAGCGGGTGCTTATCGAGAAGGAGAACACCACGATCATCGACGGGGCGGGCGACAAGACCGCGATCGAGGCCCGTATCACCCAGATCAAGGCCCAGATCGAGGAGACCACTTCGGACTACGACCGCGAGAAGCTCCAGGAGCGCCTGGCCAAGCTCGCCGGCGGCGTCGCGGTGATCCGGGTCGGCGGCTCGACTGAGGTCGAGGTCAAGGAGAAAAAGGACCGTGTCGACGACGCCATGCACGCCACCCGCGCTGCTGTCGAAGAAGGTATCGTGCCGGGCGGCGGCGTGACATTGCTGCGCGCGAAAGGCGCCGTCGGAAAGCTGACCGGTCGTAACCCCGATGTTCAAGCCGGCATCAGCATCGTGCTCAGGGCGCTGGAAGCTCCCATCCGCCAGATCGCGGAAAACTCGGGTGTTGAGGGCTCGATCGTGGTCGGCCGGATCACGGACAACAAGTCCCAGACCTACGGATTCAACGCGCAGACGGAAGAGTATGTGGACATGCTCAAGGCCGGCATCGTCGACCCGGCCAAGGTTGTCCGCATTGCCCTGCAGGATGCGGCTTCGATCGCTGGCCTTCTGATCACGACCGAAGCCATGATTACTGAAGCGCCGAAGAAAGACGCGCCGGCGATGCCGGGCGGTGGCATGGGTGGAATGGGTGGAATGGACTACTAGCCGACACACGATCGCAATAGCGATGCTGATAACGCAATGGGCCGCCTTCGGCGGCCCATTCTACTTTGGAGAGTACATTGGGTGCGATTAGGGGGCGCCCGAGCCGGAGCATTTTCACGTTACTCCCGCTCGTACCGGCCATTGGATCGCAGCGTGCCTGTTGCGGAACTTCCGGACGTCCGCTTGCCGGCAGCGCGCCCGGTTGACGCGATTTGCGGCTGGGCGCAGCTTTGCGGGGAATGGGCGACGCTCACGGCCGTTGCCGGCGCTCATTCGCCGGGGAGTGCCCGCGCATGGAGGATTGCGAGGCCCATCGCCATGACCTTCGCCTGAAGGCCGGGATGCTGCGCCTTGCGGCCGTCATTCTGTTTTCCGCCGCGATGCTGCTTGTCGGCGCACCGATCAAGGCGCTCGCGCAATCTGCAGCGCCGCCGGCCGAGACCAGGACGATCCGCATCCTGCTGGTGCGAGAGTCCCAGGATCGCCCTGCCCCGCTGTCGCTGCTCGACATCCCGCCAGGCGACGACGGTGTCGCCGGCGCGCGGCTCGCCATCGCCGACAACAACAATACCGGGCGATTTCTCGGCCAGGAGTTTCGCCTCGACATCATCGAGAGCGCCAAGGCCGACGAACTGCTTGCCGAAGTCCAAGCCCGAGTCGCCGCCGGGCAGCATTTTCTCGTGCTCGACGTTCGGCCTCAAACCGTTCTGATGCTTGCCGACGCGCTGAAGACAAGGGATGTGCTGCTGTTCAACGCCGGCGCGCCGGACGAGAACCTTCGCGAGGCGGATTGCCGCGCCAATGTCCTGCATACGAGCCCGTCGCGCGCGATGCTCGCCGATGCGCTGGCGCAGTATCTCGCCTGGAAGCAATGGCGGCGCTGGTTCCTGGTTCTCGGAACGCGGCCAGAGGACCAAGCCTTCGCCGAGGCCATGCGACGCGCGGCGAAACGCTTCGGCGCCCGCATTGTCGAGGAGCGGACCTTCTCCACCGAAAGCGGTTCGCGACGCACTGACGGCGGTCACGAGCAGGTTCAGCAGCAGATCCCGCTTTTCACCCAGAATGCGGCGGCGCATGATGTCGTGGTCGTCGCCGACGAGTCCGAATTGTTTGGCGAGTACTTCCCGTTTCGCACCTGGGAGGCACGACCGGTGGTCGGGACACAGGGGCTGACGGCGACAAGCTGGCATCCCGCGCTGGAACAATGGGGCGGGACACAATTCCAGAACCGCTTCAGGCGATCGGCGAACCGCACGATGCGCCCGCTCGACTACGATACCTGGCTCGCGGTGCGCAGTATCGGCGAGGCGGCGACGCGTCGCCGCTCGACGGCATTCGCCGAGATCTCGGCGCATCTGCGCTCCGTAGAGTTCGAACTCGCGGGCTTCAAGGGCCAGAGGCTGACATTCAGGGACTGGAATGGCCAGCTTCGCCAACCGATCCTGATCGCGACGCCGAAGCTCCCGGTCTCGGTTTCGCCGCAGCCGGGTTTTTTGCACCAGTTCTCGGTGCTGGATACGCTCGGGATCGACCGGCCGGAAACGAAATGCAGGTTATAGGAGCGGACGTCAGAGCCTGAAGCCAATCGCGTCCTGGTTTTTCGAAAATCATCATCGGAAACGGAGCACCATGCGGCTCAATTCCTTTCTTTCGACGGGTGCGCTTCTACTGTTCGCATCCACCGCCGACGCCTACACGGTGTTCGTCTCCAATGAGAAGGACAACACCGTCAGCGTCATCGACAGCACGTCGCTGGAAGTGACCAAGACCATCAAGGTCGGTCAGCGTCCGCGCGGGCTTGCGCTTGCCCGGAACGGCGAATGGCTGCTGATCTGCGCGAGCGACGACAATGTCGTGCAGGTCTACGATGCCAGGACCCTGGACTTCGTCAAGAACCTGCCATCCGGCCCCGACCCGGAGTTGTTCGTCCTGCATCCGAAGGGCAATCCGCTCTATATCGCCAACGAGGACGACAATATCGTCACCGTGGTCGATATCGAGAAGGGCTCGGTCGTGACGGAGATCCCCGTCGGCGTCGAGCCCGAGGGCATGGGCATCAGCCCGGACGGGACCATTCTCGTCAACACCTCCGAGACGACGAACATGGCGCATTTCATCGACACGCAGAGCAACAAGACGGTCGATCATGTCCTGGTCGACGCCCGCCCGCGCTATGCGGAGTTCACGCCGGACGGATCGCAGGTCTGGGTCAGCTCGGAGATCGGCGGCACGGTCAGCGTCATCGACGTCAAGACCCGCAAGCCCGTCGGCAAGGTGTCGTTCCAGATCAATGGCGTCAACGCCGACGCCATTCAGCCCGTGGGCGTGCAGATCACGAAGGACGGCAAGACGGCCTTCGTCGCGCTAGGGCCGGCCAACCGCGTCGCCGTCGTCGATACCGCCACCCTGAAGGTGGAGCGCTATCTCCTGGTCGGGCAGCGCGTCTGGCAGCTTGCGTTCACGCCGGACGAGAAGCAGCTCTTCACGACGAATGGCACATCGAACGATGTCTCGATCATCGATGTCGAAAAACTGCGCGTCACCAAGTCGGTAAAGGTCGGGCGCTATCCCTGGGGCGTCGCCATCGCGCCATTTTGATCAATCCGGGCGCCGGCACGCAGAAGGCCGGCCGTTTCATTCGGAGGAGAGCCATGAAGGCCCGCATCCTTGCTTCATCGCTGGTGAACGTGGCGCGGTTCATCGTCACGTGAACGCGGAATTCGACAATCGGCGGGACTGCATGGCGCTCTCGGTCGCCGGGGTGAGCCATGCGTTCGGCGAGAGGCGCGCGCTCGTCGATGTGTCGCTGGAGGTCCCGGCCGGCTCGTTCACCGTGCTGCTCGGTCTCAACGGCGCGGGGAAATCGACGCTGTTTGCGCTGATCACCCGGCTCTATGACAATGTGAGCGGTGAAATCCGTGTCTTCGGCGATGATGTGCGCCGTGCCCCGTCGGCGGCGTTGCGGCAGATCGGCGTGGTGTTCCAGAGCCGCACGCTCGACGCCGATCTGAGCCTGCTGCAAAACCTCGCCT
The DNA here is from genome assembly GCF_000735605.1 of Allobosea sp. LC85. GTDB lineage: Bacteria > Pseudomonadota > Alphaproteobacteria > Rhizobiales > Beijerinckiaceae > Allobosea. Next base: position 146,576 of record NZ_JPKG01000058.1, read on the forward strand.
ACCATGCAGCACTGCATGGGTTCGGTCGCGCAGCGGCGCGGGCGCGCGCGATCGAACTGCTCGAGATCATCGGGTTGGCCGACAAGGCCCGCGACAAGGTGCGCGCCTTGTCCGGCGGGCAGGCGCGCCGTGTCGAGATCGCGCGCGCCTTGCTGCACGATCCGCGCTGCCTTCTGCTCGACGAAGCCACGGTCGGCCTCGATATCGGAGCGCGCGACAGCATTATTGCCCTGGTGCGCGGGCTCGTCGCGCGCCAGGGGCTTGGCGTCCTGTGGGCGACGCATCTGATCGACGAGATCGCGCCGAGCGATCGCATCGTCATCTTACACAAGGGCCAGGTCCTGTTTGCCGGCGACCACGACACGCTGCTCGCCATGACCGGCACGGGAACGATACGCGAGGCGTTCACGACGATGACTGGCGGAGCCGATGCAAATCCTGCCAGCACGGTGGCGGCATGAAGATCATCCCACTGGATCAGGCTCCATCGACACTGGCGGCTTCCCGGGCGCGCTCGGGCTTCTCCGGCTATCTCGCTTGCTTCAACGGCATTGTCTGGCGCGAGATGCTGCGCTTCGTGCATCAGCGCGAACGCTTCCTCTCCGCGCTGGTGCGGCCGCTCGTCTGGCTCTTCATCTTCGCCGCCGGCTTTCGTCAGGTTCTCGGCGTCTCGATCATCCCGCCTTATGAAACCTATGTCCTCTACGAGGTCTTCGTGACGCCGGGCCTGATCGGCATGATCCTGCTCTTCAATGCCATGCAGTCCTCGCTCTCGATGGTCTATGACCGTGAAACGGGTGCGATGCGAACCCTGCTCGTCAGCCCGTTTCCGCGCTGGTTCCTGCTGACATCGAAGCTGATCGGCGGCGGCACGGTGGCGCTGCTGCAGGTCTATGTCTTTCTGCTGATCGCCCATGCCTGGGAGATCGAGCCGCCCCTGCTCGGCTATCTCACGGTGCTGCCGGCCTTGTTTCTCTCGAGCCTGATGCTCGGGGCGCTGGCCCTGTTCATGTCGTCGGTCATCAAGCAGCTGGAGAATTTCGCCGGTGTCATGAACTTCGTGATCTTCCCGATGTTCTTTGCCTCGTCTGCGCTCTATCCGCTGTGGCGCATCCGGGAATCGAGTCCGCTGCTCTATGAAATCTGCCGCTTCAATCCCTTCACCCACGCCGTCGAACTGATCCGCTTTGCCCTGTATGCGCGGCTTGATCCTGCCTCGCTCGCGGCCGTGCTGGCCTTTACCGCCGTCTTTCTCGCTGCCGCGATTTACGCCTATAATCCCTCCAAGGGATTGCTGGGTCGGCGTGGTGCTCCCGGAGGCACGGCATGACGTTACCGAGAGGTTTTGTCCCGGGCCAGCGCCTGATTCGCACGGCGCTCTGGATCGCCTGCGGCGTAGCCATGTTCGCAGCCTTGCCGGCGCGCCCGGACCAACCGGAATGGCCCTGCGTGCAGCGAAGGGTCGCGACGCTGACGGCGGCACAAATGTGGGATGGCCCCGATGTCGCGGCGCTCACTAGCTGGCAGGACGACGCGGAGATGGAGCGCCTGATCAAGGTGCTCGTCAGCCGCGCCAACCCGATGGAGAACGCGACGGAGAGCCTGGCGCAATGGGCCCGGGCCCAGCCGGAATCAGCGCGGGACGAGAAGCTGAAGACGCTCTTCGCCGGCGTGTTGAAGACCATCAATGACGATCGCGCCGTGGTCCTCGCAGGGATCGAGCGATTTCAGCACCGGCAGAGGCAGCTCGCCGAGAGGATCCAGGGGCAGGGAGCGGCGCTGGGTGGGTTGCGCGCCAGGGCCGCGCTGGACGAGAAGGCCAAGGCGGAACTGACGGCGGCGGAAGATCGCTACAATTGGGACACGCGGTTCTTCGCCGAGAGGCAGGAATCGCTGCCTCTCGCCTGCGAGATACCCGTGCAGATCGAGCAGCGCGCTTTCGACCTCGCCCGCGAAATTCGGGCGCTGATGAAGGATTGACGCGACTCGATCATCGGACCGGATATCGTATCCGGTCCGATGATCTAAGCTTTTTGTGCCTGCATCGGCTTTGCCCCGAAAGCCACAATCCACTTTTCGGGCCGATGCTTTAAGCCGCGGCAGCGGCGCTTCCCGTCCGGGGCGGGCTTCATAGAACCGGCGCAATCTCGACGAGCGGAAGCAGCGCCTCGCTCCAGCCATCCGTGCCCTCCGGAAACCAGATGACATTGCCGTAGCCCCACGAGACGGCGCGCCTGGCTGCGTTCCAGGACATCCAGCAATCCCTCAGGCAGAAGAAGACCAGTATTTTCGCCTTGTCGCCGCCGGTGAGCGTCGCAAGGTGCATCTGAAAAGCCTGCAGCAACGGTTCGGGAACGACGCCATAGCCGACATTGGCCAGCCAGACCGCACCTGGAATGCTGCGATGCGACGCCTCGCGCCAGACCGTGTTCGCCGGCAGGTTGTCGGGTTTCACGGGGCGCGGCAGGACATCGATGAAAACCGCCGATTTCCCACGCCACAGAACCTCTGCAGCCTGTGTGTCGATGACGCGGGCGCCCTGGAGCGTCGCGGGAACCGGCATGCGATAATTCTCGGTGCGATAATCCGCGGGTTCGTCCGGGGTGTCCCCCGCCACGCCGTCGGCCGCAAACCCCGTCGCCAGACAGAGAGCCAGGACAGCAATCCCGCGCCGCATGATCAGCGCCGCGGCGATGTGATCGGCGCCGTCTCCTCGTCCAGCAGCGGTACGCCAAAATCAAGCAGGACCGCATCGATATCGCCCTGCCTCTTGGCGATGACCTCGTTCAGCTTTCGTTTCCAGTCATCTTCCTGATTGCGCACGCCGAACGTGATCCGGTAGGCCATGCGCGGCCCGACCGTTTCCCTGAGCAGCGGCGTCACGGTCAGTGCTTCGCCGCCGCTTTTGGCGAAATTGCCTCCGATCGGCCCCCACAGAATCCCGGCATCGATCTCACCGGAGCGGATATCGGCGATCATCTGCTCTGCGGGGGACTCGAAGCGCCGATCGACCGTCAGGGGATAGGGCTTTGCCTTTTGCATCAGCCCAAGCATCGCCATGATGTTTCCCGGCGGTGTGCCGGCGACGATACCGACGCGCCTGTCCTTCAACCGGTCATCGGCAAGCGTGTTGACGCCATCGAGCCCCTGCCCTGTCCGATGAACCAGAACATAGCTCGAGCGGTAGTAATGGTTGCTGTTGAGGACGAGATCGTCGCCCTGCGCGAAGCCGATGATCAGGTCGCAGCGCTTGGCGAACAGCGTCTGACGCACGAAGCCTGTCGCCTGCGGAAACCAAGTATATTCGAGCGGAAGCTTCAGCTCATCGGCGACGAGTTCAGCGATCTTGTTCTCAAAGCCCTGCCCCGCCTCGTTGGAGAAGGGCAGATTGGCGGGATCGCTGCAGACCCGGAGGACTTCGTGATTGACCAGATCGGCACGGCCGGTCTCGGCGGCCTGGCTGCCACCACCCGCCGCGAAGAGCATGATCGCGCCGCAGATCAGCCCGCGAAGGACACGGGCGGATCGCGAAGCCTCCGCCGGGGGGCGCTCCGCCGGTGGCCGGGTGGTCGCAAGGCCGGACAAATGGCCGCTGTGCATTTGTCCCGGCTTCGCTCTAGGAGCCGATGCAGGTCTTCTCATGCTGGATGGCCGTCTCCGGCTTTTCGACGGCGCGTTCCGGGCGCGAGCCGCGCGGCAGCGCGCCATCGGTGCGTGCCTTGAGATAGACGTAGATGTCGTCGAGATAGCACATGACATTGGCGTTATCGCCAAGCGCCGGCATGACGCTCGTCTTGTCGGGACGCGTGATCGTGCGTCCACCAGCCACAACTTCCATGAATTCCATGTACTTCATTGTCTTCATGGACCCGATCAAGCCCGGCGCATAAGTGGAGCCCTCACCCTCCGGCCCGTGACAGACATGGCATTCGGAATGATAACGCCGGAAGCCAGAATATGTGTACCAGTCGACCTTGCCATCAGCCGTGATGTTGTAGGTCGGCGTGCCGTCTGCCTCCGCCCATTTTCCGTCTTCTTCGGTCTTCGCCGGCTTGTCCTGCGACGACCCACTGGTCGTCAACGGAAGTGCCGCCAACAGAGCGAAGGTTGCAAGTGCGAAGCCGATGCCGAAATGTTTCACTTTCAGCCTCTCCGGTAGCCGCCGCTCGTGATCACGGCGCGGACATCAAAAAGGCCGGCGCAACTTGCTCAGCCGCGCCGGCCGGCCGTCACGCGCCGATCATGGCAGGGTGAAGACCGTCAACACGCCACCGAGCGCGGTGTAGTCGCGCAAGCCGGCATAGCCGCCGACCGCGCCGAGACCATCGGTTGGATTGGTCAGGCCAGCAGCGAGACCGATGCCGGCCCAGCCACCGATCCCGGACAGCACCGCGACCTGCTGCTTGCCATTGTGGGTGTAGGTCATGACGTTGCCGATGATGCCGGAGGGCGTCTTGAACTTGAACAGTTCCTTGCCGTCCTTTTCGTCAACCGCCTTCAGATACCCTTCCAGCGTGCCATAGAAGACCACGCCGCCTGCCGTCGCGAGCGCACCCGACCAGACCGAAAACTGCTCCGGAACCGACCAGGCGATCTTGCCCTGCCCGGCATCCCAGGCAATGAAATTGCCCATGCCGCCATGGCTGCCCGGTGCGGGATACATCGAGAGCGTTGCGCCGACATAGGGCTGGCCGGCCGTATAGGACACACGGAACGGCTCGTAATCCATGCAGACATGGTTCGTCGGCACGTAAAACAGGCCGGTGCGCGGCGAATACGCGGCCGGTTGCTGGTCCTTGGCGCCAAGCGCCGCCGGGCAGACGCCCTTCGTGTTCTTGTCCTGGCCGGTCTGGAATGTCGACATCGCCGGCACGACCTGCGGACGGCCATATTGCGGGCTGTTCTTGTCCATCACGACCCCGGTGGTCCAGTTGACCTTCGGGTCGTATTTCTGGGCGACGAGCAATTCGCCGGTCACGCGATCGAGCGTGTAGCCAAGCCCGTTGCGGTCGAAATGAACCAGCGCCTTGCGGGGCTGGCCGCCAACCGGGATATCCGCGAGGATCATCTCGTTGACGCCGTCATAATCCCACTCATCGAACGGCGTCATCTGGTAAGCCCATTTCGCGACGCCGGTGTCGGCATCACGGGCAAAGATCGACATGGTCCATTTCTGGTCGATCGGCTTGCCGTCGGCGCTGGCCCGTTGCACCGGGTTCCAGGTCGAGGGATTGGCGGTGCCGTAGAAGAACAGGTTGGTTTCCGGATCGTAGGAATACCAGCCCCAGCTCGAGCCGCCGCCGATCTTCCACTGATCGCCCGTCCAGGTCTTCAGCGAGGAATCCTTGCCGACCGGCTTGCCGAGCGACATGGTCTTCTCCGGATCGATCATCATTTCGCTGTCCGGGCCGGTCGAAAAGGCGCGCCAGAGCTGCTTGCCTGTCTTCATGTCGTAGGCGGTGACATGCCCACGCACACCGAATTCCGCGCCGGAAATGCCGACGATGACCTTGTCCTTCACCGGCAGGACAGTGGCCGTATTGGTCTCGCCCTTCTTCGGATCGCCGTTGACGGCTTTCCAGATTTCCTTGCCGGTCTTGGCGTCGAGCGCCACAACGGTGGTGTCGGCCTGATGCAGGAAGATCATGCCGTCCGCATAGGCGACGCCGCGGTGGACGGTATCGCAGCACATCACCGGAATGACCGACGGGTCCTGCTTGGGCTCGTATTTCCAGAGGATCTTGCCGTCCTGATTCAGGTCGAGCGCATAGACGATGTTTGGAAACGGCGTATGGACATACATCGTGTTGCCGATTACCAGCGGCGCGCCTTCATGGCCGCGCAGCACACCGGTCGAGAAGGTCCACGCCACCTTCAGGTTCTTGACGTTGTCACGATTGATCTGGTCCAGCTTGGAATATCGTGTATTCGCGTAGTCGCCAGTCTGGATGGCCCATTGATCTGGGTTCGATGTTTGCTTGATCACATCGGGATTCGCCAACGCCTGTACTGGAAAAGCCACGGTCGTCAACAAAGCAGCCGATTGTATAAGCTTGCGCATGACGTGCCTCCCGGCGTTTCTTGTCTGTTTCGATAGCGCTCCATAGCGTGTCACGGCTGCACTGCCGAAGCGTCCACGCGCCTGGGCATGTGTTCAGGCTACGACTGCATCAACGCCAACCGGGCGTCAGTCGTAGAAGCCGGTTTCTACCGGCGCATGTGTAGGCCTTTTTTCGACGACGGACAAGATAGCGCCAAGATTCCACCGCTATTTTTTGACTGAATTCGGCCAGAATTCGATCCAGATGTGGCCCCACGCCCCGATTACTGACCTCCTTGGGGGCAATCGCAATAATTGCTGCGCCGCACAATTCAATCGAAGAGCCAATCAACTTGAGCGACGGCAAGATCTGAGCGCGAAATGGCAACGGTTTCTTCCGCATGCTACAAAGGCGGATGGCCGCCGCCACCCTGCCATCGCGCCCGGACCTGCGCTCGTCGCTGTGCGTGCTGAACGAGCAGGCATCTGCAAAGCGGTGCCGATGTATCCCGCGATCTATCCGGGTCGTGTTCGGCGCGATGCTCTGTCTCGCACTGTTGGTGCCTGGCGGCGGAAGCGGACTCGCGCCACCGGCTGCGGCCCAGGCCGGTCCGTCGGTCCTGCCTCTGAGCGTCACGGAGATCGCGCCTGGCGTTTTCGTGCATCAGGGCGCCGACGCGCTCGTCGCGCCCTCCAATCGGGGCGACATCGCCAATCTGTCCTTCGTGATCGGTCGCGATGCCGTTGCGGTGATCGACACCGGCGGCAGCCTGGCGATCGGTCAGGCGCTGCGTGCCGCAATCCGGGCCGTGACCGACAGGCCCATTCGCTATGTCATCAACACGCATATGCATCCCGACCATCTGTTCGGAAACGCCGCCTTCGCCGAAGATCAGCCCGAATTCATCGCCCATCACCGGCTGGCCCGCGCATTGGCCGTGCGGGCCGAGCGCTTTCTGGCGATCAACGCGGCGCTGCTCGGTCCGGACGCGTTTGCCGGCACCCGCCTGATCGCGCCGACGCGTGCCGTCGAAGATCGATCGGTCATCGACCTCGGCGCGCGCGAACTCGTCCTCGAAGCGCAACCGACGGCGCATACGGACAACGACCTGACCGTTCATGACACCGCCTCGGGAACGCTTTTTCTCGGCGACCTGCTGTTCATGCGGCATGTCCCGGTCCTGGATGGATCGATCCGCGGCTGGCTGGCGCTGATCAGCCGCCTCGAACAGGTCGCAGCAAAGCGTGTCGTGCCCGGCCACGGGCCGCCGGTAGCGGCCTGGCCCGAGGCGGTGCAACCGCAGAAGCAGTACCTGCAAAGAATTTCCGCGGATGTCCGGCGCATGATAAAAGAAGGACGATCGATTGCCGAGGCTGCCGCGACCGCCGGGCTCTCCGAAAGGGAGGCCTGGCTCCTGTTCGACGAGTTCAACGCCCGCAATGTCACAGCCGCGTTTGCCGAGCTTGAATGGGAGTGATCGCGGCGCTCGGCGGCCTGTTCCGGAGGATGCCATGACCGAGCTCATCGCACGCCGCAGCGTCCTTTATCTCGTCGGCGCCGCAATCACGGGCCTGCCGGTTACGCTGGCGCGGGCCGAGGACGATCCCTGGCCCGGCCTCCACCAGGACGTGTTCAGGAACCGGCCGATCAGCGAGGAGGACGGACTGGTGACGCTGGAAGCGCCCATCCGAGCCGAAGATGCGGCCCTGGTTCCGCTGACCGTGAAGGTCGACCGTGACAAGCTGTCGGCCCCGCTCACCCTGACCTTGCTGATCGACAAGAATCCGGCTCCGGTTGCCGCCACCTTCTTCTTTGGCGAGGGTTCGGGCGAGATCGTGCTGTCGACGCGCGTGCGGATCGACGCCTATTCGAATGTGCGCGCCGTGGTCGAAACCAGCGCTGGAGCGCTGTCCATGACCACCAAATATGTAAAGGCATCCGGCGGCTGCTCGGCGCCGGCGCTGAAGGATGCCGAGCTGGCCGATGCCGAGCTCGGCAAGATGCAGTTGCGGCAGTTCGAGGGAGGCCTCCCGGCCTCGACGTCGCGCGAGGCGCAACTGATGATCCGGCACCCGAATTATTCCGGGCTGCAGATGAACCAGCTGACGGGATATTACATCCCGGCGAAATTCATCACCGATGTCGAAGTGAAGCGCGGCGATGCGCTCGTCTTCCGCATGGAGGGCGGCATCTCGCTCAGTGCGGATCCCAATATCCGCTTCACCTTCCGGTCGACAGGTCCGGGCGATGTTCTCAGCGCAGTCGCGAAGGATACGGACGGCCGCGTGCTGCGCGGCAGCTGGCCGGTGAAAAGTGGAAAGGAAAGCTGATCACGCAGTCCGATAACCCAGCCAGACGGGCCAGCAGGACAGCCGCACTTGTCGCGCTCGGCCTGTTGTGCACGCGCATGCCGGCGGTCGCCGATGCCAAGCTCACCGTTCGCGAGGTTGCGCAGAGATTGTTCCAGCTTGCGCCGGGCGCGCGCGCCGATCTCGGCGGACAGGATTTGCGCCGCCTCGATCTGAGCGGCCTCGATTTCCGGCGGGCGCGGCTCGCCGGCAGCGACCTCTTCGGCGCCGATCTCGTTCGCGCCGATCTTTCGGGAACCGATCTGCACGGCGCCCGGCTCGACCGGGCCGTGATCATCGGCACCGATTTCAGCGACGCCGATCTCTCCGGCGCGACCCTCCTGCTGCCGAGCGCCGTTTCGAGCCTGACCTATGATGCAAGCGAGGCGCCTCGGTTCCGGCGCGCCAATCTCGCGCGTGCCGTCATCGTGGCCCATCTGAGCGGCGCCGATTTGAGCGGTGCCGATTTGACCGCAGCCGTCTTCAACCACGCGGATATGCGGGGAACGCTGATGACCACGCTGCGCACCGAGCTCTTCGGCTGCGACCTGACGGGCGCGATCCTGCATCACGCCGACCTGACAGGCATCGTCCTGCGCTTTGCCAAATTGCGGCATGCCGATCTGACCGGGGCTGTGCTGGTCAATGTCGATCTGTCCAAAGCCGACCTCACCGGCGCGGATCTGAGGGATACCGATCTGACCGGCGTCGATTTCGACGGCGCGATCCTGATCGGGGTGAAGGGCCTGGAGGCCGCCAGGGGCCTTGCACTGGCGCGCAATCTCGACAAGGCGGTAAGGTGACTTGGTCGAACGCGTTGCGAGGCACAGGCCGGTGCTGTTGATCGAGCGATCTGTTCGCCCTTTGCTTGTCGCCATCGCGACTGCGCTGCTGATGCAGCCTGGCGCCCGGGACGGCAGCGCTCAAACCCCGCGAAGCGTCGATACCGCGCTCATTCTAGCGATCGATGTTTCGAATTCCGTCGATGCGCGCCGCTATCGGCTGCAGATCGACGGCATCGCGGACGCACTCGATGCCCCCTCCGTGCAGGCGGCCATTCTCGGCGGGCCGCGCCAGGCGATTGCGATCGGCATCATCCTGTGGGCCGACCGGCCGCGCTTCTCGATTCCGTGGGTCAGGATCGCCAGCGCGGCCGATGCGATGGCACTGGCAGGCAAAGTGCGCCGGCTGGCGCGGCAGGGCGGCGAGTTCACCTGCATGGCGCAGATGATGCGCTTCGTCGCTGACAAGGTCACGGCGCAAATGCCGATGCGGGCGGCCCGCATCGTCCTGGACGTGTCCGGTGACGGACGAGAGAACTGCAACCCCGAGGCCGCCCCGGCGGAGCTTCGCGATGAACTGGTTGCGATCGGCCTGACCATCAACGGGCTGCCGATCCTGGAAGGGAGCGAGGCTGCGACGCTCGCGGGCTGGTATGGCGAGAACGCCGTTGGCGGGCCCGGCGCCTTCGTTCTGCCGGCCCAGGGGTTCGAGGATTTCGGCCGGGCCTTCCGGCAGAAATTCATAACGGAAATCAGCGGGTTGCCAGCCGGTCCGCCCCAGCCGCCCCCTCAGCTGACCATGCATGGACAGCCGTGATGCGCCCTCGCCAATGAGATTTTCCGACATGGCCGGGGAGCTGGCCCTGTTTGCAACAGTCTGCCGGCGGGTGTAGGCTCCCGGCGCTTTCTCTTGAGAAGGCTGGCGACGATCTGGAGAAACCGATCATGCGCAAGTGGAAAAAACCCGCGATCATTGAAGTGACGGTCGGCTGCGAAGTGACGTCTTACGCGCCCGCACAGTTCTGAAGCGTCCGTTTTTGAGAAACAGGCTATCACTAGGCGCAGCTGCGGGTGCACGTGCCCGGTTCGGCTGCGTGGGATGGGTACTGTAGCGTGATTGTTGCTGTCCCGCCCACGGCGTGGGCGGGAGACTTCTTGTGTTCGCAGGCGACGCGGCCACGCCACGCGCCCATCGTTGCACGGCAAGTGGTGTGGTGGCGCGGGTTCGCATGGAGTGTGACGGGTCGAGGCGCGGCGCGAGGCGTTGAGGCGAGGCTTAGAGGCATGATGTCGATCCCGCCATCGTCGCCCTGGCGCCGATCCGCTTGACGAAGCTGAGCGAGGCGCTGGCCCATGACCGCTGGCATTACGACCACCGACGTCGCAGGCATCGTCCCCGTCCTGCCCCGTGGCGTTCGCCTGCACTTTGATGAAAGCCGCCGGCAATGGTTCCTGCTTGGTCCCGAGCGCGTGTTCGAGCCCGATGAGATGGCGGTCGAGATCCTGCAGCGCATCGATGGCGTGCGCAGCGTCGAAGCCATCGTCCAGGATCTGGCGATGACCTTCGAAGCGGACCGGGACGAGATCGCCGCTGACGTCATGGCGTTTCTGCGCGGCCTTGCCGATCAGAGGATGATCGACCTGTGAGCGATGTCGAGACGCTTTCGCAGACCACCCCGGCGCGGCTCGGATTGCCGCCGCCCATGGGTCTGCTGGCGGAGCTGACGCATCGCTGCTCCCTGCGTTGCCCCTATTGCTCCAATCCGCTCGAACTCGACCGGCGCTCGGCCGAGCTCGTGACCGCCGACTGGAAGCGGTTGATCAATGAGGCCGCCGCACTCGGCGTGCTGCATATCTATTTTTCCGGCGGCGAGCCGATGCTGCGGCGCGACATCGCCGAACTGGTGGCGCATGCCCACGATGCCGGGCTCTATACCAACATGATCACATCCGGTGTCGGCTTCCAGCCGGCCGTGCTGGACGCCGTCACCGAGGCCGGCCTCGACCATATCCAGCTGTCCATGCAGGCCGTCGACGCCGGGACCTGCGATCGCGTTGCCGGTTACGCAGGCGCGTGGGAGCGCAAGCATGAAGCCGCCGCGGCCGTCGCCCGCCTTGGGCTGCGCCTCACCGTCAATGCCGTCGTGCATCGGGAAAACGTCGACCAGATTCCCGCTTTCGTAGAGCTTGCGGAAGAGTGGGGCGCGGCGCGCATCGAGATCGCGCATGTGCAGTATTACGGCTGGGGCCTGGTCAACCGCGCCAGGCTGATGCCGACGCGCCGGCAGGTCGAAACAGCGATGGCGGATGTCGAAGCGGCAAGGAGCCGCACGGCCGGGCGCCTCGTCATCGATTGCGTGCTGCCGGACTACTATGCCCGTTACCCGAAGGCCTGCATGGGCGGCTGGGGAGCGCGGTTGATGAACATCACGCCGACAGGGCGCGCCCTGCCCTGCCATGCGGCCGAGACGATCGCCGGACTGGTCTTCGACAATGTGCGCGACGCCAGCCTGTCGGAGATCTGGTATCGCGGCGCCGCGTTCAATGCCTTCCGCGGCACAGACTGGATGCAGGAGCCCTGCCGCAGTTGCGCGCGCAAGGAGCTGGACTTCGGTGGCTGCCGCTGCCAGGCCATGGCGCTGGCCGGCGACGCGTCCGCGACAGACCCCGCCTGCTCATTGTCGCCGCTGCACCGGGAGATTGTCGCACTGGCGGAGGCGGAAGCCGCATCCGAGCGCAGCGATTTCATCTACCGGAGCTATCAGGGCGTTTGACGCGGCCGTACCTGATCCCTGCGTCAAATGTCCTTCTCATCCGCGCCAGCGCAGCGCCAGCGGACGACGCGCCAGTCCGGATGTTCGCCAGTCCAACGCGCAACATAGGGGGCGGCGCTCATCGCGCATCGGTTCGGCGACACATTGATGGCCAGCGGAATGCGCTCGTTCCGGCAAATCGCGGGGTCCGTGACGAGACAAACGGAAATGACGATCGCAAGCATCCACTCTTCCCAACTGTTCCGTGGTCCAGCCCGTCCCACGACGCCGCAAAACGCGCGCCAGCGTCGTTGGAGGCATCATCCTACAGGCCTTTGCCGGGCAATGCGAAGACCAACGGGGCGGCCCGCAGGGGAGAAAGCAGCGCCAGGGGCATCTGCCTAAGCCATCGGCTGGGGAAGCCGATGCAAGCACAGAAGCTTAGATCATCGGACCGGGTACGATATCCGGACCGATGAGCTAAGCCATCGGCCCGAAAAGTGGCTTGCGGTTTTCGGGAAAGCCGATGCAAGCACAAGAAGCTTAGATCATCGGACCGGACACGGTCCGATGATCTAAGCCGCCGATAGCGGATCGCGCTTGCGATCAGCGTCGGGGCCGTTCGCGACCCTGCCCGGGTCAGCAGGCCGGGCGAGGCCGAAGCGCGCGGGAGCGCCAGCATGCCTTTGGATGGCCGAAGGCGGCATGCCGTAGCGCTTCTTGAACAGATGGGTGAAATGCGACGAGCTGCTGAACCCCCAGGAAAAGGCGATATCGGTCAGGGTCATCCCCGGCCTTGGACCAAACTCGAGCTCCTCCAGGCATTTCTCGAGACGCTTTTGCCAGATGTAGCTGGTGATCGTCGTCCCTTCATCGGCAAAGGACATGTGGAGATAGCGCTTTGTGCAATCCAATGCCGCCGAAAGTTGCTCGATGCCCAGATCCGGATCGCTCAAATTCTCGCGAATGAAGGCCTTGATCCGGGATGAAAGAGCCGCGCGTCCCGAGCCCCTGAAGGGCGTCTCTGAAAAGAAGGGCATCAGCACGAGGTCGAGCAAGGTGTCGGCCACCTGCAATTCACAGCCCGCCGCCAGTGCCGGAGCCTCCCTGAAGGCGGACAGGACAAAATCATGGGCCAGGCGGCCCGCGCCTTCACGAGCCGAAACCTGTTGGGCCAGAAGCGGGTCGAGCGGGACGCCACGTTGCTCCACCAGTTGCCTGGGAATGATGACGACGTGATGCTTCGTCAACGCCGAGCTCGTGATCACATGGGGCCTGGAGACGTCGTAGATGAGACAGTCTCCGGGAGCGATGACGAGATGTCGGCCATCCTGTCCGAACAGCGAGGTCCCGCAGGTCTGAAACAGCACCTTTACGGGACGGCCCGGTTCGGGACATGACGCCGGGTGTGCAATCCGATGTTGACTGACCTCGATCTGACAGAGGCGCAGCTGCCGGATCGTCGCATAATCGATATGCCCGTCGATCGTGCCGGCACCGAATGGATCGACGCGAAGCCGGCCGCATAGCGTGCCCAGCGCCTGAGCCCAATACTCGGACCGCAGCGAAGCCGATGTCGTGGCGGTGCTCAGGGATACGATCGAGTGGGTCATTGTCGCGCATTCCGCTTCGACCATGCAACTCTACATCGCTGCCCCCTTGCAAGGAACGACTTTCGGCGGGGCCCGCAGGGGCCGCGTCTTCGCGGGCAGACAAGGGACCCTTCCCTTCAGGGCAAGCGCCAAGGCGAGAAAAATTCCACATTGCACGCCGGACAGGCGCCATCAGGCGCATGTAGACGAGCACCGGATTTCCAGGCGCGGGATCGAAGTCGTTCCAGGCGCGTGCTCATACCGGCGACAGGGAGGACGAGATCATGACGCAGACCGTTGCCATCCATCCCTCGATCGATCGCGGCCTCCCGCCGGCTTCAGCCGATTTCAAGGGCGGAACGCTTGTCTGCAAATGCACGGACCGCCCCGTAAAGGTCCGCGTCGACTCGCAATCGGCCCATAATCACGCCTGCGGCTGCACGAAATGCTGGAAGCCCAAGGGCGCGTTGTTTGCGATGGTCGCGGTGGCGCCGCGCAGCAAGGTGACGGTCCTCGATAACGGCGACAAGCTGCAGATCGTCGATCCGTCCGCCACCATCCAGCGGCACGCCTGCACGGGATGCGGCGTCCATATGTATGGGCGGATCGAGAAGGCGAGCCACCCGTTCTATGGCCTTGATTTCGTTCACACCGAATTGTCGCCGGAAACCGGCTGGTCGCCCCCGGAATTTGCCGCCTTCGTCTCCTCGATCATCGAGTCGGGGGCCGATCCGGCCAATCAGGGCGCAGTTCGTGCACGGCTTCGCGAGCTTCGCCTCGAACCCTATGATTGCCTCTCTCCCCCCCTGATGGATTTCATCTCCACCCATATCGCGAAGGCGTCCGGGGTTCTGAAATCCTGATCGGGATCGCCTTGGAGGGCCCGGGTCATGAAGACACGCGCAGCCGTCGCCTGGGAGGCCCAGAAGCCGCTGACGATCGAAACGGTCGAGATCGGCGGGCCGAAGGCGGGTGAGGTCCTTGTCGAGGTGATGGCGACCGGCATCTGCCACACTGATGCCTATACGCTGTCGGGCCTGGACTCGG
>NZ_JPKG01000059.1 GCF_000735605.1 Allobosea sp. LC85
CGATATCCTGGTCGAGCCTGGCCCCGACCCGGACCAGCACCTGCGAGCGGATCACGTCGAAGGCGCCCTGGAACAGGTAGAGCCCGATCGCCAGCGCCGAGAGCGCCGCCAGCGTCTGGACGCTGCCCGAGGTCAGCGCCCGGTCATAGACCTGCAGCATGTAGAACGAGCCGGTCAGCGCCAGGACATTGATCAGCCCCGAGACCGCGAACAGGAAGAGGAAGGCCGAGCGGAAGCCCAGCGTCAGCCTGCCGGCATCGCGGCGGCGGGCGGAAATCTGTGCCTTGGAAGGTGCCATGATCGCAAACCGTCACAATGAAGCAGTCGGCAGGAAGGCGGTGCAGGAAGGCGATGACGGCCGGCGGGCACGGGGCCCGCCGGCCGAATGGTCCGGCCGCTACAGCGTGAAGTTGCTGCCGGTCAGGGTGTGGCTGCCCTTCAGGTTGAGCTGGAAGTCGGCATCGCCGTCGGCGTCGAGATTGCCCTTGACCACGGTGTAGTCGCCGTCGGCCCGGGTCTCGTAGGCGACCACCAGCTGGGCCGTGGCGGTGAAGGCCGGGCCGCTGGTCAGGGTGAAGCTCTGGTTGCCGGCGAGTGCCGCATTGGCGTCGATGCCGGAGAGGTCGAGCCTGTCGCCCGGCTGGAAATCGAGGATGGTGTCGCCAGCCGCCGCTTCCTTGCTCAGGAAGCGGAAGCTGTCATTGCCAGCCCCGCCTTCGATCACGTTCACCGCGGCACTGGCCGTGATCGTGTCGTGGCCTGCGCCGGTCGCGACGTTCTCGATGTTCCACAGCGTGTCGCTGCCGCTTTGCGTGCTGACCGCGCTGCCGCGTCCGAGCAGGCCGTTGCCGAGATCGACCGTCAGGTTCGCCGTGATCGCCGAGAGATCGAGCGTGTCGAGGCCCGCGCCGCCGTCGCTGTCATCGCCGAAATAGACGTCGTTGCCGTCGCCGACCGCCGCCACGATCACGTCATGACCCGCACCCGCCACCACCGTGTCGTCGCCGGCGCCGGCCGAGATCCGGTCGTCGCCGGTGCCGCTGAGGATCCGGTCGTTGCCGGCCTCGCCGTCGATCAGGTCGTTGCCGGCCCCGCCGAGCAGCACGTCGTCGCCGGCGCCACCGAAGACCCCGTCAGCCCCCTCCCCGGCATCGACGAAGTCGTTGCCCTCGCCGGCCGAGAGCGTGTCGTCGCCGGCCGCGCCGATCAGGACATCGTCGCCGCCCTGGCCGATCAGGTTGTCGGCCCCCGCCGCCCCGATCAGGACATCGCCCAGGCCCGTCCCGACATGCGTCCCGGGGTTGGTGCCGGAACCAGGAGCCGGCGTCCCCGTGCCGGCCCCGTCGTCATCGTCGTCGTCGTCACAGCCGCAATCGTCGTCATCATCGTCGTCGTCGTCACCAGAGCCGGTGTCGTCATCGTCATCGTCATCGTCATCATCATCATCATCATCGACATCGTCGACATCGTCGTCGCCATCTCCGGCGCCGTCGTCGTCGTCATCATCATCGTCGTCGTCGCCACCTCCGGCGCCGTCATCATCGTCCTCGTCCTCGTCTTCATCATCGTCCTCGCCGATTGTCGGTGCGCCGGCGGTGGCGTAGGTGATCGAGTGCGTGCCGTTGGACAGCGTCGTCGTGCCGTTCGGGTTCACAGTCGAGACGTAGTCGGCGAGGGTTGTCCCGTCGGCCACCTGGATTTCGTCCTGCGACCGCAGCGTTCCGACGATGGTGTCGTTGCCGCCATTGGACTTGAAGACGACACGATGGGCCGAGAGCAGCGAGGAGACGTCGACCTGATCGTCGCCCGATCCACCCTCGATCGTGATCGTGCTGGTCAGCAGACTGGTGCCCGCGAAAGTGCCGATCGGGATGAAAGTGTCGCCACCGCCGAGGCCGTTGATGACGATCTCCTCGATGTTGTCGAGTTCCGCGATGACGGACGCGGTGTTTGTTCCGTTGCGGGTGATGACGATCTCGGTGGCCGCAGCGACGGCGATTCCAGCCAGGATCGCCTCGGCCCGCGAGTAGATCCGGTAGGTTTCGGCGGTTGCGTCACCCATGATGTGGACGGTGTCGACGGTGCCCGCGATGTTGGCGGCAACCGTGTCGCCGTTGATCAGATCGCGTCCGTCTCCGACGCGCCACAGGGCGAGATCATTGCCCGCGCCACCGGTGACAGTGTCATTGCCGGCACCGCCGGAGATGACGTCGTTGCCGCCGGCCCCGTTCAGGGTGTCATTGTCACCATGTCCGAGAATGATGTCGGCGTTGCCACTCCCGGTAGTGACGTTGATCCCATTGGACCCGTTGAGGAGGGCGTAGGTGGTCCCGGCGAAACGCAACTGCTCGATCGTGGTCAGCGTGTCGACACCCTCGTTCGTCGCGCCGGGGACGAGGTCGGTGACGACGAGCTGCCCCGTCCCGTTGAGGCCGAAGCCGAAGTTTCGGACTGAGCCGGCGTAGACCGCGGCGTCTGTGCCGGTCCCGCCATCGAGCCGGTCGTTGCCAGCGCCACCGTTCAGGATATCGGTGCCGCCGGCGCCGTTGAGGATGTCGTTGCCGCCATTGCCGTTCAGCGTGTCGTTGCCGCCGATAAAGATGGGAGAAACGCCATCGGCGATGTCATCGCCAGCCGTGCCGTTGAAGGTGTTGTTGACGAACGGGAGGCCGTTAAAGTCGTCGCCGACTACGCCGGTCGGCAGCGAGAAGACCGTCTCGAGGTTGCCGGCGCCGTCGGTGAAGCTGACGCGGACGCGCAGGATGTCGCCGACCTGGCCGGCGCCGCCATCGGTGGGCGTGAAGGTCGCGGTGGTGGCGTTGGCGATGTTGGTCCAGGTCGTGCCGCCGTTCTCGGAGACCTGCCACTGATAGGAGAATGTGCCCAGACCGTTGCCGTCCTGGATCGTTCCGGTGGCGACGGAGAGCGGTTGGCCCTCGGTCGGCGTCAGGTCGCTGATCACGGGCGCGCCGGTCGGCAGCTCGTTGAACAGCTGGCTGATGGGAATGTCGACCGTGCCGCCATTGCCGTCCGAGAAGCGGAGCCGCTCGACGTTCCAGAGCTTGTCTATGCCGTCGGAGACGAAGTTCGTCCCGTCCGGGCGATTGGCCTGGTCGAAGCCGGTATGCGAGACGATATAGGAGCCGTCGGCGCCGCGGCTGAAGGTGTAGTTGTCGACGACGTCCCAGTAGACCGCCGTGTCGATGCCGGGTTCGCCACTCGGGATGCCGTCGCCGTGGCCCAGAACCTCACGGACGATGTTGAGCTGCAGCGGGGTGATGACCCGCGCGATCATCAACTCGGACAGGCTCTTTCCAACCCAGGCCTCCGGAATGCCGGCGCCCGCCGTGAAGGTATGCTTGAGGCTGTCGATCGTCGCGATCTCTTGTGTCGACCCGACTGCGCGGATGCTGATCCGCACGTTGAGCCAGGCATCGCCATCGATGATGTCGTTGCCGCCGCGCCCCTGGATGGTGTCGGTGCCGGCGCCGCCGAGCAGGATGTTGCCGTCCTGGAAGGCGACACCGCCCTCGAACAAAGCATTGTTGGTCGGCGTGGCCGAGTTGCCGAGAATGGCAGCCAGACCGGCGATGCGAGCGACGCCGCCATGGGTCAGCTCGTGGCCGACCATCGTGTTCTCGGCCGCGGCAAGGGCGGGATTGGCGTCGATCTCGCCGGCGGAGACGTCGCCGCGGTTGTCGCCCCAGAGCATGTCGTCATGGACCCAGCCCGAGAGCGCCTCGACCGTATCGAAACGGTCACGCAGGATGTCCTCCTCGTCGGTGGTGAAGATCGGCTTGGTCAGGTCGGACTCGGCCGCCTCGGCATTGCCCTTGTGGATCGCCCAGTCGAAGCCCCACATGCCCTCGCTGCGCATGACGCTTTCGCCCTGCACCATGATGTCGTCGCCGGATTCACCGTCGAAATCATTCTCCTCCGAGCCGGCGAACATCACGTCGTGGCCGAGAATGGTCGAGTTGAAGAAGAGGTCGGAATTGTCGCCGGCCGTGGTGTCGAAGCCGCCGCCCCCCTCGATCCAGTCATCGCCCTCGTTGCCCATCAGCAGATCGACGCCGTCGCCGCCGAGGACGAAGTCGTTGCCGGCGCCGGCAAACACCTCGGTATCGTCGACGCCGACGAAGACCGCATCCTGGCCGTCGCCGCCCATCAGGATGTCGATGCCGTTGGAGT
Source organism: Allobosea sp. LC85 (assembly GCF_000735605.1). Classification (GTDB taxonomy): domain Bacteria; phylum Pseudomonadota; class Alphaproteobacteria; order Rhizobiales; family Beijerinckiaceae; genus Allobosea. The sequence goes on from NZ_JPKG01000059.1 coordinate 4,192, forward strand.
TGGCGATGACGTCGTTGCCCTCCTCGCCCTTGAGGAAGTCGCCGGTGTCGCCCGAGTCGGTCATGATGTCGTCGCCGGCACCGCCGAGGACAAGATCGACGCCGGCGCCGGACTCGATGCGGTCGTTGCCGGCATCGCCCCAGATACCGTCATCGCCGAAATCCGTGATGATGGTGTCGTTGCCGTTCGTGCCGCCCACCACGACATGCTCGCCGCCGAAGGTGCGGAAGTAGTTGGTGTCCGCGCCGGGCGTGTTCGGATCGTTGCGGATGACCTTGCCCAGGCCCATCGCCTCGAGCACCGGATCGTTGCCGGTCGGATCGACACCGGACAGGCTCTCGTTGGCGGGGTCGTAGTCCTGCTGCTTGGTCGGATCGACCTCGAAGACGAAGTCGTAAGTGGCGAAGGAATCGACGCCGATATGGCGCGAAATGATATCGTCCGACGTGCCCCGGATCCCGTCAGGCCCGGGCTGAGAGATGTCGGTGTTCGCCATGATCATCTTGGAGAAGGAATTCTGCTCCAGCTCGTTGAGGGCGTTGAGACCCTGCGTGCGGGTCAGATAGTAGAAACGGTCGGCGTCCTGCAGATTCTCCATCTGCGCTTCGAACACGGCGTTGAAGGTCGAGCCGAGGAAGCCACCGAACGGCATCTTCTTCTCGGCCAGGCCACCGATCCAGAGATCGATGTTGTTGAGGCCGCCCCGCGAGTCGTTGTTCGGCCCCGCGCCATCCGGCGCGTAGATGCCGGCCGCGTTCAGGAAGTCCAGCCGATCGGCCGGAGCATCGTCGCCGCCGAAGACGAGCTTCATCGCAGCGTCGCGCTTCTCGGCGACGGTCTTGTCGCGCAACCCTGAAGGATTCGCCGGGGTGACCGGAACGACCACCTGGCCGGTGATCGACGCATGCGTGCCGTAGGCGGCGATGAAATTCACCACCGACATCGGGTTCTTGAGGTTCGCCGCGAACTCGACCCAGCTTGTATAGGGCGTGAGGAAGGAGGAGCCGGTGGCAGCATAGAGCTGCTCGCGTGCCTCGTTGAGCGTCGGCATGTTGGTGTCGCGGCCGCGGGCGATGTTGATCGCCGCGAGGTCGAGCGGGACGCCGAGCAGGTTGTTGCGCACCGCTCCGGTGATGAACTCGTCGATCTCGTTGCCGCGCTCCACGGTCATGCCGCGGACGATCGCGCCCGCAGCCTGCTCGGCCGTAATCGCGCCATCGTTGTTGAAGGCGACCGGGTTGAGGAAGGTGGCAATGAGGCCCTCGTCGTCCCCTCCCGTGATGTTGCCGTTCGCATCGACGTAAACGCGCGGCATGCTGTCGGTCAGCATCGAATGGCCGAAGCGGTACACGACATTGGCGAATTCGGCGAAGATCGACGGGTCGATGTCGGTCACCGAGTTGAACACGAACGGGTCGATGGCCGGCTGGATCTTGCGGGCGAATTCCTCGAAGACCAGATGCTGATACTGCATCTCGGTCGCGAAGCGGCCGGCCTGGAACAGGCGCTCGCCATCCCAGTTGAGGGTACTGGCGTAGGCAGTCTGCGCGAGGGCGCTCATGCTCGCGAAATTGTCGGGCAGCTCGTTGGGGTTGAGGTCGGTGCTCAGCCACTCATTGATGAAGGCAAGGTCGCCGCTGCGCAGGATCGTCAACTTCTGAGCTTCGACCTGGCGGTTGTGCTCGGAATGGAAGACGTGATGGACGGCAGTCAGGCCGATATTCTCGTTGCCGCGGCCATCGCCGGTGATGAAGTGGCGGTCGAGGAGTTCGTTGTCGTATTCGAGATTGTTGCCGCGAGGACCGACCAGGACATCGTTACCAGTGTCCGAATCCGCATCGGCGATCAACTGAGGCGGCGTCGCCGGATCACCGTCATGGTCACCGAACACCGGCGCCGCGTTGTGGGCGATGTCGTCGAGGAACGCGTTGGCCGTGCGCACCGCGCCGACCTCCCAGCTATCGACAGGGCTACCAGTCGCACCACGGGAAACGACCGTATCGTCGGCGGTGTTGGGGATGCCGTCACCACCGATATTGGTGATGATCTGGGCGAAGCCCTGCGCATCGGGAATAAAGTTCCCGTAGGCGTCCGTACGGATCAGCGGCACGCTGGTTGCATCGCGATCCGTCAGCTCGATGCCGAGCATCAGCGCCTGGGCCTTGACGTCCGCCCAGGTCGGCAGGCCGTTCTTTTCGCCATTAGGGCCGGTGCCGTCGAGCAGCCTGCCGGTCGCAACCGGGAATCCGGTCCCCGGATCGACCTTGTATTCGCGCAGGAAGACCTGATGCGAGGCATGCGAGGTGTAGGTCTGGTTCTGGTCCACCCAGGATGTCGTGACGTTGCGCTGCGTATCGACCCCGTCTGCGCCGGGGACCGACGTCGAGCGGGTGAGCACCATGAAATTGGTCGGGCTGCCCTCGACGTAGAGCGGATCGTCGGGCTGCAACGGGACATAGATGGTGCCGTTGCCGCCTTTGCTGATGAGATCGAGGCCATGGTCGAAGAACTGGCCGAAGAAGGTCATCCAGGCGTTGAACGGCGCCGACAGCCCCTCATCGGGAGCAACGTTGGGAATGACCAGGGAGCCCGTCTCGTCGACCTCGACGTCGTAAGGAGCGATCAAGAGATTGACGGCTTCCATCGCCGTTATCTTCTCGTCCGGGGTTGTCGTCGGGCTGGTCAGGACATCCATATAGGGCTGCCATTGGGCGGCCAGGGCTTGAACAGCGGCAAGGTCGCCGCCCGCGCCGTGGATGGCCTCCGATCCGGCGAAGGTGAGCGCAGCGACGATCGCCGCCGGGTTGTTCAGGCTCATGTCGACGATCAGGTTCGAGATGAGGCGGGGGTCTGCATCCGTCACCGAACCATTCGCGACAAACGGACTCCCGCTTGGCGTGCCCGGCGTGTAGTTGCTGTTGCTGAACGAAATGCCGGGGCCGAAACTCACCGGATCGCTATCGCCCTCATTGAGGTACGCCCCTGACTCGAAGAGCCGCGGCATGGGTTGGCCGGAGGCCCCCCAGAGTTCGCGGCCGGGAACCAGGTTGTTGTAGGTGCCGTCGACCGTGCGGATACCGAACGGCGTCTGCGGATCGGGGATGGCCCGCGCCCAGGTCTGGTCTCCAAGGAAGGCGCCATCCGCGCCATACTGATTGGCGGCGGTGACGACTTCGCCTGTTACCGGGTCGATCCGAATTTCCGTCAGCGCCGCGCCGTTGGCATTGGCCTCGCCGATCTTGATCTGCTTCAGGACGAACTCGAGATCATGCTGTACCAGTTTGAACATAACCCATCCCCTTGGAGCAAAACACGGTTTATCGTTCGCGAAACCTGCGGTTCGCGGCGTTTAATTTGATTAGCCAACGTTATTACGTGGAATTAATCGTGAAGTTTCGTCAGATATCGTCGTTTAGACAGAACGCTAATCTTGGAATCGGCCACTCCCTTCCAATGGTGGCCAGAACTCGATCGGACAGCGCTTCAGCTCGTCATGGAGCCTATCGCTTGGTCAGCATGATGCATGGGGGCAAAACTGGTCGTTAGAGGACTATGTCGGATGTTGTTTCCCGACCAGCGTCCGGGGTCTCGACCGAGTTTGGTAGGGCCGTGTTTGCAGACTTAAACCCCTGCACTACCGACCAAGGTCCCTCGCGCGTGTGGCCTCGGGCTGCCGGCCTGGCTGGCCAGTTCCCCGGGAGCCGTTCCGAGGCGCAGCATCCTGCCGTCACGACGCGCATTCCGTGCGCCGCCATCCAGCCCCTCTCCCCACACCGCATGCGCAAGGAGATCGGTCGCGAATGGAGACCGGGGTGAAGGTCTTGGCGAGCGCAACCAGAGCCGTGGCTATCCTTCGCCTCCTTCGGGGCAGGCTGCGGGAAAGCGCCACTACGTCATCCTGCGCAGCCGCCCCGTTCGAGACTTGGCGCTGATGACTGGAATCCCCGGCCTGCACGATCCCGAGCTGCGGCCTCCAGGCCGAGGCAGGCGCCGATCAGCGTGGAACGGAACACCCTGTCCGAGCTGTCCCGGGGGCACGGAAACTCGCGCCGGTCACGCATCTGAAAGGCGGCGGCGAAGATGGAAGGCGCGTCGCACCAATTCCGGCCCCTCAAGGCGCGGGTCCGGCTGTCCTGTTGCTGAAATAACCGTGCCGGAGCAGCCCGATGCCACCTGTCCCTCACGCCGGGCAGAGCAGTACCTGCCCGGCGTCGAGACTTGTGCTCCAGGGTCAGGTGCGCGTTGCGACCCTGAGCCTGGTCGGATCGCCTTCGGGCAGAACCTCGGGCTGTTTCCAGACGACGCCGTTCGGCGTCGGGATCGGCGTCATCGTCAGCTGGTACTGCGGCTGCCCCTTGAAGTCCGGATCGCCGGGCTTCGGGGTCAGCAGCTGGTAGCGCAGCAGCATCGCGAAATCCTCATGGTTCGTATTGTGGCAATGGGTGACATAGGAGCCGCCGAACTCGCCGAAGCGCACCTGGAACTTCACCTTGCCGGAGGGCCGCAGGCGCCAGACGTCCTTGCGCACCAGCCGCTCCGTCGCAGGGATGGGCGCGCCGCCGCGATCGATGGTGACGCCTTCCTCGAAGTGGAGGTGGATGGGGTGGTCCCAGCCGCCGCCGCCATTGACCAGGGTCCAGTGCTCCACTTCTCCGGGTTTGGGGACCAGCAGGGAAATGCGGTTGGCATTGAGCGAATGCGCTCGCTCGCCGTTGATCTTGATGGTCCAGGGGAACTCCTCTTTATCGCCGCAGTCGGGAATGCATTGACCGTCCGCCCCGCGTGAATCGCCACTTCCCGACCGGCCGAACTCGATCACCCGCTCGCGAACGGGTGCGACGATCGGGATCTGGGTCGTCAGGGTCTTGACCCCGGATTTCCAGTCGGGATCGGCGAAATTGGCGCTGCGATCGGCATCGAGCGGATTGCTGGCGTTGTAGACCTTGCCGGGATTGTCGACGCTCTGGACCTGGCTCACGACCCTGAGCTCGAGGAACGGGCCGACGCAGGGGTCGTCGTCCCGGCCCTTGAAGGCTTTGTCCATCGAGACGGTGCCTTTGGGTTTACGCCCGTCGGTCTGCTCCAGCATGTTCATGAGATAGACGCTGTCGCCCGGCGCAAAGGCGGAGAAATCGACGACGATGTCGTAGCGCTCGGCCGGGCCCATCTCGTCCAGTTCGGTCAGGGCGATCGGATTGACCACCAGGTTGCCGTCATTGGCGATGAAGTAGAACGGCACCTTCGTGCCCTGCGAAAATCGCCTGCTCTTGTTGACCGCGAGCAGGAGCTTGACGAAGCGCGCCATCGCCGCATTCAGGAAGCGGAAACGGTAGCGTCGCGGCAGCACCTCGAAATAGGGATAATAGGTGCCGTTGACGCAGAGCACGTCGCCGAGGAAGCCATCGGAATCGAAGATATCGAAGCGGCACTGGCCCCTGGTATCGAAGGCCGGATTCGAGATCGCGAGATTCACGTCGAAATCGACATTGCCCCATTTCAACTGCGATCCGCTCGGCAGCCGCAGGTTGATGCCGTCATTGAGATCCTCCCGACCCCTGTCCGGCCCGCTATAGATATTGCACAGTGCGAAGACGCCCTTGTGCACATTTTCCGCCGTGAAGAAGAAGCGGTGGTCGTGGAACCATTGACTGCCCTGGATCTCGCGGAAATCGCCGGGAACCTGGACGAGGCCCTCGCCATCGTCGGGTCCGGAGCATTTGCGGGCATAGTCGCGATCGCCCGTCGGCCAGACGCTCGGCATGTCGCGCCGGGCCATCGCCATGGCCCAGTGATAGTCATAGAAGGTCCCAGGGAAATGGTAGGCGTTGCAGGCGCCGTCGCTCTCCGCGCCATTATGCGCGTTATGGAAGTGGATCGAGATCTCGTTCCGCCCGAAGCCACCATTGGTTTGGCGGTTTTCCGGCAGATCGTTATAGATTCGGGCAAGGATCGGCTCGCCATAGCGAGCCTTGATCAGAATCGGACGGCCGAGGCCCGTGCGCAGGCCCGTGGTGCTTCCCGTCTGGCCGGGCTGGCGCGGACCGAAGGTCCACATGGCAGCCGCGTCCTGCTCGGGCATTTCCTCGCAGAAGCGGCTGCCCGCCCCAATCTGTCCCAGAGACAGCAGGTAGCCCTTTTTCGGATAGAGTTCCTCCCAACGCTGATGCGCGAAGAACTCTCCGGGCGGGCGCCCCTCGAAAGGCCCGACATTGGTGACCGGGTTGCGGTAGAGCGCACCGCCAGAGTTGCTGAAGTCGGTATGATAGGAGAAGTTCCTGGCCGGAAGCTCCTGGCCTCCCCCAGCGAGTTGCCAGGCAGCATCGCCATTCGACATGCGCTGAAGCGGGACCGGTTTCTGGACTTCCGCCCGTGGCATCGGATCATGGAATTTGACGGCTCCGAATATCGGGCTGCGCGGCGCCCCGGTCGGCACCTGGGCATAGGCGCTCGTCGCAAAGGGGCTGAGCCCGTTCTTCGCGATCAGCAACCCGCCGGCTGTGAAATAGCCCCAGCGCAGCAGGTCGCGCTTGGTGATCTGCCCCACCGAGAGGGCCTTGACGATCTCGAGCCGGTTTTCCAGAGCGCGCTCAGCTTCCTTCAACCGGATGCCAGTGGTCTCGCGCGAAAGATACATATCTTCTGCCCCTCTTGCCGACGTGAACCAGCATGCGTCTCCACGCTAACCTTTAGTTCTGCCGGTCGGGGCTTAGTAAGCGGCGAAGGTCGTGCCAAGTACGCAACCAAAGTCCGTAGCTGCCCCCCTGCTCGCATGAGGTCGCATTATCCGCCTCAGATCATCGAATAGATAAACTCGAAATATATCGGGATGTAATTATGACTCAACACCCGATAATTGAACCTATACATCAGCATACCTATTACAGGCTGCCTAAATTTTGCGCATCCCGCATACTTTTTTACTATAAAAACCACACTATACATCTTATTTCAAATATGAGTACACTTTATATATTAAATACAAGAAAATCACCGCTCGCCCATTCGATTGTTCTGCAATGCGCAGAATATTCATCGCCGCAACCGCGTCCTCGTCGCCGCAGCCGTCAGCACAGGAACGCCGCACTGGAAGGCAGGCTGCCTGCCCATCCTTCAGACGACCGGCCCGCAAGAATCCGTTTTCAGAGAAATCCGGCTGCTGGATCACCGCCCTCGGTCTGTCGGGCGCGGTTGCGCTGCACAATGAAGCTTGGCAAGGCGGCATGAGTCATGCTGCGATGACTGGGAACGCCGCATATCGGCCCTTTTTCCTCGCGAGGCGCCCTTGCCTGTCACCGCCATCGATCCGCGGCCGGATCAGATTGCCGGCCCCGCCGACGCCCCGCCCCTGTTCGAGGATATCCGCCTGCTCGGACAGATCCTCGGCGACACCGTGCGGCAGCAGGAAGGCGAGCAGACCTTCGAGCTGATCGAGGCGATCAGGCGGCTCTCGGTCGCCTTCCAGCGCAAGGCCGATGTCGAGGCCGGTCGCGACCTCGACACGCTGCTGGCGCGTTTGAGTCCGAAAGAGACCGTTTCCGTCATTCGCGCCTTCACCTATTTCTCGCATCTCGCCAATCTCGCCGAGGATTGCCACCAGCTCCGCCGGCAGGCCGATCTGGAGGCGGTTGACGCTCATCCCGATGGCAGCCTGGCGCACAGCTTCGAGCTGTTCGCGCAGGCCGGCGTCAGGGCGCCGGCCATCGAACGCGCCCTCTCGCGCAGCCTGGTGTCGCCGGTGCTCACCGCGCATCCGACCGAGGTTCAGCGCAAGAGCATTCTCGACGCCGAGCGCACCATTGCCGAGTTGCTCGCCGCCCGGCCGAATCTGCGCGGCTTGCGCGCCCGCGCCCGCAACGAGACGGCACTACGAGCCAGCATCGCCCAGCTCTGGCAGACGCGGCTGCTGCGCTACTCCAAGCTTGCCGTGCGCGACGAGATCGAGAATGTGCTGAGCTATTATCGCGCCACGTTCCTGCACGAGATCCCGCGCCTCTATGCCGAGCTGGAGGACCTGCTTGGCGCCCGCGTGCCGAGCTTTTTCCGGATGGGAAGCTGGATCGGGGGCGATCGCGACGGCAATCCCAATGTCACCGCCGATACCCTGCTGATGGCGGTTCGCCTCCAGGCCGAGACGGCATTGCGTCATTACCTGACCGAGGTGCATGAGCTCGGTGCCGAACTGCCGGTTTCCAACACGCTGGTCGGCAGCACGCAGGCGCTGCGGGACCTTGCCGATCGCTCCGGCGACGACAATCCCCATCGCGCCGACGAACCCTATCGCCGCGCCCTGATCGGCATCTACGCCCGGCTGGCGGCGAGCTTGCGCAAGCTGACCGGCACCGAGGCGCTCCGTCATGCGGTGGCACCGAGCGCGCCCTATGCGGCGCCCGCGGATTTCGTGGCGGATCTGCGCATCGTTGCCGACAGCCTGCAATCGCACCATGGCAGCCTGCTCCTGGCAGCGCGGCTCTCGCCCCTGCTGCGCGCAGCGGAGGTCTTCGGCTTCCATCTGGCCAGCATCGATTTGCGCCAGAGTTCGGACAAGCACGAGGCGGTCATCGCCGAGCTGCTGGCCACGGCCCGCATCGAGCCACGCTATGGCTCCCTCCCGGAAGACGCCAAGCGCGCATTGCTGCTCTCCCTGCTGGCCGATCCGCGCCCGCTTCGTGTGCGCAACGCCGCCTACACCCCGGAGACCGAGGGTGAACTCGCGATCTTCGAGGCGGCCAAGCAGATCCGCGCGGATTTCGGCCCTGATGCCATCCGCCACTACATCATCAGCCACACCGAAACGGTCAGCGACCTGCTGGAGGTGGTGCTGCTCCAGAAGGAGTGCGGCCTGATGGCGGGCACGCTTGCGCCCGGCGAGGCAACGCCGGCCAGTGTCGAACTCATCGTGGTGCCGCTGTTCGAGACCATCGGCGATCTGCGCGCCGCCGAGCCGATCATGCGCAGCTTCTACGACCAGCCGGGCATCGAGGCGCTGATCCGCAATTCCGGTGGCGAGCAGGACATCATGCTCGGCTACTCCGACAGCAACAAGGACGGCGGCTACTTCACCTCCAACTGGGAACTCTATCGCGCGTCGACGGCACTGGCCCGCTTCTACGAGACCAAGCCAGGGCTGACGCTGCGGCTGTTCCATGGCCGCGGTGGCACCGTCGGGCGTGGCGGCGGGCCGAGCTATCAGGCCATCCTCGCCCAGCCTCCCGGCACCGTGAAGGGGCAGATCCGCCTGACCGAGCAGGGCGAGGTGATCAATGCCAAATATGCCAATCCGGAGATCGGACGGCGCAATCTGGAAACCCTGCTGGCAGCGACGCTAGAGGCCACGCTGCTGCAGCCGCACAACGAGGCCGCGCCCGAATTTCTCGACACCGCGGCTGAACTCTCCGCGCGCAGCATGGCGGCCTATCGGGCGCTGGTCTATGGCACGCCAGGCTTCACCGATTATTTCTATTCAGCCACGCCGATCACCGAGATCGCCGAGCTGAATATCGGTTCGCGCCCGGCTTCGCGAAAGGCGACGCGCTCGATCGAGGATCTGCGCGCCATCCCCTGGGGCTTTTCATGGGGCCAGAGTCGCCTGGCCCTGCCCGGCTGGTTCGGTTTCGGCTCCGCGGTCGAGGGCTTCATCGCCGCCGCGCCCGGAGAGCGCGTCGCGCTGCTGCAGCGCATGAGTGCGGAGTGGCCGTTCTTCCGCACGCTTCTGTCCAACATGGACATGGTCCTGGCCAAGGCCGATCTCGGCATCGCCCGGCGCTATTGCGGCCTCGTCCCGGATCGCGACCTTGCCCAGCGCATTTTCGGCGAGATCGAAGCGGAATGGACCCGGACGGTTCAGGCGATCGCGACCATTACCGGCGAGACGCAGCGCCTTGCCGATAATCCGGCCCTGGCGCTCTCCATCATCCACCGCTTCCCCTACATCGCCCCGCTCAACCATCTCCAGGTCGAGCTCCTGCGCCGCTGGCGCTCCGGCCAGATCGACGAGAAGGCCCGCCGCGGCATCCTGATCTCGATCAACGGCATCGCCGCCGGGCTGCGCAATACCGGGTGAGCGGCCAGTTTCGATCCGACTGTGTCAGCCTCTGCAAACACAAAGGGTGAGATCATCGGGCCGGATACGATTTCCGGTCCGACGACGCTATGGCACCGCGGAGATTTCCGACGAAACCGAACGATCCCGCCCCTCGTTCTTGGCGCGGAAGAGCGCGAGATCGGCGGCATTGACCAGTTTCGCCGGCTCGCCGCCTTCATGAGGCATCGTCGTTGCCATGCCCACGCTGATCGTGACCCGGCCCGTGCCGTGCGCGATGCTCAGATCCCGCACCCCCTGAACCAGCCGCTCCGCAACGTGCCGGGCTCCGTCCTGCGAGACGTCCGTCAGGATGACGACGAACTCCTCGCCGCCAAAGCGCGCGGCCAGATCCGTCGAGCGGGAACAGCCGCCCTGGATCACATTGGCGACCTGCTTCAGCACCTCGTCGCCGGCGAGATGCCCGTAAGCATCATTGTAGCGCTTGAAGTGGTCGACATCGATCATCAGGACAGACAGAGGATGCTGCGTACGCAGGCAGCGCTTCCACTCCGCCGCCAGATACTCGTCGAAGTAGCGGCGGTTACCCAGTCCGGTCAGCCCGTCGATCCGCGTCAGGCGCTCGAGTTCGAGATTGACCCGCATCAGCTCGCGCTGGCTTTCGCGCAGCGCCCGATAGGCCTCGTCGCGCTGGACGTGATCGAGATAGGCGCGGGTATGGTAGCGCACCCGGGCGATCAGCTCGAGCGTGTCCGGGAGCTTGACGAGATAGTCGTTCGCGCCCGCCTGGAATGCCTCGCTCTTGGTCGCCGGGTCTTCCTTGGTCGAGAGAACGATGACGGGAACGTTGTGGATCGATGGATGCTTGCGATACTGCCGCACCAGATCCAGCCCATCGACGCCCGGCATGACGAGGTCCTGCAAGATCACGGTCGGTTTCACCTGTTCGGCGACCTTGATCGCCGCCAGGGGGTCGGTGCAGTAGTGAAAATCGAGATCGGGCTGGCTGGCCAGCGCTCGCCGCACGGCTTCGCAGACCATGACCTGGTCGTCGACCAGCAGGATCATGGACATGTAGTTGTCCGCCGGCGGGGGCACGGAAGACATGATGAGGTTCGGTTCGCCTGTCATCAAGACAACCTCTTCAGAACGACCGACGGCACGCCTCGACAAGGCGCGGCGCAATCGCGGCAAGCGGTAGAATTTCGGAAGCTGCATCGATCGCAGCGGCTGCCTTGGGCATTCCGTAAACGGCGCTCGTCGCCCTATCCTGCGCCAGGGTCAAGTGTTTCCTGTCGCGCAGGAGCTTCAAGCCACGGGCGCCGTCCCTGCCCATGCCGGTGAGCAACACCCCCACCAGATCTCCCTGCCACCATTGCGCGACACTTTCGAAGAACACGTCGACCGATGGCCTGTAGACGTAGTCGCGCGGTTCGGCCCTGTAGCCGAGGTCGTTGCCCGATTTGAAGACCAGGTGATCGCCACTCGCTGCGATCAGCACGGTTCCCGGTTCTGGCCTGTCGCCTTCGATGGCGGCACGCACGGAAAGGGCAGTGTGCTGGCCGAGCCAGCTGGCGAAGCCCGGTACGAAATGGGCATCGAGGTGCTGGACGAGAACGAGCGCAGCCGGAAAGCCGCGCGGCAGTCCGCCCAGCAGTGAAGCCACGGCGGCAGGCCCCCCCGCCGAAGCACCGATCGCGATCAGTTGCTGCGCCGACGATGCGGCGGTGCGGGCCGGAGCCTGAGTCCGGGTGACGGGGGCGACATCGCGCGAGAGCCTGCCGATCATCGCGATCCTGGCAAGCAGCGCCGCCGATTGAGCAGAGGCGTTGCCGTCGGCCCCCACGGTGGGAATGTCCACCGCGTCCAGTGCGCCATGGCCCATCGCCTCATAGACGCCGGAGACGTTGGCATCGACGCTCGCGGTCACCAGCAGAATGGGACAAGGCGTCGCCGCCATGATCCTCTGGGTGGCCGTCACGCCATCCATCTCGGGCATGTTCAGATCCATCAGGATCAGATCGGGCCTGTCGTGCCGGCACGCCTCCACGGCCTCGCGCCCGTTCACCGCGATCCAGGCGACCGCATGCTCGGTTGTCGAGACGACAATGCGCCGAAGCAGCTCGACTGCCATCGGCAGATCATTGACGAGGCCGATCCTCATGAACCTTTCTCCGTGCTGCCGCTCAGCCCCATGGTTCACCGATCAGGTCGGCGACGGCATGGATCAAAGTCTCGTCGTGGAAACTGCCCTTGGTCAAATAGTAGTCGGCCCCGGCGTCGAGCCCGCGGCGACGGTCCTCTTCGCGGTCCTTGTAGGACACGATCATGACCGGCAGGTTCCGGAGCCCGCTGTCCTTCTTGATCAGTGTCACGAGTTCGATGCCGTCCATGCGGGGCATGTCGATATCGGTGACGACCAGGTCGAACGGATCGGACCGGACGGCGTTCCAGCCATCGATGCCGTCGACCGCGACCTCGACCTCATAGCCATGATGATCGAGCAGCTTGCGCTCGAGCTCGCGCACGGTGAGAGAATCGTCGACGACCAGGACGCGCTTGCGCCGCTTCTGGCCGACACTGGCCACCACGCGCTCCAGGGTCTTGAGCCTGCCGGTCGAGGCAAGCTTCTCCATCGAGCGGATCAGATCGTCGACGTCGAGGATCAGGACCGGCGAACCATCCTCCATCAGCGCCGCGGCGCTGATGTCCTTGACCTTGGCGAGCCGCGGATCGAGCGGCCGCACGACGAGCTCGCGCTCGCCAAGGAAACGGTCGACGACCAGTCCGTAGGCCTCGCCCCCCTCCCCGACCACGACGACGGCAAGATCGACGGTATCCGATTGCGGGTCGTCACGCCCCAGGACCTCATGCGCCGTGACCAAGCCGACCTGCCGGTCTTCGAAGCGGAAATGCGGCCGGCCTTCGAGGATCTCGATCCGCTCCCGCGGCAGCATCAGCGTCCGCGTGATCCCGGTCAGTGGAAACGCATAGGGTTCGCGATCGATCTCGACGAGCAGGGCGCGGATGACCGAGAGCGTCAGCGGCAACTGGAGCTGGAAGCGCGTCCCGGCACCGAGCTCCGACGACACGGTCACCTGTCCCCGGACCTGGCGCGCCATCGCCTGCACGGCATCGAGGCCGACACCACGTCCGGAAATGTCACTGACGCTCCCCTTCATCGAGAAACCGGGCAGGAACAGGAACTCCAGCAGCTCGGCCTCGCTCAGGCTCTGCGCCGTCTCGGCCGTCGTCAGCCCGCGCACGATGGTCGCCCGGCGCAGCGCGTCGAGATCGATCCCGCGGCCGTCATCGGCAACGATGATCTGCAACAGGCCGGCATTGTGCCGGGCCTCGAGCTTGATCAGCCCCTCTTCCGCCTTGCCTGCGGCCCGCCGCTCTTCAGGCGGTTCGAGGCCATGATCGACGGCGTTGCGCAGGAGATGCCCGAGCGGGGCATCGAGTTCCTCGAGGATGTCACGGTCGATGCTCGTCGAGCCGCCGACGATCTCGAGGCGAACCTTCTTGCCCAGGGCCCGCCCGATATCGCGAACGGTCCGCGAAAAATGCCGAACGCCATCGTCGAAAGGGCGCATCCGGCTGGCAAGGGTCTCGTCATAGAGACGGTTGGCGAGATCGGTGGCGCGCCGGTCGACGACATCGAGCTCGTCGAGGCGCTGCGCCAGAATGGCCTGGCTTTCCCCGAGCTTGAGCTGCGCCTCGGCAAGTGCCTGCGCGGCCCTGATATCGGTCGTCACCGCCGGCATTGCGGCACGCAACGCGTCGAAGCTCCTGGCAAGATCGGTCTGGACGCGCCTGAGGCGCAAGAGCCCATCGTTGAAGGGTCTCAAGCGCCGGGCCGACATCAGGGACTCGCCCGCGAGCCCGAGCAGGCGGTTCAGGCTTTCCGCCGTGACGCGCACCATGCGGTCCGGCCCCGGGCTTCCCGGAGCCTGGGAGAGCGCATTCGCCGATCCGACATCCGGATCATGTACTGATGCGGGCGAAGCTTCGGTGGAACGATTCTCTGGAGGCGCAGGAAGCGCCGCACGGACCTGGCCATCCGCCCCCGCGCCTGAAGCTAAGGAGCCAGCCTGCTGAAGCGCCTGCGCGAAGCTTGCGATTCTGTGCTGGATCTCCTCCTCGCCCGGCCCCGGTTCGGTGGCGATCGCGGCCAGCAGATCGACCCCTCTCAGAAGCGCATCGATATGGGCGTGCTCGAGCCTGACCTGCCCGCGCTGGGCCGCGACGAAGCATTCCTCCATCTCATGCGCCACCTGCACCGCAGGCGTCAGATCGATGATGCGGGCGGCGCCCTTAAGCGAATGGGCCGCGCGCATGCAGGCTTCGAGATGAACGGCCGCGACGGGATCGCGCTCCAGCGCCAGCAGGCCTGCGGTCAGCGCCTGCGACTGCGAGTCGAGTTCGGCGCGAAACAGGTCCAGCATCGAGAGCTGGCTGAAATCCTCGCCGCTCATGCGATACTCCGGTCGATCATGGCGAGCAGCAGCGCCTCATTGAGGCAGCCGACCGTGCGCCCCTGCCAGGACAGCATGGCCTGAATGACGGTCGAGGCCGATTTGCCGATCGTTGCCGGCACCGCGAGCTGGTCGCGCACCCCATAGGAATGCATGCCGTGCACCTCGTCGACCTCGAAGGCGACGCGCCGCTCATCCGCGCCGATCACGATCAGACGGCGGAACACCGCGATCTTCCCACCATCTGAAGGGCCGCCGCCCGTGTCGATGCCGAGGAGTTCCGGCAAGGACATGCAGATGAGCAGCTCGCCGCGGACATTGACGATGCCGAGCACTGCCCCGGTCCGGCGATGAGGCAGGGAATGGATGCGGCGCGGTTCCGCGATCTCGTGGCAGGTTGTCGTCGGAAGGCCGAGCCATTCCTCCCCCAGGCGAAAGAGGACGACGCTGCGAGCCCCACCCTCGGGCTCGGGACGGTCGGCCCCCCGCGCGAAATGCCTGGCCCATTCCTCGGAATAGCCCGCCGGCAAGGGGCGATCGAGCAGACTGCGCGCAATCTCGGCATAGGTCGGGCAGTTCCGGCAATGCAGATGCTCCTGCAATTCCGGGCAGGACCTGTCCCCGCTGACGCCGATCTGGCGCCAGCACTCATTGATCCCCGGTCCCTGGATGCCCGGCCCCTGGATGCCCGGACCCTGCTCCGTCGCTTGCATGCCAGCCGTGACGGGCATCAGACGTCACTCCTCTTCGCAATCCGGTCGAGCCGGTCCGTCAGCGCCTTGGCGCCGGCCTTGTCACCTTGCCGTTGCAGCAGGAGCTTGAGCTGGACGAGCGCCTGGCGATGGTCGGGCGCAAGGTAGAGCGCCTTCCGGTAATTCTGGATCGCGTCCGAGGGCGCATCATCCGCATCATGGGCCAGGCCAAGCAGGTAGAAGACCTCCGCTGACGGCCCGAACTCTTCGAGATGGCTCGCAGCGGCGCGCTTGACCTCACCGAGGCGTCCCGCATTGGCGGCGTGCTCGATGGTGGCGAGGCTCATCGCTGCCCGGTCCGGCGCTGGCGACGCAGCCTCTCCTGGAGCGGCCTTCTGCGCAAAGGGGCGGACCGGCGGCGCGATACGCCGCAGCGCTTGTGCGGGCGGCGGCGCCGGGCGCGATCTCCGTGGGGGGGCCGGTGCCGGCGCGTGCTCCACCGCGCTCGCCCTCACGAAGGCGAAGGCCCTGGGGAAGCGCACGGAAGCGAAGCCATGCAGGGTCGGCAATCCGGACTCGGCCGGCCCCAGCAGCAACAGGCCGCTCTCTGCGAGCATCTGCCTCAGTCGGTCCAGTGCCAGCCCCTGCGTCTCCCGATCGAAATAGATCAGCAGGTTGCGGCAGAAGATGACGTCATAGGGCTCGGGTCTCGGTTGCGGGGCCGGGCCGAGCAGGTTGCCGAGCGCGAAGCAAACCTGCCGGCGGACGCGCTCATGCGGGCGGAAACCGCCTTCGACCGCATCGAAATGCCGGTCGCGATAGCCGAGATCGTCGCCACGGAAGGAGTTGCGCCCGTAGATGGCACGTTCGGCGTAGACGAGATTGCGCGTGCTTACATCGATTGCGTCGATGCTGAATTCCCTTGCCTCGAAGCCGGCGTCGAACAACGCCATCGCCATGGAATAGGGTTCCTCGCCCGTCGAGCATGGCAGGCTCAGGAGTCTGAGAGGCACGCCCGCACCCCGGTTTTCGCGAGCCTGGCGCGTCATCGCCGCGAAGGCCTCGCGATCCCGGAAGAACCAGGTCTCCGGCACGACGACCGCATCGATCAGTTCCTGACGCTCAGTCCGGCTCTCGCTGAGATACCTCCAATAGCTGTGGAGGTCCGACATCTCGCAGGCGGTCATCCGCCGCTTCAGCGCATGGCGGATCACCGACGCGCCGACCGTCTCGCTGCTGAGCCCGATCATCTCCCTGAGAAGCTGTTCGAACGCCCCCGTGGCCATGGCCCTGTCCATCACGAATGCGTCGCGGGCTTCTGGAACAAGATCTCACGAATCGCTTGGGGCAGCAGGGCTTCCGCCCTGATCCGCTGGATCAGCCCCCTGTCGTCGGACGCGACCGGGCCAAGATAGGGAGGCATTCCAGCCTCGACGCCCGTGGCCACGAAATCCGCCGGATCGCGCGCGACGGTCTCGATCGCCCGCTCGGCAATGAGCCCGAGCAAGGCGTGCTCGCCCGCACCGACCGGATAGCGCACGAGGATGATCCGCGTGCTCAGCAGGGGGGCGGCGGCACGCCCGAGCGCGAGCAGGCTGAGATCGATCAAGGGCACCGGTGCGCCCCGGTAATTGATGGCGCCGACGATCCCGGCCGGCGCCGCCGGCAGGGCTTTCACGCTGAGCAGGGGCAACACCTCTTCGACCTGCCCGGCATCGAGCAGATAGCGGTCCTGGCCCAGGCGGAACATCAGAAACAGCATCGGACGGGGCTCGGCTCGCCTGCTCCTGCTACGCGCGAAGCTTGAAACGCGAGATGCTGCTGCGCAGCCCGCTCGAGACCTGATTCAGTTCATCGATCGCAAGCGTGGATTGCTGCAGCGACTCGACTGTCTGCTGGGCGGCTTCGCTGAGCTGTGACAGGGCCTCGCTGATCTGGCCGGCGCCGGTGGCCTGTGCCTGCATGCCCTCGTTTGCCACCTCGAAGCGCGGCACCAGCCCCTGCACCTGTTCAATGATCTCCGACAGCTGCCCGCCGACCTGCTGCACCTCCTGCATGCCGCGGCGCACCTCTTCGGAGAACTTGTCCATGCCCATGACGCCTGCCGCGACGGCCGACTGGATGTCCTTGACCATCTGCTCGATATCGTAGGTCGACACGGCTGTCTGGTCGGCGAGGCGACGAATCTCGGTCGCGACGACCGCGAAACCCCGGCCGTACTGGCCTGCCTTTTCCGCCTCGATCGCGGCGTTGAGCGAGAGCAGGTTGGTCTGGTCGGCGACCTTGGTGATGGTGGTGACGACCTGATTGATGTTGCCCGCCTTCTCGCTGAGGATCGCGAGCTTGGCATTGATCGCGCCGGCCGCCTCCATGACATGGCGCATCGTCGTTTCCATGCGCGACAACCCGGCCTGCCCGCCTCCCGCAAGCACCGCGGTCTGCTCGGCGACCACAGAGACTTCGTCCATGGTGCGCACGAGCTCGTTCGAGGTCGCGGAGATTTCCTTGGCGGTCGCACCGATTTCCGTCGTGGTCGCGGCGATCTCGCTGGCCGTCGCCTGCTGCTCCTTCGAGGTCGCGGCGACTTCGGTGATCGAGGTATTGACCTGGATGCTGGATTTCTGGACCTGGCCGATCAGTCCGGCGAGATCGTCGGCCATGGCGTTGACGCCGTCGGCCAGCGTGCTGAACTCATCGCGCCGATGGAGCTCGAGCCGCGCGCTGAAATCCCCGCGGCGCATGAGATCGACGATGCCGAGCAGCTTTCCGAGCGGCACAGTGACGGCGCGAAACAGCAGGAAGCCGCACAACACCGCGAGCGCGAGCGCGACCACGAAACTGGCGGCAAGGCCCAGCTCCGCCGTGCGCACGATCGAGCCGATGCGCTGGGTCGAGTCATCGGCCTCCGACTTGTTGTACTCGACCATCGCCTGCAGGCTCGCCCGCAGCTTGGCGGAAATCGGCTCGAGCTCGCTCCTGATTGCCCCACGCTGATCGAGAGCCTGACCGCCTGCCGCGGCGAGCTTGCCTGCGGCCACGATCGCGTCCTCGGCCGGGAAGAGTTGGTCGAAAAGCTGTTTGACCAAGGCATAATTCCGGCGATCCTGCTCGGTGTCGAGCGTGCCTTCATAGGACTTCACCAGGCCGCGCAGTCGGTCGCGGTTGGCGAGCATGGCGTCGACGACCCTGGCCTTGTCCGCCGGCGCGTCCTCGAGCACGAATTCACGCACGAGGCTGTTGGCCTCGGTCCAGGCGGTCATCAGCTGGGTGCTGAAATAGAGGGCCGGCACCGTGCTGGATTCGACCCTCGTCGCTTCGCGCTCGGTCTGAACGAACCAGAGATAGGAGATGGCGGCCATCGCCGACATCACCGCCAGGACCGCAGCAAAACTCACAAGGATGCGGCGGCGTATCGTCAGGCTCTTCATCAGGTTCGTTCCATCGTCCACACGCATCGAGGAGCAGCGTCGGTTCGACCGGCCGCCGCTCTCTCGTGAGGAGGCCGAATCAACCGGCGTGACAGGCTACCCTGAAGGTGCTTGCTCTCCCGTGATCTGCAGACGTTGCCGGAACAGCTCTTAAGAAAGCGCTAGATCGACGGCCCAAAGGCGACTTGACGCGCTTGATCTGCGCGCTTGTCATCGGATCACCTGGTGTGTGTTCTCCGCCCGATTGTTGCGGCGCATGCCGTGCTCATGGCGCGCCGGGAATCACAGTTCTCGCCGTGCGGCCCCCTTAGGAGCGCAATTTGTCCGTCACCAGCACCCTCGGAGCGAAACGATGCCTTTTTTGAGCAATTTGCGCATCAGCCGCAGGGCGGCACCCTTGTCCCGCCTCCCGTGACAACGCCCCCCCGAGGGACTCAGCGCCGTGGCTTGGCTCCGAGGCCCCGGAGTGCGTATGCGATGACCTGTTCGATCTCGGGCCTCGCATGGTCTGCGCTCAGCGCCATCATCGTCGGGTGCATGAAGCAGACCATGGTCGTCTTCACACAGGCTGCGCCGGCAGCCGCATCCTCGATGCTGAAATCGCCTGAAGACTGGCCTTCCTCGACGATTGTCCTGATCAGGCCTTCGACGCGCTGGATGTAGCGAAGACAGACGCCCCAGCTTTCGGCCATCGCGTCCTCGACCATGTCGTTCACGCGGCTGTTGGTCATGAAATGCCGCTCGCTGAGCTCCGAGAGGGCAAGCAGGAAGGCGGCAAGACGCTCTGGAGGAGACGATTCTCCGGCGGCGATCACCGCGAGCTCGTCGCCGATCTGACCCAGCAAAAGCTCGGCCACGGCCTCGTTGATAGCCCTCTTGCTGTCAAAGAAGCGGTAGACATGTGCGGGGCTCTTGCCGAGTTCGGCCGCGATCTCGGCGACCGTGGTCTTCTGGTAGCCAACTGTCGTGAAGAGCCGCCGGGCGACCGCGAGAATCTCCTGCGGCGGCTCGACGCCGTCCTGTCGGCGGCCCGCGTTCTCCGTCTGGGAAGTCACGCGCGCCGAGTAACGAGATGGATGTGTCACCGAGGCTACTCCGAGACAGTCGTAAAGGGCGAAGGCTAAAGCATCGGCCCGAAAAGTGCAGTGCGGTTTTCGGGAAAGCCGATGCAAACACAAAAAGGTTAGATCATCGGGCCGGATACGCTATCCGGCCCGATGATCTAGTGCGCAACCGAGGCTGCAAAGAGCGGCACAACCGTGCCTGGTTCCCGCGCCAGCGGTGCTCCACGCTCATCCAGCGACTTGCGGAACCACAGCGCGTAGAGCGCCGGCAAGAACAGGATCGTGAGAAAGGTCGCGACAAAGAGCCCGCCCATGATGGTGACAGCCATCGGGCTCCAGAATGCGCTCGACGACAGCGGAATCATGGCGAGGATAGCGGCAAGCGCCGTCAGCACCACCGGCCGCGCCCGCCTGACCGTCGCATCGACGATGGCCTCGCGCCGGCTGTGCGATCCCGAGGCGACGTCGCTCTCGATCTGGTCGACCAGGATGAGCGTATTGCGCATGATCATGCCGGCGAGTGCGATCAGCCCCAGCAGCGCGGTGAAGCCAAATGGCTGGTGGGCGAGATTGAGACCTGCCGATGTCCCGATCAGGCCAAGCGGAGCCGTCATGAAAACCAGGGCCAAGCGGGAAAAGTTCTGCAACTGGATCATCAACAGGGTCAGCATCGCGAGAAACATGAGGGGGAAGAGCACGTAAAGCGCGGCGTTCGCCTTCTCCGACTCCTCCACCGCGCCCCCCGTCTCGATGCGATAGCCAGGCTCCAGGCCATTCTTGATCGACTGCAGCCGCGGCAGGATCTGCGCGGTCACATCCGGCGGCTGGACACCGTCCACGACATCGGCGCGCACGGTGATGACGGTGTCGCGGTTACGACGCCGCAGGATCGGATCCTCGTGGACATAGTCGAGCCTTGCAACCTGAGAAAGCGGAACGGCGACGCCGTTACGGGCGACGATGGTCAAGTCGCCGACATGGCCGAGATTCAGCCTTTCGCTTTCGCCGGCCCGCGCGACCACGGCGACCTGCTCGACACCGTCGCGAACGGTCGTAACGGTCGCCCCGGAGACGAGGGTCTGCAGCGTCTGCGCAACGTCCTGCACGTTCAACCCAAGCGCCCGAGCCCGTTCCTGATCGACCACCAGCCTGACCGAGGGCGACATCTCGTTCCAGTCCAGATGCGGGTCGACCGCGTTGCGGTTGGTGCGGATGGCGTCGCGGACCTGGTAGGAGACCTCGCGCACCTTCAGCGGGTCGTGGCCGATCACGCGGAACTGGACGGGAAAGCCGACAGGCGGCCCGAAGGAGAAGCGGTCGACGCGCGCTCGCGCCTGGGTCAGGGCGCCGGCGCCAATCGCGGCATCGAGGCGCGACTTGACGCGCTCCCTGCCCTCGATCGACTTCGTCAGGATCACGATCTCGGCGAAGGACTCGTTGGGCAGCGTCGGATTCAGGCCCAGCCAGAAGCGCGGGGAGCCCTGGCCGACATAAGCCGTATAGGTCTGAATGTCGGGATCGGTCTGGCCGATCAGCTTCTCGGCCTCGGCGACGACGCCGGATGTTGCGCCGATCGACGAGCCCTCGGGAAGACGGAGCTGGAGAAAGAGTTCCTTGCGCTCCGAGAGCGGGAAGAACTGCTGCTGGACGAAGCCGAAACCGACGACAGCAACAGCAAAGATGCCAACAGTGACGACGACAGTCGTCACCCGCCAACGCACGCAGGTCTCGATTGCCCGGCGCAGGGCGCGGTACAGACGGGTATCGTAGATCGCGGCGGGATCGCCATGTGCGCCGCCCTTGGACAGCGACGAGGGCAGCAGCAGGACCCCGAGATACGGCGTGAAGACCACCGCCACGATCCAGGACATGGCGAGCGCGATACCGACGACCCAGAAGATGCCTCCGGCATACTCGCCCGCGCCTGACTTCGCGAAGCCGACGGGCAGGAAACCCGCGACGGTGACGGCGGTGCCGGTCAGCATCGGGAAGGCGGTCGATCGCCAGGCAAAGGCTGCGGCCTGGATGCGGTCGTAACCCTGCTCCATCTTCACCACCATCATCTCCACCGCGATGATGGCGTCGTCGACCAGCAGACCGAGCGCGATGATCAGCGCACCGAGCGTGATCCGGTGCAGGTCCATGCCGAGCGTGTACATGACGACGAAGGTCGCTGCGAGCACCAGCGGCACCGACAGTGCGACCACGATCCCCGTGCGCCAGCCAAGCGAGAGGAAGGAGACTCCGAGCACGATGGCGAGCGCTTCCACGAAGGAGCGCTCGAACTCGAAGATCGATTCCTCGACGATCTCGGGCTGGTCGGCAATCTGCTCGAACTTGACCCCCTGCGGTACGTCCAACTGGAAAGCGCGCGTCGCGGCGGCCACGTCCTTGCCGAAATTCAGGATATTGGCGCCGCGCGCCATCACGACCCCGACGCCGAGTGCGGGCTCGCCGCGTTGCCGGACAAGAAAGATTGGGGGGTCGACGAAACCGCGCGTCACGGTTGCGATATCGCCCAGCCGGAAGGTGCGGCCTCCTGCATCGACCGGCGTTTCGGACACCGCCTTCACGCCGTCGAGAGCTCCGGTGACGCGAAGCGGAATGCGTTGCGCGTTCGTCTCGACGGTCCCGGCCGGCGCCACGTCGTTCTGGCGCGCCAGCGAGTCGAAGAGCGCTTGCGGCGCCACGCCGAGCGTCGCCAGCTTGGCATGGCTGAACTCGACGAAGATGCGCTCCTGCTGGACGCCGTAGATGTTCACCTTCGCGACGCCGGGAACCCGGAGCAGCCGTTGCCGCAAGGCATCGGCGACCTTCTTGAGCTGAGCGTAGTCTGCGCCGTCGCCCGTCAGCATCGTGAGGATCGAGTCGACATCGCCGTACTCGTCATTGACATTCGGGCCGATCACGCCCGCCGGCAGGGAGGGCCGGACATCGTCCATCTTCTTGCGGATCTGATAGAACAGGCCCGCAACCTCGGCCGGCGGAGTGCTGTCCTTGAACGAGATCTGCATGGCCGCGAATGACGGCTTCACATAGGTCTGCACCTTGTCGAAATAGGCCAGTTCCTGGAGCTTCTTTTCGATGGGATCGGCGACCTGGTCCTGCATCTCGCGCGCGCTGGCGCCTGGCCACACCGCCGTCAGCACGGCGTCCTTGATGGTGAAGTTCGGATCCTCCGAACGACCGAGCCGCATGAAAGACAGCGTACCCGCTATCGCGATCACGATGATCAGGAAGAAGACGAGCGCGCGGTGCTCGACAGCCCAGCGCGACAGGTTGAATTCTTTCATGGCGACTTGCTCTTCTCAGAATGAGAACTGATCGACGGCGCGGACGGTCAGGCCGGCGTCAAGCTTCTGGGCGCCAAGCAGGACCACGCGGTCGCCCTCCGCGAGCCCGGCAGACACGATCACGTCCTTCGCTTCGTAGACAGCGACGGTGACCGGCTTGGCTGCGAGCTTCCCATCCGGGTTCACGGTCCACACCGATGGCCCGGTGCCCTGATTGACGAGCGCTGTCAGCGGCAGGCGAACAATGCGCTCGGGATCGGAATCGGTCAGGGTTACGGTCGCCGTCATGCCGAGTTGCACTTCCGGCCCTGCTGCAGCGACGGGGAAGCGCGCGAGATAGGTCCGCGTCGCGGCGTCGGCGGCAGGCGATAGTTCTCGCAAGGCCGCGCCATAGCGGACCCCGGCGTTCGACCAGAGCGTTACGACCGCCTTCGCCCGTCGCGCGCGTTCGACCGAGGCTTCCGGGATCGCCACGACGGCTTCCTTTTCTGCGGTGCGGGCAAGCCGGATCGCTGCGTATCCCGGCTGGACGACCTGGCCGGGCTCGACCGCAGTCGCCGTGATGACACCGTTCGCGTCGGCGCGCAGGACGGCGTAGGACGAGGCGTTCTTCGCGAGGTCCAGCGCGCGCTCCGCGCGGGCGAGGCGGCCCCTCGCCTCCTCCGAAGCGGCGCGCCTTGCGTCGAGCGTGGCGGCCGTCGTCCAGCCCTGTTTGATCAGCGACCTGGCACGATCGAGATCGGCCTCGGCTTGCGTCCGGCTCGCGGCCGCTGCCGCGCGCTCAGCCTCGGCCTGCTCGACCTGGAGCCCGAAATCGGCCTCGTCGAGCGTGGCGAGCACGTCTCCGTCCCGGACCATCTCCCCGACATTCACGAGCCGCTTGGCGACCTTGCCCTGCACGCGGAAGCCGAGGTCGCTTTCGACACGTGCACGGATGACGCCGACGAGGCTGCGCTCGCCGATCCTTGGCTCAAAGGCGACGGCCGGAGCCAGGACGGGTCGGGCCTGGCTGTGAGTTTCGGCGCGCTCTGCGCCATCCGAAGGCCCGCAAGCAGCGAGCACCGTGGCGAGCCCCGCGATGGAGACGACGCGAAAAACGTTGGGAAGCAGTGGTGATCCGCGCATGGCGCCCTCGGAGTGTTGGGAGGCCGAACAGGGGTGCTGCGGAAGGTCTGGATCGCGGGTTTGACACGCGGATCGCACCTTCAAAAACACCGTTAGCGGGAGCACCATCAATTATCGTGTGACGAATGTCAATATTCGTCACACATTATTCGTGCTTTGAATATCGTTAGCTCATGACACTCCTGCCTATCCCGTCCTGGCACTCGCTGCGGAACGGTCAGCGCCCGCAGCAGCGGCGCGACTTCGCTTGTGAAAAGATCGAACCGGGCCAGCAGGATCGGTGGCATGACGCTCAACCATCAGCAGCGCCGGAGCCAGTCCTCCATGATGTCGGTGATCGGCTCAGGAGCCACAGCGCGACCTGTTCGGCCTCTTGCTCGTCACCGGAGCTACGACCCCGTGGGGCGTTGTTTTTTGAGCGCTCCGCCATTGCGATGCTGAACCTCAGGGCGTGGACCTTCAGGGCGCCGATCCTGATCAGCGATACGCGCACTGAGCAAAACTATCGCGGTCGCAGAGTTCGGCCCCGGCTTGTCGCGAACATTGCGTTCACTCGGGCACTCCAGCCTTCGCCAAGCCTTCAACGAAGACCTCGCAGTGGGCGAAGAACTTCAGATTGTTCCGCAAGACGGAACGCGTCAAAGGCGGTCCGATCTGATTGCGGTAGGCAATATACGACTTCGCCTCGTCGAGCAGTCCCAGGTGCCCGCAGCAACTGATCAGGGTATTATAAAGACCGGGATACCCCGAGAACGCAGCAATCGATGCCCTCAAATGGGGCAGCGCCTCGGCAAAGCGTCGAGCTCCCAGCAAAGCCAGACCATGAAATGCGTTGTAAAAACCCGCGAAACTATCCGCTGGGCTCATCCGGAGAGCTTTTGCAGTCATTTCAATGGCGGCGTCGAACCGGCCTGCACGAAGCAGGACCAAGCCATACATCGTGTGGGCGAGAGCAAAACTCGGGCTCAGTCGAATGGCCGCCGCAAGTTCCTCCATCGCCCTGTCGTGACCACCGGCCGCACTTCGGATAAGTCCAGAAACGATGCGCGCCCAGGGCTCGTCGGGATCGATCGCGAGAGCCCGCTCTGCACCTTGTAGCGCCCGCTCGAAGCCTTGATCTCGGTCATCCCAGTAGGAAAACGCCGCCCACCACCTGGCCCAGCTTAGAATTGCATGGGCTCTCGCGTAACCTGGTTCGATTTCGATAGCTCGTTGCAGAAGAGTCTGAGCTTCCGCGTTCTGCTTCCGCCCGCCCTTGTTGACGAGCGCGAGGGCTCGAACGACCAAGCCCCAAGTGTCGAGCGTGTCGGGCGGTTTGCTGTTGGCGCGAAAGCCCTCTTCCACGTAAAGATGGGGCTCTACTGTGGCAACGACATTCTCGGTGATCTCGTCTTGGACCGCAAAGATGTCGTCCAGCTCCCGATCATATTTCTCTGCCCAGATGTGCTTCCCGGTTGAGGCATCGATCAACTGGCCGGTAATGCGGATGCGTCGCCCAGAGGCCCTGACGCTCCCTTCCAAGATATAGCGGACGCCGAGGTCACGGGCGACTTGTCGAACATCAACAGCCTTGCCCTTGTAGGTGAAGGTCGAGTTTCGGGCGATGACAAAAAGCCATCTCAGCTTCGCCAGACCTGTGATGATGTCCTCGGTGATGCCGTCCGCAAAGAACTCTTGCTCGGGATCGGTACTCATGTTGCTGAAGGGCATTACGGCAATTGAGGGACGATCCGGAAGTGCCAATGGCCGACCAGAGACACCCAGGCCGATTGAAGCCGCGGGCGCGGTGGTCAACCGCCGGAAAACCCGCACAGGCCTTGCGATGTTCTTGACCTGCTGTTCGCCTTGACTCTCAAAGGCTATGCCGATCTTGCCTTCGATCTGGTCGTAAACAGAACCGGAGATGTAGACACTTCCAGGTTCCGCAAGCTGCTCGAGACGAACCGCTACGTTGACGCCATCTCCGTAGACATCGCCGTCCTCTTCGCTGATGACGTCGCCAAGGTTGATGCCGATGCGGAGCTGGAGGGCTTGAGAACACTCCTGAGTGGCTTGCGAGGCGAGAGCCTCTTGGGCCTCCAGGGCACAGCGAACGGCCTCGACGGGGCTGGAGAACTCCACCAGAAAGCCATCTCCGGTGGTCTTGAACACCCGCCCCTGATGCGCTCTCACCTTCGGCTCGATGATCTTCCGCCGGAGGCTCTTGATGCGACGCAGGGTGCCTTCCTCGTCCCGGGCCATGAGGCGTGAGAAGCCGACAGCGTCAGCCGCGAGGATGGCCGCCAGATGCCTTTGAACTCGTGTGTGGGCAGGGCCAGACATCGGAACTCTTGGTAGGGCCGCTTGCGGGCATGGTGGTGCCATAAGGTCGGCACGTCCAGCGGTAAGGAGAGCTCGCGGGAGAGTTCCACCGCGCTCTTAACGCGACGCGTCCCGATGATCATCACAAGCCAGGGGCAGCCCGATGGGAGTTCTCCCGAATGCCCCCTCAGGCCTATCGGGACGGCGATCTGGAACCAGAAACGGGCTCAGCGGCGCCAGAGAAGGCCGGCCACGCGTATGCCGCCGTGTATCGTGCCCGGCAGCGCTTGAAATTCTCTCTATTAATCAATGGGTTAAGAATGGCGGAGACGGAGGGATTCGAACCCTCGATACCCTTGTGGGGTATGCTCATTTAGCAAACGAGTGCCTTCAGCCTCTCGGCCACGTCTCCGTTACCGGCTCTATGCCCGATTGCCCGGCGCTTTGACAAGCCGTCAATGTGAAAGATTATCAGCCATCTTCGCCGGGCTTAAGGAAACCGCCGATGCACGCTGCCCCGAAAGTGATCATGCTGCCCTCGCGCGGAGGCCTCCGCCTGCGCTGTCTCACGGCCGGGCTTATTCTCATGGCTGCCGTCGCCATACCGCGCCCAGCCGAGGCCCAGGTGCTGTTCGTGGTCTGTGACAATGGCTTGCGCTGCGTGCAGGCGCCTTGCCCTTCGAAGGATGTCGTTCTCGTCCCGTCGGGCCGGCGCTATGCGAAGACGGATCCGGACCTCTCCGGCCTGCCGGCCGCGGATGCTGCACGGCGCGACCTCGCCAGTGGCCTCTATTACGGGCGTCTCGTCCTCTCCGGCACGGTCGAGGACGGACCGCCGGTGCGAATCACGGCGACGAAAATCCTTCGCCGCGCGACCGCGCATGAGGCTGCTCTCTGCCGGCGCCGCTGAAGCGGATGCGGTCAGCGCGTCGGCTTCATCACCCCGGCAATCACACGGCGATCTCGTCGGTCCAGATGCCGCCTGTATAAGCCGCTGGGAGACGCGACAATGCGTCGAGCGCATCCAGGCCCGTCGAAAAGCCTCCGCCCTGATGGGGCCAAGCACGAATGAATTCAGCATCGAACCCGACAGCGGCAAGATGACGAATTTCTGACCCAGGCCGCGCCTCTCGCATCGTTCAGTCAGGGCGTTCGGCGTCCGCGATGAAGGTCGCGCCGATCGAATGCTGGCTGCGCCAGGCGATCCGCACGCAGGTGTTGATGTTCAGGGCCGGCGCAATCAGCCTGAAGACGTCCGGCGCCTCAAAACCCATCGGCACGCGCAGCTTGACGCCGGACACCGAGACATCGCGGATGATGCAGGGAATCTCGTTGTTCTGGCCGGGAAGCCGGATTCGCGCTTCCTGCACAACCTTGTCGCGATGGTGGCGGCGCTCTTCAGTCTGACCCGGCAATTCGCAAATCCCCGCCATGATCGATCGGTTCAAGTCTATCTGGAACCTGCGCCTGGCACGTCAACCGATGACGTACAGCCCGCAAAGAATCCGGGCAAGCCTGTCGGACCATCCAGGCGGCCAAGCCACAATGAGTTGATCGACTTCCACAGCACGGCAGACCAGCATGAACCGACGGTCATCGCGGCGGCGTGCGGCGCGCAGCGAAGCCGTCGCGACGCTCCGCCATTGGAACCGGCGGAGCCTGCAGGGCTCCTGGGTCCGCCGTGCAGGAGCAGAGATCATGCGCCATCGTCTCAAGCTGAAATCGCTTCTCACGCTCTTCGCGCTCCTGGCGAGCATCGTGCCGCCCCTGCCCGGCCTGGGCACGGCTCGTGGAACGCATTGTTGAGCAATCGCCTCGGCCCGCCTACGCTCACCTCGTGACCGACCTTCCCCCCGCCTGGACATGCCTTCAGCCGTCCTCCGTCAAAGCGCTCCTGGAGCCGCCCGGCAGGGTCCCGCAGGCTATCCGCCTCACGCCCGATCGCGTCCCCGTCGAGGCCGCCCTTCAGGTTCCCATGGTCATCGCCGCGAGGCTGCTGCTGGGGCTGGCCGTGGAGAAGGACGGGCTCGTGCTCACGCCTGCCGGTGCCCTGAAGCGGGCCGATGTCTGGCATGTCTTCGACCGGACGGAATGGCCAGGATACGACAAGGCCGCCACGCTGGCGATGAACAAGGTCATCAACGAGGACGATGCCTACGGGGTCCTGTTCACGCGGATCGTGCTGCAGGCGGCACGGCTCCTGCGGAAACGCTCGGGGGTCCTGAAGGCGAGCAAGGCGGGCAAGGCGATGCTGGCTTCCGAGGCCGCCCCCGCGCTGCTCACCGCGCTGTTCGAGGCGACGTTCTGGAAGGTGAACCTCCAGGACTTCGACAGGAACCCGCTGGAATTCTGGCCGCAGCACCATATGGGAGTGATCCTGTGGAGCCTGTCGGTGACGGCCCATCGCTGGTCGCGGTCTGCGGTCCTGACGCCGGCCTGTACGATCATGGAAACCATCGGGGACCCGATTGCGCCCGACTTTCCCGAGTTCGCCATGACGACGCGGGTGCTCCGGCCGCTGTCATGGCTAGGCATTCTCGAGAGCCGACGATCGGAGGAGAGGCCCGGCAGTGGGCTCGACGATGACGTCCGGAAGGCGCCGTTGTTCGACCAGTTATTGGGATTTGAGGTGGAGCTGAAGGGCGGCAGCGAGGCGCGACACTGAAGCGAAGACTTTCGCGGGCTGGGTATTTGGGCTGCCTGCCGGGTGCCGGGGGCGGGCCGCCGCTGACAGGGCCATGCGGGAAAGCCGGCATAGCCTGGGCGGGAGGGCTTTCAGCCCGCTACGCTGTCATAACCGAAAGTGCAGCACCGGCTTCTATCCCGAAGATCGGGCAACTGCGACCAATCCCCCATTTGGAGCAGAGCACGTAGGAGACCACCGTCAACACGGCGAGAAACAAAAGGAAGAGGATCAGGGCTCTGGTTCGGCCCTGTTGAGCCTTTCGCAAGCGCCTCACGCCCGGTTTGCCCGAATTGCCTTGATCAGCCGAAACGCTGCGAAGGCGGCGGCAAGGACATAGAGGGAGCCGCCAATGAACATGATGCCGTATACGCCCGCAAACAGCTCCCGGTCCTGCTTATAGGTGTCCGGCTCCAGAGCCGCGGAAAAGACATAAGCCGCAATGGCATGGCCGATGGCGTATCCTGTGACTACGCAGATCGGCACAAGGACCAGAAGGCTGACGACGAAGACAGCTGACGCTTTCAGCATCGGACCAACTCTAGAACGTCGTCAGCTGATCAAGAGAAAAACGATCCGAGTCCGCGCCGCATCTGTGCCAGTCTTTTTGGGCATTGGCCTCACTCTGACGGCCGTAGCACCAGCCTCTTTCGTTGAGTGCCAGGCCGTAGATCGTCATGGACTTGCAGGCGACTGCGACACGAACGTCGCGGCTCGGGTTGCGAAGGCAAACATCCCCTGCGTCGTCATAGAGCCTCTTGAGCTGTTCGTCGGTTTCGGTCGCTCCCGGAAATAGCGCACCCGACGCGATAGACGGGAAGCCGAGACCTGATCCCACAAGGATCGTGAAAACCACGCACGCCCTCCGCCGCATCGCCTCCTCCGTCTCAAAGCGATGACAGGTTCACAGACCAATGTGGCGACAGTTGTCCGATACCGAACGGCTCAACTCTGTGGCGAGTTGGTCCTGATCGCGTCGAGGGGAGTGGCGCCCAGAGCCGGACCGGGTGTTAAGCGCGAAAAACGCAATGAAATCACTGGCGGCTCAGGACGTGAGCCTGTCAGAGATCGCGCGGCGTTTCGGGATCGGGAAGGCGAGCGTCCTCCGGATTTTGAAGGCGCGGAAGGAAACAGCCCAGGTATCGGCAAAGGAGGCTGCCGGGCCGCCCTCGTTGCATCTTGAGACATCCCGCGCTGTCATTCCCATCGGGCCAGTGATTCGCGAGGGTGTCATGCCGCATTCGACGGACTTGCCTTTCGACGGAGTTCTTAGCGGGCTGAGAGCTGGCCTCGCGGGTGTCGGGGTTGCCCTTGAGATGGAGTTGACCTCTCAGGCCGGGGAGGCGAAGAGCTTTACGGTTCGGCTGTACCCTGAAGACGCGAAACGACTTTCCAGCATCCTCGCGGAGGCGGCGTCTATTGCTGAGATGGGGAAAGCCCTAACAAAGACCCGGCAGTAGCTTGTGCGGGCGCGCCATCGAAAGAACCAGCGGTAGCACCCGATTGTATCACTCGGGTGCCTGCAAGCTCTTGATTTAGCGGGTTTTCTTTGCCCTTGGAGGGGAAATGGTGCCCAGAGCTGGAATCGAACCAGCGACACTGCGATTTTCAGTCGCATGCTCTACCAACTGAGCTATCTGGGCATCCGGCGAAGCGCCAGGCGCTTCGTGTTGGTGGGGGCGATATAGAGGCTGATTGGCGGGCTGTCCAGTCGCTTCAGCCGGCTTCCGGTCAAGTCTCGTCTTCGCGTGTGGGTAACCCGGTTTCAGCCTCCTCGACGGGCTCGCCGGGAATGACATAGCTGCCCTTCAGCCAGCGGCCGAGATCGATATCGCCGCAGCGGGACGAGCAGAAGGGCCTGAAGCGATGCACCGCCGGCTTGCCGCAGATCGGGCAGGGTCTTGGTGCCGGCGGCGGTGACGTGTCCTGATTCTCAGCCATATTTGAGCGTGATGCCTCCATCGACCACGAGTTCGATGCCGGTGACATAGCGCGCTTCGTCACTGGCAAGGAAGAGCGCGGCATAGGCCACGTCCCAGGCCTCGCCCATATGGCCCATCGGCACCTGCGCATCGCGCGCCTTCCACATCGCGGCGATATCGCCCTCGCCATAGGCCTGCGCCAGGCCCGCGGAATGCTCGACCATCGGCGTCTTCATCAGGCCGGGCAGGATCGCGTTCACGCGAATCTTCTGCGCCGCGTATTGCACGGCCGTCGTGCGGGTCAGGTGATTCAGCGCCGCCTTTGTGGCGGAATAGCTGGCATAGGGCACGCCGGTGTGGCGAATCGAGGCGATCGAGGAAATGTTGATGATCGAACCGCCCTCGCCCGTCTCCTCGAACTGGCGCTGCATTACCGGGATGACATGCTTCATCGCCAGGAAGGCGCTGGTGACATTGACCTTGAAGACGCGGTCCCAGGTCTCCTCGGGCAGATCGACGACGCTGCCGACCTCGGCGATGCCGACATTGTTGTCGAGGATGTCGATGCGGCCATAGCGGCCGAGCGCCTGGCCGACGAGATCGGCGATCGAATCGGCCCTGGTCACGTCCGCCTGCACCGCGAAGGCCTGGCCGCCCTCGTTCTGGATGATCGCCGCCGTCTCCTCGGCGGCATCGCGGTTGAGATCGGCGCAGACCACCCTGGCGCCCTCGCGCGCAAAGATCGTCGCGGTCGCCTTGCCATTGCCCCAACCGGGCCCGATCGAGCCTGCGCCCGCGACGATTGCGACCTTGCCCCTCAAGCGTTCCGTCATCGGCCCCATCCCTGGTTGCGCGCCTTGCCCTGCCGATGCGGCAGCGGCGACAAGATCGGGAATACGGGCAGTCAGGGCAAGATGCGCTGACGCTCAGCCGACATTCATCCAGCCGAAGCGGATCGGGAAACCTTCGCCGCCGAGCAGGTTCACCGTCTCGTAAAGCGGCAGGCCGACGACGCCGGTATAGGAGCCGACGAGCTTGACCACGAAGGAGCCGGCGATGCCCTGGACGGCATAGGCGCCGGCCTTGCCGCGCCATTCGCCTGAGGCGAGGTACATCTCCAGATCTTCGGTCGAGAGCCGCTTGAACCGCACGCGCGTCTCGACGATGCGGTCACGGATCGCGCCGCCCGGCGTGACCAGGGCAACGCTGGTATAGACGCGATGGGCGCGCCCGGAGAGCATCCGCAGGCAGGCAGCCGCCTCATCGACGATCTCCGCCTTGGGCAGGACACGACGGCCGACGGCGACCACGGTATCGGCCGCGATGATGTAGCAGCCTTCGAGATCGGGGCGGCTCTTCGCGCCTTCCCGCGCGGCCTCCGCCTTCTCCCGCGCGAGGCGGCGCGACAGATCACGCGGGCGCTCGCCTTTCAGCGGCGTCTCGTCCAGATCGGACGGCAGCATGGCGTCGGGCTTCAGCCCGGCCTGCTCCAGCAAGGCCAGCCGGCGCGGAGAGGCCGAGGCCAGGACCAGCATCGGCCGCCAGCCGGGCTGCTTCGGAGTGGAGAAGAAACTCAAGGGCGTTGGTCTCTGAGGGCTCTCAGGCGCCCATGGCGGACGCCCTCCGCCCAAGCCTCTAGATCATTTTCGCCGGTTGCGAAATCTCCCTGAGGCGCCACGCGTCGAACGCAAGTCCAAAGTGCAATACCCAGCGCGTTATGCCCGCTGCGCATAAATTGCGCAGCGCCATCCCTTGCGCTTCAGCCTTTGACTTGACACATTAAAGCCTGCGGCCCGCAGACGCGGCCTCTGCGCGAGGCCGGAGTCCCTTCCGACCTGTCCCGTGTTCCGGAGCCCTTCACCGAAATGACGACATCGACCCGACGTCCGCGTTCCGCTCTGGGAACGGGAGTGGAAGCGCAGGCGCTCGTGAGCAAGGTCATGACCATGCAGGCCGAGGCCGGGCTGACCATCGCGATGCGGATGCCGATCCTGCTCAAGGGCGCGCTCGGCGACCGGCGCGGCCAGCGCGAGGCGACAAAGGCCCTGACCGAGAAGGTTTCCGCGGTCATGGAAAGCGGCCTTGCCGCCACCCAGGCCGTCAGCCTGTTCTGGTGGGATCTGGCCTTCAGCCCGTTCAGCCAGCTCGACATGAGCGAGGCGGTCGCCAGGGCGACCAGCAACACGCTCGAGCCGTTCTCGAAGCGGACCCGCGCCAATGCGGCGCGGCTGGGCAGCCGCCGGCGCTAGGTCGTCGGACCGGCCATCGTATCGGGTCCGATGTTTAGCGTCTGTGTCCGCATCGGCTTTCCCGAAAACCGCAATCCACTTTTCGGGCCGATGCTTTAGTCGGTATCCGACATGGACACCTTGCCGACCTCGGACGGTGCCCCCGCCAGGCCGGCATTGTAGTCGCGCTCGAGCTTGCGATAGCGCGCAACGCTGATCGGGATCAGCGCGAGATAGGCCAGCACGATCAGCGTCAGCATCTCGAACGGGTAGGCAAAGAGAAGCCCCGCCACCACCACCACCGCGACGAAGAGCGGCAGGACCTTTTCACGCGGCACGCGCGTGCCGAGCGTCTTGCCAGCGTAGCAGGGGATGCGCGAGATCGTCAGGAAGGCGATGAACAGGATATAGATTCCGACCAGCAGGGCGCCATACTCCTGCACGGGCACGCCGATGAAGTGCAGATAGAGCGGCAGCATCGCGGTGATCGCGCCTGCGGGCGCCGGCATGCCGACGAAGAAGTTCTTCTGCCAGTCGGGACGATTGGGATCGTCGATCATCACATTGAAGCGTGCGAGCCGGAGCGCCATGGCGCAGGCCAGAGTCAGCACGATGATCCAGCCGAAGGAGCGCAGATCGTGCAGGACGAAAATCCAGAGCACATAGCCCGTGGCGACGCCGAAATTGACGAAATCCGAGAGTGAATCGAGCTCGGCGCCGAAGCGCGACGTGCCCTTCAGCATGCGCGCCAGGCGGCCATCGACGCCGTCCAGCGCGGCGGCGATCAGGATGAAGATCGTCGCCGATTCGAGCTTGCCCTCGACCACGAGCCGCATCGCGGTGAGGCCGAGGCAGAGCGCCAGCAATGTGATGACATTGGGTGCGATCAGCCGAAACGGGATCGCCTTGAAGCGCGTGCGCTTCGATTCAGCCTGCTCGGGCTCGAAGGGAGGAAAGAGGTCGCTCATGCCAGCCGGAATACGCGGTTTTAGGCGCGGAGGCTAGGAGCAGTCGCCGATCATCCCGGGTGCCGTCGAGCGGCGCTCCGGGATGCCTAAAAGCGCTCAGATCCCGGTCGCCTCAGATCCCGCGGAAGCTGCGCCGCGCTTCGCTGGCCGAGACATCGGCCAGCACGGTCTCGCCGGCGATGGCGGTCTGGCCTTCGCCAACCAGCGGGATCACGCTCGTCGGCAGATAGACGTCGACGCGCGAGCCGAAGCGAATCAGGCCGAAACGCTCGCCGGCCGCAATCGCGTCGCCCTCCTTGACGAAGGGCACGATGCGCCGCGCGATCAGGCCCGCAATCTGGACGATGCCGACCGTGCCGGCGGGGGTCTCGATTGCCAGCGCGTTGCGCTCATTGTCCTCGCTCGCCTTGTCGAGCTCGGCATTGAGGAAGAGGCCGGGCGTATAGGCCATCTTCGTGATGCGGCCCGAGACCGGTGCGCGGTTCACATGGCAGTCGAAGACGTTCATGAAGATCGAGATGCGGGTCATCGGCTCGGCCGGCAGGTTCAGCTCCGGCGGCGGCAGCGCGGATGCGACCTGGCTGACGCGGCCATCGGCCGGCGAGATCACCAGCCCTTCGCGTTGCGGCGTGATCCGGATGGGATCGCGGAAGAAGTAGCAGACCCAGATCGTGATGATCGCGCCGAGCCAGCCGAAGGGCGACCAGAGATTAGCGAGCACGATCGTCGCCACCAGCGCGATCGCGATGAAGACGTAGCCCTCCTTGTGGATGGGGACGATCACTTTGCGGACGGAATCGACGAGCGACATGGGCAATCCTGTTGGGTCTTGTCAGCGCGTCGGCAGAGTGACGCTCCCCTGCGGCCCGAATGGGGCGGCAAGCATTGCCGCGTGATTTACGGGGTTCGGCGCTCCGGGGGAAGAGGCTGCATGCCGCGCCCCTCGCGACCGGGGGAGACACCGCCCCTGGACGTCACACCTTCCAGACAGGGCAGCAAGACCGCTAAAGCATCGGTCCGAAAAGTGGATTGCGGTTTTCGGGAAAGCCGATGCAAACACAGATGGCCAGATCATCGGGCCGCATACGATATCCGGTCCGATGATCTAGAAGTGCATCACATGGTATCGGCGGAGAGTGCAGGGCATGGACGAGGCTGGCGATATCGACACGGCTCTTCTGGCCGGGCTTGGATGTGACGATGTCAGCCTGCGGCTGAGCCGGAGCTACGCGCCCGAAACCTCGCCGTGGCGCGTCGCGGCCTATCGCTTCGACATCCTGGTCGGCGACGAGCCCGCCGGCACGATCAGCCTGCGGCCAGGCAGGACCTATCTCCTGACCCATCTCGCAGGGCAGATCGGCTTTTCCATCGAGCCCGCCTTTCGCGGGCGCGGCCTGGCCGGCAAGGCCGTGAAGGCGCTGCTTCCCCTGGCCGAGGCGTGCGGCCTCACCGAGCTCTGGCTGACGACCACGCCGGACAACCTCGCCTCCCGCCGCACGCTGGAAAAGCTCGGCTGCGTGCTCGTGGAACAGGTCACGATCCCGGAAAGCTATGAAAGCTATGCCCGTGGCGAGCGGCTGAAGCTGCGCTACCAGCTGGAGCTGAGCTGAGAGCAGGCGTCAGCCGGCCGGGCGCGGCCCGACACCTCAAGCAAGCGCCGTCGGACTGCGGACGAAGCGGCGCGCGGCGAGATAGGTCAGCACCACGAAGATCAGCAGCACGAGCCCTTCGGCAATCGCGAAGGGCGGCTCGGACTGGGTCGGCGCCAGCGCCCGGAGAAACGGCACCTTCATGAAGGCCTGTGCGACCGAGACGAAGATCAGCAGATAGAAGGCGAGCATGGCGGTGATCGCATAGATCCGCCGCCAGCCGCCATCGAGCCTGCGGGCGTAGAGGGCGTATCCGGCAAGCCCGACGAGAACGAGCGAGATCGCGCCGACGATATGCGACGGCAGGATGCCGTTGAACGGAAAGCCAAAACCCGTCGCGCTGGTCGCGAAGGCGGTGGAGAGGAAAATCCCGGTCCAGCGTGGCCGCGTGTGCCCTCTCAGCAAGGCCGCGGCGACGGGAAAACCGGCCACGATGGCGATCAGGCTGAGCCAGGTGTGAAAGCCGGTGAAAGTCGTCGGATCGAACATGAGCAGCCCCCGCAATGCTCCGCCGGCTTCGAGTGAACCCGGCGGAGTATAGCATGCAGGAAGCAGGCCGCGTTTGGCGAGAGAATTTCGTCGCCCAATGACTATGTCAGGGACACCCTCACGCTCTGTTCTTCTTCCTCGGTCGCGCGCTTCAGCGTCGCCTTGGCCTCGTCGACCTGGCGCTGGCGGTTCCAGAGCGCCGCATAGACGCCGTCCGCCGCCAGCAACTCGCGGTGATGGCCGCGTTCGACGATCAGGCCCTTGTCCAGCACGATGATCTCGTCGGCATTGACGACGGTCGAGAGCCGGTGGGCGATGACCAGTGTCGTGCGGCCCTCGCTGACCCGGTCGAGGGCGTCCTGGATCTCCTTCTCGGTGAAGGAATCGAGCGCCGAGGTCGCCTCGTCCAGCACCAGGATCGGCGGCCCCTTCAGGATGGTGCGGGCGATGGCGACGCGCTGTTTCTCGCCGCCGGAGAGCTTCAGGCCACGCTCGCCGACGGAGGTCTCATAGCCCTCCGGCAGCGAACGGATGAAGCGGTCGATCTGGGCGAGCCGCGCTGCCTCCTCGACCTCGGCCTCGGTCGCATCCGGCCGGCCATAGCGGATATTGTACTCGATCGTGTCGTTGAACAGCACGGTGTCCTGCGGAACCATGCCGATCGCGGAGCGCAGGCTGACCTGCTGGATCGCGGCGATATCCTGCCCGTCGATCAGGATCCTGCCCTTGCCCGGTTCGTAGAAGCGGAAGAGCAGGCGCGAAATCGTCGACTTGCCCGCGCCGGACGGGCCGACGATGGCGATCGTCCGGCCCGGCGGCACCGTGAAGGAAATGCCCTTCAGGATCGGCCGCTCGGGGATATAGGCGAAATGAACGTCCTCGAAGCGGACCTCGCCCGCATCGACGCGAAGCGGCGGGGCGCCCGGAGGGTCCTGGATCTCGGGATCGCGGCCGATCAGGGCGAACATCTCGCCGATGTCCAGGGTCGCCTGCTTGATCTCGCGATAGACCGTGCCCATGAAGTTCAACGGCTGATAGAGCTGGATCAGCATGGCGTTGATCAGCACGAAATCGCCGACGGTGTGCGTGCCGGCCTGGAAGCCGCGCACCGCCATCACCATCGAGATGGTCAGGCCCGTCGCGAAGATCGCCGCCTGTCCGAAATTGAGCCAGGCGAGCGAGGTATAGGCCTTGATCGAGTTGCGCTCGTAGCGCGCCATAGAGCGGTCGTAACGGGCTGTCTCGCGAGCCTCCGCCCCGAAATACTTGACCGTCTCGTAGTTGAGCAGCGAGTCGATCGCCTTCGAATTGGCGTCGGTATCGGACTCGTTCATGGCGCCGCGAATGGCGATGCGCCATTCGGTCGCCTTGATGGTGTAGGCCATGTAGGTCGTCACCATCACCACCAGCACGACGACATAGAGCCAGTCGAACATCGTCAGCAGTACGGCCGTGATCAGTGCGACTTCGACCACGACCGGCACGAGCTGGTTCAGGCCGAGGCGGACCATTTCCTCGATGCCGTTGCGGCCACGCTCCAGCACGCGGGTCAGGCCGCCGGTCTTGCGCTCGAGATGGAAGCGCAGCGAGAGATAGTGCAAATGGCCGAAGGTCTGCAGCGCCAGCGTGCGCACCGCATGCATGAAGACCGGCGCGAACAACGCATCGCGCATCTGGATGAAGGCCGAGGAGCCGACGCGCGCCAGGCCGTAGATCAGCGTCAGCGTGAGCGGTGCGCCGACCAGCCAGGGCAACCAGCGTTCGAGGCTCGTCGGCGTGTTCGCCAGCGCGTCCGTCGCCCATTTGAAGGTAAAGGGCACGCCCATCAGCACGATGCGGCCAACGACCAGCAGGATAAAGGCCGCGACGACGCGCTTGCGCAGATCGGCGCGATCCGGCGGCCAGAGATAGGGCCAGAGCGCGCGGAAGGTCGCGACGAAGCCGGAGCCGGGTTGCAGGACAGCCGAGCGGGCGAAGTTCGACGCCGGAGACGGCGCGGCAGGCGGGGACATGTTTCAAACAGTTCCAAGTTGAACCGCCCATATATCCGCGATCGCAGGCGAATGCATGGGCCTTGCTGCAAGCCGGGGATTGCGGAGCACGCGCGCCGGCTTGGCCTTGTTCTCGTCGAAAGACCGGTGTGAGATGGCGTCGGAGCGGTCAACGCTCGGATCGGGGAAAGAAACAGCCATGAGAGATCAACGGGTTATCTTTGTCGGCCTGATCGGCGCCAGCGTCTCGCTCTGCCTCGCGACGCTTCCTGCCCTGGCGCAATCAGCGCGCCCGCCGGCACAGATCAAGGTAACCAATGCCCGCAGCGTGCCGTTGAACACGCTCGAAATCACCACCTCGGGTGAACAGCCCCGCCTCGTCGCCAAGCTCGCCAAGCCGCTGGCTCCCGGAAAGAGCGCCGTGCTGAAGCTCACCAAGCCGGCAGGCTGCAGCTATTTCGTGCTCGGTCGCTTCTCCGACGAGGTCGAAAGCGACAATGACGGCGTCGATTTCTGCAAGGAGAAGACGATCCGCCTGACGGATTGAGGCGCGAACCACATCATGGCCGGGCCTGACCCGGCCATCCCATCCAACGGCGGCACTCCAGCACGCCCCATCCGTCACTTGATTCCCGGGCCAGCGCCGCGCTTCGCCCGGGAATGAGTTGGGGTGGAACGTCCCCTTCGCTTACGCCGTCGCGCCGGCCCGCATCAGCTTGTAGGTGATCGAATCGACCAGCGCCTGGAACGAGGCGTCGATGATGTTGGCGCTGACACCGACCGTGGTCCAGCGTTCACCGGTCTCGTCGGCGGATTCGATCAGGACGCGCGTCACCGCGTCGGTGCCGCCCTGGAAGATGCGGACCTTGTAATCGACGAGCCGCAGCCCCCCGATCAGGGATTGGTAGCGGCCGAGATCCTTGCGCAAGGCGACGTCGAGCGCATTGACCGGGCCGGCAGCGCCCTCGGCAGCCGAGATCAGCAGCTCGTCGCCGACCTGCACCTTCACGATCGCCTCGGAGAAGGTGACGAGCTCGCCATTGGCATTGTAGCGGCGCTCCACATTCACCTTGAAGCGCTCGACCGTGAAATAGTCCGGCACCTCGCGCAGGATCCGCTTGGCGAGCAGGAAGAAGGAGGCGTCGGCCCCCTCGAAGGCGTAGCCTTGCGCCTCCTTGTCCTTGAGCTCGTCGAGCAGGCGCCCGAGCCGCGGATCGTCCCGCCCGAGCGTGACGCCGATGCGCTCCAGCTCGGCGACGAGGTTGGACTTGCCGCCCTGGTCCGAAATCAGGACCTTCCGGATATTGCCGGTCGCTTCCGGTGCGACATGCTCATAGGTGCGCGGGTCCTTCAGCACCGCTGAGGCATGGATGCCGGCCTTGGTCGCGAAGGCGGAGGAACCGACAAAGGGCGCGTGCCGGTTCGGGGCGCGATTCAGCATCTCGTCGAGCGTGCGCGAAACATGGGTCAGCTCGCCGAGCTGCTGCTCGTCGA
Organism: Allobosea sp. LC85; assembly: GCF_000735605.1. Classification (GTDB taxonomy): domain Bacteria; phylum Pseudomonadota; class Alphaproteobacteria; order Rhizobiales; family Beijerinckiaceae; genus Allobosea. The sequence goes on from NZ_JPKG01000059.1 coordinate 44,036, forward strand.
CATTGATGCTGAAGCGCTCGCGATACCTGTCCTTCAGTTTCAGCGCGCCGATCAACGTCACCAGATTGGCGTTGCCGCAGCGCTCGCCGAGCCCGTTCAGCGTGCCCTGGATCTGACGGGCTCCGGCCTCGACCGCCGCCAGCGAATTGGCGACCGCGCAGCCGCAATCGTCATGGGCATGGATGCCGAGATGATCGCCCGGCACGACCCTGGCGACCTCGGCAACGATCGCGCCGACCTCGTCCGGCAAGGTGCCGCCATTGGTGTCGCAGAGCACGACCCAGCGCGCGCCCGCTTCATAGGCCGCCCGCGCGCAGGCCAGCGCGTAGTCGCGATTGGCCTTGTAGCCGTCGAAGAAGTGCTCGCAGTCGAGCATCACCTCGCGCCCGGCTGCCTTCGCAGCCTTCACGCTGTCGGTGATCCCCTCGAGATTGTCCTCGAGCGAGATCTCGAGCGCGACATGGACATGGTAGTCCCAGCTCTTGGCGACGAAGACGATGACGTCGGCCTTGGCCTCGAGCAGGGCCGCGATGCCGGGATCGTTGGCGGCCGAGCGCCCTGCCCGCTTGGTCATGCCGAAAGCCGCGAACTTGGCCTTCGAGGTCGGCTTCTCCGCGAAGAAGGCGGTATCGAGCGGGTTCGCTCCGGGATAGCCGCCCTCGACATAGTCGATGCCGAGCTTGTCCAGCATGGCCGCGACCGCACGCTTGTCATCGAGCGAGAAGTCGACACCGGTGGTCTGGGCGCCGTCGCGCAGCGTCGTGTCGAAGAGATGGACCCGGGCACTCATCGCCTGGCCCTCATCCGATAGCGCAGCACCCGCGGCATCACCATGGCGAGCATGACCAGTTTCATGGCGACCGAGAGCGCACCGGCGCGCCGGATCTTCGGGGCATCCCGGTTCATCGTTTCACTTCCCATGTCATATCCGTCTCATGGACCGTCGCTCCATCGAGATCGTGCCAAAGCGTGTCCCGGACCGCGTCGCCATGACGAAGAATATCGGCGTTCCAGAAGCGGCGAATGCGAAAGCCCTGCGCTTTCAGCCAGGCATCCCGTACCTGGTCATAGGTGCTTTCTGCATGCTGGCCGCCATCGGCTTCGACGATCAGTCGCTTCGACGGACACACGAAATCGACGATATAGGAACCGATCTGGACCTGCCCACGGAACTTGAAACCACTGAAGCGCCGATCGCGCAGGAGGTGCCAAAGTTTGCGCTCGGCCTCCGTCGGCTCCCTGCGCATCGAACGCGCGCGCTGGCCGAGCCTGGCACGAAGAGGCGACGCAACCTCACCTTCTCCCCTTGCGGGAGAAGGTGGTCGCGCAGCGGCCGGATGAGGGGTCGCGCCACCCTCGCCGGTTGGCGCAGAATGAGACGAGGGCCGGCAAGCGTCGCGCGACCCCTCACCCCAACCCTCTCCCGCAGGGGGAGAGGGGGCTTGGTCGCGGTTCATCGTTTCACGTCCCATGTTGTCGTGGGCTCGGCCTCCGTCGGCTCCTTGCGCATCGACCGCGCGCGTTGCCCGAGCTTGGCACGAAGAGGCGACGCAACCTCCCCTTCTCCCCTTGCGGGAGAAGGTGGCCGCACAGCGGCCGGATGAGGGGTCGCGCCACCCTCGCCGGTTGGCGCAGAATGAGACGAGGGCCGGCAAGCGTCGCGCGCCCCCTCACCCCAGCCCTCTCCCGCAGGGGGAGAGGGGGTTAGGTCGCGGTTCATCGCTTCACCTCCCATGCTGTCGTGGGCTCGGCCTCCGTCGGCTCCTTGCGCATCGAGCGCGCGCTGGCCGAGCTTGGCACGCAGCGACGGCGGATCCTCCCCTTCTCCCCTTGCGGGAGAAGGTGGCCGCACAGCGGCCGGATGAGGGGTCGCGCCACCCTCTCCGGCTAGCGCAGAATGAGACGAGGGCCGGCAAGCATCGCGCGACCCCTCACCCCAACCCTCTCCCGCAGGGGGAGAGGGGGCTTGGTCGCGGTTCATCGTTTCACGTCCCACGTCACGCTGGCCGAGCTTGGCACGCAGCGACGGCACATCCTCCCCTTCTCCCCCTGCGGGAGAAGGTGGCCGCGCAGCGGCCGGATGAGGGGTCGCGCCACCCTCTCCGGTTGGCGCAGAATGAGACGAGGGCCAAGCGTCGCGCGACCCCTCACCCCAACCCTCTCCCGCAGGGGGAGAGGGGGCTCGGGCGCGGTTCATCGCTTCACCTCCCAGGTCGTGGTCGGCTCGCCAGTTGCAGGATCCTTGCCGTCCTTGAGCTGGATGCCCATGGCGGCGAGCTCGTCGCGGATACGATCCGACTCCTTGAAATCCTTGGCGCGGCGGGCTTCGAGGCGGGCGGCGAGCAACGTCTCAATCGTACCTGCATCGACGCCAACTCCCGATTGCTTTGCAGCAGCCCACTCCTCAGGACTTTGCGACAACAACCCCAGTATCCGAGCGGCCGCGACTACCGTCGAAGCTGACGCCGGGTCGGTAATGTCCCACCCCAGCACATCGCCTGCCATCATCAATCCGGCTTGGTCCGAACTGAAGAGCGAATGCAATGCAGCGATCGCGGCAGGCGTATTGAGATCGTCGGAAAGTGGATCGACCACATCACGGATCGGAGGTGCCAAGGGGTCGATCTCGACGCCCAAGAGCCATCCATACCAACGATCGAGTGTCTTCTCCGCCTCCTCCAGCGACTTCACCGTCCAGTCGATCGGCTGGCGGTAATGCGTCTTCAGCATCGCAAGGCGCAGCACTTCGCCGGGCCATGTCCGGCCGCCGAAGACATCCGTCTCGAGCAGTTCGTTGATGGTGACGAAGTTGCCGAGCGACTTCGACATCTTCTCGCCTTCGACCTGCAGGAAGCCGTTATGCATCCAGATATTCGCCATGCGGCCGGCGCCATCGGCACCGCCGAAGGCGCAGCAGCTCTGGGCGATCTCGTTCTCGTGATGCGGGAAGACGAGATCGATGCCGCCGCCATGGATGTCGAAGACATTTTTGGCCGGGTCGTCGCATTCCAGTCCGCCGCCGAAGGGCGCGAGCAGCTTGGCCATCGACATGGCCGAGCACTCGATATGCCAGCCGGGGCGGCCGGGCGTGGCAATGCCGGCCGGCGACGGCCAGCCGGGATCAAAACCCTCGCGGCTCGGCTTCCACAGCACGAAATCCATGGCATCGCGCTTGTAGGGCGCGACATCGACCCGGGCGCCGGCCATCATCTCGTCGAGCGAACGACGGGCGAGCGAGCCGTATTTCGGCGCCTTCCCCAGGCTCGCCACTGCCGGCACATGAAACAGGACATGCTCCTCGGCGACATAGGCAATGCCACGGGCGATGAGGCGCTCGATGATCGCCTTCATCTCCTCGATATGGTCGGTGGCGCGCGGCTCGGCGTCGGGGCGCAGGTTGCCCAGCGCATCGACATCGCTGTGGAACTGCGCCGTCGTCGTCTGCGTGACCCTGGCGATCGCCTCGTTCAGCGGCAGGCCCGGGAAATCGCGGGCGGCGCGCGCATTGATCTTGTCGTCGACATCCGTGAGGTTGCGGGCATAGGTCACATGCTCGGGGCCATAGAAATGCCGGAGCAACCGGTAGAGCACGTCGAAGACGATGACCGGGCGGGCGTTGCCGATATGGGCGTAGTCATAGACCGTCGGACCGCAGACATACATGCGGACATTGCCGGGATCGATCGGCGCGAACGTCTCTTTCGTCCGCGTCAGCGTGTTGTAGAGCCTTAAGGTCGGCGTCATCGAAACGATCCTGGCGAATAGGCGACGAGAAGCGTGGTCCGGGCCGCTGGCCGGGGGCGCTTTCTGTCGGGTCGTTTCAGGACGATGACGTGAGCAGCCGGCCAGCGAAAGCTAGCGGCAAATAATGCAAATGCGGATGGCGGCCTGCGTCATGAAAAACTGATTGCCTGTGCGCGGGCTTTGCGTCAAGAGGGCGCCCGAGTTTGTTGCGCCGCAATATAACCGGTGCCGAATTCACTCAAATTTAACGGACTGGAACCATCCTCATGTTTCGAAGGTTCTTTGGCCTGTCCGGTCACGGGGAAAGATCGAGAATGCGCCGCGCCATCGCCCTGATCGGCCTGTTCGGAATCGTCGGAGCCGGCCTCTCGCTCGCAGTGTTGCCGAGCACGAAGACGGTGGCGGCGTCCAACGACCAGCGCATTTTCCTGATTCCGGCGAGCGACGGTTATGGCGTCGCCGACTGCCTGTCCTCGAAGACCTCGGAATGCGGCAAGATCGTCGCCGATGCCTGGTGCGAGGCCCAGGGCTTTGCCAAGGCGACCGCCTTCGGCATCGCCTCGCGCGAAGACTTTACCGGCTCGGTCTCGAAGCCAGTCATCACCGAACCGGCCGAGCAGCCGCTGTCGATCACCTGCGGCGGCTGAGCCTCACCTCACCCAATCCGAACATTTCGGCGCCTCGCCCACCCCGCCCCACGGCATGATCGGGACAGTGGATGTCGAATTCTGCGGCGACCCGTCGATCAGCTTGTCGGAATAGACGAGATAGACGAGCACGTTGCGCTTGATGTCGCAGCCGCGCACGATCTGCATCTTCTTCCAGACCATCGAGCGGCGCTCGCGGAAGACGACATCGCCCTGCTCGAATTTCTCCTTGAACTTGATCGGACCGACCTGACGGCAGGCGAGCGAGATCTCAGAGACCTCCTCCGCGACACCGAACATGCCGGTGACGCCGCCCTTCTCGGGAATGGTGTAGTGGCAGGCCACGCCCTCGACGATCGGATCGTCGACGCCATAGACGGCGAGCTTGTCGTTCGGCGTCAGCATCTTCCAGACGGTCGATTTCCTGAAGATCAGGTCCTCCTGGGCCTGCGCGGGAGCGGTCAGACCGAGCCCCAGCGCAAACAGAGCCAGGGCCAGGGCGCGTGAAGAGGTGGTACCACAGGCGCGCATTCTCGATCTCCTGACTGTTCCGCGTAGCCGGCGCCGGATATGGGTTCTGAAGCGAGGCAATGCCAGAGCCGTCCGATGCAGACTAACAAGATGCCGGCGACGATGCAGCCGATCCTCGAGACCGAACGCCTCATCCTCAGGCCGAGAACCATGGAGGATCTCGACCATGTCACCACGATGAATTCCGACCCGGAGGTGATGCGACACATCGCACCAGTCGGCACCGCCTTCATGAGCATGGCCTTGCGGAGAAGCCCCGTTTCCGGCGCGAGGGCGACCGGCGCTCATGGCTGATGGGCGATCCGCACTTCCTTTGCGCGTTCTTCCGTCTCAGCCGCGCCGACTGGCTTGCCGCCCATGGCGCAGGCACGACACCGGCGGTCACACGGCCAGTGGCTTGAGCACCAGATAGGCTGCGACGAGCGCGCCGAGCACGCCGAGCGTGAACAGCACGAGCTTCAATCGCGTGAAGCCGCTCGCCAGGGTGACATCGCCAGCCTCGACCCTGGGGTATTTGTCGAGCAGCCGGGCAACGGCAAAGTTCTCGACGACATCGCAGAGCCCGCCGAAGAGCCAGCCGCCGCCGCATAATGCCGCCACCCACCAGGGAAAGCCGCGCATCGCGACACCTGCGACGATGATCGCGCCGACAATCCCATAGGTCAGGGCGAAGGCGACATCGGCCGGCAGGACCCGGTGACGGTAGCGGTTGCGGCGGTCCTCGCCATAAGCCGCGAAGAGCTTTTCGACATCGGCGGCGTTGAAGCCATTCCAGTCGCTCTCGAGCATGCGCGCCACGCCCTGGCGGCTCGCCCAGAGCCCGGTGAGCCAGAACATCAGCATCACCAGGGCCGGCCCCCACAGGAAAAACGAGAGCGGGATGGCGCTGGAATAGAGCGGAACGGGATCGATCATCGCGGCCAAGGCTCCGGCAGAGGAAATGCGACGTTACCGCGCCTCGCGCGCCAGCGCCAAGGCCTGACGCAGGATCTCCACGTCGCCGATATGATTGGCGAAGATCAGGACGAGCCTTGCATTGAGCGCCACGCTTTCGGCCTCGGTGAGATCGCGATGCGCCTCCGCGATCATCCGGAAAGCCGCGTCGGGATCGGAAAAATTCGGTTCCGTGACGAGTTCGCTGCTCATGCCGCCGCGCGCCCTTCCAGCCTCTCGATCGCAGCCGCCAGTTGCGCGGGCGTCGCCTGGCGAAACCGGGCCGCGACATGGCCGTCAGGGCGCAGCACGACGGCATCGCCCAGCGTCAATCCGTAACGCTGCGCCAGGGGTTCGTCTCCCGGACTTGCAGCGGGAACGTCGATCCACAAGGCGGCGGCCGCGGCCATGCCCTCGGCCGCCACGCCGCAGGCAATGATGACCGGCCTGCCCTGCGCCAGCGTCTCGCTCAGCCACCGCCGCCCTCCGGCCACGGGCGGCAGCGCAGCGTCGAGGAAGGAGGCGCCTGCCGCGACACCGCCCTGCCAATCCGGGCCAGGAGTCGAAAGCGGCGACGCCAGATAGGTCGTCGGTTGCGAGAGGCGCCCTGAATTGACGAAGCGCCGGGCGAAGCCGGCCTTGCCTGCCAGGGCAAGCGCCGCATCGCGCAAGACCCGCTCGCCTGGCGAGCGCGGCGCGATGAAGTCGGTCGCGCGGGTCGAATGCAGGATATTCTCTTCCGCGGCTTCGACACGCTCCCTGTCATAGCTGTCGATCAGCGAGAGGGGGCTTTGCCCCTTCACCACCAATGCCAGTTTCCAGCCGAGATTGTCGGCATCCTGGATGCCGGAATTGGCGCCGCGCGCGCCGAAAGGCGAGACCTGATGCGCCGCGTCGCCGGCGAAGACAACCCGGCCGTGGACGAAGCGCGCGAGCCTGCGGCACTGGAAGCGGTAGACCGAGACCCATTCCAGCGCGAAATCGTCATGACCGAGCATCTGCCGAATGCGCGGCCGCACGATCTCGGGGCGTCGTTCGTGCTCGGGATCGGCGTCGCGATCGAGTTGCAGATCGATGCGCCAGACATCGTCCGGCTGCTTGTGCAGCAGTGCCGACTGGCCGGAATGGAAGGGCGGCGCGAACCAGAACCAGCGCTCGGTCGGGAACTCCGCCTGCATCTTCACGTCGGCGATGAGGAACTTGTCCTCGAAGGCTTCGCCGCGGAACTCCAGGCCAAGCAGAGCGCGCGTCGGCGAACGCGCGCCGTCGCAGGCGACCACCCAGTCGGCCGCGAGCTGATAGGGCCCATCCGGCGTCGCGATGGTGAGGACTGCGCCGCTGTCGCGCGGCTGGATGCCGGTCAGCCGGTTCGACCAGCGCAGGTCGATCAGTGCCTCGGCCGCGGCAGCGTCGGCCAATGCCGCTTCGACGTAATATTGCTGCAGGTTGATGAAGGCCGGCTGCTTGTGGCCAGCCTCGGGCAGGAGATCGAACTCATAGAGTTGCTCCTGCCCGCGAAAGACCCTGCCCCGCTGCCAGGTGACGCCTTTCGCGACCATGCCTTCGGCGAGTCCCAGCCTGTCGAAGATTTCGAGCGTACGCTTGGCGAAGCAGATGGCGCGTGAGCCCTCGCCGATGCGATCGGAATCATCGATCAACACGACGGGGACGGCACGGCGCGCCAGATCGAGCGCGAGCGTCAGCCCGACCGGGCCGGCGCCAATGATGACGACGGGATGACGGGCCGGCTCGCGTGAATCCTGATCGGGGCTGCGGCAATAGGCGAAACGGCGCACATCCGTCGTCATCCGATCGCCTCCGGCCCCTCGATCCCGAGCGCCCTCAGGTCGGAAGCACGCCGCCCGGCCTCGAAAGCGAGGAAATATTCATCGAGCTGCGGCGGCGCGACCTTCGTGCCGGCGAGCATGGCGTGGGCCTGGCCGCGATGATGGATCTGGTGCTGGAAGAGATGCGCGAGCAGGTCGTCGATCCGCTCGGGTACCTTGCCGTCATCGCCGCGATCGGTCTCGACCTGCCGTGCCAGCGATGCCTCGCTCAACGCATCGCAGAAGGCGATCAGGCGGCGATCGGTCTCGCCCTGGACGATGAGGAGCGCAGCCGCGTCGAGCGGCCGGAAGGTATCGAAGACAGCCAGCCCGCGCCCGCCTTGCTCCAGGGCATCGAGATAGTACTGATCGACCGAGAGATTGTGGTTCAAGGTCTCGTGCAGCGAGGGAAAGAAGCTCGTTCGCGTGGCCCTGAACGCCTCGTCGTCCAGCTCGGCGCAGGCGCGCAACAGCCGGTCATTGGCCCAGCCATTGTTGCGGGCCGCCTTGCGCAGATATGCGACGAGCGACACCACCCTACCCTCGCAGATCGATCCACATCTGGCGATCGCGCTCGTCGGTCCAGATGCGTGGGTGGTCGAGCCCATTGGCCTCGTCATAGGCGCGCGAAACATTGAAGGGCAGGCAATGCTCGAAGATCACCCAGTCGCCATAGCCTGGCTTCAGAACGGCATGGACACGCTCGAACGTTTCGCGGAGCGAGCGCCCCGCGCCGGCGTTCTGCTTCACGGCGTCGTAGAGGTCGCTGAGAAAGGCGCGCGTGCCGCTGATGCCATCGGCAACCATCGCAGCGTCGGTCAGCGCCGCGCCGCGGCCAGGCACCATCGCGACCGATCCCAAGGCCGACAAATGGTCGAGCGTCGTCGGCCAGTCCTCGAAATGGGCATCGCCGCAATAGGGCGTCGCGCCGTACTCGACCAGATCGCCCGCGAAGGAGACCTGGGCATCGGGAATCCAGGCGACGATATCGCCAGCGGTATGGCCGCGCCCAAGCTTCATCAGCCGGACCTCGCGCTTGCCCAGCCAGATCGAGGCCGTGTCGGAAAAGGTCGTGGTCGGCCAGGTCAGGCCGGGTCGGATCGAATCCGCACCCTGGAAGAGCCGGGGAAACCGGCCGATCTCGCTCGCCTTGTCCTGTTCGCCGCGCTCCACGATCATCGCGCGGGCGACGTCGGACGCGACGATCTCGCGGGCGCCATAGGCTGGCGCCCCCAGCACGCGGACCGCGTGGTAATGCGAGAGCACGACATGGCTGATCGGCTTGTCGGTGATCCTGCGGACGCGCTCGATCACGGTTTCCGCCATCTTCGGCGTCGCCTGCGCATCGAAGACGAGCACGCTCTCGTCACCGACGACGACCCCGGTATTGGGGTCGCCCTCGGCGGTGTAGGCATAGATGCCCCGGCCGATCTCATCGAAGGAAATCGTCTTCTCGCCGAGATCGGCACTGGAGGCGAAGGCGGGCTTGTCAGTCGACATGGGGCAGCACGTCCTGTTCGATCGCACCAAAAACGGAATAGCCATCCCCGTCCTTCATCTCGATACGAACCGTATCGCCGAAGCGCAGGAAGGGCGTTGCGGCCGTGCCGGACTTGATGATCTCGACCATGCGCTGCTCGGCGATACAGGCATAGCCGACGCCACCCTGCGCGACAGGGCGCCCCGGACCGCCTTCGTCATCGCGGTTCGAGACCGTGCCGGAGCCGATGATCGTGCCGGCCGAGAGCGGGCGCGTTCGCGCGGCATGGGCGATCAGCGTGCCGAAATCGAAGGTCATGTCGACGCCGGCATTCGGCTGCCCGAAGGGCTGGCCGTTGAGCAGCGAGAGCAGCGGCAGGTGCAGCTTTCCGCCCTGCCATGCCTCGCCCAGTTCATCCGGCGTCGCGGCCACCGGCGAGAAGGCCGTCGGCGGCTTCGACTGGAGGAAGCCAAAGCCCTTCGCCAGTTCGCTCGGAATCAGATTTCGCAGACTGACGTCATTGACGAGCATCACGAGGCGGACATGGCCATGCGCCGCCTCGGCAGAGACCCCCATCGGCACGTCGCCGGTGACGACGGCGATCTCGGCCTCGAAATCGATGCCGTCCTCCTCGCTGCGGGTCCGGATCGGCTGGCGCGGACCCAGCACGGCGTCGGATCCGCCCTGGTACATCAGCGGGTCGCTCCAGAAGCTCTCCGGCATCTCGGCGCCCCTCGCCTTCCTGACGAGCGCGACATGGTTCACATAGGCCGAGCCGTCGAGCCACTGATAGGCGCGCGGCAAGGGGGCTGCGCAATCATGCTCGTGGAAACGGAAGGATGGGACGGAGCCATGCTCCAACCCTTCTGCTAGATCGGCCAGGCGCGGCGCATGGCGCCCCCACTCGTCGAGCGCGGCCTGCATGGTCGCGACCACGGGAAAGGCGTCCGTGGCGCGCGTCAGGTCCTTCGAAACCACGACAAGGCGGCCATCACGACCGTGCATGAGGGAAGCGAGTTTCATCTCTTTCCAATCCGTGACGAACACGCGAGATTGCGCGCAACAAACCTCTGGGAGAACAGCTTATGAAACGTCGCGACTTTTTGAAAACCGGAGCGCTGGCAGCGGCTGCCACGCCGGTCGCGATGCCAGCGATCGCGCAGTCGCAGCCGGAGGTGAAGTGGCGCCTGACCTCGAGCTTCCCGAAGGCGCTCGACACGATCTACGGCACGGCCCAGCAGTTCGCGAAATACATGTCGGCCGCCACCGACGGCAAATTCCAGGTCCAGACCTTCTCGGCCGGCGAGATCGTGCCGGGCCTGCAGGCCCTCGACGCGGTCACCTCCGGCACGGTCGAATGCGCGCATACGCCGACCTATTTCTACATCGGCAAGGAGCCGGCGCTCGGGCTCGGCACCGGCATCCCGTTCGGGCTCAATGCGCGTCAGCAGCATTCCTGGTGGCTCTTCGGCGGCGGCGAGGAGATCATCAATTCGGCGCTGGCCAAGTTCAATGCCTATTCGATCCCCTGCGGCAATTCCGGCTGCCAGATGGGCGGCTTCTTCCGCAAGGAACTGACCTCGCTCGACGACCTCAAGGGCCTGAAGTTCCGCATCGGCGGCATGGGCGGATCCGTGCTGGCCAAGCTCGGCGTGGTGCCGACGCAGATCGCCGGCGGCGACGTCTACCCGGCGCTGGAGCGCGGCACGATCGACGCTGCAGAATTCGTCGGCCCCTATGACGACGAGAAGCTCGGCTTCGTGCGCGTCGCCAAATACTACTACTATCCCGGCTGGTGGGAGGGCGGCGCCATGCTGCATCTGGTCATCGGTCAGGAGGCCTGGAACAAGCTGCCGAAGCACTACCAGGCCATCGTCCACCACGCCTGCGAGGCTGCCAATAACTGGATGCTGGCCAAATACGATGCGGTCAACCCGGGCGGCCTGCGCCGGTTGGTCCAGCAGGGCGCGCAGCTCAAGGCCTTTCCGATGCCGATCATGGAAGCGGCCCTCAAGGCGGCGGACGAGTACTACGCCGAGACCTCCGCCAAGAGCGAGCTGTTCAAGAAGGGCTACGACTCGATGGTCGCCTTCCGCGGCGAGAACCTGCTGTGGTGGCAGGTCGCCGAACTCTCCCACGACTCGTTCATGAACCGGCTGCGGTCGCGCTGAGGCGCCGCCAGGACCGATTGAAGGCGCCGGGTCAGACAAGTCTGATCCGGCGCGGTGCATGTGCCACCATCGCTTCGGCCAGATGGGTGCAGACGGCCTTCGGGTGCGTGTCCAGCCCCTGCTCGACCATCCCTGCCGCCTCGCCACGCTGCTTGCCGGCGCGCCGGCGGAGTTTCTTCCCGACTGTCCTCAAAGGGCTGGTCGACGCGGTTTCCGCCAGTTGCCTCTCTGTCATGTCGAGGTCGACGACCGCACCGAGATGGGTGCGCACCAGCCGGCGGAAATCATGAATGGCCTTGGCCGGATCGCTCTCTAGCCGGTCGAGCAGCCGCCGGCCATGCAACGGCATCTGGCGACAGACTGCGAGCCAGTGCTGGGCCCAGAGTCGCATCAGCGCCGGACCGCTGGGCACCGCAGGGCCCGACGTCCGGGCACGCGGGGTCCTGCCGCCGCTCGGCCGAACCGGTGCTTTCGCGGGTGTCGCCAAGGCGAGCTCCTTGCGAAATTCGAGGGCGCATTGAGCGGCAAGCATTCGGGCTCCGCAAGTGCCTTGCAGGGATCGGGGCGCTACCAGGCCTCGCGCCTGGTCGGATCGAAGCGCTTCGTCAGGCCCTCCCAGCAGGCGCTGTAGTCCGGCTGCAGGGCCGGCAGGCTCGCGGCATAGCCGGTGACGCGCTGGGGAAAGCGGGTCTCGAACATGAAGGCCATGGTGCCGGTCAGCTTCACGGGCTTGAGCTCGACCGTGCTCGCATGTTCGAAAGCTTGCGCGTCCGGACCATGCGGCAGCATCATGTTGTGCAGGCTGAAGCCGCCAGGCGTGAAGCCCTCCGGCTTGGCGTCATAGACGCCGTAGATCAGCCCCATGAACTCGGACATGATGTTGCGATGATACCAGGGCGGGCGGAACGTGTTCTCTGCGACCAGCCAGCGCTCCGGGAAGATCACGAAGTCGATATTGGCGGTGCCGGGTGTTTCCGACGGCGCAGTCAGGACCGTGAAGATCGACGGGTCGGGATGGTCGAAGGAGATTGCCCCGACCGGCGAATAATGGCGCAGGTCGTATTTGTAGGGCGCGTAGTTGCCATGCCAGGCCACGACATCGAGTGGCGACTGGCCGATCGGCGTGGAATAGAGCTCCCCGCCCCATTTGGCATAGAGCGTCGACGGCGTCTCGTCGTCTTCATAGGCTGCAATGGGCGTCAGGAAGTCGCGCGGATTGGCCAGGCAATTCGCGCCGATCGGGCCACGATCCGGCAAGGTGAAGGAGCCGCCATAGTTCTCGCAGACATAGGCGCGGGCCGGACCGCCCATCAGCTCGCAGCGGCAGACGACGCCGCGCGGAATGATGCAGATCTCACCGGGCTCGATCTCGATCACGCCGAACTCGGTGCAGAAGCGCAACGAACCCTCCTGCGCCACCACCAAGAGTTCGCCATCGGCGCAGAAGACGTATTCGCGTTCCATCGAGGCGGTGACGAAAACCATATGTGCGGCCATGCCGGCCTGGGTTTCAGCATCGCCGGCCGTCGTCAGCGTGCGCAGCCCGGTGAGGAAGGTCAGCGTCTCCTCAGGCATCGGGATCGGGCTCCAGCGCAGCTGGCCGATCGGCAGCTCGGCCTCGTCGCGGCAGGGAGCGCTGCGGATCAGCCCCTTGTCGACCTTCTTCCAGCGCCCGCCATGCTTGACGCTGGGGCGGATGCGGTAGAGCCAGGACCGCTCGTTCGAGGAGCGCGGCGCAGTGAAGGGCGAGCCGGAAAGCTGCTCGGCATAGAGGCCATAGGCGGCCTTCTGCGGCGAATTGCGGCCGACCGGCAGGGCGCCGGGCAGAGCCTCGGTCTCGAAACTGTTGCCGAAACCCGACATATAGCGCGTGCCGGTGACGGCCTGGCGCAGCGGGGCAGTGTGAATCTGTGCCTGGACATTCATGAGCATTTCCCCTTCCGCTGCCGGACCGCTTTGACAAGAACGCAGGTTCCGCAAAGATCGGAGCGGGCGTCCTGCCCCGACCTCAGTTAGTTACAGATGAAACTAATGTCAACGCAGCCTGAGCCTCCTCCTCCCGACGACGAAACGACCTTGCGGCTGGAGCAGTTCCTGCCCTACCGCCTGAACGTCGTCGGCTTCTACGCCAGCCGCGCGCTCGGGCGGATCTACAGCGAGCGCTTCGGTATCGGCATTCCCGAATGGCGTGTGATCGCGCAGCTCGGAGAGTTCGGAAAGCTGACCTCGCGCGACATCGGCGAGCTTTCCCAGATGCACAAGACCAAGGTTTCGCGCGCTGTCGGCGAGCTCGAAAAGCGCGGCCTGACCTCGCGCAGCGAGAATCGCGAGGACCGGCGCGAGGCCTTCATCAGCCTCACTCCCCGCGGCTCCCGGACCTATGCCGAGATCGTGCCGCTGGCGCTCGCCTTCCAGGCGCGCTGGACCGAGGGACTGCCGGCCGACGACCTGCGCGTGTTCGAGCGCGTGCTTTCGATTCTCGCCGAACGGGGCCGCCATCTCGCGGGTGGCTATCACGAAAGCGAAGCCTGAATTGCCGCTCGCCGCCAAATATGGCATGCCGGGCCTCGCCATGGCCGTCCGCCCGAATCCGCGCCGCGCCGTCGCAGGACCCGTCCTTAGTTCCGTCGCGTTTGGCAGGTGAAATTCCCGCAAAGCGATTGCCCGGTTTCCGGGACGGATCGAACAAGCAGGTAATATGGCCCAACCGGCGATGAGACTACGACTAACCCGGCGCCTCGGCGCGATGCTGCTGGCCTTCTCGGCGATGGGTGGTGCGGCGCTGGCGCAATCGCCCGCGTGCAATGCCTGGCGCAGCGAACTGGCGAGTCTGCAGGGCCAGCGCGGCGGCGATCCGCGCGCCGCGCAACAGGCGCAGCGCGTCGGCGCCCAGCTCTCGCAGAGCACCAGCCAGTTCCGCGCGATGGGCTGCGAACGCGGCGGCTTCCTCTTCTTCGGCGCTCAACCTCCCCCACAATGCGGCGGCCTGCGGGCGCAGATCAATCAGTTGCAATCCCAATACGCGGCACTCCAGCGCCAGGCGCAGGGGGGAGCCGCCGAGCAGCGCCGCATGCAGCTCGCCGCGGCGATCGAGACCAATTGCCGGGGGGGACAACAGCAGCGCGGCTTCTTCGAGACGATCTTCGGCATCGAGCCTCGCCGCGGCGAAATCGATTCGACCATGCCCGAGCTCGATCCGGACATGCAGCCGCTCGATTCGGAGAAGCCCCGCCAAGGCGGCCCCAATACGGTCTGCGTCCGCACCTGCGACGGCTATTTCTTCCCGCTCGGCAACAGCCCCGGCGGCCGCGACGGCCAGGATGAGATGTGCCAGGCGCTCTGCCCGGGAACGGAGACGCTGGCCTTCGGCATGAGCACTGGCGGCGACATTCAAAATGCCGTCGCCCGCGGCAGCGGAACGCCGTATTCGTCGCTGGAGAACGCCGGAAAATACGTCCGCAGCTTCGATTCCGCCTGCACCTGCCGGGCGCCCGGCCAGAGCTGGTCGCAGGCGCTGCGCAATGCCGAAGAGCTTCTCGACAAGCGCAAGGGCGACGTCATCGTCACAGAACAACGCGCCGCCGAGTTGTCGCGGCCCAAGGCCGATCCGAAGCGCAGGACCGCAACACCCGCGCCGGCTCAACAGCAGCCCATCCTGCCCGATGCCGCCGACGACAGGCCGATGCCGTCCGAGAATTCGCCGACATCGGGCACGGAGTCGGCCGGCATGGGTCCGCAGAGCGTCGAGCCCGAAAAGGTCGTGCAGCAGGGCGACGGCGTGAAGAAGGAGAGCCGCAGCGTCACCGGCGAACGACGCACGGTCAGGATCGTCGCGCCCAATCTCGCCCCCAATCTGGGACCGGCCGTCGCCCGTCCGTGATGCCGGGCCCAGAGGGACGGCTCTCGGCGACGCACATCTCGTCATGCGTCCAGCGGGTGAAGACCCTTAAAATCCACCGCGTCAAGCGCTGGACGCATGACGTCAGCCGGCGCATATACGGGCAACTTCAATCCGGCCGGCCTGGATAAGCGCCAGACTTCGCTGCGATTGCACTCCTACGGTGCGATCCTGCCTCTGACCGCCTCCTTGGCAGAGCCCAGCAGAGGCGTCCCATGTCAGAGACTACCGCCGACATACAGACCGGAATGGATCTGGCCGATACCCGCCGTCGCCTGAAGGCGATCTTCATGGGCTCGGTCGGCAATCTGGTCGAATGGTATGATTTCTACGCCTACACGGCCTTCGCGCTCTATTTTGCGCCGCATTTCTTTCCCTCGCACGATCCCGTGGTCCAGCAGCTCAACGCCGCGACGCTGTTCGCCGCCGGCTTCATCGTCCGCCCGATCGGCGGATGGCTGTTCGGCCATATCGCCGACCGCTATGGCCGCCGGCTTTCGTTGACGATCTCGGTGCTGATGATGTGCTTCGGCTCGCTGATCATCGCGCTGACACCGACCTATGCGACGATCGGATTTGCCGCGCCCGCACTGCTCGCGCTGGCGCGGATCATCGAAGGCCTGAGCCTCGGTGGCGAGTACGGGGCAAGCGCGACCTATCTCACCGAGATCGCCGACCCGAACCACCGCGGATTCTATTCAAGCTTTCAATACGTCACGCTGATCGGCGGCCAGCTCACCGCCATCGTGGTGCTGCTGCTGCTCCAGAACGTGTTCCTGACCCATGAACAGCTCGTCGCCTGGGGCTGGCGGATTCCCTTCGTGATCGGCGCGCTGCTCGCGATCACCGCGATGTTCATGCGCCGCCACATGCACGAAACGGAATCCTTCGTCGAAGCCAGCAAGACGAAGAAGCGCGAAAGCTCGCTGCGCGGGCTGCTGAAATACCCGCGCGAGGTTGCGATCGTGGTCGGCCTGACGGCCGGCGGCACCGCGGCCTTCTACACCTTCACCACCTATATGCAGACCTTCGTGAAGCAGACTGTCGGCCTGTCCGACATCACGACGACCTATGTCATCGCCGGTTCGCTGATCTTCGCCTCGATCCTGCAGCCGATCTATGGCGCCATCTCGGACAGGATCGGCCGCAAGCCGCTGCTGATCTTCTTCGGCATTGCAGGCTCGCTGCTGACGGTACCGATCCTGACGGCGCTGTCCCAGACCAAATCGCCCTGGATGGCGTTCCTGCTGATCTCCGGAGCCTGGATCTTCGTCGCCGGCTATACCTCGATCAACGCGGTGGTGAAGGCCGAGCTGTTCCCGACCGCGATCCGCGCCACCGGCATCGCCGTGCCTTACGCCGTGACGGTTTCAATTTTCGGCGGCACGGCGCCTGCGATCGCCCTGTTCTTCAAGCAGCAGGGCCACGAGCAGTGGTTCTTCTACTACCTGGCGGGCGTGATCTTCCTGTCTCTGCTGGTCTACGCGACCATGCGCGACACCAAGCATGAATCGGCGATGCACCGGCACGAGTGAGGGGCATCGGCCTCGCGCCCCCCTCCCCCGTCATTGCGAGCGTAGCGAAGCAATCCAGTCCTCACGCAATCCCTCTGGATTGCTTCGTCGCTTCGCTCCTCGCAATGACGTGGAGGTTCAGGGCGCGAAGCCCCGGGATGACGTGAGGCACTTCAGGCCGCCTCGCCCGCGAGCCGCTTCAGCGCCTTGTCACGGCCGATGAGCGGCAGCAGGGCAGCCAGCTCCGGTCCGTGATCGAGGCCGGTCAAAGCCTGGCGAAGCGGCATGAACAGCGCCTTGCCCTTGGCGTTGGTCGCAGCGCCGACAGCCTGCGTCCAGCTTTTCCAGGTTGTCGCATCGAAGGGCTCGGCCGGGAGCAGCGCAGCTGCGCTGGCCGCAAAGCCAGCATCAGTGATCACGGGCACGATCGGGCCGCGAACGACCTGCCACCAGGCCTCCGCCTCCGAGAGCTTCGCGAGATTGCCGCGCACCGCAAGCCAGAAGGGTTCGCCGGCCGCGATCCCAAGCGCCTGCAACCGGTGCGACACCGCGTCGAACGGCAGCTGATGCAGCGTGCGCGCGCTCAGGGCTTCGAGCTCGTGCTCATCGAACTTGGCCGGAGCGCGCGAGACATGGGCGAGCTCGACGAGGCCGGCCAGTTCATCCAGACTGGAAACCGGCCTGACCGCATCGGAGGAACCGACCAGAACGGCCAATGCCGCGACGGCGAGCGCCTCCACCCCGGACTCGCGCAAGCCGCGCAGCGAGAGATGGCCGAGCCGCTTCGAGAGCCCCTCGCCGCTCGCCGTGGTCAGCAGGTTGTGGTGGCCGAAGGCCGGAAGGGCAGCGCCCAGCGCCTCGAAGATCTGGATCTGGACCGCCGTGTTGGTGACGTGGTCCTCGCCGCGAATGACATGGGTGACGCCGGTCTCGATGTCGTCGACGACCGAGGGCAGCGTGTAGAGATAGCTGCCATCCTCACGCACCAGCACGGGGTCGGAGAGCGAGGCGCAGTCGACATGCGAAGCGCCGCGCACGAGGTCGTCCCAGGCGACTTCACGGGCCTCGAGCAGGAAGCGCCAATGCGGCTTGCGTCCCTCGGCCTCGAGCGCCGCCCGCTGCTCGGCCGTGAGCTTCAGCGCAGCACGATCATAGATCGGCGGCAGACCGCGAGCGAGTTGGCGCTTGCGACGGCGATCCAGTTCGTCGGCTGTCTCGAAGCAGGGGTAAAGCCGTCCGGCGGCCCGCAGCCCGTCGGCTGCCGCATCATAGATCGGGAGCCGCTCCGACTGGCGAATGACGAGATCGGGCGTGATGCCGAGCCAGCCGAGATCCCCGGCGATCGCATCCGCGAATTCGGGCTTCGAGCGCGCAAGATCGGTATCGTCATAGCGCAGCAGGAAGCGCCCGCCATTGCGGCGGGCATAGAGCCAGTTGAACAGCGCCGGCCGGGCATTGCCGATATGGAGAAAGCCGGTCGGCGACGGCGCGAAGCGAACGAGTGGCGTTGTCATGACGAGGCTTATGACGCCTTTGCGCGAGGCCGACAATCGGCTCAGAAATCGAAGCTCTCGCCCCCGGACTTGCCAACGCCCTTGACCAGTGCAGCGTCGGGTCGGTGCGCCGCGTCGCCCGGATCACGGAAGCGATTGACGATCGGGTAGCGCCGGTCGCGGCCGAAATTCTTGCGTGTCACCTTCACGCCGGGAGCGGCCTGGCGGCGCTTGTACTCGGCGAGATAGAGCAGGCGTTCGACCTTCTTGACCGTCTCGATGTCGTGGCCGCGGGCGACGATATCGGCGAGGCGCATCTCATGCTCGATCAGGCAGGCGAGGATATCGTCCAGCACGTCATAGGGTGGCAGCGAATCCTGGTCCTTCTGGTTCTCGCGCAATTCGGCCGTCGGCGGCTTGACGATGATATTGTACGGAATGACCTCGCCATCGGGCCCGAGCGCACCGGCGGGCTTCCAGCGGTTGCGCAGCTCCGACATGCGAAAGACCTCGGTCTTGTAGAGGTCCTTGATCGGGTTGTAGCCGCCATTCATGTCGCCATAGAGCGTGGCATAGCCGCATGACATCTCGGACTTGTTGCCGGTGGTCACCACCATCGGCCCGAACTTGTTCGAGATCGACATCAGCAGGGTGCCACGCACGCGGCTCTGCAGGTTCTCCTCGGTGACGCCGCGATTGGTGCCGGCGAAGAGTCCGGCGAGCGCCGCCTCGAAACCCTCGACCGGCTCGGCAATCGGCACGATCTCGTAACGGACGCCGAGCGCATCGGCACAGCGCTTCGCATCATCCAGGCTCTCCTGCGAGGTGAAGCGATAGGGCATCATCACGCAGCGGACCTTGTCGGCTCCGAGCGCATCGACCGCCATCGCCGCGCAGATCGCGGAATCGATGCCGCCGGAGAGGCCAAGCACCACGCCGGGAAAGCCGTTCTTCTCGACATAGTCGCGCAAGCCCAGCACGCAGGCGGCGTAGTCCGCCTCGTCGCTGCTCTCGACGGGCGTGATCTCGCCCGGCAGGCAGCGCCACGACCCGTTCTCACGCACCCAGTCGGTGAGGCGCAGCGCCTCGCGGAAAGCCGGGAGCTGATGCGCAAAGGTCTTGTCTGCATTCAGCACGAAGGAGGCGCCCTCGAAGACAAGCTCGTCCTGGCCGCCGAGCTGGTTGAGATAGACCATCGGCAGCCCGGCCTCGACGACGCGGGCGACCGCGACGTTCAGGCGCTCCTCCGTGACGCCGCGCCGGTAAGGCGAGCCGTTGGGAACAAGCAGGATCTCGCCGCCGGTCTCGGCGATGCACTCGACGACCTCCTCGCCCCAGATATCCTCGCAGACCGGCAGGCCGAGGCGGAGATGATTGCGGAAGACGACGGGACCGGGCAGCGGGCCGGGTTCGAAGACGCGCTTCTCGTCGAACACACCATAATTCGGCAGGTCGACCTTGAAGCGCACCGACTGGATCATCCCGGCGTCGAGCAGCGCATAGGCGTTGTAGAGCTTGCCATCCTCGACCCAGGGCAGCCCGACCAGCACAGCCGGACCACCGTCGGCGGTCTCGCGCGCCAGGTCCTCGCAAGCCTTGCGGCAGGCATCCTGGAAGGCGGGCTTCAGCACCAGGTCCTCCGGCGGATAGGCCGACAGGAAGAGCTCCGGGAACATCACGAGATCGGCGCCGGCGGTTGCGGCGTCGCGCCGCGCAGCGCGCACCTTGTCGGCATTGCCGGCGACATCGCCGACGATGGGATTGAGCTGGGCCAGAGCCAGGCGGAAGGAGGTCGCTGTCATGCTTCGGCTTTACCGCGCGACGAGTGGGCCAGCAACGGCCGCGCAGCCTGCCCTGACCTGCATTTCTGCGTGATCAGCCCTTGATCAACGCAAGGTCGAACGGAAATCGGCGGAATAGCGCAGCTCGCGCAGCGGGCGCACGAGGCGCGTCGTCTCGTCATAGATCGGATCGGCCTTGTAAGCCGCCAGCGCCGCCTCATCGGCAAACTCGGCGTAGACGACGACATCGACGTCATTGCCCAGCGGATCGACCTTGGCATTGGCCACGACCTCGAAGGCGAGCGAATGCGGGATATCACCGAGCCGGGTCAGAGACAGCCGGATCGTCTCGACATCCTCGCGCCGCTTCGCCGTGAAGAATACGATGTGGCGGATCATGCGCCCTCCTTCGCAGGCAGCCGGGAATCGCGCCGCCCTGTCCGGCCGATGTCTTCCCGGCAGCGGGCGAAAGACAACCTTCGTTAACGCCGCATTAGGGTTACCAATGCATCAATAGCCCCCAGAGCAGTGCGAAAGAGGCCGGATTGCGGCCCCTGCTCCGGGGGTCCACGATGCGTATCCGCTCCATTGCGCCGGCCCTGGGCCTTGCAGCGCTCGGACTGTCCATCGCCGCCGCGCCGGCGGTGTCGGCTGACTATCCGGTACTGCGCGGCTCGCAGATCGAAGATGCACCGCCGCCGCCATCGGACTATTTCTCGGGCGGGTTCAACTGGACGGGATTCTATCTGGGTGGCGGCGCCGGCGTCTCGGAAACGCAGTTCGAACCCGGAACCGGGCTGCAGAATCTGGCCAACTTCGCCTTTCGGAATACGCTGCTTGGCGCCGAAAGCGACATGGGTTCGTTCGTCAACAACCTGCCGTCCAAAAGGGACAGCGGCGCGACGTATTTTGGCATGGCCGGCTACAACATAGCCTTTGGCGATGCCGTGCTCGGCATCGAGGTCGACTATACCCGCTCCGATCAGAGCTACAGCATCAACGACTTCATCGCGCGCCGCACGATCACCTCAAACGGCACCGTGAATGACTGGTCCATGACGACCCGCCAGGGAGCGGTGCTGAACGACTACGCCACGGCGCGCATTCGCATGGGTTGGGCCGTTGGCCGCATCATGCCCTTCGCGACGTTCGGTGGCGCTGTTGGTCGCTTCGACACGGTATCGACGGTCACAGCGACAAATTTCATCACCCAGGCGAATCCTGTAACCGGCGCCATCAGTTCCGGCATGGCGGTTGGCTACCCGCTCACGGTCGGGGCCGCCAAGAAGAACGTCTATGGCTTCGGCCTCGCGGTCGGTGCCGGCGTCGACATGGCCCTGACCGACAACCTGTTCCTGCGCGGCGAATACCAGTTGATCCGCTTCGCCGACGTCGAGGGAACAACGACGACGGTCAACACGGCCCGCGTCGCCGCGGGCGTCAAATTCTGATCCGACGAGACGGGCGCAAGTAAGACGAGACGGGCGCAAGAAAAAAGCCGTGGCTCGCGCCGCGGCTTTCTCGTTTCTGACAGGCTGGCGCCGGCTTACTCCGCCGCCTCGACCTCAGGTCGGGCCCGGCCCGAGCGCTCGCGCTTGACCAGTTCGGCGACCAGGAACGCCATCTCCAGCGCCTGCTCCGCATTGAGGCGCGGGTCGCAGACCGTGTGGTAGCGATCGTTCAGGTCGGCGTCGGTCATGCCGCGTGCGCCGCCCGTGCATTCGGTGACGTTCTTGCCGGTCATCTCCAGGTGCAGGCCGCCGGCATAGGTGCCTTCGGCCTGATGCACGGCGAAGAAGTTCTTCACCTCGGTCAGGATCATGTCGAAGGGCCGTGTCTTGTAGCCGCTCGCCGCCTTCACCGTGTTGCCGTGCATCGGATCACAGGACCAGACGACATTGCGCCCTTCCCGCTTGGTGGCACGCACCAGGGCCGGCAGATGGTCGAAGACCTTGTCGGCACCGAAGCGGGCGATCAGCGTCAGGCGTCCGGCCTGGTTCTGCGGATCGAGCGCGTCGATCAGCCTTATCAGGTTGTCCGGGGTCAGGGACGGACCGCATTTCAGGCCGATCGGATTGCGGATGCCACGGAAGAACTCGACATGGGCATGGTCGAGCTGGCGCGTGCGGTCCCCGATCCAGACCATATGGCCGGACGTGTCGTACCAGTCGCCGGTGGTGGAATCGACGCGCGTCAGCGCCTGCTCGTAGCCGAGCAGCAGCGCCTCGTGGCTGGTGTAGAAATCCGTGCTCCGCATCTCGGGATGCGTCTCGGGATCGATGCCGATGGCGCGCATGAAATCGAGCGCCTCGGTGATGCGCCCCGCCACCTCCTGGTAGCGGCCCGACTGCGGACTGTCCTTGACGAAACCGAGCATCCAGCGATGCGCATTGTCGAGATTGGCGTAGCCGCCGGTCGCGAAGGCGCGGATCAGGTTCAGCGTCGCCGCCGACTGGCGATAGGCCTCGAGCTGACGGCGCGGATCCGGAATCCGGGATTCGGCCGTGAACTCGTTGTCGTTGATGATGTCGCCCTTGTAGCTCGGCAGCTCGACGCCGCCGATCGTCTCGGTGGGGGTTGAGCGCGGCTTGGCGAACTGGCCGGCGATACGGCCGACCTTCACCACCGGCGAGCCGCCGGCGAAGGTCAGGACGACCGCCATCTGCAGGAAAAGCCGGAAGAAATCGCGGATGTTGTCAGCCGAATGCTCGGCGAAGCTCTCCGCACAGTCTCCGCCCTGGAGCAGGAAGGCCTCGCCGTTTGCGACTTGTCCGAGAGCCTTCTTCAGCTTGCGCGCCTCACCCGCAAAAACGAGCGGCGGAAAGCCGGCGAGCTGCTGCTCAACCGCCTTCAAGGCTGCCTGGTCCGGATATTCCGGCATCTGCTGGACGGGCTTTGCCCTCCAGCTCTCGGGCGTCCACCGCTCGGACATCTCACTTGCTCCTGGTGATAATATCTCGCGCCCGCCCCTCCCCACGGAAAGGCAGCGTGATCCTGGCGCTATACACCCGCACCGCAGCAAAGACCATAAAGCCGTTGACGGTTACGCATGCGCGAGCCGTGCATCGAAGAGCAGAGCCATTCCGGCGTTCCGGCGACCGGGTCCGAGCGCGTGAACGAGAGCGACCGTGGTGGCGGGTGATGCAAGGCGGCGCCCGAAGGGGCGCCGCCTTGCAGCTCACTGGCGCACTGTGCGCATCGTCACGAGTTCCTCGGCCGCACTCGGATGCAGCGCCACGGTGCGGTCGAAATCGGCCTTGGTCGCCCCCATCGTGACGGCAATGGCCACCGCCTGGATGATCTCGCCCGCGTCGTGACCTAGAATGTGGACGCCCAGCATCCGGTCCGTCTTCGCGTCGACCACGAGCTTCATGTAGATGCGCTCCTGACGGCCCGAGATCGTCGCCTTCATCGGCCGGAAACCGGCTTCGAAGACACGCAGCTCGTAACCGGCGGCGAACGCCTGCTGCTCGGTCAGGCCGACTGTGCCGATCTCCGGCGTGGTGAACACGGCCGAAGCCACCACATGGTGATCCATCGCCCAGGGCTTTCCGCCAAAGGCCGAGTCCGCAAAGGCGTGGCCCTCGCGAATGGCGACCGGCGTGAGATTGATGCGGTTGGTGACGTCGCCAACCGCATGGATCGACGGCACGCTCGAAGCGGAATTCGCATCGACCATGACCTGGCCGATGGGGCCGAGCTTGACCCCCGCGTTCTCCAGGCCGAGCCCTACCGTATTGGGACGACGGCCGGTCGCCACGAGCACGACGTCGGCGTCGATCGGCTCGCCCGTGGCGCAATGGGCGCGGCGCGTGCCGTCCGGCAATTGCTCGATACGGTCGATGGTGCAGCCCAGCCGCAATGTGATGCCGGCATGGACGAGCGCATCGCGCAGACGCACGCGGAGGTCCTCCTCGAAGCCGCGCAGGATATTGTCGCCACGGTGCAGCACCGTGACCTCGACACCAAGACGCCGGAACACGCTGGCGAATTCGAGCGCGATATAGCCGCCGCCCACCACCAGCATGCGCCGCGGCAGGCTCGGAAGATGAAAGATCTCGTTCGAGCTGATGCCAAGTTCGCCGCCAGAGATCGGCGGATCGAAGGCAGGGTAGCCTCCGGTCGCGACCAGGATATGCCGGGCCCGGATGGTCTCGCCGGATTTCTGCAGACGCACCGTGTTCGGCCCTTCGACCACGGCGCGCTCTTCGCGGATCGCGACCTTCGCGCCTTCAAGACCCTTGCGGTAGAGGCCGGAGAGCCGGGTCACTTCGTTGGCAACGGCATCCCGCAAGGTCGGCCAGTCGAAACTCGGCGTGCCCACGCTCCAGCCGAAGCCGGCGGCATCCTCGAATTCGTCGGCGAAGCGGCTGGCGTAGACGAAGAGCTTCTTCGGGACACAGCCGCGAATGACGCAGGTGCCGCCGATGCGGTCCTCTTCGGCGATCATGACGCGGGCGCCATGTCCGGCCGAGATCCGCGCCGCGCGCGTGCCGCCGGAGCCTGCCCCGATCACGAAGAGATCGACATCGAAATCAGCCATGCTCTGCTCCCCGGCCGAGATGTCGGCCCGCCTCGAACCAAAGGGTGGCGGCAGCCAGGACGGCGATCCACCAACCCTGCCAGGCGCCATGTCCGACCGAGGCCATGACGAAGGCAGCCGCGAAAAGCGCAAGTCGCGGGGCGAGCTCGCGCGCGGACAAGGCACCAAGCTTCCGGAGGAACAGCAGCCCGGCTGCCAGCAGCAATGCGGCGCCGATGAGGCCGGTCTCCGTCCAGAGCTGAACCGGCGCGCTATGCGGGTGGCCAACCGCCAGGAGCCAGCGACGCGGCGGCGAGACCTGTTCCGCAACAGGATGCGTCTGGAGGGCCGAGGACGAGCCGAAGCCCGAGCCGATCAATGGGCGAGCCGCGATCGCCTCCCCGAAGCTGAGCCAGATGTCGACGCGGTCGCGCGAGTGGGCATCAGCCGTCTGTTGGTAGAGTACCGGCGGCAGAGCCCGGTCGGCCACTTGCCCGATCACTGGCGCGAGCACCAGCGTCGCGGCAAAGCCAAGCGCTGTCGCGGCCAAGGCCAGGCGCGGAAGGAGACGCGCCAGCAGCCAGGACAGGATCAGAATGCCCAATCCCAGTTTCGCGGCGCCGCTCTCGGAATAGAGAACGATGCCGACGACAGCGACGGCTGCTGCCGCTGCGAGCAGACGATCGGCGACGCGTTTGGATTCGCCGGTCCAGAGCAAGTGGGCAACGGGAGCCAGGAGGACCAGGCAGGCGATGACCGGCCGGTTGAAGATGAAGCTCATCTGCTTGCCGACGCCCAGCGCAATGCGCTGCGCGAGGCCGCTCTGCACTTCGAACCACATCAGGGCCGAGGCCAGAATCAGGCAAATGGCCAGGGCCCGCACCAGTGCCCGCTCCGGCTTGAACCAGGCACTTGCCGCAATCACGAGTGCAAAACCAAGTGGCAGAAGCAACTCCGCCCAGGCAGCGAAGCCAAATGCTGGCCGATGCGTCCACAGCAACGAGAACAGCGCCCAGGCAAGGAACGCCGTCAAGGCGAGGCCGAGCGAACTGCGCAGGCCCGCAAGGGTGCGGCGCAACAGGGGTCCGATATCGCCGCCGGCCATCGCGGCGGCCAGGAATGCCGCCGCAGACAGCCCGAGCACCAGCGGCGCGGACCGGTTCGCCGCCCACATGGCAAGCGGCAACGCCACCATCAGGACGCCTCCGAGCGCTGCGAGTCGAACCGCCTGACGCGATGGAGAAGGGGCGGCGATCACAGTGCGCTCGACACCCGGCGAGTTGAGGTTCAGGCTCATGGCCCTGCGATTACGCGATCGCGCCAAGCCCGCCTAGCTCGAATTCGGTCGGCCTGCGTGCATTGCTGCGCGAAAGACCTTGACTTGAGATTATGCAATCAGGCGCAATTGACCGGCGGAGCGTCAAAGTGTCACTCGCGGAGCGCTGACACCATAACAGTGCGGGAATCCGCAAGCGGAGGAACAACATGCTCAAATCCATTCTGTCGCGCGGGGCCGTGACGGCCCTGGCGCTCGTTGGACTGACGACTGCGGCATTTGCGCAGCTCGAGCTCAAGATCATGGCTCCGGCCGCACCGGGTGGTGGCTGGGACGGAACCGCCCGCTCGATGCAGCAGGCGCTGACCGCCTCCGGCATCGCCAAGAGCGTGCAGGTCGCGAACGTCACGGGCGCTGGCGGCACCATCGGCCTCGCCCAGCTGGTGACTGCCGGCAAGGGCGACGGCTCGCAGCTGATGGTCAACGGCTTCGTCATGGTCGGCGCCATCCTGCTCAACAAGTCGCCGGTGACGCTGACCCAGACTACCCCGATCGCGCGCCTTACCGCTGAAGCGCTGGTCATCGTCGTGCCGACCGAGTCCCCGATCAAGAACGCCAAGGACCTGGCCGAGCGCGTCAAGGCCGACCCGGCCAAGGTCACCTGGGCCGGTGGTTCGGCCGGTGGCGCCGATCACATCCTCGCGGCTCTCTTCGCCGGCGCGGCTGGCGGTGACGCCACCAAGATCAACTACATCCCCTTCTCCGGCGGCGGCGAAGCGCTCGCCGCGATGCTGGGCGGGCGCGTCACCGCCGGCATCTCCGGCTATGGTGAGTTCGAAGGCCAGATCAAGGCCGGCAAGCTGCGTGTCATCGGCGTGAGCTCGCCGGCGCGCCTCGCCAATGCTCCGGACGCCCCGACCTTCAAGGAACAGGGCGTCGATCTCGAACTGCTCAACTGGCGTTCGGTCGTTGCACCTCCCGGGCTGAACGCGGCGCAGACCCAGGCGCTGGCGGATGCCGTGGGCAAGATGGCGAAGTCGAAGGAATGGAACGAGATCCTCAAGGCGCGCGGCTGGGATGACGCCTATCTGCCGGCGGCGGAGTTCGCGACCTTCCTCAAGGCCGAAGAGGCGCGTGTCGCCAAGGTCATGAAGGATGTCGGCCTCATCAAGTGAGGTCCGGTTCGACCGATTGATCCACGAAGGGCCGGCCAGCCGGCCCTTCGCTTCTTTTACGCTGATCCTGACGACAACTGGGCGGGCGCGGAATGGCGAATGAAATCTCGACGGGCAAGGTCGACCGGCCTGCTCTCGTAGTGGCAGCACTGCTGCTTGGAAGCGCGGGCCTCGTCGCCTATGACGCGTCGAAGCAGACCATCATCTCGACTTATGGCGTCGGGCCCACCGCGATGCCCTATGTGGTTTGCGTCGGCCTGATCATCCTCGGCCTCGCCCATCTCGTCGTCGCCTTCAGGGAAGGCATTCCGAAGCCTGAACCCGCCGATAACGTCGCCCTGGTCTGGATCACCGCCGGTCTGATCGGACTCGTGGCCTGCATCGCGCTCGGCGGCGGATTCATTCTTGCGACGGCGATCATCTTTGCCTGCACGGCGAGGGGCTTCGGCCGGCGCGCGCTCCTGGTCGATACCGTCATCGGCCTTGTGCTCGGTGTCGCGATCTTCCTCGTCTTTTCGAAGCTGCTGACGCTGAGCATGCCCTCGGGTCCGCTCGAGCACCTGTTCTAGGAGCGGGCGACCATGGACACCTTTCTCGCCCTGCTCAACGGCTTCTCGGTCGCCTTCGAACCGTCGAAGCTGCTTTTCTGCCTCGTCGGTGTGTTCCTGGGCACAGCCGTCGGCGTGCTGCCGGGCATCGGCCCCGCCCTGACGGTGGCGCTGCTGCTGCCCGTCACCTTCAAGCTCGACCCGGCGGGCTCGCTGATCATGTTCGCGGGCATCTATTACGGCGGCATGTATGGCGGCTCGACAACCGCGATCCTGCTGAATGCGCCGGGTGAGAGCGCCTCGCTCGCAACCGCGCTCGAGGGCTCGAAAATGGCCAAGGCTGGCCGCGGCGGCCCGGCGCTCGCGACGGCCGCGATCGGCTCGTTCGTGGCGGGCCTGATCGCGACGATCGGCCTCACCTTCCTGGCGCCATGGCTGGTGCAGATCGCGGTTCAGTTCGGCCCCTGGGACTATTTCGCGCTGATGATCCTCGCCTTCGTCACCGTATCGGCGACGTTCGGCGACTCGCCGCTGCGCGGCCTCACCAGCCTGTTCATCGGTATTGGCTTCGGACTCATCGGTATCGACAAGTTGACCGGCCAGGCCCGGCTGACCTTCGGCGTTCCGGAACTCCTGAACGGCATCGAGGTGACGACGCTGGCGGTCGGCCTCTTTGCAGTGGGCGAGGCGCTCTACGTCGCCTCGAAGCGCTTCCGCGAGCCGGAGGAGATCGTCCCGATCAGGGGCTCGCTCTGGATGAACAAGCAGGACTGGAAGCGCTCCTGGGCGCCCTGGCTGCGCGGCACTGCCTTCGGCTTTCCGATCGGCGCCCTGCCCGCCGGCGGCGCCGAGGTGCCAACCTTCCTGTCCTATTCCACCGAGAAGAAGCTCTGCAAATACCCCGAAGAGTTCGGCAAGGGCGCAATCGAAGGCGTCGCGGGCCCGGAAGCAGCGAATAACGCAGCCGCGGCGGGCGTGCTGGTGCCGTTGCTCACCCTCGGCCTTCCGACGTCGGCGACAGCCGCGATCATGCTCGCCGGCTTCCAGCAATACGGCCTCAATCCCGGCCCGCTGCTCTTTGCCGAGAAGCCCGATCTCGTCTGGGGCCTGATCGCGTCGCTGTTTATCGCCAACGTCATGTTGGTGATCCTGAACCTGCCGCTGATCGGCCTCTGGGTCCGCCTGCTCGCGATCCCGCAGCCCTGGCTCTATGCCGGCATCCTGGTTTTCGCGACGATGGGGACGCTCGCCGTGAATCCTTCGCCCGTCGAGCTCTCGATGCTCTTCCTGTTCGGCTATCTCGGCTATCTGATGCGGCGCTACGATTATCCGGTGGCGCCCATGGTGGTCGGCCTGATCCTCGGGCCGATGGCGGAAGCGCAGCTTCGACGCGCCCTCCAGATCAGCCTTGGCGACCCGATGATCCTGCTGGAGAACCCGATCTCGGCGACGCTGCTCGGCATCGCCTTCCTTGCGCTCGTCGCTCCCTTCGTGATGAAGGGGCTCGACAAGTTCAAGGCCGCCGAGGATTGAACCCGGCGGCTCGTGCTGCGGGCCGTGCGACGGGCTGCCTTGCAACCTGAGCGTTTGACACCCCACGGGGCCGGCATAATCCTTTCATCCGCAACCAACGGGCTGAAAGGATATCTCGATGACCGATATCTCAGCGGCGGGCGCACCGGCCCCCGCAAGCACGGCCGAACCGAGCCTCCACCGGGTGATGGGCCCGTGGCTGCTGCTCCTCTTCATCGTCGGCGACATTCTCGGCACGGGCATCTATGCCCTGACAGGCCAGGTCGCGAAGCAGGTCGGCGGCGTCGTCTGGCTGCCATTCGTGGTCGCGTTCGTCGTCGCCATGATCACCGCCTTCAGCTATCTTGAGCTGGTCACGAAATATCCCAAGGCCGCGGGCGCCGCGCTCTATACGCACAAGGCCTTCGGCATCCATTTCATCACCTTCATCGTTGCCTTCGCGGTGATGTGCTCAGGCATCACCTCGGCCTCGACCGCCTCGCGCGCCTTTGCGGCGAATATGTCGAATGCCTTCGGGCTCGGCCTGTCTGCAGCCGGCGTCACGGGGATCGGCCTCGCCTTCATGGCCGTCGTCGCGGCCGTGAACTTCCGCGGCGTCGGCGAGAGCGTGAAGGCGAATGTGGTGCTGACCTGCGTCGAGCTCACTGGCCTGCTCATCATCATCTTTATCGGACTATGGGCCATCGGCGCCGGACAGGGCGATGTCTCGCGCGTGATGCAGTTCAAGACGGCCGGTGAAGGCGGCGCCTTCTGGCCGGTGATTGCGGCAACCACGCTTGCCTTCTTCGCGATGGTCGGCTTCGAGGACTCGGTCAACATGGCCGAGGAATGCAAGGAACCGAGCCATATCTTTCCCAAGGTGCTGCTTGCCGGTCTGATCATCACCGGCACGATCTATGTGCTGGTCTCGATCTCGGCGATCACCCTGGTTTCCCCGGAACAGCTCGGCGAGGGCGAGACACCACTCCTCAAGGTCGTGCAGGCAGGCGCCCCAAATTTCCCGCTCTGGATCTTCGGCTTCATCACCATGTTCGCAGTCGCCAACAGCGCGCTGATCAACATGCTGATGGCGAGCCGGCTGGTCTATGGCATGAGCCGCGAGCACGTGCTGCCGCCCGCGCTCGGCAAGGTGCATGAAACGCGCCGCACGCCTTACGTGGCGATCGCCTTCACCACCCTGCTCGCCTTCGCGCTGATCACCTTCGTCGGCGAGGTTCCGGCACTGGGCGGCACCACGGCATTGCTGCTGCTCTGCGTCTTCACCGTGGTCAACATCGCCGTGCTCGTGCTCAGGAGCGACCCGGTTGCGCACAGCCACTTCCGGACACCGACGCTGCTGCCGCTGCTCGGCGCCCTGTTCTGTGCCTTCTTCGCCGGGCCCTGGACCGGGCGCGACCCGGTTCAATACAAGATCGCCGGTGTGCTGATCGGCATCGGCATCTTGCTGTGGCTGGTGACGGTGATGGTCAACCGGGCGAGCGGCGTTCGCCCGAGCGAGCCGCATGCGGAAATCGGTGGCGCCGGGCCGGTCAACTGAGGCTGTTCGCAGCAGCGCCAAAGAGAAGCCAAAGAGAAAAAGGCGCCGGCTCTTCCGAGCTGGCGCCTTTCGTATGTGTTGGCTCCCGATGCAGGGGGGCCGGTCGGCAGCTTAGAGCTGGTGGCCGCGCTTGCGCATTTCCTGGCTGAACCGATCGAACAGGAAGTTGCTGGTCTGCAGGGTCCAGGGCTGCAGCACGACAAAGATCTCGTCGATCGCCTGCGGGCGGAAGGCGTTGTAGCGCAGCCCGACCGGCGACTTGAAGAAGGCCGCGACCTCCTTGAGATCGGACTCGGTCATCTTCTTCGCGAAAACTTCCCCCGCCGCGGTGATCATCTCGGCGATCTTCTGATCGGATTCCGGCTTCAGCGTGTCGATCACCTCATTCAGATCCTTCTGGATCTCGGGGCGGGTCGTGCCCACGATCTGACGGACGCGGTCACGGAACTCGCCATAAATCGACTCGAAAGACTGGGCGATACCCGAGGAGATCACGACATCGCGGCCAGCCTGGAGATGCGAAGCCGTCACCGCGGAGGCCGGGGCCGGGGTCGCAGCCGGAGCCTGGGCCTGCGCAGGCACGGCGAAAACGAGCGCCAGACCGACGGCCACGCCGGCGAGGTGGTGACGGAACATTGCGTTGGGCCCCTTCATTATCAGGCTAACTCACACAGCCCGGGCATGACCTTCGCCCGCCTGTCAGCAAGCGAGCCGGCCCACCCGGCGGTTTCGGTATCGCCGCAATCGGCGTGGTTTCATATCCGTCCGGTTCCGGGCGGCGTGGTGCGCGTCTCCTTAGCGCGGTTTGCGTCGGAATGGAATCATTCGATCGTGCCGAGAATCTTCAGGCCCGAGCTGCTGGCGAGAATGGCGCAGGAGGCAATGCCGAGGAAGAGCCCGTGTTCGACCACGCCCGGGACCGCGTTCAAGGCGACGGCAAGCGCCTCGGGCTGTTCAATGCGCCCGAGATGCGCATCAAGGATGAAATGGCCGCCATCGGTGACGAGCGTCGAGCCATCCTGGCGCAGTCGCAGCTTGATCTCGCCTTCCGCCCCCGACGCCGCGATCGCGGACGCGACGGCGCGACGCGTCGCCTCGAGCCCGAAAGGCACGACCTCGATCGGCAGCGGGAAACGCCCGAGCGTCTCGACCAGCTTGGTGTCATCGGCGATGACGACCATGCGTTTCGAGGCCAGCGCGACGATCTTCTCGCGCAGATGCGCGGCACCGCCGCCCTTGATCAGGCGAAGCTGCGGATCGACCTCGTCGGCGCCATCCACCGTGAGATCGAGTTCCGGCGTCTGATCGAGCGTCGACATCGGGATGGCCAGCGCCAAGGCCTGGGCCTGCGTCGCTTCGGAGGTCGCGACGCAGAGCACGTCCAGCCCCGCCGCGACGCGAGCACCGAGCAGGTCGACGAAATGCTTCGCCGTCGAGCCCGTGCCGAGGCCGAGCCTCATGCCCGGGCGGACCAGTTCGAGCGCGCGCGCGGCCGCCTGTTTCTTGAGGTCGTCCGGGCTCATGGGTTTGTCCTGACCTGTCACGCGCCCAGCCCGCCGAGAAGCATGTACTTGATCTCGACGAACTCATCCATGCCGTGGAGCGAGCCCTCGCGGCCGAGGCCGGATTCCTTGACGCCGCCGAAGGGCGCGACCTCGGTGCCGAGAATCGCGGAATTGATGCCGACCATGCCGTATTCGAGTTCCTCGGCGACGCGGAAGGCGCGACCGAGATCCCTGGTGTAGAAATAGGCGGCGAGCCCGAAGGGCGTGTCATTGGCCATGGCCACGACCTCATCCTCGCCGGTGAAGCGATAGACCGGGGCGAGCGGGCCAAAGGTCTCCTCGCGGGTCACCAGCATCTTCGTGGTGACGCCGGCGAGCACGGTCGGCTCGAAGAAGGTGCGGCCGAGCGCATGGCGCTTGCCGCCGACCACGACCTTCGCGCCATTGGCGACGGCATCGGCGACATGACGCTCGACCTTCTCGACCGCGCGCTCATTGATCAACGGCCCCTGCACGACGCCGACCTCGGCGCCGTTGCCGACCTTCATCTTCGCGACCTCGCCGGCGAATTTCGCGACGAAATCGTCATGGATGCCGTCCTGCACGAAGAGCCGGTTGGTGCAGACGCAGGTCTGGCCCATGTTGCGGTACTTGGCGATGATCGCGCCCTGCACGGCGGCGTCGAGGTCGGCATCGTCAAAGACGATGAAGGGTGCGTTGCCGCCGAGTTCGAGCCCGACCTTCTTCACCGTCGAAGCGGCCTGCTGCATCAGGAGCTTGCCGACCGGCGTCGAGCCGGTGAAGCCGATGAAGCGCACCGCCGGGTGCGAGGTCATGACGCCGCCGATCGCCTGCGCGTCGCCGGTGACGAGATTGATGACGCCCTTGGGGAAACCGGCCCGCTCGGCCAGCTCGACCAAAGCCAGCGCCGTCAGCGGCGTATCCGGCGCCGGCTTGACCACGAAGGTACAGCCGGCGGCGAGGCCAGGAGCGCATTTGCGGGTGATCATCGCGGCCGGGAAGTTCCAGGGCGTGATCGCGGCGCAGACGCCGACCGGCTGCTTCTGCACGATGATGCGCGAATTCGGGAAGGGCGAGGGAATGGTCTCGCCATAGATGCGCTTGGCCTCTTCCGCGTAGAACTCGACGAAGGAGGCGGCATAGGCGACCTCGCCGCGCGCTTCGCTCAGCGGCTTGCCCTGCTCGGCGGTCATGATCTGCGCCAGGTCCTCCTGGTTCGCCATGATCAGGTCGAACCATTTGCGCAGGATCACCGAGCGTTCCTTGGCGCTCTTCTTGGCCCAGGGCTTGAAGGCGCGCGAGGCGGCTTCCACCGCCGCCGTCGTCTCATCGGCGCCGAAGCGGGGCACCTTGGCCAGCAGCTCGCCGGTCGCGGGATTGTCGACCGCATCGACGCCCTCGCCGATCCAGGCGCCATCGACATAGCACTGTGATTTCAGCAGCGACGGATCATTCAGCTTCAGCATGGCGGGCCTCGACGCGATTGCGGACATGCCGGGGCCTCTAGCACGAGCGATCGCCTCGCGCCGATTCAAAATGCCGCATGCTGCAGGTGTTCGAAGCGCAGGACGGAGGCCGCCGCTATTTCGTTTGCGGCGTACACACCACCTTGTCGTCGAAGACGTAGCAGATGCTCATCTCGCCCGTGCGGACATTGACGCGGAAGATGCCGCCTTCGCGCTCGTGGCGCGACGGCATGAGCAGGTAGTCACTCGGCGCCTGCGGGCCCGCCCCCTCCCCCGCCGGGAAGCAGACCGTGACGCCGACGCCGCCTTCCTTGAGCTGGAACTGGCAGGCGCCGACCTCGCCGGTGGCGCGATCGACCCTGTAGACGCGGTTGAGATCCGTCTGCGGCGCAGGTGCGAACTCGAAAGGCGCAGCCTGGGCGGAGATGTGCGGCACGATGCAGGCGCCAAGCGCCAGCAGCGCCCCGAGCGCCGACCGGCGGAAGCCGGCGTTTTCAAGATATTCAGACACCACTGCCATCCTTCACGCGAATCACGGCAAAGATAGCACCGTTGCTGCCTGCCAAGATGACGATCCGGCGCGGCTCGCTTGCCAAACCGGACCGGACCGCCTTTAGAGGCCCAAAGCACCTGCGCACCGGAACCCCGCCCATGAGCTTGCTCCCCATCGTCGTCTTCGATCTCGACGGCACCCTCGCCGAGACCGCGCCCGATATCATGCGCACGCTCAACATCATTCTCGAGCAGGAAGAGCTGTCGCCCCTGCCGCTGGAACGCGCGCGCGAACTCGTCGGCGCCGGCGCCCGCGCCCTGATCGAACGCGGCTTCCGCGTCTCCGGGCGCCCACTCGACGAGGAGACGCTGGAGCGGCTGTTCCAGGATTTCCTGCGAATCTACGCCGAGGACGTCGCCTCGAACAGCTATCTCTACGAGGGCGTCGTCGCGGCGATGCAGGCATTGGCGGAGGACGGTTATGCGCTCGCCGTCTGCACCAACAAGCCGATCCTGCACACGCGCCTGATCCTCGAGCATTTCGGCATCACCGGGCATTTTGCAGCTGTCGCCGGGCGCGACAGCTTTGCCTTCCACAAGCCGGACCCCCGCCACCTGACGCTGACGATCGAAGCCGCCGGCGGCGACCCCAGGCGCTCAGTGATGATCGGCGATTCACTCACGGACATCGCCACCGCGCGCGCAGCCGGGATTCCGTCGATCTGCGTTCCCTTCGGCTATACCGATGTGCCGATCGAGGAACTGGAGCCCGATCTGGTGATCCAGCATTTCGACGAGCTGCACGGAGCCGTGCGGCAGATGCTGGAGCCGGAGCCCGCGCTCAGCGTAGTCATGAAATAGCGATTGGCGGGGCGTTGTTTAGCCCTGCATTTCGCTGAGCCAGACCTGCGCGGCAATCGCGTCGCAAGGGAACATCGCAGCCTTGATGCCGATCCTAAACGTTGACAGCGACCGCAAGCCTGATGTCGCACCGCTGGCCCCATTGGTACCGAAGAGGGTCAGTAAGGTCCTCGTGCTGGACAACGTCGGCGTCTGGTAGACCGCGCTTGAGACGTTGATCCTGGCGCTGGAGGCCGCAGATATCGAGGTGGTTCGCGACCCAGCGTTCCCGCTCTGGGAGGCTCAGTTTCTCAGTTTCTACGACGCTCTTTGGAATTTCCCGTCTTCGATACTGACGGGCAACACGAAGTCGTTTGATTATCACATGTCCGGGGTGATCGAGGCGGCGAAGATGCGGTCGCGCCTCGCAACGCTCATGGGTGACGCGGATGTCATCCTGACGCCACCCATGCGATCGGGGCGCCGGCATTTACGGTCAGCGGCCTGCCTCCAAACCCCAATATCGCCTATATGTGCATGTCGGTGCTCTACAACATCACGGGTGTCCCGGCGGTCAGCATCCCGCTAGAGCGGCGGATATGAAATCGGAATCGTGAGATTCCCTTCTGGTTGGGTTTGTGATTCACCGTTTGTGGAGGTGGATCATGGGGCGCAGCTATTCGCACGATCTTCGCGAGCGCGTTGTGGGCTTTGTCGAGGCTGGTCATTCGCAGGTTGAGGCGACGCCCGACATCACCATGCCGGAGTTGGCCGCCCGGATGGCGGCGGCGACCGGCATGAAGGCGGACCCTGCGGTTCTGTCGCGCTTTCTATGCCGTTTGGGGTTCACATATAAAAAAGGCGCTGATGGCGTCGGAATGCGCACGCGCGGACGTCCGTGAGCAGCGCCGCCTCTGGATCGAGCGCCACCAACCCCGCATGCGGTTCGAGCCGCACAGGCTCGTCTTCATCGATGAGACCTCGATCAACACCAAGATGGTCCGGCTGCGCGGCCGCAGCCCATGCGGCGAGAGGCTGCGCGCTTCTGCTCCCTTCGGACATTGGGGGACGCAGAGCTTCATCGCGGGCCTGCGCTGCCGTGGCCTGACTGCGCCGTGGATCATCGACAAAGCCATGGATCGCGTCGCCTTCGATATCTATTTCGAGACCCAACTCGCACCCACCCTGTCGAAGGGCGACATCCTCATCCTCGACAATCTCGCCGTCCACAAAAGCAGCCGAGCGGCCCAATCCCTCGCCGAAGGAGGCGCCTGGTTCCTCTTCCTGCCGGCCTACAGCCCCGATATCAACCCCATCGAGAAGGCCTTCGCCAAGCTCAAGGCTCAGTTGCGAAAGGCCGAAGCCAGAACCTTCGACGCCCTCTGGAAAGCCGTCGGCAACATCTGCGACCTCTTCAAGCCACAGGAGTGCCAAAACCTCTTCAGGCACGCAAGGTATGCCCCGCGCGGGTTCGTGCCTCCGACGCTGTAGAGGTAGCTCTTCGCGTCTTCAGCCCAGCCGCCCCCACTCGCCGCGTTGGCACGCTTGTGCTCGTTCACAGCGTGGTGGCGCGTAGCTGGTTGAATCGAGATCCGAAGATCGTGCCTGGCGGCTATCTCAGCCATGACGGGATCTCGTGGCGCAGCGCGATACGCCCCCGTCGCGCGACGGTGCCATGTCTGTCGCTAGGGTGGCAGCCCATTTTCTGTTCATAGAAATGGAATTCATCCAACTCGATAATCTCGCGACCTTCTGTCTGTGATAAAATAAGCAAAATCTGGAGGGATCGCGGTGAGTATTCCACTGTCCGCCGGCTTTGCGACCGCCTCCACAATTTCAGCATTCGCCTTAACCGGAAGCGTCCTTGCGGCGCTCACAATCGGCGCGCTAATTCTCTCCAGCCTCTATTTGGCGGGGCTTGCAGTGAAGGATGATTGACGGCTTCAGGGGCTCTTCGCTTTCAGCCGTTCTTCCCGCCTCCGAAATAGAACAGCTAGTGTGGCGCAACCTCGGATGCCCCTGGGCGTTTCCTCTCTGAGCTCGGTCCGTCGGCACCGCTCCGATGGCGCCCCCCTTTGTTTTGCGCAACCCCCGCTCCAACCGTGAGGACGCATGGGAATTCGGTATATGCGCATTGCAATCTCGGTCACGTCGGTCTCGATCGCTTTGCTCGGCGCGGCGGCGATTTTCGGGATGGTACGACGCGGCAGCGGCGGTCAATGCTTCAACCGCGTGGTGAGTTATTGCATCGCCGGACAGGCGGCCTCCGGCACTGTCCACCTCCCGGAGAAGACAGCCTACTGGCAGTCGTCGCAGCGGCTCGACGAGCAGGGGCTTCCGTTTTCCGAGGCGCCCGACGGCAGCCGGTTCCGCAACATGTCGTCGGTGGCATTTGCGATGTTTTCGCGGGACGCCCGTAGTTTCGAGGACGCATGCGCCGCGTACCAGCCAGATGAGAAGGCACGCGCCGCGCTGGCGTTCTTCGAGCAGAATGCGGTTGAAGTGGGCGGCGGAGCAGTCGTGTGGCGGTATGACTACGACACGCAAATCAACGATGTCCTTCTGAAGGCGCCGTGGGCATCCGCGTTCGGCCAGGCGGCGATCATTGAGCGGCTTCTGATCCACTCCTGTAAAACGGGCGAAGGCAGGTTCGCCGAACTTGCCAGGCGCGCAGGAAAAGCCTTTTTGCTACCGGTCACATTGGGCGGTCTGAGATCTGAAAACGATCAGTTCGTTTGGTTTCAAGAGGTGCCGATGCCTGACCGGCACAACCCCTTCATCGTCAACGCGCATCTCTATTCGATCCAGACGCTGCTCCTGCTCGACCGTCACTTTCCGGGCGAGGGATTTCGTCCCCTCGCTGAGCGCGGGCTCCAGTCGTTTCGTGCTGCGCTCGGCGTCATCGATAACGAGTATTGGAACCGGTACGACCTGCGGCCGCGGTATATGGCAGTCGATTTTCAGATCAGCGGCCGAGGATCGCTGCGTCGGATCGAACTGCGCACAGGGGATAGCTCAGAGTTGCGCACGCATGACGGTCTGGTCCTGACGCGGAGGCCGGCCTTGATTTCCTTCTCGATGCGACATGGCCGGGAATTTGATCCCGAGCAACTCCGCGACGCGCTGGATCTAAGGTTTATTTTCGCAGGCGATGGCGACGTCGAGGTTTCAGTGCCAGGCGGGCGGCCGGGAGATATCGAGTTCTTTCGCCTCGCCAGCCGGGTGAAGGGCGCAACGGGCTCCGGCACGACTGTCGATTTCTCAGTGAGCCTCGGGGATCTGGGCTGGGGCCAGGTCGCCCCAGAGTACCTTCCCTTCCATGCCGCGACGCTGGCATCGATCGCTCGCTCTATCGGCGACAAGCAGCTCTTCCTGCGTGCGCTCCGTTGGCAGATCTTTGCTGATCGTCATGCCAAACGGATCTCGGTCACGGGAGCTCAGAAGCGCTGGCCCTGGGCCGATAATG
The DNA here is from genome assembly GCF_000735605.1 of Allobosea sp. LC85. Classification (GTDB taxonomy): domain Bacteria; phylum Pseudomonadota; class Alphaproteobacteria; order Rhizobiales; family Beijerinckiaceae; genus Allobosea. The sequence continues at coordinate 82,435 of NZ_JPKG01000059.1, forward strand.
CGGACCTCGCTGCGGCAATCTGGGACAAATTCGGCAGCATGCGGCCGGCGGACGTCCCTGATCGCAAGATCAGGCTCCTCTTGCTGTCTTTGCCGATGAACGCTTCCGACCGGGCCGCGGCATTCGAGACGCTCCCAATCAAGGCCGAGGACTGATCGTCGCCAGCGGCACCACTGCTCTACCAGCGCTGACCGCGAGCCGGCCGAAGGGGACGACAGCCGTATCGATCGCAGGTGCTCTCCCAGACACGGCCAGTCCCTGCCTCGATGCAGCGGGAGGAATTGCAGTTGAAACCGCCTCCGCCGCCACCACGATAGCCGCGGCCGTCATCGTCCCAACCGCGCCGCCGAGGGCGATCGTCGCCCCCTCTGGGGCCGCCATCATAGCCACGTCCGGAACCGCCAACGCGGCCCACTGGACCGCCGAGCGGCCTGCAGCCGTAGCGGTCGCAGGTCGACTGTGTATAGACGCCGGTACGCTGATCGATGCATCTGCTCGGGTCGCATCGCATCTGCACCTGGATCAGGTCAGATGGAGCATCAATCTCCGCACCGCGTGGCAGCGCCGACGCGGTCCCGGCGAATGCCGTGATCAAAGCTCCTGCTGCGAAAGCGATTGCTCTTAGTCTCATCGCTCTATCCTCCTGCGGACGATACTGTCCGCTGGAGGGTGAACGGCGACTGAAGCGCGATCGTTCCAACATGTCTCCGTCTTGAGCTACCCAGGCAGTTCGATCTGCGTCTTGAGCTCGTTAACGACGGACTCTCCGCGAACGCCCCTGATCCTTTTGCCCGGGGCCCGCCGTCGGTGACGACGACTCGTCGACGGCCGAGCCGGTTCAGCCAGAAGCGGCGATCAGAGAGACGCTGTTCTGATCACGTGAACAAGGCAGCGCGGTGGCGCCGCGCTATCATCCGTTTCCTTTGTCTCCAGCGGCAGCTGCCATTTTTCGAAGATCTTTGGCCCGCTCGAGCATCAAAGTGACCACCCAGCGCTCGAGCTGAGCAATCCGTGTCTCGATGGGGATAGAGCTCTGCTTGGCCGCGTCGACCGCAATCTGGATCGCGTTCTCAATATCGTCGGCCTCAGCAATCAACTTTTCTTCTGGTGTCACGGCAGCCTCCTCCAATCGCGCATTGATCATCTCTCACTTTTGGATCGTGCGCTATGCCTGCGGATTTCAGCCGAAGCGCCCGCCCCACCGCCAAAGCGATCATCAGGACCGCGGAGAGGGCCATCTGGCTGTTAGATGGTCCGAAGCTGAAGCGCATGAGAGCGGCAGTGGCGTTTCGTGGAGTGTACTAAGCCCAGAGGCATATTTCTGGCTCAAGCGCGCACCGTCGCGGACCTTCGACAAATGCGTCATATTGTCGAGGAGATCGGCCTGCTTCACGAAGCGCGCCTGCGGATGACTGGCCGCGCGGCGGATGAAGGCGAGGTACTCCTCGCCATCTTTGCGGGTGAGTGCCTCGATAGCGAACACGACCTCATCGGAGAAGCCTTCGCGCCGCAGATCTTCCAAAGTCCATTCGGAGCGCTCGACGACATCATGTAGCGCCGCAATGATTGCATCCTGCTCTCCGCCGGCTGCGAGAAACCGCGCCATCAGCCGCATCGGGTGCGCGATGTAAGGCTCCCCGGCCTTATCCCGCTGGCCTTCGTGAGCCTCGGCGGCGATCTCAATTGCGCGAGCCAGTGCGCCCATGGACTATTCCTCTACCTCTTCCGCGGGAGCGAGGATGCCGCGCGCACTGCGTGCCTCGCCTTACGAGATGGGAGACTAGTCCCAGTCCTTTTCGGTCGAAGCGGTTCCGCGGAGCGTTCTTAAAAAAATCAGTGTCGTTGTAAGGAAACTGTCAACAGGGATCGGTAGGGGCGAACCTCCGGCCGCAGCAATGGCTTCAGCTACCTCGTCGTGGGTGTTGGCGACGTACTGCCTTTTCCCGCTGATCAGCAACGCTGACAGAGCTCCGCTCACTTTCTGACTGGGCACGAGCCGCAGCGGACCTGAAGCATTCTCCGCGTTGAACCATACTGGGTTCCCGTCCGGGAGACTGAGTTTGGCAAGCGTCGGCGAGTTGGCTTTCACGGTTGAGGCAACGAATTCAGGTAGCTCGATCACAAGCATAGGCTCGACTCCATCGACCCGGGTCTTGGCTTTGGGATTTCCGTCATTCGGTACAGCATGCCGAATGCGAGTAACCCTTCTCGTTCCCACCTGGATTTGTGGTCCAGCCAGCGTCAACGTGATCATCGTCCCTCCCAGGCCCCACAATCATCTTGGTCATTTTTAACTGTCGGAACTCATGCCTTCACTTTTGCATATTTTTCATGAGCTTATCCCGTCCTGCAGCAGTGTAAATGCTTCTTACGGCGACCTTCTGGGCGCTGGCGTAGGTCAACCAGAGCTTGCAGCAACATCGGTCAACAACCAGATTTGGTAAGGAACGGGATCGACACGCAACTGAAAAACCAGATAACGTCTTCGTATTGTATGCCACCACTCGGAAGAGGACTGGCCGGTGTCAACGACTAGGCGCGCGCTCGTTGCTTACTCGAAATGGAGCACCTTCGTTCAGACGACGCTCGATTATCTGAACGCCCTCAAGCAGTTCAGCGGGCACAGCGTCGAATATGTCCATGCCACTCATAATGCGCTCGTGGATTTCGATTTCGGCTATTATGACATCGTTTTTCATAGCTATTGCGCCCGGTTCTGCTGTGATGCTTACGTCTCGGACACGTATCGTCAGAAGCTGAAGGCTTTTCGCGGGATCAAGGTCCTCGCCGTCCAAGATGAGTATGACCGAACGGACACGCTGAAGGCGGCGATCAAAGATATCGGCTTCGATATCGTGTTGACGTGCGTCCCGCAGGATAGCCTAGAATATGTCTATCCCTGCGAAGAGTTCCCCGGCGTGGAATTCCTCACCGTCTTCACTGGATACGCTCCCGACGACTTCGCAGCCAGTATGCCGAAGCCTAAGCCGCTGGCTGAGCGTTCGATCCCGGTTGGCTATCGGGGACGCGATATCGGCGGCGTCTACGGTCGGTTGGGCTTTGAGAAGTTCGAAATCGGCCGACGCATGAAAGAAGTCTGCGACGCGCGCGGGATCAAGTGCAATATCGCGATGGATGAGGCGAGCCGGATCTACGGCACGGCTTGGTTCGATTTCGTCGGCGACTGTCAGGCCATGCTCGGCTCGGAGTCAGGCTGCAATGTCTTCGACTTCGACGGCAGTATCGCGAAGCGTTTCCATGAGATGGCGGCCGCGAATGGCGGCATTGCGCCGAGCTATGAGCAGTTCAAGCCGTTCGTGGCGGCGCGCGAAGCTGAAATCGAGATGGGGCAGATTTCGCCGCGCATCTTCGAGTGCGCGATCATGCGGACGCCTATGGTCCTCTTCAACGGGCGCTACTCGGATGCCATCAAGCCAGACGAGCACTATCTCTCATTGGAGAAGGATTTCTCGAACGTCGATCAGATCCTGGAGCGCCTGAAGGACATTCCTGCTTTGGAGGCGATGACGCAACGTGCTTTTGATCACCTCGTTGCGTCGGGGTCCTTCACATATCGTGCATTCTGCACTCGCATCGCTGCTGCGATCGAGAGCAAAGAGGTTGAGAAGCAGATCGAACCCGCGCAAGCCGCCAGGGTGCCGATCGGCGTGCGCTTTGATGCCTCTGGTCTGATGTACGAGCGGCCGACCGCTATGCCGAAGGCCGCGAAGGATTTCCGGGTCCCTGTCGCCGAGAACTCCTATTATGACAGCGAGATCCAGCGGCTCTCGGATGAGTTCGACCGGCTTGAAGCTTTCTTCCGGGCCGAGTTGCTCCGCATCGACGCTCGATATCCATTGGAAACTGAAACCCTGCTGAGTGTAACGGCCGCGTCAAACATCCGGGTGGAGATACCTTCTTGGGATATCGCCGGCAGCGAATTTGCGCGCGTGGTCGATCGGAACCGGATAGAGATCGGCGAGGATCAAGCCCGGCGCCAGCAGGCGCTCGCGGTGTTCGAGGCCTCGCTGTCAAATGATGATGAAGAGGCGGTAATCGCCGCGGCGAGCCACGCCATGCTTGCGGGCAAACAGGCAACCTATGACAGTTTGGAGAACAGGATCCGAGAACTGAACGAAACCTACGAGGCGGATCGGTCAAAGATTGAACGCGAGCAAAGGGCGATTCGCCGCGCGATCCTCTCTGTCGCGATGAAGGTGCCACTCAAGCACAAGACGGTACTGGGTCTGATCCTGATCAAGTTCGCATTTCGGGTAGTGAGGTCGAGAGCAAGGCGAGTCCTGGCCGGGGCATCTGTGGCTAGGCAAATGATCACGCTTTTCCCGCGCCCGAGGACCTAGCTGTGAGCTCTCAATAGGTTGTCCATCCGGTCCCGAGCGAGGAAGCTGAGGTTTGCGAAGCTTCAGACCCCTCGGAGGAACCGGATAAACATCCACAAGATTGCCCGGCTGACGCTGCTGGGTCGAGAGCGGACCGTGCGCATGGCGGGGCTGGCGGACCGCTCGTCCCGTCCGCACCGGCTGTATCGCCGGACGCCCGCTGGCCAAGTCGAGCAGATCATCGCGCTGCGGTGCCAGCGGCTGAGCGGCAAGGCCATCGCCAAGCAGGCGGACGTCTCGCCGGCCACCGTGAGCCGGATCCTGCGGCGGGCGCGGCTGAGCCGGATGCGTGACCTCGACCCGACCGAGCCGGCGCGCGGCTACGAGCGCGCCCTCCCAGGCGAACTGATCCATCTCGACATCAAAGAGCTCAACCGGTTCAGCGAGCCGAGGCATAGCGTCACCGGGGATCGCAGCGGCGGCCGAAGCGTCGGGGCGGGCTCGGAGTTCGCCCATGTCTGCATCGACGATGCCTCCCGGCTGGCCTTCGTCGAGATTGAGCCGGACGAGAAGGCTAATGCCGCCGCCCAGCCCGAAACGCGACTCAATGGCTTCGCGAAGTTGTGCTGCCCCGTGCTGCCGAGAGACAACCCGAGGGCTGTAACGCACCCGGATCGGTTCGTAAATCTTTGAAATATTTGGATAAAATGGTGGGCGGCACAGGGATCGAACCTGTGACCCCTCCCGTGTGAAGGGAGTGCTCTACCGCTGAGCTAGCCGCCCGGACCGGCGCTTCTCCTAGTCGCGGACACCTGCGCCGTCAAGGAGCAGTTCAGCCGGGTCCGCACGCAGCCGGGGAAATCTCCAGCACCGGTCACATCGCGTCAGCAATGGGACGCCCTCCGGCCCGTTATCATGTGCAACCGTCACACAGCACGCGCGCTATTCCCATCCGGCGTCTCCGCTGGTGCGGATCGCGAAGCTGTGCAGCACGCCACTTTCCCCGGCGAACTCCATTGCCCGGCGAACTCCATTGCCTCGGGGCCATTGCGCCTTCGGTGCTGAGGAAACAGAGCGGGTCACGTTCCGTTCATCCGCAGCGAGCTATTCACGCCCCGAATCGGAGGACCCATCGATGCTGCTCAGAAAACTGATCCTCACGTCGGCGGTGGTCTCGGCCTTGATCCCGGCGGCAGCGGCGCAGGCCCAGTATTATGACCCTTATGACCGCCCGCCGCCGCCGCGTTATGGCTATGATCGGGGCTGGGACTATGATCGGCCGCCGCCGCGCTACGGCTATGACCGCCCCTATCGCCAGCCGCGTTACGGCGACATGTGCGTCACCGCCCGCGGCTCCTGCGAGGCGCCTCCCTCGCCAAGAGGCGCCCCCTGCCGCTGTTATTTTGACGGCTTCGGCCCCAAGCGCGGCGCCATTCAGTAGAAATCTCCGCGAGATCGCGGGCAAGCCGAGCCCGCGATCTTGCCAGGTCCCGTAGTTTCAGAGCGGCCGCCCTCACCCCTTGATCATTTGAAGCCGATCAAGATGCCGTCCGCCCCGAGCGCAAGCTGCAGGCCGCGCTGGCGGCGCGTGTTCAGCTTCATCGTGATGCCATTGCTGTTGCGGAGCCAGACGCTGCCCTTGCCCTGTGCTCCGAGCGCCCCCTTGCGGGCAGACACAGGCGTTTCCTTCGGCGGCTTCGGCTGAAGCAACTGCGCGCGAAGGCCCGATTGGTTTCAGCCCCGCCCCGACACGGCGGCGAGCCCTGCCCTCAGGTGCTCGGTCATGCCCGGTCGCGGGGCCGACGGCTCCGACGCCAGATGGCCAGCGTCGGCCAGAAGGCCGCGAGCGCCACGAAGACCGTCAGCAGGAGAAGCGCGACCACCATCTGAACAAAATCGAAATTGGGAGCGCTGGGAGCAACGAACCACGCGGCGATGATCCCGGCCAACGCCAGCAATGCCTGAATGATCCAGTTGAACATCGTTAGGCCCTTCCGCAGACTTGTCCGGTCAAACACAGATTCCGGACGCGAGATGGATTGTGACCGAGGCCGCCGGGACGTGTCGAGCAAATCAGTGCGACCATGCGATACAGAGCCATGCCGATCCGCCCCTCGCCTCGAACCGGGCCCGCTGACGCGCCAGGATTCGCAACGAAAATCCTGACGCGCCTGCTGCGCTGCCTCGGAGGTTCCTCCTCCTTCGCTGCGCAGCCCTGCCAGCGTCTGGCGTCGGCGGCGTGCATCGCAAGCGCGCTGCTCGCCTGTCCGGCCTTCGCAGCTCCGGCGGAGCCCGCCTCCTCGGGAATCGACCAGGCCCTCTGCCAGCTGATCGACGAAGCGGCGCGGGACGAGGGGGTTCCGGCTGCCTTCCTCACCCGGCTGATCTTTCAGGAATCGAGCTTTCGCCCCGGCGTCACCAGTCCGGCGGGAGCCCAGGGCGTGGCGCAGTTCATGCCGGGCACGGCACGCGAGCGCGGTCTGCTGGACCCGTTCGATCCGGAGCAGGCCGTGCCGAAGGCTGCCCATTTCCTGGCGGAGCTGCGTCGGCGCTTCGGCAATTGGGGACTTGCCGCCGCCGCGTATAACGGCGGCCCGAACCGGGTCGCCTCCTGGCTTGCCGGTCGCGGCAGCTTGCCATTCGAGACCGAGAACTATGTTCTCTCGATCACCGGCGCCGCCGCCGAGACCTGGGCGGAGGATGCGCGCGCCGCAGCCAATGGCGACGGGCGCGACCGCCCTGCCCGGCTCGCGACACGAGACGAAACCTCGTTCTGCGCAACGACGGTCGTGGCGATCCGCGCCGGAAGCAAGCCGCTCGACCTGCGTGAAGCGCCCTTCGCACCATGGGGCGTACAACTGGCTGGAAACTTCTCGAAGGCGCGAGCGCTGGCCTCGTTCCAGCGCGCCAGTGTGAAGCACCGGACGATCATTGCCGAGCTGCAACCGATGATCATCGGCACGCGCCTACGCAGCCGCGGGACGCGGGCCTTCTATCGGGTGCGGCTGCCGGCCGCCACGCGGACTGAGGCAACCGCGCTGTGCCGCCGCATCCAGGCGCAGAATGGGGCCTGCGTCGTGCTCAAGAGCTGAGTGGCCGAATTTATGTTGCAGGTGCGCAACGCGACGGTCGAAAGCCCGCACCTCGCGCCGATGTGATGCCACAATGATTGCACGCCAAACGTGAGTCTGACAGGACATTGAGGAGATGTTGACTTTTTCCGGTCAACTTCATGTCCGCGCGAATCCACGCCTGAGGTTACCATGAACCGCTTTTTCCGAATGGCCATGTTCGCAGGCTTGGGCCTGATGGCTGCCGCGTCGACCGCCAATGCCTATGAAATCGATCCGCTGACGCGCCAGCCATTGATGCAGAACCCGGAGGCCGCCAAGGCGCAGGCCACCGCCATTCCCCGCGAGATCGTGTCCTACGACACCAGGCAGCGGCCCGGCACCATCGTGATCAACACCACCGAGCGCCGGCTCTATTTCGTGCTGCCCGAGGGCAAGGCCGTGCGCTATGGCGTCGGCGTCGGCCGCCCTGGCTTCGACTGGGCCGGTTCGCAGGCCATCACGCGCAAGGCCGAGTGGCCGAGCTGGACCCCGCCGTCGCAGATGCTGAAGCGTCGTCCCGACCTGCCTCGCTTCATGCCCGGTGGCCCGGAGAATCCGATGGGCGCCCGCGCCATGTATCTCGGCTCGACACTGTATCGCATCCATGGCTCGAACGAGCCGGAGACGATCGGCCAGGCCGTGTCGTCGGGCTGCATCCGCATGCTGAACGACGACGTGATCGACCTCTACGAGCGCACCAGGGTCGGCACCCGGGTTGTCGTCGCCCGCTGAGCGCAGCTTCCCGGGATAAGACTGGATAAGAAAGGCCGGCCTCGTGCCGGCCTTTTTGTTATCCGAGCGGTGGCGTCATCCCGGCAAGCGGTCCCAACCGCGCCGCTTCGGGGGTCCTGCCGGAACAGCGCTAAGCCTCCCCGCTCCCCCGCTCCCCGGATCGACGGGCGACGAGCAGCGCAGGGAGCCGGGATCGGAAGCCGGTTACCTCCGTCTCACCGGCTCCCGCGACAGCCCCTTTGCGGCGAGAGCGTCGAGATAGGCCTGCATTTTCTCCGGTGCATGCTCGCCGAGCTCGCGCAGATAGTCCCAGGCAAAGATGCCGGTATCGTGCATGTCGTCGAAGGAGAGCTTGACGGCGTAATGGCCGACGGGGTCGACACCGATGATCTCGACCTCCGCCTTGCCCGGCACCGTCTTCTTCTGACTCGGGTCATGGCCCTGGACTTCGGCGGACGGGCTTTCCACCCGCAGCAGCTCGGCCGCCAGTGCGAAGCTCGCCCCGTCCTCGAAGGCCACGTGGAGGGTGCGCCGATCTTTGGAGAGGCGGATTTCGGTTGGCCAAGCTGACATCTTCGTTTTTCACCAAGGGAATGTGACGATCACGGCTATTGACGCCGCGCACGCCAGTGCCAATGTCTCCGCATGATATAACTATGCGGCTGCCACGACGCACGTGCGAGCAGCGGATGGTGGAAACGCAGCAGAGACGAAACCAGAGTGCTGATCGAACCCCACAAGCCCGTGATGCGCCCGCCGCTGATCGATCCGTTCGGCCGGGAGATCAGCTACCTGCGCATTTCCGTGACGGATCGCTGCGATTTCCGCTGCGTCTACTGCATGTCCGAGGACATGACCTTCCTGCCCAAGCGCGATCTGCTGACGCTGGAAGAGGTCGACCGGGTCGCGACCGCCTTCGTGGCGCGTGGCACCCGCAAGTTGCGCATCACCGGCGGCGAGCCGCTGGTCCGGCGCGACATCATGAGCCTGTTCCGCTCGCTCTCGCGGCATCTGGCCAGCGGCGCGCTGGACGAGCTGACGCTGACCACCAACGGTTCGCAGCTCGAGCGCTATGCGAGCGAACTCGCAGCCTGCGGCGTGCGGCGCATCAATGTCTCGCTCGACACGCTCGATCCGGACAAATTCCGCACGATCACGCGCTGGGGTGATCTGGGCAAAGTGCAGCGCGGCATCGAGGCCGCGCGCGCCGCCGGGCTCAGGGTCAAGATCAATGCGGTCGCGCTGAAGGGCGTCAACGAGAGCGAGATCGAAGGCCTGATGCAATGGGCCCATGGACTTGGCATGGACCTCACCCTGATCGAGGTGATGCCGCTCGGCGAGATCGAGCCCGGCCGCATCGACCAGTTCCTGCCGCTCTCGATCGTCCGCGCAAGGCTGATGGACCGCTATACGCTCGACGACGATCCCTATCGCACCGGCGGCCCGGCGCGCTATGTCCGGGTCCGCGAGACCGGCGGGCTGCTCGGCTTCATCACGCCGATGACCCATAATTTCTGCGAGAGCTGCAACCGTGTGCGCCTGACCTGCACCGGCACGCTCTATATGTGCCTCGGCCAGGAGGACGCCGCCGACCTGCGCGCCGCAGTGCGCGCCTCCGGCGACGACGCCCTGCTCTACCGGGCCATGGACGAGGCGATCTCGCGCAAGCCGAAGGGTCATGACTTCGTCATCGACCGCAGGCATGCCCGCCCGGCCGTCGGGCGTCATATGAGCGTGACGGGAGGCTAGATCGCCATGCGTCCGTTCGGACGCAGGAGGGGCGATCTATCTCTTTGTTTGAGCATCTGATTTTTCCGAAAACCGGATTCCACTTTTCGGTCCGATGCTCTAAGGACCGGCCCTTGATTGGTGAAGCCGACGCTGCCGGGCCTGCCGGCGGCGGAGTGAAAAGGGCCAGTCCATAAGCCGCGACCGTACCGCGGCCCGACTGGCGACGGGCATGGCGAGGGAAACCATTCCTGCGCTTCAGGCCGTCCCGGCCCGTCGCGCAGGCGCCCTGGCCTCTTACATCCGGTAGGCCATTCGCACCCCGCCCCAATGGCGGCCGTTGACACGGAGCGGAGCATCGACCTCGCGCATGAGCTGGGTGACGTCGCCCATGTCGCGCCTGTAGGACTGCACGAGGAAGGGGCGCACCGAGCGGGCCGACATGATGCCGGCGCGATCGTGGAACATGCGGCGGTTGCGACAGTGCGGCGCATTCCAGGCAGGATCGCCCTGGCGTTGCGGATGGGCGAATTCGGGATGGTGCACCGGAATATAGCCGTTGCGATCAATCGGCAGGGCGAAGACCAGCCGCGGGTCGCTGGCCAGTTCCTCGGCAAGCACCGGTGGCAGCAGTGCTTCCAGGACCAGCAATGCGCTGTTGGTATATTGCTGCGGCTCGGTCTCCGGCACAGGCAGGTAGTTGACGTCGAAGAGCTGGGCTTCCGACAGCTTCCCGTCACGCAGCGCCTGCTCGAAGAGCGAGCCAAGGCGTATTGCGAAGAGTTGCGCGCGTTCGATCAGCGGCCGATAGGAATCTTCGATCTCGTCGAGAAGGCGGCGCAGAGGCTCATGCTCCCTGACCGTCGCTTCGCTGAAGGCGACGTGCAGGCCGAGGTGGCTCGCCGCCATCAGGCGGCAGGCCAATGGCGGCAAGCCGCCGATGGTGATCGTCCCGCCCGTGCCTGGACGGATGCCGGGATCGGACTGGGCGAGCAGCAGCGTTCCACCCAGGCCGAGATCGATCGTCTGCGCGCTGAAGGTCGTGGCGCCGAAGCGCCCCTCGACCGGATATTCCGCAGGGAACCGGTCATGCTGGCGGCGGTCGGCGAAGACGGTGTGCCGCAGCAACGGGACGAAACGCCCCATCAGCCCTTCGGCCTGCCGCGCGCCGTCCGACATGGCGGCGCGCGCCTCGGCGCTGCGGGCCGCCGCACCCAAGGCCATTTCGTCGATCTCGCCGACCTGCCGGGAAACCGTATCGATGAAGCGCGCCGTCTCGTCGGCGCTGCGCGAGAGCTCCGCGGCCGCTGCAGCCTGTTCGTGCGAGGCGCTTCCGATCGCCGCGATCACCGGGTTGACGTCCCGTACCATTTGCAGCGCATCGGTGACGATCGCGGCCGAGCCCTGGGCCGTCTGGGTCAGCCGATCGACACGGTTGCGGATATGATCGACCGCGTCGCGCACTTCGATGGAGAGCGCCTTCACTTCCTGGGCGACCACGCCGAAGCCGCGGCCGGCCTCACCGGCGCGCGCCGCTTCGATGGTCGCATTCAAGGCGAGCAGATTGGTCTGGCGCGCAATCTCGGCGATGGAATCGACGATGCTGCGGATCTCGACCGTGGCGGCGGCGAGGCCGGTCATCATCTGCGTCGCCTCGCCGGCGCGCATGGCCGCGGCCTCCAGCATGTCGCGCGCGCCATTCATCGAGCTGCCGACCTGCTCGGCCGCAGCCGAGACCTGCTGGGTTGCGGTCGCGAGCGCGCTCGAATTCATGCTGGCCGTCTCGGCCGCCTGCCTCAGATCGCCGGTGCGCCTGTGGATGCCGATCGAACCGCCCTCGGCCTGGCTCGAGGTATGCTCGGCCTCATACAAGCGTCCGGTGAGGCGCCGCAGGGCGGCGACGACGTCCTGCTCGAGCGCATTGACGGCCTCGCGGATCGAGGCATCGTCGAGCGGATCGGGAAGTTCGATCGCCTCTGCCGGCGAGATTGGCTGCGCGGTGACGACAGGCCCGGCTGCAACGGCACGGTCTTGGGTGCCCAACCAGCGTCGGACCCTTTCGCGAAACATCAGCCAATCCCGGACAGCGCAAAGTCGAACCTTTATGGTCGGGCAATGTTAACAAAGCTTCTCCCGAAGCCATCGCTTGCCCCAGGGAGAGGTCGGAAACGCGAAAGGCCATGCGCCGGAAGCGGGATTCGCCGCCCCGGACTGGCATGGACCCCATGCGAGGCTGCAGCTAAAGCTCTGATCATCCGCTTAGCCCTGCCCCAGGCCAGCCCATGACCAGTCATAGCTACGACGTGATCGTTGCCGGTGTCGGCGCCATGGGCTCCGCCGCATGCTGGCATCTCGCGCGGCGCGGCCTGAAGGTCCTGGGCCTGGAACGCTTCGACCTCGGCCACGCCATGGGATCGTCACATGGCATGACGCGGATCATCCGCCTCGCCTATTTCGAAGGCTCGCATTACGTGCCGATCGTCCGGCGCGCACATCAGCTCTGGTCCGAGACCGGCGCGGAAGCGGGCATGCAGCTGCTGCACGTCACTGGTTCGCTCGATCTTGCGCCGGAAGGCGCGGGGCCGGTCGAGTCCTCGCTGCGCTCCTGTCTCGACCACGGGCTGACGCATGAGGTGCTCTCAGCCCCGGAGATCGCGCGACGCTTCCCGGGCTTCCAGCTGCCGGCGGGCCATGTCGGCCTCTGGCAGCCCGATGGCGGGTTCGTCGCCTCCGAGAAGGCGATCTATGCCCATGTCGGCCTCGCCCAATCGCACGGCGCCGAGATCCGCACCAATGAGCCGCTGCTCGACTGGACACCGACCGCCCAAGGCGGCGTGGTGGTGCGCACGGAGCGCGGCACCTATTCCGCTGGCCGGCTGGTGATCACCTCGGGCGGCTGGATCGCCGACGCGGTCCCGGCGCTGGCCGCGAATGTCTCGACCGTGCGGCAGGCCATCGGCTGGTTCACGACGCGGCGGCCGGAGCTGTATCGCCCGGGCGCCTTCCCTGTCTTCATCCTCAGTGTCGAGGAAGGCACCTTCTACGGCTTTCCGCTTTACGAGCATCCGGGCTTCAAGCTCGGCGGGCCGCATTTCGGGCGCGAGCCGATGGATCCGCGCGAGCCGGACCGCACGCCGAGCCCGCGCCAGGTGGCGCTGATCCGCGATTGCCTTGCCCGCTATCTGCCCGATGCCGCGGGAGAACCGCTCAGCCTGAAGGGCTGCGTGTACACGGTGACGCCGGACGATGATTTCGTGATCGACGCCGTGCCGGGCGTCCCGCAGGCCGTGTTCGCATCGGCCTGTTCCGGCCACGGCTACAAATTCGCCAGCGCCATCGGCGAAATCCTCGCCGACCTCTCCACCACCGGCCAATCCGCGTTCGACCTCAAGCCTTTCTCGCTCAGCCGCTTTCCGCAGGCGTGAGCCGCCGCGAGTCCCGGCGCAGAGTTCTGCGCGACGGCCTCTCGACGCCACCAGGACCTTGCCTTGGCCAGTTCAGCCGAAAACCGTCGCGGAATCATCGCCATGCTGCTGGCGATGCTCCTCTTCACCTGCAACGACGCGCTGATGAAGCTGGCACGCGAAGCCTACCCTGTCGGGCAGGCAATTTCGCTGCGGGCGATTTTTGCGGTGACGACGGCCCTCGCCATGGTCTGGTTCATGGGCGAGGCGCGCAAGCTCGGCGAAATGTTCAGGCCGCTCGTCCTGCTACGCGGGTTGATCGAGGCTGCGATCGCGCTGATCTTTATCTGGTCGCTGGCCAAGCTCCCGCTCGGGAACATCACCGCCATCCTGATGGCCTCCCCGCTGATCATCCTCGTGCTCGCGGTAGCGCTCGGCATCGAGAAGGTCGGCTGGCGCCGGACACTCGCCGTCATGGTCGGCTTCATCGGCGTTCTCGTGGTGATCCGGCCGACGCCCGAGCACATGAACATCGCCGCAATCGCGGCACTGATCAGCGCCATATTGGCCGCGATCCGTGATCTCGTCACCCGCAGGATCGGCAACCACGTCCCTTCGACGGTGATCTCGCTCACCGCGTCGGTCATTGTCGGCCTGTCCGCATTCACGCTCGGTTTCTTCGAAACCTGGGTGCCGATCCGCCGGATCGAGATCCTCTATGTCGGCGGTGCGGCCGTGCTGGTTTCGCTTGGCAGCTTCTGCATCGTCAACGCCTTCCGGAACACCGATGTCGGCGTCGTCACCGGCTACCGCTATTCCGGCGTCGCCTTCGCTGTGCTGATCGGGTACCTGCTCTGGGGAGAGATTCCCGACGCCTGGGCCGTGACAGGCATCGCGCTGATCGCGGGCAGCGGCCTCTACACCCTGCATCGCCAGCGTGTCGTTCCCAGTGCCAAGCTGAAGCTCGAGGGCGGCACTCCGTCATGAGCGGCCAGCCTGTCGCTATGAGGCCCGCCCTGCTCGTCCTGGTCGCGATCTCGACCTTGCAGCCGATCGCACTCAACCTTCTCGCCCCTGCGACACCGGCAGTGGCGCGCCATTTCGGCACGAATTACGCGACAATCCAGCTCACGCTGACGCTGTATCTCGTCTCGGTCGCGCTGATCCAGCTGGTGATCGGCCCACTCTCCGACCGCTTCGGGCGGCGCCCTTGCGTCAATGCCGGGATCATCGTCTTCATTCTGGGCTCGATCCTCGGTGCATTGGCACCGACGACCGAAGTCCTGCTGGCGGCGCGCGTGCTGGAGGGTGCGGGCGCCGGCACGACCTTCGCGCTGGCCCGCGCCATCATTCGCGACAGCGCCCATCGCGACGAGGCAGCAAGCCAGATCGCCAGCGTCACCATGGTCATGGTGGTGGCGCCGATGATCGCGCCCTATCTCGGCGGCCATATCGAAACCTGGTTCGGCTGGCGGATGATCTTTGGGGCAATGACCGCAGCCGGCGTGCTCGTTCTCCTGCTGACGACAGCCCGGCTGCCGGAAACCGCTCCGAATGTCGGCATCAGGACGTCGCTGCTCGGCGTCTTCCGCGCCTTCCCGGCGCTCGCGCTCGACCGGGAATTCATCGTCAATGTCATCGCGCTTTCGATGACATCGGCAGCGTTCTTCGCCTTCGTCGCCGGCGCCCCCTTCATCGTCGTCGAGACGATGGGCCGGGGCTCGGATGTCTACGGCGCCTACTTCATCCTGAGCGCGTTCGGCTACATGGTCGGGAACTTCGCCATGTCGCGGCTTGCGGTCAGGCGCGGCTCTGCCCCCCTGGTTCGGCTGGGCCTGATCATCTCGGTGGTGATGATGAGCGTCGCGATGGTGTTTGCGATGAGCGATTACTGGACACCGCTGACCCTCTTCCTGCCATTGGCGATCAGCTCGTTCGGCAATGGGCTGACGATTCCGGGGGCAGCCGCCGCGGCGCTGTCCGCCAAACCCGAGCTTGCCGGCTCCGCAGCCGGGCTGATGGGAGCCGTCCAGCTCGGTGTCGGGGCGCTGGCAACGATCGCGATCAGCTGGCTTGTCATACTTTGGCCGCAGTCCCTGATCGCGACGATGTGGCTGATGATGGCGATCGGGCTATTTTCCTTGCGTTTCAGCGGCTTCCGGCGACACAGCTGATCCCCAGCCGGTTGCCCTGCGTAATCTTGTGCTGCCCCAGACCTTCGTATAACCAGCGCATAGCCAGCGCGACATGGCCCTCATGCGCCGCGTGCATCAACAAACTGGGAGAGCGGGTGTGCAGGGACTCCTGAAGGTCAGCCGGATCATCGACGCGATCAACAGCCAAATCGGCAAGAAGGTCGCCTGGCTGATCCTGCTGGCCGTCATCGTCGCGACGGTGAATGCGCTCGTCCGCAAGATCTTCAACATGTCGTCGAATGCCTGGCTCGAGCTGCAATGGATGCTGTTCGGCGCCGTCTTCCTGATGTGCGCCTCCTGGACGCTGCAGGTGAAGGAGCATATCCGCATCGACATCCTGAACAGCCAGCTGCCGAAGCGTGTGCAGCAATGGATCGACCTGCTCGGCCATCTCCTGTTCCTGCTGCCGTTCTGTGCGCTGATGGTCTATCATTCCTGGCCGTTCTTCTGGCGCTCCTACGCAGTCAACGAGCAGTCGCTCTCGGCCGGCGGCCTGCCCCAATGGCCCGCCAAGGGGCTGTTGATCGTCGGCTTCTTCATGCTGTTCTGCCAGGGCATTTCCGAAGTCATCAAGCAGATCGCGATCATGCGCGGCCTCATGGAAGACGAAGAGACATTGCGCGGCCATGCGGCCGCCGCGGAGGCGGAAGCGCAACGCCTGCTGGATCAAGCCAAGGCCCAGGGCCTGGCTTCGTGAGCAACCCAGAAGCACACCGGAAACCGCCGATGACCGCCTCCCGTTTCGCGCGCGCCGCCGGGCTTTTGCTCGCGCTCACCCTGACTGCCTTTTTCAGCCTGCATATGGGTGATGCCCATGCCGCAGGGATCGGCGATTTTCTGCGCGTCAACATGGCGCCGGTGATGTTCGCGGCCCTCGTCCTCTTCCTCCTGCTCGGCTACCCGGTCGCCTTTGCGCTTGCCGCCAACGGTCTGCTCTTCGCTCTGGTCGGCATCGAGCTCGGCATGTTCCAGGAGAACTTCCTGCAGGCGCTGCCGGAGCGCATCTACGGCACGATGAACAACGACGTGCTGCTCGCCATTCCCTTCTTCACCTTCATGGGACTGGTGCTCGAGCGCTCGGGCATGGCGGAAGACCTGCTCGACACGATCGGCCAGCTCTTCGGCCCGATCCGCGGCGGCCTCGCCTATGCCGTGATCTTCGTGGGCGCCCTGCTTGCCGCCACGACCGGCGTCGTTGCCGCCTCCGTCATCTCGATGGGCCTGATCTCGCTGCCGATCATGCTGCGTTACGGCTATGATCGCCGGCTCGCCTCGGGCGTGATCGCGGCGTCTGGAACGCTGGCACAGATCATCCCGCCCTCGCTGGTACTGATCGTGCTCGCCGACCAGCTCGGCCGCTCCGTCGGTGACATGTATGAAGGCGCCTTCATTCCGGGCCTCGTACTCGCCGGGCTTTACGCCGGTTACGTCTTCCTCGTCACCATCGTCTACCCCAAGCGCGCGCCGGGCCTGCCGCCGGAGGCACAGACGCTGCGCGACACCGACGGCAAGACGCGCCGGCTCTCGCTGCTGGTCGTCACCATCCTCTCCTTCTGCATCGCCTACGCCTATATGAAGCTCTACACCAAGGTCGGTGCCGGCGCCGATTTCGTCGTGTTGACGATGTCGATCATGGTTGGCGTCTCGCTGGTCATCGCACTGATCAACAAGGTGCTGGGTCTCAAGCTGCTGTCGCGCATGACCGAGCAGGTCATCTTCGTGATGGTGCCGCCGCTGGCACTGATCTTCCTCGTGCTCGGCACGATTTTCATCGGCGTCGCGACACCGACCGAAGGCGGCGCGATGGGCGCCGCGGGCGCGATCCTGCTGGCCTTCAGCAAGCGCCGCCTCTCCTTCGAACTGCTGAAGCAGGCGACGGAGTCGACGGCCAAGCTCTCGGCCTTCGTGCTCTTCATTCTGGTCGGCGCGCGCGTGTTTTCGCTGACGTTCTACGGCGTCAACGGCCATATCTGGGTCGAGCACCTGCTGGTCGGCCTGCCGGGCGGCGCGACCGGCTTCCTGATCGTCGTCAACGTGATGGTCTTCCTGCTGGCCTTCTTCCTCGATTTCTTCGAGCTGGCCTTCATCGTGGTGCCGCTGCTCGGCCCCGCGGCCGAGAAGCTCGGCATCGACCTGATCTGGTTCGGCGTCATCCTGGGCGTGAACATGCAGACGAGCTTCATGCACCCGCCCTTCGGCTTCGCGCTGTTCTTCCTGCGTTCGGTCGCCCCCAAGCACCGCTACAAGGACAAGGTCACGGGCCTGCAGATGGAACCCGTCACCACGGGCCAGATCTATTGGGGCGCCGTGCCCTTCGTGGTGATCCAGTGCATCATGGTGGCGCTCGTCATCATCTTCCCGAAGATGGTGATGCACTACAAGGCGTCCGCCATTCAGCTCGACCAGAAGTCGATCGACAAGCAATTCGACTCGATCCAGATCCCGGGGCTGGGCGGCAGCGGCGGCATGCCGGGCCTCGACCTCAACGCCCCACCGACGCTCAACTTCAAGTAGGCGTCGGTCACCGGAAAACAGAAAAGGCGGGGAGCGATCCCCGCCTTTTTTCTTGCCCGCAAGCCAGCCTCGGGATCAGCGATAGAAGCTGTCGCCCAATACGCCTCGGTCGGATTGAACCTTGCCGCGGACGATCGCACGCACCGGCCCAAGCGTGGACTCGCCGCGCGCCTCGAGCTGGGCCGTGGCGCCGACCGCAGAACCGTAGCGATTATCGGAACGCTTGCCGAATTCAGCTCGAACCGAGCCGCCTGCGCGCACGCAGAAAGAGGAACCATCGACCCTGACATAGCCCGGGCCGTATTCCGGGCAGGGACGTGCCGCCTTGTCCAGCTTGGGGGCTGGCAGCTTGCTGGCCGGGGCGCCGCGACCGGGGATGGGCTCGCCGATCGATTGAGCCGCAGCGGGAACCGCTGCAGCGAACGCAGCGAACAGACCGACAATCAGGCGCGGCATTCGCAAGACTTCCCGAGATGCGCGAGCGCGGCGCGCAAGCAGTGACGATCGCTGAGTCTAGCCTGCAAGCGCGGCAAAGCAATGGCCGGCGGCAGACCTCACGGCATGTCTCTGCGCCCAGGAAAACCCCGGCGCCCACGAAAACCCCGGCGCCCACGAAAACCCCGGCGCCCACGAAAACCCCGGCGCCCACGAAAAACCCCGGCCTCGCGGCCGGGGTTCGACAGGGATCGCCGGTTTCCCGGCGGGTCGCTCTCTTCAGAGCTGGTTGGCCGCGCGCGCGCGGATCAGGAAATTGTCGAAGCTGTATTCGGCGATCTGGAACCAGAGATATTCGTCGCCGCGGAAGGCCGACATCGCCTCATAGACCTTCTTGAAGTCGGGGTTCTTGGCCGAGGTCTCGGCGTAGACCTCCTTGGACGCCTTGAGGCAAGCCTCCATGATCTCCTGCGAGAATGGCCGCAATTGCGCACCGGCACCGACGAGCCGCTTCAGGGCGGCGGGATTCCTGGCATCGTATTTCGCCTGCATGTCGATATTTGCGAGTGCCGCCGCCGTGGTCAGAATCGATTTGTAGACTTTCGGCAGCGCTTCCCATTTCGCCTGGTTGATGAAGAAATGCAGCGCGGCGCCGCCTTCCCACCAGCCCGGGTAGTAATAGAACGGCGCGACCTTGTTGAAGCCGAGCTTCTCGTCATCGGCCGGCCCGACCCATTCGGCGGCATCGATCGTGCCCTTTTCCAGCGCCGGATAGATGTCGCCCCCGGCGATCTGCTGCGGCACGACGCCGAGCTTGCTCATGACCTGCCCGGCGAAGCCGCCGATGCGCATCTTCACGCCCTGCATGTCGGCGACGGTCTTGATCTCCTTGCGGAACCAGCCGCCCATCTGGCAGCCGGTATTGCCACCGGGCACCGCATAGATGTTGTGCTTCTTGTAGAACTCGTTGAGCAGTTCGTTGCCGCCACCATGGTAGAACCAGGCGTTCTGCTGGCGCGCGTTGAGGCCGAACGGCACCGCAGTGCCGAAGGCGAAGGTCGGATCCTTGCCGACATAGTAATAGGAGGCGGTGTGGCACATCTCGACGGTGCCGTTGGCGACCGCATCGGCCGCCTGCAGGCCCGGAACGATTTCGCCGGCCGCGAAGACCTGGATCTGGAAATTGCCGTCGGTCGCCTCCGCCACCGCCTTCGAGAGAATCTCGGAAGCGCCGTAGATCGTGTCGAGAGACTTCGGGAATGACGAGGTCACTCGCCATTTCAATTCAGGCATGGACTGGGCGATGGCCGGGCTGGCAATGGCGCCCGCGGCAGCCCCCGCCCCGGCAACCTTCAAGAAGTGGCGACGCTTCATCTGGATTTTTCTCCCCTCAGAGATGTTCAGCGGCACCGGTTGATCCGGCTTTGCGCGCGCGCTCCAGAAAAGCAGGTCCTGTGATCCGCGCAAGCGGAAAGCATGCCCCCCATGCATTTTTCGCAGGATAGTGTTTTCGTCCCAAGGGAAGCGAGGTTTTATCAAGCAGATCCGCCGGACCCGCCCCAGGGGAGGGCTGATCTTGCGAGGAATCCCATAGAAAAAGCCCGACTTGCGCCGGGCTTTCGCGTTGATCTCGACCGAGAAGAACTCGGCCGGATGTTGCCGATTTCAGCGCGCGCGCGAACGCACCTGGAAGACATCATAAGTCAGTTCCGCGACCTGCCACCAGAGATACTGGTCGGAGCGGAAGGCGGTCATCGTGTCGATGGCCTTCTTGAAATCCGGGTTCTTGGCCGAGATCTCGGCATAGAGCTCGTTCGAGGCCTTGAGGCTGGCTTCGAGGATCTCCTGCGAGAACGGACGCAGCTGCGTGCCGGCACCAACGAGGCGCTTCAGCGCCGGCGGGTTCACGACATCATAGCGCGCGCCCATCTGCGTGTTGGCATAGGTGCAGGCGGCGGTCAGGGCAGCCTGGTAGGCCTTGGGAAGGGCGTTCCACTTCTCCAGATTGACGAAGGCATGGACCGTCGGCCCGCCTTCCCAGAAGCCCGGATAGTAGTAGTACGGCGCGACCTTGGAGAAGCCCAACTTCTCGTCGTCATAGGGGCCGACCCACTCCGCGCCGTCGATCGTGCCCTTCTCCAGCGCCGGATAGATGTCGCCGCCGGCGAGCTGCTGCGGCACGACGCCGAGCTTCGCCAGAACCTGGCCGGCGATGCCACCGATGCGCATCTTCAGGCCCTGAAGATCGGCGACGGTCTTGAACTCCTTGCGGAACCAGCCGCCCATCTGCGCGCCGGTGTTGCCGCAGGGCAGGCCGTAGATGTTGAACTTCTTGAAGAACTCGTTGAACAGCTCATTGCCGCCGTTCTGATAGAGCCAGGCATTCTGCATGCGGGCGTTCAGACCAAACGGCACCGACGCGGCAATCGCGAAGGTCGGATCCTTGCCGACATAGTAATACGAGACGGTATGCGCCATCTCGATCGTGCCGTTGGTGACGGCATCCGCAGCCTGCAGGCCGGGAACGATTTCACCCGCCGCGAAGACCTGGATCTGGAACTTGCCGTCGGTCAGCTCGGAGACCATCTTGGCCATGATCTCGGCGCCGGCATAGATCGTGTCGAGCGACTTCGGGAAGCTTGACGCAAGGCGCCATTTCACTTCCGGGCTCGATTGCGCAACGGCCGGCATGGCGACAGCGGAGGCCGCAGCGCCTGCAGTGGCGGCCTGGATAAATTGACGACGCTTCATTGTGGACATCTCCTCGGATTTCGACTTTGCGATGCGCAGGCGGGTTCGGTCCCGTTACGGCGAAGTTTCAAGGATCATTCTGGCTAGGTGCGCAGTCGATCGTGCGGGCACGTTTGGTTGATCCAAACTTTCATTCCTGCCGCCGACCCATGCCTGCACAAAATTTGCGCAGCTCTCCCCAAACATCGCATCACCGTCAACCAACCCGGACGCCTCGACAATTGCGCTCTAGGCATGGCACGGCTGCACACGAAGCGCATGGTACTTTCGCGGGGCGCGGTCAACCTCCGATCGCGCAATGCAGACAAATTGATGAGAGACGCGACATGGATCAGGACAAACTCGCCAAGCTGAGAGCCCGCTATGCCGGTGCGAGCGGGGGTGACATCCACGACCCGCGCTTCGCCAAGGTCGCCGCCGATCAGTTCAAGGGCGACCGTCGGAAATGGCCCTTCTCCGACGTCGCGACCTTCATCAGCGCGCCCTACCAGCCCGACGCGCTGAGCAAGCCCGATCTCGGCGGGCTCGACGTCGCGATCATCGGCCTGCCGATGGATCTCGGCGTCACGAACCGCGCCGGCACGCGGCTGGGGCCGCGCGCGGTCCGCGCCGTCGAGCGCATGGGGCCGATGGATCACGTCACCGGCATGGCGCCCTTCGGCCAGCTCAAGGTTGCCGATATCGGCGACGTCCCCTTCCGCTCGCGCTATTCGCTCGAGAGCTGCCACGAGGATATCGAAGCAACCTTCAAGACGATCGTGAAGGCCGGCGTCTCGACGCTCGCGGTCGGCGGCGACCATTCGATCACCTATCCGATCCTCAAGGCGGTCGGCGAGAAGCGCCCGGTCGGCATGGTCCATATCGACGCGCATTGCGACACGTCCGGGCCCTATGAAGGCTCGAAGTTCCATCATGGCGGACCGTTCCGCCAGGCCGTGCTCGATGGCGTGCTCGATCCCGAGCGTGTCATCCAGATCGGCATCCGTGGCGGCGCTGAATATCTCTGGGAGTTCTCCTACGAGTCCGGGATGACCGTCATCCATGCCGACGAGGTCGACCGCATGGGGCTCGATGCGGTGATCGCAAAAGCTCTCGCCGTGATCGGCGACGGGCCGACCTATGTCTCCTTCGATGTCGATTCGCTCGACCCGGCCTTCGCGCCCGGCACCGGCACACCCGAGGTCGGCGGCCTGACGCCGCGCGAGGCTCTTGCGATCCTGCGCGGTCTCAAGGGCCGCGATATCGTCGCGGCCGACGTGGTCGAAGTCGCACCGCAATATGACGCGACCTCGAACACCGCCCAATGCGCGGCGCAGGTCCTGTTCGCCGAGCTCTGCCTGATCGCCGAGGCGCGCGCTGCCGGCAAGGGCAGGCCGTGAAACGCAAGGCCGTCCAGCTCGACGCGATCGACCGCAGGATCGTCACGATCCTGCGCGCGGAGGGCCGCATCACCAATCAGGCGCTCTCGGAGCGGGTGGGATTGTCCGCGCGGCCCTGCCTCGAGCGCGTGCGCAAGCTCGAGGCTTCGGGGCTGATCCTTGGCTATGGCGCGAGGCTGTCGCCGGAGATCGCCGGCCACGCCATCGTCGCGTTCGCGCAGATCTCGCTGCGCGACCACTCCGTCGGGCGGCGCGAGCGGGTCGAGAAGGTCTTGAGGGCCTGCCCGGACGTGGTCGAGGTGCAGGTGGTCAGCGGCGAGGCGGATTATCTCGCCCGCATCGTCGCGGATTCGCTGGCGGAGTATGAGGAACTGACGGGGACCTGGCTGGCCGATGCGCAGCTCGGCGTGGCCAAGATCGCCACCACCTTCGCGCTGAAGGCCCTGAAGGATTTCGAAGGCTACCCCTTGGCAGAGCAGTAGCAGCTTGGCAGAGCAGTAGCAGGGCGGCGGGCGCCATGTCCTGAATTCATGGCGCCCCGCCTCACGGATCAGTGAGCACGTAAGCTCTTGCGCCAAGCGCATGCCGGGGACAATATATTGCAGCGCAGCGCAAACCATTGCGCCGCAGCATCACGACGTCATCACACCGGACGAATTTCATGATCTCCTCCAGCACGGGAGCCGCTGTCGCGCGCCCCAGCAGGATCGCTCGCCGCGCCGGCACAACGCTCCGGCCTCGTCCTGTTCGCACTGGCGATGGGTGGCTTCGCCATCGGGACGGCCGAATTCGCGGTCATGAGCCTGCTGCCCTATTTCTCGGTCGGCCTCGGCGTCGATGAACCGACGGCCGGGCACGTGATCAGCGCCTATGCGCTCGGTGTCGTTGCCGGTGCGCCTGTCATTGCGGTGCTGGCGGCGAGGCTCTCGCGGCGGACGCTGCTGATCGGGCTGATGGCGGCCTTCGCCATCAGCAACGGCCTGAGCGCGCTTGCTCCCACCTATGGCTGGATGCTCGTCTTCCGCTTTCTCAGCGGCCTGCCGCATGGTGCCTATTTCGGCGTCGCGGCCCTGGTCGCCGCCGCCCTGGTGCCGACGAACCGGCGCTCGCAGGCGGTCGCCCGCGTCATGCTGGGGCTGACGATCTCCACCATTCTCGGCGTGCCCCTCGCCAACTGGCTGGGTCTGGCACTCGGCTGGCGCTGGGGCTTTGGCGTCGTTGCGGCCCTGGCTCTCCTCACCGTCATTCTGGTCGCGGCCTTCGCGCCGAAGGACAGGCCACAGCCCGGGGCGAGCCCGCTGCGCGAGCTCGGCGCGCTTCGCCACCGGCAGGTCTGGCTGACGCTGGCGATCGGCGCGATCGGCTTCGGCGGCATGTTCGCGGTCTACACCTATGTCGCGTCGACGCTGATGGAGGTCACGCATGTCGCGCCCGGCATGGTGCCTGTCGTGCTCGCGATCTTCGGGCTCGGCATGACCGTTGGCACGCTCGTCAGCGCCTGGGCGGCAGACAGGGCCCTGATGCCGTCGGTCGGTGGCATCCTGCTCTGGAGCGCCGCCTCGCTCGCCCTGTTTCCGCTCGCCGCCGGCAATATCTGGACCGTCTCGATCGTGGTCTTCATGATCGGCTGCGGTGGCGGCCTTGGCACGCCGCTGCAAACCCGGCTGATGGATGTCGCGGAGGACGCACAGACCCTCGCCGCCGCGCTGAACCACAGCGCCTTCAACCTGGCCAATGCGCTGGGGCCCCTGCTCGCCGGCATGGCGATTGCGGCTGGCTATGGCTGGACGTCGGCCGGCTGGGTCGGCAGCGCGCTCGCGCTCGGTGGTTTCGCGATCTGGTTGCTGACGCTGTGGGACATGCACATGGGCAGGGCGGGCACGGCAGCCCTCGTTCCGGGCGAATAACACCAGCGCAGCCCCCCGCCGAGCGCTCGGTCAGCGGGGAGCAGGAGCCGCAATCAGACGCATGGCTGCAGCAATCTCGGCGCGCCCTTCGTCGAGGCGGTCAGTCAGGACATAGTACCAGTTGAAGCCGATAAAGAGCGCGAGCCGCGCCGCGATGCCGGCCTCGGCAAGCTCGCCGCGTTCGACGGCAGCGGCGAAAAGCGTGCGCAGATGCCGTGTCCGCTCCGGCAGGAACTTCAGGCGCAGCGCCTCGAGTGCTTCGCTGTTCGATTGCGCTTCCGCGATCAGGGCGCGAAAGGTCCGGCCCGACGGCGTGGCGGACCAGAAGTCCCAGAGCCCCCCGGTATAGATTGCAAGATCGCCCGCCAGGTCCCCGGTGATTGGCTGCGTCAGCATCGCCGCCTTCTCCGCGGCATAGACATCCATGAGCAGATCGGCGCGCGTCTTCCACCAACGATAGATCGTCGGCTTGCCGGCCCCAGCGCGCCGCGACACGGCGTCGATCGAGAAGCCCCCATACCCGTCTTCGGCCAGCACGGCACGGGCCGCGGCGAGTATCGCAGCCTCCGAGGCCGGATTGCGCCTGGCTCCAATCGAGGCGCGGCGCGGCCTGGCCTGATCGATCCCGCCCATGAGTGACGACGCAGCTCCCCTTATGTCATCCGCCCGCTTGCATAACGAAACGGGTCGTGCATATCAATATATCGAAACGATACGTTTCGTTTTGGAGAAAACCATGCCTCAATCGCCATCGCTCCCCGCCATCCTCGGCAGGCTGCGCTTCCTGGGCACGCTCATGCTGGGCGCCTATCTGCTTATCAACGCCCTGCTGGCCCTGCTCTCCCCCCTGACCGCCGGCTGGTCGACCTGGTCGGTCACCGCACTGGCCGTGCCGCCCATGGTGCTCGGCATGGTCTATCTCGTGATACCGATCGCGCGTCGCGGCACGGCCTAGCCACGCCCAATCCGACGCTCGCGTGTCCGATTCTGTCGCCCACTCGACAGAATCGGCCGCCGACCTGGGCGATTCCAGCCCTAACCGGTCGTCCCGCCAGATTTACCCTCGTTGGAACGAGGGAGAACGACCATGGATGCAATCGCGCTCGAGCAGCAGGTCTGCGCCGCCAATTACGCGCCGCTGCCGATCATGCTCTCGCATGGCGAGGGCGTCTGGCTCACCGATACCTCCGGGGTGAAGCGGCTCGACATGATGAGCGGCTACTCGGCCGTCAGCCTGGGTCACGGTCACCCGCGCATCCTCAAGGTCCTGGCCGATCAGGCGCGCAAGCTCGCGGTGACCAGCCGGGCCTTCCACTGCGAACCGCTCGGCCCCTTCCTCGAGAAGCTCTGCGCGGTGTCGGGCCAGGAGATGGCGCTGCCGATGAATACCGGCGCCGAAGCGGTCGAAACCGCGATCAAGGCGGCGCGGCGCTGGGGCTACCGGGTCAAGGGTATCGCCAGGGATCAGGCCGAGATCATCGTCGCCGCCGGCAACTTCCACGGGCGCACCACGACGATCGTCGGTTTTTCCTCAGAGGACAGCTACCGTGACGGTTTCGGCCCCTTCGCACCGGGCTTCGCCACGGTCCCCTTCGGCGACACTGCAGCCGTCGAGGCCGCGATCACGCCCCGTACCGCCGCCATCATGATCGAGCCGATCCAGGGAGAGGCCGGTATCGTCATGCCGCCGGCGGGCTATCTCAAGCGGGTGCGCGAACTCTGCGACCAACACAACGTCCTGCTGATCCTCGACGAGATCCAGTCCGGGCTCGGGCGCACCGGGCGCTGGTTCGCGCATCAGCATGAGGGCATCCGGCCGGACGGTCTGATTGTCGGCAAGGCGCTTGGCGGCGGCGTCTACCCTGTCTCGGCCTTCCTTGCCTCTCGTGATGTCATGCGCCTGTTCGAGCCCGGCTCGCATGGCTCGACCTTCGGCGGCAACGCGCTCGCCGCTGCGATCGGGCTGGAGGCGCTCAAGATCATCGAGGAGGAGCGGCTGGTGCAGCGCTCCGCCGAACAGGGCGCCCACATGAAGCAGCGCCTTGCCGCAATGACCCGGGGCATCGCGCGCGACGTCCGCGGCGCCGGCCTGTGGATCGGCGTCGACATCGACCCTGCGGCGGGTTCGGCCAGGGCCCTCGTCAAGGCGCTGGCCAGCGCCGGCGTGCTGACCAAGGAAACCCACGAGACCGTCATCCGATTCGCCCCGCCGCTGACGATCAGCCGGGCAGAACTGGACTGGGGCCTCGACCGCTGCGAGGCGGTCTTCGCCGCCCTCGGGAGCCAGCGCCGAGCCAGCGCAGCCTGAGCACAATGTCGCTGCGCGCAGGCTCAATGCGCACGGAATCTGACAGGGGCATAAACAATCAATAAAATCAGGGATTTGCGCTGCCCGCCCTTTAAGCGGCCTCGCTCAGAAAAGCTGCATGCCCCCACTTGCGGGCAAGGCACAGGATCGCACAATCTGTAAGCACAAGCCGGACACGGGAACTCGAAACGCCCGGCCGGTCAAACCTGTGGGAGGTACCATGAAAGGTTTCGTTCGTTTGATCGCCGCCGCTGCGCTGACGGCTGCCGGCGCCACTGGCGTCCTGGCCCAGGCCAAGGAGTGGAAGGAGATCAGGATCGGCACCGAAGGCGCCTATCCCCCCTTCAACAATCTCAACGCCAAGAAAGAGCTCGAAGGCTTCGAGATCGACTACGCCAACATGATTTGCGAGAAGATGAAGGTGAAATGCACCTGGGTCGTCCAGGACTGGGACGGCATCATCCCGGCGCTGCTCGCCAACAAATACGACATCATCATCGCCGGCATGAACGCCACCGACGAGCGCAAGAAGCAGGTCGACTTCACCACGGTCTATACCAAGACCCCGATCTGGGCGATCAGCGGCAAATCGGCTGGAACCGACATCTCGCCGGCGGCGCTGAAGGGCAAGGCCATCGGCACGCAGGGCTCGACCATCCACGCCAATTTCCTCGAGAAGTTCTACAAGGATTCGACCATCCGCCTGTATCCGACGCAGGAAGAGGCGAATCTCGATCTGGCCAATGGGCGGCTCGACTACATCATCGCCGACTCGCTCTCGCTCGAGGACTTCCTCAATGGCAAGGGCAAGGATTGCTGCAAGAAAGCGGGCGACGTGCCGCGTGACGCAACCATCCATGGCCCCGGTACGGCCGGTGCGGTGCGCAAGGCCGATACCGAGCTGAAGGCGATGTGGGACAAGGCGATCACCGAATCGATCGCCGACGGCTCGCACAAGAAGATCCAGGACAAGTGGTTCAAGTTCCCCGTCCTCTGACGGCAGCCGGCTGACCGAACCCCGTCGGCGTGCCCTGCACGCCGACGGAGGTCCATTTCCCTCCCCTCGCCGGCTCATCCATGTTCGACAAACTCGCACTGCTCGGCTTCGGCGATGGCGGCTGGGGCCTCGCCCTGCTCCAGGGCGCCGGAATCACGATCGCCATCGCTCTGGCAACCCTGCCTTTCGGCCTGCTGCTGGGCCTGATCGTCGCGCTCGGCAAGCGCTCCGAGAACATCGTTCTGCGCTGGCTGGCCACCGTCTACACGACGGTATTCCGCGGCGTGCCGGAGTTGCTGACGCTCTACATCATCTATTTCGGCATCCAGATCGTGCTGCAGCAGGCCTGGATCTCGCTCGGCCTGCCCGGCAATTTCAGCATGCCGCCCTTCGTCGCCGGCATGGTGGCGCTTGGCGTGGTGCTCTCCGCCTTCTCGAGCGAGGTCTGGGTCGGTGCCCTCAACTCGATCCAGAAGGGCCAGCGCGAGGCTGCCGCCGCGCTCGGCCTGAGCAAGGGGCAGGCCTTCCGCCTCGTGGTGTTCCCTCAACTCATCCGGGTGGCGCTGCCCGGGTTGGGCAATAACTGGATGGTGCTGCTGAAGGAGACCTCGCTCGTCTCGGTCATCACCCTGCCCGACATCATGTTCATCACCACCCGCGCCAATGTCGCAACGAAGGAACCGTTCCTGTTCTTCGGTGCCGCGATGCTGATCTACCTGTTCTTCTCGCTGATCTCGGCCTGGGGCGTCGGGCGTCTCGAGATCCGCGCCAATCGCGGCTTTGCGACCTTCGGCGGAGCGACGCGATGAACTGGTGCGAATATCCGGGCTATCTCCTCGGCAGCGAGGTTTTCCAGAACTACGGCTGCCGGATGGCGAGCGGCCTGTGGGTGACCTTCGAGCTTGTCGTGATCTCGGTCGCAATCGGCTTTGTGCTGGCACTTGGGCTCGCCATCGCACGGCTCTATGGGCCGCGCTGGGCCAAGGTCGCGATCAACGGCTACACCACGTTCTTCCGCGGCACGCCGCTGCTCTGCCAGCTCTTTCTGGTCTATTACGGGCTCGGCCAGTTCCGGCTGTTCTGGCAGGATGTCGGGCTATGGTGGTTCTTCCGCGAGCCGTTCTACTGCGCGCTGCTGACCTTCACCGTGAACACGGCCGCCTATCAGGCCGAAATCCTGCGCGGCGCGATTCAGTCGATCCCGCGCGGCCAGTTCGAAGGCGCCATGGCGCTCGGGCTGCATCGCTGGTCGACCTTGCGCCTTGTGATCATGCCCCAGGCCATGATCCTGGCGCTCAGGCCACTCGGCAACGAGTTGATCGTGATGATCAAGTCGAGTGCGATCGCCTCCCTGGTCACGCTGTTCGACCTGATGGGCGCGACGAGGCTCGCCTTCGCCCGGTCCTTCGACCTCACGATCTATCTCTACGCCGCGCTGATCTATCTCCTCCTGGTCGAGGTGATCCGGCGGGTCTGGGACCGGCTGGAACTCAGGTTGACGCGGCATATGGCCTTGCGCTGAGCGGGGCGCGCTGCGCCCCCTCTCCATTCCCGACAAAGGGCCTTGGCA
Source organism: Allobosea sp. LC85 (assembly GCF_000735605.1). Taxonomy (GTDB): domain Bacteria; phylum Pseudomonadota; class Alphaproteobacteria; order Rhizobiales; family Beijerinckiaceae; genus Allobosea. Next base: position 111,808 of record NZ_JPKG01000059.1, read on the forward strand.
TCCACGCGACTTCCCCCGATGGGTTGCGCACGCTACAGGCCGGAGCGAAACCAGAACCTATCAGCGGAGCGGAACATGGCTAAGGTTGCCTTCCTCGGTCTCGGTGTCATGGGCTACCCCATGGCCGGCCATCTCAAGACCAAGGGCCACGACGTCACCGTCTACAACCGCAACGCGGCCAAGGCCCAGGCCTGGGTGGCGCAGCATGGCGGCACGTCTGCCCCGACACCGGCCGAAGCGGCCAGGGGCCAGGAGATCGTCTTCGCCTGCGTCGGCAATGACGACGACCTGCGCTCGGTGACCACGAGCGAAGCCGGAGCCTTCTCGGGCATGGCGAAGGGCGCTGTCTTCGTCGACCACACCACGGCCTCGGCCGGCGTGGCCCGCGAACTCGACGCGGCCGCGAAGGCGGGCGGCTTCGGTTTCATCGATGCGCCGGTCTCCGGCGGCCAGGCCGGCGCCGAGAACGGCGTGCTGACCGTGATGTGCGGCGGCACCCCGGAGACCTATGCCAGGGTCGAGCCCGTGATCGGCTCCTTCGCGCGGATGTGCAAGCTGATGGGCCCGGCCGGTTCAGGCCAGCTCACCAAGATGGTCAACCAGATCTGCATCGCCGGGCTGGTGCAGGGGCTGTCCGAGGGCATCCATTTCGCCAAGCGTGCCGGCCTTGATGTCGAATCCATGCTGGACGTGATTTCCAAGGGTGCCGCCGGCTCGTGGCAGATGGAGAACCGCGGCAAGACCATGAATGCTGGAAAATTCGATTTCGGCTTCGCCGTCGACTGGATGCGCAAGGATCTCGGCATCGTGCTCGAGGAGGCGCGCCGCAACGGGGCCCAGCTCCCGGTCACCGCGCTGGTCGACCAGTTCTATGCCGAAGTGCAAAAGATGGGTGGCAAGCGCTGGGATACGTCCAGCCTGATTGCCCGGCTCGAGGATTAGTGCATGCTGACCCCGGGGACGCTCCCCGGGGGGATACAGAATGGCCGTTACGAGATTGGGGCTGGCAGCAGGACTGCTGCTGGCCATGATGGTTGACGCGAGCGCAGCCAACGTCAAGGCAAAGAGTGGCGTCGAACGGATGATTGGTCGGAACGGTTCGATAAACAGTCGAACCTGCCAAGCAATGAGCCTGCAACCCGCCATCGCCCAAGCCGCGCGCCATGGAAGCGTCGAGTTTCGTCTGAACACTTTCAAGGTAACGAACCGATCCTCGCACTGCCTTGGCCAGGAGTATCGCGGCTTCGGTATCTACTATCGGTCGCAGCCCGGATTTCGCGGCACGGATCAAGTGGTCATTTCCACCTTTCTCAATAACGGCCGCACCGATGTCAGGACCGACTACACCTATGTGATCACGGTGCAGTAGGGCTCAACAGCCGCGCCACCTCCTCGCGCAACACCGGCAGCAATTCCTCCTCGAACCAGGGGTTGCGCTTCAGCCAGGCATTGTTGCGCCAGGAGGGATGCGGCAGCGGCAGCACGCGCGGGCGGCGTGGCTCGGCCAGGATCGCTTGCCAGTCCGCCATTGTGCCGGAAAGACTGGCGCCCGCCTTCGCCCCGAGATGCCAGGCCTGCGCATAGCGGCCGATGGCGAGCACGAGCTCGACCTGTGGCATCGCCGCAAGCACGCGCATGCGCCAGATCGGTGCACATTCGCGGCGCGGCGGCAGATCCCCGCCCTGCGCATCGAGCCCCGGGAAGCAATGGCCCATCGGCACGATCGCGACCTTGGCTGCATCGTAGAAGGCCGCCTCGTCGAGCCCGAGCCATTGCCGCAGCCGCACACCGGACGGATCGGTGAACGGCTTGCCGCTGGCATGGACGCGGGTGCCCGGCGCCTGGCCGGCGATGCAAAGCCGCGCCGTCGTCGAGGCCTGGATCACCGGGCGCGGCTCATGCGGAAGCGGCGGCTGGAAGCGCGGTTCGTCGCGGCAAATGCGGCAGGCAGCCAGTTCCTGCAGCACCGAGGCGAGCGTTTTCGGCGCGCGCTCCCGATCCGTCTTCATCGCGCCGCAAGGCGGGAAGGCGCCCCGCGCCGCTGCGAAATCAGGCCGTCGCAGGTCCAGACCTTGGCGCTGGTCGCATAGCCATGCGGGTCGCCCGGCTCGATGGTGGCGATGCCGTTGATGCGGCCGCTCGGCCGGTTGCGCAGGACATAGAGGCTGCCGCTGCGCTCGACCGTGAAGCAAAAGGTGCGGCGCTGCTCGGGCGGTCCGTAGTAATAGCAGACCGCGTCCGGCGTGGTCGTCCAGCAGGCGTCGCGGTTCGGCACATGCCGGTTATGCCCGCTGGCTCGGCCATCGGCGTGATGATACTCGCTGAACGGCATGCCGTTATTGTAGCGGCCGCTGACGGTATTGCCTTCGAAAAGCCGGCGGATGTCCTCGCCGCTCAGTCGCTCGGCAGCCTTCACCGGACCATTGGCGGCGGCCTGAAGCATGAGCACCGCCGCAAGGAGCAGCAATCGCATCATCGCGAGGCAAGCCTGCGCCGCGACATCGGCACGTCAGGCGCCCGCGAGATCAGGCCATCGCAATACCAGGGCTCGCCCTTGTCGGAATGCCCGCGCGGATTGCCGGGCTCGATGGTGGCGAGAGCATTGATCTGCCCGTTCGAGACATTGCGCAGGACATAGAGTCGATCCGTCAGCTCGACCGTGAAGCAATGCACGGTGCGGTCGCTCGGCGGGCCATAATAGTAGCAGACCTGATCCTCCTTCGTGATCCAGCAGGCATCCTTGTTGGGCTGCCAGCCATTATGGCCGAGCGCGCGGCCATCCGGCTCATGATACTCGGTGAAGAAGCCACCATTGGTATAGCGGCCGCTCACCGTGTTGCCGTCGAAGGCGCGCTTGATCGCCTCGCCGTTCAGCCGTTCGGCAGCGACGGAGGGCTGGATCAGCACCAGCAGCGCCAAAATGGCGAAGACCGGTCGCATCAGGCCTTCCAGCTTGGCCGCCCTGAAACTTCGGCATGCCACCGGCGGATGTTGACGTACTCCTCCGGCAGCCGAACGCGGGACGGCTTCATGAAATCGACGGCAATGCCCGCGGTGATATCGGCCACCGTGAACTGATCCCCGGACAGGAAGCGATTGCCTGCGAGCTGCAGCTCCATGATGAGGAGGTGATCATCGATCTGTTCCCGGCTGGCCTCGGCCCATTCCGGCACCTGATGTTCGAGCTCCGCCATGGACGGGTGGCCGTGCCGGAAAACCGACATGATACTGGTGAACAGGCCCAGCTCGACGCGCCGGTTCCACATCTCGATCTGCGCCTGTTCCTTGGCATCCCCGCCGAAGAGCACGGGTTGGGGATGCAGGCCTTCGAGATAGCGGCAGATCGCAATCGTCTCGGCGAGCGCCGTTCCATCGTCGAGCATCAGGACCGGCAGCCGCTTCAGCGGGTTGATACGGGCGAATTCGGGCGTGAGGTGCTCCTTCCTGGCGATATCCACCGGCACGAGCTCCGGCAGGGGAACCCCCTTTTCCGCGAAGAAGATGCGGACCCGCCGCGGATTGGGCGCACGCCCGCCGTCATAGAGCTTCATCGTCAACCTCATCCGAAACCGCGTGCGAACCCGACCATGACGGAGGTCCGGCGGTCAACCGTTTCAAACCCATTCGTGATGGCGCAGCCAGGCTGGCTAGCTCATCGGACCGGAACCCGTATCCGGTCCGATGATCTAACCTCTTGTGTTTGCATCGGCTTTGCCCCGAAAACCGCAATCCACTTTTCGGGCCGATGCATTAGCGCGGATGGGCCTTGCGCCACGCCTCCGGCCGCTCGAACTGCAGCGCCCAGATTCCGCGCCCGGCCGCTCGCGCCTCGTCCTCCTCGCTGCGATAATCGCCATAGGCGACGGCGTGGCCCTGGCGCACCATCGCGGCGTTGATATCCGTCTCGCCCTGCCTGCAGCGTGCGAGACCGCGGCCGTAGCGATCGACACGGCCGATCTCGCAGGTGACGAGGCCGCTCCCGATCAGCGACAGCAGGGCGCGGCGGGCGGCCCGGCCGCAATCCACATCCCTGCCCGCGCTGTCGCGACAGCCCTGGCGAAATTCCGGCGCATCGATGCCTTCGAGCCGTAGTTCCTCGCCATTCAGCCGCAGCGAATCGCCATCGATTGCCTGGGCGGCTCCCGCAAGCATGCGGGCTGGGCCAAGCTTGTACTGCAGGACCGCGCCGGCAATCGCCAGCAGCCCGAGCAACCCGAGCGCGACAACCAAATCGACCGAGCGGCTGACACGGCGCCAGCCGAAAGGTCCATACCGAGATCGTCCGAATCCGAAGCGCGCCATCAGTAAGAGCTTAACGATTTCGAGACCATAATGGCGAGCCGGGCGTGCAGGGTCTGCCGCCGGAAGAGGTACATGCGTCCCGATTATGGCGGAAGTGACGGCCGAACAGATCCAGCGAGGGCGCGGTCCCGACCCTACGGCGTTGGCGCGGCGCAAGCTCGTCACGCGCGAGGTCAAATCCGTGCGCGAGCGGCTGACCTCCACGACCGGCCTCGAACGTGCCTTCGACTACGAATTGCTGCGGGTCTTCGCCCAGTATCGCATGCACGGCTCGGTCGGCGCGCTGGTCCTGGCGGTGTGCATCGCCACGGCCGCTTGCCTCTGGGTTCCGGCTTACCAGGTCACCACCTGGCTCGGTGTCGTGATCCTTGCCTCGGCTGTCATGGTCCTGCTCTGCCGGCGCTTCCTGGCACAGCCGGCGGGCGAGGTGAATATTCGGCGCTGGCGCCGCCTGCTGCCGGCGGCGGAAGCCTTTCATGGCCTGTCCTGGACGCTGATCCTCGTCCTGTTCGCGCAAGTCGACGGGCCTGGTGCCAAGGTCTTCGTGATGACGACGCTGCTGGTCGTCAGCGCGCTGACGGTGATGCTGGCGGCAACGATTCCGCTCGCGGTCTATTCCGGACTGGGGCCGGTCACACTCGGCATCACGCTGTTCTTCTGGGGCCGCTCGGACATCGACAGCGTCACCATGGCGCTGATGGCGGCATCCGCCCAGCTCTTCTTCATTTTTCTTGCCCACCGGCTCTATTCGAGTTCGGTCACAACCATCGAGTTCCGCGCCGAGAAGGACGCGCTGATCGCCGAGCTCGAGACGGCGACCGCGAATTCCGACGAGGCGCGCCGCAAGGCCGAAGAGGCCAATCTCGCCAAATCCCGCTTCCTCGCCACGATGAGCCATGAGCTGCGGACGCCGCTCAATGCCATTCTCGGCTTCTCCGAGGTGATGAAGAACGAGATCTTCGGCGTTCACGCCAACCCGGCCTACAAGGAATATTCAGGCGACATCCACGGTTCCGGCCAGCATCTTCTCAACCTGATCAACGAGATTCTCGATCTCTCCCGGATCGAGGCCGGCAAATACGCACTGAACGAGGAAGCCCTCAGCCTGGCAGGCGTGGTCGACGAATGCCGGCATATGTTGAAGCTGCGCGCCAAGGCCAAGGGACAAACGATCCGCGAAGCTGCCGAGCCGGATCTGCCAAAGGTCTGGGCGGACGAGCGCGCGATCCGGCAGGCGGTGCTCAACATCCTGTCCAACGCGATCAAATTCACGCCGCAGGGCGGCGACATCACCGTCAAAGTCGGCTGGACGGCGAATGGCGGGCAGTATGTTTCGGTCACGGACACCGGACCGGGCATTCCCGAGGATGAAATCCCGATCGTGCTGCAGACTTTCGGGCGCGGCTCGCTCGCCATCAAGACCGCCGAACAGGGCTCCGGCCTCGGGTTGCCGATCGTCAAGGGCCTGCTCGACCTTCACAATGGCGGCTTCCACCTGAAGTCCAGGCCGCGCGCCGGCACGGAAGTGACGATCACCCTGCCGCCCGAGCGCGTGATGGACACGCTCGCAGCGCTGCCCGAGCCGGCACGATCGGCGGCTTAGGCAAGCGCAGCCATGGCGCGCGATCCGGTGCACGGCCCGGAGCAGATGTCGCTGCGTATTGAAGGCCGCCGAGCCAACGTGACAGTATCCGAACCGATCGCTTTGAAGTTCTCGGCAATTCCTGGGTCACCGCTCGCTCGGTTGGTTTCAAATAGAAAATTGATATCGCAACCATCTATTAGGGATTAAAATATCCGCTACGCCTTTGTTTCACGGCGGGTAGGAGGGAGTAACGGCTCGCGGCGCCTAAGGCTGTTGGAGCTCCCCTCGAGCGGTTCAGAGCTTCATACGGCAAGCGTCGCGGCGCTGTCGCGCGTGGATTTCGCGTTGCGAGCCATCAAGCGTGGAACATCGGAGGGAGTAAAGGGAGGCCGTCATGCCCGTTGAGATCCCGAGAGATTTCCGCCGCGTGATCGTCGCTGCATCGGTGGGAAACGTCATCGAGTGGTATGACTTCTACATCTTCGGCAGCCTGGCCGCTATTTTGTCGGTCAAGTTCTTCGAGCAGAGCCATCCGGTCGCGGCATTGCTGAGCACGATCGCCCTGTTTACCGCCGGATTCCTGATCCGTCCGCTAGGGGCATTCCTGTTCGGATGGATGGGCGATCGGGTCGGCCGCAAATACACCTTCCTCGTTACGCTCAGTGGAATGGGACTGGGCACGGGGGCGATCGGGTTGATCCCAACCTACGACTCCATCGGCCTGACCGCCGCATTTGTCCTGTTCGGCTTGCGCATGATCCAGGGCCTGTGCCTTGGCGGTGAATATGGCGGCGCCATCACCTATGTGGCCGAGCATGTTCCGGACGAGCGCCGCGGCTACTATACGGGCTGGCTGCAAACGTCCCCGACGCTCGGGATCGTGGTCTCGCTCGCGGTGATCATCGCCACCCGCACCTATTTCGGCGAGGCCGCGTTTAACGCGTGGGCGTGGCGCGTTCCGTTCTTGATATCCTTCCTTCTGGTAGGCGTCGCAATCTACATCCGACTCCAGCTCCAGGAGACGCCGATCTTCGAGGCAATCAAGGCCAGGGGGCAGATGACCAGAAACCCCTGGAAGGAAGCCTTTCTCAGCTCCAACATCAAATATGTCGGGATCGCCACCCTCGTGCTGATCGGGCAAGGCGTGGTCTGGTACAGTGGCCAGTTCTGGGCGTTGTACTTCCTGCAGCAGGTTTCCAAGCTGGACCCGCTGAATTCGGCCTACATCGTCGGGGCTGCCCTGCTCCTCGCAACGCCGAGCCTGATCTTCTTTGGCTGGCTTTCCGACATCATCGGCCGCAAGCCAGTGATCCTGGGCGGCATGCTGCTCGCCGCAATCACGTACTATCCGCTGTACTTGTGGCTGGGAACGGTCACGCGACCTGGCAGCGTCAACTATCCGACCGCGATCTTCATCATCTTCATCCTCGTTTGCTATGTCGGGATGGTGTATGGGCCCGTCGGGGCCTTCCTCGCGGAGTATTTCCCCGGCAGGATTCGGTACACGTCGGTATCGGTTCCCTATCACATCGGCAATGGCTGGGGTGGCGGATTGGTGCCGTTCATCACTTCGGCGGCTTTCGCGGCTACCGGTAGCATCGGCTATGCGCTGATCTACCCGATCGCCGTTCCGGCCGTGTGCTTCGTGCTCTGCCTCTTCCTGATGCCGGAAACGCGCAAGATCAGCATCTGGGAACCGTTCGAGACGGAAGCCACAACCTGACGAGGTCACTCATCTGCGGGACTGTCGGGCCCCACGCCGCGCGCTCATGGCTCGAGTTCGAGACGAGCATTGGGAGCAAAAGGGCCGTCAGGCTCTCTCACACGTTCAGTCCTTCTTCGACACCTGGGCCTGGTCGAACGTCGCCATGCCGGAATGGATGGCGGCAGCGGCCTTGACGAGGCTTGCGGCAAGCGCCGCCCCCGTGCCCTCGCCGAGCCGCATGTCGAGCGCCAGCAGCGGCTGCTTGCCGAGCCGGAGCAGCGCCTCGCGATGGGCCCCCTCGGCCGAGAGGTGGCCTGCGAGGCAGTGGTCGATCGAGGACGGCTCGATGGCGTGCAGGACCGCTGCAGCGGCGGTGACGACATAACCGTCCAGGATCACCGGGATGCGCTGCAGCCGGGCGGCGATGATCGCGCCGCAAATGGCCGCGATCTCGCGCCCGCCAAGGCGACGCAGCACTTCCAGCGGGTCATTCAGATGCGCGGCGTGGAAGCTGAGGCCCGTTTCGACCGCGGCGATCTTGCGCTTGAGGCCGTCATCATCGACGCCCGTGCCGCGCCCGCACCACATCGCGGCACCGCCGCCATAGAGCGCCGCATAGATCGCCGCCGCCGACGTGGTGTTGCCGATGCCCATCTCGCCGAGGCAGAGCAGATCGGCCCCGCCGGCGAGCGCTTCCATGCCGAAGGCCATGGTCGCGACGCAGGCCTTCTCGTCGAGCGCATCGCCTTGCGTGAAATCGCCGGTCGGCAGGTCGAGGGCGAGGTCAAAAACTTTGAAACCGAGGTCGAAGGCCGCACAGATCTGGTTGATGGCGGCGCCGCCGGCGGCAAAATTCTCCAGCATCTGGCGCGTCACCGCTTGCGGATAGGCCGAGACGCCCTGCGCCACGACACCGTGATTCCCGGCAAAGACACAGACCAGGGGCCGGTCGACGCGCGGCGGCGCCTTGCCTTGCCAGGCTGCGAGCCATTCGGCGATCTCCTCCATGCGGCCGAGGCTGCCGGCCGGCTTGGTGAGCTCCTTGTCCCGGGCCCGCACGGCATTGGCGGCGCCCATATCGGGCCCCGGCATGTTGGCGATGAGGTTGCGGATATCGTCGAAGGGAAGGCCGGAAGCGGGCATCGCTGGATGTCTCGCGAAAGATGGAATCGGGCGGGATGCGGCGTGGCCGCCGGGTTGCCGCTGCTGCTATAGGCTTGGACGGCGGAAGACAATCGAGGATACCGAGACCGTATGGCCGACGCCCCTCCCCACATCTCGGAGATTCCGGCCGGCCGGCCGCATTGGCCGGGCTGGCTGATCGCGACTGCGATCTGCATCCGTTTCTATTCACGCCTCCCGGTGCCGCGCCTGCCCGGCGAGGATTCGGCCCATGGCCTGCCAGATTTCAGGCTGGTGCCGCGCGCCGTGCCGCTGGCTGCGATCGTCATCGCCTTGCCCGCAGCGCTTGTCCTCCTGGCGACGGGGGCTGCCGGAATCAGCCCACCGTTGGCGGCGGCGCTTGCCGTCACGGTCGCGGCATTGACGACGGGCGCTTTCCACGAGGACGGCCTCGCCGACACCGCCGACGGGCTGTTCGGCGGGCATACGCCGGAACGACGGCTGGAGATCATGAAGGACAGCCGCGTCGGCACCTTCGGGGCGATGGCGCTCGGGCTCTCCCTGCTGCTGCGGGTGACAGCACTCGCGGCGATCCTCCAGGCACTTGGCCCCCTGGCAGCAGCGGCCGTGCTGCTGATCGCGGCGCCATGGTCGCGCGCCACGGCGCTCTTTCTGCTCGCCACCGAGCCCCCTGCCCGGAGCTCCGGCGCCTCGGCTGCGGTTGGCCAGCCGACCGCCGCAACGGCCTGGACGGCACTGGCGCTGGCGGTCGCGTTCGCCCTCGCGGGAATGCTCGCGGCCGGATTGCCGGGCACAGGCCTTGCGCTCGGGCTGGCGCTATCCGTGCTCGTCCTTGCGGGGCTGGCCCGGCTCGCCCGCCGCCTGATCGGCGGCCAGACCGGCGACATTCTGGGCGCGGCGCAGCAGCTCGCCGAGATCGCGCTCACCTGCGGCTTCGCCTTCGCGCTGGGATCCCCCTGGCGATGAGCGGCACCTCCAGCCCCTGCGTGCAGATCTGCGTGATCGACCCCGCATCGGGGCTCTGCGAGGGCTGCCTGCGAACGCTTCAGGAGATCGCCGACTGGTCGCGGCTGAGCGAGGCCGAGCGGCTGGCCATCATGGCCGAACTGCCTCGCCGCAAGATCTCCCCGGATGAGCCGGATCGGGCGGCGGGTTAGATCGTCGGCTTCGCGAAAACCGCAATCCACTTTTCGGGCCGATGCTTTATGCCTCGGCTTCGCTCCCGAGCCGCAGCAAGGCGTCGCCTGTGAGCCGATAGAAGATCTTCTCGGGATGCGGCGCGGCCCCGAGCGCCTCATAGAAACCTCTGAGACCAAGATCGTCGCGCGCCGCCGTCCAGTCGATGCGCTTGAAGCCTCGTTCGAGCGCCAGCCGCGCCAGCCCACGCATCAGCGCCTTGCCCGAACCGCTGCTGCGCGCGGACGCGGTCACGTAAAGCTCCTTGAGGAAGAAGCCAGGCTGGAGGCCCGGCCCAGGATAGATCGCAGCGACCGCGGCGAAGCCGGAGATCGTGCCGTGCTCGACCGCCAGCAGGATATCGGAACCGGCGGGGCGGTCACGGAGCCCTGCCAGAATGGCTTCGGGCACCGGACATGGCACCGCGTAGTGAGCCTGCATCTCCGCAAGCACCGTTGCCAGCGTCGGATAATCAGCCGCTGTCGCCAGTCGGGTCGTGACCATGCGCGTTCTGCCCCCGCATGCAGTTCGTCGAATGGATCAGAACAGCAGCGACCAGATGAAGCGGCTCGCGACGAAGAGCAGGAAGACGCCGAAGACGACCTCCAGCTTGCGCTTGGAGAGCCGATGGGCCAGCCGCGCTCCGATCGGCGCCGTCCAGATGCTGGTCGGGATGAAGAGCAGGAAGCCGATGAAGGAGACGTAGCCGAGCGAGAGCGGCGGCAGAATGTCCATCTTCGGCCAGCCGGCATAGATATAGCCCAGCGCGCCGGGGATCGAGATCAGCACGCCGAGGCCCGAGGAGGTCGCCACCGCCTGATGGATCGGCCGGCCATAGAAGGTCATGAACAGGCTGGAGAGCTGACCGCCGCCAATGCCCATCAACGCCGAGAGCACGCCGATGATGCCGCCATAGACGGTCATCAGCCCCTTGCCCGGCATCTCCTCGCCGAGCTTCCAGCGGTCCGAGGCGAAGAGCAGGCGGATTGCGCTCACCACGGCGACCAGCACGAAGATGATCTTGAACAGGTCGGGCGGCGCATAGCGCGCGATGTAGCTGCCGCCCATGACGCCGAGCACGACCGGGACCGCCCAGATCTTGAGAATGTCGAGATCGACGAGGCCCTTGGCACGGTGGGCGTTGAAGGAGCGGATCGAAGTCGGGATGATGATCGCGAGCGAGGTGCCGACGCAAAGCGGCATGCGCACCTCCTCCGGCACGCCGATGACGCGGAAGACCTCGTAGAGGATCGGCACGATGACCGCGCCACCGCCGACACCGAAGAGCCCGGCGAGAACACCGGTGACCGCACCGGCGAGAACCAGCGAGACGGCAAGAAAGGCGAGGTCGCCCAAGGGAATTCCAGCAAACATCGAAACAATCCGTTGGCGGCGGGCGGCCACCTCTGGGCGATTTTGCGCGCGGGGGCAAGGCTTGCGCGGCAAGGGCGCTATGTCTCCGGCAGTTTCGGTGATTGTATGGGCCGGGGCGTGCAGGGGCCGCCCGTCCATGCGGCTGCTGCAATCCCGCTCTCGTGTGGCGGAGGCTCGACCGGTCGCGGCGGCGCTGCTGTGCTGACCCCGGCCTTAGGTCGAGCCGGACAGGAAAGGACAATATTCACACAGGAACGTAGGCCGCAAGATCGGGGGGATATCTCATCAAAGGCCACTCAGGGAGGTTACGATGACAGATCAGCTGACCGCCGCGCAGCAACGCCTGGAGCTCTCACGGAGACATCTCATCGCTGCGATGGGAACCGGCGCGCTCGCCATGGCGACGAGTCCGGCGCTGGCCCAGGCTCAGCCCGGCCCGGCCGGACCGCCCAGCACGGTCACCAGCCCACCTCGGGATTTCAGCCGCAACGGCGCCCCGACAACCTATTTCACCGATCCCGACATTCTTGCGATCGACCCGGTCTTCAACAACTATGCCCAGCCCAACAGCGCAATTCAGCGGCTCTGGACCGGCGCGCTCTGGGCCGAAGGGCCGGCCTGGAATGCACAGGGGCGCTACCTGGTCTGGAGCGATATCCCCAACAACCGGCAATTGCGCTGGCTGGAGGATGACGGGCGGGTCAGCATCTTCCGCACACCCTCTGGCAACAGCAACGGCAACAGCTTCGATTTCCAGGGCCGCCAGCTCTCCTGCGAGCATCTCAACCGCCGTGTCGTGCGCTATGAACTCGACGGGTCGGCAACCGTGCTCGCCGACAGCTTCGAGGGCAAGAAGCTGAACTCGCCCAACGATATCGTTGCCCATCCCGACGGCAGCTACTGGTTCACCGATCCGCCCTATGGCGGCCAACTCTACGAGGGCGCCCCGGACGCCGCCGGCGGTCCGAGCAACGCGAACGGCCGGCTCAATCCGCGGCTCGGCCAGCTGGCCGGCATCGGCACCGCCAAGCGCGAGCTGCCGACGAACTGCTATCGCATCGACCCGTCCGGCCGCATCGACCGCGTCGTCACCGAGGAACAGGTGCCGGACCCGAACGGGCTCTGCTTCTCGCCTGATTTCAAGAAGCTCTACATTGCCTCGACCGGAAAGGGGCCAGGCGATACCGGCCCCGGCGGCAAGGGCGACCTGCATGTCTTCGATGTCGGCGCCGACAACAAGCTCGGCAATCAGAAGCTGTTCTCCGACTGCATGCTCGACGGCGTGAAATGCGGGCCCGACGGGGTGCGCAGCGACGTCGATGGCAATCTCTGGGTGTCGAGCAATGCCGGCCGCGCCGTCGGCTATAGCGGCGTGCTGGTGTTCAATCCGGCGGGCAAGCTGATCGGCCGCATCCGCCTGCCGGAGGTCTGCGGCAATGTCTGCTTCGGCGGGCCGAAACGAAACCGCCTGTTCATGGCTGCGAGCCAGTCGCTCTACGCGGTCTATGTCAACACGCAGGGCGCCGGCCCGGGCTGACCGTTCGCCTCGTCGCGCCAGATCATCGGACCGGATATCGTATCCGGGCCGATGATCTCATTCCTTGTGTTTGCATCGACTTTCCCGAAAACCGCAATCCACTTTTCGGGCCGATGATCTAACGTTCTGTGTTTGCATCGGCTTTCCCGAAAACCGCAATCCACTTTTCGGGCCGATGATCTAACGTTCTGTGTTTGCATCGGCTTTCCCGAAAACCGCAATCCACTTTTCGGGCCGATGCCTTAGCCGCCCCGCTGCGGCTATCGCGCGACCGGCGCGGGCACGGCGTCCGAGCCGCGCGCTTCGTCGTGCTGATCCGGGCCGCCACCGACGCCACGCAGCATCACGACCGCGAAGAGGCCGGCAACCATCGCAAGCGCCGAACAGAGCCCGGCCGTGATGGCGAAGGAGCGCGTGAAGGCCGCACGTGCCGTCGCGAGCAGGTCGGCCCCGGCCGTTCCAGAGAGGTCCTTTGCAATGGTCAATGCGCCACCGAGCGTATCGCGCGCAGCAGCGGCAGCCTCCGGCGGCACTCCAGACGGCACGGCAAGGCCCATCTGATAGCGGTACAGCGCGGTCAGGACGCTTCCGAGTATGGCGATGCCGAGAGCGCCGCCGAACTCGGCGCTCGTTTCGGACAGGCCCGACGCCGTGCCGGCGCGTTCGGGCGGGACGCTGCCGACGACGAGATCGGTCGTCAGGGTGACGATCGGCGCCAGGCCCAGCGAGAGCAGCACCGTGCCGGCGACGATGATCATGGGCCCTTCGACATGGCTGATTCCGGCCAGCGTCGCAAAGCCCAGCGCCGTCAGCGCAAAGCCGCCCGCCATGACATGCGCAGGGCTCGCGCTGCCGACGATACGGGGCGCGAGCATCGATCCGACGATGAAGCCAAACGCGGATGGCAGCGACCAGAGCCCGGCCTCGAGCGGCTTCATTCCCAGCACGAGCTGCAGATACTGAGCGGTGAAGAGGAAGCTGCTGAAGGCGATGAAGAAGCCGAGGATGTTGATCGTCAGCGCGGCGCTGAAGGCCCTGGAGCGAAACAGCGCCAGATCGACCAGCGGCTCGGCCAGGCGCGCCTGCCGGCGCAGGAAGAGGCCTGCAAGGGCCATCCCCGCCAGGATCACCATGGTGGGCAGCCGGCCCAGGCCGTCCTCGGCAATCCGCTTCAACCCGTAGATCACGGCGAGCACCGAAACGAGCGACATGGCAGCGCTTACAAGATCGAGCCTGCCGGCATTCGGGTCGCGGAACTCCGGCAGCAGCACCGGTCCGAGCGCGAGCAGCAGCACCATCACCGGCACATTGATCAGGAAGACCGAGCCCCACCAGAAATGCTCGAGCATGACGCCGCCGACCAGCGGGCCGATCGCGCCGCCCGCCGAGAAGCTGGCGATCCAGATGCCGATGGCCGCGGTCCGCTGGCGCGGATCGAGGAACATGTTGCGGATCAGGGAGAGCGTCGAGGGGGCGAGCGTCGCCCCCGCCACACCCAATATGGCGCGCGCCGCAATCAGCGTGCCGGCGCTATGAGCAAAAGCCGCCAGGATCGATGCCAGGCCGAACGCCGCCGCGCCGATGAGCAGAAGTCGACGCCGGCCGATCCGGTCTCCCAGCGTGCCCATGGTGATCAGGCAGCCGGCGATCATGAAGCCGTAGATATCGACGATCCAGAGCAGCTGCGACGCACTGGGCCTGAGCTCCGCGCTGAGCTGCGGCACTGCGAGATTCAGGACCGTCAGATCCATCGAATAAAGCAGGCTGGGCAGCGCGATGACGGCAAGGCCGATCCATTCGCGCCGGCCGGCCCGAGGGGCTTGGTCGTGCATCGTCATTGAAGGCTCCGGGGGGCGTTGCGGCCCCTTGGCAATGATGCCCCTTGCACTCGTCCGGCTCTGTCAGGAGAACAGCTGCTCCAGCTTGACCAGCGAGCCCGTCCAGCCATGCACATGGCGGCCGACGGCGGCCTCATCGAAGAACTGCTCGTGAAGCAGCGTCAGGATGGTGACATCTCCGTCCGGCTTGAGGGTCACCGTCACGCGCGAGACGCGCTCCGGCGTCGATATCCAGGCCCAGCTGAAGACGAGGCGCTCGTTCTCGACGACCTCGTGATACTCGCCGGACACCTGATGCAACTCACCGTCGCTGCCGCGCATCGAGATGCGATAATGGCCGCCGACGCGCGCATCGATCTCGGCTTTCTCGGCCCGGACGTTCTCCGGCCCGAACCAGCGCGCGAGCAGTTCCGGTTGCGTCCAGGCGCGGTAAACCTCGGCCGGCGTCGCATTGAGCCGTCGCTTCATCGTCAGGCTGGGAGCGGCCTCGACCTTCTTGTCCATGAATCTGCTCCGGTCGATCGATCAGGTCTTGTCGCTGGTCTTATGTGGCAGAGCGCCGTGATCAGCCTCCCGATCCTTGCGCGGGCGGTTGAAATAGGCCTCGAGCGCATCGAGCTTTTCGCGCCAGAAGCGCTCATAGCGGCGCAGCCACCCCATAGCTTCCTCCATCGGTGCGGCATTCAGACGGCACGACACCGTGCGGCCTGTCTTTTCCCGCGTGATCAGCCCGGCGTCCGACAGCACGTCGAGATGCTTCATGATGGCCGGCAGCGTGACCGGAAAGGGGCGCGCCAGATCGCTGACCGAGACGGCATCCGCCTCTTCGAGCCGCGCCAGAAGCGCCCGCCGCGTCGGGTCGGCCAAGGCGGCAAAAGTGCGATCGAGCGAGGGCTCTTGATACTTAACCATTCAGTTAAGTATAGACACAGGCGCGTGCTGCGTCAAGCACGCTTGGTCCATCGCGAGCAGGCGCTGGCCAGGCCTGATCTCCGGGGACATCCGATAGACCCGAGCTTTCGGCCCGGCTTGGTGCAACCGGAAACCCGACAGCGTTACGAAGCGACGAGCTGATTGATCTTCGCGGCCATGATGAAGTCGTTCTCGTGCAGGCCCTTGATCTTGTGGGTGTGCAGCGAAATGGCGGCGTAGCCCCAGCCGAAACAAATGTCGGGATGATGCCCCTCGTCTTCTGCCAGCTCGCCGATCCTGTCGATGAAATCGAGCGGCTTGCGAAAATCCGCGAACGTGAACCTGCGGCGCAGCAGGCGCCCCTCCTCCGCAAGCTCCCACCCCGGTGTCTGCGGCAGATAGGTCGCGGCTTCCTCCCGCGTCAGCGGCGGCACGCCGCCGCGGCACGGCGTACAGGTTTTCCGGGTAATGTCTTCAGCCATGACAACCTCTCCCTTTATGCCAGTGCAGCCTCGCCAGCCTTGCCAGTGGCAGCCTCGCGCTTCGTGCCCGACGGGGTCGCCTCGCGGCAGTCGGCCCGGTCATCCCCGTGCCGCAATCCCGCACGATCCGTCGCGCCTTCGAGCAGATCGCCTGCCCGCGGTTGGCAGCCGCAGGCCTCGGCGGCGCTCACTTTACGGTGTCGGCCAGGACAGCGCGAGCCTGCCCCCTGGCGCCGGCACGACGCGCGTACCAAACGGACGACTCTCCCGGTCCAGTGTCTGCTGCAACCAGGCAACGTCCTGCTCTGCAGCCCGGGCGAGCCGGAAGCTGCGGATCCGAAACGGCACAAGCTCGAGCGCGACCAGATCCGAGTGGGGATCGAGAGTGGCAATATACATCACCGCCAGATGAGGCCGGAATTCCTCGTGACCCCGGATGCCTTCATAATCGTTCAGGAAATCGCCGCAGCCATAGAGAATCAGCCGGTTCCGGTAGACCTCGATGGCCTTGGGGTGATGCGATGAATGGCCATGAATGACGGCAATGTCCGCCCGGTCGATCAGTTCATGGGCGAGCCGCCTCTGCTCATCCGGGATGCGGTAGCCCCAGTTCGGTCCCCAATGGACAGAGATCACCACCACATCGTTGGCGCATCTCGCTACAGCGACCAGATCGGCGATCGCCGCGGCGGTCGCGCTGGACAGCCCGGGCAGAAGGTTCACCCCGGCCTCATTCTGGCTCACTGCCCATTGCCGGGGCACGCCGCTTGTCTCCGAAGCGAATGAGAAGACGAGCACCCGCCTCGCATCGGCGGCAGCCAGGACCGCCGGAGCGCTCGCCTGTGCTGCATCACGCCCTGCCCCTGTGGTCCTGATCCGCAAGCGCTCCAGTGTTGCGAGCGTCTCGCGCAGCCCGGCGCGGCCCCAATCGAGGACGTGATTGTTGCCGAGCACGCAGCAGTCGATCCCCGCGGCGGTCAGACAATCGGCATTCTCGGGGCTCATCCTGTAGTTGATGCCCTTGGCGACATAGGCGTCGCTGCGCGTGATGCTGGTCTCGAGGTTGATGATCCGCGCATCGGCCTGCTTCAGCTCCTGCAGCGCCGCCCCCCAGATATAGGCCGGGCTGACGGGTGCGGGTATTGGCCCGTGCGCCTCCTCCGCCAACCGCAGATAGTCGATGGCCGATTGCACATAGCGCTCATGTAGGCGCGGGGCGCACGGACAGGGCAGCGCCTGATCGATGCCGCGCCCCGTCATCACGTCCCCGCAGAGAACAATCCGCATCACGCCGATCAGGCGCAGCCACGGCAACCGCTTAGAATGCTCGTGCCCCGCGCGCCTGCCTCACCATGCCGAAAAGAGGAGGCGTGATGATCGCCACCGCCCCAGGCGATCATCACCGCTCATAAACTCCGACCAGAACCGCCTCGGCGAGCAGGTGCTTGCGGGCCTCCTTCTCAACCTGCCGCGCCAACATTACGCCAAATCCCGCGACAGAGCCTCCTCAAACCGCTCTGCGAGATGCACATGGGCAATGGCGGTAACAGCCAGTCAAGGCACCAGCACCGCCGCACCCTGGAACCGACCTGCCCTGAGATCGGCGAGCGCCTCGTTTGCCCGTTCGAGCGGATAGACAGTGGTTGTGGTCTTCACGCCAGCCTTCGGCGCAATGGCGAGGAATTCAACCGCGTCCTGCCGGGTGAGATTGGCGACGGAGACGAGCTGCCGTTCCTCCCACAGAAGCCGATAGGGAAACTGCGGAATGTCGCTCATGTGGATGCCGCCGCAAACAACCCGGCCGCCCTTGCGGACGGCCCGCAAGGCGTTCGGAACGAGCGCGCCGACCGGCGCGAAGATGATCGCGGCATCAAGCAATTCGGGCGGACCGGCGTCCGGACTGCCAGCCCAGCGCGCACCGAGCGAGAGCGCCTGCACCTGCGCCGCCTCGTCGCCGAACCGCGTGAAAGCAAAGACCTCGCGGCCTTGCCAGCGGCAGATCTGCGCGAGAATATGCGCGGCGGCGCCGAAGCCGTAGAGACCGATCCGCTTTCCCTCGCCGGCCATCCGCAGCGAGCGCCAGCCGATCAGCCCGGCGCACATCAGCGGCGCCGCCGCAACCGGGTCGTCGAAGCCGATCAGCGGAAACGCAAAGGCGGCATCGGCCACGACATGGCTCGCGAAGCCGCCATCGCGCGTGTAGCCGGTGAAGACGGGTTCGTCGCAGAGGTTCTCGCGGCCGGAGGCGCAATAGGGACAATGGCCGCAGACACGCCCGAGCCAGGGGATGCCAACGCGCATGCCGGGCACCGAGGTCAGGACGCCATCACCCACCCGGTCCACGATTCCGACGATCTCGTGCCCCGGCACGAGCGGCAAGCTGGGATGGGCAAGATCGCCATCGACCACATGAAGATCGGTCCGGCAGACTGCGCAGGCCTCGACCCGGACGCGGATCTCGCCGGCGCCGGGTTCCGGATCCGGCCGGATGTCGAGAGCCAGCGGTCGACCGACCGCGTGGAGTACCATGGCCCTCATCGCGCTCAATCCTCTGGCGCCCCTTCCAACGCGCGTCCGCTCTGGCTGTTCCTAACCTGCAGCGGAGGCTCACCGGGTGGAAGCACCACCGTTCCCGACATCGGCTCGATCCAGACGCACCCAGCCGTGAGCCCCTCCAGGAATGCAATGGTCGCCGACTTCTGGTTTCCGGACCGAAAGTGACTTCTAAAGCATCGGCCCGAAAAGTGGATTGCGGTTTTCGGGGCAAAGCCGATGCAAACACAAAAAGGTTAGATCATCAGACCGGATACGATATCCGGTCCGATGATCTAGGCGGCTTTCTTTCCGCGGCCACGCGGCTTCGGCTGCGGGGGCGGCGCGGACTTCGTGTCGTGTCCCATGCGCATGCGGCCAAGACCAATGGTCTTGGCCAGTTCTGAGCGTTTCTTGGCGTAGCTCGGGGCAACCATGGGATAATCGCGGGGAAGATCGTATTTCTCGCGATACTGCTCAGGCGTCAGGCCCCGGCCAGACAGGTGCCGTTTCAGCGCCTTGTAGCGCTTCCCGTCTTCAAGCGAGATCAGATACTCGTCGGTAATCGACTTCTTGATCGGAACGGCTGGGACAACCGCGCGGATCTCTTCCACCGGGCTCTTGCCTGCGGCGGACTCAGACACAGCCGCATGAACACTTCTGACAAGGCCGGGAAGCTCGTCTGCCGGAACCGAATTGTGGCTGACATACGCAACGACAATATTAGCGGTCAGTTCGATATAGTTGGGTGCGACAGTTTGGGCTTCGGTCATATCCGTTGCCTCCATTTTTCTTGATGACCCACGGAGTTTTCCACGGGCACCGTGCCCGACATTATAGAAACAACCAAACATGTTCGCAAGAAGAATTACTTTTAAACTCAGACGGCGCTCCTATTTTTAGAAAACTTTCCCTTGCGTTTCGGTCAATTATATCGGTTTTATACTATACAGATCAACGCTAAAACCAGAAGTTGCAATACATCAGGCGCTGAGGGGATTTCAGATTTCACTCCGGCATGGCGATGCGACCGTCGTGTTGCACCGCTGGAACACTCCGCCCAATTGGCTCGACCACGCTGCCGCCGACCCCACTGGCTGGCGACAGCGATCATCCCTAAGCTCGCGGAGAGCTTAGGGCAGGCCCTCAACGCCCGATCCGTCCGCCTATTTCAGGCTCGCGCCGATCCGCAGCACCTCTTCCGCTTCCCTGATCCGGACAGCCAGCGTTGCGGCAACCCAATCTGGCAGGTTGCGCTCGAGCTGACGGAGAAAGAATAAGCGAGGGGATCCGCCATGTGCGGTGACGTTGCCCCGCAGTCCTGATCCCGAGATCGATTTCAATCCCAACTGGATCGGGACTCGGGGATCGAAAACCGGCGACCCGTACGGTGCGGCGAACTTCGGTTTTCCTTGCAACAGGCGCTGCTACAGGTGGAGCGCTTCATCCGGCGCCACGCCATCGCACTCAATCCGGCACATAGCGCCGGGACAGTTCGCTGCGATCGTCATAGGACGCTTCGAAGATGGATGCGGCCAGGGTGGCGCGCACATGCAGGATGCCGGCGCCGACATTCCTGAAGCCATGGCGGGCGCCGGCCGGAATCAGCACCGACTGATTGGCCGTCACGGTCCTGGTCTCGTCGCGCAGGGTGATCTCGGCCGTCCCCTCGATCACTTCGAGCACCTCCTCGACGGCATGAAGGTGCATCGGCGCCCCCAACCCGGGGTCGCAATACTGCTCGAAGATGCAAAGCTGCCGGCTCTGGACCCTCGCCGAAACGCGCATCAGCGTCCTCACCCCGTCGCGCCAGTGTTCCTGCGGCTGGGTGGCGTGATCGAGGATATCCATGGCGCTGCACTCGTTCCCAGTCGGAGCACCCATTCAGTCGGACACGCCGTCGCGGCCGGCAATGGTCATGCAGGTCGCCGTCATCATCGCACAGAGCCTGGCCGCGCCGTCCTTCAGCGCGAAGACCTCGGCGGTGGCGAGCGTCAGGGTGCGGCCGGCCTTGACCACCCTGCCCTTCGCCAGCAGCCGTTCGCCGGCGGCAGGCGCAAGAAGGTTGATCTTGAACTCGGCGGTGAGGATGCCGGTGCCCGGCGGCATCGTCGTCAGCGCCGCATAGCCTGCCGCCGAATCGGCGATCGTGGCGACCGCTCCGGCATGGACGAAGCCGTGCTGCTGGGTGAGATGGGCCGAAACCGGCAGCTCGATCTCGACCTCGCCGGGAGCGATCCGGGTAAGCCGGGCGCCGAGCGTCGTCATGAAAGCCTGCTTGCCGAAGCTGGCCTCGATGCGCCTGACCACATCCGGATCCGAAGGCGACTGGTCAGGCTCGGCCATGGCAGACTCCTATGCAGCGGCAGCCGCCTCTTCGTAGCGCGAGACATGGGCGACCGCCGCACGCAAATCCGCAAGCCCCGCTTCGCTTCCGACGCAATGCTCGGCGAGATGACGGCGGAACAGGCGCGCGCCCCGGCGGCCCGGGAACAGCCCGACGAGATGGCGGGTGAAGGCATGCAACCGGCCGCCCTTCTCGATATGCGCCGCGATATGGGGTTCGAGCGCCTCCAGCATGCCGAAGGCATCGCCAACCGGCGCCGCCTCGCCGAAGAGCAGCGGATCGACCTCCAGCAGAACCTCGGGATTTTGATAAGCCTCGCGGCCGATCATCACGCCGTCGAGATGCGCGAGATGCGTCGGCCATTCCACGGGGGCGCGGATGCCGCCATTGATCGCCACGATCAGGTCCGGATTGGCCGCTTTCAGGCGATAGGCGCGCTGATAGTCGAGCGGCGGGATCTCGCGGTTTTCCTTCGGCGACAATCCTTGCAGCCAGGCCTTTCGGGCATGCACGACGAGCGCATCGACACCGGCGGCGCGCACGTTGGCAGTCAGAGCATCGAGCGCCGCTTCCGGATCCTGATCATCGACGCCAACGCGGCATTTGACGGTGATGGCGACGGAGACGGCCGCCTTCATCGCCGCGACGCAGTCGCCGACCAATGCCGGCTCGCGCATCAAGCAGGCGCCAAAGGCCCCGCCCTGCACGCGGTCGGAGGGACAGCCGCAATTCAGATTGATCTCGTCATAGCCGAAATCGGCGCCGATCTTCGCGGCCTCCGCCAGCAGGGCCGGGTCATTACCGCCGAGTTGCAAGGCAACGGGCTGCTCCATCGCGTCGAAGCCGATCAGGCGCTGCCGGTCGCCGCGGATCACCGCCTGCGCCGTCACCATCTCGGTATAGAGCCGCGCCCGGCGCGACATCAGGCGATGGATGACGCGGCAATGCCGGTCAGTCCAATCCATCATGGGCGCGACGGAAAGGCGCCAGGCGCTTCCCTGTGCGCTTTCAGCCTGATTTAGGGCATTCTCTGTCAACTTGTCGCTCTCGTTCGTGTCCTGTTCCTTGCCATTATCGGCCGTTTTCGATAGCCCTTACAACAAATGTCACAGATGCGGCGGCAATGTTGTAAATGGGCACGATCATCCAGCGACCGAGACGGGACGGAACGGTCGCCTATATGGCGCAAATCGCCGTCCAACGCGAGGGTCGCAGCCATCGTGAGTCTCAGACGTTCGACCGCCGCCCCGCCGCCGCCGCGTGGATCAAGAAGCGCGAAGCCGAACTTTCCAAGCCAGGGGCGCTCGCACTAGCCCAGCATGGCAAGCGGCTGGCGACGCTCGGAGACGCCATCGACAGCTACATCGCCGAGAGCAAGAAGAAGATCGGGCGGACGAAGTCGCAGGTTCTGCGCGCGATAAAGGCCGACGACATTGCCGATATCGCCTGCGCCGACATCACCAGCCAGGACCTGGTCGCTTATGCCGGGCGCCTTGGCGTTGAGCGCGCGCCGGCGACGGTGGCAAATTACCTCTCCCACCTACGCTCAGTCTTCGCGATCGCCCAACCCGCATGGGGTTACCCGCTCGACGAGAAGGCCATGGCCGATACCTTCAAGGTCACAAAGCGCCTCGGCGTAACCGGCAAATCGAAGGATCGCACCCGCAGGCCAACGCTCGATGAGCTCGACCGCCTGCTGAGGCACTTTGAAGCCGGGAGGCGCAAGCGGCCGCGCATGATGCCCATGGCGGCAATCGTCGCCTTCGCGCTCTACTCGAGCCGGCGCGAGGAGGAAATCACCAAGATCCTCTGGACGGATCTCGATGTCGCCGGACGACGTGTGCTCGTCCGCGATATGAAGGACCCGGAAGCGAAGGACGGAAATGACGTGTGGTGCGAACTGCCTGAAGAGGCTCTTCGGATTGCGCTGGCTCAACCCCGAAACTACGCCGAGATTTTCCCGTATAATCACCGAACGGTCAGCGCCAACATGACGCGCGCTTGCGCCATCCTCAACATCGCAGATCTCCACTTCCACGACCTGCGGCACGAGGGCGTTTCCCGGCTCCTCGAGATGGGTCGAACCATTCCACAGGCCGCATCCGTCTCCGGCCACCGCAACTGGAGTTCGATGAAACGCTATGCCCATCTGCGCCAGACCGGAGACAAATATCTCGGGTGGGTGTGGTTGGACCGGCTGGCCCCAGCAATCAGCAAGGACTAGCGGGCCGCACTTGGCGACTTTCCCGCGACTAGAATCTCGTGAATAAGTCCAAGCGCGAAACGCTTGGGGGATGGCCTTGTCATATTCAGTCCGGCATCAGATTTTTGTGAGCTCAACCTTCACGGATCTAATCGGTGAGCGCGCCGAAGTTATTCAAGCCGTATGGGAAATGGATTGCATTCCAACCGGCATGGAGGCGTTTGTCGCATCGAATGAAAGCCAGTGGGATGTCATTAAGAGAGTAATCGATGAATGCGATTACTACATCCTTATACTCGGTGGCCGCTATGGATCCGTTACAGAAGACGGCGTTAGCTATACAGAAAAAGAATATCGCTACGCAAAGAAACTTGGAATACCCGTTCTCGCGTTCGTTCATGCGAAGCCCGATGAAATAGCTTCGGGAAAGACTGAAAAAATCGAAGGATCACGAACCAAATTGGAGGCCTTCAGAATCGAGGTTATGCGCGAATACCCCGTACGCACGTGGTCGAGCGCGGCAGAACTGGGAGGATTGGTCTCCCGATCGCTAATCAGAGAGATAAAAATCAATCCCCGCCCGGGCTGGATCAGGAACGACGGCACGTCACCGATCGCCCTACTTGAACAAATCAACAAACTCACCGAAGAAAATAGACAACTTAGAGAAATAACGCAGAAAAAAGAAGACGATTACACTGACGAAAGCTTAGAATCTGGCAACGATGAAGTCGAAATCAGTGGAAATAGAAGAATTTACGACACCAATAAAGCCAATTACTCCACTCGAGGTTGGTCAGTAAAGGTAAGTTTGGATGATTTATACAGAGACATTGGCCCATCGTTGATTAATGAAACAACGGAAAACGAACTTCAAAGTCTAATTTGCCGATTTCATGTATTCGACCACCTCCCAGAAGGCCTAAAGACACCCAGCGGAGGGTCGGTAGTCCTCTCCACTGAATCTTGGAATGAAGTCCTCATTCAATTCAGAGCGTTGGGTCTATTGGATCAGGGGATCAAAAAGCGGGGCGTAAATGACAGATCCAGTTATTGGAGGATCACGCCAAAAGGAGACCGACATCTTGTAGGGCTGCTTGCCCGGCGAAAGAGCCAGACTGCCGACGTTTTTGCCTGAGGCGATCCCCCCCCGCCTTCCAAAGGCGGATCCTACGCCGAGGGCGATTGCTTCTTGATCTATCAGTGCGCCATTGATGCCAAATGAGGTTCAGCTTCGGACGATCCAACGGCCGAATGGCCCCCTCCGCGATCCTGCTGGTCGCTCTGGCAATATTGGCTTGGCGGAAGGGTCGCCTGGGCTAGAACAGCGTTTCCTTGAACGGAGCCCCCGGCTCCTCCGGCGCCTTGAGCGGCGCCGGCTCGGCCGTGGCTGGGTCGTCATCTCCGACCCCGGTCTTGTTCATTCGCTGCGACACGATCCACTCGCGCAGCTCCTGCGGGGGCTGCATCAGCAGTTCCTTGCCTCCCGAGCCATCAAGCCACGCCTCGAAATCGCGCGGAAGCAGCGTCGCCGGCATGCGGTTGTGGATCTCCGACATCCATTTGTTCGCATCGCGCGTGATGATCGTGCAGGTCGAGATCTCCTCGCCGGTATCTGGATTGGTCCAGGCCTCCCATAAGCCGGCAAAGCCGAGCAGCCCGCCATCGGCCGCGTTGATGAAGTGCGGGGTCTTGTCGCCCTTCTCGCCGGTCCATTCGTAGAAGCCGCTCGCCGGGATGATGCAGCGCCGCTTCACATAGGCTGACCGGAACATGGCGCTGGAATCGACGGTCTCGATCCGCGCATTGAACGTAGCGCCGGATTCGTTCGCCTTCTTTTTCCACCAGCCCGGGATCAGTCCCCAGCGCGCTTTCTTCAAGACGCGGTTGCCGTCCTGATCACGGATGATGATGTCGACCTCGGTCGTCGGGGCAATATTGTAGCGCGGCTGCAGGTTCGATCGGTCGGCCGGCACCGTCAGCGGCTGGCTGAAGGCGACGATCTCTTCCCACGAATACGCCTGGCTGAACCGACCGCACATTCCCGCTACTCCTCGCCTATCCGCTTCCGCCGCTCGATCTCGCGAGGCTCGGCCGGGAGCAGATCATCCCGCCCACCCTCGATCACGGTCAAGCCTGACATCGTAGCCGGCAGATCGGGCGGGCGTGTCTTGCCGATGTCCAGGCAATACCCCCCGCACTTGAACCCGTATTTCTGCGGCTTGCGGATTTCCGCCCGCCAGGCGCACCGGCCCCTGAACATCTCGAGCAGATCGCCCAGCGTCATGGCGGCGCCGAATTTCTCCGCACAGGCCGCCAGGCCCCCGTCGGCCCAGCGCTTGCAGTAGTTGCAGCGAAAGCGAATGACGATCCACGGATAATGCCTCAGATCCGTGTCCAGGGTCGGCGGAATGGTGGGCCTGATCGGCATCGGAATAGGACATTTGACTCGCGCTCGAATGAGAACAAAATTAGAACATCCGATGAGCCATAGGAGTCAAGCCATGTCGGCGTCGCGCAACCCCGCAGGGACGGCCCTGTCTCCGCAGCAGGCTGAGCAGATCATCGCCTCTGGCGGAAATTTCGAGTTGAGCCGGGTCGAAATGAATATGGGCGGGTTCCAGACGCAGGAAATTGTCTTCGACCCGCCCTATCGCCTGGCGAAGGACGAGGACTATGCCTTCTTCGTGCCGAGCGACGGCAAGCCGCAGCTCTGGCAGGTCGAGCAAGCCGAAGGCGACCGTTGGCACTGGCTCCGCGAGGCAAGGCGCGTCGGGGTGATCAGTGACGACGAGGCGACGCGCCACTGACAATGCGGGGCGCGATGGTCATCACCGACACCCTGGAATGGTTGGCAGCCCGGCAGCGAATGGCCGAGATCGAGGACGCGCGCCCTGGCAGCCCCGAAGCCGATGAATGGGCGGAACTCGACTATGCGGCCTTCTGCTGGGAGGAGGACCACATGCCTCCCCTCATGTTTGAGCTATGCCCCGTGCCTGCACCGAGCAGCCGCTTCCAAATCCCGTTCTGAAATCTCGATGAATCCTGACTTCTTGACCGAACTGCATCTCCGAGAGTGCGTCGGCAATGCCAAGCGAAAGTTCCCGTGAAGCACCTCGTCCTCCTGGTCGCCCTGGTATGCGCGACTGCGTCCTTCGCCGAGTCCCGCGTGGTCATTATTGACGGCGACACCGTCGATATCGCCGACGAGCGCATCCGGATCCTGAACATCGACGCGCCGGAGACCCGTGGCTCACGCTGCGAGGATGAGCTGATCGTCGGTCTGCTGGCCAAGGAACGCCTGGCTGAACTCCTGCGCGACAGCCCGGTGACGATCGATCGGTGCGAGAGCTCCGGTCGGTGCACGGATCGCTACGGCAGGACTCTGGCGAGGCTCAGGACGGCCAAGGGTGACGTTGGGGCCATCCTGATAGCCGAAGGGCTGGCACAGCCCTGGAAGGCCGGTGGGGCAGCTAGGGCGCAGCGGATCCAGACTTGGTGTCCGCGCTGACCTCGTAGACGTCACCCATCTCGGCGTCGTCGCGCATGCCCTTGTAGCTGGCGTGCCGCAGCTTACCGTCATTGGTCCAGGCGCGGAATTCAACCTCAACGCAGAGCGCCGGCGTAACCCAGCGGACTCCCGGCCGCTGCAAAGGAATTGCAGGCTTCGGGATGATCGTGGTGTCGAGGCGCTTCCGGATCGCCACGGCGCCCTTGTAGCCGAAGCCAGTACCGACCCCGCCCACATATACGAGAGCGTCACCCTTGCGCGCCGCCAACAACAACTTGGCCAAGCCGCCAAGGGCGGACGCCGAGAACTCATAGCCGATGACCAGTAAGGTCTCGGACTGCACGCATTTGATCTTGAGCCATTCGCCGCCGCGGCCAGAGCGATAGGGCGCATCCCTGCGCTTCGCGATGATGCCCTCAAGGCCCATTTTACAGGCCACGGTTAGGAAGGCGTCGCCATCGGCATCAACGTCCTCGCTGAACAGGATCGAGGTATGGGGCTTTATGACGCCAGCGAGCATCTCGCGTCGCTCCTCGCACGGCAGCGCTCGAAGATCGTGGCCGTTGAGATAGAGCAGGTCGAAAGCATAGAGGAGCGCCCCGGCGGAAGACCGCTTGCCGCCCCGGCCACCGAGAGCTTGCTGAAGGGCGCTGAAGTCGGAGGCCCCGCGGTTATCGAGCACGACGGCCTCGCCGTCGAGGATGGCGCTATCCAACCCGAGGTCGAGAGCATCACCCGCAATCATCGGGAAGCGGTTCGTCCAGTCATACCCGCCCCGCGTCAGGACCCGAACCGTGCGATTATCAATATGGATGGCGAGACGGTAGCCGTCCCATTTGACTTCGAAAGCCCAATCGTCGCCGGTCGGGGGCTTCGAAGCCAGCAGAGCCAGGCAGGGCTCGACCCGCTCCGGCATGGGGTCGAAGTTGAGCTTCCGCTGGCGCGCATCCCGCGCCTTGCTTGCGGGGCTACGAACTATCTCGGCGCCAGGGCCGGACCGCAAAACGCAACGCGCACACACGACTCGTACCCCACCATGACCGTGAGGAAACCGCCTTCGCTAGAAAACGTTCCTCTCGCACGAAGGCGGGCAAGCAAGTGCCAGGACTCTACTATCAGGCCTGCCGCCGGGAGGACGACCAATCAACGGCCATGTCGGCTGCTGAGATTTCAACGGGTTCGGGTGATTCTCTCGACCGAACTCAAAGGTTAATGGTACTTATCCCCAAAATCCCCAGCGTCATACTAGATGTCGTGCCCACAGGGGCGATCACGCGCTAATCCTTGCGCACCATCTGCCTAAAGGTTAATTTGTGATGCGTACTCGATCGGTCGAGACGCCTTCGCCGAAATACCTCGGCGGGGAAACAAAAAAGCCGAGGCATCAGCCCCGGCTTTTAGGTTAGCAGGCACCCGACGACGCGAGCAGCCCAGCTATGAGTGCAGCCTCATAAATGAGGTTCGTGGTCTGGCTGTCAAGCGTCCGAGGGGCCGAGAAAGGCTTAAACACCGTGTACCCCTTCGTTATCACCTATGATCTGAAATCCACAGATCCTGACCCTCACACGCCGTTCCTGAAGCACGCCCTGACCCACGGCCTGTCATCGTGGACGGATGTCGGCGGCGAAATGATGAAGCTGCCCAATACGACGCTCACAGGCTCCTTCGCCTCGTTGGCCGAAGCTGAGGCGGCCTTCGACCGCGCGCTTCAAGCCACACGTCGGGAATTGTGGGCGCCTGTCACTCTCGTGAAGCGCTTCATTATTCCTCAGGGCGCCGGGGGGCTCGTACTGTCGAACCAGCGCAGGCCCAAAATGTCGCTAGCCGACATTTTCCGCGCCAGGCCCGCAACGGTAGCCCTTGGTTTGTTGGGGCAGATCAAGGCCTAAAACGGAAAAAGCCCCGACCCGGACAACAGGCCGGGTTGGGGCAAAACCTAAAGTGCTGACGTAACGGGGCGAGAATCAATGTGGCCTAGGAATCGATACACGGGACCCGGCGGTGGACTATACACTGGCCCTGGCGGAGGCCTTTATACTGGCCCAGGCGGCGGTGCTTACACCGGTCCTGGCGGGGGAATGTACACCGGCCCAGGTGGAGGCATGTACACTGGCCCCGGCGGGGGACTTTACACCGGTCCTGGGGGAGGCCTGTACACAGGACCAGGCGGAGGTTTGTACACCGGCCCCGGCGGTGGTTTGTATACCGGCCCAGGCGGAGGCTTGTACACGGGCCCCGGCGGAGGAATGTATAGCGGCCCAGCCGAATACTTGGCTAATACACCGCCTCTTCATATCTTGATTGCTGAACTGAGGCGCCGGAACATGGACCGTCAGGCATCTATGCTTGGACGTTTCCTCAACGCGCACGGGCGTTGATCAACGATCTTCAATCGTCCAATGCCGCGGGTCACGGTCAGCGAAAAGCGCCGTGATCCGCTGCACATCCGCCTCCAGCTCATCAATCAGCGCCGACATTGGCGCTGCCGGCGGGCGATCGTCGGTCAGCTTCCCGCACAGCCTGGCGTCGAGCAGGATCCCGGCGCAAGCGATGACCGAGGCGAGATGCGGGACCCCTGTCTTCGGGTCCGCCTCTTCGCCGTTCCACCATTTCGCCAGATGGCGCCGCAGGGCTCCCCGATAGACCGAGGCACGCACCCCGCCCACGCGCCAGTTGAAGGCCCCGTATTTGGCCGCGCCCTCGCAGAAGGCGAGCGCCGCATAGGCTTCGATCGTGTCCGGCACCAGGTGCATCGGGAGGCGAGAGACGGCGAGCGCATCTTTCGGATTGGTCGGCTTGGAAGCGGGATCGCTCTGCTCCGGTTCTGCGGTGCTCATGCGGCCCTCCGGAAGCTGACCCATTCGTCTCCCCGCCCCGCCTTCGGCTCCTCGACCTGGATTTCCCAACGCGAGGTGATGCCGCGGCGCGGGTGCACGAACCAGAGCGGCTGCGACGGGTTCGACGGTGGCGCCCGCAGCGCGTTCTTCGCGAACTCGTCCCAGCCCTTCAGCGTATTCGAGACGATGACGCGGGTGAGCCAGAGCATCTGGTGCCAATGACCGATCACTAGCACGTCGTAATCGAGCCCGAGCGCCGCGGCCTGTTTGCCGACCTTGGTTTCGCCGCGCGCGATCGGCCCGAGCGAGCCGATGATGCCGTCGCCGCCCTTCACGCCGAGCATGTCACCGTGCATGGCGAGATAGCGCTGGCCGAAGACGCGGTAATGCACCTCGTTGGTGTCGGGAATGTCGAAGACGATACGATCGTCGCCGGCGAAGTGGCGCGCGAGCAGCTGGTAAATCAGCCAGTCATAGTTCTTGTAGACGTAGCGCTTGAACTCGGGCTTCTGCGTCGCGCGACCGTGATTGCCCGAGGCACAGGGGCAATAGACGTGCCCGAACGCCTCGATCATCTGGCCAAGTGCCCAGATCAGCAGGTCGACGCAGCGCAGGACAGTCGGGATCGCCTCTTCGGCATCGGTCTTCAGCAGCTCGGCATGCAGCCCGCCGGAGACGAAGTCGCCGAGGAGGTTGATGACGATGCCGGGATAATCGCCCGGGCCGTGCTTGCGGCAGAGCGCGATGGTCGAGGCGACCAGCCGGCGTACGCGCTCCTCGGCGATCTGCGGGTCATAGGCATTGCGCCCACTGGTCTCGGCCAGCGAGACAACCTCGCCCATGTGCCAGTCAGACCAGACCGCGACCGGCACTTCCGGCGTTCCGCGCGTGCCCTTGCGACCAGGATCGATCGTCCAGCGAGGCGGCTGCGCGGCCGCCCGCGCCAACCGGCCGAGGATGGCACGAACCGATTCCGTATCGAGCTCCTCGCGGTGCAGCGCCTTGATCTGCTTGCGCAGCCGCGTGACCTCGTCCTGAAGGCCAACCAGCCGACGCTCTTCCTCGGGCTTGCGTTCCCGCTTCCTTGCTGGCGCCTGTTCGGGAGCGATCCCGTTCGGAGCGAGCTCATGGTGACGGTGCGCCGCTTTGAGCCGCGCCTTCAACGTGGTCAGCGGCAGCCCGAGCGCGCGCGCGGCTTCCACCACGGCCGAGCGGCCGCGCCCGCCGCGTGGCATCGGATAGCTCGCGCCGGTCTCAACCGCATGCTCGACGGCTTCGACTGCGGCTTTCGCCAGATCATAGGGCAGCGGCTGCTGCAGATGGAGGATCGTCATCAGGCCGGTTCTCCGCGTGCCGCCGCCTCGATGCGGCGGGCACTCTCCAGCCCGAGCGGCAGGAGCAGGCAGACCTCCGTTCCCTCGACGAAGAGCACGACGGCGCGCTGATCGCCGAAGATCAGGACCATGGCACTCAGTTTTAGCGGCCGTGGGGGTGGCCCTCGCTCGGCCTCGATTGCACCCAGCGCAGCTTTTGCCTCCGCCTCGTCCAGCATGACGACGCGGGCACCCATGGCAGCGACGGCCACCAACTCGGGCATGAGGCTATCCAGGGAGCGGCAATTCTCCTCGGCCGAGGCCGGCCGAACAGCGAAGAGGGCGAGCGCCATCAGGCCCGCGCGAAGCAGGGTGATCATGGTGATGATCCTTGGCTAGTGGGAAGGTCAGGCGGTGGGTTTGCGGCCCGCGACACGCGCCTCAATCAGCCTGTCGAGGCGATCGGCCAGACGGTCGATCGCGCCAATGACCCGCTCCTCGAGCTTGGCCATCATGTCGTCTGTAACGAAGCGCTGCGCCGCTTCGAGCTTGAACGCCGCGAGGTCGATCGCCTGTTGCTCGAGACGTTGCTCGAGCCGGGCGAGGCGTCTGTCGTTCTGGTGTCCCTGAAAACGGATGACACCCCAGCTCGCGGCAAAGGTGGCGAGCACGGTGGCAAGCGAAAAAAGCAGCATGGCCGGAACGGTCAGCTCCGTCATCGCGCACCCCGGCGACCGAATCCGAGCGTGGGCGCAATCTCCTTCAGGGTGTGGCCGCCATTGAAGACCGCGAGCCAGGTCAAAGTGACCGAACCCCAGGCCGAAACCATTTCGGGCAATGGCAGGAGGGGCCTGATGCCGAGATTGCCGCCGAGAAGCGCGATCAGCAGGATGACGGCCCAGCCAGTGATGATCAGCCCCTGCCAGGCGCCGCGCCAGAACTGCCATGCGCCGAAGCCGCGTTCGATCTCGACAGTCTGCGCCTCACTCGCCCGCGTCGCCTCGATCTGCCAGATCGGCAGCATCGCCCGCGCCTGAGCCTCGGCTTCGGCGATGACATCGGCGGCGCCGATGCTGCTGTCGACAGCTTCCTTCACAGCCTCTGGCGTCGGGTCGACACCGAAGGCATCGGCCAGGCTCTCGATTGCCTTGCCGGCAAGCCCGCCCACGGCAGCACCAACCGGCCCGCCAAGTGCGGTGCCGATCAGCCCGCCCAGCAGCGGTGCTCCCTGCTTGGCGAGCGATGTCGCCAGCGTTCCGAGAATGTCAGACATGGGCGGCCTCCAGCCGGAAAGCGGCCGCTTCATCGCGGCGGTTGCGGGAACGGATGAAGAGGAACGTCGCGGCACCGATCACGATCACGCCGATGATCGCTATCGCGCCCCATGCGGAACCGGAGGATACGCCCTCCATCGGCGCGACCGCGACGCCACCCGCCCCGCCGGCTCCAGCAGTCCCGGCAGCAGCCTGGTCGCGTCTTGCCTTGCCGTCCGACTTGGCGGCTTCGATCTCGAGAGCTGCACGGGCGGGCGTTCCCGTGATGCCGGCGGCCGCAAGCGCCATGGTTGTGCCCTTGGCCCGGATCTCCGCGACACGGCGGGACCAGCCTTTGCCGAAGCTAGACCAGGTGCCAAGCCGCTTCAGGAAGCCCAGACGGGCATCGCAATAGGCGGCGACGAAGACCTTGCCACTTGCCGCCTTGACGCCCTTGGCCCATTGCACCGCTCGGCCGGGGCCGGAATTCACCGCGGCGTCGAACACGCAGAGATCCGCACCCGGCTGATAGGCAGGGCAGTTCGCCGCCTGCCAGTAGTTCTTGCGGTAGATCGGCTCGACCGCCTTGACGGTGAGCGCCCGGACCTCCGCCTTGCTCGCCCTGCGACCGAGCCAGGAGGAGAGCGTGCCGATCGTGACACCCAGATTAGTTGCGCCGCCGGGGTCCTTCGGATGATCGACATAGCCGCCTTCATGGGCGAGCGTGATCGGCAGGCAGATCGTGAAACGATCGCTCATGGGCGGTCTCCAGAAATAACAAAGCCGCCTCGCAGGCGGCCGGCATTGAAAGTTGTCAGAAATCGCCAACCGAGCGCCGCTCCGTCTTGATCGGCATGCGTGCAAACTGCTACTTCGGCGGCATGCGCCTGCGGCTCAGCGACTTCTGGTATTTGCTTTTACTCGTTGCGCTGATCGAGATCGGGGCGAGGATTGGCCTCGATAAGCCGATCGAGGACATGACGCCGCCAGCGCCACTGACCTCGTATCTCGCCCGTCCATGGGGATCGGTCATGGCGCCCCAGACAGCGCCCGGCCTGGTCAATTCACAAGGGACGTTCGATCTCGAGCGCACCGTCGACAAACCCCCGGGCACGCGCCGCATCGCGATTTTAGGCGATTCCTTCTTTGGCCTGCCTACATTGCCGCACGCGGACCAACTGCCCCAGCAGCTCGATCGAACCGCCAATGAGCGTCGACTGTGCGGTTCCGATCGATGCGAAGTGCTCAATTTCAGCGTGTCGAGCGCCGGTACTGCGAATGAGTTTCTGCGCTATACCCACGACGCTCGCCGATATTCACCCGACCTTGTGCTGGTCTATTTCACTGTCAGCAACGACGCTCGGAACAACAGCGTCGAGATCCAGCAACTCGTCGAACCTGCGCCCATCGATTTGCCCGGGTTCGTGCTCGCTGGCAAAGCGCTGAACCAGGTGACCATGAAGGCCGCTCCTGGCTCACATGTTTACTACGACACGCCGCTAACGCAGTTTCTCGTGAACAATTCTGTGATCTATCGGCGCGCCAGCAGAGGGTACCAGAGGCTTACGGGCGCGGTTCACCCACTCCCCGTTTTTCGGCGTTGGGAAGCTTCGACCGTTGCGTTTCTCAAAGAACCATACTCACCGGAAGCGGAACGAGCCTGGAATGTCACGGAAACTCTATTCAGGCAGTTGAAAACGGAAGTCGAAAAGGATGGCGGTCAAGTGGCAGTTGTTCTGATCCCGACCGTCTGGGACATCGAGCCCACCTGGAAGAATTGGCTCGCGGCCCAACTGCAGTACTCGCCTGCGATGAAGAACCTCGACTATGACCTCCCTTATCGGGAAGCCATGAAGCGCTTGAGCAGATCCGGTATCAGCGCACTCGACCTAAGGCCGGCATTCACCCAGGCCGGCTTGTATGCCGAAGACGGGCACTGGACAGCCGCGGGTCACCGCATTGCGGCTGCTGCAACTGCGCAATTCCTTAGTACGGTTGCTGGGCAAAATATCGCCGCTGAAGCCAAGCCTCTCGGTCGGTCACGGTCTCGATAGCTTCGCGGCGCGTAGTCAGAGAATAACTGGCAGGGGGCGGTCGGCCGGCTCGCCCATCTATGTCAGTCAGTCAGTCAGGAGGGCGAAGTCCGCGTCGATTGCGGCCTTCGTCGTTACCGCACTGCTTTCAATGGCGCTGAGAACAGTGGCCAGCGTGGCGAAGGTCGCATTCACATGCGCCTGGACGGCATCGCTGATCGCGATCATCGCCGCCGCATTCACCGGATAGGCGTTGCCATCCGCCCCTTGCCAGATCGTCGACCACGCGGCGTCGGCCATTGCGGCCACCCGGCCGCCGACGATCATGATCTTGCTACGATCGTCCGTGGCCACGGGAACGCCTGCTACCAAGATTCCACCGATCTCGATCTGCCAGCGCTTCTCGCGTGCATAGGCGACCAGGTCGACAGGTGACGGAAGCGGCGGGCCCGGCGGCCCGAACGTGCCGCCGTTGCTGATCCACCCAAGTTCAGCATCGACTGGTACCGCGACAAGCGCAGCAATGAAGTCCGGGTGAAAACTCTCTGCGAGCGATGCACCTTCGACTGGCTGCGGGAATTCAACGATCGTTCCACCGACAACGCGTGCAAACTTCATCTCACCACTCCACGATCACGAGGCCATCAGCACCAGCGCCGCCCGCAGCGACACCGCTGCCGCCCATGGCGCCATTGCCGCCACCGGCTGGATAACGGCCGACTGCCGCGTTCGCGGAACCGAGTTGGAGGAGGTTCCAGGTCGTGCCGTAAGCGCAGCCGCCAATGCCGCCGCCCTGCTGCGACAGGTTGTACCCCTGTCCGCCCTGCGAGCCCGACACGTTCAAACTGCCGCCAGATCCGCCGCCCCCCAAACCACCAGCCGGATAGGTCCCGGTCGATCCGGGGCCGCCGACGCCGCCGGCCGCTGTGAGCAGCGCCCCGATGGAGGATGCTCCACCGGTGCCGCCGGTCCCCCCGGTGTTGGCGCCACCGGAGCCGCCGGTGCCAACAGTGACGGGAATGACGGCGCCCGGGGTGACGGAGAACCAGCCTTCGGAATAGCCGCCACCACCACCGCCGCCAGCTGCTGCTGACGTGATGCCGCCTCCCCCGCCACCTGCCCCCCAGGCGCGCGCCTTGATCCGCGTCACACCTGCTGGGACGTTGAAGTTACCGTTCGCGGTGAAAACCTGTCCCGAGCGCGCTGTGACCTCGCTCGGCAGAATGCTGACGATGCAGATGTTGGTGCCGTCGTCGAACGTCGGATACCAGCGGCCGACGACAAGATCGCCTACAGCCGGATTGGAGCCATCCGCCTTCTTGACCGGCCGGGCGCCAAGTCCGCTGACACTGGCAGTAACGGTCGTATTGGTATTGGTGGCCGGGGCCTTGACCCAGAGCACCCGACCGGCGGCATAGGCCGGGACGGCGAGCGAAGGATCAACGAGCCAGGCATTTGCAGAACCGGTCGCGACAGCGTGGGTGACATTGCCCGACGCGATCGCCTTGATCAGCAGGTCATCGTCGAGATTGGTCGCAGGTGGACTGCCGTGCCGCACCACGGACCTGAGCTGCGCCAGCAGCATGTTGAGAACCGCTGAACGCCACTCCGTGCCGTCGTCGGATGTCGGCGACGAACAGTCCTGGAAGAACGTGTCCGGGTCCGCCCCGCCATTGGTCGGCGCAAAAGCGGGTCGCGACGGAGCGGCACCGGCCGCGCCGAAGGCGCCCGGACCCCAAAGGTCTACCATGGTTGATCTCCTCAGATCGTCTCGAAGACGAGGTCTGCATGGGCCGGCGCGATCCGGCGGATCAGGCAGGCCAGGGCTTCGATGTCCGGGCCACAGTCGAAGGCCCAGCCCATCAACATGCGGCCCAGCAGGGGTTTGCGGTTCTCGGCAGCGACGTAGGAGGGCGAACTCGCCAGGTCGACGGTGATGCGCCAGGCGACGCCGTCCTGGGCGCCCATTCGCAGCATACCCATGCGCCCAT
Source organism: Allobosea sp. LC85 (assembly GCF_000735605.1). Classification (GTDB taxonomy): domain Bacteria; phylum Pseudomonadota; class Alphaproteobacteria; order Rhizobiales; family Beijerinckiaceae; genus Allobosea. The sequence continues at coordinate 147,882 of NZ_JPKG01000059.1, forward strand.
GGCCCATACGGCAGCACTGCACGATGGTGATAAACTCCTGCGCGATCACGATTGACCAGCCGCGCCTGAGCGCGGCTGCTTCCGCATAGGCCGGGATGCTGTCGCCGACGGCGTTGACCTTCTCGCAGACATCCGCAAACGGGTCACAACCATCGGGAGCGCCATATTCGAGCGCCCAGAGGTCCAGTGTCTCGACAGCACTCGAACAGAAGAACTCGTCGATCAGCGCACAGACGCGGCGTTCGACAGGCCCGATGGCAGCGCCGAGCCCGGCGAAGAACCCGGCCATGGTCGAGCCGTTAAGCCCGTCATGTCCGCCGTTGCGCCAGGCATCACCCCGCGGACGAAGCGCCGCGAGGCCGCGCGCGACCTCGTCGTCGGTACGGCAGAGATCGGTCATCACGCGAAACTCAAAGTTCCGAGCACGGCCGTCTGACCGCTGGACAGGACAGGATCCGTCGCAGGCGTCACCAGCACATGGCGCTGCTCGCCGGTTGCGTTGGCGGCGGCCTGCCAGAGCCAGGAGCGAGAGAAGCTCGCCGGCGTGGCGAGGAAGGGCATGGAGGGGTGCAGCGTCGAGATCCCGGCGACGCGGGAATTCATAAAGAAGGTGTTCGCGACTTCGGCCGCCACGGCCTGCTGTACCTCGGGCGTGGCAGGCGCCAGCCCGCTATAGGCGACATTGACCGGTACTGCCTCTGGAATGCGAACCACCGGCAGCCCCGCGCCCGGCCCGGTGGCACGCAACACAGACTCGACCAGTGCCCGCTCGGTTTCCAGCGGGATGCCGTTAGGGCGGGTCAGATCGAAAAACGGGTAGATCACGACCGTGCCGCGGCCATGGCCGAGAGGCTCGATGAAGGCCCGGGTCACGCCGGGGATGGCAAGCGTGTAGCGCAACCAGTCGCCGGGCGCTCCGGCATGGTCCGGGAAGGCCTTGGCGAAGAGCAACCGCGCCTTGTAGGCGTCATCCTGTTCAGGGTCGGCGCCGCCCCCCAGACCTGCGGCGGCGACAGCGAAGGTGGCCGGCCCGGTCAAGCCGGAAGAGGCGCCGAGCACCGTGCCGGCATCGCTGACACCGTTTGCGCCGGGCTCAATCGCCGTGACCTGGACCGTCGCCGTGCCCGTGCCTGCGAGCACGATGCCGGCATCGACCGAAAAGGTTTCGCCATCGGAGCGCAGCAACAGCGCGCCGGTCGCCAGTGTGATCGCGCCGGTTGCATTCACTGTGACCGGCCCACGCGCCGCAGCAGATCCCTTGCGCGGGACAGGGGGTTTCATCTCGGCGCCATGGCGATCGAGCTGGTCGGCGTCACAGGTCAGGATGAATCTCTGGTCGGCAGCCCAGGCGGCGAAACGGGAAAGTTCGAACAGGGAGCCTGCAATGACCTTCGCTGTGGGCTTCATGTTATTGCGGGCCAGCGCCGCGTCGGCACCGGGAAGGTTCGCATTGAAAGCCCGCTGCACATCCGTGACGTGCTGCGGCAGGCTCTTGGTTTGCCAAGCCATCAGATTTCACTCCAAAGCCGGGCAAAGCGGCGGTCATAGGCGAGCGCGCCGTCGCGCCCGGTGATCTTCACATCGAGCCAGACACCGCGGCGCGGGGTCTCGATCAGCCCGCTGGTCACGCTGACGCTGGCCGCGACCTTGTCGCGGGTCAGCCAAGCCAGCGCCTCCTCGGCATAGATCCGGGCGAGCTCGGCGATTTCCTCGGTCGCGACTTCGTTGCGCAGCAGCCAGAGATGGCTGCCGATTGCTTCCGCCACCTCGCCCTCAGCCGCGACGCCGTCGCCCCACCAGCCGCGCCGGTCAGCCACATCCGGGCGCCAACCTTCCGGCGCGCGCTTGTCTGTGAAGAGAGAGATGATGACGGCCGATGCCAACTGCTCGGACGCATCCAACCCACCGGGATTGACCGGATCGGCAGCAGGCGCGACGCGCCAGTCTCCGAGCTGCTCGGCCTCATCCCAGAAGGTCGACCAGAACAGGGCCGGCGCCGCCGCCTGTTCGCGGGTGATGGTGATTGGGTAGGTCATAGGATCGCGAAGACCTTGTCGGATGGCCCACCCTCAGTCAGGACGCGGTGGCCAGCTGGCCCGCCGAGATCGACGCGAGTGTCGGAAACGGTGACGGTCATTCCGTCCCGCTTAAGCGTGACCGTGCCGGCTTCGGCCTCGATCAGGACGTTGCCCGAGGAAGCCTTGACCTCGAACCCGCCCTGCACAGCGCGGACTTGCACGCCGTCCGCGCCCTTCGAAAAGATCGTGTTGCCCTTGTCGTCATAGAGCACAGCGGTGCCAGCGGGGATCGAGCGGGGGCGGCCGGAAGTCTCGAAGCCAATCGCCGTCAGGCGGTCAGACGAGCCATGTCTCAGGAATATGCCGACTGCGTCAGCGGGCGGATGTGAGGACAGGCCGTGTGGCTGGGCGCGCAGCACCTTGCTGAAGCTCTCGCCGGTGTAGCCTTTGAAATCGATCAGCTGGCCGTCGCCACTATCATCGACCTTCGCGACCTTCCCACGCGAGACAGACGACGCCGCCCAGAACTCACTGGTCATCAGCGCCAGCCTTGCCCATGTCCCACTGCGCGCCGGACTTGGCGCCCTTCGATTTCTTGCCGCCAAAGGCGCGGGCATCGACCAGGCTCAGGATCGTCCTGGTAAAACCGTTGTCGCCGCCCTGCTGCTCGAGCTTGACCGTCTTGATCATCATGTCCTGCACCACGTCGAGCGAGGGGATTTCGGTGAAGACGAGCAGCCCGGGCGTCCAGATCCTGCCCGACGTGTCGCGCCAGCCGGGAACAGTGACCTCGCAGGTCGTGCCCTCGCCGGCGGCGCGATCGCGGTGCCATTGCGCCCGCTTGCGCGCATCCTGCTGACGGATCTGCTCGGGCGGCGCGATGACGCGCAACCGGTTCGCCCGCCCACCTTCATCACTCGCCTGGCCCTCGACCTGCAGCTCCTCGGAGCTGTAGCCGTCCGGCGCCTGGGCACGGACCTTGACCTTGCCGAAGCGTTTGCTGTCGTCATGCACGGCCGAGGCGTCGAGGACGTTGCCGCCCTCGGTCAGTTCCCCGGCATGGCGCTTCTCGCCAGCCTTCTGAAGCTTGAGATTGCCTTCCGGCGTGTCGCCGATCGAGAAGGCATCGGCGCGGGCGTAGCGCTCCAGCGCCGTGAAAACGGTCTCGCCGGGCCGCAGCCTGAACAAAGGCCTCCGATCGAGACGCAGATCCGTCTCGACCGTGACGACATGCTTGCCAGCCAGAGGCGTGAAGATATCGACGGCGTCCTTGTCGCGAAACTCGCTGCTTTCATGATCGGCCGAGGAATCGACTACGTCGCCGGTCTTCGAGCGGCCTGAGATCGACATCTCCGCCTCGCTCTCGCCCAATCGGGGCGAGCGCTTTTCGACATGACCGGTCAGGATCAGGTCGCCGGCTGTGTCCTGCCCGAAGGCGATGCCGTCACTGGCGGCCGCGTGGATCGTCACGGGCGGCGAATTGCGAAGGGTCCGAAGCAGCTGGGCCTGGCTCATGCCGGGCTGCTTGACCTTGGTCTCGAAGCTGCGCGCCGCCTGGTCCATGCCGATCTCGATCGCGATCGTGATCGGGCGCAGCACAAGGCCCGCCGTCTTCAGCGTGATGATTTCGAAGGGCATGTCAGGGGCCCCGGCGCAGCGGGTTGGAGGGCGGCGCGGAGCCGGGGAAGACGATCAGGCCGCGAGGGCGTCTAAACTCTCGGGCATGCTCGCCGGGTTGAACGCCCCTGCCCGCCTGGCCAGTTCCTCGGCGCGGGTCGGGTCGGCATAAAGCCGCCATGCCCACCAGAGCGAGGGCATCCGCGCCGGTACCGACACATGGATGATCGGCGCGAGATCGGCTTCGCGGCGTGTCACCAGCTCGGCGAGCACGCCCTTCATCGCGGAGAGCTCGCGGGCGAGGTCGAGCCCGGCACGGCCGATGCGGGCGAGCGCATCATCGAACACAGCCGCGGCGACTGCGCGCGCCGTGAGCGCGGCCGGGCGGTCGGCATAGACGCGCCTGGCCATGCCTTCCCCCAGGGCGAGCGCCCGGGCTGAGGCCGTCAGGGCGACGGCCTCAGTAGCATTGGCTGCAATCACCAGCGCCGTGCCGCGGCTGACCTGTGCCGGAAGGGGATCGGCGGGTGGGCCAAGAGCAACGATCGTCTGGGCCAGGATAGCCGGATCGGAAGCGTCGCCAAGAGCAACAGCGGTCGCGGCCAGTGCCAGGCCGAAGCCACCGGGATCATTCACGAAGCCAGCGAGCGCCGTCTCGGCAGCGGCAAAGGCCGGCGCCACGGCTGCAAGGCTTTCCGGTGACAACCGGCTCGCCTCGCGCAACGCCACCATGTCGCCGAGCGAGCCGGCCGCGGCCGTCACGGCCTGATCGAGAACCGGCGAGGGCTGACCGGCGAGCGTGAAGGTCGCGCCGGCAAATCCTCCGAGTGCCGCGCAGGCGAGACCCGCAAGCGCATAGACCTGGTTCTCCAGGGCGTTGGCCGAGAGCGAAAGGCCGAAGAGCTCGGGCTCGGCGACGGCCTCGAGCGAGACCGCGACAAAACCGAGCTTGTCCTTGCGGAATTCCCGCGTCGCCTTGGTCACGCGAACGAAGGCGGGGCCGCTGTCCGGCAGCACCAGCACGCCGCGATGGCTGTTCTCCGCCATCGCAAGCAGGGCTGCGGCACGGACCAGGCAGAGATCACCGGTCAGATAGGCCTCGACCTCAAATTTACGTGCCGCCGGGCCGAAACTCTCATTGATATGCAGCCCGTTCGGGATACCGGTGGTTGAAACCCGGTGCCCGGCCTCGATCGAACCGGTCTCAACATAGAAACCCTGCCCGCCAAACGAGGCCCGGCGCAGGCGCTTCGTCCAATCGGTCATTGCACCTCCGGCATGCTCTTCCCCGTGTTGAAACCACCCAGCCCAAGCGACGGCACCTTCAATCCCTGGAGCCGTTGCGCCAGGCGAGCGACGGCGGCCTCGAGGGCCTGGACCTCGCTCAGTCCGATGCCAAGGCCGGAGCTGATCTGATTGCCCGCGCTATGGGCGGCCGGCCCGAGCAGATCGAAGCTGGATTTTACAGCCTCTGACTTTGAGCGGACCTCGTCCAAAGGCTGGACCGGGAAGGTGGCCAGGCCCAGCCCTTGCGGCCGCACCGGCGGCAGAACCGGACCACGCCCTTTGCTCGGAAAGGCCGCACCACGGCGGGCTTCGCGCGCCGCCTCATGCACGCCATCGAATTCTGGCGACGAGCTGGTCAGGGTCGGGGTCGGAAGTGGTCCGGTCCGACGGATCTGATCACGCGACCAGGCGTCGTCGTAACCCGACAGCTCCTTGCGGAACCGCGCCATGTTGACCTTGTCGAAATAGGACAAGGGCTGCTTTCTCGCCTTCTGTTCCAGCTTCGAAAGCGCTTCGGCGGTGGCGCCCCGGCTGGTGTCGCCGATCAGCCAGTCGAAATATCCGCCCTGGTTGGGATTGGCGATGCCGTTGAGCTTCTGCTCGTCGGCGCTGCGCTCTCCCATCTCGGCAAAGTTTTTCCGCCCCTCGGTCAGATCGTTGCCGACGGCCTCGACGAAGTCTCTAGCCACGGATTTGACCGCAGCGCCGGCTCCGCCTTTTCGAGCGGCCTCGGCCGCGCGTTCCATCGCTTGCGCCAGGGCATCGATATTGTTCGCACCTGTCTGCAGCATGGGCGAGGCCGCCTCGGCAGCGAGCGAGCCAAGCGAGGACTTCGCGCGGTCAGACGCCTCGCTGAAGCGATCCAGCGTTGCCTGGGTATCGTCGCTGATGCGCAGGAAATCCTTGTCGATTGTGCCTTTGGAGCCTTTCAGCTGCTCGCGCATCTCCAGCATCTTCTGCATGCCGGCGAGCAGCGGCCGCATGCCGCGCTGCACCTCCATATCCTTGAAGAGCTGCGGAACCTTGGAAAGGTCGCCCTTCAGGGCCTTGTTCGACATCTCGATGAAGACATCGGTCAGATCCTTGCCTTCCTTGCGGGCTTTCGCCATCGCCTTTGGCAGGTCGACGCCCATTTCCTTGAAGTTCTTGACCGTCTCTTCCGATTCCATCTTCGAAAAGATGTTCTGAGCCGAGGCAGCCGCCTCCTCCGCCGTGCCGGTACCGCCGCGAATGACCTGGAGCATCGCGACCAGGTTGCGCAGACCTTCCTGCCCGCTCTTGCCGATCGCCTTATAGGCCGGCAGCATCGAAGGCAGATAGCGCGCCATGTCCTTCAGCTCGAACTTTCCGAGCTTGCCGCCCATGGCGAGCGTGTCCTGCGCCTCGGCCAGCCCCTCGATCGAGATCTTCATATGGTCGAGGAGAGAGGTCGAAGAATTCGCGATCTCTTCGACCCCGGCGCCCGAAGCCTGTGCCGTCCGCATGACCGACGGCATCATCTTCATGGATTCTGTGAATTCACGACCGGACGCCGTGATGGCATCGAGACCCTTCTGAGCCGGATCGAACAAGGTTGCCGTGTCGCGGGCGAGATTGCGCAGCTCCTCGGTGCCGCGGCGGGTCTGCTCGACCGTCGCATCGCCGGTGATGCCCGTGCGCGCCATGGCGCGATCGACCTCGGCGAAACGCTTGGTCGCCTCCTTCACGCCGTTGATGGCGGAGAAACCGCCGAAACCCGCCGACGCGGTCACAGCCATCCGCGCCATAGCGGAACCGATGGCGGAGAAGCCGCGGGTCTGAGTGCGGCGGAAACTCTCAAGATCACGCGACGCCGCGGCAAGACCGGGGCGCAGCTTGTTCTGCGCCGTGATCGTCGCCTCGACGCGCGCGACATTGGCCATGGTCATTCATCCCAAAGATAATCGGTGACGAGCACGAGTTCGCGCAATGTCATGGCGAAGAGCGCAGGCGGCGGCGTGCCGCCTCGGATCATGGCGCGGATGCGGCTCTTAACCGTGTCCGCGCGCTCTGAAAAAAACCGAGGATCGCGTCCTCGATCAGCAGACCGAGCGTGACATCGCGCTCGCGGCCGACGACATCGGCATCGTGCCCATCGATCAGCCGCGCAAACCAGAGCTTGAGCTTGTCGCGTTCGACCACCTTCGTGCCGTTGCCATCGGAATCGAACACCCAGGTCAGCGGGTCGCCGATCTCGATCGTGTCGAACACGGTCGGCTGGCGGAGTACCAGGCAACCCTTCGGCTCGGCAAAATGCATGATCGGCGCGGCGAAATGGATGCGGACCGAGCCATCCGGCATATCCTCGCGACGCGCGAGGCTCACCGGCGCGTCTCCAGATAGCCTTCGGAGACGCCGGAGACGCCGGAGGCCTCTCCCGTCAGGCCGTCGACCTGAGGATCGCCGATCACAGAGGCCCGGGTGTAGGTACGATCGACCTTTTCAGTGTCGTGCAGGAAGGTGAAGTCGACCTTGTCTAGCTTGAAGATCGCGGCCCAATCGATCGGGTTGCCTTCCGTATCCTTCCCCTTCAGCGCCACGCCGAAACGATAGCCTTGGGGTGAGAAGGTCCGATCGATCGAGCCGTCGTGATTGGCCACGGCCTCGGCGCTGAGATTGTGGGGATTGTAGGTCAGGGAGCCGCGAACCGAGAGGTTCTGGCCCGTGGGCAGGCGGAATTTGATCAGGCCGCCGAAATCGGACATGGCGCGGGCTCCGGATGATCAGGGGAAAGAGGAGCCCGCCGCTCTTGCGCGGCGGGCAGTGCAGGCGGCGTCCGTGGTTACGCCGCGCTCGGATACTGCGCGTAGATCGTCGCGTTGGCGGCGAGGATGTCGAGCGGGTTCACCCGGTCGAGGTCCATACCGATATTGACGCGGGCCGAGTTGGCCTTGTCGCGCTCGACCTTCACTCGCTTGGCGAACTCGGCCTTGTTCTCGAACAGGCCGCGGTCGACCAGATCGCCATAGAGCGCGATGCAATCGGCCTTGATATCGGCAGGCGTCGAGATCGCCGGCAGGTTCGCCGGGTTGGCGTCGGCGATTGCCTTGTTGGCATGGCGCTGGGCGAGGCCGGCGCGCATATAGCGCAGCCCGTGCATCACCTGGGCGATCGCCTGAATGTCACGGAACACCGTATCGGGCATGCCCTGCGCATTCACGCCCTGCATCGTGATCATCTTATCGACAACCACCTGGCCGGCGCCGTTGACCTTCCAGGTCGACATTCGCGAACCGTTCAGCGTGTTGCGCACCGCATAGTTCGGCCAGAGCGAGCGATCGCGCGGCGGACGCACATCCTCGAGCACGAGGTCGCTCATGTTGCGCGAGGCATTGCCGCCGACATCGTCGGCCAGCCAAGGCAACTGACGCGCGACGTATTGGGCAAGCCATTCCCAGCTCGGCGTCGGCGAGGCGACGCGGGCGAGCGCCGTGGTGTGGCGGCCATTGCGGGCAAGGCCATAGGTCGTCTGAGCGCCGGTATTACCGGTGTTGACTGTGAGATAATGGCCGTAGAGCTGCGTGTTCCAGGCCCAACGGCCGGAGATATCCGACAAAGCCGTCTCGGCCGCGTCGAGATTGGCCGTATCGCCGAAGGGCGAGATGATCCAGTCGAAGGGCTCGTCACCCAGCGCGGCGAGCGAGGCCGCAACCGAAGCCGTGCCGGTTGCGGGGACCGTCTGCGCCACCGTGATGCGCCCGGCCGGGCCAAGGATATTGCCGGCGAGGTTCGGATCGGAGGTGATTTCCAGCTCGTTCATCGTCGTGCCGGCATGGCGCGCCGTCAGCGTCACGACATTCGTCGCGGCCGTCGCGGTGACCGGCAGATAGGCCATGGTCAACGGATCGACGAAGGCGTTGATCGCAGCGGCCAGGCTGGTGGCGACCTGGTCATCCGTCGCGCCGGCAGCGACGTTGAGCCGAACCTTGCGACCGGCAATCTCGAGCACGCCATCGCCACCGGAGGCCGGCAGTGCGCCGACCGTCACGGTCCAGGCGCCGGGCGTTCCGGTGATCGGGATGGCCGAAACCCAAATTTCATGCACCGGCGCCGCGCGGCGAGCGACGCGGAAGGCTTCGTAAAGCTGCGAGCCGGGGCCCGCGAGCGCCGCCGCCTCGGCGAAGGTCGTGCACAGCGTCAGCGTATCGCTGGCCAGCGAACCGGCTGCCGACTTGTGGCCGAGGATCAGGCCGCGCGACTTCGATTCATACTGGCCACCGGAATTGACCTCGAAGAAATTGCCGGGGGCAATGAGGCCGGCGCCCGGAATGAAATTGAACAGGACGCCCATCGGCGGCTCTCCTTACGGGAAAGAAGGGGGATCAGGCTTTCGACTTGCCGGAGGATTTCTCCGGCTCAGGATCGGCAGGCGGTTCGATCAGCGTCTTGTCGGCGACCAGCGCCGCCCAGAACGGATCGATGATCGAGACCTCGAAGGGCTCAAGGCCAACGAACTGACCGGGCACGCCGGGAAACGGCACTCGCGCCGACGCATCCGCCAGGATGACGGTCTTTCTCAGGCTCATGCTGGCCTCGCTTACGGGGTGATGAGGGGAACGCTGCCGGCGAGATCACCCGTGGGCGGATCGGCAGCGGGATCGAGAACAGGCGGCGCCGCATCACCGGCCACGCGCGCCATGTTGGCGGCAAGCCGCAATTCGGCGATCTGCGTGAAGGCGGCGGAGGAACCCAGCGCCGCCGCGACGACATCACAGACGCCGCGACCGTAACTGCCTTCCGGCAGAGACCTGGCGACGCTGCGCAGCGGCTCGGGCAGGCGGTCGAATCCTGCCGCGCTGGCCGGCGGCCGACGGTCGGTCTTTCGCAATTTGCAATCGAATTCGACCCGCAAGGCTGAGAGCCGCGTGTCGAGGTCGGCGTCACGCCAGGGTTTGCTCTCTACCCGCGTCACAGTGTCGAGGATCTCGCAGAGCGGCTTGCTCATCCGCGCGTCGGTGAGGACCTGCCTGACCTGCTCATCGATCATGTCCAGCATGGCCTCGGCAAGGGGATCGAGCGCCACCGCCGGAACGATGTAGCTTCCACCATCATCGAGCTTCATCACTGCCGGAACCATGATCTCGAAGGCGAGTGTGGCATGATCGGCGCCATCGATCAGGGCATCCTGCGCTGTGCCATAGGCCTCGGTTTTGGCTTCGTCAGAAAACACCGCAATGACCGGGAGCCGCTTCGAGGCCTCGTCCGCGAAGCTCTCCGGCGTCAGCTGGCTGTCGAGCACCCTGCCCTCCGCTCCTGTCGGCCAGATGGGGGTGGCTGCCGACTGCAGCGCGAACGGGTTGAGCGCCTCGATCGCGGCGAGGCGTAGCGCGAGGCGCGAGAGGCTCATGTCAGATCCGGGTCAGGGAAAGGTGCAGGCCGGACAGTCCGTCCGGCATCGGCTCGGCAACGCGGTAGCGGATGCCGGGTCGGTCCTCATATTCGAGTTCGTCGCCCTTCCCGGGCACCCAGCCGAGTGCGGCCGGCTTCACCGTCGCGACATGGCGAGTGCCTGAGACGCCCTGACCGAAATTGCCGGGTGGCATCGGCATGCCCCTGCCACCGAGCTGCGCCCGCTCATTCCATTCCGAACGAATGACCGGAACGCCAATCAGGATCACCCGATCGGGATCGGCCACGGAGCCGCCGTTCAACCCCGCCGCTCCGGGTTTCATCGGGTAGAGCGTGGAGCGGTCGCCGAACGCAGCCTGCGCCGCATCCAGCATCATCGCATCGAGGGCAGCGAACTGGCTCATCAATAGCCTCGAAGGATCGCGCCGAGCGCGCTGGCGAGCGCAGGTCCGAGCCGGGCCGAGGCCTGGCTCTCCCAGGTGCGACGCGGCGCCGACGCCGCCATCGCCTCGGGAATTCCGGGCCCGCGCGGACGATCGAGTGCCCATTTGCCGTGACCGGTTCGGCGCCAGACCGCGTGCGAGATCCCCGAACGCTTGCGGCGCGGGAACTTGGCAGAGAGGTAGAACGAGCGACCGATCTGCTTGCGGGAGCCCAGCCAGTTGATCGAGGCGCCGGTTGGTGCCTCCTTTGGCTGGTAATAGATCGCCGGCAGCCCCTGGCCGAAGCCGGCCAGAGAATAGACCAGCCGCGCCGCCGTCGCCTTCTTCCGGCTGGTGCGACGCTTGATGACGTTGCCGACCGGCGCCTTCGCGTAGGGATGGCTGCGCAGGCCGAGCGTCGTCTTCACGACGCGAAGATAGGCGTTCTCGGTCGGCACGCCGGCACGATTGAGCGCCCGGGCCAATCCGACCGGAGCGCGCGACCCTGCCGCGACGAGCATCCGCTCGAGATCCTGTGAACGGATCTCTGTCCTGATGCCGACGCTCATTGCCTTGGCTCAGCCTCTTCGAGAGAGTACCGCCGCGGCGGCCTGGGCGACCTGTGTCGAAGCGCGACGAACATCGCGCTGAAGTGAGGAGGACGTGGCACGGGTCAAGCGCGCCGCGTCCTGCCAAGCGCCCCGGCTCGCCGCAACAACAGCCTGGCCGAGCAACGAGCGCCGCTCGGCGCAGCCCCCGCAGGCCATTACGCCACGATGCCGAGCAAGACCTCGGCGACCGCGTCGCCGTTGACGCGATCGTTGCGCGCGGTGCCGATCAGGGTGTTGCCGGCCGACACGTTGGTGACGACCTTGGCGGCATTGTCCCAATAGAGCTTGGCGCCGACGAGCCAGTTGACGCCGGCCGCCTTCGGGAGCTCCCAGACGCCAGTGCGGTGGAGCGGGAAGCCGACGCCGGCCGCAGCCGTGTTGCCGGCGACGCCGAACAGCGCGCCGATGAGATAGGCCAGTCCCGAGATGACGCCGCCGGCCGGAGCCGGCACGGTGACGGGATCGGCCTGGGCGATGAAATTCTTGGCCATGGATGGCACTCCGATGAGGACGGGAAAGGCCTTTCCAGAACCCGCCGCGGCAAGGCGGCGGGCTGGTCGAAAGGCCTTGAGGACCGATCAGCGCCGCTCAGGCGCCGATGTTCTTGAACAGGCCGCGCGGGTCGAGGGCGGAGGCGCCGGCGTCGATACGGACCTTCATCTTGGTCCCGTCGACGTTCCAGTCGTTTTCCTGGTCGAGGAAAGGCTCCTCGACGCCATCGAGGAAGGAGACCTCGATCGTGTCCTGCGTCTTGTCGGCCGCGAAGAACCAGGCCGTGGCGGAAGCGTCGTCCAGCCAGTCCGAGAAGACCGGCTCGATGAAGCCCTGCGCCCGGTTCTTCAGGGCCGGGTTCGTCTGCCCCAGCTCGGTGGCCGAGGTCAGGAGCTGGCGGACCGAAAACTCCTTCGCCACCGGAAACAGGCCGAACTTCGGGCGGATGCGATAGCGGGTCTTGCCGTCGGTCCCGCCAACATGCTTGGTCCGCATCCAGGTCGCGACCGCCTCGAAGCTGTCAGCCGAGGGAGCGGCATTCGCCGGGGCACCGCCACCGATGCCGGAGAGGTTCTTGCGGTTGGCGTGGAAGAGAGGATCGCCGCCCTGGAAGGCGCCGTTCGCGATCAGCAGGGCGTAGGGTAGAGAATCTACTGTGACACGCGCCGCGATACCCTGCTTGCGCGGGATATCGGAGAAGGCGTCGAGGTCGTCGTTGATGACCATCTCGCGAGTCATGCTGAAGGCCTGGCCGTAGGTCGCGAGCATGACGGTGACCTTGCTGTCCTGCAGGGTCGCATACTCGTAGGCTGTGCCTTCCGGCTTCTTCTTCAGCATCGGCAGCGGGCCGACGCCATAGCGGTTGGCGATCTTGAAGTCGGAGAGCGAGCCCTTCTTCGTCCAGAGCTGATAGGTCGTATCCGCCTGGTCCCAGCCGGCCATCATCGACTTGTTGGCCACAGCCTCGAGGATCGTGCCGAAGTCGCCAGTCGAATGCATGCCGCCAGACGCCAGAGGACGGCCGATCATCGTGAAGGCGCGGCCAACCATCTGCAGGCGGTTTCCGGTCGCCGCCATGCCGGCGCGGACGAGCGCCTCCTCGGCAAGGCGCTCCAGCCGCATGCCGGTGAACTCATTGCGCTCGCCGCCCTCGATGCCGGCCCGCATCAGGATGCCCTTGGTCGCACCCTCGATCAGCTTGTCGCGAGCGTCGGCGGTGACCGTCGCCGGCGAGCCGCCGGGCTTCGGCTTGTCCTTGTTGCTGGCCTCGGCCATTGCGTCGATCAGCTTGGCCTGCGCGGTCGCGAGGTCTGCACTCTCGTCAGCAATCCGGTTCACGTCGGCAACCGACAGGCCCGACTTCTCCGCACTGGCGGAGAAGGTGCGGAACCAGGACTTCTCGGTGGTCTGGGGCTCGGTCTTGGTTTCGGTGACCTTCGCAGGGTCCGCCGGGTCGGTACGAACGGTCATGTTCGCTTCCTTGTGTTGAGCGGCGGCAGCCGCGGGGGGATTGGTCTTGACACGCCGCGGCAGCCCGTCAGGGGCGTGCGCATAGACGCGGTAATCGAAAGCGGCGGTAGAGAGCGCCGCGTCGCTGAGAACCGCAGTAGAGAGACCAGCCGCCACTGCCTCCTCGGCGGTGAACCAGGTCTCCGCCAGCATCAGGTCACGGACCTCCGCCTCCGGTTTTCCGGAACGATCGGCATAGACGCGGGCGTACTGACCCGAGAGCTTGTCGAGCATGGCGCGCGACTTCTCGTGATCCTCGGCCGTGCCCCAGGTGATCCCGGAAGCGTCGTGGATCATCATCATCGCGCCCGCGCGCATCTCGATGCTGTCACCGGCCATGGCGATCAGCGATGCAGCCGAGGCCGCGATCCCGTCGACGACGATCGCGACCTTGCCGCCGGTCAGCGCGTGCGCCCGCAACAGCGAGTAGATCGCGACACCGTCGAAGGCGATACCGCCGCCCGAGTTCAGCCGGACAGTGATATCGGCGCCGCCGTGCAGCGCGAGCGCCTTGGCGACATCGGACGGGGTAAAGCCATCGCCCCAGCCCCAGGGGTCGCCGACATCGCCATAGAGCAGGATCTCGCCGTCGACATAAAGGCGATCGAGTGCGGTCATGGTTGGGTTTCCGGTTGCTGGACGACCGGCCCGGTTGCCGGGCGGCGGCCATCGGAATCGAAGCTGAGCTCGGCCTTGTCGGCGCGCTCGTTTTCGGACTTGAACTCGGCCTCGACAGCCTCCGGCTCGTAGCCGAGCGATCGGAGCGTCTCGGAGCGGGTCATCAACCCCGAACGGATCATGTCCCGCATCATCGGGACCTCTTCCTTCGGGCTGATCAGCTCTCGGCGGGGCGGGGTGTGGTCCAACATCGCGCCGCGCGGCGGGCCACCCAGCGGGACGGTTGCCGCTTCAAGAAACCACCGGCCGACCGGGTCGCAGAACTGCGGGATCACAGCTTGCCAGCGCCAGACCTCGATCAGTCGCTGGAACACCAGGTAGCCGCGGCGGGACGAAGCGAAATTCTCCTGACTGTCATCCGACGCGATCTCGTTGAACGGGACGCCAAGCGACGACGCCACCTTGCGCAGGTTCATGCGGATGTAATCGGCATATCCCTGAACTTGCGGTGGCGAGGCGAAGCTGATCGTGTGCCCCGGCGCCATCTTGTGGATCATGCCGGGTTCGAGCACGTCCACAGGCGATGCAGCCTTCGTCGTGCCGTTGATCGCGCCACCGATAGAGCTTGCCGCGGTAGGATCTGTCTCGAAGGCAGCAAAGCAGGCCGCCACCTTCTGCCGGACAAGTTCGGCCTCTTCGTAGTCCTTCAAGTCCCACAGGGTCATCATGGCAGGCGCCAACCAGGGAACACCCCGGCTCTGCCCCGGTCGATCGACCCGGTAAAGATGTGCAACATCCGCCGCCGGCACGCGTTTGGAGCGCTGCGAGCGGCGCACATTGGAGCTCACCGCGCCCGGGTGTTCTTCGAACAGCCAATAGGCGATGCGGCGGCCCTGCGCGTCGAACTCAATGCCCTGAACGCAATAGCCATCACCCTCCGGCCCGGTCTTGCCATCGTCGAGATAGTCAGCCTCGAGTAGCCGGACCTGGAATGGCACCGGCAGCCCCGCCGAGGCCTTCGGCGTATAGCGAACGGCCAGAACCTCACCGTCGCGCGCCAGGGCTCGCACTGCGGTGAACTGCAAGCCTGCATAGGTTTGTCGCCCATCGAAATCGACGGCTGTGGTTTCAAGATGAGCCTTGATTAGGCCCTCGAGTTTCTTCTTGCTGCGGTCACCGGCACCGATCACGGAAGGCACGATTCCGGTTCCGACCACGTTGGTCGGGATCACCGAAAGACCGCGCTGGGCGTAAGGGTTGTTCCGCTCCATGTCGCGCGCGACATCACGCAACCGCCGCAGGGAGGTCAGGGCCTCGCCATCGGCCGATGTCGAGCCGATCTTACGGCCTTGTGTGCGATGACCGCGGGATGCGCCGTCATAGGCTGCTGTCGCATTTCGCAGAGCGGCAAGCCGAAGGCGGGCCTCAGCCCGACGAACCGCCAGGCCGGGCGCCAGCGCCGCCAGCGCCCGGTCTAGCAATGGTTCGCTTGTCATATCAGAGCCCGGAATTGTACCCGGCGACGCGCCGGTTGGTCGGCTGATTGCTGCCCCTGATCTCGGCCTCCATCTCGGCAAGGATCTGCCAGAGTTCGGAGAGAGGGCGGTTTTCAAGAACCCGGCGCGTCTCGCCGGAGCCGTATTCGATCCGCCGAGCGCCGGACGCGATGCCGACCTTCAACTTGTCGATATCGGCCTGGGTCCATGCCATGGCGATCAGCGCAACCAGTTCTTGCCGCGCCCGCCGAGCCAGTTGCCTTGCGGCGCCAGAGCTTCGGGCTCGAGATTGGCGGGTTGAAGTTCAGTCGAAAGAGTTGACGCCGCGGTGAAGAGATCCTGCCTCGTCACCTCCACCGGCAATCCGCGGTGGCGGGCGAGCGCAGCCCATTCGTCCTCGGTCGAGGTCGACAGGCCGAGATACTCAGCCAGCGCACGGTTGTAGACGCGGCAGTCAAGCAGGTGATTGTCCCGCCGCACCTTCCAGACCTTGCGGGTCCGGCCGCGGAACTTCTCGTCGGCCAAATACTCGGCCGTGAGCTGCTCGAAGTAGTTCAGCCCGAGCCAGGTCGGGAAATGGCAATAGCCGTCCGGATCACGCAAAGCGCCGGACTTCAGTCCATCTTTGCGGAGATCGTCATAGACAGAGGCCTTCAGCGACCAGGTACCGACCGGCCAAAGCTTGCAGCCCTCGCGGATCTTGCGGCCGCCCAGATCGATGTCGACAAGCTTCGGCATGCCGATGGCCGGCAAACTCCAACCGTCGCGGCCATCGATCGCGAGAACGATGTCCTTGCCCGTATCGGGGTGCAGGCGCTGGCTTGCACGTACCCAGGAATAGACCACATGCGAGCGATAACCGGAATCGATGCCGAGAGCGTCGATGGTGCGGACCCCGCCGAACGCATCCGGGAAGGTGCGTCCTAGCGTCGCCTTGTGCAGCAGCGCGAACGCCTCGCCATCCGGCGATGAGGTATCGCCATCGCAATAGTCCGTGTCGACCACCCAGCTCTCGCCGCTCGGCGACCAGGCGGTGATCTCGTACCAGATGCCGCGCATCTGCACGTCGGCCGCGCAGGTGAGCAGCAGACCGTTTGGCGGCACGCGGTAACGCGGTAGCCCGTCCTCGCGCCGCTCGAACAGTCTGACATGATCAGGCGCATCGCCCTTCATCTCGAAGGGCAAGCCGAGCGTCAGATTGTAGAAGGTCTTCTGCTTGGCGGTGTCAGTGCCGGCCTTGGCAGCGCGCTCGGCAATCTTCGCCCAAGGGACGAAGGGCGAAGACATCGCGTTGAAATGGTAACCCGGCATTTTGCCGGGCCCAGGGTCGGTCGCCTTCCAGCGCCCAGCCCGCACCATGTCCCGGCGCTCGTAATCCTCGACCGGGCGGCCACAACAAGGGGCGACGTAAAAGGCCCGATAAGGCCACTCACTGTCGTACCGGAAGTTTGGGCCGAATTCGAAGACGAACTCGCTTGGATTACCGTCCTCGCCGCAGCATTGCGGGCATTTTACGAACCATTTGCGCTTGTCTGAGGCGTCCCAGTAACGCTCGATATGCGAGCCGCCCTTGATGGTGGGCGTCGAGACATAGACCCGCTTCCATGAACCATCCTGAAGGAAGCTCTCCTGCCGGGCTTCGACCATGTCGAAGGGTGAGCCCTGGCCGTCCAGATCCTCGGCATACTCGTCGATCTCGTCCAGCCAGGCCTTGCGCACGGATTTGGAGCGCAGGTCGGCGGTCGATGAGGCAAGTGCCAGGGTCAGCGAACTGGCGCCGTAGCGCTTTTCATAGGTGGTCGAGGCCTTGCCGGAGCGCGCCGTCTGCGGCGCGACCTTCCGTGCCAGGCTCGGCGAATGGTCGATCGCGATCTGCAGCTTTTTCGAATTGAAGTCGGTCAGAGCGCCATCGGTCGGCTGCACGATCATCTGATCGCACGGCTCGATATCGATCGTGTGCCCGATCGCCGCGATCATCAGGGTGGTGAAGCCGGTTTGGGCCGACTTCATCACGCAGAATTCGTTGACCGGGCTGTCGATGCTGGTGTGGCCGAGCGGCTCCGCCACGAAGGGCGTCAGCACGCGGCTCCAGGGCTCCAGCTTCTTCGGCCCGTCCGGCACGATCAGGTTGCGCTCGGCCCAGGTCGGCGGGTCTATCTGCTCTGGAGGCGTCAACACCGCGACCAGCGCCCCGACGACGATCGCGAGGGCATCCGGTCGGGTCGGCGTCATCTCAATCTTCCGGCGGATCGTCCGGCGTTTCGGCGGTTGCGGGGTGAAGCTTCAGCACCTTGCCGAGCTCCAAGGTCATCAGTTCGCGGGTTTCGCGAGCCTTAGTCTTGAGCAGCGTTCGCGCTCCGGCAGAGCCGGACTGCGCTACCGCTGCCGCGATATCGTCGGCGAGAGACGGCAGGGTCTCGATCGCCCTGGCGAGGGCCTCGGCGGCAACGGTGACGGCCTGCGCGATGTCCGCGATGGGCAGGATCTTGCCTTGGCGTTCTTCGAGGTCGAGCCGCGCGCTCTCGGCCTTGTAGGCCATGTGGCGCGCCTGCTCGGCGGTGTAAATCGGAGCGGTCGGATCGGCCTGCGGCGGAGCGGAATGCTGCCGCCTCGTCTCGGCACCGGCCGCCCTGGCCAGGTCGGTTGTCTCACCGATTACGCGGTCGAAGGCGGCGAGGTTGACCAGGACAACCTTCCCCTTGCCGGGTTTGGTCGAAAGCTGGCCCTTGGCGACAAGACCCTTCACACGCTCAGAGACCGCAGCCTTGCTCAAGCCCTTGAGGCGGGCGAGATCGCTGACCGAGACCCAGGCCGCGCCAGCCGTGTTCGGGTCGTTCTCGGCCATGTTCGGTGTGTTCGGTCAGATTTCGGGAGGCGCCGCTAGAAAAATCCCGCGCCGCTTTCGCATCGCGGGTGGGGGCGGCGGGGGAAGGACCCGCGACGGGGCGGTCGAGGCCGGTCGCATGGTCGCCTCCCCCGCTGCGGAAACGCGAAAGCCCCGGCGCGGGTGGCATCGGGGCTTTCTTGACCTTTTTCAGTGTGGCCGACCCTATGTCAATGGGGTTGAGCCCGCAACATCCTCGTAACCCGTTGTCTAATCATACGAATTCGCGCTGCACATTCTGGCATTCAGCCGCAGGTTCGGCCTGCAAATCGCTCACGGCCAGCCATGGGGCAGCGGGGGCAAGCGGGCCGGTGATCAAATACCCCTCCATCTCTCCATCCAGCTCGGCCTGGAGCAGGACGAGAGCGCAACGCCACGCATGATAGAGTGCCCGATCATACTGCACCTCGCGCTGGGTGACGGCCTCGCCCTTCCGCCGGCGTCCACGATGGTCATGCGCCGCCTGGTCGGCTGGCCGACGCCCAGCCCGCTTGCGCCAGTCGAGATGCACCTCCGGACGCGAACCATCGCGGGCATGCTGGATGATCAGCCCCATGACGCCAGCCTGTTCCAGCCGGGCCACGGGCTTGCCCGCACGCTCCAGCCACCAATCGCCACCCGCCTTGCCGATCGTGAAGCCAGCCTGTTCCGCCGCAGCGCTATCCCACAGCGCGACATCGTCGCCTTCCCATGCGAACCAGAGATCCGCGAGGGCCAGCACGCGGTCATGCAGGGCGAGGAGATCGTCGGGCATGGAGGAAGCCTCTTTCGCCCGTGCCGCCAGCCGCGAGCCCGGCGCGCTGGTATCCACCCGCTCCGACCATGACGACGACGCCAACACCGGCAGGCTGCCGAGGCCGAGCATCTGCGCCGCCGCCTGCGCTCCCATCCGGTCCACCCGCATCTGGGCATAGGCCCGGTAGAGCAGCGCCTCGATATCGATGGTCTCTTTCACAGCCATGTCAGCGCCCTTTTTCCGACAGTGGAGGGTTGTGGAGGGTTGGTGGATAGTTTTTTGAAACCCTCCACCCAAAATAGAGCTTTTAAATCAATAGGTTGATTGCTTGAGTGGAGGGTGTGGAGGGTTTTGAAGGGTCTAGACGTATGAGAGAAAGAGAATTCCCCCGAACCCCGTTTGATACGCATAGGCGCGCATAAACCCTCCACACCCTCCACTTCGCTCGTCATGTCATTGAGGCTAAAGCGAAAAAGGCGGTGGAGGGTTGGTAAAAACCATCCACCAACCCTCCACAACCCTCCACGATTTGGGGCCAAGTGGAGGGTCATGGGCCGGCATACCCGTCGTCATCGGGGTTGCGGGGCCGTGGTGGCCTAGCCGGCACATCGTGGAGTTCGATGTCAAGATAAACGTTGCCGGCGTTGGTCTCTTTTTTAGCGAAGCGAGCCCCCATCACCTTGCCGAACATGGTCTGCGTTTTCGGCTTCTTGCTGTTGGCCTCGCTCCAGGCGACATAGGCCTCAAAGGCCATCGTCGCGCGGATCTGCGCGTCCGCGTCCGGCTCCGCCTTCCTGATGCAGCGCTCGATGAAGAGCGAGATCGGGTCCATCTCGTCGCGGTATTCCTTCGCGGCGTCGACCATGGCCGGCGGGAAATGCAGGCCCTCGCCTTCATAGGCCTCCATGCCTTCGATCAGCCAGTTGAGGATGCCGGGCCCTTCGGCCACGAGCTCGCTCACCACCTCCTCGAAATCGCGCTGCTCGGCCTCCGGTATCGTCACCTTCCAGGGCACGACGGCCATGCGGCGCCAGATGCCGTTATCCGAGCCTGAGATGCTCGGATAGCCGTTGCCGGAGAGATGCGCCTTGAACTGCGGCTGGAACGAGAAATAGCCCTTGAACAGGGTCCGGACATCCATCTTCTCGCCGCCGGTCAGGCGTTTCACCAGCGCCTCGCGCAAGGGCTCGCCCTGCGGCAGCTCCGTGATGCGCAGGAAGCGCACGCCCGGCAATCGCGCAAGATCCGGCGAGGCGCCACCGGCCGCGTTCTGCGACTGGCCAGAGATCGATTCTGCCGGCAGTCCTTCGCAAAGCGGCCCGAGCACGCGGGCCAGCACCTCGAGGAACACGGATTTGCCGTTGGCGCCGAGCCCGTAATGGAAGAACAGGCGCTGCACCGGCAGCCCGGTCAGGCCGAGCCCGGAATAGATTTGCACGGCCCTCGCCACACCGGGCACCAGGTTCTCGGGCAAGAACTTCGCGATGAAGGCATGCCAGAGCGGAGCCTTCGCCTTCGGATCGAAATCGACAGGCACCATGCGGGTGACACGGTCCTCGCGCCTCCACCCCTCCGGAGTGAAGATGGCTCGGCCTCGATAGACCGGAACCTCACCGGAGCGGTCGGGATCTTCCTCGCGCTCAAAGCGGATCGTGCCGTTGCCGACATAGACGAGCCGCTGCTCGGCATTCCACGCTTCGGGCTTCACCACGCAGAACGGCGCCGAACAGGTCAGCATGGCGTTCATGCGGGCCAGGTTCTTGGAGGAGACGCCGAAGGCGCGCCGCTTCGCCTGGCGCTTTTCCAAGGCCAGGATAGCGGTGGCCTTCGCCTTCTCGTTCTCCTCGCTCGGCGCATTGCTGGCCTTGCGGATCGCGGCATTCTCGGCCGGGGTGTGCTGCAGATATTCGGCTTCGAGCCCGATCAGCCCGCCGATTCCCTGCGCGATCGCCAGCGCCTGTTTCGCGCCGTCACTCTGGTCCCAGGCTTTGCCGGTCCAGACCAGCCAGTTGGCCTTGTCCGTGCCCTCCTCGAGCATGTTGGCGAGGTCGGCCCCGCGATGGCGCAGCAGCCGCTTGCCATTGTCCGTGTCGGAATGGTCCAGTTTCGCGCACCACTCGACATCGGCCAGCACGACATTGCCGACAGGCATGTCGGACGGCCCGGCCTCATCGTCGTCGCCGAACGGGGTTGCGGGGCCGTCCTCCTGCGCAGCCGCTTCCGCACCGGTGATCAGCGCGCGCAGGCTCTCGGCCGAGAGATCGGGGTCGGGAGCCTCCGTCATGCCGCTGCCCTTTCAAACAGATCACGCTGGTCGGGGGTGAGACCGTCGAGGTCACCCCACTGATCGGCCATTGCGTTGGCGATCCCCGTGAAAAAGCGAGAGCGCTCTCGCCAGCGATCCGGGCCGGGTGGCATCCGATGGACGCGGGCCTCTCGGCCATCCACGACATTCGTTGGGTTCAGCGGCGGAAGGTTGCGAAGCCAGAAGCATGTCCGCTTCGTCTCGCCATGCCCGAATTGCCAAGGCTGCACGCTCTGGGCCGGCGCTTCGTAATTCTTGATCAGCGCCTTAGCGTGCCTGTGCATGACCGGGTTTTCGATGCAAACCCGCTCGATCGGCGCATTCCAGAACGCGGAGAAGAGCGCGGCACCCTCCTCCAGTTCGGCCCGCATCTGATCAACCGACTTTCCGGGTGGCGGAGTAAACAGCCATCGGACGCCGCTATTGCAGAGGCGCGTGCAGGGAGGATGCGCGACCATGAGCAGGTCCCACCCGTCATTCAGGATGTCGCGCGCGTCACCTGTGTAATGGCGGTTGCTGCCATCTTCGGCCGGCAGCAGATCGCTCGACCAGGCATCGTGACCGCGCGCCGCAAAGGCATTGCGGACCGTGCCGCTGAATTCACATGCGACGAGCACTCTCATCCGCCTGCCCTGTCATAGTGGTCGAGCACCGGCGCCCGCACGACCTGCCGGCCGGCGCTGCAGAGCTTTGGGTGAATGCGAACCGGCTCGGTTGAGCCGGGGTTGCGGGGCGGGAGAGCCGTCGCGCCGGGCGCGATCAGCGTCACGCGGCCAGCGATGACAGCGCCATCGATCAGGCTTCGGAGCTCGGCAGAGATCTTCATGCCGCCCGACCCTGATCGAGAATCGCGGGCGAGAAGGCCGGGCTCTTCGTGTTGCTAAGACCCGACTTGATCGTTCCGCGGATCTTCGGCTCGTTTGGCGAGACGCCGGCGGGCAGGTTGCCGAGCAGCAGCTGCTCCGCCTCGGCCGAGCCAAGCACCTGGCCGCGCACGAACTCGCCCAGCCGGCAGGCCGCCCAGAACACCGCAGCATTGCGATTGCCTTCACCTGCCCTGGCCGCAGTCGCAAGCGCTCCCCGCACCGAGCGCTCGACATAGACCCGCACCCGCTCGTCGCTGATCTCCCGCGCCGCATAGCGCCGGGCCTGCTGGCTTGCAGCCTGCCGCGCCTGTCGCTCGGCCAGCGGGATGAATTCGCCGGTGATCACCCCGCGCAGCCGGCGCGGCAGCGGCGGCAGGATCTCGCCACGAGGGATCAGCCATTCATAGCGCTTGCCGTCCGACATCACGGAGGGTGGTGCGATGACATAACCACCCTCGCCGCGGACATCGATATGAGCGAGCGCGGCCGGGCACTCCCCGGCCTTCAGGAAGGCGCGGAACAGGTTGGCGCGGTTGCCGATTACGCCCTCGAACCCCTGCCCCAACCGAGCAAGGTTGCCGGCGATCTCGGCAAACATCGGCTCATCCGGCCAGGCGAAATAGAGATGCAGGCCCCCGGACTGCGTCCGCGCGATCGGCGTCTCGATGACCCCCCCGGTCTCGGCGTCATGATGCCAAAGCTGCCCGCACCAGGTGGTGAGCGCCTTCAGCATGTCGCCGGCCGTCGCATCCCGGGGGTCGAGGTCAACGACGACGCAAGCGCTGCGCAGTCCGGTCGGAAAGCCGATCAGTGCAGAGGGCCAGCGCCGCCACCAGCCGCGAATGACACCCTCGTCGAGGCTGGCGAGCCAGTGCCCACCATCATGCGCGCCTGGCGTCGATTCTCCCGGCAGATGCGGTGCCTTCGAGCCAGCCGCCTTGTCGGCGATCGCCTTCGCAGGAAATACCGGAAAGCCGGCCGAGGCGAGAGAGAGGGCATGGTCGAGCATGCTCATGCGGCCCTCGCGAGGTTGTGGACGCCGGCTGACGGCGACTTGCGGGGGAATTGCCGCTGCGGCAGGGTTCGGGGATGGAAAAGCCCAGCAGAGAGATGATCTGCGCGATCGCGGCGGTTCTCACTGTCGTTGCGGTGGGCCATCTCTGGTTCGCCGCAGCAAATGCGTGCACGGCAGGGAGCAACGTTTGGACCGAGGTCCAGAAAGCGAACGGCTGCGCCGAGTTCTGGTTCAACCGTTACCAGTCGTTCGCGGCGGCGCTCCTGGCGACTATCGTCGCGGCGGCGACCCTGCTTGGCCTGCGAGCGCAGATCAACATCGCGAGGCGACAGGCAGCTCTCGGAGCGATAAACGAACTCGATTTGCGCTTGAATCAAATCCGTGAGGCCGCGGACTTTTGCGATGATCTGAAAGCCCGCACTCAAGAGGTAGAACGCAGGGTCAGTTTTGGCATAGACCGCCGCGGCCTCAATCAAGGCGGGCGATTGCACGGGCCGAACATGTCGCAGCTCGTGCAGCCCATTCAGCCACACCTGAAAATTCTGGCAGATCTTTGCAAGGGCAACGAAAGCTACGGGCTTCCGCAGGTCAGCGACCAAGTTCGAGACTTTGCCAACAGCATCATGAACGCCGCAATGAGCTTCTCTCAACATGTTGAGAGCAGAGAAAATCCAGAAGATCACCATGCAGCGTATCGAAATTACGCAACACTCAGCGATCCATTCGTGGGGCATCTTGGGGCGATCAAACGGCGCCTCGAATCGATTGAGGTCAATCTTCGACAGCAACTCGCGGCGCAGCAACGCCTGCTGCTCAGCTAGGGCCAACATCGCCGCTCACTCCGCCGCCTGGAGCGCGGGCTCGCGGGCCGCGTCGAGCAGATCGAACAGGCTCGGCACCGCGATCCTGTCCTCGGCCGCGGCGCAATGCAGCGCGCCGTCGAGGAAGTATCCGGGATTGAGTTCGACGCCGATGCCCTTGCGGCCGAGCAGGATCGCCCGGTAGGGCACGGTCATCAGTCCCCCGAACGGGTCGAGCACCGTCTCGCCCGGCATCGACATCTGCGCGATGACACGATCCACGATGTCGAATTGCAGCGGGCAGAGATGCATCTCCTTGCCCTTGGCGTGCTGCGCCCCGTTCAGGGTCTGCATCCGCGTCACGTCGCTCCAGACGTTCCCGTCGGGCGAGTGCGGCGGGAGCAGCATGAAGGTCGGCGGCAGGCGCCCGCGCGTTTCCAGCGCCTCGGCGATCGCGACGTGATACTCGAAGTCGTAGACCGCCTCGAGGTTGAAGCGCTTCCACATCTTGTAGATCTGACTTGCCGGCACGCCCATCAGGTCGGCGGGCTTCAGCGCGCGGTCGCCGGATGACCGGAGATAGCCATGCGCGTCGATCTGCCAGCGCGCCCGGCTGTAGCCGTCCGGGTTCTTCCAATGCCCCTCGACCATTTGGGTCTCTGTCAGCTCCTGGACATCAGCGAGAACCAGAGCTGCCGCATCAACCTCCAGCGCGTCGGCACGAGCCTGAACCTCTTCATCAGTCTCGCCGTTCGGCACCCAGAACTTCTTGTCCTTCGCCACCCGTTTGTCGGCATAAGAGACCGAGCGGTCGCTCTGCGGCTTGCGGAAGATCAGCAGATATTCCGGCAGGCCGGCGCCCATCTTCGAGCCGTCCTTGCACTGCTCGCTCCAGCCCAGGCGATAGGTCTGGTTATTCTCGCGCACGACATCGGTCGTCACGGTTTTCATGCCGAGGAAGGCGAAGCCGTGCCGGCGGAAATGCTGGATCGCGTCGCAATGGAAGGTGGAGACGGTCTGGAAGCCGAGCCCGGTGAGCCCACCCGGAATGATCCGGTCCTTGACGTGGATCACGCAGTTGCGGCCGGGCTGGAGCGCGCGCAGCAGCTGCGGCGTCAGGAAATCCATCTGAGCCCAGAAATGCGGGTCGCTGTCGGTATGGCCGAAGTCGTTATAGCTCGGTGTGTACTCGTACTGCGTTGAGAACGGGATCGAGGTCACGATCAGGTCGACGCTGTTCTCAGGCATCGCGGCGCATTCCAGCACCGTGTCATTGTTGACGATGCGATGGTTCGCGCCGCTGATCTCGACTCGGCTAACGCCGATCGAACGGGCGAGCGAGGTGGCGAGAGCCTGCTCGTTCAATCCGTATTCGCGGATGATCCGGCTCATCTGGTCAACCATGTGCTGATGCTGCTTCCACTTGGTCAGGAGCGTGCGCAGCACCGCCTGCTCGCCCTCCGACGAGATGATGTGGATTTCGACCGGCCTCTCCTGCTGGAAGCGCTGGATGCGGTGAATGGCCTGGATGAAATCGTTGAACTTGAAGCCGATCCCGAGGAACACGGCCCTGTGGCAGTGGCGCTGGAAGTTGCAGCCGCTGCCGGCGATCACCGGCTTGGCCGCGAGATACTGGAACTCGCCATCGCTGAAGCCGATGATCGTCCGCTCGCGCTCGTCGAGCTCCTGCGAACCGTAGACCGAGCGCACGCCCGGTACCGCCGCCTCGATCGCCCGGCGCTCGTCCTCGAGGTCGTGCCAGATCAGGAAGTGATCGGCAGGCGCGCTATCGAGGATCTCGCGCAGCTTACCGATGCGGCTGGTCAGGCTCGACCGCTTCTCCCTGCTGGCGCCGACCACGCCGAGCGCGGCATTGGCGATCAGGATGCCCTGTCCGTCGCGCTCCTGGTCCTTGGTGGCCAGGTCGGAAGCGACGGTGTGATAGGTCACGGTCAGCGGCGGCAGGTCATAGCCGGCATCGTCGCAGCCGAGATCGCTCGGCCGCTGCACGAACAGGGCCCAGCTCGACACCCAGAGCCAGAACTCGCGCTCCTTGTGTGGATGGATGGTGAGCTGGTCGGCCTTCTCGCTATTGCGCTTGAAGAACCGGGTCTTGGCCTCGCCGATATCCATCACTTCGAGGAAGGCGGAATAGGCCAGCAGCTCGATATATTCGTTCGGCGATGGCGTCGCGGTCGCGACCAGCTTGAAGCCGATGCCCTCGAACAGCCGCATGAACTCGCGGAAGGTTTTTGAGCCGCCAAAGCCGCGCAGGCAGGAGGCCTCGTCCAGGCTCGCGGCCGCGAACAGGCGCGGGTCAAGCTTGCCGTCGCGCACAGTCTCGTAATTGGTCAGGTAGAGCCCGGTCTCGCCGGCCTCGTCGATCGAGCGGATGAAGGTGAGATGCGGCACGCGCTCCGGACGATCGGCGAGCCAGGCCCTGAGCTCTGTCCGGGTGGCGTCGCTGACCTTGGGATGATCGCCCGTCGCCAGAACGCGGGCATCGCGGAAGAACTCCTGCCGGACGCCGAGCGGGATCACGATCAGGGCACGGTCGCCGAAATGCGCGGCCAGGATCCGGCAGAACTCGATCTGCATCAGGGTCTTGCCCAGCCCGAAGGCGGCGAACAGCCCGGCGCGACCAAGTCGGAGGGCCCAGCGCACCATGATGCGCTGATGCGGCAGCAGGATCGGATTGATCTCGCTATCCGCGATCTCGATGCCGCGCGCCATCGCGACGCAGGTCTTGGCGCGCAGGAATGCGAGATAGGCCTCGCTCATGACCTGGCCCCATCGCAGCGTAGGCCTGGAAAATGTGTGACCAGTGGGTGCTGCAGCAGCTTGATCGCCTCGGCACAGGCCTGAGCCTTGCGGCGGGCATCGGCGATCGCGCCCGGCGTCAGCGCATCCAGCTCTGGCTCGAAGCGGGTGGTTTCGAGAATATGGGCGGCGCCGGCCTGCTCTCCGGCAAGACCGGTCAGCTCGGCGATGATCTCTTTCAGCGTCATCCCCTGCCCTCCCGGAACAGCGCCTGTTCGGCCGCGCTCCAGAGCGAGGCCGGCGCATGGCGCGCCTGAACGATTGCGATTGCGGTCTCGCGCTTCAGCCCGAGCACCACGGCGATGATCCCGGCCGGAAAGCCGATCCGGGCCATGCCGCGCGCAGCGGAGCGACGGCGACGGCCGACACGCTCGATGGTGAAGCGCCGCCTCATGCCGCCACCCGGCTGAGGTCGAGATTGCGGTAAAAGCCGTCATCGCTGCCGAAGAGGTCGGCCAGTGCCAGAAGATCCGCCTCGACATGCGGGACACGGACACGGCGAGACGCCAGCCTGAGCAGACCGGCCGCGAAAGCACTCTCGCCGTCCGCAGCGCGCACATGAGCCCGGGCGATGATCGCCCGCACATGCAGCGAGAGCATTTCGGAGACAGCCGGAGCCGGATCGCGCTCGCAGACATAGGGGCGCGGACCGGCAATGGCGGAGAAGCCCTGCCGAGACTCGTTGACCAGCCCGCGCACGACGAGCCGATCGAGAATGCGCCCGAGATATTTGTGCTCGGCCTCGTCCTGGCAGGCCCTGCGGATTTGGACCTGGTGAAGATTGGCGCCGCCGGCCGCCTGGATGATGCGCAGGACGCGGTCGGAGAGCGAACCGGGCTTGAACGAGCCGGGCTGCATCTCAGTTCCCCGCCAGCGGAGCGAGCCGGTTCAGCAGCGCCGTCATGCTGTCGATATGGGTCATGGCGCTCTTCATCAGCCCCTTGACCTCGCCGGGCGTCAGCTTCTGGTCTTCGAGCGCCTCGGCCGCTTCGGCCTGGAACCGGGCATGGCTGCCGGTGATGCGCACGACATCGGTCATCAGATCGACCTGGGCCGCTTCGCCGGCCGCGATCGGCTCCAGCCGGTGGCCGGTCAGCGAGGCCAGCATGCGCGAGAAGATCGGCTTGCCGATCGCGCTCTCGAGCATGAACACCACTTCGAGCGGCATCTGGTCGCGATAGGCATCGCCGCACCAGCGCGAGATCGCGCCGCGAGAGAAGCCGGTGATCTGCTCGACACGCTCGGGCCCGGTCGAACCAGGTGCGGCACAGGCCATAACCAGAGCGCGGGTGGCGGTCTTGATCAGCGTGATCAGCCCATCGGGCAAAGCGATATCGCTCACGAAAAAAGCTCCTGTGCTTTTTCGTTGGGAAAACGGCGGTTTGGATCGAATGTCGCTAGGTCAGGTCACGGAGGCGGAACCCCATGGATCACCAGGCGAAGGCCACGGCCGGAGAGACCCGGCAGCAGCGGATAGCGCGGGCGCGCAGCGCACTTGGCGCAGCGCTGGTGCAGATGGCGAAGGCGGAGAAGCGGGTTTATGATGAAGCCCCCGCAGAAGGCGAAGGCCGTGGCACGGAGGCGGGCCAGTCGGCACCGTCCGGCCAGTGATCCGAGAACCACTGGAGGGCGCGATCGGCGCGACGGAGGGTCAGGGTCAAGTTGGCACCGACCAGACCCGGCAACAGACGCCGATCGCCAACCGCATGCATGGAGACCCTTGCGAGGGGCACCTGCTTGGCCAAACAATAGGCCGATGCGACAGCCATGAGTTGGTCGGTGAACAACATGCGTTGAAGGATAGGGGTATAATTACACCTATGTCAAGGCATTCATACCCCGATGCGGCGGGACCGCGCATGATGTATTCCTACATCATGCCCAACACTCTCGCAGACCGGATCCGCCAGCGCTTGGCTGACCTGAATTTGAGCGCCTATGCGGCGTCGCTGAAGGCCAGCGACGGCGCCAGCAAGGATATGATCAAGAACATCCTCAATGGACGCAGCCTGCATCCGCGTGCGGATACCTTGGAGAAGTTGGCGGCGGCTCTTGAAACGAGCGTGGATCAGCTGTTGCATGGTGACGGACCACCGCCGCCGCCTCCATTAGCCACCGAGCCCCCGAAGTCGAATGTCCGCTTGTCCGAGTTGCGTTTCCCGCCAGGTTCCATTTCGGCAGGCGGCAGGAATTTGCCGGTGATGGGGACAGCAGCTGGCAGCCTGGGGAAAGGCGCATTCCGCCTCGAGGGCGGCGTCATCGACTATGTCGTCCGGCCAGAAGTGCTGCGGAACGTCAAGGACGCTTACGGCATCTATGTCGAGGGCGAATCGATGTATCCGGCGCATCCGCATGGCGAACTGCGCATCATTCACCCGCACCGCCCCTGCCAGATCGGCGACACCGTCGTCATCGTTGCAAAGTACACCGAGGACGGCCCTACCGAGGCATGGATCAAGAAGCTGGTGAAACGCTCCGGCGACAGGATCATCGTGGAGCAATACAACCCGCCGGCGCAGATCGAGTTCGATCGCCGCTATGTCGAGACCTGCCACAAGGTCCTGACGATGAATGATTTGCTTGGCATATAGAGACCCTGTTCGGCCGCGCCCCGCTTGGGGCCGCTGCCGACGTCGCCTACCTTCGCGAAAACTGCGAAACGTCGAAGGAAGCAGATTCGAACAAGTGCCGCGTGCGCGCTCGTTTTAACTACACACAGCACAAGACCGATACGCCTGGCGGCATGTTCAAGCGCACCGTCCTGATCGCACCGCAGATCGAATTTGCCCGAATCGGCAAGCCAAGGCGGTAAAGCGCCGCAGAAGCGCGATGAGGCACAAATACACCCTACCCCATTGACAGGGTAAAAATACACCGGCATAAATACCTCCATCAACCCGATGGAGGCCGCCTTGGCACACCGATCGAGCAACGATCTTTCCGACGACCGGCGCCTTGCGCAGCTACGGCTTGCGCTGGCTACGACTGAGAGCCTCTTCCAGGAATATGCGGAGTTTCGCCGGGAGCGCGGCGAGGTAGACCCGGTCAGCTTCGGCGGGGACGCGCTTCAGGATGTTGCTGTCGATCAGCCCCTCGACATCATCCAGGAATTCGAACGCAGCGGCGCCACCATAGCCGTAGATTTTGCCGGCGAACGCGCCGAGCAGAAATTCCATCTGGATGATCAGCGGATCAGCCTCCGGATCGCGTTCAACGGCCATCTCTTCACCCTCCAGCAACTCGCCAGCCTCGCCGAAGCCGCGACCAACCGCAAGGCGGGCTGGCATTACTGGGATGGCGCGCGCTGGAGCGCCTCCGCCATCGTGCGCGAGGAGGCCTGATCATGGCCTTCCTCCCGCTCCTTCCCAGTTCCGGCCCAGTTGTCCGCGGCAAGCGCCTGCGAATCATCGTCGGCCGCTCCGGTCGCAACCTTGACCGCCGCCGTGTCACCTTCGCGCTCTCCCGGGAGCTTGCCGAAGCGCTGAACTGGCAGCCTTCCGATCGCATCGTCATCAGCCTCGGTCTCGGCACCGATCGCGGCCGCGTCCAGCTTGTCCGCGTCGAGAAGCAGCGCGCCGGGCATAAGCTCATCACCACGCCGAACTCCAAGGTCCTTCGGGTCAGCGTCACCACGCCGGCAGTGCTGCAGGGCGAGGATGTCGCGCCGCTGCTCGATGCCTTCCTCGATCCAGCCGCCGCCGATTTCGCCATTCAGGACGGCGCGCTGATCGCGACGCTCCAGCCCCTGCGCGCGAGCCAGGCGCAACTCCCCCCGCTTCACGTCGTCGCCTGAACCTCTCACCCGATGGAGGCCGCTTTGTCACAAGCCCCTGCCCCAGCTATCGGCCGCGCCTGGCTCGAAAGCCGCAAAGCCGTCGATGACGGCTATATCTGGCCCTTTCCCCGTCACCAGATGCAGGCACGGGGCGCCATCCGCAAGCGGATGGTCGAGGACATCCAGGAGATGGTGCATGACGGCGGCGCGGAAGCCGTCGTCACCATCGCAGACCTCCTGAACAAGGGCTGGCCCGGCGAGACCGTGCTCGCCCATGGCGTCATCGCCTTCCAGATGTTCCGCGCCGAGAACGGCCCGACGCCAAAGCCGATACGGCTCGGCAGCCGGCGCGACAGCGTCCGTCATATGGCGCGCGACGCCGTCGCCCTCGGTCTCTTCATCGCCAGCACGCTCCTGATCGCCGGCGTTACCGCGGGTGCGATCTGATGACGGCCGCCCTCACCCTTACGGAGGTCTTCGCGGCCGGGACGGACGTGACCGTATTCGTCATCGGCCTCATAACGCTGGTGCTGCGGATCATCTGGCTCGTCGTCCTGCCGGTGCTCGGCTTCTCCTGGCTCGCGGGGTGGCTGAAATGACCTGGCTCCAGACCGCATCGGGCCGTGCCTTTGATCTGCTGCGCCCTGACTGGCGCCAGGTGGATTTTCAGGTCGATGTTCCCGAGGCGCTGGCGCGCATCGCCCGCTTCACCGGCCATGTCAGCTCCGGCCCCTATTCCGTGGCCCAGCATTGCGCGCTCGGTGCTGATGCCGTCTTCCACGCCACGAAGGACAGGGCGGCGGCAGCAGCCTTCCTGTTGCATGACGCGCACGAGGCCTATCTCGGCGACGTTGCGACGCCGATCGCGCAGGCGCTTGTCGAACGCGTCCGCTTCTTCGAGGGCCATATCCTCGGCGACATCGTCACGAAGGCGCAGAAGTCGCTGAAAGGGACGCTCGACAAAGCGATCTATTTCGCGGCCGCCGGCTGGGGCGAAGGCTGCCCCCCTGCCTATCGCGAGATCGTTCGCATCTACGATATCCGGATGCTTGCTGCGGAACAGGCGCAGTTGCTCGGCCGCTGCAGCAAACCCTGGCCGAGCCTTGAAGGCGTCGAACCTGCGCGCATCGCCGGCAAGCTCACCGTCTGGCCCTGGCCGAAGGCCGCCGACGAATACCGCGAGCGCCTGCGCCGCTACCTGCCCGAGCGCTTCGGCGCCGGACCATCCCCCAGCCCGAGGCCGAGCCGCACTGGCGCGCGCCGCATTCTCACGGAGGCCTGAGAGCCGATGAAACGCATTCGCGACGCGCAGACCATCATTGGCTCGCTGGAGGGCGGCGAGGTTTCCGCCGAACTCTCCACGGCGATCACTGGCGCGCTGAAGCACCTGAAGGAGCTTTGCGGCAACCGTCCCAAGGCGAAAGCCAAGGGAAAGGTCGCGCTCGTCCTTCACCTCGAGGTCGAGCACAACACCGTCACCGTCGAGGCGGAGATCGCCCAGACCCTGCCGAAGAAGCCGCGCGGCTCGTCCTTCTACTGGGTCACCGACGAGGGCGAGCTCTCCACCGAGCATCCCCAGCAGACCGACATGTTCGCCGGCCCGCGCGGCGTTGCCGCCGCCGGCGCCTGACCCCCGCCCCTCTCCCCAGCAAGGATACCTGATCCATGGCCAAAACCGAGCCCGCCGCCACCGAAGCTCTCGTCGCCGAGGCTTTCCTCGAAGGCGCCATCCCCAATTCCGACAGGGGCATCAATGCCATTGTCGACCTGACTCGGAAGAGCCTCTCTGCCGAGATCATCAACGTGTCCGTGCCAAATCTCGGCCCGGGCCTGCCTACACAGATCCCGGTTCTGATCGACCGGAGGACCGGCGAAGCGAAACCGGCCGGGCACCTGATCGAAGCCTTCCGCACTAAGCCGGCGGAAAAGCGCGGCACGGCCAAGGCGCTGACCCTGCAGTCCTTCATCGACCTGACGAACCGCCACAAGACCGTTCATTCGGCCGTGTTCGCCGACACCAACTGGAAGGCGCCAAGCTTCCAGGCTGTGATCGACTATCACGACAAGGAGAGTGCGGGCGCCGCCGAAAATCTGAAACACCGGATGGCCTACAGCTTCCCGGCCTCCGAGGAATGGAAGGCCTGGGTCGCGCAGAACGGCGAGCCGATGGAGCAGGGCCTGTTTGCTGCCTTCCTCGAAGATCGCATCGCTGATCTCTCGGCCCCGACCGATGCCGAGCGGATCTGGCTGGAGCGCGATTTCGGCACGACCGTAGCAACGCCGGCCCAGCTCATCCAGCTGTCGCGCGGCCTGCAGGTCAATGTCGACAGCGTCGTCAAGAACATCGTCAATCTCGCGACCGGCGAGGCCCAAGTCGCCTTCGAGGAAACGCATACGGACAGCGATGGCAAACCCCTGAAGGTGCCCGGCCTGTTCATGCTTGCGATCGCGCCCTTCTTCATGGGCGAGAAGATCAGCCTGCCGGTGCGCCTGCGCTACCGCAAGAGCGGTCAGAAGATCGTCTGGTTCTACCAGATGTACCGCCCGGACCAGTTCGTCACCGAGCGCGTGCGCGATGACCTGATCACCGTCGCCGACAAGACCGAACTGCCGACCTTCGAAGGCTCCCCCGAGGCCTGACAAGCCTCCCACCTGGCGGGGCCGCGAGGCCCCGCCCCTTTCCTTCAGTCAGAGGCGCTCGCCCATGAAACTCACCATCGCCCGCGCCGCCCTGCTCAAGGCGCTCGAACCGGCGCAGCGCATCGTCGAGCGCCGCAATACCATCCCGGTCCTCTCCAACCTGCGCCTGGTCGCGTCCGACGATACGCTGACGGTCACGGGAACGGATCTCGATATCGAACTACGCATCCCGGCACCGGCCGAGGTCGCAACGCCCGGCGCCCTGACGGTGTCGGCGGCCCGGATTTACGAGATCGTGCGCAAGCTGCCCGACGAGGCGAAGGTGTCGATCGAGGCGAAGGACGAGACCAGTCTCAGTCTCACATCGGGCCGCTCGCGCTTCACCCTGCAGACGCTGCCG
This sequence comes from Allobosea sp. LC85, assembly GCF_000735605.1. Lineage (GTDB taxonomy): Bacteria > Pseudomonadota > Alphaproteobacteria > Rhizobiales > Beijerinckiaceae > Allobosea. Next base: position 181,560 of record NZ_JPKG01000059.1, read on the forward strand.
GACAGCGATTTCCCTGACATCACCACCGGCGAGATGAGCCACAGGTTCGACATGCCGGCGGCCGCTCTGGCAGGGCTGATCGCGGCGACACAATTCGCGATCTCGACCGAGGAGACGCTCTATTACCTGAACGGCATTTTTCTGCATCAGCGCGAGCACGACGGCGCGCAGACCCTGACCGCAGTAGCGACGGACGGTCACCGCCTGGCGCGCATCCACTGTCCCCTGCCCGCGGATGCCGCCGGCATGCCGAACGTGATCGTGCCGAGGAAGGCCGTGGCCGAGATCGCCCGCCTGCTCGACAAGGCAAAGCAGGATGTCACGGTCGAGCTCTCCGTCACCAAGATCCGCGTCACGATCGAGGGAATGGTGCTCACCTCGAAGCTGATTGACGGCACCTATCCGGACTATCAGCGCGTCATCCCGATGGGGAACTACAAGCGCGCTACGGCCGAGGCGAAGACGCTGGCCGATGCCGCCGACCGCGTCGCCACGATCTCCGGCGAGCGCGGCCGCGCCGTGAAACTCGCCTTCGGCGATGGCCGCGTCGTCCTCTCCGTGACCAACCCGGATTCCGGTTCGGCCACTGAAGAGGTCGATTGCGAGTATGAGGCGAGCCCGATCGAGATCGGCTTCAACGCCCGCTATCTCAGCGAGGTCCTCGGCGTCCTCGGCGGCGACACCGTCCTGATCAGGCTCGCCGATCCCGGCTCCCCCACCATCCTGCAGACGCGCGAAGGAGCAGACCTGCTCATCGTGCTCATGCCGATGCGCGTCTAGCGCTCCCCGCTCACGCTCACAGCGAAAGGACCACCACATGACCACGTTGGGCCTGAAAGACTGCCGACCGGAGGTTCTGTCGTTCGCGCTTCTCATGGAACGCGAGCTGCGGGCGAACGATCACAAGTCGGGCTGGAAGGGCGATTGCCCCGATACGCTCGCGGAGCGGGTCGAGGAGGAAGCCGAAGAACTCCGGCGCGCGTCGATCGATTGGATGGGGCACGTCGCGCACAGCGAGCGCCCGCTCAGCGAGGCCGTTGCGGAAGAGGCCGCCGACGTAGCCAACATGGCGATGATGGTCGCCGACGTTTGCAATGCTCTGCCGCCTGCCCCGTCGATCGACAATGGCCAAGCCGCCGCGCTGGCCGGCCTGGTCGACGCGTGGGAGAGCCTGCCGGGAGGCAAGTTCTATTCCATGAAGGTCATCGAAGCTTGGCTCATCGACAAGATGGCCCCGGCCGTCAATCAGGCCCGCGCATTGCTCGGCCGGAGTGTGTCGGCATGAAGGCGCTCTCCATCATGCAGCCCTGGGCCTGGCTGATCGTCAACGGCCACAAGGCGATCGAGAATCGCAACTGGCGCTGCCACTACCGCGGGCCGGTGCTGATCCATGCCGGGAAGAAGGTCGACACCTGGGCGCGAGCCGACCTATGGCGCGGCCGCCATCCTGTGACGGGCGCTCCGATCGCCCTCGATCTTCCTGACGCATTTGATCGCGGCGGCATCGTCGGCGAGGCCGAGATTGTCGACTGCGTCGAGCGCAGCGACGACCCCTGGTTTGTCGGCCGCTTCGGCATCGTCCTGCGCAACGCTCGGCCCCTGCCATTCCGGCCCTGCAAGGGCGCGCTCGGTTTCTTCGAGCCGAAATTCGAGGAGGCCTGAGCGATGGGCGCCCTGGCCGGCCTTCTCAGCACCCTGATCCTGGCGGCGGTCTTCGGGCCGCGCCAGACCGGGCGGTTCCTCGCCAAGATCCGCATCGGCTACCGCGCCCAACTCCGCGACGAAGGAGAGTCCCCATGACGCGCTGGCTCGACACATTCCCTCCGCTCGATCGCGAACTCGGCTTCTACCTGCTGCTCGCTAGCTTCGCCGTCTATGCACTCGCGCGCCTTGTCCAGGGCGCTTGCCACGCTGAACAGGGGGGCCGCGACCATGGGCCTCTTTGACCTGGTGAAGAACACTGTCGAGGGCGTCGCGCAGGCGACCGTCAACGTGGCAAAGCTGCCGCTCGGCGCGCTCGTCGCGCCGCTCGACGACGGCAAGTCGATCACGGAAGCCGCAGAGGGCATCGCCGACGGCGTGCGCAAGATCGGCGACGCGGAGAACCGCGACAATGGCTGACGCGACCAAGATCGAATGGACCGACGCGACCGTCAATTTCTGGTGGGGCTGCACAAAGGTCGGGCCCGGCTGCGACCACTGCTATGCCGAGACGCAAAGCAACAGGTTCACCCCTGGCCACTGGGGCGTTGGCGCTCCGCGCCGGAAGATCGCGAGCGCCGGCAAACTGCTGAACCGTCTCGACAACGACTACGCATGGTGGGCAGCGGACGCGCAGATCGGGAAGCTGCACCCGAACTTGCGTCGGAGAGTCTTCGTCCAGTCAATGTCCGACCTGTTCGACCTCGAGGTGCCGCTCGAATGGTTTGCGGAGGCTTGGGGCAAGATCGTCCAGTGCGACCGCCTCGACATCCAGATCGTGACGAAGCGCATCAGCGCGGTCGAGAAGCGGCTGGCCGCGATCGGCGTCAATACCTGGCCGAAGCACGCCGGGCTGATGATCACGGTCGTGAACCAGGCGGAGTTCGACAGGGATGTGCCGCGGCTCCGCTCACTGAAGCGCCGCATGTCATTGCCGTGGATCGGACTATCTGCAGAGCCGCTGCTCGGCCCGATCGTCGGTGACTTCTCCGATCTCGACTGGATCATCGTCGGCGGCGAGAGCGGCAGGGGCGCGCGGCCAATGCACCCCGACTGGGCGCGCTCGATCCGCGACCAGTGTGCGGCTGCTGGCACGGCCTTCTTCTTCAAGCAGCATGGTGACTGGATCGCGTTCTATGACCGCGACATCGACGATCCGGACTGGCGCCGCTGCCCGCGCGTAGACGACCAGATGGGTCGTGGAGCCGAGCGTTACCACAACCTGGCCGGGGGCACGGGCTTCCATGGCGAGCGCGTTCTCGCGATGCGCAACGTCGGCAAGGCCAAGGCCGGACGGCTGCTCGACGGCGTCGAGCACAACGCCATGCCGAGGGCGGCGTGATGGCGCCCTTCCCCTACATCTATCGCTGGGACCGCTGCGGCCGAAAAGGCCAGCGCTGCCGCGTCTTCGCCAGGAGCCGGCGCTGGCCGAACGGCAAGAGCATGAACTCGGTCGGGCTCGAGTTCGAGGACGGGTTTCGGATGGTCTCCAGCGGCAACGCCCTGAAAAAGGTGAAGGCCGATGGCTGATCTCGCAACGCTCCGCCGCCGCCGCGATGAGGCGAAACTCGCGCTCGTTAAGGCCGAACTACGCCCGAAGAAGAAGGGCCGCGGCAAAGCACGCCGGCGCTTCGTCCAGGCCACAGCCGATCTGCTGCAGGCCGAACTCAATCACCGCAAAGCCGCCCCGCTGTTGCGCGCCCAGACGCGCCAGCGCGAGACGGCAGACCTCTTCAGCCAGATGGGAGCCTGACCAGCCATGGACATTGACCTGGAGACGCTGTCGAGCGCTCCCGACGCCGCGATCGTCGCGATCGGCGCCTGTACCTTCGCGACAGACGGATCCACTCTGGCCGCTCGCCGCGTCTTTCGGCAGGCCGTGCACCCAGACACATCCCAGAAAGCGGGCGGGCGCATCGACGCGCTGACCGTTGTCTGGTGGATGGGCCAGTCGACAGAAGCCCGCCAGGCGTGGACGCTTGCTCCGGCTCGCTCGATCCAGAGCGCGCTTCAGCAGTTCGCGCTGTGGTGCCTTCCCGAGTTCGACGGTGAGCGGGTGCGCGTCTGGGGTAACGGCGCCGGTTTCGACAATGTCATCCTGCGCGGCGCTTACGATCGCTGCGAGGTGTCGCCCCCCTGGCGCCATCAGGACGATCGTTGCTACCGAACGCTCAAGAACCTCCGGCCCGACATCGCTTACGAGCAGACCGGCACGGCACACGAAGCAGCTGACGACGCCGTATCTCAGGCGCTCCACGCCGAGCGCATCTTCGCCGCAATGAAGGGGGCCTGAGCCATGGCCACGACAAGGAAAACCAAATCCGCAGCGCCTCGCTGCGCGAAGCAGCCGGAAATCTCTCGCGAAGAATATCAAAGGTGGTTCCGCGAGGAGAAAGCTCGCGCGGACAGGTTGGCGGAAGAGCTCGGTAGGGCCCAGGCGACGATCGATGCCCAGGCGTTCATGCTGCACCTGAAGAGACATGTGCGACCGCTCGAAGACATCCCTTTTTGACGAGGCGCCGATGAACACTCTTTTCCTGCTGATGGCGCAATACAACGGCCAGGCCGTCATCCCCGTCGACCAGGTTTGCAAGGACTATTTCTCGCACCTGTCCTTCGACAAGTTTCTGCGCAAGGTCGGCGCCGGCGAGATCGAGATTCCCGTCACCAGAATGGAGGCCAGCCAGAAGAGCGCAAAAGGCGTCCACCTTCAGGATCTGGCCGAGTATCTCGACAAGAGACGGGCCGCGGCGCTGCGCGAATTGAAAGCCCTTTGTGGCTGATTTGGACGCGAACCTGACACGAAACAGGCCCCTCGCGGGGCCTTTTCTCTACAACAAATCTACAACATTTGAGAACAAAAAGATTAAGCTGCTGATTTCAAATCGCTATCCAGAACTATCGCGCCAATCCATCATGGGCGCGACGGAGAACCTGTATGACTGATAGTGCTGCATTTCATCCGGATGTGAGCGGTGCAAGTCGTGCTTCGCGTGCCCTTATACGCGAAACTGGGCGATTTTCGACCGGATTTGCTGACGGGTTTCAGCCGGGCGATCCACCGCGTTCAGAACTGGTAGCGCAGCAGCCGGCCCATGCGCCCGAGAGGCGGAAAGGCGGAGAGGAAGAGGACCGTCAGGCGGGCGGGCCAAGACATCCGGGCAATCTGGGCGGGATCATAGCCGCGTGGATCATAGGCGGTCAGATCGTTCCTGAGCTTCACGCCGGGAATGCGGTCTTCAAGCTCGCGCGGCTCGTCGATGCTCCAGAGCAGCCTGGCGCCGGTCGCCCGGACCGAACGATGATGGCTGACAAGCCATAATCCGAACGGGCTGAAGGCGTCGAAGACCAGCTCACCGTGCCCGAAATGCCCAACCAGCCGCTTGATGAGCCGCGGCACCGCATCCGGCCGGAGATACATGAGCAAACCTTCTGCAACGATCATCGTCGGCCGCCCCGCAGGCACGTCGTCGAGCCAGCCCGGCTCCGTCACCGAGGAGCCGATCAGGGTGTAACCCTGCCTTTCCGGATAGAGACGCCGGCGCAGCGCGACGACCTCCGGATAGTCCAGATCGAACCAGCGAACACCGGCGGGCGGATCGATCCGGAAGACGCGGCTGTCGAGGCCGCAGCCGAGATGCAGCACCGTCGCATCGGGGTTCCGCATGATGAAATCGCTGGTCCAGCCGTCGATCATATGTGCCCGCATCGCCAGGGCGATCATGTCGTCCCGGCTGACCCCCAGCCTTCCGAAGTCATAGTCGATGCGGCGGACAGCGCTCGCGGCGAAGCGATCATTCAGCAGGGAATCCCGCAGGCGGCTTTCCTCGCCCTTGGCATAGAGGGTGATGAGAAGGGTTTCCCGCTCCCTGGTCAGGGTCACCTTCTCGGGGAGCAATGGTTCGGGATCAGCCCGCGCCGGTCGCACCATGCGTCGTGTGGTCTGGCTGCGCGCCATGGGACGATCCCGGATCACGTTGCTGGATCGATCGGCGAGGGTCTCGGACGCTCCCCGAGTCTTCGATCATCGGAGAGTCTTGGATCATCGGACCGGATATCGTATCCGGTCCGATGATCTAAGCTTATGCGTTTGCATCGGCTTTGCCCCGAAAACCGCAATCCACTTTTCGGGCCGATGCTTTAAGCGCACCGATCAGGGCCTGTGCAGCACCTGCGTATGTGCCGGCATGACTTCGTCCTCGAACAGCTCGGGATAGTTCTGCGCGATCCGGGGCAAGGCATTGAGGATCTCGCGCAAGTGTTTGCGCATCTCGCATTCGGCCCCATCGGCATCTCCGGCCGCGATGGCATCGATGATCGCGACATGCTGCGCGATGAGCAGCGGAATCGGCGAGGCGCCGGGAAGCGACAGGTAGCGGACGCGGTCAGTCTGGGCGCGAGCGCCTTCGACGATGCGGGCGGCGTAGTCGCAATCGACGATCTCGGCGAGGGTCTGGTGAAAATTCTCGTCGAGCACCGCGAAGGAGGCGTGATCGGCAAGTGCAGACGCCTCGCGCTGGCGCTCGATCAGCCGGCGCAGCCGTATCATATCTTCCGCGGTGACCAATGCGCTGGCAGCGCGCGCAATGGCACATTCCACCGCCTCGCGCACGAAACGGGCATTGACGATTGCCCGCATCGAAACCTTCATCACACAGGTGCCGCGGCTGGGCAGGATCTGCACCAGGCCGGCTTCGGAGAGCTTGTTAAAGGCCTCGCGGACCGGCTGGCGGCTGACGCCGAAGCGGCCGGCGATATCCTTTTCCGAGAGCGCCTGGCCAGGCCTGAGCTGCGTGGCGAAAATCGCCCGCCGCAAGGACGATACCAGTTGCGGAGCGATCGGATCTTTAAGGCGGAGGCTAGGTTCCGTCGTCATGGGCAGAGAGTCCCGCTCATCCCCCATCCGTCGGACCATCTATATACCACTATGGTGGATGTCGCCATGCCCAGACGCCGCAGGGGTCCGGCCGCCTGAAGGCGGCCGGATTTCACTGTTGGCGTCCTATTTCTTGGCGCGGGCGACGATCTGCGTCGGGTTGACGAAGCGCAGCGCAATCACCAGCCAGATCAGCGTCGTGATCATGTAGATCACCGCCATGGCATCGATCGACTGCACGGCGCGCACGCCCGCAGCGAAGACCGCATAATAGAGGGCGACGACCAGCGTCTGGCTGGTCGGGCCTGCGGTCAGGAAGGTCAGCTCGAACATCGCGATCGTCCGGACCAGCACCAGCAGCAGCGCGGCCAGGATGCCCGGCATCAGCAGGGGCAGCAGGACGTGAACGAAGAGCTTGAAGGTGTTTGCCCCGAAGACGCGGGCGGCCGCCTCGATCTTGGTGTCGATCTGCTCGATGAACGGGATCATCACCAGGATGACGAAGGGAACGGTCGGCACCAGATTGGCGAGCACGACACCCGACATGCCGCCGGCAAGGCCGGCCTTGTAAAGCACCGTCGCGAGCGGGATGCCGAAGGTGATCGGCGGCACGAGCAGCGGCAGCAGGAACAGCAGCATGACGAGCTTCTTGCCCGGGAAATCCCGCCGCGCCAGCGCATAGGCGGCCGGCACGCCGAGCAGGCCCGAGAGAAACACGACCAGGAAAACGATCTGGAAGGTCACGCTCAGCACGTCGGACAGCTGGAATTCGCTCCAGGCGGCCGAATACCAGCGCGTGGTCCAGCCGGCCGGCAGCCATGTGCCGAGCCAGCGCGTCGCGAAGGAGCTCGTCACCACCGTCGCGATCATCGCGGCGAGGTTGAGGATGAAGAAGCCGATGAGGGTCCAGTTGGCGGCGGCCCAGAGCTTGCTGGAGAGACGGGTATCCTTGACCATGATCTCAGCCCTTCCCGCCGCCGGCGGGGCCACGGTAGAGCATGCCGCGCGCAGCCAGCACCACGACGACGATGCTGAGCTGGACCACGCCCATGATCATCGCAACCGCGGATGCCATCGAATAATCATACTCCTCGAAGGCAGCCTGATAGGCTGCGATCGAGATGACGCGCGTCGGGCCGGCCGGCGCCCCCAGCAAGACGGCCGAGGGAAAGACCGAAAAGGCCTGGACGAAGCTCAGGCAGAAGGTGATCGCCAGCCCGGGCAGCAGCAGCGGCAGCAGGATGTGCTTGAACCGTTCCCACGGCCCGGCACCGAGCGTCGCACCCGCCTGCTCTAGCGCCGGATCGACACCGGAGAGGTAGGACAGGGTCAACAGGAAGGTGAAGGGGAAGCCGGTGATGACGAGCGAAATGCAGACGCCCCAGTAATTGTGCAGGAGCTTCACCGGCGTCGAGATCAGCCCGAGCGTCAGCAGGGTGCGGTTGAACCAGCCCTGGGGGCCAAGATAATTCAACAGCCCTTGCGCGACGAGAACCGTGCCGAGCGTGATCGGAATCACGAGGATCGTGGTGAGCAGGCGCTGATGCTTCATCATCCGGACACGGAAGGCGATCGGGATCGCCAGCAGAAGCGTCACGATCGTGACCGGCAGCGCCAGCCAGAGTGTCGTCGCGATCGTTCCGTACAGGAAGGAATCCGAGAAAAAGCGCGTGTAGTTCGCCAGCATCGACCCGGTCTTGGGCGTGAAGGAGAGCACGAGCCCATAGAAGAACGGGTAGATGAACAGCGCCAGGAGGAAGAACACCGCCGGCAGTACCAGCAAGGTCAGAGAATCGATGCCGCGTGCGGCGAGCCTCTGGCTCAGGGGGATGGATGTCGTCGCGCTCACGCCGCCCCCCCGAAAACCAGGACGCGATCGGGATCTGCGGTCAGCGTGACCTCGCCACCCGGCGCGATACGGTCATGCGCCAGGAAGGAGAGATCGGTGCCATCCGCCATGCGGGAGAAGCCGACGAATTCGCGGCCGCGGAACTCGGTCGAAACGACGGACGCCTTGAGGCCGGCGCCCCCCGCAGCCGCGGGGTGAAGATCCTCCGGCCGGATCGCGAGCCAGGCCGAAGCACCGGGCGCCACCGCGCCGCGCACCCGCCCGACGACCTTGGCATCACCGACCGTGATGGTGGCACGCTCGCCCTCGACGGAGGCGACGCGGCCGGCAACCTTGTTGCGGAAGCCCATGAACTCGGCGACATCGAGATGGTCGGGCCGGGAGAACAGGTCCTCCGGCCCGCCGACCTGACGGACCTGGCCGTCACGCATCACGACGATGCGGTCGGCCAGCGACAACGCCTCTTCCTGATCATGCGTGACATAGATCGTGGTTGCGCCCAGCGTGTTGTGGATGCGGCGGATCTCGGCGCGCATCTCGAGACGCAGCTTGGCATCCAGATTGGAGAGCGGTTCGTCCATCAGCACCAGCGGCGGCTCGACGACAATGGCCCGGGCGATGGCGACACGCTGCTGCTGCCCGCCGGAGAGCTGGCCAGGCAGCTTCTCGGTCTGGCCCTGCAGCCGGACCAGCGCTGCGGCCTCGCCGACGCGCCGCTCGATCTCGGACTTCTGGACGCCGCGCATCTTCAGGCCGAAGCCGATATTCCGCTTCACGCTCATATGCGGGAAGAGGGCGTAGTTCTGGAACACCATGCCGAAGCCGCGCTCCTCCGGCCGCAGCGGATCGATGCGCCGATCGTCGAGCCAGATGCCGCCGCCCGTTGCCGGCAGGAGGCCCGCGATCAGGTTCAGCGTCGTCGACTTGCCGCAGCCCGACGGACCGAGAAGCGCGATGAACTCGCCCTTCTTGATCGTCAGCGACACGTCCTTGACGGCGTTGTGAGTGCCGAAGTCGCGGCTCAGATTGTCGAGCCGCAGCTCGCGGAAATTCGCAGCGTGAATCGTCATTTAGGTCACGTCTTTGGCAAGCGGCTGATGGATTCTGTCAGGGAGTGTGACGGCGATGCGAGCCGGCCGGAACCGGCTCGCTGTCATGAGCGGGCTTCGCTCACTTGCGCTTGGCGCCGCCGACTTCCTCGTCCCAGCGGCGGAAGGCGAGCACCATCTGGTCGGGATCGAGCGGCGTCTCGAGCGGCGTCTCGGCGATGAGCTTCTCGTATTCGGGGCGGCCGAACTCCTTGATCGCCGCCTGGCTCTCGGCGGGCGCCATATCGAGCGTCACGCCCTTCACCGCGGGACCGGGATAGAAATAGCCCTCGTCATAGGTGTAGGCCTGCTGTTCCTTGGTGAGCAGGAAGTTCATCAGGTCGAGCAGCACCGCGAGCTTTTCGCCCGAAACGCCCTTCGGGATGCACATGTAGTGCGCGTCCGTGACCCAATGGAACCCTTTGAGGGCACCGACCTTGGCTTCCTTGGGCACGACGCCGAGCACGCGCGGGTTGATGTCCCAGCCCGTGGTCGTGACGGTCATGTCGCGGGAGCCCTCGCCGAGCTCCTTCATCACCGCACCGGTGCCGGCCGGGTAGTACTCGACGTTCTCGCCCAGCGCCTTGAGATAGGCCCAGGTCTTGTCCCAGCCCTTCATCGGGTCCTTCGGGTTCGAATCCCCGAGGATATAGGGCAGGCCCATGATCCAGGTCCGGCCGGGGCCCGAATTGGCCGGGCGCGCATAGAAGAAGCGGTTCTTGTTCTCGCGGGTATAAGCGAGCAGTTCCTCGGCCGTCGTCGGCACCTTCTTGACCTTGTCGGGCATGTACTCAAGCAGCGGCCCGGACGGATAATAGGTCACCACGACGCCCTGCCCGCTTGCGAGCCCCTGCATCTTGGCGGCGCCGTCGAGATAGATCTCGTCGAGCTTCGGCAGGGAGCCTGCAAGCTGCGGCAGCAGCGGCGTCCAAAGCTTCTGCTCGACACCGGCGGAGAGCGCATCGGTACCGGTCAAAACCATGTCGATATCGACGCGGTTCGCTTCCTGCTGCGCCTTCAGCTTGCCCGGGAGCTCCGGCGCGGGCGCCTTGGTGAAGGTGATGCGCGAGACCAGGTTCGGCTTGGCCTTGCGGTAATTCTCGATCGCCTTCTGCGTCAGCGCCAGATTGCCGGCGACATCGACGACGGAAAGCGTGACCGGCGAGGTCGGCAGCTTGAGCTGCTGCGCGAAGGCGCCCGGCGCATAGGCCGCGGCACCCGCGAAACCGGCAACACCACCCAGAAAAATGCGCCGATTGATGCTGTCCTGGACCATGACTTCTCCCTTCCGTACGGGTTTCCCGCTTTTGGTTTCTTTTAAAGACACCTTTTGGGTGTCAGCCTCGGCGAAGTTCACATTGACGCCGCCTCGGAATGCCCGGTATCCTAGTATACTAGTGGACCAGAGCTTGGCAATGGGCAGCGCAGCGGCACGACAAAGCACAGACCAGATTCACCGCGCCTTGCGGGACGACGTCCTCAACGCGGTGCTCCTGCCGGGAGAGGCGATGTCTGAAGCGCGGATGGCCGTCCAGTTCGGGGTCAGCCGCACGCCCGTGCGCGAGGCCTTCAAGCGACTGGTCGACGAAGGGTTCCTGGTGGTCGTGCCGCAGGTCGGCACCTTCGTCGCGCCGATCGATCTGGCGGCAGTCTATGACAGCCAGTTCGTGCGCGAAACCCTGGAATGCCGCACCGTCACGCTGGCAGCCCAGCGTATCGACGATGCCGGGCGCGCCGCGCTGGATCGACTGATCACGCAGCAGGAACAGGCGCTTGCAGTGGGAGATCGCGTCAATTTCTTCCGTGCCGACGAGGCCTTCCATGCCGAGCTTTCGCGGCTTTCGGGCCACCCCTCGGTCTGGGGTCTGATCGAAGGCGTCAAGGCGCAGCTTGACCGCGTGCGCTGCCTGTCGCTCGAAGCAGCGTCCTGGCCCGGCATGATCATGGACCAGCATCGCGAGATCGCCGCGAAGGTCAGCGCCGGCGATGAGGTCGGCGCCGAGAAGGCGATGCGGGCGCATCTGCGCACGGTGTTCGACGCCATCGAGGCGATCGCACGCAACCATGTCGACGCCTTCGTCGCGGACACGCCGATCCGCAAGGTCTGAGCCGTCCGCATTCACTGCATCACCGACAAGAAACGACGAGGAAGGAACGCGACGATGGAACAAACTTGGCGCTGGTTCGGGCCGGACGATGTGGTGACGCTCGCCCAGGCACGACAGGCGGGCGCGCAAGGCATCGTCAACGCGCTGCACCAGATCCCCTATGGCGTCGTCTGGAGCGTCGAGGAGATCGAGGCGCGCAAGGCGATCATCGAGAAGGACAAGAGCCTCGGCCTGCGCTGGTCCGTGGTCGAGAGCCTGCCGATCCATGAGAGCGTCAAGATCGGCGAAGGCGATCTGGAGCCGATCTTCGTCAATTACCGCCAGTCGCTGCGCAACCTCGCGGCCTGCGGCATCGAGGTGGTCTGCTACAATTTCATGCCGGTTCTTGACTGGACCCGGACCGAACTCGCCTACCCCCTGCCCGGCGGCGGCACGGCGCTGCGCTTCAACCTGCATGAATATGTCGCCTTCGACCATTTCATGCTGGAGCGCCCGGGCGCCGCCGACGGTCATTCGGCCGAGGTGATGGACCGGGCCAGGACCTGGTTCGAGCGCTCGACCGAGGCCGATCGCGCCCGTCTGCTCGCCAATATCATGGCCGGGCTGCCCGGTGCCTATGACCGCTACGACGTGCCCGGGCTGAAGCGCATGCTCGCGCGCTATCATGAGATGAGCCATGACGGGTTGCGCGCCAATCTGAAGCGTTTCCTCGAGGCGGTGATCCCGACCGCGGAAGAGGTCGGGATCCGCATGTGCATCCATCCCGACGATCCGCCGCGCCCGCTCTTCGGGCTGCCACGCATCTGCTCGGACGAGCGCGATATCGCCTTCATTCTCGCTGCGGTCGACAGCCCGTCCAATGGCTTGACGCTGTGCTCGGGTTCGCTGGGCGCCAACCCAGCGAACGACGTGCCCGGAATTGCCCGGCGCTTTGCCGACAGGATCTGGTTCGCGCATCTGCGCAATGTCGCCAAGGATCCGGACGGTTCCTTCATGGAGGCCGAGCATCTTGGCGGCGACACCGACATGGTGGCGCTGGTCGATGCGCTGATGGCCGAGGAGCAGCGCCGCAAGGCCGCCGGCTGGCGCCACTGGCGCATCCCGATGCGGCCCGATCACGGCCATGAACTGCTCGACGATGTCGGCAAGGGCAGCTTCCCGGGCTACCCCGCCATCGGCCGCCTGCGTGGGCTCGCGGAACTGCGCGGCGTGATGACGGCGGTGGCGAGCTTGCGGGGATACGACGCTTAAACGTCATTACGAGTAGCGCAAGCGACCAAGCAGTCCAGCGTCTCGCAGATGGCCCTGGATTGCTTCGCTACGCTCGCAATGACGGATCGACGAGGCTCCTTAGACATTCTACCGTTGGATCACGCCACGCGGAACCTTTGCGGCCATGCGCGAGCCAGCCGTTTACATCATGGCCAACCGACGAAACGGTACGCTCTATGTCGGAGTTACATCGAACCTAGCGCAGCGGGTCTGGCAACATCGCGAAGCTGTGTTGCCAAGCTTCACCAAACGCTACGGCTGCAAGACACTTGTCTGGTATGAGCGCCATGAACGCATGGATGAAGCGATCGCCCGCGAAAAGCAGATTAAGGGCGGCTCTCGCACCAAGAAACGTGTGCTGATCGAAGCGATGAACCAGGGCTGGCGCGATCTCTACGAGGAGCTCTCCCTCTAGATCGCCGTGCGTCCGTTCGGACGCAGGATGGGCGATCTATCTCTTTGTTTGAGCATCGGATTTCTCCGAAAACTGGATTCCACTTTTCGGTCCGATGCTCGAAGCGGTCATTGCGAGGGAAGCGAAGCAATCCAGGGGGTGTGCGCGAGACCCCTGGATTGCTTCGCTTCGCTCGCGAGGCACGTCAGGACACCGAGGCGCTGCGCCTCGAAGCCCCGACCTTGCGAGAACTTCGAAACGGACCTGAGGGCTGATCTCAACCCAGAAGGCGCTGGTCGGCGAGCTGAACCAGCTTGCCGCCGGCGATGGTCGCGACGACGCGTGGCTGCGGCGCATCCTCGACGATGATCAGGTCTGCCCGTCTGCCCGGCGCGATCACGCCGCGGTCGGCCAGGCCAAGGGCTTCGGCAGGGGCTTGAGAGACCAGCCGCCAGGCGTCGGGAAAGCTCGCCGTGCCGTTGCGCGCCAGCATGAAGGGCGCCAGCAGCAACGCCGGATAGTAATAATCCGAGGCCAGGATGGTGCAGAGCCGCTTGCCCACCATATCCTCGGCAGCCGGGCAGCCGGTATGCGAGCCGCCGCGCACGACATTGGGCGCGCCGAACACCGTCGCCTCGCCATGCGCGACAGCCTCGCGCGCTGTCGCTTCATCCATTGGGAATTCCGCCACGGTCACGCCAAGCGAGCGATACCAGCGACGCATGTCCGGGCTCATGTCATCATGCGAGAGCGTCGGAATGCCGGCAGCCAGCGAGGCCTTGGCCAGCCGCGCCACCGATCCCGGCACTTCTTCGCCGCGGTCATGAACGTTCTGCGCCAAGGCCATGAAGTCGGCATGCGAGAGGCCGGTGCGCTCGACCATCTTGGCGACCTTGTCCGGCCGGGTCGTCTCCTTGAGGATGCCGCCGGTATGATCGTTGAAGGCCAGCACTCCGACGCGCCCCGCCTGCAGCCATGCGATGATCTCGGCCTCGGCATCGAGGTTGAAGGTCTCGTGGCGCAAGTGGAACCGGGTATCGGCCCCGAGTTCCGGCGCGAGCCGCGCGATCGCGTCGACCAGGCGCCGCGCATTCCCGGCTCCGCGCAGGCCGGGCTCCCAGGACCAGGTAACGCCGTGGAAGGCCGTGGTGATACCGCAGCTCAGCATGGCGCGATCGGCATCGCGCAGAGCAAGATCGATATCGAAGGACACGCGCGGCCGCGGCATGATGTGCCGCTCGAAGGCATCGCCATGACAATCGACCATGCCGGGCAGGACGAGCAGGCCGCTGGCATCGAGGCGCAGGGTGCCGTCAGGAGGTGACGCATCGAGGGCCGCGATGGAGGCTCCCTCCGTGACCAGATCGGCACGGGTGAGAGCGGCGGTGAGAACCGTCCCGCCCGTGATATGAAGTGACACGCCCGCCTCCGCCGCAACCCATGGGAGGGCGCGCTTGACTGGCCATCGTGACAGCAGGATGACAGGCGCGCCGGTCAGGCGAGGCTAGATCGCCGTGCGTCCGTTCGGACGCAGGAGCGGCGATCTAGCTCTTTGTTTAAGCATCGGATTTTTCCGAAAACCGGATTCCACTTTTCGGTCCGATGCTCTAATAGACATCCGCCTGATAGCGCCCGGCCTTCTTCAGGGCAGCGACATAGGCGACCGCGTCGTCGGCCGAGCGCTTGCCGTGCTCTGCCACGACATCGACCAGGGCGCGCTCGACATCCTTGGCCATGCGCTTGGCGTCGCCGCAGACATAGAAATGCGCGCCCTGATCCAGCCAGGCGAAGAGCTCGGCCCCGCGCTCGCGCATGCGGTCCTGCACATAGATCTTTTCTCTGCCGTCGCGTGACCAGGCGAGCGTCAGGCCATGCAGGATGCCGTCCTGCTTCAGCTCGTTCAGTTCCTCCTCATAGAAGAAATCGCTGGCGCGGCGCTGATGGCCGAAGAAGAGCCAGTTCCGGCCCGGAGCCTTCGTCGCCTTGCGATCCCGCAGGAATGCACGGAAGGGAGCAATGCCGGTGCCGGGACCAACCATGATGACCGGCGTCCGCGGATCTGATGGCAGGCCGAAGCCATGAGCGCGCTGGACATAGACCGGCAGCCTGTCGCCGGGGCTGACGCGCTCGGCGAGATAGGTCGAGGCGACGCCCCAGCGCGGGCGGTTGCCGATGGCATAGCGCACCGTGTCGACCGTCAGCGAAATGCGTCCCGGCGTATCGTTGAAGGAAGACGAGATCGAGTAGAGCCGCGGCTGCAGGCCATCGAGAGCCTCGATGAAAGCCTCGGCCGAGAGCCGGGCCCTGGCAAATTTGTGCAGGGTGCCGAGCACATCGAGCCGGTCGAGATCGCCGTCGGGATCCTCCCCCGCAGCGAGGCGCTTGGCCGTCTGACGTGTCTCGCCGCCGGTGACGTAGGAAATCAGCTGGAACAGCGCGTCCGGTGCAGGCCCGAGCGCGACATCGGCGATCAGTACTTCGCGCAGGGTCTTGCCGTCGATATCGGCGTCCGGCCGTGCGCCCAGGAGCCCGATCACGGCATCGACAAGACGGGGGTCATTGCCGGGGATGATGCCGAAGGCGTCGCCGACCACGTAGTCGAGCCCGCTTTCGGTCAGGTCGAGCTCGACATGATAGGTCTCCTTCTCGGAACCCTCGCCGTTGAGCTTGCGGCGCGAGAGGAAGGTGGCGAAGGCCGGGTTCTCGCGCGAGCGGCCAGCAGGGCCGGTCGGCGCCGCGGATACAGCGACTTCAGCCGGCATGCCGGCGGGCTCGCCGCCGGCCTTTTCCGTCAATGTCCTGAGCATGCGCAAGGTGTCCTTGCCGCCCGGCGCACACAGGTTGAGCCGCGGCTCCTTGCCTTCGGCGATCGCGGCCGAATAGGTCTCGCAGACATAGCCGCACTGGCCGCAATCCTGCTGTGCCATCGCCGCGAAGAGCTTTCGCGGCAGCGGCTTGCCCTCGGCAAGCTTCATGCGCTCGGCGATCTCCATCGCCGGGTCATGCCACGGAGCGCCGTCATCCTCGGCTCCGCCCATCATGGCGGCATTCTCGGCCGTGGAGAGCGCCGTCACACCGGCATTGTCGAGCGAGAGCAGGCCGGCGAAGAAGCCGTTGAGCCAGGAGCGCTGCTCCTCGCTGAAGGGCGCGGTCTCCGGCAGGACCTGGACGAGCGGGTTCCGCGCCTGCACGGTCATGCGGCGCCTCCCGTAGCATCGACCAGTTCCCTGAGCGCTGCGATCTCGTGGCGGCGGGCGAAGGCGACGAAGCTCTCGTCCGGCGAGACGCGGTGCATCTGCCAGACCCGCAGGATCTTTTCGACCAGCGCAGGCGCGTCCTCTGCACGCACATTCGCCTGGAAATCGCGCGCCATGCCGCCCTCGACGCCATAACCGCCGCCGACCAGGAGGTTGTATCCGGGCACGGTGTCGCCCTCTTCGTTGATGGGTACCTTGGCGCCGATCAGGCCGAGGTCGCCGATATAGTGCTGGGCGCAGGAGTGGTGGCAGCCCGTCAGGTGGATATTGACCGGCGTCTCCAGCATCAGGCGCTGGTCGCAATGGTCGGCGATGGCAAGCGCATCCTCCTTGGTGTGGGCAGCGGCGAACTTGCAGCCGGTCGCACCGGTGCAGGCAATCAGCCCGGCGCGGAGCACCGAGGTCTCCGCGGAGAGGCCGATCGCCTGAAGATTGGCGAGGGCGTCATCGACCCTCGCATCCGGCACGCCGGAGATCAGCAGGTTCTGCCAGACCGTCAGGCGGATATCGCCGTCGCCACATTGCTGCGAAATGGCGGAGAGAACACGCATCTGCGCGACCGTGAGCCTGCCGACCGGCAGCGCCACGCCGATCCAGTTCAGGCCGGGCTGGACCTGGGCATGCACGCCGATATGGGCGAGGCGGTCATAGACCGGGCGCGGCTTCACGAAGGCTGCCTCGACACGGATCAGGGTGCGGCCAAGCCTTTCCTCCACCACGGCAAGGAACTTGTCGAAGCCCCAGGCATCGAGCACGTATTTCAGCCTGGCCTTGGCGCGGTTGGTGCGGTCGCCATTGGCGATGAAGACGCGCACGATCGCATCGGCCACCGCGACGGCATCAGATGGCGCGACGACGATTCCCGTGTCGCGGGCGAGGTCGTGGTGGCCGGTGATGCCGCCGAGCGCGAGCCTGTACCAGATGCCCGGCTCAACCGGCCGGCCCGCGCAGGAAGCGCCCTCGCCGACCGCGATCGCCTGGAAGCCGATATCGTTGGTGTCCTCCAGCGTCGCGATCGAGCCGGCACCGTCGAAGGCGACGTTGAACTTGCGCGGCAAGCCGTAGAGCGAGCGGTCGTTGAGGATGTGATGGTGCCAGGCACGGGCATGGGGCCGGGTGTCGAGCAGTTCGAGCGGATCGATGCCGGCGGTCGCCGAGCCGGTGACGTTGCGGATATTGTCGGCGCCGGAGCCCTTGGCGGTGAGGCCGAGATCGGCGAGGCCTTCGAGCAGGAGCGGCGCGTTCTCGGCCGAAATCTCGCGAATCTGGAGATTGGCGCGGGTGGTGACATGGCTGTAGCCGCCGCCATGGCGCTCGGCGAGATCGGCGACGCCCTCGAACTGCCAGGCCTTGAGGATGCCGTTCGGGATCCGCAGCCGGCACATATAGCTGTTCTGCGCAGGGGCCACGTAGAACAGGCCGTGATAGCGCCAGCGGAAATTGTCCTCCGGCTTGGGATAGGTGCCCGAGGACGCCTGCTCCTTGAAGCGGGCATAGGCGTCGAACGGGTGCTCCGCCTGTTTCCATTTTTCCTGATCGACCAGCTTGCCTCCGGCGGCCGCCGTGCGCGCCTGGGCTTCCGCATGCTCCCTGTCAGGCCCGGATGGTGCCGCACCACCGCCCTCCCCCGTGCCGCCGAGCGGGCCGAGCCCGCGCGCTGCCCGCGCCGACTGCATGCCGCTCATGAAGCCTTCGAGATAGCGCTTCTGGTCCGGGGTGAAGTCGTTGCTCATCGCCGCGCCCGACTCACGCCGCCTCGACGAAGCGGTGGCGCTCGTAGAGGAATTTCAGAACCGCCTCGCGCGCCGCGATATAGGTGCGGTCCGAAACCAGATCGAGGCGCCTGCGCGGGCGCTCCAACCTGACATCCAGCACCTCGCCGATGCGGGCCGAGGGACCGTTGGTCATCATCACGATGCGGTCGGAGAGCAGCACAGCCTCGTCGACGTCATGGGTGATCATGATCATGGTGTTGCCGAGAGCGGCGTGGATCTGCATCACCGAATCCTGGAGATGGGCGCGGGTCAGCGCGTCGAGCGCGCCGAAGGGCTCGTCGAGCAGCAGGATCTTCGGCTCCATGGCGAGTCCGCGAGCGATGCCGACGCGCTGCTTCATGCCCCCGGAGATCTCGGCCGGACGCTTGTCCCTGGCATGCCCCATCTGGACGAGGTCGAGGTTGTGCATGATCCAGTCATGGCGCTCGGCCCGCGGCTTCGAGCGCCCGAAGACCTTGTTCACGGCAAGAGCGACATTGTCGTAGACCGTGAGCCAGGGCAGCAGCGAGTGGTTCTGGAACACCACCGCCCGTTCCGGACCGGGATCATTGACCTCCTTGTTCTCAAGCAACACGGCGCCCGCGCTGACCGGCGTCAGACCGGCGATGATATTGAGCAGGGTCGACTTGCCGCAGCCGGAATGACCGATGATCGAGACGAACTCGCCCTTGTCGATGACGAGATTGATGTCCTTCAACACCTCTGTCGTCGCGGCACCGCGGCGGAAGCTTTTGTCGACATGGTCGATCTTCAGATAGGGCGTGCTCATGGTGCGTTGCTCCTCAGTTCACCGCAGTGCCGCGGGTGACGATCGCGCCGATGGCGGCGACCAGCCGGTCGAGGATGAAACCGACCACGCCGATATAGACGAGCGCCACGATGATGTCGGAGAGGCGTGAGGAGTTCCACGCGTCCCAGATGAAGAAGCCGATGCCGACGCCGCCGGTCAGCATTTCGGCGGCGACGATGGCGAGCCATGACAGGCCGACGCCGATGCGAAGCCCGGTGAAGATGTAGGGCGCGGCGGAGGGCACCATGATCTTGAAGAAGAACTCGATCTGGTTCAGCCGCAGCACCTGCGCGACGTTGCGGTAATCCTGCGGGATGTTGCGGATGCCGACCGCGGTATTGATGATGACCGGCCAGATCGCGGTGATGAAGATCACGAAGATCGCGGAAGGCTGACTGTCGCGGAAGGCCGCGAGCGAGAGCGGCAGCCAGGCCAAAGGCGGCACCGTGCGCAGGATCTGGAAGACGGGGTCAAGCCCCCGCATCGCCCAGACCGACTGGCCGATCAGAGCCCCGACCAGGACGCCGACGACCGCCGCCAGGCCAAAGCCGATCGCGACACGCTGGAGCGACACCAGGATGCGCCAACCGAGTCCGATATCCTGGGTGCCGGCCCAGTAGAACGGTTCGGTGATCAGGTCTCTCGCCTCTTCCCAGATCTTGGTCGGTGGCGGCAGCGAGGATTGCGGCCCCGACGCGGCGATCTGCCAGAACAGCAGGATCAACGCGACCGTGACGAGCGGTGGCACGAGGTTCTGCAGGACCGGCGTGAACCAGGACATGACGCGCTGCGCCAGGGGCTTCGCCAGCGCCGGCGACAGGCTCACCACCTCCGCTTTCGCGGCCGGCAGGGCGACGACCTTCGCGTCAGTCGCATTCTTCAAGACCGCCTGACCCATCTCGCTGCTCCTCTCGATGTCTTCCACTGTCGTGACGCTCATGCCGCCGCCTCACGGTTCCGGTTGCCGGCGATGCGCCGGATCTCCGGCAGGCAGGATCCGCAGTTCGTGCCGGCCCGGAGCTCACGGCCGATATCCTCCGAGGTGACGGCGGCGCCGCTCTCGAAGGCTGAGCGAATGGCGTTGAGCCCGACGCCGAAGCAGGCGCAGACGATCGGACCGGGATCGGCCGCTCCGTCGAGCCTGCGCCCGGACAACAAGGCGAGCCGGTTCTCAGGCGCGTGATCGGGATCAGCGAATGCGAGCCTGACCGTGTCCCAGAGCGGCGCGCGATCGGCCGGACCGGTGAAGAGGGCGGCGATGAGCTTGCCATCGCGTGTCGCGGCGCAGCGATAGATGCCGGCCTTGCGGTCGAGCATCTCGACGAGGCCGTCCTCGCCAAAGGTCGCGCGACAATGGACCATCAGGTCTTCAGGCATGGCATCGGTCGCAAACAGCCTGCCCTGCCCGCCCTCGACGGCGACCGAGACCCACCAGCTTCCGGCCGGCAGCGCGACCGGATCACGCGAGAGCATGAAGCCGCGTGCGGCGTAGGTGACCGGTGCGATGCGAGACGGCGTCGCCTTCATTTCGGGCTGGCCGGATTGAGGGTCGCACAGCGGCTGAACGGCCGCACCAATGCGGGCATCGGACGCCGTCTCGGCCGACCAGTGGATCGGCGCGAAGAGCGAGCCTTCCTGGACGCCGGGATCGAGCGCGACCTTGAGGATGACGGCACCGTGGCTGGTCTCGACGCGGGCGAAACCGCCATCGGCAAGGCCGTAACGGGCAGCGTCGGCCGGGTTCAGGCAGACCGAAGGCTCGACGATATGCGCGCTGAGCCTGGGACTGAGACCCGTGCGGGTCATCGTGTGCCAATGGTCGCGGACACGGCCGGTGTTGAGCAGGAGCGGGTACTCCTCGCTGACGGCCGAGGCCAGGGCGGGCGTGGCCAGGGGCTTCAGGCTGGCGCGGCGATCCCTTGTGAAGAAGCCGCCCGCGGTGAAGAGCCGTGCCGTGCCGCCTGGAGATCCCGCCGGAACCGGCCATTGTACAGGCAGGAGCGCGTCATAGGCGCGGCGATCGAGTATGGAATGCGCGCCGATGTCGAAATCGCGGCTGCCTTCGTTCTCGAAGGCCGAGAGCGTGGCATGCTCGGCATAGATCTCGGACGGACCGGAATAGGCGAAGGCTTTCGCGAAGCCGAGGCGCCTGGCGACCTCACAGATGATCCACCAGTCCGGCCTGACCTCTCCCGGCAGCGGCAGAAAGGCGCGCTGGCGCGAGATGCGGCGCTCGGAATTGGTGACGGTGCCGTCCTTCTCGCCCCAGGCCGCGGCGGGGAGAATGAAGCCGGGCTCGGCGCGCAGCGTGTCGTTCGAGAGCACGTTCTCGGAGACGATGAAGAGGTCGAGCGCCTTCATCGCCGCGAGGGCATGATCGGCGCGCGGCAGCGACACGGCCGGATTGGTCGCCATGACCCAGAGCGCCTTGATCCGTTTCTCGGCGACCGCGTCGAGCATCGCGACCGCCTTCAGCCCCTCATGACGGGCCATGTTCGGCGCCTGCCAGAAGCGCCCGACGCGGTCGATTTCCGCCGGCGAATAGCCCATATGAGCGGCCAGCATGTTGGCGAGACCGCCGACCTCGCGCCCGCCCATGGCATTGGGCTGCCCGGTCAACGAGAACGGCCCGCAGCCCGGCCGGCCGATGCGGGCCGTTGCGAGGTGGCAATGCAGGATGGCCGCGACCTTGTCGGTGCCCTGGGCCGACTGGTTGACGCCCTGGCTCCAGGCCGTGACCACGGCGGGCGTGCTCGCCCAGAGTTCATAGAAGGTGGCAATGTCCGCAGGCGCGAGGCCGGTGCGGGCAGCGACGCCCGCGAGATCGGACGCAATCTCGCGCGCGTTCGCCAGGGTCTCGGCGAAGCCCGTCGTGTGGCGGGCGAGATAGGTCGTATCGGTCAGGCCGTGATCGGCGAGATGGACGAGCAGCCCGGCGAAGAGCACGCTGTCCGAGCCCGGCTTCAGGGCCAGGACGAGATCGGAATCCTCGGCAGTCGCGGTGACGCGGGGGTCGATGATCACGACCTTCGCGCCGCGCTCGGCCCGGTTCTGCTGAATGCGGCGGAACAGGACGGGATGGCACCAGGCCGCGTTCGAGCCGACCAGCACGATCAGGTTGGCGCAGTCCAGGTCTTCATAGCACCCCGGCACCGTATCCGAGCCGAAGACGCGGCGCTGGCCAGCCACGGTCGAGGACATGCAGAGCCGCGAATTGGTGTCGACATGCGGCGAACCGATGAAGCCCTTCATCAGCTTGTTGGCGACGTAATAGTCCTCGGTGAGGAGCTGGCCGGAGAGGTAGAAGGCGATCGCGTCGGGGCCGTGCTCGGCCATGATCTCCTTCAGGCCGGCCGCGACCGCAGCAAGTGCGACCTCCCAGGAAACCCGGTCATAACCGCCTGACGCGTTGCGCTGTAGCGGGTGCAGCACGCGGCTGCCCAGCCCCAGCGTCTCGCCGAGCGCGGAGCCCTTGGAGCAGAGCCTGCCGCGGTTCGCCGGATGGTTCGGATCTCCAGCGATCGCTGCACCACCGCTGCCGTCCGGTGTCGCCAGCACGCCGCAACCGACCCCGCAATAGGGGCAGGTGGTGCGGATTGTGCCGGAGGCGGAGAGCGGGGCATCGTGGCGCATGGTCAGGCGGCCTCCCTGACGCAATAGGCCTCGCCAAAGGGCAGATCGGCGCGAATGGCGGAGATATCCTGGCCCGAGCGGATCAAGCCGAGATAGAACAGCGCTCCGCTCGTCTCCCCGACGAGGATGCAGCCGGCAAGCCGGCCTTCGCGCAGGACGAATTTGCGGTAAATTCCGGCGGCGCGGTCACGCAGCACGACGATCTCGTCATTCGCGCCAGTCTCAAAATCGCCAGCCGAGAACACACCGACGCCGCTGACCTTGAGATTGGTCGCGAGCAGCGAGCCGGCATAGCTCGCCTCCTTGCCGGACAGATGCGCCGCCAGCACGCGGGCCTGCTCATAGGCGGGCTCGACCAGCCCATAGACCTGCCCGCGATGCTCGGCACATTCGCCGATGGCGAAGATCGATGCATCGGCGCTCGCCAGACGATCATCGACGAGGATGCCGCGATTGACCGTCAGGCCAGCGGCCTTCGCCAGCTCCGCATTCGGGCGCACGCCAATGGCGATGACGACGAGATCGGCCGGAACGATCGACCCGTCCGCAAGCTCGACGCCCTCGACCTTGTCCTTGCCGACAAAACCCCTGGTCGCAGCATTGAGGCGAACAGTGATGCCGCGCCTGTCCATTTCTCCGGCGAGCAGCGCCGCGCCCTCGGCATCGAGCTGGCGCTCCATCAGGCGATCGACGAGATGCAGCAATGTCACCTTGCCGCCGGCCCGGGACAGGCCATAGGCCGCCTCCAGCCCGAGCAGCCCGCCGCCGATGACGACGATCTTCAGCCCTCGCTCGGCCTGGGCGCGCAAGGCCTCGACATCGGCCGTATCGCGGAAGGTCGCAATACCCGCCAAGTCGATGCCGGGGAATGGCGGCTTCAGCGGGCTCGAGCCCGTCGCGAGCACGAGCCTGGCATAGGGCAGGCGAAGGCCGCCCTCGAGCGTCACCGACTTCGCGGCCCGGTCGATGCTGGTCACCGCACGGCCGTAGAAGGTCGAGACCCCGCGCGCCCGCCACCAGGCAGCGGGCTTGAGCTCGATCTCGGGTGCCTCGATCTCGCCCGCCAGCAGCGACGAAAGCAGGACGCGATTATAGGCGAGCCGCGGCTCGGCACCGATCACGGCGATGGAATAGCGGCCGAGCGCGCGCTGGCTGAGCTCGTCGACCAGCCGCGTCGCTGCCATTCCCTTGCCGACGATGACGAGCGGTTCGGCCATCGCTTCAGGCCACGCGCTTGATTTTGAGCGCCTTGAGGTAGTCGAGCGGCGCGGCCGGGTCGAACTTCGTGCCGTCGAAGAAGGTCTCGACGCCGCGGCTGTCGGCGGTCGGGGCGCCGGCGACGCCGAGCGTCTTCGCCGCCTCGCGCCAGAGATCGGCGCGGTTGGTCTTGTCGACCAGGGCCTTGATATCGATCGTCGGGTCGAACTTGCCCCAGCGGATGTTCTCGGTGACGAACCAGGTGTCGAGGCTCTTCCAGGGATAGGAGGTCGCGCCGCCCTCGCCCCAGAACTTCATGTAGAGATTGGTGCCCTTCACCTCGCGGCCATTGCCGTAGTTGATGTCGCCTTGCAGGCGCTTGTTGAGATCGGCGACCGGGACGTTGAACCATTGCCGGCGGCCGACGATCTCGGAGAGTTCCTGGCGGTTCTCCATCTTCTCGCACCACATCTGGGCTTCCATCACCGCCATCAGGATGGCCTGGGTCGCCTTCGGATTGGCGTCGACCCAGTCGGCTCGCATGCCCAGGATCTTCTCGGGGTGCTTGAACCAGAGCTCGCCGGTGGTGAGCGCGCTGTAGCCGATGTTCTGGTTGACGAGTTGCTCGTTCCACGGTTCGCCGACGCAGAAGCAATCCATGGTGCCGACCTTCATGTTCGCCACCATCTGCGGCGGCGGCACGACGATGACCTTGATGTCGGTGTCCGGATCGATGCCACCGGCAGCCAGCCAGTAGCGGATCCAGAGGTCGTGGGTGCCGCCCGGGAAGGTCATGGCGGCGGTAAGCTCCTTGCCGGCGGCCCTCTTCCGCTCGAACGCCTGTTTCAGCGGCGAGGAATCCTTCTGGACGTTCAGGTCCTTGTATTCGTTGGAGACCGAGATCGCCTGCCCGTCCTCATTGAGGTTGAGCAGCGTGTACATCGGCAGGGGCTGGCTGTTCTGCATCACCTTGCCGGTGGTGTAGAGATGCGTCTTGGGGCGCAGGATATGGCCGCCATCGATGCCGTTCGCCTTGGCGCCGAGCGCCATGTTGTCGCGCGTCGCGCCCCAGGACGCCTGCTTGGCGATCTCCATGTCGGGCACGCCGTGCTTGGCGTAGAAGCCCTTTTCCTTGGCGATGATCAGGGGCGCGGAGTCGGTCAAGGCGATGTAGCCAAGCCGCGTGCCCTTGACTTCGGGGCCCGTCCCCTGCGCCATCGCGCCGGAGGGAAAGGCAAGCTTGATCGCGCTGGCGAGCGCTGCCGCGCCGGTGAGGTTCAGCATCTCGCGGCGGCTGGAGCCGGGTGCAAGCGACAAGGCCCTGGTCTGAATGGTCTTGGTCATCGATCGCCTCTCGCGTGAACGTGGTGAACTGGGCCCGCCATGTGCCGAAAACGAAAACGCCGCGCGAAAGCGCCCTGGCGGGCCTCCTTCGACAGCGGCGTTGCTGTGCGTTCCGGTTCGAACGTGTCGCGGGCAGCATTGGCCGCGACACAACATTCAATACAAATGCCGTGCCAGCCGGCCGATCAGATCCAAGTCCTTGAATTATTTAAATTTGATACAGGAAGAGAGGCCGCACCTGTCGCCTGCCTCTGCCGTTGTGCATCGCACAAATCGAACGCATGTGCACAAAATATGTGCGAGCCTAAAATTTCAGCTGAGCATCAAATCAAAGGCGGCAGGCCTGAAAACCGCCCGCGCCCTCTCGCTCATCCCCAGCTCCGGAACGAGCTGCCCAGCCCGCGCCATGGCGGCGAGCAGCCAGTCGGCATGACCAGGCTCCGGACGGAGCGCCTTCTCGTCGAAACGGATATAGGAGGCAACTGGCCGCACCGGACGCCCACCGCCCTGTGCGATCTCGCCGCGCAGGATCGCCTCGATCAGATCGGCGGGCATGCCCAATCTCTCGGGCGTAGCGAGAAGCTCCGCCAGGCGGGGCCAGTTCGTTTCCGCGCCAGCCCAGCGGCTCGCGTCGACAAGTGCCGCATTCAGCCGCGACACCGCCTCGCCACGGCGTTCGACATCGTCAGCCCGCCAGGCCAGCGCCTTTTCCGGGCAATCGGCCTGCAAATCGACGCCGCAATGCAGGATGGCGCCGACGCCGGCAGCGACGGCCAGCGTGTTCCAGGGCGCACCCGCACAGAAGCCGTCGATACGACCACTGCGCAACGCCTCGACGGTCTGCACCGGCGGCACGACCTCGAAGCGAACATCCTGGCCGAGGCGAACGCCGCCGCGCGCCATCCAGTCGCAGAGAAGATAGGTATGGCTGGAAAATCCGAAGACGGCGGCAAATGTCAGCGGCGGCAGGCCGGAGGCCTTGCGCATCCCGACCAGCTTCGCCAGCGCGCGCGCCGAAACCATGGGATCGGCCAGGTCCCCATCGGCCAAGTCCCCATCGGCCGCCCGCGCCAGCTCCTCGAAGCGGCACGTCGAGACTGTCACCGCATTGCCGTTCAGATTGAGCAGAATCGGGGCCGCCATCGGCGCGGTGACGCCGCCAATGCCGAGCGTCGAGGCGATTGCCGCCGGCGCCAGCATATGGGCGGCATCGAGGAGACGCACATGCAGCCTGTCGCGCAGGTTGGACCAGGACACGTCACGGACGAGTTCGAGGGCAAGTCCCCTGCCTTCCGCGAAGCCGGCATCAGCCGCCGCGACCAGCAGGGCGGCATCGACCAGAGGCAGGAAGCCGACGCGCAGATGCAGGGTCATTTCAGCACCTCGGCCGCCGTGATGATGGAACGGGCAATCTCGACCAGCTTGCGCTTCTCGTTCATCGCTGTGCGGCGCATCAAGGCATAGGCCTCCTCTTCGGCAAGCCCCTTGAGGCGCATGACGATGCCTTTCGCGCGATCGATCTGCTTGCGGTCGTCGAGCTGTGATCGCACATCGTCCAGCTCCTCGCGCAGCTTCCGGAAGGCGTTGAAGCGGCTGATACAAGTCTGGAGGATTGGCTTCAGGCGCTCTTTCTTCAGTCCGTCGACGATATAGGCGGAGACGCCCGCCTCGACGGCCGCCTCGATCGAGGCCGCGTCCGACTGGTCGACGAACATGGTGATCGGCCGCTTCACGTGCTGGCTGACCAGGAACATGTCGGCCAGCGCATCGCGGCTGGGATCCTCGAGATCGATCACGACCACGTCGGGATCGTGCGCCTCGATGGCAGCGACCAACCCATGCGTCGCGTCCATTCGGACGAGGTCGGTAAAGCCGGCCTCGCGCAAGCCCTCGTCGATGATAGCCGCCCGGACCGGGTTGGCGTCGACGATCAGGATTTTCAATGCAGGTGTCATGAGCCACGACGCCTAACGCATTGGAGATAGGCCCGCACTCAGCTCGACAGGATCGCGACGCCTGCCAGGATGAGACCACCGCCGGCGATGCGAGCGAGCTGCGGCATCCGCGCGGCAAGCTGGCTCGCAAGTAGCAAGCCTACTCCATGCAGGGTAGCCGTGGCGATGACGAAGCCGATCGCATAGCCCACGCCGCTGGCGTTCTCCGGCAGCTCGGCACCATGGGCAAAGCCATGGAAGATCGCGAAGACCGCGCAAACGAGCGTGCCGGCGGCGAGCGGCGGCGAGAGGTTGAACGCGATCGCAAGCCCGAGGAGGAGGAGCGACGAGGCAATGCCGACCTCCGCGCCGGGAAGCTGCCCGCCGGACATGGCCCAGAGCCCGGCCAGCGCCATGGCCGAGACGAAGGCGACGGGATAGGCGATGCGCGCCGTGCCACCGACGAGCCCGGCCCAGAGACCGACAGCAATCATCGCCAGAAGATGGTCCAGCCCGGTGAGCGGATGCAGCAGACCATGAACGAAACCACCGACGGAGCCCATTCCGGTATGGGCAAGGGCGGGCGCCGCCATCATCGTCAAGACCGGCACCAGGGCGCCCATCAACCGCGTCAGCATGTTCGCCTCCCTTATCCCCGCGCGTTCGCCTTCAGGCCGCCTGCGGTCTCGATGAAATCCACCACCGCATCGACGCCCTCGCCTTCCCTCGTATTGGTGAAGACGAAGGGCCGCTTGCCCCGCATGGTCCTTGAGTCCCGGTCCATCACAGCAAGATCCGCGCCAACATGAGGAGCGAGATCGGTCTTGTTGATGACGAGCAGGTCCGAGCGGGTGATGCCCGGGCCGCCCTTGCGCGGGATCTTCTCGCCGGCAGCGACGTCGATCACGTAGATCGTCAGATCGGCGAGTTCGGGCGAAAAGGTCGCCGCCAGATTGTCGCCGCCGGACTCGATCAGGATCAGGTCGAGCGCGGGAAACTTGCGGCGCATTTCCTCGACCGCCGCGAGGTTGATCGAACAGTCCTCGCGGATGGCGGTATGCGGGCAGCCGCCGGTCTCGACGCCCATGATGCGCTCCTCGGGCAGAGCCCCCGCGACGGTCAGGAGGCGCGCATCCTCCTTGGTGTAGATGTCATTGGTGATGGCGCAGAGATCATAACGATCGCGCATGCGCTTGCAGAGCACCTCCATCAGGGCTGTCTTGCCGGAACCGACCGGGCCGCCGATGCCGACGCGCAAGGGGCCGTGGGGAGAGAGGATCATGAGCGGAACAGCCTCGAATACTGGGTTTCGTGGCGCAGGGACGCGAGGTCCGAGCGCAGCGCGCAGCCGCCGAGATCAGCGAGCGTCGCGGTTTCCGCGCGCGTGGCAGCCGCATGCAAGGACGGCACCAGCCCGGCCGTGATCCTCTGCCCGTCGGTCTGGCCGACGATGCCGAGCCTGACGGCGGCCGAAACCAGATTGGCGATGAAGGCGAGCCCATAGGCTTCCAGCGCCGGGCGCAGCGGCACGTCATGACCGCTGGCGGCAGACGCCACCGCGATGGGATAGGCGACGTCGCCCTGCCAGGCAGCGCGGAGCCGATCCAATGCCGCGCAGGGCCAGGCGGCGCGAACGGCCGCGATAAACGCATTGCCTTGCGTCACCGTTTCCAGCCGCCGCTCCGCGGAGTTCGCGAGCGCCAGGGCCAGTTCGGCCGCCTCACTCAGCGCCGCATCGTCGCCAACCCCGAGCGCGTTGTAGGCGCTCGTGAACAGGACAAGGTCGTTATGGAGCGGGCCGTGGCCGACGAGTGCGTCGAGCCAATCCCGGAGCGTGTCGGCATCGGTGAGGTCGCCGGCCTCGAAGGCCCATTCCAGCCCATGCGAATAGGCAAAGGCGCCGACCGGAAAGGACGGCGAAAGCCAGACCATCAACGGCAGATGGGCGTGCGACATCAGCCCTCAATGGTCGTGCTTGTGACCCTTGTGCGCGTGCTCGGCGCCGTGATGGTGGCCGTGGTCAGGCTTGTGATCATGATCGCCATGGCTGTGATCGTGACCACAGCCGCAATCCGCGCCATGGGCGTGGGCGTGGTTCGCGTGATCATCGCGCTTGTTCTCTTGGTGGTCATGCCCATGGCCATGGTGGTCGTGAGCATGATCATGGCCGGCGTGAGCGTGCCCCTTGTCGTGATGAGCGTGGCCATGATCGTGCCCGCAGCCGCAGGATGCGTCATGCGCGTGATCATGATCATGACCGTGTGCATGGTCGTGGTCGTGACCGTGATCATAGGCGCCGCGCTCGGGCTGGAACGGACGTTCGACCACGCTCATGGCGCAGCCCTGGCCGCGAACCATCTCGGCGAGGACATGGTCGTTCTCGATATAGATCGCGTCTGCCGTGATCTCCGCCGGCGTGTGCCGGTTGCCGATATGCCAGGCGACACGCATCAGCCGCAGCGGGTTCTCGGCCCGCACTTCGAGCAGGCTCTGCGCAGCGGCCTTGATCAGGACGAGGCCGCCATCCTCGAGCTTCACCGCATCGCCATCGTTCAGGACCGTCGGCTTGTCGAGATCGAGCAGGATCTCGCGGCCGCCATCGCCTTTCAGGGCGATGCGGCGGCGATTGCGGTCCTCATGG
The DNA here is from genome assembly GCF_000735605.1 of Allobosea sp. LC85. Taxonomy (GTDB): domain Bacteria; phylum Pseudomonadota; class Alphaproteobacteria; order Rhizobiales; family Beijerinckiaceae; genus Allobosea. The sequence goes on from NZ_JPKG01000059.1 coordinate 211,419, forward strand.
TCGAGCGTCAGGGTCTCAACGACCTTGTCCTGCTTGACCGCGGCCTTGCGGACGACGGAGGTGGCGCGCAGCATGATAGTACCCGTGACAACGAAATGGATCAGAGGCGATCGACCGATCGCGGCTCGACCACTTCGATCACCGGAGGCGCCGTGACGCAAGCCCCCGCGATCTCGAGGAATGCCTGAGGATGCGGCTGCGGCAGGTGGCGGTCGACATGCTCGCGCTGCTCCCAGCGCTCCACGGACACGAAATACCCGGGCTCCGTGATGCTTTCATGCATGTCATAGGCGAGGCAGCCATGCTCGCGACGCGTCGCGGCGATACAGTCCCGCGCCGCAGCGATGAAGGCTGAGTGGGTTTCGGGGCGGATGCGCGCCCGCGCGATGACGATAACCGGATCGGACATTCCGCGTTCTCCTCTTCTGTGCCTGACCAACGCCCCGCCCACGGGGGATACGTGTGCTCCGGGCGGCCGGATGCAGTTGCCGCCGCGCCCTCGAGCTTCGCAAGCGGGCGATGCGAGCCGGCCAAGTCCTGGCCCGGCGAGAGAAGGCACTTGCGATCCGAGGCCGGTCCGCCTCCGCGGAGAATGAATTCTCTCCTCATCCGGCGCTACTCAAGCTAGCCGGCAAATAAAAATGGCCAGATTTGAGCTGCCGTGCCATCAAAAAGCGTATCACGAACGCTGGGGGAACTGCGTTGATCCAAATCTCGAAAACCGTGCGGCGCGCGGCCGCCGTACTGGGTGGCATTGGCCTTGGCCTCGCGCTCACGAGCACCGCCTCGTCCCAGACCACGCTGGAGCGCATCAAGCAACGCGGGCAGTTGATCTGCGGCGCGAGCCATGGCGTCGCCGGCTTCTCGCTGCCGGATGCCAAGGGCGAATGGCGCGGCTTCGACACCGATATCTGCCGGGCGCTCTCGGCGGCGATCTTCAACGATCAGGAGAAGTCGAAATACATCTCGCTCGCGTCCAAGGACCGGCTGACCGCGTTGCAGAGCGGCGAGATCGACGTACTCTCACGCACCACCACCTGGACCCTCGGCCGCGACACCGGCTTCGGGCTGAACTTCACCGCGATCAACTATTTCGACGGCCAGGGCTTCCTCGTCCGCAAGAGCCTCAATCTCAAGGACCTCAAGGCGCTGAACGGAGCCTCGATCTGCGTGGCACAGGGCACGACCACCGAGCTGAACCTCGCAGATTATTTTCGCACCCACGGCATGAAATACGAGGTCATCGCCTTCGCCGGGCTCGATGAGACGATCCAGGCCTATGAGGCCGGACGCTGCGACGCCTACACGACCGACCTGTCGCAACTCGCCGCCAACCGGCTCAAGCTCAAGGTGCCCGAAGACCATGTGCTGATGAGCGAAGTGATCTCGAAGGAGCCGCTCGGCCCCTGGGTCCGGCAGGGCGACGATGCCTGGTTCGATATCGTGCGCTGGACCGTCTACGCGCTGCTCAACGCCGAGGAGTACGGCGTGACGCAAGCCAATGTCGACGAGATGGTGAAATCGACCAACCCCGAGATCCGTCGCCTGCTCGGCTCCGAGGGCAAGTTCGGAGAGAGCCTCGGCCTGACCAATGATTGGGTCGTGCGCATGGTCAAGGCTGTCGGCAATTACGGCGAGAGCTTCGACCGGCATCTCGGTGCGAAATCGCAGCTCAACCTGCCGCGCGGGCCGAACCGTCTCTGGACGCAGGGTGGCCTGCATTACGCACCGCCAGTGCGGTAGCGCCCCGGAGCCCGTGCGGGCTCAGGCCAGGGAGATGATCCGGGGCAAGGATCGCTCGACTGGCCTCGCCCGGCTATCGCGGAAGCGCGAGCGTGGCTTCCTCGACTGAGGCCATCACGACCCGCTGCTGCAGAACGGCACAGGTGTCTGGATCTCCGAAGGGGATGCGCTACTCAGGCAAGGGGCCCGATATCGGCCCCTTTTATCGCGGCAGCGCCTTCACCTCGGTATCGAATTTCTTCAGCAGGCGCGAACGCTCGGCCGGGCTGCCCCAGCGCGGCGTATCGTAGTCGATCAGCTTGATCTCCGAGAATTTTGGCGCGTCGGGAGACAGTTCGGCGTTCCTGTTCGACGGGATCGAGTTGATCTTGAGCTTGGCGTTGATGTTCTGTGCCTCGGGCGAGAGCGTGAAATCGATGAAACGGCGCGCCGCCTCAGCATTCCTGCCGCCCTTGATCATCGAGACCGAGCCGGTCTCGTAGCCCGTGCCTTCGCAGGGCGCGACGGTGTTGATCGGCGCACCCTGCAACTTCTGCGTCAGCATGTCGTGGATGAAGGCGATGCCGATCGCCGTCTCCCCCAACGCCGTCGCCTTGACCGGCGCGATGCCGGACTTGGTGTACTGGTTGATGTTCTTGTGCAGGGCCTTCAGGTAGTCGAAGCCCTTCTCCTCGCCGAGGCGCTGCACGGTGGTCGCGAGGAAGACGTAAGCCGTGCCGGACGAACTCGGATCGGCAATCTGGACCTCGTCGCGATAGGCCGGATCGAGCAGGTCCGCCCAGCATTTCGGCTCGGGCAAGCCCTTCTTCTTCAGCATCTCGGTGTTGAAGCCGACGCCAAGCGCGCCGAGATAAATTCCCGAGGTGCGGAATTTCGACTGCTCGGCATGGCGCTGCGCCCAGTCATGCAGCTCCGCAAGCTTCGGCGAACGATACTCATCGAGCAGCCCCTCCTCCGCGGCCTGCAGATGCGGCTCTCCGGGGCCGCCCCACCAGACATCGCCACGCGGATTGGAGGCTTCCGCCTTGACCTGCGCATAAACCTCGCCGGTGCTCTTGCGCACCATCGAAACCTTGATGCCGGTGGCGCGCTCGAACATCGTCGCGCCCTCGCGGCACTGCTCTTCAAGGATCGAGCAATAGACCGTGACCTGCCCCTGTGCCGCGGCGGGCTGAGAGGAGGCCAGAAGCGCAGCACTGGCGAGCCAGAACGACGCCTGGCGAGCATAGCGGAAACAGGACACGGGCTCTCTCCCTGGCAAACGTGTTTGCCTGACAAATTGATTTGCCGACGAAGAAAGAGCGCGCGAGCGGGCTAGTCAATACCGAGGCGGCGCCGCCCCATGCGGTCCACAGCGCAAGGCGTGATCCAACCGTTCAGAACAGGAAATAGCGCTGCGCCAGCGGCAGTTCCCTGGCAGGTTCGCAGACCAGCAACTCGCCATCCGCCACCACCGCATAGGTTTCCGGATCGATCCGGATGTCGGGTGTCGCGTCGTTATGGATCATGCTCTTCTTGGAGATGCCGCCGCGCGTGTTCTCGACTGCGACCATCTCCTTGTCCGTACCGAGGCGGGACTTGAGGCCGTTCGCCATCGCGGCCTGCGAGACGAAGACCAGCGATGTCGAGGTCACGGCCTTGCCGAAGGCGCCGAACATCGGGCGGTAATGCACCGGCTGCGGCGTCGGAATCGAAGCGTTCGGATCGCCCATGGGCGCCGCCGCGATCATGCCGCCCTTGATGACGAGATCGGGCTTGGCGCCGAAGAAGGCCGGCGACCAGAGCACCAGATCGGCGAGCTTGCCGATCTCGATCGAGCCGATATGGCGCGAGATACCATGTGCGATCGCCGGATTGATCGTGTATTTCGCGACATAGCGCTTCGCGCGGAAATTATCGGCACCGGTGCCGGCGTCCTGCGGCAGCGGACCACGCTGCACCTTCATCTTGTGCGCGGTCTGCCAGGTCCGGGTCACGACCTCGCCAATGCGGCCCATGGCCTGGCTATCCGAGGACATCATCGAGAGCGCGCCGAGATCGTGCAGGATGTCCTCGGCGGCGATCGTCTCCTTGCGGATGCGGCTTTCGGCGAAGGCGAGATCCTCAGGGATAGAGGGCGAGAGGTGATGGCAGACCATGAGCATGTCGAGATGCTCGTCGAGCGTGTTGACCGTGAAGGGCCGCGTCGGGTTGGTCGAGGAAGGCAGCACATTGGGCAGGCCCGCCACCTTCATGATGTCGGGCGCATGACCGCCGCCAGCCCCCTCGGTGTGGAAGGCGTGGATGGTGCGGCCCTTGAAGGCCGCGATCGTGTCCTCGACGAAACCGCTTTCGTTCAGCGTGTCGGTGTGGATCATCACCTGGATGTCGTAGTCGTCGGCGACGGAGAGACAGTTGTCGATCGCGGCCGGTGTCGTCCCCCAGTCTTCATGCAGTTTCAGCGCACAGGCGCCGGCCTCGATCATCTCGGTCAACGCGCCCGGCAGCGCAGCATTGCCCTTGCCGGCAAAGGCGAGGTTCATCGGGAAGGCGTCGGCCGCCCTGATCATCTGACCAAGGTGCCAGGGTCCGGGCGTGCAGGTCGTCGCGAGCGTGCCATGGGCCGGGCCGGTGCCGCCGCCCAACATCGTGGTGAGGCCGCTCATGAGCGCGTCCTCGATCTGCTGCGGACAGATATAATGGATATGGCTGTCGAAGCCGCCGGCGGTGATGATCTTGCCTTCGCCGGCGATGACCTCGGTACCCGGGCCGACGATGATGGTCTCGGACGGATCGAAATTCCCAAACCCGTCCTGGATATCCGGATTCCCGGCCTTGCCGATGGCGCAGATGCGCCCGGCCCGGATACCGATATCGGCTTTGACGATGCCCCAGTGGTCGAGGATCAGCGCGTTGGTGATGACGGTGTCGACCGCGCCACCGGCATTGCTGACCTGGCTCTGGCCCATGCCGTCACGGATGACCTTGCCGCCGCCGAATTTCACCTCTTCGCCATAGGTGGTGAAATCCTTCTCGACCTTGATGACGAGCTCGGTATCGCCGAGGCGCACGGTGTCGCCGGTCGTGGGGCCGAACATGGCGGCATAGGCATTGCGCGGAAAGGGAAATGGCATCTCGAAGTCCCTGGTCGGTTCTTCGACGTGTTAGCAATTCTCAGGCCGACGCATCCGGCTCGGACTTGACCAGCTCAACCGCAGCGCGTCGCCTCGTCTTGGCCTTCGCGCCGACGGGCTTGGTCATCGGCACTCTCGCTGCGCACCGTCATCGATATCGCTAGAGCTTACCCATGACCTCCTGCCGGAAGCCATAGACCTCGCGTTTGCCGCCGAGTGCGACGAGCCTGACCTCGCGGGTCTGTCCGGGCTCGAAGCGTACCGCGGTGCCTGCCGGAATATCGAGCCGAAAGCCCCTCGCCTTCTCGCGTTCGAAGGAGAGCGCCGGATTCGCCTCGAAGAAATGGTAGTGGGAGCCGATCTGGATCGGCCGGTCACCGGTATTGGCGACGGCGAGCGTCAGGCTCTCGCGACCTTCATTGAGAATGAGGTCGCCGGGCAGCGTCGTCACTTCGCCGGGCTTCAGGCGCCCAGCCGAGCCGCGGATCGGCTCATGCACGGTGACGAGCTTGGTCCCGTCGGGAAACGTCGCCTCGACCTGCACGTCATGGATCAGCTCGGCGATGCCGTCCATGACCTGGTCGGCCGAGATCACATGGGCGCCGGCCTCCATCAGCTCGGCGACAGAGCGACCGTCGCGCGCACCCTCGACGACGAAATCGGTGATGAGCGCAACGGCCTCCGGATGGTTGAGCTTGACGCCGCGCTCCAGCCTTCGCCGCGCCACCATGGCAGCCATGGCGACGAGCAGCTTGTCCTTTTCGCGCGGCGTCAGGTTCATGCCTTTTCCTTCTCGTCTTCCTCGTCCTCTTCGGACTCGTCTTCCGAGGTTTCGACCTCTTCGTCGTCCTCGTCTTCCGCCTCGTCCTCATCGCGGTCGAGATCGGCGTATTCATAGGCGAAGACGATCTCGCTGGTGGCGGGATCGAAGCTGCTCGTGGTGGATTCCTCGAAGGCCTCGATCAGCATCTCGGCATCATCGGGCCCGTCGACGTCGAAGCGACGCGTGACGGTTTCCCCCTCGCCGGCAAGGGCGAGCTCGACCGCCCAGCCCCGCGAGCCGGTGTCATAGATGCATTTCAGGCCTTGGATCGCCAGCATGGTGCTCTCCTCACGTGGACCATGTGCGCGGCAGCGCACGCCCCGTGACATGCCGAAGCAGCATGACGAGGGCGCGACGGAGCGCCTGGGCATCGCGGGAGAGAAGGCGAATGACGAGCAGGCCGGAGGCGAGCCCGGCCCCGGCCTCGACGGTGGCACAGGCGGGATCCTCGACAAGCAGCGCACGGAGTTCGTCGAGCCCGGCGAGATGCTCCGGGCCGGCTGCGACCACGGTCGCGACGGCCCGCGCGCCGGCGGCGATGGCAGGCCGCTCCAGCGTGGCCGCGACCTCACCGTCAAGGCGAAGTTCGTCGGCGAAAACCAGGTGGCCGTCCCGGCGGATGCGCCAGCGGTCGCGAACGGCACCGCGCTGCATCGTCTCGCCCATGGCGATGCGGCCGAAGACAATCGATTCACAGGCGACGAGCCGTGCGTCGGTGGCGAGATCGATCGTCAGATTCCGGGCGAGACGAGCGCCCGAGAACAGGATGCTCTCCTGTGGCAGCCAGGCAAGGCTCGCCCCAGCGGCGACCGAGAGCCTGGTCTCGATCCGCGTGTCATCGCCCTGGCTGCGGTAGATCTTCTCGGCCGCCTGCGTGGTGATAACCGTCTCGGCCTGCGTCTCGATGACGGCATCGACCCGCATCGCGTCGCCACCGGCCATGCCGCCGCCGGTATTGATCAGCACGGCCTCGCAGGTCGAAGAGAAGGTGTCGGGGAAGCGGGCGCGGTAGCCGCCGGACTCGGCGAGTTCGAGCCGGCGCGTGACCTCGCCAACCCTGGCGAAACGCAAACGCACGCCGCCATGCGCCCGAACATAGGCTGGCAACAGCGGATCGGCGGAGGCCGGAAGCGGCGGCACGAACATCGAAGGCCCTGGCGCGGATGAACCTGAGCCATTCTCCGCCTGCTGCCTGGACGGGCAAGAGGTGACGCCCTCAGCACTGCCCAAATTTCAGGCAAGCACTGCCTCTTCCACGCGCGCTCTGTCAGCCGGGACCTGTCTCGATCAGGAAGCGCATGACCTCGCCGCGCGCCGGTGCGCCGGCACGACCACCGAAGCGCGTACATTTGATCGCAGCTGCGGCCGAGGCGAAGCGGATGGCGCTGCGCTCGTCCTGTTCCTCGGCCAGCGCCAGCGCGAAGGCTCCGTGCCAGACATCCCCTGCGCCAAGCGTATCGACCGTCTCGACCGCGAAGGCCGGCACATGCGCGACTTCGCCGTTTTCGATGAAGAGCACCCCCTCCTTGCCGAGCGTGACGGCAAGCCAGGTCGCGGCGCCTTGCGCGATCCTGGCGAGGCCAAGGCGCGGATCCTCCTCCCCCGAGACCTCACGCAGGGCCTGGGCGCTGAAGGCGACATGGCTTGCGGTCGCGACGAGATCGGGATGCGGCGGCCTGCGGTCACCATCGAGCAGGCCTGGAATACCGGCCTGGCGCGCAAGTTTCAGCGCCGCGAGCGCTCCCTCGCCCCAGCGCGTGTCGGCGAGCACGGCCTTCGCTCCATCCGGCAGGGTCTTCGGGAGCCAGTCGGCACTCTCCGGCATCGTCGGATCGGAATAGGAGACGACCATGCGTTCGCCAGCGGCATCGACGAGGATCGCAGAGACTGGGGAACGCAGCCCCTTGGCGCGAAGCGCATACCGGGTATCGACCCCCTCGCCTGCGAGCTCTGCCACGATCTCGTCGCCAACGAGGTCGTCCGCGAGCCGGGTCGCCAGCCAGGATCGACCGCCCAGCCGCGCGATCGCGACCGAGGCATTGCCGGCGCAGCCGCCACCGACCACGGCAAGATCACGTGAGCGGTATTTTTCGCCACGCGTCGGCATGGTCTCGACGCTGTAGACATAGTCGAGGGTAGCGATGCCGAGACTGAAGACGCCTGCCATGGATTTCAACCGCTGAAGCGATATTCGCTGACCTGCCGATAGACCTCGCCCGGACGCAGCACGGTCGTGGGAAAATGCGGCAGATTGGGTGAGTCCGGGACGTGCTGGGGCTCGAGCGCGATGCCGGAATTTGGACCGTAGGGCTGGCCATCGAGCCCAGCCACGGAGGTGTTGAGCTTGAGCCCGTCATAGACCTGGAGCGCAGGTTCACTTGTCCAGAGCTGCATGGCAAGCCCGCTGCGCAGCGAGCGCAAGGTCGCGGCATGGGCAAGCGTCAGTCCGGCGAGCGCACTCGGTTCGCACCGGTCGCGGAGCAGGACATAGTCGTGATCGAACCAGAAGCGCGAGCCGTCGGGGTTTACGAAGCCGACCGCGCGCGGCTTGCGGAAATCGAAAGGTGTGCCGGCAACCGGAGCAAGCGAGCCGTCCGGGATCAGGTCGGCGTCGACCGGCGTCATCATATTGGCGCGAACCTCGAGCTCGTGGTCGAGAATGTCCTGGCCATCATCGAGCTTGAAATAGGAGTGATGCGCGAGGTTGACGACCGTCGAAGCATCGGTGGTGGCGGTGAGTTCGATGCGGAGCGTCGTCGCCCCGACCAGGCTGTAGCGGCACCAGAGATCCAGCGTACCGGGATAGCCGGCATCGCCGTCAGGTGAGACCAATGCCAGCGTCACGCTTGCCAGGTCATGATGCAGGATCGTCCAGGGCCGCTTGCCAAAACCCTGCCCGCCGCCATGCAGCGAATGCCGGCCGTCCTGGTTCAGCGGCACCTGATAGGTCTTGCCGTCGAGCGTGAAGCGCCCGCCGCCAATACGATTGGCGAAGCGTCCGGCGATCGCACCCATATGCGAAGCATGCTGGGGATAATCGGCGGGATCGGCGAGCCCGAGCACGACCCGCTGCCTCTGGCCGCTCGGCAGCGGCACGCGCAGATCGCGCAGCGTCGCCCCCCAGTCCATGACGCGCGCCTCGGCTCCACCGGGCGAGCGAAGCACGATTTCGTGGATCGGCGTGCCGTCCCGGAGGGTCGCGGCGAGAGCAGGCTTGGTCATGGGCATCACATCACCCCGAGGAAACGCGGCGAAAGCCGCGCCCTCTCGTGCCCGATTTCATCGCCGCGCTCAACGGCTGGGCGCTTGGGCCGGGCACTTGGGCCGGACGCCTGGGCCCGGCGCGTGCGCCCTCACCATACCCCGGTATTCGGCATGCTCGCCCAAGGTTCGGCCGGCGCCTTGGCGGGCCCCTTCTGCAGGAGCTCGATCGAGATGTTGTCGGGCGAGCGGACGAAAGCCATGTTTCCGTCGCGCGGAGGGCGGTTGATCGTGACGCCAGCCTTCATCAGCTTGTCGCAGGTCGCGTAGATGTCGTCGACCTCATAGGCGAGATGACCGAAATTGCGGCCGCCAGTATAGGCTTCCGGATCCCAGTTATAGGTCAGCTCCAGCGTCGGGCGGCCACGGCTGCCTTCGGCGCCCTTGGCGTCGGCGGCGTCATCGGGCGCGGCCAGGAAGACCAGGGTGAAGCGTCCCTTCTCGTTTTCGATGCGCCGGGTTTCGACAAGGCCGAACATGTTCACGTAGAAATCGAGTGACGCGTCGAGATCGGTGACACGCACCATGGTGTGGAGATATCGCATGCTTGGGGCTCCCCTTGTTCGGCCGGGTTGATCTCGCTCCTAAATCGGGCCAGAGGCTCTGCTTTCCAAGAGGCGGCGCGCGAGGCGGGCCATGACGAGAACGCAAGACGTGGACACGAGACGCCCCGACGCCGCGACAATTTCCAGCATCAAGCAGCGCGCTGCCTTGCTGTCGGTGATGGCGACACTCCTGCTGACCGGCGCCAAAGGCATCGCTGCGATCCTCTCCGGCTCGCTCGCCCTGCTGACCGACGCCTTGCAGGGGCTGATCGATATCGGCTCGACGCTGTTCACCTGGTTCGCGGTGCGGGCGGCCGACAAGCCGGCCGACGAGGAGCACCATTACGGCCATGGCAAGGTCGAGGCGCTGGCGGCGCTGGTCGAGACCGCGATCCTCTTCACGCTGGCCGGGGCGATCCTCTGGGAGGCGATCAGCCGGCTGTGGAGCGGCGCGGTCGATGCCGTTGTAGTCACGCCCATCGTGCTCGGCGTCATCCTCTTTTCCATGATCGTCGACGCGATCCGCTGGCACTCGCTGCGCAAGGTCGCGGCAGAAACCGGCAGCGAGGCCCTGGCGGCCGAGGCGACCCATTTTTCGGCGGATTTCGTCGGCTCGGCCCTGGTTCTCGTCGGCCTCATTGCTGCCTGGTTCGGCTTTGGACGGGCCGACACGATCGCCGCCTTCGCGATCGCGGCCTTCATGGCCTATTCCGCCTTCAAGCTGGGACGCCGCACGATCAATACCCTGCTCGACGCCGCCCCCGCCGGGCTGAGCGAGCGCCTGAGCGCCGCAGCCAGGGCCGTGCCCGGCGTCGTCGCGGTGGAATGGCTGAAGGTTCGGCCCTCGGGCGGCCAGACGCATGGCGAAATCGGAATTCGCGTCTCGCGGACGCTCCCGCTCGACCGCGTCGTCGCCATCAAGGATGCGCTCGTGCTGGCGCTGCGCGAGGTCGAGCCAGGGGCCGAGATCACCGTCACCGCCAACCCGATCCAGGTCGATGACGAGACCGCGCTCGAACGGGTTCTGCTGATCGCGCTCAAGCTCAAGATCCCGGTCCACCACGTCACCGTGCACAGCATCGGCGACCGGCTCTCGGTCAGCCTCGATATGGAGGTCGATTCCCGGTTGCCGCTCGGTGAGGCACATGAGATCGCAACCCGGCTCGAGACTGCGATCCGGGCCGAGTTCGGCGGCGAGACCGAGGTCGAGACTCATATCGAGCCGATGGAAACCGGCACGCCGCCGGGCCACAATGCCGCCTGGGATGCGGTGGAGGACATCGGCAAGGCGCTTGCCAAGGAGGCTGCGGCGCTCGACGGCCCGATCCACGACATCCACAGCGTCCGCGTGCGCCAGACGCCGAACGGCCTCGTGGTCAATTATCACTGCCGCGTCGATCCGGCGCTCGATGTCGCCGCGGTCCATGCTGCGGTCGACGCGATCGAGCGCGCCGTCCGGATCGCGCGCCCGCAGGTCTGCCGGCTGGTCAGCCATGCCGAGCCTGCGCATCTGCCCCAGCCCGCCTGATCAGCGCGCACGGACTTTCAGCGGACGGGGGCTCGGGCTACAGACAAGGCTCAGATGTCGTTTTCGCCAGGGTTGTCCATGCGCGCCGAAGATACCCCCCTGATCCGTCTCGAGGATTATCGTCCCTCCGACTGGCTGATCGACACGGTCGATCTCGACTTCGTTCTCGATGCGCATGAAACGAAGGTGCGTGCCCAGCTTGGCCTCAGGCCGAATCCGGCGGGCCAGCCCGGATCGGCACTGGTCCTCGACGGGGACGAACTTGCGCTGGTCTCGCTCAAGCTCGACGGCACGACGCTGGATGAGGCAGCCTACAGCGCCACGCCCCAGGGACTGACCGTGCTCGCGCCACCGCAGCGCGGCTTCACCCTCACGATCGAGACGGTGCTGAATCCCTCGGCCAACACCAAGCTGATGGGGCTCTATCGCTCGTCCAACGTCTACTGCACCCAATGCGAGGCGGATGGCTTCCGCCGGATCACCTATTTCCTCGACCGCCCTGACGTGATGTCGGTCTACACCGTGCGTCTGGAGGCAAAGAAGGCCGAGGCTCCGGTCCTGCTCTCGAACGGCAACCGGGTCGCGACCGGCGATGTCGCCGGCACCGACCGGCATTTCGCAGTCTGGCGCGACCCTCATCCGAAGCCGGCCTATCTGTTCGCCCTGGTCGGCGGCACGCTCGATCATGTCCGCGAGGACTATGTCACCGCCGAGGGTCGCAAGGTCGAGCTCGCCGTCTATGTCGAGCCCGGCAAGGGCGGCCGCGCCGGCTGGGCGCTCGACTCGCTGGTGCGCTGCATGCGCTGGGACGAACGCGTCTTCGGCCGGAACTATGATCTCGACGTGTTCAACGTCGTCGCCGTGTCGGATTTCAACATGGGCGCGATGGAGAACAAGGGCCTCAACATCTTCAACGACAAATATGTGCTGGCCGACCCTCAGACCGCCAGCGATGGCGATTATGCCAGCATCGAGGCGATTATCGCGCACGAGTATTTTCACAACTGGACCGGCAACCGCATCACCTGCCGCGACTGGTTTCAGCTCTGCCTGAAGGAAGGGCTCACCGTCTTCCGCGATCAGGAATTCTCCTCCGACGAGCGCTCGCGGCCGGTGAAGCGCATCGCCGATGTACGCACCCTGCGCGCAACCCAGTTCTCCGAGGATGCAGGCCCCCTCGCCCACCCTGTCAGGCCGCGCGCCTACAAGGAGATCAACAACTTCTACACGCCCACCGTCTACGAGAAGGGTGCGGAGGTGATCCGCATGCTCAAGGTCCTGATCGGCGACGGGGCCTTCAAGCGCGGCATGGACCTGTATTTCGAGCGCTGCGATGGCACCGCCGCGACGATCGAGGAATTTCTGGCCTGTTTCGCCGAGAGCTCGGGCCAGGATCTCAGCCATTTCGCCCGCTGGTACGAACAGGCCGGCACCCCGACGATCGTCGCCTCCGGCCGCTACGACGCCGCTGCAAGGAGCTATACGCTCGACCTCGCCCAGAGCACGCCACCGACCCCCGGCCAGCCCGAGAAAGCGCCCGTGGCGCTGCCGATCGCGCTCGGCCTCGTCGGCAAGGCCGGCGACCTGCCGCTCCGCAGCGGCTCGAACGCCTATGCGGGCGACGGCCTCATCGTCCTCGACCAGCCGTCGCTGTCCGTGACCTTCACGGGCCTGGACGAAGCGCCGATCCCCTCGCTGCTGCGCGGCTTCTCGGCACCAGCTCGGCTGGAGCTCGATCTCGCGGACACTGATCTGCTGCGCCTGTTCTCTGCAGACAGCGATTCCTTCAATCGCTGGCAGGCGCTCCAAACGGTCGCGACGCGCGCGTTGACAAGCGCCGGGCGCGGGGCCCTCGGTGCGGCCGGGCTTGCGGACAAGGCGACGGAACTCGCCGGTGCGCTCGACGCTTTCCTGCGCGATCACGCGCTGGCCGACCCTGCCTTTGCCGCCCAGGTGCTGCGCCTGCCAGCCGCCGCCGATATCGCCCGAGAGATCGGCAGGGATGTCGATCCCGATACGATCCATGCGGCCCACCGCACGCTCTCGGCCAAGATCGGTGAGGCACTGGCGGACAGGCTTTCGAGCTTGCGCGACGCGCTGGACGTGAAGGGCCTCTATTCGCCGGATGCCACGGCAGCCGGGCGACGGGCGCTGCGTAACGAGGCGCTGGGATTGCTGGCCATCGGCGCCCCCGAAACCAGCGCGCGCCTCGCAGACACCCAGTTCAGCGTCGCTGACAACCTGACCGACCGGCTCGCGGCACTCGCCGCCATGACGCTGATCCCCGGCGACGCTCGCGAAGCCCTGATCGGGCGCTTCGGAGAGCGCTATGCGGCTGAGCCGCTGGTGCTCGACAAATGGCTGATGGCGCAGGCCCTGATCGCCGAAGCCGGCACGCTCGGCCGCGTCAAGGAACTGATGCGGCACCCGACCTTCTCGCTCGGCAACCCGAACCGCGTCCGCTCGCTCATTGGCGGCTTCGCCGCCAATCTGACGCAGTTCAACCGCCCCGATGGTGCCGGCTACGATTTCGTCGCCGACATCGTGGTCGCCCTCGACCGGACCAACCCCCAGATCGCCTCGCGCCTGCTCGGCTCCTTCAAGACCTGGCGCACGCTGGAATCCGGCCGCCGCGGCCTCGCTCAGGCGGCCCTCACCATGGTGTCACGCACCCCCAATCTGTCGCGGGACGTCGCCGATATCGCGGAGCGCGCACTCGCCTGAGAGGCGGGGCACGCGCCGCCTGTCCGGTTCATTAACGATTTATTACCCGCACAAGATTCATTCTATGAATTACTACAACCATAAGGCGAAATCTGAGACCCTGATTCAACTCAAGGCTAGACAAACCGATTCGGTCGGATTCAACTGACGGTGATTCGAGGGGATGCGGCACGTCTCCCGATCTTACTGACGGTACTGTTATCCGAAGGGGGACGGGCATGGCGCGTGCGAACGCGACCTGCGCGGCAACGCGCGCAGGCACGATTCTGGGTGTCGCAAGATCGCTGACTCATCCGCTCTATCAGCGGTTTGAGAAGGCTGAGCCGACCTTTCGCAAAGTCATTCCTGCCCTCGTCCTCGGATTTTTCGTTCTTTTCGGTGCCGGCGCCTATATCCAGACCTCCGCAATGCGCGATGATGCATTGTCGGATGCGATATCTGACCTTGACCTCGTCGCGGCACTGATCGCGCGAGAACTCGACATCGCAACAAAGATCGATGCGGCACCTGCGACTGTTCTTGCCGCTCTTGCGACTAAGCACCTGTCCTCACACGGCCGTCTCGTCCATGTCAGCGATGCCAGCGGGCAGGTCATTGCCAGCGAGCCGGTGATCGGACAGGCCCGCCGCACGCTGATCGACTTCCTTGGCCAGACCCAGCCCCTGACCGTGTTCGGCGACCGCGCCGGCGTCATGAAGATCGTCCTCCCAGGCGGCCTCGAGACTTTCGCGACGGTCCGCAACCTCGCCGCCCCGCTCGGCCAGGTTGCGGTGCTGCAACCGGCGTCGCGGGTGCTCTCGCTCTGGAATGAGCGCAGCCGTGCGCTCAACATCCTGTTCGGCTCCGCCGCGCTGGTCCTTGGAACGCTCACCGTCGCCTTCCTGATGCAGTCGAAACGCGCCCGTGCTGCCGACGAGGACTGCGACTGTGTGCGCGAGCGCATCGACACCGCGCTCAACCGCGGCCATTGCGGCCTCTGGGACTGGGATCTGGCCCGCGGCCGCATCTACTGGTCGGACTCGATGTATGCGATGCTCGGCTATGATCGTGCCGGCGATTTCATGTCCTTCGGCGAGGTCAACGCCTTCATCCATCCGGCGGATGTCGATCTCTACGCGCTCGCCGACGCGATCAGCCGCGGCGAGGCCGACCATCTCGACCAGGAATTCCGGGTTCGCGACGTCAATGGCGGCTGGGTCTGGCTCAAGGCCCGCGCCGAGCTGGTCACCGACCGGCGCACCCATTCGCAGCATCTCGTCGGCATCGCGGTCGACATCTCCGAGCAACGCCGCATGGCCGAGCAGACCGCGACAGCCGATGCCCGCCTGCGCGATGCCGTCGAGGCCATTTCGGAAGCATTCGTGCTCTGGGACGCGGATAACCGGCTCGTGCTCTGCAACGCCAAATATCAGCAATTGCACCAGCTTCCCGCCGACGCCGTCCGCAGGGGCGTCAGCCATGAAGAGGTGATGAGCCTCAGCGCCCAGCCCAATATCGACCGCGAGCCGACCCGCCACTCCCGCGAGAACGGCACCTCCTATGAGGCGCGCCTCTCCGATGGCCGCTGGCTCCAGATCAATGGCCGCCGCACCAAGGATGGCGGTTCGGTTTCGGTCGGCACCGACATCACCACGCTGAAGCAGCAGGAAGAGCGGCTCACCCAGTCCGAGCATGAACTCCTGATGCACGTCACCAATCTCAAGGCCTCACGCCAGAAACTCGAAGCGCAAGCGCAGCAACTCGCCGACCTCGCCGAGCGCTATCTCGAGCAGAAGGCCGCCGCCGAGAGCGCCAACCGCGCCAAGTCGGAATTCCTGGCGAATATGAGCCACGAGCTGCGCACGCCGCTCAACGCCATCATCGGTTTCTCCGAGATCATGGAGAACGGCATGTTCGGTGCCCTCGGCAGCGAACGCTATGTCGAATATGTCCGCGACATCCGGACCAGCGGCGGCTATCTGCTCGGGGTCATCAACGACATCCTCGACATGTCGCGGCTGGAATCCGGCAAGCGCCGGCTGGAAGCCTCCGATGTCGCCGTCGACCTGGTCGTCGCCGAGGCCGTCCATGAGGCCCAGGAGCAGATCACGCGCAAGGATCTCACCCTGACTGTCGAGGGAGCCAAGAACCTGCACCTCGTCGCCGATCCGCATGCGCTCTACCAGATCCTCCAGAACCTGCTCGACAACGCGATCAAGTTCACCCCCACCGGCGGGCGCGTCGCCATCCGCACGCGGCAGGTGCCGGACGCGCTCAACATCTATGTCGAGGATACCGGCATCGGCATCCCGAAGGAGAAGATCGATCGCATCGGCCGGCCTTTCGAGCAGGTGGAGGGCGAGCTGATCCGCAGCCATGGCGGCTCCGGCCTCGGCCTCGCCATTGCCCGGTCCCTGACGGAGCTCCATGGCGGCTCGCTGCGCCTGCGCTCGACCAGCGGCGCCGGCACGATCGTGATGGTGCATCTGCCCCTGAACGGGGGCGCCGGGCGCATCAGCGCCCAGGCTGCGTAAGGTTGCCTCAGCCCTGACGGGCTGCGCCCAGCACGCGCTTGAAGATCCCGCGCACGGCGCTACGCGTTTCGTCCAGTTCTGCGCGCAGCACCTTGGCGTCCGGCCGCCCAACCGCCGTCGCGATCCGACGTAGCACACGATCCGGCACCGCCTTCGGATCGAAGGCCTCCTCAACCGTGAAGCGCTGCCAGAGCTGCACGTCGCCGATCAGGCGTTGCGCCTCCACGAGAACCGAGGCATCGCCCTGCGTGAGCAGCCCGGCCTCGCGCGCAGCGACGAAGACGGACGCGGTCTCTCGCACCAGAAGTCCGGGATGACCGCTGGCGTGAGCCAGGATCAGGAACTGAGCCAGGAAATCCAGGTCCGTCAGCCCGCCCGCGGCGAGCTTGAGATCCCATGGATCGCTTTCACCCTTCTCCCTGGCGATCAGCGCCCGCATATCCGCAACCGCCGCAGCGACCTTGGCCGGCTCGCGCCGGCGGCTCAGGATGGCCGCGATCGCCGCTTCAGTGCGCCGTGCAAGCGCAGCATCGCCGGTGATGACGCGGGCTCGGGTCAGCGCCATTTCCTCCCAGATCTCGGCTTCGCCCCCATGATAGGCCTCGAAACCGGCGAACTGGGTCGCCGCCGGGCTCTTGTTGCCAGAGGGCCGCAGCCGCATGTCGACCTGATAGAGCGTCCCACGCCGCGTCGGCACGGTAAGGGCGGCAACGAGGCGCTGGGTGAAGCGGATATGCCAGGTGACAGGATCGAGCGATTTGCGCCCGGTGCTGGCCTCGGACGATGCCGGCCGGTCATAGAGCAGGATCAGATCGAGATCGGAAGACGGCGTCAACTCGCCGGCCCCGAGCCGTCCGAGCCCGAGGACCACAGTTTCCGCCCCCTCGATCACACCATGATCTTCGCCGAAGGCCGTCTTGGTGTCGTCGAAGGCAACGCACAGGCAGGCGTCGGCCACCGCGCAATAGGCCTGTCCCGCCTGCTGGGCAGCATAGACGCCCGAAAGCAGCCGCGCCCCGACGAGGAAGTTCTCCTGCCGGGCCGCATCGCGCAGTCGATCGAGTCCGTCCTCCACGCTGGGCGGCGGTGTGCCGACTGCTGCACGAATGCGCCGCGCGATCGCCTCGCCATCAAGCACGGATGATGTGAAGGCCGGGTCGATGACGCCATCAAGCACATGCGGGTGGAGGGCGGCGACCTTGGCCAGGCGGGGAGCGCTGCCAAGAATTTCGGCGAAGATCGTCAGCAGCGAGCCATGCGAACGTAGCAGGGTCAGCAGTTCGACAGCCGCCGGCATCCGCACAAAGGCGTTGTCGAGATGGGCGAGCGCACCATCGGGATCGGCCGTGCGGCCAAGCGCCACGAGCAGCGCCGGCGTCAGCTCGGTCAGGACCTCACGGGCGCGGGCGCTGGTGACGGCGGCGCGGCGGCCGAAATGCCATCCGCGCACGGTCTCTGCCACGGTCTTGGGGGCGCGGAAGCCGAGCTTGCCCAGCGTTTCCAGCGTGTCGGGATCGAGCTCGGTGCCCGTGAAGCTCAATGTGCCCGCTTCGCTCGCCAGGCTCGGCCCCTCCTCGAACAGCAGCCCATAATGGCCCTCGACGTGCTTGGCATGAGCCGTCAGGGCCTTGCCGAAGGCGGCCGTCGAGGGATAGCCGCAGAAACGGGCAAAGGCCTCGAGATCGGCCTTCTGCGTCGGCAGCGTCTGCGTCTGTTCGTCATTGCGCATCTGCAGGCGGTGTTCGATCGTGCGCAGGAAGCGATAGGATTCCCCGAGTTCGTCGCGCGCCTGAGGCGTGATCCAGCCTTCGCGGGTCAGTTCGGCCAGCATGTCGAGAGTTCGCGCGCCGCGCAAAGCCGGGCGCCGGCCGCCGAAGACCAGTTGCTGCGTCTGTACGAAGAACTCGATCTCGCGGATGCCGCCGCGCCCGAGCTTCACATTATGGCCGGCGACCGCAACGGTCTCGTGGCCCTTCACCGTCTGAATCTGGCGCTTCATCGCGTGGATGTCGGCGATCGCGGCGAAGTCGAAATATTTGCGCCAGATGAAGGGGGCGAGATCGCCGATGAAGCGGTGCCCAAGCGCGAGATCGCCCGCCACGGGGCGCGCCTTGATCATCGCCGCCCGTTCCCAGTTCTGACCGACGGTCTCATAGTAGGAATAGGCGGTCGGCAGCGCGACGGCGACATGGGTCGAGCCGGGATCGGGGCGCAGCCTGAGATCGACGCGGAAGACGTAACCGTCCGGCGTACGCTCCTGGATGATCCGGGCGACCTGCTGCGTCAGCTTGACGAAAAAGCTCGACGGCTCGGCGACGCCGGCGGCCTCGGCCGCTTCGGGATCGAAGAACACGACGATGTCGATGTCGGAGGAGTAATTCAGCTCGCCGGCGCCGTGCTTGCCGAGCGCGAGAACGACGAGTCCGGAGCCCGGCCCGGGATCGGCTGGATCGGCCAGGGTCATCCGGCCAAGGTCGGCCGCCTGCCGCAACGCATGCGCAACCGCCAGCCGCACCGCCACGTCAGCCGTTGCGGTCAGGGCGGCTGTCACCGTCTCGACATCCCAGAGGCCGCCGATATCGGCGAGCGCCACGAGCAGCGCCATAGCCTGGCGAAAGCGCCGCAAGCCCCGCATCAGCTCGCTCATCTCGCATTCGGCGGCGGCACCTAGAGCCTGGATAGCACTGAGCAGAGCGTCCCGGCGCGCTTCCGGCGCCAATGTCAGCGAGGCGAGCAGCCCTTCGGGATCAAGCCGCATGACCTGCGCGAGAAAGGGCGAATGCGCCAGCAGGCCGGCGACGAGTTCGGCCGAACGCGGATGTCCGGCGAAATGAGCGGCGAGCGCCTGGGCGAGGTCCTCGTCCCGCAGACGATCGATCAGATCATGCGCGATGAGCGCGTCGATCTTGGCCCGCGCCGGCAGGACAGGCGCGCTCGATACTCTCTCGCAAAGCTGCCCGTCCATTGCATAACCCCGCCGTTCAAACCGACTGGAGGCCAGCAGGGTTCGCCTGCGCTGTCGAGGCGGGAAGCGCTCCTTCCCCGGCTGTTTCCACAGGCTTGCGCGGCGCTTCCGGCAGCAGCATGACGACGCGAAGGCCCGGCGCATTGTCCTCGAGCCTGATCAGGCCACCATGCAACCGGACAACGCCGGCCGCGAGCGAAAGGCCGAGGCCGAAGCCGGGCTTGCTGCGACTCTGATCCAATCTGACGAAGCGCTCGAGAACGCGACCGCGGTCGGCCTCGGGAATGCCCGGCCCATGATCAGCGACGGTAAGTTCGATCTGCTCTCCGACCACCCCGGCGGCAACCCGCACGACCGGGACCGCGTCCCCTGTCGGCTTGCCATATTTCAGGGCGTTGTCGATCAGATTGGCGAGCGCCTGGCCGATCAGCTCTCTGTTGCCCGACACGCGCAGGTTCGGCGTGACCTCGGTGACGATCTCAAGCCCCGCCTCCTCCGCCAACGGTTCGTAGAGCTCGGCGAGACCCGAGACGACCTCCGAGAGATCGAGCTCGGCCATGCTGTCATTGATCCGCCCCGTCTCAAGCCGCGCGATCATCAGGAGCGCATTGAAGACGCGGATCAGATTGTCCGCCTCGTCGATGGACGCATCCAGTGCGCCACGGAGTTCGTCCGGCGACTGAGCGGTGCGCAGCGCCTCCTCTGCCCGGTTGCGCAGGCGCGTCAGCGGCGTCTTGAGGTCATGGGCGATATTGTCCGAGACCTCCTGCATGCCGGCCATCAACTCGCCGATCCGGTCCAGCATGGCATTGAGATTGAGCGCCAGCCGATCCAGCT
The DNA here is from genome assembly GCF_000735605.1 of Allobosea sp. LC85. Taxonomy (GTDB): domain Bacteria; phylum Pseudomonadota; class Alphaproteobacteria; order Rhizobiales; family Beijerinckiaceae; genus Allobosea. Next base: position 231,471 of record NZ_JPKG01000059.1, read on the forward strand.
CATCGCCGGTGCCGGAGATCGCGAGCCGTCCCTTGAGATCGCCCGCCATGATGGTTTGCGCGGTGTCGGTCATGTCGTCGATGCGCTTGAGCACGCGCCGCGCCACGAACCAGCTCGCGAAGCAGCCCAGCACGAAGACCAGCAGGAGCGACCAGCCGGCGGCCCGCCGGATCACCACTCCCAGCCGGTCCCGCTCCTCCAGATCCCGGCCGACGAGCAGCCTGAAGCCGCCAGGAAGCATGAAGACCCGAACGATGGCGCGGCTCGGCGTGTCAAGCGCGTCGCTGCTGCGGGAATATTCGATCTCGCTCTCGCCAGGCCGGTCGAGCGCGCCCGGCTGCAAGGCCTCGACATTTCCGGCCAGGCGCTCACCGACCGGCGTCGTCACGAGATAAAGCGAAGCGCCAGGCCCGCGCGAGCGCCGCTCGATGATATTGACGAGGCGCCTGATGCCCCCCAGGCGCTGCTGCTCGGCGAGCCCCTGGATCTCGGCATCAATCGTCGAACGGATCTGGTCGTCCAGCAGGCGCTTGGCATTCCAGGCGACGTAGCCAAGCACGAACCCCGCGAAGAGCGCGAAGATGACGAGATAGATCGCGGTCAGCTTGAAGGCCGTGGTGCGGAACAGGTTCGGCAGGAAGCGCTGCTTCCTCTTCGGAGCCTGAGACGCACCGGAGCCCGGCGAGACGATGTCAGCGGGTCGTGTCACGAACCATGTATCCCGCGCCGCGAATGGTGTGGATCATCGGATGCTCGAAGCCCTTGTCGACCTTCGAACGCAACCGCGAGACATGCACGTCGATGACGTTGGTCTGCGGATCAAAATGATAGTCCCAGACATTTTCGAGCAGCATCGTGCGCGTCACGACCTGCCCGGCATGCTTCATCAAATACTCAAGCAGGCGGAATTCGCGCGGCTGCAGCGGAATCTCGCTGTCGCCGCGGGTGACCCGATGGGCCAGCCGGTCGAGTACGAGGTCACCGACACGATAGGTCGTTGGCTCCGAGGCCGGAGCCGCACGCCGCCGCGACAACACCTCGACGCGCGCCAGCAGCTCGGAGAAGGCATAGGGCTTCGGCAGATAATCATCGCCGCCAGCACGCAGCCCCTTCACGCGGTCATCGACCTGCGCAAGCGCGGACAGGATCAGCGCCGGCGTCGCATCGTTCTGCTCCCTGAGCGAACGGATCAGCGACAGGCCGTCGAGCCGCGGCAGCATGCGATCGACCACCAGAACATCATAGCCGCCCCCTTCCGCCATGGCATAGCCCTGCAGGCCGTCGGCAGCATGATCGGCGACATGGCCTGCCTCGCGAAAGGCCTTGACGAGATAGGCCGCCGCTTCGGCGTCGTCTTCAACGATAAGGAGTCGCATGACGGCAGGTTACCTCAGGACACTGAAAAACGGCAGGCCGGATGAGTACATCCGGCCTGCCGCGTTAAGGCTGGTTTACCTGGCAGGGGCGACTGAAAGCCAGGAACCCGCCCAACCTTGCTTAGGCGGCCGGCTGACGGCCGACCTCGAAGCTGACCTCGCGCTCCTTGCCTTCGCGCCACACGGTCAGGGTCGTCTTGGTGCCCGGCGCGAAGACCGCGATCTTCTTGGAGAGATCGCGGGCGTCGGCGACCTTCTCGCCATTGACGGCGATGATCGTGTCACCGCGCTTGATGCCTGCCTTGGCAGCGGGGCCATTGGCCTGCGCCTCGGCGATCAGGGCGCCACGCGGCTCCTTGAGACCGATCGCGTCGGCGAGTTCGGCGGTGACGGGCTGGATCTGGACGCCGATGAAGCCACGGGCGACAGAGCCATCCTTCTTCAGCGAGGCGACGACGCTCTCGACAGTGGCAGCCGGAACGGCGAAGGCGATGCCGACATTGCCACCCGAAGGCGAGTAGATCGCGGTGTTGACGCCGACGACCTCACCCTTCTGGTTGAAGGTCGGGCCGCCCGAATTGCCGCGGTTCACGGCCGCGTCGATCTGCAGGAAATCGTCATAAGGACCGGAGCCGATGTCGCGGCCCTGGGCCGAGACAATGCCCGCAGTCACGGTGCCGCCGAGGCCGAAGGGGTTGCCGACAGCCAGCACCCAGTCGCCAATCCGCGGCTTCGCCTTGGAGAGCTGGACGAAGGGATAATTGCCTTCCTCGGTGACCTTCAGCAGTGCGATATCGGTCCGCGGATCGGTGCCGATGACCTTGGCCGCAAGCGTCTTGCCGGTGTCGGTGACGAGTTGGACCTCGGTCGCGTTCTGGACGACGTGGTTGTTGGTCACGACATAGCCGTCCTGGCTGACGAAGAAGCCCGAGCCCTGCGACATGCCCTGACGCGGCTGCGGCCTGCCCTGGCGCGGACCCTGGCCCTGCCCCTCTTCACCGAAACGGCGGAGGAAACGCTCGAGCGGGTGGCCGGGCGGCAGGCCCTCGATGCCGCTCTCGCCGTCCTCAGGGGAGGCAGCAGCGACACTGGTCTTGACGCGAACGGAAACGACAGCCGGCTTCACGTGGTCGACCATGTCCGCGAAGGACGGAAGCTGGGTCTGGACGCCGGAGAGCTGGATCGGCTGGGCGAAGGCGCTGTGGTTCTGCATGAGAGCGCCATCGGCGAGACCAGCGGCAAGGCCGATGCCCAGCGTGGCCGCACCAGCGATCAGGGCGCCGCGCTTGAGAATGGACTTGGAGGTGTTGGGGGTCGTCATGGTTTTACCTCTGCGACTGACGGCAGGGGCATTCCCTGCTTGGTGTCGTGACCATGACGGGCAGCGCCTTACCTCGTTTTCGCGCCGAGATGACGGTTTTGTAAGGTTGAGCGGACGACGGGCCCATGCGCCGCCGGAATACCTATGCCGGGCCACAAACCCAGGGTGGAGCCTATCTCACGGGCAGGAGGATCGCAGCCCAGCGGGGGTATTCCGGGGACAAGCAGCCTGCTTCGCCCGGGTCTTCGCTGAGAACGCGACGTTCAGGCCATCACCGATCCGTACCGGCGTTGTGAATTGGAGCGCCAACCTGGGTCCTGCCATAACAGGCGAGATGCTGAGCCAGTGCGGCATCTCCGTCTGACCTGGGCGTCAGTGTTTGCATCGGCTTTCCCAAAAACCGCAACCCACTTTTCGGGCCGATGCTCTAGTTGCCGTCCCGCCTGATCAACGCATCAAGCCGTGCCTGCTCGTCCTCGCTCAGGGGTTTCGTCTTCTGACCGGCCGGGGTCCGCATCAGCCGGCTTTTCCGACCGAGATAGGCAAGGCCGAAGGCAAGGATCAGGAATGGCGCAACCCACAACGCAATCGTGCGGATATTGAGGGGGGGACTCAGCAGGACGAAATTGCCGTAACGCGCGACGACGAAATCCCGCACCGCCTCATCCGTATCACCGGCAACCAGCCGCTCGCGCACAAGGATGCGCAGGTCGCGGGCAAGGGGCGCGTCGGAATCGTCGATCGATTGATTCTGGCAGACGAGGCAGCGCAGCCCGCCGGAAATCTGCCGCGCCCGCTGCTCGAGCGTAGCGTTAGGCAGGACCTCGTCGGGCTGCACCGCCCCGACCGGGCTGGCGCAGAGCAGGCCGAGCATCAGCAAGGCAAGGACGCGGCGCATGGGTTCACTCCGCCGGCTGGATGACGGCGCGCGTCGCAGCGGGCCGCGGCACGGCGAGGCGGAAGCGCCGGTCGGTCAGCGAAAGCGCGCCGCCGAAAGCCATGACGACGGCACCGATCCAGATCAGCAGGATGAGCGGCTTGTCATAGACCCTGACGGCAATTCCGCCGCCCTGCGGCTCGCCAAGGCTGATATAGACCTGGCTGAGGCCGTCGGTCCGAATGCCGGCCTCCGTCGTCGGCATGGCGCGCGCGGTGTAGACCCGCTTCATCGCCTCGACGGGCGGCAGCTGCCGGTCGCCGGCAGAAATCCGGAAGCGCGCCACATCCTCGGTAAAGTTGGAGCCCTTGCGCGGGGTGACCGACTCCAGGACCACGGTATAGCGGCCGCTGGTCAGGCTCTCGCCCGGCTTCAGCACGCCGATCCCCTCCGCGCTCCATGCGGCAGCCGCGATACCGATCACGCTGAGGCCGACGCCGGCATGGGCAAAGGCCGTGCCCCAGGCCGAGCGCGGCAGGCCGAGCGCGCGTGACAGCATCGCCGAGGCGCCGCTCGCACGCCTCACCACGCGCTCCCCGATATCCCAGGCAGCGCCTGCAATGAGGAAGACCCCAAGCCCGATGCCGAGCGGCGCCAGGACGGCCCCCCCGCGCATGATCGCGACGACCGCAAGCCCGGAGAGGACTGCAAGCGCGAGAGCAGCCGACATGCGTTGTGCCGCACCGAGCAGATCGCCGCGCTTCCAGGCCAGCGTCTGGCCGATCGGCAGCAGCAACAAGAGGGGCACGACCACGGGCACGAAGGTGGCGTTGAAGAACGGTGGGCCGACCGAAATCTTGTCGCCGGTCAGCATCTCCAGCACCAGCGGATAGAGCGTGCCGATGAAGACCGTCGCGCAAGCGGTCGCGATGAAAAGGTTGTTCACGACCAGCGCGCCCTCCCGCGAGATCGGAGCGAAGAGGCCCCCCTGCCGCAGCAGCGGCGCGCGCCAGGCGAAGAGCGCCAGCGAACCGCCGACGAAGAAGACCAGGATCGCAAGGATGAAAAGGCCGCGCCCGGGATCGCTGGCGAAGGAATGCACCGAGGTCAGGACGCCGGAGCGGACGATGAAGGTGCCCAGCAGCGAGAGCGAGAAGGTCAGGATTGCGAGCAGGATCGTCCAGACCTTCAGCGCATCGCGCTTCTCCATCACGACGGTGGAGTGAATCAGCGCCGTGCCCGCCAGCCAGGGCATCAGCGAGGCGTTCTCGACCGGGTCCCAGAACCACCAGCCGCCCCAGCCAAGCTCGTAATAGGCCCAGTAGGAGCCCATCGCGATGCCGAGCGTCAGGAAGACCCAGGCCAGAAGCGTCCACGGCCTCACGGCGCGCGCCCAGACGGCATCGATGCGCCCGTCGATCAGGGCGGCGACCGCGAAGGCATAGGTGATCGAGAAGCCGACATAACCGACATAGAGCAGCGGCGGGTGGATCGCGAGGCCGAGATCCTGAAGGATCGGGTTGAGATCCTGGCCCTCGCCGGGCGCCGGATCGAGCCGGCGGAACGGGTTCGAGGTCAGCAGCACGAAGGCCAGGAAGGCGACCGTGACGAACCCCTGCGCCGCCAATGTTCCGGCCCTGAGACGCGTCGGCAAAGAGCGGCGCGACAAGGCGACCAACGCGCCGAACAATGTCAGGATCAGCACCCAGAGCAGCATGGAGCCTTCGTGATTGCCCCAGGTTGACGTCACCTTGTAGATCAGCGGCTGGGCCGAATGCGAATTGGCGACGACGTTCTCGACCGAGAAGTCCGAGCGCACATAGGACACGACGAGCGCAACGAAGGAGAGGGCAACCAACAGGAAACAGGTCACCGCCGCCGTCGGACCGACTGAAGCCAGCGCCGCATCCCGCCGCGAGACTCCCCAGAGAGGGACGAGCGCCTGGACGACGGCGACACCCAGCGCCAGCGCCAGCGCGAAATGTCCGATCTCGACGATCATCCTGCCCTCACCGCTGCGGCTTCTGCGCGCCGGCGTCGCCGGGCTGCCAATGACCTTGCTTCTTCAATGCGTCCGCGACTTCGCGCGGCATATAGGTTTCGTCATGCTTGGCGAGGACCGAATCCGCACGGAACCGGCCTGCGGCCTCGAGCACGCCTTCCGTCACGACGCCCTGCCCCTCACGGAAGAGATCCGGCAGGAGTCCGTCATAGCTCACCTGGACCGTGGTCTTGCTGTCGGTGATGGCGAAGGTCACGCGCTGGCCTGGCCCACGAGATACCGACCCCGTCTCGACGAGACCGCCGAGCCGCATGCGCGTGCCGGGCTGAAGTCCCTTCTCGGTGATTTCCGTCGGCCCGTAGAAAAAGACGATCGTATCGCGCATGGCGAAGAGCACGAGGCCGGCGGCAAGGCACAGGACTGCGCCCGCCGCGCCGATCAGGGCAAGGCGACGTTGCTTGCGGCTCATCCCGCGGCGCGGTGCCACCACCCGCGACGGTTGCGTAGCGGTCATGGTGCGGGCTCCCGCAATCCGAGTTCTCCGGCCAGGGCATCAAGCTGGCCAAGCGCCGCACCATCATCGACGAAGCGCTGGCGGGCAGCGATGATCGCCTCTCGCGCCGCCGGCTTGTCGCCGAGCACGACCTGCGAGCGGATCAGACGCGTCCACTCGGCGAAGGTGCCACCGCCCATCTTGAGGCGCTCGGCGAGACCATCGACCATGCCCCGGATGGCGAGCTGCTGCTCGCCCCGCGGCAAGGCTGCAATCGAGGCGCCGGTGGAAGGCGCAGCTTCCAGCCCCTCCAGGCGCAGGCGCACCGTCCCGACCCAGGTCGCATCGGCCGGGGCCTCGGCCAGCAAAGCCCGCAGATCCGCGATCGCGCTGGCATTGTCCCCGTCCTGCTCCTTGGCTATGGCCAGGAAGAAGCGGGCCCGGGCATTGCCGGCGTCGAGCTTGACCGCTTCGGTCAGCGGCTGGCGCGCTTCGGCCGTCACCACCCCGCCCGCCGCGAGCGCGCGCGCCTCGCCAAGGCCCGCCAGCCATTCGGCATTGGCTCCGCCATGCTCCAGTGCCGCCGCGAAGGCCCGCGCCGCCTCGTCGTAGCGACCCTGGCGCAAATAGACCGGTGCCACGACGGACCAGCCCCGTGCATCCCCGGGGTTGGCTGCCAGATGAGCCTCGATGCGGCTAACCGCGAGCGCAAAATCCTGAGAGGGGTCCGATCTCAGCCGCGCCGAGAGGGGCTGATCCGGCCGCTCGGGCGAGCCCTGGGCGCCATAGAGCAGAAGAGCCAGGAGCGGCACGCAGGACAGCGCGATCGCCGAGGCTGCACGCCGGCGACGCAGCGCGGGTTCGCTGTCTCCCGTGGGGCCAGCTTCGCCGTCTGCCGCGCGCAGCAGCCTGCGCCCGGCCTCCGCGCGCGCGGCATCTGCCTCGGCACCGCCGATCAGGCCGCGGCCAAAATCACGGTCGATTTCCGCAAGCTGGGAGCGATAGAGGCTCTTTGCATCGGCGACCTCGGCAAACGCGTGCGCGTCCCCGCGCCCAAGGGCCCAGAGCAAGGCGAAGACCGCCGCTGCCGTCATTGCTGCAAAGATGATCCAGATCAGCATGTCGCGTTCATAGCCAATCGCTGACGCCGTATCATGTCCGCCGATGGCGACAAAGGGTCACGTCGGCACCGTCAAACCGAAGGAAGCAGCAGGCGCGCTCGCAGCCCGCCGAGGCGAGAGCGCTCGAGCGTGACCTCGCCGCCATAGAGCTTGGCGAGATCGACCACGATCGAAAGCCCGAGGCCGGAGCCCGGCGTCGTCTCATCGAGCCTGCGGCCGCGCTTGAGCACGTCGAGCAAAGCCTCGGACGGCAGCCCGGGACCATCATCGTCGATCAGCAGCGCGATCCGCCCTTCTTCGGCTTCGGGTGCCAGGCTCACCTCGACCGCCGAGCGCGCCCATTTGAACGCATTGTCGAGCAGGTTGCCGAGCATCTCCTCCAGATCCTGCCGTTCGCCGCGAAAACGGACATGGGCCGGGACGTGGTGCATGCCGGTTATGCCACGCCCCTGCGAGATCTTGGCGAAGGTGCGGATCAGCGCATCGAGCGAGGGTGCAACCTCGGTGACGCTGCCGAGCGCCCCGGAGAGCGCGGCCGCCCGCGCACGGTCGAGATAATATTGCACCTGGTCACGCATGATCGCGGCCTGGGTCTGCACCGTCTGCGGCAGATGCGGGTCGCTCGCCTCGGCTTCGTTCAGCATCACGCTCAGCGGCGTCTTCAGCGCGTGGGCGAGATTGCCGACCTGTGTCCGTGCCCGCTCCAGGATTTCACGGTTGGCATCGATGAGCTGATTGAGCTCGCCCGCCAGCGGGGCAAGATCAGGTGGGTATTTTCCGGCGATCCGGGCCGCCTCGCCGGTCCGCACCGAGCCGACCGCGGTGCCAAGCCTGACGAGGGGGCGCAGGCCGAAGCGAACCTGGATCAGGGTCGAGGCGACGAGCGCAAGCCCCAGGAGCAGGAAGGTCAATGTCAGCGCCAGGCGGAAATCACGGATATCGCCCTCGATCTCGTCAGCAGGCGCCGCGACGCCGACGGTGAAGCGGCCATCCTCGCCGACATCGATCTCGCGCTCGATGATGCGCAGGTCTCTCTCGTCCGGACCCGAGACATAGCTCTCGCGCAGGCCGCGCGCATTCGGCGTCAGTTGCTGGTCGAGAAGCTTCGGCAACTGCCCGCCGACGAGGGAGCGCGAGGTGCGCACCACAGGCTTTTCGCCGTCGAGCCTGACGATCTGCCAGTACCAGCCGGACAGCGGCAGATCGAAACGCGGCTCGCCGAGATCGCCGATCGCCTGGCGTTCGGTTTCCGGCGGAGCAGCGAGATCCGCGACCAGTTCCTTGATATAGACGCTGAGCCGCTCGTCGAAGCCGCGCTCGGCCGAGCGTCGGTAGAATGTCGTCAGGCCGAAACCGGCAAGGGCCAGAACCAGCGCGCAGCACACTGCCGCCGACAGGAAAAGGCGGGCGCCGAGCGAATAGCGATGCGATTTGCCCGGCATGGACGGTCGTCAGACCTTGGCAGGCGCGGCGGCGATGTAGCCAAGCCCACGGACGGTCTCGATGATCTCGACGCCGAGCTTCTTGCGGAGACGGCCGACGAAAACCTCGATCGTGTTGGAGTCCCGGTCGAAATCCTGATCGTAGAGATGCTCGACCAACTCGGTACGCGAGACGACGCGCCCCTGGTGATGCATCAGATAGGCAAGCAGCCGGTACTCGTGCGAGGTGAGCTTGACCGGATTGCCGTCGACGACGACCCGGCTGGCGCGGGTGTCGAGCCGCACGGGGCCGCAGGTCAGCTCCGAGGTGGCATGGCCAGCCGCACGGCGCAGCAGCGCCCGGACGCGAGCCAGCAGCTCCTCGATATGGAACGGCTTGACGACATAGTCGTCGGCGCCCGCATCGAAGCCCGAGACCTTGTCGCTCCAGCGATCCCGCGCGGTCAGGATCAGCACCGGCATGGTCTTCTCGGCCCGGCGCCAGCCCTGGAGCACAGTCACGCCGTCGACCTTCGGCAGGCCGAGATCGAGGATCACTGCATCATAGGGTTCGGTCTCTCCGAGATAGAGACCCTCCTCGCCGTCGAACGCCTTGTCGACGGCATAGCCGGCATTCTCCAGCGCGGTCACGATCTGGCGATTGAGGTCCTTGTCGTCCTCGACGACGAGCAGTCTCACGTCGGCTCACTCCTGTCTTGATGTCCGGGGCCGGATGCCTTCGCCTGAAGGCTGCCGCTCAGCGAATGGTTGAGACCTTGCCGGACTGGCCCTCGAGCGTCACGCGGGCCACGCGACCGTCGCGCTTCAACGTCGTTACAACATAGACGAAATCTTCGCCCTGGCGACACAGTCTGATACGGACGACCTCGCCCGGCGCAGCGTTGCGCGCATGCCTGGAGGCCTGGGCCGGCTGGATCACCCGCCCTTCCGACACCGCATCGCGCATCTCGTCCGCCGACAGGCAGGAGATGGGCTCCTGGCTGTCGATCGTGACAATCGGGAGAGGTTGGGCAAGCAGTGTCAGGGCGAAGATCGTTTCGACGGGCATCATCGACATTCGCTAATCCCGAGCAACTGAACACGCCATGAATGGGCGGCTCGCGTATCGTCAGGATATGCCAGCGCACTGCCAGCCGTCCACGCCATTCCTCCCCCTTGCCCACAACCTTGCGGAGCTGTGCGGCAGCGATCTCAATCTCGGTTTGCAGAAGCAGGATCCAAGTGTCCTGCATTTTCTGTCCTGCATTTTCTGTCCTGCATTTTCGCGCCTCGTCGGCCGCATCGCCACCAGACCGGCCTCAGCGAGCGAATCCGGCTCGCGTGCGCAAAGCGTCGGGGGCACCGGGTTTCGTGGGCCGCTCCGATTGCGGGTTCAATTGTGCGGTTCGACGCGCTATCGCTCCCGGCTCACGAGGAGAGGAGATCCGATGAGCGTCAGAGGTTCGATTGGTCTTGGCGGGCTCGCACTCGTCGCGCTGCTCGCGGCGACGCCTGCCCTGGCCGTGCTCGGCGGACGCGAGGGCGGTCCTTCGGCCGCTTCGGCGCTGATGGTCCTGAATGCGCGCGGCGGCGTCTGCACCGGGATCGTCCTGTCATCACGAACGGTCCTGACCGCAGCACATTGCGCCGATGGCGGCGTCGAGCTGCGCATCCACTGGAAGGACGGCAGCGGCGAGCCCGTGCTGATCGCTCCTGCCACGGTCTCCTTCCATCCCGGCTTCGACGCGAAGGCGATCACGGCCCGGCGCCGCTCGATTGATCTCGCGCTGCTGCGCCTCTCCGCACCGCTCCCTTCGCGCTTCTCGCCCGCTACCCTGATCGACGGTGGCCTGCCGCGCGCCGGTTCGGAGATAATGCTTGCCGGGTATGGGGTCGCGCGGGAGGGAGAGGCCCGCACGACCGGTACCTACCGTTCCGCCATTCTGGCGACGGTCGAGCCCTATGGCCCGGGAAAGGTCCTGCTCTGGGCGGCAGACCCTGCAGGCGCCGGCAGCCGTCCCGGCGCCGGCGCCTGCCAAGGCGATTCCGGCGGCCCGATCTGGCAAGGCAGTGACGGCGTCATTGCCGTGACGAGCTGGTCCACCGGCCCGAAGGGCAGGAATTGCGGGCTGCTCAGCCAGGGTGTTCTGATCGCGCCCCAGAGAAACTGGATCGATCGCACCTTGTCGCAATGGGGCGAGAGCGCTTCCTGGACAACCGGTCGCTGATCGAAACACTGGACTGGCTCGAAACAGACCATAGAGTGGCAAAGTGAATCCGGCGGTTTCTCCATGATATCTCGTGCTTCGATCCTTGCCTTTGCCGCTGCGCTTTGCGCGGTTGCCTCGCCGGCGGCGGCCGTCGTTGGTGGTTCTGCCTCGCGAGGGGTCGACGGCCCGCGCGCCTGGACGGTCAGGGTCGAGACCAGCCGCGGCGAGCTCTGCTCCGGCGCGGCGATCGCCCCTGAACTCGTCCTGACCGCGGCGCACTGCCTGATGGGCGGCGGGGCCGTCCGCGTCGTGAGCCTGGACCCGCGTTTTCGCGAGCGCAGCCATCCGGTGATCGGGGTCCTGCCGCATCCGAGCTTCGTTCCCGGCACCACGCCGCGCACCCAGCCAGGCACCGATCTCGCTGTTCTGCGGCTGGCCTCTCCCCTCCCCGCCGATATCGAGCCGCTCTCGCTTGGCAGCGGCCTCTGGCAGGGCGAGACCGTGACGATGGCTGGCTATGGCCTCTCGTCCGAGAACAACAAGCGCACCGCGCGGCGGCTGCGCGAGACACCGCTCGTCAATGCCGGAAACTACACGACCTCGAACACGGTGAAGGTCGCGGTCGATACGCAAGCCATGGGCGAGACGCCTGGCGCCGGTGCCTGCCGTGGTGATTCCGGCGGTCCCGTCCTGCGCGGCGCGGCTGCCTCGCGCGATCTGGTCGGCATCGTCAGCTGGTCGAGCGGCCCACTGAATGCGCGCGTCAGGCGCATCTGCGGCGGCTTCACCGCCATTACGCCGGTCAGCGACCATCGCTCCTGGATCACCGAGGCCAGCGGCCGGCTGCTTGCGCGTGGCGAAGGCGGGCGACAGGAAACTCCGGTCGCGCCGCGCGCCAGCTATAGCTGGTGGTTCGGGCGCTGAACCGAACCGGGCGGCTCGCACGGCGAGTTTCGCCCCTGCCGCCAGATCCGCTCGATGCGTTAGACGTTCACAACCCGAGCGGCGAAACCCCGCAAGGAGCGGAAGGAGGCTCAGGTCTCGTCCTTCTCCACCCATTTGAAGGTCGCGGATGGGACATATTGATCCATCCTCTCGATCAGGGTCGCCGGCTCGGTGTCCGTCATCGCCATGGCGCGGTGGTTCTGCTTCAGGAAACCCGCCTCGACGGTGTTGTCGAGGAAGGTCGCAAGCGGGTCGTAGAAGCCGCCGATATTCAGGAAACCGAGCGGCTTTGTGTGGATGCCGAGCTGGCCCCAGGTCCAGACCTCGAAAATCTCCTCGAACGTGCCGATGCCGCCCGGCATCGCGATAAAGCCATCCGAGAGTTCGGCCATGCGCGCCTTGCGCGTATGCATCGTGTCGACCACCTCGAGCCGGGTCAGCCCGTTATGGCCGATTTCCTTTTCGCGGAGCGCGCGCGGGATGATGCCGTGGACCTCGCCTCCGGCCGCGAGCGCCGCGTTGGCGACGACTCCCATGAGGCCGACAGCACCGCCGCCATAGACGAGCATCAGCCCGCGCCGAGCGATCTCGGCCCCCATGGCCCGGGCGCCGGCCGCATAGACCTCGTCATTGCCCGGGTTGGAGCCGCAAAAGATACAAACCGATTTCATGCGCCGAGCGCCTGCAGGATGCGGGCCCAGGAACGCTGGCCCTTGTGGAAGGAGGAGAGGTCGTATTTCTCGTTCGGCGAGTGGAGACGGTCATCGTCGAGGCCGAAGCCGACGAGCAGCGTATCCATGCCGAGCGTGCGCTTGAAGTCGCCGGCGACCGGAATCGAGCCGCCCGAGCCGATGGTCACCGCCTTGCGACCCCATTCCTCGGTCAGCGCGGCCTGCGCCTTGAGCAGTGCCAGCGAATCGACCGGAACGGCAATCGCTGGCGAGGCGCCATGCGCAATGAACTCGGCCGTGACATCCGCCGGCAGCCGCGCCCGCACAAAGGCCTGGAATGCCGCCGCGATCTTCTGCGGGTCCTGCTTGCCGACGAGGCGGAAGGAGATCTTGGCCGAAGCCTTGGCCGCGATCACCGTCTTGGTGCCTTCGCCGATATAGCCGCCCCATATGCCGTTGACGTCGCAGGTCGGGCGCGACTGGATCTGCTCGATCAGCATCCGACCCTTCTCCCCGATCGAGCGCTTCAGGCCGATCCCCCCGAGGAATTCCGCCTCGGTCAGGCCAAGCGCCTGCCAATCCGCCTTCTGCTCGGCGGTCGGCTCCTCGACACCGTCATAGAAGCCGGGAATGGTGATCCGCCCGGTCTCGTCGCGGAGCGCCGCGACAATGCTCGAGAGCACATGGATCGGATTGGCGGCGGCACCACCGAACAGCCCCGAATGCAGGTCACGGTCGGCGCAGGTGATCGTCACCTCCTGATAGACCAGCCCGCGCAGCGAGGCGGTGATGGCCGGCGTTTCCCGGTCCCACATGCCGGTGTCGCAGATCAGCGCGACATCCGCCTTCAGTTCCTCGGCATTCGCCGCGACGAAGGGCGGCAGGTTGGGCGAGCCGGACTCCTCCTCGCCCTCCACCAGGATGGTGATGCCGACCGGAAGATCGCCGGTTTCCTTCAGCGTCGCCCGCAAGGCCTCGATGAAGGTCATCACCTGGCCCTTGTCGTCACAGGCTCCGCGCCCCGTGATGACCTTCCGGCCGGGCGCGATCTCCTTGACCACAGGCTTGAAGGGCTCGCTTTCCCACAGGGTCAACGGGTCGACCGGCTGCACGTCGTAATGGCCGTAGAACAGCACATGCGGTGCGCCAGGCTTGGGTCGATGCCCGACGACAATCGGCTGACCGGGCGTTTCGCGCAGCGACGCCTTGAAGCCGAGCGATTCGAGATCATCCCGAAGCCATTGCGCGGCGCGGCGGCTATCGGCGGCATAGGCCGGATCGGTGGAGATCGACGGAATCGCAATCCACGAGGCCAGCCGAGCCAGCGAGGCATCAAGTTCGGCATCGAGGCGGGAGAGAATCGCAGGAAGCTTGGGCATGTCGCTCGATCTCACTATGGGCTCAAGGCATGAGCGGATTCAGGTTGCATCATCATGACAAGCCATGGTGCCGGCGCCAGCAGGCCGGCCGGCATGGCTGCCCCGCGTCGCGGGTTATTTGCGCCCGCCCATCATCGAGCCGAGCACCCCACGCAGGATGGCCGAGCCGATCTGGCGCCCCATCGTCGAGGCGGCCGAACGGGCGGCCGACGTAATGATCTTCTCCGTCATGCTTGGCGGAATCCGTCCGCCACGGCTGCCCGGACCGGTCTTCGGCCGCTCGCCATTGCCGACCGCGTCGCCGAGCCAGCCGCCGATCGTATCCATGATGCCGCCGCCGCCGGTCGACGCTTCGACCGGCGAACCATCGCCGTTCAGGCCCTTGCGCTTCATCAGTTCTTCATAGGCCGAATCGCGGTCGATCATGGTGTCGTATTTCCCGGCAAAGCCGGAATCGCGCATGCACTGGGCACGCGCCTGCGGCGAGACCGGACCGACCTGCGCCATGGGTGGTGCGATCAGCGTGCGCTCGACCATGGTCGGCGTGCCCTTGCCTTCCAGTGTCGAGGTCAACGCCTCGCCGACCGCCAGCTGGGTGATCGCTTCCTCGGTCTTGAATTTCGGGTTCTGGCGGAAGGTTTCTGCGGCGGCCTTGACCGCCTTCTGATCGCGCGGCGTGAAGGCGCGCAACGCGTGCTGCACGCGGTTGCCGAGCTGGGCCAGAACCGTGTCCGGGATATCGAGCGGGTTCTGCGTGACGAAATAGACGCCGACGCCCTTCGAGCGGATCAGCCTGACGACCTGCTCGACGGCCGTCAGCAGCGCCTTCGGCGCACCGTTGAAGAGCAGGTGCGCCTCGTCGAAGAAGAAGACCAGCTTCGGCTTGTCGAGATCGCCGACCTCCGGCAGCTGCTCGAACAGCTCCGAGAGCAGCCAGAGCAGGAAAGTGGCATAGAGCCGCGGATTGGCCATCAGCTTGTCGGCCGCGAGCATGTTGATGATGCCGCGCCCGTCGCGGTCGGTCCGCATCAGGTCGTTGATGTCGAGCGCCGGCTCGCCGAAGAACAGATCGCCCTTCTGGTTTTCCAGCACCAGCAGGGCGCGCTGGATCGTCCCGACCGACTGGGCGGTGACATTGCCGTATTTCGTCGTCAGCGCCTGCGCGTTCTCGGCGATGAAGGCGAGGATCGAACGCAGATCCTTGAGGTCGAGCAGCAGCAGCTTCTGCTCGTCGGCGATGCGGAAGGCGATGTTGAGCACCCCTTCCTGCGTATCATTGAGATCAAGCAGGCGTGAGAGCAGCAGCGGGCCCATTTCCGAGATGGTGGCGCGGACGGGATGGCCCTGCTCGCCGAACACGTCCCAGAACACGGTGGTGAACTGGTCGGGCTGGTAGGTCACGCCGATCTCCTCGGCGCGCTTGACGAAGGGCGGCTTGGAATCGCCCGGCGCGGCAACGCCGGACAGGTCGCCCTTGATGTCGGCGGCAAAGACGGGAACGCCGTGGCGCGCGAAGCCTTCGGCCAGAACCTGCAATGTCACCGTCTTGCCGGTGCCGGTTGCACCGGTGATCAGTCCGTGACGATTGGCGAGCTTGAGCAGGAGCGATTCGGGCTTCCAGCTCTTGCCGATCAGAATCGTGCCGTCATCCGCCATGAGATTCGCCTATGCTGTTGTCGAAGCGTCAGGCGACGGGTGTAGCGAAACGGGCCGACCGGCGGAAGCCTGAACCCTGTTTGATTCAGGTCGTAAATATGTAAACTATCGCCAAGCGGCGCAGGCCGACCCCTTGAAGAGGACAAATCCATGGATGAACTGATCTCCCGCATCATGACGGCTTCCGGTCTCGATGAAGGCCTTGCCCGCAAGGCGATCGGCATCATCCTCGCCTTCCTGCAGAAGGAAGGTCCGGCCGCCGAGATCGAGCAGTTGATGTCGGCCCTGCCCGGAGCACAGGAGCTCGCCAATGCCGCCAATGGAGGCAAAGGCGGCCTGATGGGCATGGTCGGTGGCCTGATGGGCGGTGGCGGTGGCGGTGGCGTCATGGCGCTCGGCGGGCAGTTGATGGGCGCCGGGCTCTCGATGGGCCAGATCCAGAGCGTGTCCAAGGAGATGTTCGCGGTCGGCCGCGAAAAAGCCGGCGAAGATGCGATGGGCGCGATCGTCGGAGCGATTCCGGGGCTCGGCCAGTTCGTCTGATCCCGTTTCCGGCTTGAGTATCGAACGCCGCCCGGCACCGGGCGGCGTTTTCGATTCGCCCTGGGATTTGCGCACGCGGCGTTGGACGAAGTAGGGATGGCGGTGCGTCTGCGCACGTGGCATCACGCATTCGCAATTGCAGCATGCCGCAAGCAGGGAGACCGGCGCGCATGAACTCGGCCTCGATATCCGATCTGCCCTTCATGGAAGCCTTTCCGCGGCCCGATCAGGCGCAGTGGCGTGCAGCCGTCGACAAGGTCCTGAAGGGCGCCGATTTCGAGAAGCGCCTCGTCGCGCGAACCGCAGACGGCATCCGGATCGAGCCGCTCTATGCAGCAGTCAGCCCGCAGGCGCGGCCGTCGCGATCACAGGCCGGGCGCTGGCATGTCAGCACGCGGGTCGACCATCCTTCCCCCGCTGAGGCGCGCGATCTGGCGCTGGCCGATCTCGAAGGCGGCGCGGACTCCCTCGTTCTCAGCTTTGCAGGCGCTCGCGCGGCCCGCGGCTACGGGCTCGTCGCCGATGATGTCGCCGCGCTGGATGCCGCACTCGACGGCGTGATGCTCGACCTGATCAGCCTGAGGATCGACCCCGCTGCGGGCGGCCGCATCAACGCGCTGCTGCTTGCCGCGCTTGTCGAACGTCGTGGAATAGACCCCGCGACGACGACAATCGACTTCGGACTCGACCCGGTCGGCATCCTGGCCAGCCGGGGCGCATTCGCGGCCTCCTGGCCCGAGATCGGTCGCCGCCTCGTCGAAACCATCGCAGCGCTGAAGGCGCGCGGCTTCGCCGGACCGTTCCTTACGGCCGATGCACGCCCCTATCATGAGGCTGGCGCGACCGAGGCGCAGGAGCTCGGCGCGGCCATGGCGACCGCGGTTGCCTATCTGCGCGCGCTGGAAGCCGGCGGCATGCCCCTCGATCAGGCCCGCGACGCCATGTCCTTCATTCTCGTCGCCGATACCGACGAGTTCATGACCATCGCCAAGTTCCGCGCCGCGCGGCTGCTCTGGCAGCGCGTGCAGCAGGCCTGCGGGCTTGAGCCCAAGCCCATGGTGCTGAACGCCGAGACGGCATGGCGCTCGCTGACCCGGCGCGACCCCTGGGTCAATCTGCTGCGTGCGACGGTCGCGACCTTCTCGGCCGGAATCGGCGGGGCAGATTCTCTCACCGTCCTGCCATTCACCGCCGCGCTCGGCCTGCCCGATGGCTTCGCCCGCCGGGTCGCCCGCAACACCCAGCTCGTCCTGCTGGAGGAGGCCAATCTCTGGCGCGTCGCCGACCCTGCCGCGGGAGCCGGCGGTTTTGAGGCTCTGACGCAGGCGCTGTGCGAACAGGCCTGGACCAAGTTGCAGGATCTGGAGCGCGAAGCCAGTGGTGATCAGCCCGGCATCGTCGCGGCACTCGCCAATGGACATGTCCAGCAGGGCCTTGCCCGCCAGCGCGACGTCCGCGCCAAAGCCATCGCGACCCGCCGCGAGCCGATCACCGGGACCAGCGAGTTCCCGAATCTGGCGGAGGCTCCGGTCAGGGTGCTCGAGATTGCGCCGGTCAAGCGGACAGGATCGTCGCCGTCCTCGACCAGGGCAGCCGATCAGAACCAGGCGGCCCTGATCGACAAGCTTGCAGAGGGCGCAACGCGCGCCGACGCCACGACGGCCCCAGAACAGGATGGGCTGAAGGTCGCCCCCCTCCCCTCGGCGCGGCTTGCGGAGGCTTTCGAGGCCCTTCGCGACAAGGCGGATATGCTGACGCAGGAGCGCGGCACGCGTCCGACCGTTTTCCTCGCGACGCTGGGCCCCGTCTCCGACTTCACGGCGCGTGCCGGCTTTGCCCGGAACCTGTTCGAGGCCGGTGGCCTGTCGACTCCCGGCCATGACGGCTTCCCCGGCAATGGCGGGACCGACATGGCGGCGCTGGTCGCGGCTTATCAGGCTTCGGGCGCACGGCTCGCCTGCCTCTGTGGCTCGGATCCCGGCTATGCGGCCGAGGCGGTTGCCGCCTCGGAGGCCTTGCGCGCCCAGGGCGCAACGGTCTGGCTCGCCGGCAAGCCCGGCGAACTCGAGCATGCGTTGAACCAGGCCGGCGTAGCCGCGTTCATTTTTGCGGGAGCCGATGTCGTCGCCACGCTTGAACAGGCGCAGGCGATCGCGGCCGCCTGATCTGGAGAGCATTGCCGTGACACCCATCGCCCTTACCATTGCCGGCTCCGATTCCAGCGGCGGCGCCGGGATTCAAGCCGATCTCAAGACCTTTGCGGCGCATCAGGTCTATGGCGCCAGCGTCATTGTCGCGCTGACCGCACAGAACACCACCGGCGTCACCGCCATCCATGCCGTGCCGGCCGATTTCGTCGCCCAGCAGATCGACGCCGTCTTTTCCGATCTCGACGTGGCAGCGGTGAAAATCGGCATGCTCGCCACGGCCGAACTGATCGAGACGGTTGCCGCGGGCCTGGTGCGGCACAAGGCCCGCAACATCGTGCTCGATCCGGTCATGGTCGCGGCTTCAGGGGCTCGCCTGCTTGAGGACAAGGCCGTTGACGCCATCCGGCTCCTGCTGTTTCCGCTCGCCACCCTGGTCACGCCCAATCTGCCGGAAGCAGCGGCGCTACTCGGCGCCGCGATGGCGACCAGCGATGCGGCGATCGACGAGCAAGCCGAAAGGCTGATCAGCTTCGGCGCCGAGAACGTGCTGCTGAAAGGCGGGCATGGCAGCGGCGAGACCAGCACGGATCTGCTGGTCCTGGCGGGCGGCCAGCGCCAGCACTTCAGCGCGCCGCGCCATGATACGCGCAACACCCACGGCACCGGCTGCACATTGTCCTCGGCAATCGCATCCGGCCTCGCCAAGGGATTGGCACTGCCTGAAGCGATCGGCCAGGCAAAGACCTATATCTCGGCGGCCATCGCCGCCGCCGACCAGGTTCCGGTTGGCCATGGCCATGGACCGGTGCATCATTTCCACCATTGGTGGGACAGGACCGACGGGAGGAAGCCATGACCGCGATCCCGGATTTCACGACGCTCGCCTTCGAGGATCGCACCCCGGTAGCAGCTCCGCTTCCGGCCTCGGCAGCCGAGCCCTGGCTGACGCCGGAGGGCATCCCGGTCAAGCCCGCCTATACCGCCGCCGACCGCGACGGGCTTGCCTTCGTCGACAGCCTGCCGGGCCTGCCGCCCTATCTGCGCGGCCCCTACCCGACCATGTATGTGAACCAGCCCTGGACGATCCGGCAATATGCCGGCTTCTCCACGGCGGAGGATTCGAACGCCTTCTACCGGCGCAATCTCGCCGCCGGGCAGAAGGGGCTCTCGGTCGCCTTCGATCTCGCGACCCATCGCGGGTATGACAGCGACCATCCGCGCGTCGGCGGCGATGTCGGCATGGCAGGCGTCGCGATCGACTCGATCTACGACATGCGCACGCTGTTCTCCGGCATCCCGCTCGATCAGATGAGCGTGTCGATGACGATGAACGGCGCGGTCCTGCCGGTTCTCGCGCTCTATATCGTCGCGGCCGAGGAACAGGGCGTGCCGGCAGCCAAGCTCTCGGGGACCATCCAGAACGACATCCTCAAGGAGTTCATGGTCCGCAACACCTATATCTATCCGCCATCGCCCTCGATGCGGATCATCGGCGACATCTTCGCCTATACCTCGGCGAACATGCCGAAATTCAACTCGATCTCGATCTCCGGCTATCACATGCAGGAGGCAGGAGCGACGCAGGACCTGGAGCTCGGCTACACGCTTGCCGATGGCGTCGAATATATCCGCGCCGGGCAGCAGGCCGGTCTCGGCGTCGATGTCTTCGCGCCGCGGCTCTCGTTCTTCTGGGCCATCGGCATGAACTTCTTCATGGAAGTGGCGAAGCTGCGCGCGGCCAGGCTGATCTGGGCCAAGCTGGTCAAGGATTTCGGCGCCCAGAACGAGAAATCCCTGCCGCTGCGCACGCATTGCCAGACCTCCGGCTGGTCCTTGACCGCGCAGGACGTATTCAACAACGTGCCGCGCACGATGATCGAGGCGATGGCGGCGACGCAGGGCCACACCCAGTCGCTTCACACCAATGCGCTCGACGAGGCGCTGGCATTGCCGACCGACTTTTCCGCGCGCATCGCCCGCAACACCCAGATCCTGCTGCAGCAGGAGAGCGGCACGAGCCGGATCATCGATCCCTGGGGCGGTTCCTATTATGTCGAGCGGCTCACCGCCGAACTCGCGGCCAAGGCCTGGGACCATATCCAGGAGGTCGAGGCGCTCGGAGGCATGGCCAAGGCGATCGAGGCCGGCATTCCGAAGCTGCGCATCGAAGAAGCAGCCGCCAAGACCCAGGCACGCATCGACGGCAAGCAACAGGCGATCATCGGGGTCAATATCTTCAAGCCGGAGAACGAGGCCTCGATCGACGTGCTCAAGGTCGACAACGCCTCGGTCCGGACCCAGCAGTTCGACAAGCTCCGTCGCCTCAAGGCCGAGCGAAACGAGGCCGAGACGCAAGCCGCACTGACGGCGCTCACCAATGGTGCCGCCGGGGACGCCAACCTGCTCGATCTCGCGGTCAAGGCGGCCCGCGCCAAGGCGACGGTCGGCGAGATTTCCATGGCGATGGAGACAGTCTTCGGGCGGCACCGAGCCGAGATCAAGTCGATCTCCGGCGTCTACAAGCGGGAGGTCGGCATGGAGAATCCGGCGGTGACGCGCGTGCAGATGATGACGCAGGCGTTCGAGGAGGCCGATGGTCGCCGGCCGCGCATCCTCGTCGCCAAGATGGGCCAGGACGGGCACGACCGCGGTCAGAAGGTGATCGCGTCGGCCTTCGCCGATCTCGGTTTCGACGTCGACATCGGACCGCTCTTCGCGACGCCGGACGAGGCGGCGCGACAGGCCGTGGAGAACGACGTCCATATCGTCGGCGTCTCCTCGCTGGCGGCGGGGCATCTGACGCTGGTGCCGGAACTGAAGGCGGCGCTCGGCAAGGCAGGCAGGCCCGACATCATGATCGTCGTTGGCGGCGTGATCCCGCCGCAGGATTTCGAGGCGCTGATCGAAGCTGGCGCGAGCGCCATATTCCCGCCGGGCACGGTGATCGCCGATGCCGCCGAGAAGCTGCTCGAGGAACTCAACCAGCGGCTCGGCTACAGCCAGCGCACGGCTGCCGAATAGCAAACGGGCGCGGCTGGAAGTGCCGCGCCCGCGCCACGACTACCGGCTGTCGCTACACGACATCAACGCCAGCCGTAGCCATGGCTCTCGTAGTGGCGGGGACGAGCATAGCGCCGGTTGTCCTCGCCGAAGCGACGCCACTGACGGTGCCCCCAATAGCCATGGAAAGCGGGCGGAGCCGGGCGCCAGCCATAGGCCGGGCGATCCTGATGGCGATCCCAGCGGCCATCATAGGCCGCGGCGGAGCCCGTTCCCGCGAGGCTTGCCGCGCCCAGGGTCGCAGCGCCGATGATGAAGGTCGCGAGTCCGGCTGAGGCGAGTTTGCGGAACATGGTCCTGATCCTGTGTGGCGGCCCGGGCGATCCCCTTGCCTGACACCGACATTCGCAGGTTCCGGCTGAACGGCCCTTGAGGGAGCCATTCACCAGCCGTTCAAGCGCCGGCCAGTTGATCGCGCTTGAGGAGCAGCGAGGCCGCGATGACGACGAGCGCGACGGCGCCGATCATGATCGTGCAGGCCGCGTTGATTTCAGGAGAGACGCCCAGCCTGACCGCGGAATAAAGCCGCATCGGCAGGGTCGTCGCGCCTGGACCGGTCGTGAAGCTCGCGATCACGAGATCGTCGAGCGACAGCGTGAAGGCGAGCATCCAGGCGGCGGCAACGGCCGGCCAGATCAGCGGCAGGGTCACGGTCCAGAAGGTGATGACAGGCGTGGCACCGAGATCGCGCGCCGCTTCCTCCAGCGAGCGGTCGAAGCCGGCGAGCCGCGACTGCACGACGATGCAGGCGAAGCCGAGGCTGAAGGTGGCGTGGGCGATGGTGACGGTCCAGAAGCCGCGCTCCACCTGCGCCGAAACGAAGAGCAGCAGCAGCGACAGACCGGTGATCACCTCCGGCATCACCAGCGGCGCCAGCACCATGCCCGAGAACAGGGTGCGTCCGCGAAATGCGCCATGGCGTGCGAGCGCCAGCGCGGCCAGCGTCCCGAGCACCGTCGCAGCCGTCGCCGAGACGAAGGCCAGGCGGATGCTGAGCCAGGCCGCATCGAGCAGCGGCTCGTTCGCCATCAGCGCGCCATACCAATGCGTCGAGAACCCGCCCCAGACCGTGACCAGCCGGGAGGCGTTGAAGGAATAGGCGATGAGCGCGAGGATCGGCAGGTAAAGGAAGGCGAACCCCGCCACCAGCGCCATGATCAAGCCGGGGCCGAGCCGCTTCATGCCACCCCTCCCCGCGCCAGCCGCGCCCGCTGCAGCAGAGCGAGCGGCGCGACCAGCACGAACAGCAGGACCACCGCGACGGCGGAGGCAAGCGGCCAGTCGCGGTTCGAGAAGAATTCGCTCCAGAGCACCTTGCCGATCATCACCGTATCGGGGCCGCCGAGCAGATCGGGAATGACGAACTCGCCGACCGCCGGAATGAAGACGAGCGCCGAACCCGCCAGGATGCCGGGAATGGACAGGGGCAGCGTCACCGTCGCGAAGGCCGTCAATGCGGGGGCACCGAGATCGGCGGCAGCCTCCAGCAGCGAGCGATCGAGCTTCTGCAGCGTCGCAAAGAGCGGCAGCACCATGAAGGGCAGATAGGAATAGACCATGCCGATCAGCACGGCGGCTTCCGTGTTGAGCAGCCGCAGCGGTTCGCTCGTCACTCCCATGCCGGTTAGGACGATGTCGAGCAGCCCCTCGGGCCGCAGGATTCCGATCCAGGCGTAGACGCGGATCAGGAAGGAGGTCCAGAACGGCAGGATGACCAGCACCAGCAGCATGCCCTGCCAGCGCCTCGGCACGCTCGCCATCGCATAGGCCAGGGGATAGCCGATCGCGAGCGCGATCAGCGTCGTCAGCGCGGCGATGCGCAGCGAATACAGATAGCTCTGCCAATAGAGCGCGTCGTCGCCAAGGAGCCTGAAATTCTCGAGATCCAGCGCGGCGATGAACTCGCCAAGTTGGGAGAAGCCCTGGAAATGCGGCGCATAGGGCGGCAGATCGGTCGCTGCATCCGAGAATGCCATGCGCAGGACGATCGCGAACGGCGCCAGGAAGAACAGCAGCAGCCAGAGATAGGGCACGGCCACAACGAGGTGGCCGCGCCGATGCGCGGGACCATTCCCCGTCTTCATGGCGGCAGGACCAGCCCGGCTTCGACATCCCAGGAGAGCCAGACGCGGTCCTCCCAGGCAAAGGGGCGCTCGATTCGGCGGGTGCGGTTGGCCAGCGCAACCTTGAGCAACTGCCCGTCATCGCCGCCGACCATGACCTGCACCATGGTGAAATCGCCGAGATAGCCGATATCCCAGATCTCGCCGGCGACCTTGTTGACCACCTGCGCTGGCTCGTCATGGCTCAGCGTGATCTTTTCGGGCCTGAGGCCAACGAAGATCGCCTCACCGATGGCAAGCGAAGCCGCCTCCTCGTCGAGCTCGACCGCGCCGGCCATCGCCGTCTCGACCCGAACGATCTCGCCGGCGACGGACGCAACCCGACCTTCAAGAATGTTGATGTCCCCGACGAACTCGGCGACGTAGCGGCTGGTCGGCGCCTCGTAGATCTCATCGGGCGGGCCGATCTGGACAAGCCGGCCATGGTTCATCACCGCCATGCGGTCGGCCATGGTCATCGCCTCGTCCTGGTCGTGGGTGACGACCATGAAGGTGAGCCCGAGTTCGCTCTGCAGATCCATCAGCTCGAACTGCGTCGACTCGCGCAGCTTGCGATCAAGCGCCGCCATCGGCTCGTCGAGCAGCAGGAGCTTCGGACGCTTGGCGAGCGAGCGTGCCAGTGCGACGCGCTGGCGCTGGCCGCCGGAGAGCTGGTCCGGGCGGCGCTTCTCGAGCCCGTCGAGCTTGACCAGAGCCAGCATCTCCGCGACGCGCCGCGCGATCCTCTCGCGCGGCAGCCCTTCCCGCCTCAGGCCATAGGCGATGTTGTCGCCGACGCTGAGATGCGGAAACAGCGCATAGGACTGGAACATCATGTTGATCGGCCGACGATGCGGCGGCACGGCGGTGATGTCGACACCATCGAGCAGAATCTCGCCCGCATCCGGCTGCTCGAACCCCGCCAGCATCCGCATCAGCGTGGTCTTGCCGCAGCCTGACGCGCCGAGCAGCGCGAAGAATTCGCGCGGGTAAAGCGCAAGCGACAGGTTGTCGACCGCCGTCACCGTGTCGAAGCGCTTGGTGACATTGCGGAAGACGACCAGCGGCTCCGCCGCGGGGTCATTCCATGGCTGGAAGGCCCGGCGAACGCTACCGGGCGAAGCCTTGCGCTTCCCCCGGAGCGGAGCCCCAGCCCCGGCATCGCGTGGGTTCATTTACCGGTCTTGATGCGGGTCCAGAGCCGGTTGACCACCTTCTGGCTCTTCTGATCGTAGGGGGTGATCGTGTAGAGCCGGCTCATCACGGCCTCCGAGGGATAGATGCCGGGATTGTCGCGCACCGCCGCCGAAAGCAGCGGTTTCGAGGCGATGTTGCCATTGGCATACTGGATGAAGTCCGAGTTCTTCGCCGCCATCTCGGGCCGGTTGACGAAATCGATGAACTTCAGCGCGGCATCCGGATTGGCGGCATCCTTCGGAATGACGAAGGAGTCGAACCACATCAGCGCGCCTTCCTTTGGAATGGAATAAGCGATCTCGACCTTGTTCTTGGCCTCTTCCGCCCGCTTCTTCGCCTGCAGGATGTCGCCGGAATAGCCGACCGCGAGGCAGATATCGCCATTGGCGAGCGCGTTGATGTATTCCGAGGAATGGAACTTCTGGATATGCGGGCGGATCTTGCGCAGCAATTCGCCGGCCTTGTTCAGATCCGCCTCGTTCTTCGAATCCGGGTTCAGGCCGAGATAGCGCAGCGCCGCCGGGAACATTTCCTCGACCGCATCGAGAACATGCACGCCGCAATTCGAGAGCTTCTTGAGCTGGTCGGGTTCGAACAGGATGCGCCAGGAATCGATCACCGCGTCCGGGCCAAGCCGCTCCTTTATCTTGGCGACATTGTAGCCGATGCCGGTCGTGCCCCACATGTAGTTCACGGCGAACGTGTTGCCGGGATCGTATTTCGCGAGCCGCTGCTGGATCTCGAGCCAGGCGTTCTTCAGGTTCGGAACGGCGGCTGCATCGATCGGCCTGTAGAGATTGAGCGGGATATGGCGCGGCAGGAACGAGGCCGTGACCACGATCAGGTCATAGCCGGTCTTGCCTGCGAGCAACTTTGTCTCGACCGTCTCCATCTGGTCGAACGTGTCGTAGACGACAGTGATGCCGGTTTCCTTCTTGAAGGCATCAAGCACCTCCGGATCGACATAGTCCGACCAGTTGAAAATCCGCAGCTGCTTGTCCTGCGCGCTAGCGGCCGTTCCCGAAACCAGCGCCCATCCAAGCGCGATGGCTGTCGCAAGGCCCTTCAGCCCCCGTACCGATGAACCCAATCTGCCCCTCCTTAGCGAGTGAATCTCCACCCGGCGCGCGGCACGCTATCAGCTTGCTGCCAAGCCTCAACCACCTTTTCGTGAAGTCATGTCGCAGTGTCTTTTCTTGCGATGCCACAATCCGGCTCACTATCGTCCAGTCATGCACCATCTACGCCGCGTCCTGACCCTTTTCCTCGTCCTTTTCCTGCTGCCTGTCGCCACGCATGCGGCCTGGTGGCAATGGCAGCCGCTCGCCGCCGACTGGCGCCGGGCGGACTGGTCCAGCGCCAGGCTCCTGCCGGCCGCGGCAACCGTGCCCGAGGCGACGATCCATGTCTTCGCTGCCCGCGTCGGACGCTGGCGCGGGATCTTCGCGCATCATTCCTGGGTGGTGGTCAAGGAGGCGGGCGCGCGCGCCTATACGCGCTTCGATGTCGTCGGCTGGGGCAATCCCGTGCGCGTCAACCATCGTGAGGCCGATGGCCGCTGGTTCGGCAACGTGCCGGAATTGGTGACGGAGGTGAAAGGCGACGCGGCGGAAGCGCTGATCCCGCGCCTTCGTGCTGCCGTGCAGAGCTATGCCTATAGCGCGTCAGGCAGCTATTCCGCTTGGCCGGGCCCCAATTCGAACAGCTTCGTGCAACATGTGCTCGCCGAGATTCCCGAACTCGCCCATGCCTTGCCGCCAACCGCGATCGGGAAGGACTGGCGCGATGAAGGCCTGTTTGTCGGCATGGCGCCGAGCCGCACCGGCGTCCAGGCCTCGCTCTTCGGAGTTGCCGGCATCACGCTGGCCTGGGTCGAAGGCGTCGAGATCAACCTGCTAGGGCTCGTCACCGGCTTCGACATCCGCCAGCCGGCACTGAAGCTGCCGGGCTGGGGGAGATTGGGCTTCTAGGCGCCGTCTCTTCATAGCGCGCGCCAGGCCAGGCACGGCGCGCTGCAGCTCGCGAACAGGGATGGCCGGCTCGAGACCGGCCATGATGCTGCCGCTCACACCGCCTCGAAGGCCTGCGCCAGATCCGAGATCAGGTCCTCGATATTCTCGATGCCGACCGAGATGCGGATCAGCGCATCGGTGAGCCCGATCTCCTCGCGCAGCTCGCGGGCGACACCCGAATGGGTCATCGCGGCCGGATGCGAGACAAGCGTCTCCGTGCCACCAAGGCTGACCGCGAGCTTCATGATCTGGAGATTGTCGAGCAGTGCGAATGCTTCCTTCTCGCCACCCTTGACGTCGAAGGAGAAGGTCGAGCCCGGCGCCGAGCACTGCTTGTCGAAGACGGGCTTGCGCGGATCGCCGTCCTTCAGATCGCCAAGGTAATGCAGCTTGGCAACCTTGGGATGGCCAGCGAGATACTCCGCCACAAGTCGGGCGTTCTCGTTGGCGCGGCTCATGCGGATGTCGAGCGTCTCCAGCGAGCGCATCAGCATCCAGCAGGAATTCGGATCGAGCTGCGTGCCGAGCGACGAGCGCCAGCCCTTGACCTGGCGGACGAGCGCATCCTTGCCGCTGATCGAGCCGCCGACGAGATCGCTATGGCCGCCGACATATTTGGTGAGCGAAAGCAGCGAGAGATCGGCGCCATGCTGCAGCGGCTTCTGGAATTTCGGGCCAAGCATGGTGTTGTCGACCACGACGGGCGGGCGATGTCCCTGCGACTTCTCGAGTTCGTCGGCGATCGTCGCGCAGGCTGCGAGATCGACCAGCCCATTGGTCGGGTTGGCCGGAGTCTCGACCAGGATCATCCCGACGCGCCCCTTGGCGGCCGCAGCCTTGGCGGTCGCACGCATCTGCGCGACATCGACGCCGTCGGTGAAGCCGAAAGGCGTCACCCCGAAGGCGCCCATCTGGTTCTTCAGCAGGGTCTCGGTTCCGCCATAGAGCGGCCGGCTGTGGATGATTGTGTCGCCCGGGCGGAGGAAGGCGAAGCAGGTCGTCGCGATGGCCGCCATGCCGCTGGCGAAGACGGCGCAGCGTTCGGCCTCGTCCCAGATCGCCAGGCGATCCTCGAGGATCTCCATGTTCGGATGGTTGAAGCGCGAGTAGACCAGACCGGATTTCTCGCCGGGCTTGAGCTGGCGACGCCCCGCGGTGAGGTCGAAGAAATCCTTGCCCTGCTGGGCGCTCTCAAAAACAAAGGTCGAGGTCAGGAAGACCGGCGGCTTGAGCGAGCCCTCCGACATCGCCGGCGAGTAGCCATAGCCCATCATCAGCGTCTCGGGATGGAGCTTGCGGTTGGCGATGCGGTCCTTGTGATAATTGTCCTGGCTCATCGCGCTCTCCTCTGCCGGTCAGGGGCGCCGACCTTGCGGCTCCGGAAAAGCAGGTTAGGCCGATCCGCGCGGCATTGCATGAATGATCCCGCCCGGATTACATCCCGTTTGCGCATCTTCCTGCTCAGATACCGAATTCGAGGAGCATCTTATGCTCGATACGACCGACCGCCGTATGCTTGCCGTGCTGCAGGAGGACGGGCGCATCACCAATCAGGACCTGTCGCAGAAGATCGGCCTGTCACCGACGCCCTGCCTGCGTCGGCTGAAACGACTGGAAGAGACCGGCGTGATCAAGGGCTATGCCGCGATCGTCGATCCCAAGGCTTACGGCCTGCCCTTCAGCGTCTTTGTCTCGATCCGCTTGAGCCAGCAGACCCAGGAGCATATCAGCGAGTTCGAGAAGGCGGTAGAGAGCTGGAACGAGGTCGCCGAGTGCTACCTGATGACCGGGTCGCAGGATTACCTGTTGCGGGTGCTGACGGACGGGATCGAGGGCTATGAGCGCTTCCTGAAGCAGAAGATCACGCGGCTGAAATGCATCCAGTCGGTCGAGTCCAATTTCGCCATGGCAACCATCAAGAAGCGCAACGGCCTACCACCGCTCTGAGCCCTATTTGCCGCCGAACAGCGCCTGCGCCGCCGCATTGGCCATCTTCCCCTGCTCATGCCCAACGCCCGGCACGACGCCCTCGCGCCATGGACTGGCAACACCGAGACGCTTCGCCTCTGCAGCCGCAACTTGCGTGAAATTCTGTCCGCGCGCGAAGCGGCTGGGGCCTTGCGCCTCGGCGCCCTTGGATTTGTTGAGTTGGGAGTGGTTCGGATCGGTGTCCTGGTCGCCCAGCATGATCAGCATCGGTTTGGCGAAGGCGGCCTTCGTGCTCGCCTCGGTCGCCGGCGTGCCATCGAGCGAGTAGGGATAGCTGAAGCCGCCTGCCGCCTCCTTGCCGACAGGCAAGGTGTAGTAGCCGGCATTGGCGATGATCGCCGTCGAAAACCGTGCCTCCGGCACCAGGAGCGCCATGCGGTGGACGAACTGCGCTCCGGCGGAATGGCCGAACAGCACATAGCCCGTGTCCGTGACGCGACCGCTTTTCAATGCCCGATCATAGAAGCGCTCGATGACGGAGTAGACCCATTTCGCCCGGTCCGGCTCCCCCTGGACTCCGCCCTGCTGGTAAAGGCGCGTCGGAAAGCGCTCCTTGTCGAAATGCGGGGCGGCGATGATCAGGCCGTGCCGGTCTGCGGCTTCAACCCAGTTGTCGCGCGCCGAGGCTGCATTGCGCAACAGACCGTGCAGCGAGATCACCAGCGGGCAGCGCGTGTCGGCACAGGCCTGCGGCACATAGGTCTCGATGTTGATGGTCTCGGTGCCGGCGGGCGAAACGTCCTCATGCAGGACATGCGAGCGCCCGGGTTCCTGGAACGGCGTCAGGTCATGCGCCTGCCCGGCCAGAGGCATGAGCACAAGCAGGCAAGCAGCACGCAACAATACTCGTGGCATCGGCGTCTCCTTGACGGCAAGCGCGATGCTGCCCCCAAGACGAGCCGTTCTGCAAGCGTCAGGAGCCCGTGCGGTCCATGGCGCGCCGCACCACCTGCGTGACCTCGCTGTCCGTCAGGAAGAGATCGTGCCTGAGCATGCTCCAGCCGCGGCCGGAAGTGTCGGCGACACGCACGCCCAGAGCCTCGAGCCGCGAGCGTTCGGCTGCGCCGGCTCGCGCCACGCCACCGGCGATACGCGAGGAAACTGCGAGTGCCCTATCGCCCGGGTCGATGATCAGGGTCATGCGCTGGGCAAGCGGGCCCAGCCGGGAGACCGTCTGCTCGAATGCGTCGATGTCGATATCGGGCGATGCGAAAACAACCGAGCCAATCTGCGAGGAGACGTCCGACGAGTCCCGGAGCTCGCGCAGGCCTTCCAGCGTCAGGAAGGTGCCCATCGAGTGCGCAACGATGTGGATGCGCCCCACGGTCGGGTTGGCGACGAGGGCGCGCAAGGCCTGGACGAAGCCCTCGCGCGACCAGAGTGCGCTCTCGCGGTCATAGCCGTAATCGAAGAGCTTGCCGCCGGAAGGCCAGGTGAAGAGCGCGGTGCGCCCCTGGAATTTCAGCGCATGCGAAAGCTGCCCGGCGCTGCGGGCGGCGGATTCGAATGTCTCGTTATAGCCGTGGACGTAGAGCAGCACGTCGCGCCCGGTCGCAGCGTCGGCGAAGGCGCGGGCGGCATTGGTGGACGTCCGGTTGCTGACACCAACGACGCGCCAGTCGCTGCCGACGGTCGCAGCGACAACGCCGCGTCCCGGAGGCGAGAGCCGCGCTTCGGCGAAACTCAGGCCCGAACCACGATCCGGCCCGAAGAACGGCTCGCGGTCGCCGAGAGACTTCCGCGTGGTCGCAACCAGGAGCACAGGCTCCCTGCCGAACGTGGACGACTCCGCGTGAGCCGTTTCGGAGAATGGCGAGATCGCGGCCTCGGTCTGCGCGCAGGCCGACAATGCGAGCGAAAGCAGCGCTGCAAGCGCAACGAAGCGACGGGAAGGGGCGTGCCGCACAGCGGACATGGTCGATCGAGAATTCCAGTGTTGCAGGAAGGCAGGCCGAAATGGCCAGCCCGGCCTTAAAGCCAAGCTAACGCGGCCATAATGCGGCAACCCTGCAGCAATCTTCGCGCAAGGCTCGTGCGTGTCTCTGGCGCAACAGCTGCCCTATTGCTGGACAATCGCGGCCGGGGCCGTGACCACGAACTCCAGCGTGCCGCCCACGGTGCCGACCACGCCACCGGCGATATCGCCCAGGCGATCACCGAATTGAGGTCCGCGCATCGCGATACCCCTGTCCGCCTGCAGCCGCTTGCCGATCATCTGGACGACCTTGAGCGAGGCGGCGAACTTGCCGTGGTTGAGACTGTCGCTGGTCGAGACCTCGGAAAGATCGACAATGGAGCGCCGCACGCATCATGACCGATCTTCGGCTCATTGACGTAGCGGATGTTCAAGAGACGCGGATGACACAGTGATGACCGAACTCGTGGCTTGTCGCCCGAGCCCAAGGCTTGCTAGGTGCCTGTCATGGTTGATGTCTCCACCCTCGCCGACGCAATTCTCTCCGGTCAACGGGCGGCCCTGGCGCGTGCCATCACACTGGCGGAATCCCGCCGGGCCGATCATCGCAGGCAGGCCCATGCACTGATCCAGCAATTGCTGCCGCATACCGGAAAGTCGATCCGGGTCGGCATCACCGGCGTCCCCGGCGTTGGCAAGTCGACGACCATCGATGCACTCGGCACTTACCTGACAGGGCTGGGTCACAAGGTCGCCGTGCTGGCGGTCGACCCATCCTCGACGCGGACCGGCGGTTCGATCCTCGGCGACAAGACGCGGATGGCTCGCCTTGCCGTCGATCCCAATGCCTATATCCGCCCTTCTCCCTCTTCCGGCACGCTCGGCGGCGTCGCGGCCAAGACGCGTGAAACGATGCTGCTCTGTGAGGCTGCCGGCTTCGACGTCATCCTGGTCGAGACGGTGGGGGTCGGCCAATCAGAAACCGCGGTCGCCGATCTCACCGATTTTTTTCTCGTGCTGATGCTGCCCAATGCCGGCGACGAATTGCAGGGCATCAAGAAGGGTATCATCGAGCTCGCCGACATGATTGCAGTCAACAAGGCGGATGGCGCCGGAGCCGTGGCGGCGAAGGCGGCAGCCGCGCAATATCGTGCGGCCCTGCACATTCTCGCCCCGACATCGAGCGTCTGGTCCACTCCGGTAGTGACGGTCTCGGGGCTGACGGGTGAAGGCCTCGACGCACTCTGGGCGAAGGTCGAGGATCATCGCCAGCGGCTGGATGCCAAGAACCTGATCCAGGAGAAGCGTCGTCAGCAGGACGTCAAATGGATGTGGGCCATGGTCGAAGACCGCCTGCGCGCCAGGCTCCGGCATGATCCTGCCCTCAAGGCCCGGACTCCCGCGCTTGAAGCGGCCGTCGGGGCAGGTGAACTCAACCCGACCCTGGCCGCCGACGAAATCGCGCGGGCACTCGGCCTTTGAGCTACAGCATCGGCCCGAAAAGTGGATTGCGGTTTTCGGGAAAGCCGACGCAAACACGAAGAGGTTGGACCATCGGCGGACGGGCTTGTCCGGCGGGTGCGCGAGCCTGAACGACACAACCAGGCCGGCACGCCGCTTGTACCCTTGCGGCGACCTGGAGGCCCTCATGGCGATTTCTCGGCGTTCCCTGCTGGCGGCGACATTTTTTGGGACAGGAGGGTGCGCCGCTCCGGCCGCAGCGCAGCAGGCAGCGCGGAACGAACCATCGCGCGCACTCGGCCAGTTCGGGCTGGAGGCCACTCATTTCGGACTGCGCCCCGGCTCCGCCGACGATCAGTCGCGGCTGCTTCAGAATGCGCTCGCGGAAGCGGCCAAGCGCAGCGCGCCCTTGCTGCTGCCGCCGGGGCGCTATCGCGTGTCCAATGTCGCCCTGCCCGAAGGCTCACGGCTGGTCGGCATTCCGGGCGCCACACAGCTCGTCGCGGCGCAAGCAGGCCCGCTGCTCATCGCCCGCCGCATCAAGCGCGCGGCGCTGACAGGGCTCAGTTTCGACGGTCTCGACATCCGCGCCAGCGAACGTGCCGGGCTTGTGGCAGCCGAGGAGGTCCTGGAACTGACCGTGAATGACTGCGACCTCGCCAATGCGGGCTCGGTCGGCCTGGTCCTGACCCGGACGGCAGGGCGCATCCAGGCCAGCAGGTTTCGCAACATGCGCGAATCGGCGCTGTTCTCGCTCGATTCGCGCGGGCTCTCGATCGAAGGCAACCAGATCGAGGATTGCGGCAATAACGGCATCCAGATCTGGCGCAGCCAGGCGGGGGACGATCAGTCGCTCATTCGCGGCAACCGGATCAACCGCATCCGTTCCGATTCCGGCGGTGACGGCCCCAACGGCAACGGCATCAGCCTGTTCCGCGCCGGCGGTGTCATCATCGAGAGCAACAGCCTGCGCGACTGCGCGCTGACCTTCATCCGGAACAACTCCGGCTCAACCGTGCAGATCATCGGCAACCAGGGCAAACGCTGCGGCGAGACCGCGCTCTATTCGGAATTCGCCTTCGAGGGCGCCATCATCAGCGGCAATCTGCTGGAGGATTGTGCGATGGGCGTGAGCCTCACCAATCTCGACCATGGCGGACGGCTCGCTGTCGTCGCCAACAACATCATCCGCAACGCTCAGAAGGGCTACGCCCCGAAGGGCAAGGAGCCGGTCGGTGGCATGGGCGTGCATGTCGAGGCGGAAGCCACCGTGACCGGCAATGTCGTGGAGAATGCCAGCGATGTCGGCATCTCGCTCGGCTGGTCCTGGGCCATGCGCAATCTGGTGGCCACCGGCAACATCGTCCGCAAGACCGGGATCGGCATCTCGGTCTCGCTGGTCCCGAAGGAGCGCAACGCCCTGATCGCCAACAATGTCATTGCGGAAGCGAAGCTCGGCGCCGTCCTCGGTACCGAATACGGCAAGATCGTCACGGGCGACCTGACGCAAGCTGCCGACAAGCGGGCAACCGGCATCCGCGTCGAGAACAACGCGGTGAGCTAGGCGTCATTTCCAAGAAGGTTGTCCAGTCTAGTCCGGGGCTGCTTTCCGCCGAGGTCTGAGTGTGGTGGGGAGAGATTGGTCTGTCCCTTCCACGCAATCTCCAAGGCGATCACTCCGCTGCAAGCGAATGATGGCGATGGCGTAGCTCCGGATGCTCTGAAAATGGCTGCAACGGCGTCATCCAGCGCCGAAGCGTGTCGGCGGCATCGAGTTTCGCAACGAAGGGGTCGTTGCCATAGACCGTCCAGACGATCCTCTCGCTGAGCTCCAGCAACCCCCAGGCGCCCGCCGGCCGCGGCATGGTGGTGAAGCTCTCGGTCAGCGATTGCAGCGTCAGATGCGGGATGCCGTCGACGGTGGTCAGGGTGTTCCAGTGGACATGCCCTGAGAGGCAGATGACCGGAACACGGGCCTGGCGCAGCACGGCGCGCGCCCGCTCAGCTCCGGGATAGGTCGAGAATTCGGGATTGCGCTCGAAATAGTAGTTGCCGGTCTGGGCGTGGCCCGAAAGCGGGACATGGCTCATGATCGCGAGCGGGCGGTCGGCGGCGTTGACGGTCGCGGCGAGCCAGAGCAGGTCGGCCTCGGTCAGCACAAAGCCGCCCGGCCGGTGGATTTTCGAATCCGCCGCCCAGAGCACGAGGCGCCAATCGCCCAGATCGACAGTCCGATGGCCGAGCGGCTGGCCGAGGATCGCCTCGTTTTCGACGACAGTCAGATGATCGCGGTCATGGTTGCCGCAGAGGTGAAAGCGCGGTGCGGCGATGGCAGCGAAGGCGTCCGCCACCTCCTGCTCCAGCCGGAGGTCGGTCGCATGGTCGCGATCGGAGATGCGGTCGCCGAGATCGATGACGGCGTCGGGCCGGGCTTCCGCGACGAAACGGCGGAATTCGGCCATGAGCGGCAGGGCCTCGCTGCCCTTCTTGGTGAAGCTGTTCTCACCGTGATGGATATCGGCGACGACGGCGAGGCGAAGGGTTTTGGCCATGGCTGGGCTCACGATGCGAGGGACGGCGAAGGAACTGAGGGGCCGGCGCGAGCGGGCCCCTCTCGATGAATTCAGCGGGCGGCGAGCGTCACGCGGCCGGCACGGAAATCGAGGACATAAGGGATATGCCCAGGCAGCGGCCGCCAGGCGAGCGCGCGCTTCATGCCGTATGACTCGTAGGGCTGGTAGAGCGGCAGGACCGGTGGGTCGTTCTTGATCGCCTGCATCAGCTCGGCATAGGCCTTCTTGCGCTCGCCGAGATCGGTCGAGAAGCGGAAGCGCTCCCATAGTGCGATATAGGCGTCGTCAGCCTTGAAGCGGCCTTCCGAGGCCGAGTTGCCGGTGGGCGCCCACATGATGCCGAAGGCGCCCGCGGGATCGGGGAAATACATCGGGTTCGACCAGGCGCGGGCCATCATGGTCGGATCGGAGCCGGTCCATTGCTCGGTGACGTTGAGTTGGGTCTTGACGCCGATGGCGGCCCACATTTCCTGGATCGCCTGCGCGGCGAGCAGGCCGTTGGTGTAATAGGCCGCCTGGACATCGTAGCGGATCGGGGTGCCGTCGTAGCCGGCTTCCTTGAGCAGGGCCTTGGCCTTCGCCGGATCGTATTCGAAGGTGCTGAGCTCGGGCATGTAAAGCTGGCCGAACTGCTGGAAGCTATGGCTCGTCGGTACCTTCGCCTTGCCGAACCAGAGCGCCTCGTTCAGCGTCTTGCGGTCGATGGCGTAGGAGAGCGCCTGGCGCAGCTTCGGATTGGCCATCTTCGGGTTCTGCGTATTGAAGATGACGACGTGGAAGAGCGGCGTCTGCATGCCCTCGACCTTGAGCTTCGCGTCCGAGGCGATCGGCTCGAGCTGGTCCGGCGGGACATTGGTGATCAGGTCGACTTCGGCATTCTTCAGCGCCGTCAGCCGGCCGGAGAGTTCCGGGATGCGTTGCAGCGTGATCTTCTGGAACGGCGCCTTCTCACCCCAGAAGCCATCGAAACGCTCATAGACGAGGCGCTGGTTCGGCACGAATTCGGTGATCTTGTAGGGGCCGGTGCCGACGGGCTTCAGCGCGAAGGCTTCGAAATCGGCCGGCTCGGCGACGTTCGGATCGCCAGTCAGGGCCAGGATGTATTTCTTCGGCACGATCATGCCCTGCTGCACATTGAGCAGCGTCTCGAACAGCGGTTCGGGCTTCGTCGCGGTGATCCGCACCGTCTCGGCATCGACCGCCTCGACCTTCGCCATGTTGGGCAGCGTGTCGCGCTTGCGCACGGTATAGGGCGCGAAGGTCGAGTTGATGATGCGGTCGAAGGAGAAGACCACATCCTCGACCGTCATGGGAGCGCCGTTGTGGAAGGTCACGCCCTGGCGGATCTTGAGCTCGATCTCGGTCGGCGAAACCTGCTTCCAGCTTGTCGCGATGCCCGGCTGCCAGACGCTCTCGGCGCGGTTCGCATCCTTGCCGATCAGCGGGTCGAAGGCGTTGAAATAGAACTGCGAGCCGACATTGGAGAAATCGCGGCCGGGGTCGAGCCAGGGCGCCATGTTCTGCACGCCGACCTTGAGGTCCTGGGC
Organism: Allobosea sp. LC85; assembly: GCF_000735605.1. Lineage (GTDB taxonomy): Bacteria > Pseudomonadota > Alphaproteobacteria > Rhizobiales > Beijerinckiaceae > Allobosea. The sequence goes on from NZ_JPKG01000059.1 coordinate 267,492, forward strand.
TCGGGCAAGCCCGGTCAGAGCGGTTGTCGCGAGCGCGGCGGCGAGCGCGGTCTTCAGCAAGGTCTTGAGCATCGTTTTCAGCCCTTTTCGGTTCGAGCAAAGGTCATTCGGCAGGCAAGGCGGCGGCGGTGCGTCAGCGTTCGCGCAAACGCACGTCGAAATGGTCGCGCAGGAAATCGCCGAGCAGCATGGCGGCGAGGCTGACGAGCACGATCACCACGGCCGGCACCACCACGATCCAGGGTGCGGAGGCCATGTAGTCGCGCCCCTGACCGACCATGGAGCCGAGCGTGGCAGTCGGCGGCTGGACGCCGAGCCCGAGGAAGGAGAGGGCGGATTCGAGCAGGATCAGGTTCGAGAAATTCAGGCTCGCCATCACCACGACCGGCGAGACGATGTTCGGGATCATGTGGACGGTCGCGATGTGCCAGCGGGTCGCGCCGGCGGCTCGGGCAGCCTCGATGAAAGGCATCTCCCGCAAGCCGAGGACCTGGGCCCGCACCAGCCTGGCGAAATGGGCCCAATAGGCGACGCCGAGCACGCAGATCAGCACCGCGACATCGGTTCCCGCCAGCGCAATGACGAGCAGCGCGACGAGCGTGAAGGGCAGTGACAGCTTGATGTCGACGAGCCCCATGATCAGCGCATCGACCCGGCCTCCGAGCTGCCCGGCGACGAGCCCGAACGCAACACCAATGACGAGGCCGATCAGCGTTCCGAACAGCGCGAGCGCCAGCGTCAGCCTGAGGCCGTAAAGGCAGCGCGACAGCAGATCGCGGCCGAGTTGATCATTGCCGAGCCAATGCGCCGGATTGGCGCGCTCGAACCCGAGCGGCGGACGCAGCCGCGCCAGCAGCTTCTGCTGATCGGGGTCGAAGGGTGCGAGCACGGGCGCGAGCACGGCCAGGATCATGAGCGCGAGCGCCAGAAGCGCAGCCGCGACGACCAGGGCGTTCATGCCCGCGGGAAGCACGAAGCGCCCGCGCGGCTTGCGCTGCGGCGCGAAGGCGATCTTGGGGTCGAGAGTGTCGGTCATGACCGCTCAGGCTCCAGCCAGGCGCACGCGCGGATCGACCAGCGCATAGGCGAGATCGACCAGCAGGTTGACGACGATGACGGCGGAGGCGACGACGAGGACGCCAAATTGCAGGACGGGATAGTCGCGGCGCAGCGTCGCGCCGACCAGAAGGTCGCCGACGCCGTTCCAGGCGAAGACGGTCTCGACCACCACTGCGCCCGAGACGAGCGTGGTGATCTGCAGGCCGAGCACCGTGATGACCGGGATCAACGCATTGCGCAGGCCGTGATGGAGAATGATGCTGCTCTCGGGGAGCCCCTTGGCCCGGGCCGTACGCATATAGTCCTGCGAGAGGACGTCGAGCATGGCGTTGCGGGTGTAGCGCACCAGCGCCGCGACGAAATAGGCCGAGAGCGCGACTGTCGGCATGATGTAATGCGCGAAGGTGGCCGAGCCGGCGCTGGGCAGCCAGTGCAGCGTGTAGGAGAAGACCAGCAGCAGCAGGATGGCGAGCACGAAGTTCGGGATGGCGTAGCCGAGAAAGGCCGTGAAGAGCACGGCGCTGCCGCGCGCCTGGCCGCGCCAGACGGCCGCCAGGATACCGACCGGCACGCCGACACAGATCGTCAGTGCCAGGGTCGCGACCAGGAGCGAGGCGCTCTGCCAGAGCCGTTCGGTGAAGATCGTCGCGACCGGCCGCCGCTCCATCAGTCCGAGGCCGAAATCGCCTGACAGAAGCGAGCGCCAGAAGAGCCAGTACTGCTCGGCGACGGACCGATCGAGCCCCCAATAGGCGATCATCTCGCGCCGCGAGGCGGCATCCAGCCCTTCCGGCATCAGGAAGTCGATCGGGTTGCCGGTCAGGCGCGTCGCGAGGAAGACGACCGAGGCGATCGCCCAGAGCGTTATCCCCATGCGCAGCAGCCGGCCTCCGAGGAATTCGACCATGTTTTCCTCCTGCCATGGAGCCGCGGAACGTCGCCTTGCATGCCCGGCTTCGGCCGTGGCGCGTCCTGCGACGGTCTCGTTCTAGGCGGCGTTTCATGACAGGATGATGAAATAATCTCATCACATATCGAATTTGACACTGAGTTAATCTCAGTTCATGGACTCGCCTCACTCGCTGTCAGGTTTTGGATTCGCGCGATGGGCTCGCTTCACGACATTCAGGGTTGTCTCGTTGATCTCGACGGCACCCTGGTGCGCGGCCGGCAGGTTCTTCCCGGCGCACATGCCTTTCTCGAAAGGCTGGGAGGCCGCTTCGTCATCGTCTCGAACGATGCCGAGCATACCCCGCTCGAATTGTCCCGCGGCCTCAAGCGCCTCGGCCTGGTTGCCGAGCAGCACCGGATCGTTCTCGCCGGCGCGACCGCGCTCGACGAGATCGCGCGCCGGCGGCCCCGGGCCCGCATCTACATTATGGCCAGCAAGAGCCTGATGAGCCATGCCCGCGACCGCGACCTCGTCCCGGTGCAGGAACGGCCAGACATCGTCTTTCTCGGACGCGACCGGCATTTTTCCTACGAACGCCTGATGGTTGCGGCCAATGCGGTGCGCGACGGCGCCGAGCTCGTCGCGGCCAATCCCGATCTCGTCCATCCCGGCCCCGATGGTGCGGTGGTGCCGGAGACCGGCGCACTCATGGCGGCGCTGCTCGCCTGCACCGGCCCCGTGCCGTATCGCATCATCGGCAAACCGGAACCCGCATTGTTCGAGGCCGGCCTGGCGCTGCTCGGGCTGCCCAAGAGGGTCGTGCTGATGGTTGGTGACAACCCGGCGACCGACGGCGAGGGCGCACGGGGCTTCGGCCTGCGCTATTTCGAAGTTCGCAACGGGATCTTCCCTGCCATCGCGGCGAATGCGCCTTGTCGTGATGCGGTCGACATGCTGGCGTTCTCTGCATGACGGCGTCGAATCGCAATTCCAGACCGGCCGAGGCTGCCCCCGGCGAACCGGGCACCGAGCGGCGCAAGGGCAACGTCACGCCCAACCTTGAGGGTGCGCGCGAACGCCTGCAGGCGCTGCGCGCCAAGCTGCCGCCCACGGCTGCACGCATCGCCGATTTCTTCATGACCCATACCGCCGAGGTGGTGCACATGTCGGTCACCGAAGTGGCCGAACGCACCGGAGCGAGCGAAGGCAGCGTCATCTCGCTCTGCCAGCAGCTCGGCGCGCGCGGCTTCCAGCAGGTCAAGATCGCCCTGGCGCGCGATCTGGTGCAGCCGGTTCAGTTCATCCATGAGGATCTGGCCCGCTCCGACGACACCGGCACGGTGATCGAAAAGATCTTTCGCAGCGATCTCCAGGCTCTGCATGACACCATGAAGGTGCTCGACACCAAGGCGATGGAGGCGGCGGTTGCCGCGATCCTGAAGGCGCGTCGCGTCGAGCTCTACGGCATCGGCAGCGCGGCTCCGATTGCCGAGGATGCCAATTACCGCCTGCTGCGCGTCGGTATCGAGGCGAAGGTCGTGGTTGATTCCCACATCCAGGCGATCAGCGCCTCGTTGACCGGGCCAGACGTGGCGGTGATCACCATCTCCCACTCCGGCAGCACGCTTGAGACGGTTGCAGCCACGAAACTTGCCAAGGAAGCCGGCGCGACGACGATCTGCATCACCAATTTCGGCAAGTCGCCGCTGCTCGCCCATGCCGATATTGTGCTGCACACGATGGCGCGCGAAACGCAATTCCGCACCGAGGCGATGACGAGCCGGATCGCACAGCTCGCCATCATTGACGCGCTGATCGCCTGCTTGTCGCTCGCCACCTACGACAAGGCTCTGGCGACGATAGGCAAGACCTTCGACGTCCTGTCGACCAAGCGCTTCTGAGCCGTCGGCAGGGGGAGCTTCATTCAGACGAACATGTTTGCGCCGCTGCTAGATCATCGGATCGGATATCGTATCCGATCCGATGATCTAGCCTGATGTGTTTGCATCGGCTTTGCCCCGAAAACCGCAATCCACTTTTCGGGCCGATGCTTTAGGCGCTGGCCGCCGCCCTCACCCGCCCGACCTCGATGCCGTTCCAGTTCTTCAGGACGCTTTCGCGCAGCGGCGCGAAGCTCGCCGCTTCCGTCTCGCTCATCGGCAGGAAGCGCGCGATCAGCGAGGCCATCACGACCTCGGCGGCGCGGCCCGCCCCGTCATCGCATTTCAGCGCGATCCCAAGCCCGAGCTCCGGAATCGCTCCGCAATAGACGCCTTCCGCCCCGGTCTTGATGAAGATGCGCTCGCGCAGGAGTTCCATCGCCCGCGTGTCGAACCGGCCGGTACCCGCCACCATGAAGGGATGGGCTGCGACCGCCTTGCGGATGCGGAGTGCGGCCTCGGCGCGCTTCGGTCCTAGCCCGTGGCCGGACCCGAGGCGGGCGAAGCCGAGCGCCAGAGACGTCAGCGGCACGGCGTAGGTCGGAATGGAGCAGCCGTCGGTGCCCATGAGATCAGTGGTGTGGGCGGCGCCTGTCACCTCTTCGAGCGCGCCGCGCACCGCCTTCTGCACGGCGTGACCGGCCTTCACGTAACCGGTCGGGTCCTCATCCAGACCGCAGGACAGGCAGACGAAACCGGCATGTTTGCCCGAGCAGTTGTTGTTGAGAGCGGTCGGCTCCTGGCCGTCCTTGGAGATGGCACGCGCCGCTGCTTCGTTCATCGGCCAATGCGCGCCGCATTCGAGGCAGCCGGCGTCCCGCCCGGCCTTCCTCAGCATGCCGAGCGAGGTTTCGGCATGAGCCGACTCGCCGGAATGCGAGGCGACGGCAAGCGCGATCTCGGCTTCGGTCAATCGGTAGCGGTCGGCAGCGCCGCTCTCGAACAGCGGCAGGGCCTGGATCGCCTTCACCGCCGAGCGCGGGAACACCGGGCGCTCGACATCCCCCAGCGAAAGCACCGCGGCGCCGTCAGCGTCCACCACGATTGCCGCGCCGCGATGGCGCGATTCGACGACGGCGCCGCGCATCACCTCGGCAAGAACGGGGTTTTCCATAACGATCTCCAGGCTCGCAGAGGCCATGCACATGGGGCCCAGCCTTGTGGCGTTTGCGGCTCGACCTGTCAAAAGCCATGGCGCAGACTGGCGAGGTCTGCGATTCAGGACGTCGTCCGCAACCGCAGAGCCGGAGAGCCGAGCCAGCCATGTCGACGGATTACGAGACAGAGTACAATAACCGCGCCCGCGTGCCGGAGCATCCTGAGATCATCGCCGGCTGGCAGGCCGACGCTGCCGCCTATCGCGCTGTCGCCGTCAGCGAACTCGGCATTTCCTATGGCCCGGGCGAGCGCCAGCATTACGACCTGTTCAAGCCCGAGGCGGTCAAGGGCAATGCGATCGTGCTCTTCATCCATGGCGGCTACTGGCAGGCGCTGGACCGCTCCTATTTCTCGCATATGGCGCGCGGCGTGAACCGGCTCGGCGTCCCCATGGCGGTCGCGGGCTACGATCTCTGCCCGCAGGTCGAGCTCGGCCACATCGTCTGGGAACTGCAGCAGGCGGCCGCAGCCCTCTGGCGGCAGTTCCGCCGACCGATCGTTGCAGCCGGCCACTCGGCCGGCGGGCACCTCGCCGCCTGCCTGCTCGCCACCGACTGGAAGAATGTCGACCACGACCTGCCGGTCCACCTGGTGCCGGCGGCCTATGGCATCTCCGGCCTCTACAACCTCAAGCCCCTGACAGAGACCAGTATCAACGCGGCGCTGGGGCTCGACATGGCATCGGCCGAGCGGGAAAGCCCCCTGTTCTGGCCGGCTCCCTCCGGGTTGCTGATGGACGCGGTGGTCGGCGGGGCCGAGAGCGGTGAGTACCTGAAACAGAGCCGTCGGATCACCGATGTCTGGGGCCTGGAAGGCGTCAGGACGCATTATGGCGAGATCGACGGCGCAAACCATTTCACCGTTCTTGCCGATCTTCCGGATCCGGAAAGCGCGATGAGCAAGCGCCTGGCCGAACTCGCAGGCGCTTGATCTTCCGGCGCGAGGCTCTATCCAGAGGGACAGGATTTTCGGAGCGCGTGATGCAGACCTTCTTCGTCGAGATCAAATGCAAGCTCGGCAAGACCTATGAGGTCGCCAGCGAACTCGCCGATCGCGAGATCGCCTCGGAGATCTACTCGACCGCCGGCAACTACGACATCCTGGCCAAGTTCCACGTCGCCGCGGATGTCGATATCGGCCATTTCGTCGCGCAGAAGGTGCAGTCGATCCCCGAGATCGCCGACACGCACACGATCATCACCTTCAAGGCGTTCTAAGGCCTTTCACCACCCTCTTCCTGCCACACGCAGGCATGCACCGGCTTTACGAATCCGTGGAGAAGAAAATTCTCCACGCGGTGACTGCTGGCCATGCCGGCACCAATCCGCCAAAACATCCGCTGAACTCGGGAGGTTCTTTCAATGAGAAACGTCGCCACATTCGCCAGCCGCGCTGCCATGGCCGCGGCGCTGTCCCTGGTCGCGGGCGCCGCTGTCGCGCAGGAATTGCGCATCGGCATCTCGGCCGAGCCGAGCGCGATGGACCCGCATTATCACAACCTGACCCCCAACAACATGCTGGCCCGGCACATCTACGAGCCGCTGGTCGGCCAGGACGCCTCGCAGCGGCTGGTTCCCGGCCTCGCCGAAAGCTGGAAGGCAGTCGACGACACGACCTGGGAGTTCAAGCTCCGGCAGAACGTCAAGTTCCATGACGGCTCGCCCTTCACCGCCGACGACGTGCTCGCGACCTTCCAGCGCGCGCCGAACGTGCCCAAGAGCCCGTCGAGCTTCTCGGCCTATGTGCGCGGCAAGGAGATCAGCAAGGTCGACGACCACACGATCCGCATCAAGACGGCCGCGCCCGCGCCGCTGGTGCCGACCGACCTGTCGACGTTCGGCGTCATCTCGGCCAAGTGCAAGGACACCACGACCGAGGAATTCAATGCCGGCAAATGCGCTGCTGGCGGTACCGGCCCCTACAAGCAGGCCGAATTCGTCTCGGGCGACCGCGTCGTCATGACCGCCAATGAGAACTGGTGGGGCGGCAGCAAGGGCCTCTGGAAGAAGGTGACGTTCCGGATCGTCACCTCGGCGCCCACCCGGGTCGCAGCCCTGCTCGCCGGCGATGTCGACATGATCGAAGCCGTGCCGACCTCGGATGTCGCCAAGCTCAAGGGCGACAAGAACCTTAACGTCGTCAGCCAGGTCTCCAACCGCGTGGTCTATTTCCACATGGACCATTTCCGCGACGTCTCGCCCTTCATCAAGGGCAAGGACGGCTCCGAGATCAAGAACCCGCTCAAGGATGTCCGCGTCCGCAAGGCGCTTTCGATGGCGATCAATCGGCCCGGCATCGTCGAGCGCATCATGGAGAAGGAAGCGATCCCCGCCGGCCAGCTCCTGCCCGATTCATTCTTCGGCACCTCCAAGAACCTGAAGCCTGTCGCCTTCGATCTCAACGGCGCCAAGAAGCTGCTCGCCGAGGCCGGTTACCCGAACGGCTTCAAGATGAAGATGCATGGGCCGAACGGGCGCTACACCAACGACACCAAGATCATCGAGGCCGCCGCCCAGATGTTCGCACGGCTCGGCATCGAGACCGAGGTCGAGACGCTGCCCCCGGCGAATTTCTTCACCCGTGCCTCGCAGGGCGCACCGGGCAATGTGCCGGAATTCTCCTTCATCCTCGTCGGCTGGGCCGCCGGGACGGGCGAATCCTCGGACTCGCTCAAGGCGCTGCTTGCAACCTTCAACCCGCAGAAGGGCATGGGAGCGACCAATCGCGGCCGCTACTCGAACGCGGCCTTCGACGCGAAGGTCGAGGAAGGCCTGCGCACGGTCGACGACAAGAAGCGCGATGCCATCTTCGGCGAGGCGATGGAGATCGGCATGAACGATGTCGGGCTGATCCCGACACATTTCCAGCTCAACACCTGGGCTGCCCGCAAGGGCTTCAAGGTCGAGCCGCGCTCGGACGAGTACACGCTCGCAACCTCCGTCGCCAAGCAGTGACGGCTCGGGCGGATTGACGTCGTTCCCGGGCTTAAAGCCCGGGACCCTCTTGCCGGAGACCGCTGGTCACGGAATGGTCGGGCCCAACCCGGCCACGCTGCTTTGAGCGCTGCGTTCGCGCACACCATCCTGCTCGCGAAGGAACCAACCCCATGGCTGCCTTCATCCTTCGTCGCCTGGCGCAGGCACTCTTCGTCATCGGGGCGATGCTGGTCATTGTCTTCTTCGGCGTGAACGTCGTTGGCGATCCGATCTACATGCTCGTCTCGCCGGAGATGAACCAGGAGCAGATCGCCGAAACGGCCCGCTCGCTCGGCCTCGACCGGCCGATCTGGGAACAGTTCCTGATCTTCCTCAGGAATGCCGTGCAAGGCGATCTCGGCCGCTCCTTCGTGCATGGCGAGTCCGCGATCAAGCTCATCCTGTCGCGCATGCCGGCGACGCTGGAGCTCGCCCTTGTCGCACTTTTCATGGCGATCGTGATCGGGCTGCCGCTTGGCCTCTATGCGGGGCTGAAGCCGGAGAGCAAGGCGTCCCGCGCGATCATGGCGATCTCGATCCTCGGCTTCTCGCTGCCGACCTTCTGGGTCGGGCTGATGCTGATCCTCGCCTTCGCCGTGGGATTGGGCTGGCTGCCCGCCACGGGCCGGGGCGAAACCGTCTCCGTACTCGGCATCGAGACCTCGCTGCTCACGGTGGACGGCTGGCAGCATGTGGCCCTGCCGGCGCTGAATCTCGCGCTGCTCAAGATCTCGCTTGTCATCCGCCTGGCGCGGGCGGGGGCACGCGAGGCCGCCCTGATGGACTATGTCAAATTCGCCCGTGCCAAGGGCCTGTCGCAGAGCCGGATCATCGGCGTTCACATCCTGAAGAACATCATGATCCCGATCGTCACCGTGCTCGGACTCGAATTCGGCTCGCTCGTCGCCTTCTCCGTGGTGACGGAGACGATCTTCGCCTGGCCCGGCATGGGCCGTCTCCTGCTGGAGGCGATCACCCGGCTCGATCGACCGGTCATCGTCGCCTATGTCATGGTCGTCGTCGTGCTGTTCGTGACGATCAACCTGCTGGTCGATCTCGTTTATTCCGCGCTCGATCCGCGCGTCCGCCTGACGGAGGCCAGCACGTGAGCGAGACCAGCCTGCCCCCGGTCACGACGACCCCGGCCGCCCCGACCAGGGAGGAGACGCCGCTGCGGCGCTTCGCCCGCAGCTTCATCGAGGACCGCGTTGCGTTGCTCGGTCTCCTGGTCTTCGCGACGATCGTGCTGCTGGCGCTCGCCGCGCCGCTGATCGCACCGCAGAACCCCTATGACCTTGCAGCGGTCGACGTGATGGACTCCCGCCAGCCGCCAGGTGCCGTGGCCGGCGAAGGGTTTACGATGTGGCTGGGCTCGGATGGCGTCGGCCGTGACCTGCTCTCCGGCATTCTCTACGGCCTGCGCATTTCGCTGATGGTGGGAGCCTTCTCCGGGCTGATCGCCGCCACCGTCGGCATGACCGTCGGACTGATCGCCGCCTATGCCGGCGGCAAGGTCGAGACCGTGATCATGCGGCTCGTCGACCTGCAATTGTCGCTGCCCTCGGTCCTCGTCGCGCTGATCCTCGTCGCGGCGCTCGGCAAGGGCGTCGACAAGATCATCATCGCCCTCGTCATCGTGCAATGGGCCTATTACGCCCGCACGGTCCGCGGCTCTGCGCTGGTCGAGCGACGCAAGGAATATGTCGAGGCCGCGCAGTCGCTCGGCCTTTCCCATGCGCGCACCGTCTTCCGCCATATCCTGCCAAACTGCCTCGCCCCGGTCATCGTGATCGCGACCGTGCAGACCGCTCACGCGATCTCGCTGGAGGCGACGCTGTCCTTCCTCGGGGTCGGCCTGCCGCAGACGGAGCCCTCGCTCGGCGTGCTGATCGCCAACGGCTTCCAGTACATGATCTCGGGCAGCTACTGGATCTCGGTCTTCCCCGGCCTCGCCTTGCTCATGACCATCGTCTCGATCAACCTGGTCGGCGACAGGTTGCGCGACGTGCTGAACCCGCGCCTGGAGAAGTGAAGCCATGAGCGATCACGTGCTCCAGGTCAGCGATCTCAAGACCCATTTCTTCACCCGCGCCGGCACGGTGAAGTCGGTCGACGGGGTCTCGTTCCATGTCAGTCGCGGCGAGGTGCTGGGCCTGGTCGGCGAATCCGGCTCGGGCAAATCCGTCACCGGCTTCTCGATCATGGGGCTGATCGATCCCCCCGGCCGTATTGTCGAGGGCTCGATCAAGCTCAACGGCAAGGAGCTCGTCGGTCTCGGTGAAGGCGAATTCCGGAAGGTCCGCGGTCGCGAGGTCGCGATGATCTTCCAGGATCCGATGATGACGCTGAACCCGGTCCTGCGCATCGACACGCAGATGATCGAAGCCGTCACCGCCCATGACAAGGTCTCGCACAAGGCGGCGCGTGCACGCGCCCGCGATGCCCTCGCCAAGGTCGGCATCCCCTCGCCCGAGGAGCGGTTGAAGGCCTATCCGCATCAGTTCTCGGGCGGCATGCGCCAGCGTGTCGCCATCGCGATTGCGCTGCTGCATCGACCACCGCTGATCATTTGCGACGAGCCGACGACCGCCCTCGACGTCACCATCCAGAGCCAGATCCTTGCCGAGATGCAATCGCTCTGCGCCGAGACCGGGACGGCCCTGGTCTGGATCACCCATGACCTCGGCGTCGTCGCCGGGCTCGCGGACCGGATCGCGGTGATGTACGCCGGCCGCATCGTCGAGGCGGGCGCGGTCGATCCCGTGCTGGACACCCCCTTGCACCCCTATACGGCCGGCCTGCTCGGCTCGCTACCGAGCGAGGGCGAACCAGGTGAGATGCTGCGCCAGATCAGGGGCTCGACACCCTCGCTCGCTCGCCTGCCGCAGGGCTGCGCCTTTGCTCCGCGCTGCGACTACGCGCAGGCCGACTGCCTCACTATCGCCCCCGCCACGACGGCTTTCCCCGGCGAGCGCGGCGTGCGCTGTCATCACCCCCTGAGCGGAACCGGGGTTGCGGCATGAACGATAGACCGATCCTCACCCTCGAAGGCGTCTCGAAGCGCTTCGCCAAACCGCTCGACGCAGCTGCGAAATTCGCGAACTGGTTCGGCGCCGGCAATACCGAAGAGGTCGTGCACGCGGTCGACAGCGTCGATCTCTCGATCGGGGCCGGCGAGGTCGTCGGGCTGGTCGGCGAATCCGGCTGCGGCAAATCAACGCTCGGGCGGGTCGTTGCAGGGATCCACAAGGCAAGCGCCGGCCGCGTGAGCTGGCGCGGGCGCTATACCGACGAGATGAGCGCCGAGGAGCGCCACGCCGCAACGCTGGCGATCCAGATGATCTTCCAGGATCCGATGTCCTCGCTCAATCCGCGCATGCGGGTCAGCGATATCGTCGGCGAAGCGCCGGTCGTGCACGGGCTGACGACACGCGCCGGCCAGGCCGATTATGTCGACGACATTCTCAATCGCGTCGGCCTCGATCCGACCTACAAGCGCCGCTATCCGCACCAGTTCTCGGGCGGACAGCGGGCCCGCATCGGCATCGCGAGAGCGCTGGCGGTGAAGCCGGAATTCCTCGTCTGCGACGAAAGCGTGGCTGCTCTCGATGTCTCGATTCAGGCTCAGGTGCTGAATCTTTTCATGAAGCTGCGCGACGAACTCAACCTGACCTACCTCTTCATCAGCCACGACCTCGGCGTGGTCCGGCACCTCTCGGACCGGGTCGTGATCATGTATCTCGGTCGTGTCGTCGAAGCCGCGCCCGCGGCCGCCCTCTTCAAGGGGCCGCAGCACCCCTATGCCCAGGCGCTGCTCGCCAATGTGCCGACGATCACGGCCCGCAAGAAGCGTTTTTCGCCGCTCAGCGGCGAGATCCCCTCGCCGCTTCACCCGCCATCAGGCTGCCATTTCCACCCGCGCTGCCCGCATGCCGGCCCGCGCTGCAAGGTGGAACGGCCGGCTCTGAAGACGATCGCGTCCGGCCATGTCGCGGCGTGTCACCTGCATGACGGCGGCGTCGGAGCGATGGCGGCCTGAAGCGATCTTGTCGTTTCGGTCGAATGATTGTTGCCCCCGGCACGCTTGACGGCACATCGTTTCCGGGCGACCTCCAAGCTGATTTGGCCTTGGGCCGCGGAGCTAGGAACGCAGGACGATGAAAAGCACCTTGTCGACGGATCTTCGCTCGGGCGCGCTCGTCTACCACCGCCAGCCCCGGCCCGGTAAGCTCGAGATCCAGGCGACGAAGCCTCTCGGCAACCAGCGCGACCTGGCGCTCGCCTATTCTCCCGGCGTGGCGGCCGCCTGCGAGGCGATCGTCGACGATCCGGCGGAAGCCGCCGAACTGACCTCGCGCCAGAACCTCGTCGCGGTCATCACCAACGGCACGGCCGTTCTCGGCCTCGGCGATATCGGCCCGCTCGCCTCCAAGCCCGTGATGGAGGGCAAGGCGGTCCTGTTCAAGAAATTCGCCGGGATCGACTGCTTCGACATCGAAGTCGACCAGAAGAACATCGAGAAATTCGTCGATGTCGTCGCGGCGCTGGAACCGACCTTCGGCGGCATCAACCTTGAGGACATCAAGGGTCCCGAATGCTTCGAGATCGAGGAGCAGCTCAAGGCCCGGATGAACATCCCGGTCTTCCATGACGACCAGCACGGCACGGCGATCATCGTCAGCGCCGCGATCCTGAACGGGCTCGATCTCGCGGGAAAGCAGATCGGCGACGTCAAGATCGTGGTCTCCGGCGCCGGCGCAGCCGCGCTTGCCTGCCTCAATCTTCTGGTCGAGCTCGGCGCCAAGCGTCGGAACATCTGGGTCACCGACCTTGAAGGCGTGGTCCACAAGGGCCGCAACACGCTGATGGACCGCTGGAAGGAGGTCTATGCGCAGGAGACCGATGCGCGGACCCTCAGCGACGTGATCGGCGACGCGGATGTCTTCCTCGGCCTCTCCGCCGCCGGCGTCCTGAAGCCCGAGATGGCCAAGCGCATGGCGGCGAGCCCGCTGATCCTGGCGCTGGCCAACCCCAACCCGGAGATCACGCCGGAGGATGCGCTCGCCGCACGTCCTGACGCGATGATCTGCACCGGCCGCTCGGACTATCCGAACCAGGTCAACAACGTCCTGTGCTTCCCCTATATTTTCCGCGGCGCGCTCGATGTCCACGCCACGACGATCAACGAGGCGATGAAGCTCGCTGCCGTGCACGCCATTGCATCGCTGGCGCGGGAGGCCACGTCCGACATCGCGGCGCGCGCCTATGGCGGCGAGTCGCAGACTTTCGGTGCGACCTCGCTGATTCCGAATCCATTCGATCCGCGCCTGATCCTGCGGATTGCACCGGCCGTCGCGCAGGCCGCGATGGATACCGGCGTCGCCCGCAAGCCGCTGGCCGATATCGAGGCCTATCGCGAGGATCTCTCGCGCTTCGTCTTCCGCTCCGGCTTCATCATGAAGCCGCTCTTTGCGCAGGCGAAGGCCGATCCCAAGCGCGTCATCTACGCCGAGGGCGAGGATGAGCGCGTGCTGCGCGCCGCCCAGGTGGCGCTGGAGGAAGGCATGGCCGTGCCGATCCTGATCGGCCGCCCGAGCGTCATCGAAACCCGGGTGAAGCGCTTCGGGCTGACGATCCGGCCAGGCGTCGATTGCGAGGTGATCAACCCCGAGGATGATCCGCGCTATCGCGACTACGTGCAGACCTATCTCGAAATCGCCGGCCGGCGCGGCATCACGCCGGAGGCCGCGCGTGTGCTGGTGCGGACCAACAACACCGTAATCGCCGCACTTGCAGTCATGCGCGGCGAGGCCGACGCCATGATCACCGGCCTGGAAGGGCGCTTCCTGTCGCGCCTGCGGCACATCAAGGACATCATCGGGCTTGCGCCCGGCGCGCGCGACATCTCGGCGATGACGCTGATCATCACCAACAAGGGCGCCTTCTTCCTCGCCGATACCCATGTGAAGCATGATCCGACCGCCGAGGAGATCGCCGACATGGCCGTGATCGCGGCGAGCCATGTCGCGCGCTTCGGCATCACGCCCAAGATCGCCCTGCTCTCGCATTCCGATTTCGGCGCCGCCGACACCTCCTCCTCGCTGAAGATGCGCAAGGCGGTCTGCCTGATCCGCGAGCGCGCGCCGGACCTCGAATGCGACGGCGAGATGGAAGCCGACACCGCCCTCCTGCCGATGGTGCGCGACAGGGTCCTGCCCTCCTCGCATCTCAAGGGCGTCGCCAATGTGCTGATCTTCCCGAATCTCGACGCCGCCAACATCGCCTACCAGTTCGCCAAGGTGCTGGCGGACGCGCTCCCCGTCGGCCCGATCCTGATCGGAGCGGACAAGCCGGTGCATATCCTGACCGGCTCGGTGACGGCGCGCGGCGTCGTCAACATGACGGCTGTGGCCGTGGTCGAGGCGCAGGAACGCGCAGCGGCATTGCCAGCTTAGTCAGGAGGACGTTGCAGCGACGCCGTTTCCTGCCATTCTGCGGTTAAGCCGACCGGGCGGACTTGCGGGGAACAGGCTATGCGCATCATCGGGATGCTGCTGCGGCTCACGGCTTTCATGCTTCCGATCCTGGCCGCTACAGCGGTCAGCGCGCAGGAGCCCCTGCGCGAGGAGAGCACCTTTCTCCGGATCAAGCTCGACGGACGTGACGTCAGACTCGAAGCGCTGATCGTCAGGCCGGAGCGTGCGGAGGGCCGCCTCCCGCTGGCGCTGATCACCCACGGCAAATCCTCGAGCAGCGTCAGCATGGGGGATTTGCGGGCGGCCTCCTACACCACCGTCGCCCGGGATTTCGCCCGGCGTGGCTGGCTCGCTGCCGTTGTCATGCGTCGTGGCTTCGGTCAGTCGGATGGGCCCTTTCCCGCCTCGACCTCCTGCGCCGATCTCGAATTCACCAGCCGCTTCGAGGCTGATGCCAGCGAGCTCGAAGCCGCCCTGCGGGTGCTGCAGCAGCGCGAGGATGTCGACCCGGGGCGCGCCATAGCGGTCGGAGAATCGGCCGGCGGCGCGGCGGTCCTGGCACTCGCCCAACGCAAGCCTGCGGGCTTGCGCGGCATCGTCAATGTCGCCGGCGGCCTGAATATCGACACCTGTGTCGACAAGGCGCGCGATGCACTGGTCGGCGTCGTCAAGGGCAGGCAGTCGCCGGGCGCGCCGCCACAGCTCTGGATCTATGCGAAGAACGACGAGCTGTTTCCGCCCGAACTCGTCGACCGCATGCGCGGTGCCGCACGCGATGCCGGTGGCGATATCCGCTTCGTCGAACTGCCTGAAATCAGGCCCAACGGCCACCTGATCTTCCGTCACGGACAGGCCCGCTTCTTCTGGCTGCGCGAGGTCGACGCGTCGCTGCGTGCCTGGAAGCTGCCGACCTGGTCGCCCGCACAGGCAAAGGACCTCTTCGCCAAGCTGGGGCTGACGGCGCGCGCCGCGGCCTTCGAGCAGTATTTTGCAGCGCCCGGCGAGAAAGCGATGGCGCTCAGCCGGTCACGCAAGCATTTCCGCTACACTTTCGGCTCCCAGACGCTTGATCGCGCCAAGGAAGCGACGCTCGGCGATTGTGCCAAGGCCGCAGGCGACTGCGTGATCGCCTTCGAAAACAACACGTTCATCCTTCCCGCCGACAGCGCCCCGTAAACGAAACTGGGATCAAGATTTTTTCCTGCTTGGAAGGTTCTTTCCTGCTTGGCAGCGCGCGAGCAGCGCGCTCTACTCTCCCGGTCATGTCAGGAACAGGCAGGAATACCTGCCCTCAGGGGAGTTTCGTCATGTTCAGGATCACGCGCCGCGCGGCGCCGCTCGCATTTGCCGCGGTTCTGGCGCTCGCCACCACCACCGTCGCGCTGGCCCAGGTCACGTTCCATCGCGGCAACGACTCCGATCCCGAGACGCTCGACGCGCACAAGACCTCGACCGTCTCGGAAGCGCATCTGCTGCGCGATCTCTCCGAGGGACTCGTGATCCACCACATCAACGGCACCGTCGTGCCGGGAGTGGCCGAGAGCTGGACGATCAGCCCGGACGGCAAGACCTATACGTTCAAGCTCCGCCCCAATGCGAAATGGTCGAACGGAGACGCGGTAAAGGCCTCGGATTTCGTCTTCTCGCTACGGCGCATGGTCAACCCCGAGACGGGCGCGAAATACGCCAGCATCCTGTACCCGATCCTGAATGCCGAGAAGATCAACAAGAGCGACGGGGGCGCGAAGCCGGCCGATCTCGGCGTGGCGGCCATCAATGACACGACGCTCGAGATCAAGCTGGAGCGATCGACCCCCTATTTTCTCGAATTGCTGACGCACCAGACCGGACTTCCGGTCCATCCGGCCTCCGTCGCGAAGTTCGGCAGCGATTTCGTCAAGCCCGAGAACTGGGTTTCGAACGGCGCCTATGTGCTCAAGGAGTTCGTGCCGAACTCCCATATCAAGCTTGAAAAGAACAAGGCCTTCCACGACGCCGCCAACGCCAAGATCGATACGGTGATCTATTATCCGTCGCCGGATCTCGCCGCCGCCGCCCGGCGCTTCCAGGCCGGCGAACTGCATATGACGACCGACATACCCGCCGACCAGATCAAGCAGCTGCGCGAGAAGCTGGGCGATCAGGTCAAGGTCGCGCCCTATCTCGGCACCTATTTCCTCATCATCAATAGCTCAAAGAAGCCCTTCGACGATGTCCGCGTTCGCCAGGCCCTGTCCATGGTGCTCGACCGCGAGTTCATCGCCGACGAGATCTGGGGCGGCACGATGCTGCCGGCCTATGGCGTCATCCCACCGAATATCGGCAATTACGGCACCGCCGCCGAAGCCGACTTCAAGAACACCTCGCCGCTCGATCGTGAGGACAAGGCCAAGCAGCTGCTCAAGGATGCGGGCTTCGGGCCGGGCGTGCCGTTGAAGATACAGCTCCGCTACAACACCACCGACAACAACCGCCGCACCGTCATCGCCATTGCCGAGCAGTGGAAGGCGCTCGGCGTCGAGACCAGCTTCATCAACACCGACGGCAAGACCCATTTCGCCCTTCTGCGCGACGGCGGCGATTTCGACATCGCCCGCTATGGCTGGATCGGCGATTTTTCGGACCCTCAGAACTTCCTGTTCCTGTTCCTCAGCGACAACAAGGGGTTCAATTCCGGCAAGTACAACAACCCGACCTTCGATGGCTTGCTGGCCAAGGCCGCCGACGAGATCGACCTGACCAAGCGCGCCGCGATCCTGCGCGAGGCGGACGCGATCCTCGCCGCCGAGGTGCCGTGGATTCCAGTGATGTACTATTCGTCGAAGAACCTGGTCTCGCCCAAGCTCGTCGGCTTCCAGCAGAACCTGCGCGGCGCGCTGCCGACACGCTTCATGAGCCTGAAGCCGTAAGCAACCTGCGCGTCATGGCCGGGTCCGCCCCCGGTCATGACGCCGCCATCGGCCCGGTTCATTCGGAATGCTCTCCTTCATCCTGCGTCGCCTCGCCATCGCGATCCCGACCCTGTTCGTGATCGTGACGATTTCCTTCTTCCTGATGCGCGTCGCACCGGGCGGGCCGTTCGACCTCGAACAGCCGCTGGAAGCGAAGGTGATGGAGAACCTGCGTCGGATCTATCAGCTGGACCGTCCACTCCATCAGCAATATCTGACCTATCTCGCAGCATTGATCAGAGGTGATTTCGGCCCCTCCTTCTACTTCCGCGACTTCTCCATCGCAGAACTCTTCGCGCAGGGACTGCCGGTCTCGATGCGGTTGGGTGCATCGGCGCTCGTGCTGGCCCTGCTGGTCGGCGCCCCGCTCGGCGTGCTCGCAGCCTTCCGCCAGAACCAGCATGCCGACCATGCCGTGATGGGCTTTGCAACGGCCGGTATCACCATTCCGAATTTCGTGGTCGCGCCCGTGCTGCAGATCGTCTTCGGGCTGATGCTGGCCTGGCTGCCGGTCGGCGGCTGGAACGGCGGCGCTGCGCGCAACACCATCCTGCCGATCGTGACGCTGGCGCTGCCGCAGATCGCGGTGATCGCGCGGATGACCCGCGCAGCGATGATCGAGACCCTGCGTGCCAACCACATCCGCACTTTGCGGGCGCAAGGGCTTTCCAGCGTGACGGTCGCGCTGCATGCCCTGCGCGGCGCGGCCTTGCCCGTCGTCTCCTATCTCGGGCCGGCGGCCGCGGCCTTGCTGACAGGCTCGGTCGTGGTCGAGAGCATCTTCGCCATTCCCGGCATCGGCCGCTATTTCGTCGAGGGCGCGCTCAACCGCGACTACACCCTGGTGATGGGCACGGTCGTCGTCGTCGCGATCTTCGTGCTGGTCTTCAACCTCGTCGTCGACATTCTCTATGCGCTGCTCGATCCGCGCGTCAGGCTGGAGTGAGCGCATGAGCGAGATCACGCTTGCTCCCCCGCCGGTTGCCGGACGCTCGCTCTGGCAGGATGCGCGCATCCGGCTGATGCGCAACCGCGCGGCGGTCGCGAGCCTGATCGTGCTGGCGCTGATGACGCTGGCCTGCCTGATCGGCCCGTTGATGACCGGGCACGCGCATGATCGGGTCTACCAGGACTATGTCCGTGTTCCCGCCAGCCTCGACAGCTATCCCAAGGCCGAGACGATACCGGCCGCCGTGCAGCGCATCGCCTCCCGCGTCCGGGCGACGGCGAGCGATGTCGCAATAGGCCAGGACGGCGTGCGCCTGACGCTGATGTCACAGCGCCCGATCGATCAGCGCCTTCTCGTCTATTTCGATCGCTCCGACCAGTTCGGCACGCCGAAGATCATGGCCAATGAGGAAGATGGCCGCAGGCTCTCGCTGGAAGTCCCGCTCAAGCGGCAGCGCTTCTGGTTCGGCACCGACGCCAATGGCCGCGACCTGCTGACCCGCACGCTGATCGCCGGGCGGGTTTCGCTGGCGATCGGGCTGCTCGCGACGGGCGTCGCGCTCGTGATCGGCGTGAGCTACGGCGCCACGTCGGGCTATCTCGGCGGGCGCATCGACATGCTGATGATGCGCATCGTCGACGTGCTCTATTCGCTGCCCTTCATCTTCTTTGTCATCCTGCTGGTCGTCTTCTTCGGCCGGAATTTCATCCTGATGTTCCTCGCGGTCGGCGCGATCGAATGGCTCGACATGGCCCGGATCGTTCGCGGGCAGACGCTCTCGATCAAGCGGCAGGAATACGTGCTGGCGGCCGAGGCGCTCGGCGTCACGACCGGCGGCATCCTCAGGCGCCATGTCATTCCCAACACGCTTGGCCCGGTCATCATCTATGTCACGCTGCTGGTGCCGAAGATCATCCTGCTGGAGAGCTTCCTCTCCTTCCTCGGCCTTGGCGTACAGGAGCCCATGACGAGCTGGGGCGTGCTGATCTCGGACGGCGCCCGCTCGATCCAGGGCGCCCCCTGGATGCTGATCTTCCCGGCGGCCTTCCTCGTGACCACGCTGTTTGCTCTGAACTTCCTCGGCGATGGCCTGCGCGATGCGCTCGATCCGAAAGATCGCTGAGATGGCGGACGCACCGATCCTCGATATTCGCGGCCTGCGCGTCCGCTTCCGGACCAATGACGGGCTGCTCGACGCGGTGAACGGCGTCGATATCGCCGTCGGAGCCGGCGAATTCGTCGCCATCGTCGGCGAATCCGGTTCCGGCAAAAGCCAGACGGTGATGGCTGCGATGGGCCTGCTCGCCGCAAATGGCGAGGCGGAAGGCTCGATCCGCTATCGCGGCACGGAACTGCTCGGGCTGAAGCCCAAGGAACTCAACGCCTATCGCGGCCGGAAGCTCGCGATGATTTTCCAGGAGCCCATGACATCGCTCGATCCGCTGTTCCGGATCGGCAGCCAGATGGCTGCGCCGCTGCGCAAGCACCAGGGATTGTCACGCAGCGCAGCGCAGGCGCGGGCGCTCGAACTCCTGAAACTCGTCCAGATTCCCCGGCCGCAGGAACGGCTCGATGCCTATCCGCACGAACTCTCAGGCGGGCAGCGCCAGCGCGTCATGATCGCGATGGCGCTTGCCAATGACCCCGACATCCTGATTGCCGACGAACCGACGACGGCGCTCGACGTCACCATCGAGGCCGAGATTCTGGCGCTGATCGCCGATCTCCGGAGGCGCCTCGGCATGGCCGTTGTCCTGATCAGCCACGATCTCGGGCTGGTGCGGAAATATGCAGAGCGCGTCTACGTGATGAAGTCCGGCGAAGTGGTGGAGAGCGGCACCACCAAGGCCCTTTTCGCAGCACCGAGCCATCCCTACACCAAGCTGCTGCTCTCGGCCGAGCCCGCAGGCCATAAGGAGCCTGCGCCGAGCGGCGCCCCGATCCTGCTCGAGGCCCATGACCTGCGCGTCAGCTATGATCTCGGTCGTGGCTTTCTCTGGCGCAGGCAAGCGCTGCTCCACGCCGTCGACGGTGTCGATCTGACGCTGAAGCAAGGCCAGACCATCGGCATCGTCGGAGAATCCGGCTCGGGAAAGTCCACGCTCGGAAAGGCCCTCCTCAAGCTCGTGCCGGCAAGCGGGCAGATCCGGTTCGAGGACCGGGCGCTGGCGCCTCTCGGTCGTTCGCAGATGCGGCCGCTGCGCAAGAGCCTGCAGGTCGTCTTCCAGGACCCGTTCGGCTCGCTCTCGCCGCGACTCACCGTGGGCGAAATCGTCAGCGAGGGGCTGCTCGTCCATGCGCCCCATCTGACGCGCGCCGAACGCGACATGCGCGCGGCGCAGGCCTTGGAGGAGGTCTCGCTCGATCCGCGCCTGCGCAACCGCTATCCGCATGAATTCTCGGGCGGGCAGCGCCAGCGCATCGCGATCGCGCGCGCCATGATCCTGCACCCGGCGCTCGTCGTGCTCGACGAGCCGACCTCGGCGCTCGATCGCACCGTGCAGAAGAGCATCGTGGCGCTGCTCAAGGACCTCCAGGCCCGCCACGCCCTCTCCTATCTCTTCATCAGCCACGACCTCGCCGTGGTCCGCGCCATGGCCGACACGATCATGGTGATGAAGGATGGCAGCGTCGTCGAAAGCGGGCCGACCGAGGCGATCTTTGCGGCGCCGCGCGAAAGCTACACGCAGAGGCTGATCGCGGCCGCGCTGAAGGCGTGAGTGCATCCGGTCGGGCCTGGCGCTCGACATTCCGGCGCCCCAGTGTTGCGCCAAACGCCGATCTGCAAGCCGGCTTTGGCACTCGCCTCCCGCACGCGCCTCCGCTACCAATGCCGGCGTTCCTGCAACCACGAGACCGAAGCCGATGAGCCGCATTGTCTATGTGAATGGTGAGTACCTGCCCGAGGAAGAGGCCAGGATCTCGATTTTCGACCGCGGCTTCATCTTCGGCGACGGCATCTACGAGGTCTCGGCCGTGCTCGGCGGCAAGCTGGTCGACTGCGACGCGCATCTCGCCCGGCTGGAGCGCTCCTGCGGTGAAATCCGGCTCGCCCTGCCCTGGTCGCGCGCCGAACTGATCGCCATCCATGAAGAGCTGATCAAGCGCAACGATATCGACGAAGGCGGCATCTATCTGCAGGTCTCGCGCGGCGCTGCCGACCGCGACTTCGCCTTCCCGGCAGATGCGGCGCCGACCCTGGTGATGTTCTCGCAGGCTCGCAACCTGAGCCAGGCGCCGGCCGCCAAGACCGGCATCAAGGTCGTCTCCTGCCCGGACCTGCGCTGGGCCCGCCGGGACATCAAGAGCGTCAACCTGCTCGGGCCGGTGCTGGCCAAGCAGTTCGCCGCCGAGAGCGGCGCGCAGGAAGCCTGGCTGGTGGAAGATGGCGTCGTCACCGAAGGCGCGTCCTCGACCGCCTGGATCGTCAAGGGCAAGACGCTGATCTCGCGTCCGCTCACAAACAAGGTCCTGCCCGGCATCACCCGCAAGGCCGTTCTGGCTTTCCTGGCCGAAACCGGCTTCACCTTCGAGGAGCGCACGTTCACGCTGGATGAGGCGCTCGATGCCGAGGAGGCCTTCATCACCTCGGCCAACAGCTTCGTGATGCCGGTGGTCTCGATCGACGGCCACACGGTCCATAATGGCGCGCCGGGACCGACGGCGATCCGCCTGCGCGAGATCTATATCGACTTCGCCAGAAAGGGTGGCGTGCTGGGCTGAATGCCCACCCGCTCCCCCGCGACATAGGTCGCGGCGACATTGCGCTCGTCACCCAGCGTGACGAGCACGAACAGCTCCTCGGCGAGATCCCGCACCGTTTCCAGCCGGTGCGCCATGGCCCGCGTCGCAGCGGGGTCGAGCACCACGACATCCGCCTCACGGCCGGGCTCGAGCGAGCCGATGAGATGATCGAGCCCGAGCGCCACCGCATTGCCGCGCGTGATCGCATGCAGCGCTGCGAACGCGGAAAGCGACTGGCCCTGCAGCTGCAGCACCTTGTAGGCCTCGGCCATGGTCCGCAGCATCGAGTAACTGGTGCCGCCGCCGATATCGGTCGCGACCGCAACCCGCACGCCTTCCCGCTTCGCCCGGGCCCAGTCGAACAGACCTGAACCGAGAAAGAGGTTCGACGTCGGACAGAACACGGCGACGGCTCCAGCCTCGGCAAAGGCCCGCCATTCATGCTTGGTCATGTGGATGCAGTGGCCCATCAGGCTCTTGGCGCCGAGCAGGCCGTAATCCCGGTAGATGCCGGCGTAATCATCGGCATCCGGGTAAAGCTGGCAGGCGAACGAGATCTCGGCCTGGTTCTCGTTGATATGGGTCTGGACGAAGCAGTCCGGATGTTCCGAGGCGAGCCGCCCCGCGGCCGCGAGCTGCTCGGGCGTCGAGGTCACCGCAAAGCGTGGCGTGATCGCATAGAGCTGGCGTCCCCTGCCGTGCCAACGCTCGATCAGGGCCTTGCTGTCGGCATAGCCGCTCTCGGCCGTGTCGGTCAGTGCTGGCGGGGCGTTGCGGTCCATCATCACCTTGCCGGCGATCATCCGCGTGTTGCGGCGCTCGGATTCGGCAAAGAAGGCGTCTGCCGACTGGCGGTGGACAGAGCAGTAGACCGCCGCCGTGGTGGTGCCGCTTGCCAGCAACTCGTCCAGCAGGAAACGCGTCAGCTTCTCCGGATGTCCCTGCTGCGCCAGCTTCTGCTCCTCGACGAACGTGTATTTGTTCAGCCATTCCATCAGCTGCGCACCATAGGAGGCGATCACCTGCGTCTGCGGCATATGCAGATGCGCATCGATGAAGCCCGGCATGATCAGGTTCGGCCGGTGATCGACGATCTCCGTCCCCTCCGGCAGCGTTGGCAGCAGCTCCGAACTGTTGCCGACGGCCTCGATCAAACCATCGGCGATGAGGATCAGGCCGTCCTCGATATGGCGATGCGCCGCTTCGCCCGTGAGCTCGGGATCGTCGACGAACCAGAGCAGGCGGCCACGCAGGGCGCGAAGGCGACGGTCTTCGTTCACAGGCTCGTGCTCCGGCTCAAAATCAGGTCATATCTGCACCAAATCAAAGCTTTCGGCCAAGCGCCGAACATGCCTAATCTGGAGGCATGATTTGGATCTGTGAGCGGCTGGGCCGCCATGCGTGAGATAGTGCGCTTCCTCTGTGGCGATGAGCTGGTCGAGATCGCGTCCTGCGATCCGACGCTGACGCTGCTCGACTGGCTGCGCCTCGAGCGCCGCGCGACCGGCACGAAGGAAGGCTGCGCCGAGGGCGATTGCGGAGCCTGCACGGTTGTCATCGGGCGGCTCGATGGCGGCCGGTTGCGCTATGAGGCGATCAACGCCTGCATCCGCTTCCTGCCGACGCTCGACGGCTGCCATCTGCTCACCGTCGAGCACCTGAAGAGCGCCGACGGACGCCTGCACCCGGTGCAGCAGGCGTTGGTCGATTGCCATGGCTCGCAATGCGGCTTCTGCACGCCGGGCTTCGTGATGTCGCTCCTCGCGCTCTGGCTGAACGAGACCGCGCCGGACCTCGCGCGAATCGAGGACGCGCTCGCGGGCAATCTCTGCCGCTGCACCGGCTACGAGCCGATCATCGCCGCGGCACAGCGCCTCTACGAAGGCGCCGACCGGGCGCAGGATCGCTTCGCCCTGGCGGCGCCCGGCATTGCCTCCCGGCTACACGCTTTTGCGGATCAGGAGACGCTGACACTCGCCCATGGCGCACGGCGCTTCCTGTCCCCGGCAACGACTGACGCCCTGGCTGATCTCGTCATTTCCCATCCCGAGGCGATCCTCGTCGCTGGCGCGACCGATGTCGGTCTCTGGATCACCAAGGGGATGCAGCAGCCGCAAACCACCATCCATCTCGGTCGCATCGAGGCCCTGCGTGCGGTCAGCGACGAGGGCGAGCATCTGCGCATCGGTGCCATGGCGAACCTTATCGACGTCCGCAAGGCACTGATGGCGCTCTCACCGCAGCTCGACGAGCTGATGCGCCGCTTCGGCGGCGAACAGGTGCGCAATGCCGGGACGATCGGCGGCAATATCGCCAATGGCTCGCCGATCGGCGATCTGCCGCCTGCGCTGATCGCGCTCGGTGCAACCCTGGTGCTGCGGCGCGGCACTGAGCGGCGCGAGCTGCCACTCGAGGATTTCTTCCTCGACTATCGCCGGCAGGACCGGAAGCCGGGCGAATTCGTCGAGGCCGTGCTGGTACCAAAGCTGCGTACCGACGCCCTGTTCCACATCTCGAAGATCTCAAAACGCTTCGATGAAGACATCTCGGCGGTTTGCGGCGCCTTCCTGCTACGTCTCGACGAAGCCGATCGGGTGAGCGAGGCAAGGCTCGCCTATGGTGGCATGGCCGGTATCCCCAAACGGGCCGCCGCCGCGGAAGCCGTGCTGCTCGGGCGGGATTGGGACGAGGCTGCTATTGCGGCCGCTATCGCCGCTCTGCCCCAGGATTTCACACCGATGACCGACATGCGCGCCTCGGCGGCGTACCGCCTCAAGGTGGCTGGCAATCTCCTGCGCCGGTTCCTGATCGAAACGACGGCACCTGACGTCAACACGCGGGTCGCCGGCCTGCTCGCGGAGGCCGCCCATGGCTGATGCGCGCAAGCGGCTTGAGACAGAGGCCGTGGCCGGGCCGCTCGGCCGGGCCAGCAATCATGATTCCGCCGCCAAGCATGTCGCGGGTGAAGCTCTCTATATCGACGACATCGCCGAGCCGGCCGGCCTCGCGCATGCGTATCTCGGTCTTTCCGAGGTCGCGCATGGGCGCCTGATATCGCTCGACCTCGCGGCCGTGCGCACGGCCCCCGGCGTTCTCACCGTGCTGACGGCAGAGGATATTCCGGGTGCGAACGACATCAGCTCGACGCATCGGCATGACGAGCCTGTCTTCACGACACGGAACATCCTGCATCACGGCCAGCCGCTCTTCGCGGTCATCGCGGAAACGCGGGATCTGGCGCGCCGCGCCGCCGGGCTGGCCAAGGCGACCTATGAGGAAGCCACTCCCCTCCTCGACGTTGCAGCGGCCCGCGCGGCCGGCGGCGAGCTTGTCACCGACCCGCTGAAACTGGAGCGCGGCGATGTCGCCGGCGCACTGGCAGCGAGCCCGCGCCGGCTCAAGGGGGCGATGGAGATCGGCGGGCAGGATCATTTCTATCTGGAAAGCCAGATCGCGCTCGCCATCCCGGGCGAGGACGAAGACATGCTGGTGCTGTCCTCGACGCAGCATCCGAGCGAAGTCCAGCACATGGTCGCGCAGGTGCTCGGCGTCGGTTCCCACGCCGTTACCGTCGAGGTCCGGCGCATGGGCGGCGGCTTTGGCGGCAAGGAGACGCAGGCCAATCTCTTCGCCTGCGTCGCCGCGCTCGCTGCCCGCAAGCTGAAGCGACCGGTGAAGCTCCGGCCCGACCGCGACGACGACATGGTCATCACCGGCAAGCGCCATGACTTCGTGGTCGATTACGAGATCGGCTTCGATGACGAGGGGCATATTCACGCGGTCGACGCCGTCTATGCGGCGCGCTGCGGCTGGAACGCCGATCTCTCGGGCCCGGTCACCGACCGCGCGCTGTTCCACATGGACAACTGCTATTTCTATCCGGCGGTGCGCGGACGTTCGCAACCGCTGCGGACCCACACGGTTTCGAACACGGCCTTCCGCGGCTTCGGCGGGCCCCAGGGCATGGTCGGAGCAGAACGGTTCATCGAGGAGGTTGCGTTTGCGACCGGGCTCGACCCGCTCGAAATCCGCAGGCGCAATCTCTATGGCGCGATCGGTCGCGACATCACGCCCTATCACCAGCAGGTCGAGGACAATATCGCCGGAGAGGTGATCGCCGAGCTTGAACGGCGTTGCGATTACCGTGCGCGCCAGACTGCCATCCGTGAGGCCAACCGCAAGAGCCCGGTCATCAGGCGCGGCATCGCGCTGACCCCGGTCAAGTTCGGCATCTCCTTCACCGCGACCTGGTACAATCAGGCGGGCGCCCTGGTGCATGTCTATACCGACGGGACGGTGGCGCTGAACCATGGCGGCACCGAGATGGGCCAGGGCCTCCATGTGAAGGTGGCGCAGGTCGTGGCGCAGGCCTTCGGGATCGGCCTCGACCGGATCAAGATCACCGCGACGACCACCGGCAAGGTGCCGAACACCTCGGCGACGGCCGCTTCCTCCGGCTCCGATCTCAACGGCATGGCCGCGCTCGATGCCTGCGAGACGATCAAGGCACGGCTCATCGCCTTCGCGTCGAAGCGCTGGGAGGTTTCAGCCGAGGAGATCGCCTTTCTGCCGGGCCGGATCAGGATCGGCACGCAGGAGATGAGTTTCGCCGAATTGGTCGCGGCGGCCTACATGGCCCGCGTCCAGCTCTCGGCAACCGGCTTCTACGCGACGCCGAAGATCCATTGGGATCGCAAGGCCGGGCGCGGCCACCCGTTCTATTATTTCGCCTATGGTGCGGCGGCGGCCGAAGTCGCGATCGATACGCTCACCGGCGAATACAAGGTCGAGCGGGTCGACATCCTGCATGATTGCGGCACCTCGCTGAACCCGGCGATCGACAAGGGCCAGATCGAGGGCGGCTTCGTGCAGGGCATGGGCTGGCTCACCACCGAGGAACTCTGGTGGGACGACAGGGGCCAGCTCAAGACCCATGCGCCCTCGACCTACAAGATTCCCGTCGCCTCCGACCGGCCGCGCATCTTCAATGTCGATCTGCTGGAGAAAGCGCCCAATCGTGAGCCGACGATCCATCGCTCGAAGGCGGTCGGGGAGCCGCCGCTGATGCTGGCGATCAGCGTGCTCCACGCCTTGTCGGACGCGGTCGCGAGCGTCGGCGACCACCGCTTCTGTCCCCGTCTCGACGCGCCGGCGACGCCGGAACGCATCCTCGATGCGGTCGACCGCATGCGGGAGCAGGCACGAGGCGCGGCACCATGACCGGGCTGGCGACTTTCCTCGAAGCCCATCTCGAGCAAGGCGCCATCCTTGTCAGCATCGAGCGTGCTGAAGGATCGACCCCGCGCGAAGCCGGCGCGACAATGATCGTCACCAGCGAAGACAGCTTCGGGACGATCGGCGGCGGCCAGCTCGAATTCCACTGCACCGACATCGCCCTTGAGATGCTGGCGAGCGGCGAGACCTCGCGACGCCTCGATATTCCGCTGGGGCCGCAGATGGGCCAGTGTTGCGGCGGCCGGGTCGGTGTCGTGCTGGAACGGGCCAGGCCACCCCATCTCGCTACCCTCCAGGCTGCCGAAGCGGCAAGACGCGCGGCGCAGCCTGCCGTCCTCATCCTCGGCGCCGGCCATACCGGGCGCGCCCTTGCCGAGGCCCTCATACGCCTGCCGCTGACGGTCATTTTGATCGACGACCGCGAAGGCCGCATGCGCGATCTTCCCGATGGGGTTGCATGGCTGCGACTGGACGACCCGGTCGAGGCCATCGCCTCGGCCCAGCCCGGTACCGCCTTCGTCATCCTCTCCCATAGCCATGCGCTCGATTATCGACTGACCGAGGCTGCGCTCCTGCGCGGGGATGCCGCCTATGTCGGCATGATCGGCTCTAGAACAAAGCGCGCGCGCTTCGCGGCCAGCTTTCGCCGGCTCCACCCTGCAAGCGATGCCTTGACACGCCTGACCTGCCCGATCGGCGGGGACGATGTGGACGACAAGCGCCCCGAGGTCATTGCTGCCTTGACGGCAGCCGAACTGGTGCGGAGCTTGCTTGCCAAGCAACAGGCTTCCGGGCAAAGCGTGGCGCAGGCCCGACAGGGTCCGGGGAGAAGGGCAGGAGATGACGGCGTCGCCGCATGACAGGACGGATACGCCGCCCCGACTCGTGCTGTCGGGCGTCTCCAAGAGCTTTCCCGGCGTGAAAGCCAATGATGACATCAGCTTCAGCGTAAAGCCCGGCGAGATCCACGCCCTGCTCGGCGAGAACGGGGCTGGCAAGTCGACGCTGGTCAAGGTCATCTACGGCGTTCAACAAGCTGATTCAGGCAGCATTTCCTGGGATGGCCAGCCTGTTTCGATCCCCTCGCCCAAGGCGGCGCGGCGGCTCGGCATCGGCATGGTCTTCCAGCATTTCTCGCTGTTCGATGCGATGACGGTGATCGAGAATATAGCGCTCGGCCTCGACGAGGCCGTGGATCGCGAGGAGCTGAAGACCCGCGTCGCCAAGGTTCTGCAGAGCTATTCGCTGCCGCTCGATCCCGAGCGCGAGGTCCATACGCTCTCGGTGGGCGAGCGCCAGCGCATCGAGATCGTCCGCTGCCTGCTGCAGAAACCAAGGCTCCTGATCATGGACGAGCCGACTTCGGTCCTGACTCCGCAGGAGGTCGAGCGACTGTTCGAGACCCTGCGGCAGATCGCGTCCGAAGGCTGCTCGATCCTCTACATCAGCCACAAACTGCACGAGATCAAAGCCTTGTGCGACACCGCCACGATCCTGCGCGCCGGCCGGGTCGTCGCGACCTGCGATCCCCAGCAGGAGACGACACGGCGCATGGCCGAGTTGATGATTGGCGCCGAACTGCGGCAGATCGAGAACACCCATTCCGGCAGGATCGGCAAGCGACGGCTGATCGTTTCAGGTCTCACCCTGCCCGGCGAACCGCCCTTCGGCACCAGCTTGCGCGACATCAGTTTCGAGGCACGGGCCGGCGAGATCCTCGGCATCGCCGGTGTTGCGGGCAACGGCCAGGCCGAACTGCTCGGCGCCCTGTCGGGCGAGCGCCTCAGCGCGGTGCCGAACGCCATCATGCTCGACGGCAAACCCGTCGGCAGCGAGGGGGCGGGCGCGAGGCGCAGCGCCGGCCTCGCCTGCGTTCCGGAGGAGCGCAACGGACACGCCGCAGTGCCCGACTTCTCGCTGGCCGAGAATGCCATCCTGACGGCGCGCTACCGGCTGCCTCTGGCACCACGCGGCTTCATCCGCCTTGCAGCGGTCCGGCGCTTCGCCCAAGCCGTCATCGGCCGGTTCGATGTGCGCACCACCGGCCCCGGCTCTCCCGCCCGCGCCTTGTCCGGGGGCAATCTGCAGAAATTCATCATGGGCCGCGAGATCGGCCAGGAGCCAGGGGTCCTCGTGGTCTCGCAGCCGACCTGGGGGGTCGACGCGGGCGCGGCAGCGGCGATCCGGCAGGCGCTGGTCGATCTGGCGGCGAAGGGCTCTGCGGTCGTGGTGATCTCGCAGGACCTCGATGAACTGCTCGAGCTGGCCGACCGGCTCAGCGTCATCAATGAGGGCCGGCTCTCGCCCCCGCGTCCGGTCGCGGAGCTCGCGATCGACGAGATCGGCCTGATGATGGGCGGCGTCCATGGCGCAGCGCAGGCCGAGGGAGCGCCACTTCATGCTTGAATGGCGCCGCCGCCGCGAACCAAGCCGGGCGATGCTCTATCTGAGCCCGCTGATCGCGATCGCGCTCACCATGGTGACCGGCGCCATGGTCTTCACGGCGATGGGGTATGACGGACTGACCGCGGTCTTCGACTTCTTCCTCGTGCCCTTCCTCGAGCCGCATCGCTGGCCGGATCTCGGCGTCAAGGCTGCGCCGCTGGTGATGATCGCGCTCGGCCTCGCCATCGGCTTTCGCGCCAATGTCTGGAATATCGGCGCCGAGGGCCAGTACATCATGGGCGCCATCGCCGGCACCGGCGTTGCCCTCGCAACCTATGAGATGAGCGGCTGGTGGATCCTGCCGGCCATGGCTCTCGCAGGCATCCTCGGCGGCATGGCCTGGGCCGCAATCCCGGCGCTGCTGCGCGTCAGGCTTCAGGTCAGCGAAATCCTGACCAGCCTGATGCTGACCTATGTCGCGGTGCAGGCCCTGTATTATCTCGTGCGCGGCCCGTGGAAGGATCCGGACGGCTTCAACTTCCCGCAAACGCGAATGTTCACGGCCGATCAGACGCTGCCGGTCATCATCCCGGAGACGCTCGTCCATCTCGGCATTCCGCTTGCACTCCTCATTGCTGTGATTGCCTGGCTTGTGATCGAGAAGACGACTGCGGGCTATGCGGTGAAGGTTGTCGGCCTCGCACCGGCTGCGGCGCGTCACGGCGGCTTCAGCGCGGAACGGACAACCTGGGTGACGATGCTGATCGGAGGCGGGCTCGCGGGTCTTGCGGGAATCTTCGAGGCGGCAGGCCCCTTCAGCCAGCTCACCCCGCAATTCCCGGTCGGCTACGGTTTCACTGCCATCATCGTTGCCTTCCTCGGCCGCCTGCATCCGCTCGGCATCGTGCTTGGCGGTGTCGTTCTGGCCGCAACCTATGTCGGCGGCGAGATCGCCCAGACGACCGTCCGGCTGCCACAGGCCGCGACCGGCATGTTCCAGGCAATGTTGCTGTTCTTCCTGCTCGCGACCGATGTGCTGGTCCGTTATCGCATCGCCTTCAGGGCACGGCCGGCAAAGGTCTTGCCTTGATGAACAGCGTGATCCTGGTCTCGATCATCATGACCCTCGTCGCAGCGTCGACGCCGATCCTGCTCGCGGCGCTCGGCGAGCTCGTCGTCGAGAAGTCCGGCGTCCTCAATCTCGGTGTCGAGGGCATGATGCTGACCGGAGCCGTTGCCGGCTTCGCGGTCGCCTTCAGCACCGGCAGCGTTGCGCTCGGGCTCGTCGCCTCCGTGATCGCCGGCATTGCAACCGCGATGATCTTCGCCGTTCTGACCCTCAGCCTGACCGCCAACCAGGTCGCGACGGGCCTGGCGCTGACGATTTTCGGCGTCGGCGCCTCCTCGCTGATCGGCGCCGGCTTTGTCGGCCGCACGATCGATCGTCTCGGACCCTTGTTTCCCGAAGTGCTTGCCAGCCATCCCTGGCTGCGCGCGCTCTTCGGGCACGACATCATCGTCTATCTCTCGCTCGCCCTGGTTCTCGGCGTGAGCGTCTTCCTGCGTCGGACGCGCGCAGGATTGATCCTGCGAGCGGTCGGCGAGAATGATGCCTCGGCCCATGCCATCGGCTATCCCGTCATTGGCATCCGCTATGCGGCGATCGCCTTCGGCGGCGCGCTTGCAGGCCTTGGCGGCGCCTATTTCTCGCTGGCGCTGACGCCGATGTGGGCTGATCGCCTCACGGCCGGGCGCGGCTGGATCGCGCTCGCGCTCGTCGTCTTCTCCGCCTGGAAGCCCGGCCGGCTCCTGCTCGGAGCCTATCTTTTCGGCGCGGTAATGACCTTCGAGCTTCAGGCGAAGGCTGCCGGCATCACCTGGCTCGCGCCGGAGGTGCTGGCGATGGCTCCCTATCTTGCGACAATCCTGGTTCTGACGATGATGTCGCTCGGTCGCAAAACGGGCCGGCTCGATGCGCCCGCCTGTCTCGGCAAACCCTTCTCGGTGTCCTGACGACGCCGCCAACCCATGGGGAGAACAACCATGTCATCCATCATCACCCGCCGCACGCTCGTTGCCGGCGCCGCCGCGGCCTCCACCCTGCCCCTGCTCGGCCGCAGCGCCTTCGCGCAGGCGCCGCTTGGTGTCGGCTTCATCTATGTCGGTCCGGTCGGCGATCATGGCTGGAGCTGGACGCATGATCAGGGCCGCAAGGCGCTCGAGAAGCAGTATGGCGACAAGATCAAGACCAGCTTCATCGAGAACGTCGCCGAGGGGCCGGATGCGGCGCGCGCGCTGCGCCAGCTGGCGCAGGCCGGCAACCAGCTGATCTTCGCGACCTCCTTCGGTTTCATGAACCCGACCATCCAGGTCGCAAAGCAGTTCCCGAAGCTGAAATTCGAGCACGCCACCGGCTATCAGCGCGCCGAGAACGTCGCGACCTACAATGCCCGCTTCTATGAGGGCCGCGCCGTGATCGGCACGATTGCGGGCCACATGTCGAAGAGCGGACAGGCCGGCTACATCGCCTCCTTCCCGATTCCGGAGGTCGTGATGGGCATCAACGCCTTCACGCTCGCCGCCCGCAAGGTGAACCCGAACTTCAAGACCAAGGTCATCTGGGCGTCGACCTGGTACGACCCGGCCAAGGAAGCCGACGCCGCCAAGGCGCTGATCGACCAGGGCGCCGATGTGATCACCCAGCATACCGACAGCCCCGCCGCCCTGCAGGCGGCCGAGCAGCGCGGCGTCTTCGCCTTCGGCCAGGCTTCCGACATGAGCGCCTTCGCCCCCAAGGCGCATCTCTCGGCGATCGTCGACGACTGGTCGGGCTACTACATCAAGCGCGTCAAGGACGTCATGGACGGCAGCTGGAAGTCCGGCGACGTCTGGGGCGGGATCAAGGACGGTTTCGTCAAGCTCGCCCCCTTCAATGCCGCGGTGACGCCGGCTGCACGCGCAGCCGCGGAAGAGGTCCAGAAAGGCATCGTTGCCGGCACGCTCCACCCCTTCACCGGCGAGCTCAAGGACCAGAAGGGCGTGTTGCGCCTCAAGTCCGGCGAGACGGCCTCCGACGAGATGCTGTCGAAGATGGACTGGTACGTCGAAGGCGTGCAGGCCTGAGCCCGCAGACCGCCTTTTCCCGACGTCATCCCGACAGCCCTGTCGACACTTCGGCTGACCGGGATGACGGAGGCGGCATGACACGCCGAACGATTCAGCATCAAAGCCTCTTGCAGATATTTTAAGCTTGAAACAAAATGGGGAACATACCGGCTGGAAGGGGATGGGGATCTCCGCTGGCCAGTAGGCTCCTTGCAGGTCCCGGGAGGACATCGGACATGAAGCTCAAACTCGCATTGTCTATCGGCACGGCGCTCATTGCGCTGGGGATTGCCGGCGCACAGGCCCAGGAGCCGATCAAGATCGGCGTCGTCAGCGTTCTTTCCGGCCCGCAGGCCGCGCTTGGCCAGCAGTTGCGCGATGGCTTCCAGCTCGCAGTCGACCAGATGGGCGGCAAGCTCGGCGGACGGCCGGTGCAGATCACGGTGATCGATGACGAGCTGAAGCCCGATGTCGCAGTCGGCAAGGTTCGCGGCTTCGTCGAGGGCGGCAAGGTCGATTTCGTCGTCGGCCCGGTGTTCTCGAACATCCTGGGCGCGATCGCCAAGCCGGTTCTGGACTCCGGCGCGGTACTGATCAGCCCGAATGCCGGCCCTTCGACGCTCGCAGGCAAGGCCTGCCACCAGAACTTCTTCGTGACCTCGTACCAGAACGACCAGGTCCACGAGGTGCTGGGCAAATACGCGCAGGACCAGGGCTTCAAGCGCGCCTACATCATGGCGCCGAACTACCAGGCGGGTAAGGACTCGCTCGCAGGCTTCAAGAACTATTTCAAGGGCGAGGTCGTCGACGAGGTCTATGTCCCGCTGAACCAGCTCGATTTCTCAGCAGAGCTCGCCAAGATCGCCGCGGCCAAGCCCGACGTCGTCTTCGCCTTCATGCCGGGTGGTCTCGGCGTGAATCTGGTCAAGCAGTGGTCGCAGGCCGGCCTGCAAGGCAAGATCCCGTTCCTCTCCGCTTTCACGGTCGATGAATCGACCCTGCCCGCACAGCAGGACGCAGCGGTCGGCCTCTTCGGCGGCATGACCTGGGCGCCCAACACGGACAATCCGCAGAACAAGAAGTTCGTCGCGGATTATGAGGCTGCCTACAAGATCGTGCCCGGCTCCTACGCCATGCAGGCTTATGATGCCGCCCTGCTGATCGACTCGGCGGTCAAGGGCGCGGGCGGCACGGCAGACAAGGACAAGCTGCGAGCCGCGATCAAGAAGGCCGACTTCAAGTCGCTGCGCGGCAACTTCAAGTTCAACACCAATGGCTACCCGATCCAGGACTTCTATCTGGTCAAGGTGGCCAAGCGCGCGGACGGCAAGTTCCAGACCGAGATCGCGCAGAAGGTGTTCTCGGACTATGCCGACCCGCATGCGAAGGATTGCGCGCTGAAGTGAGGAGACTGCCCGGGGGAGCTCGTGTCCCTTCGTCTCTCTGGGAGGAGAGAACAGCTTGGATGATGGCAGGGTGCCGGAGAGCATCCACCCGTCATCGGAGCAGGACATCAGCTCCCCTTGGCGACATCCTCGCCCTCGCCGCCCCTGCCCTTTCCGGGGAAGGGAGCCCGTGTCTGACTTGCGTCCCGCTGCGGCCGCCGAGAGCATGCTGCGAAAAAGTGGCAACGGTTTTTCGCATAAAGCATGCTCTAAACTATGAGAATCGATCACGTTTTCTGCGTTTGGACGGTTTCGTCCAAACGCAGCGTGATCGAGGGGCGTGCCGCGCCAGTCAACGAACATCGAGCTGATGACCACCAGTCTCCTCATCGTCCAGATCCTGAACGGATTGCAGCTCGGCATCCTGCTGTTCCTGGTGGCAGCGGGGCTGACGCTGGTCTTCGGTGTCATGGATTTCATCAATCTGGCCCATGGCGTGCAGTACATGCTGGGCGCCTATCTCGCCGTGACCTTCGTCGGGCTGACCGGGAGTTTCGTGCTGGGGCTGTTGCTCGCGCTGGCGGCAGCGCTCGTCATCGGGCTTGCCCTCGAATTCCTGGTCTTCCGCCATCTCTATGAACGCGATCATCTCGACCAGGTTCTCGCGACCTTCGGGCTCATCCTGCTCCTGAACCAGGGCGTCAAGATCGTCTGGGGTGCGGCCCCCCTCTCCGTCCCGGTCCCGGGATTCCTGTCGGGCTCGGTGCGGTTGATGGACGGCATTCTCTATCCGACCTACCGCTTCGCCTTGATAGGCGCCGGCCTGGCGGTCGGCGGATTGCTCTGGTTCATCGTCGAGCGGACGCGCACCGGCATGCTGCTGCGGGCCGGCGCCTCGAACGCGCCGATGGTCTCGGCACTCGGCGTCGATATCCGCAAGCTGTTCATGGTCGTCTTCGCCTTCGGAACCATGCTGGCCGGATTTGCCGGCGCGATGGCGGCACCGATCCTTTCGGTCGAGCCCGGCATGGGCGACACCGTGCTGATTCTCGCCTTCGTCGTCATCGTCGTCGGCGGCATCGGTTCGATCCGCGGCGCCTTCGTCGGCGCGCTGATCGTCGGACTGGTGGACACGCTCGGGCGCTCGTTCATGAACGACCTGCTGCGCCTGTTCATGAGCGCCCCCTCGGCCCGTGCGACCGGAGCTGCGCTCTCTTCCATGCTGATCTATCTGGTGATGGCCATCGTCCTGTTCGTGCGCCCCGAAGGCCTGCTGCCCGCCAAGGGCCGGACATGAGCGCGGCGCCCACCATCGCCGGCGCAGCCGGGCCTGCCCAATCCCGGCCAAGGTCGCGCCCGGTCCTGGCGCTGGTGCTCTTCGCAGCGCTCGCACTCGTCCCCGTCGCCGTCTCGCTCGGTGTTCCCGCCCATTGGCTGTCGCTGGTGACGCGGGCGATGATCTTCGCCATCGCGGCCCTGTCGCTCGATCTCATCCTGGGTGTCGGCGGGCTGGTCTCCTTCGGGCATGCCGCCTTCATCGGCATTGGCGCCTATGTGACCGGCATCATGATCACCGAGGGCCGCACCGAGACGCTGCTGATCCTGCCCGTGCTCTTCGTCATCTGCGCCCTCTTCGCGGCGATCACAGGCGCGGTCTCGCTACGCACGCGCGGCGTCGCCTTCATCATGATCACGCTGGCCTTCGGGCAAAT
Source organism: Allobosea sp. LC85 (assembly GCF_000735605.1). Taxonomy (GTDB): domain Bacteria; phylum Pseudomonadota; class Alphaproteobacteria; order Rhizobiales; family Beijerinckiaceae; genus Allobosea. The sequence goes on from NZ_JPKG01000059.1 coordinate 303,458, forward strand.
GGTGTTCTTCCTGGCGCAGGCGCTTTCCGCCTATGGCGGCGACGATGGCTTGACGCTCCATGCGCACAGCACGATCGCCGGCTTCGACATCGCCGCAAGCCGGACCGGCTTCTTCTACATCGTGCTTGGCGCGCTTGTCGGCTGCTACGGGCTGGTCCGCATCATCGTCGCCTCCCGCTTCGGCCGCGTGCTGCGCGCGGCGCGCGAGAACGCGACCCGCGTGACCGTGACCGGGTACGATGTCGGGCGCGTGCGCCTCATCGCCTATGTCATCAGCGGCATGATCGCGGGCCTGTCCGGCTTCTTCCTCGCCAACCAGACCGAATTCGTCAGCCCCGCCTTCATGTCCTGGCAGCGCTCGGGCGAATTGATCTTCATGGTGGTGCTCGGCGGCGTCGGCTCGCTGCATGGCGCGATCATCGGCGCGCTCGCCTTTCTCTTCGCCGAAGACGTGCTCGCCGGCATCACCGAGCACTGGAAGGCGATCTTCGGGCCGCTCATCGTTCTCTTCGTGCTGTTCACGCGGGGCGGCATCGTCGGCATCCTCGCAAAGATGCGGGGAAACAGCGATGGCTGAGCCCGTTCTCGTCCTCGATGGCGTCCGCAAGTCCTTCGGTGCCCTGAAGGTGACCGACGGCGTCAGCTTCTCCGTCGCTCCGGGCGAGTTGCATGCGCTGATCGGCCCGAACGGTGCCGGCAAGACTACGCTCGTGCACCAGATTTCCGGCATGCTGCGTCCGGACGCAGGCAGCATTCGCTTTCGCGGCACCGACATCACCGGACTGTCGCCGGAGAAACGCGCGCGCGCCGGGCTCGCTCGCACCTTTCAGATCACCTCGACCATCGCTTCGCTCTCGGTGCTGGAGAACGTGGCTCTCAGTGTGCAGGCGCGGGCGACACATCCGCTGGCCCTGTTCCGCAACGCAGCCCGCGACGAGCGCCTGAACGGCCCCGCATGGGCAGCGATCGCCTCAGTCGGGCTCAGCGAGCGAGCGCATGTTCCGGCCGGCCGGCTCTCGCATGGCGAGAAACGCGCGCTCGAGATCGCGATGGCACTGACCCTCGAGCCAGCTGCGATTCTGCTCGACGAGCCGCTGGCCGGCGTCGGACACGAGGAAGGCGCGCGCCTGATCGCGCTGCTGAAGAGCCTCAAGGGCCGCTACGCCATGCTGCTGGTCGAACACGACATGGAGGCGGTGTTCGCGCTCGCGGACAAGGTCAGCGTGCTGGTCTATGGCCGTGTCGTCGCCTCGGGTGATCCGGCCGCCGTGCGTGCCGACCCGACCGTGCGCGAAGCCTATCTCGGCGAGGAGGGCTAGGGCATGCTCGTCGTCGAAGCTCTGGATGCCGGCTACGGCGAAGCGCAGATCCTGTTCGGCGTCGATCTTGCGATCGCCGAGGGCGAGGTGGTGACGTTGCTCGGCCGCAACGGCATGGGCAAGACCACGACGATCCGCGCCATCATGGGACTGATTCCGGCCAGGGCCGGCCGCATCAGCGTCTCCGGCCGCGATCTGACCGGCGCTCCGCCCTTCCGGATCGCGCAGGCCGGAATCGGCTTGGTGCCGGAAGGCCGCCAGATCTTTCCGACGCTCAGCGTGGAAGAAAACCTGATCGCCACGGCAGCCAGCCGCTTCGGCACGCCACGCTGGAATATCGAGCGCATCTACGCATTCCTGCCGCGCCTCAAGGAGAGGCGGACCAATCGCGGCAACCAGCTTTCCGGCGGCGAGCAGCAGATGCTGGCGATCGGCCGGGCCCTGATGACCAACCCCAAGCTGGTCATTCTCGACGAGGCGACGGAAGGGCTGGCGCCGATCATCCGCCAGGAAATCTGGTCCTGCCTTGCCGCGCTGAAAGCTGACGGCGAATCCATCCTGGTCATCGACAAGAATGTCGACGCGCTGGCCAGGATCGCCGATCGACATATCGTCCTGGAAAAGGGCCGCGTCGTCTGGCGCGGATCGAGCGACGACTTGCGCAGCGACAGCGCTGTGAAAGATCGCTTCCTGCACCTTTAGAGAAGGAGAGACCGATGAAGCCACTGACAGCCGGCGTAACGAGGGCCAATCAGGGCATCGATGCCATTTCGTGGAACATTCTCGGCCAGACTTATGTCCCCAAGACACTGAGCCAGGATAGTTTCTCCTGGCATGCGACCTTCCCGCCCGGCACCTTCGTACCGCCGCATGTCCACCCGACGCAGGACGAGTTCATCTATCTGCTCGAGGGCCGACTTGATCTCGTTCTCGATGGAGAGGAAGCGCATGCCTTGCCCGGCGACCTGATCCGCCTGCCGCGCAACGTTCCGCACGGCATCTTCAACAAGAGCGACAGCCCGGCAAAGTGCCTGTTCTGGGTCGCACCCACCGGCCGCCTCTACGACCTGTTCTGGGCGATCCATTCGATGCCGGAGCAGAACCCCGCAGAGGTCGTCGCGCTCGCCGCCAAATACGAGATCGACTTCCTGCCGCCGCCTCCAGACGGGGCGTGACGAACCTGCCGGAAACGGAAAGTCCGGCACCAGCGGAACCCGGGCCCGTGCACCCTGCGTTCATCTGCCGGCGCTAATCTGCCGCAATGATGGAGGTTGGAACATGAGGAAGGCGACGCTTTCCCTTGGCTTGCTCGCCGCGTTAGCAGCGGGCAACGCTACAGCAATGCCAGTCCCGGCGCTCGGCGAAGCGGGCCTGCCGCTCACGCAGGCCCAGATGCGCTGCAACGAATTCCGCTGCATCAACCCGCGCACCGGCGTCTACACCGAAAGCACCTGCGACTATCGCGGCTGCTATCCGAGCAGCCGCCCGCGTGGACGGCTTGGCCCTTATGGCGAGGACTATCGCTTCGGCCGCCGGCGGTTCGACAATGATGACGACTATCCGCGCTACCGGGGATATCGCCGCGACCGCTATCGCGATGACGACGATGATGATGACGATTGATTCGCGCGTGGACGCCTTGCCGTTCGCGTTCGAGCACGATCGGCGATCCGAAATGCGGCGGCTTGGGAGGGCAACGAACGCGGAACGGCGCCCGAGAGGATTTTGCTGAACAGCCGTTAAGGTTAAGGCAAGGTTAAAGCTGCAAGGCTCGGGTTAAACTGGCAATTCTCGCTCTTACGTAGCGGCACGCAAAATGCGTGCGGCAGAAGTTGGGGGCGGCATCATGACGACCGAACGCCGTGAAGCACCACGGCAGCGTACCTTGCTGGGCGCGCGTATCGTTTTCAACAACCGCCATTCCACGCTCGACTGCGTGGTGCGCAACCTTTCCGACGCAGGCGCTATGTTACTCATCTCCGATGCTATTGCCTTGCCGGCAGCATTCGAGCTTGAGATCGAGCATAAGCGGCGCGTCTACGGCGCGCGCTTTCGGTGGCGCGATGGCGAGCGGGTCGGGATCGCCCTGGACGGGCGGCCTTCCTCAACCGCCGAAATCGTGCCCCTCGACCAGGCCCGTCGCCTGAAGCAATGCGAACAGAACAACGCGCAGCTCAAGGCACGCATTCAGCAACTGACCGAAGCCGGCTGATCAATCCGTTTCAGCGCCGGGTCAGTTGCTCCGGTGCAAAGCCGGCCTTGCCGGCATAGGATTTCACGATCGCCTCGCGCCGGGCGTAGCTCATGACCCGTTCGACATCGTCGAAGCCGTTCGGCGCGAGCGCCTCGACGGCGTCGATTACCCGTTCCGGGCCGCCGATCCGGTTCAAGGCCACAATTTGCGCGGTTGCAGGCAGGCGCACCGCCTCATAGGCCGCCAGTGCCTGGCGCGGATGCTCGCTGCTGACCAGCGCATCGGCAAGCGCGCGCGCATCGAGAATCGCCTGCGAGGCACCGTTGGAGCCGACCGGATACATCGGATGAGCGGCATCGCCGAGCAGCGTGACGCGGCCATGGGTCCAGCGCGGCAGCGGATCGCGGTCGCACATCGGGTAATCCCAGAATCCGGGAGAGGCCTGGATCAGCGCAAGGATATCGACGCCGGGAATCGAGAAGCGACGCGCATAGGGCAGTACATCCTCAAGCCTGCCCGGTTTCGACCAGGCCTCCTTCGGAGGCGGCTTCGCCGGATCGCCGGTCCGGATATTGACGACCCAGTTGGTCAGGCGAGTGCCGGGCTTGCTGCCCGCAGCGATCGGATACAGCACCAGCTTTCCGGCCATGCCGCCGGCGATGATCATGCTCTCGCCGTCGAGGAAGGCCGGCCAGTCACAAGCCCCGCGCCACATCTGCACGCCATTCCAGCGCGGCGCCCCCTGGTTCGGAAAATATTGTCCGCGCACGCTGGAGTGGATGCCATCGGCGGCGATCAACACGTCGGCACGCGCCGTCTCGCCAGCCTCGCCGCGCCGTGCATCGGTAAAATGGGCAGTCACGCCGCCCTCGTCCTGGACGAACCCCTGCAGCCGGCGCCCGGTTCGCAGAGCCCCCTCCCCCAGGCGCTCGCGCACAGCCGCGCAGATCACGCCCTGCAAGCGGCCGCGATGAATCGAGAACTGCGGCACCGGCGCCCCGGCATGGAGCCCGCGCGGCTCGCGCCAGACAGTCTGGCCAAAGCGGTTCATGTAGATGAGTTCGCGCGTTCTGATCGCGACGGCATCAAGCGCCGGCAGCAGGCCGATCTCGGCCAGTTCGCCGATCGCATGCGGCAAGGTGTTGATGCCGACGCCGACCTCGCGGATCTCGCTCGACTGCTCGTAGACGGTTGCGGCAATGCCGCGCGCGTGCAGCATCAATGCGAGCGTCAGGCCGCCGATTCCGCCTCCGACGATGACAACCTTCATGCGTCCCCCCGCATCAGCATTCATTATTTTAAACTTGAAATAACAGGGTGAGATTTGTCAATGACTCCTGTCATGGTGGCCGCACCGCTGATTTTTTGCACTCCTGAGGCGGGAACGAAGCGAAATGCTGTGCGTATCTAGCCCCAATGCCGTGTTTTTGGACGCCAACCGTGCCAAGTGGCAGTTTCGCACAGGGCGGACATGCAGTCGTCGCGCGATTCGCGGCGGCAGCAGGAGTTAGCATCCTCCCCAGCGACGACTAACCAACACCGTTCTTCAGGAGACTTTCATGACCAAGAACGAACTGATCGCCGCCATCGCCGACGAAACCGGCAAGACCAAGACCGACGTGTCCGCCATCCTCGGCTCGCTCGCAGCCGTTGTCGCCAAGACGCTGAAGTCCGGCGACGATGTCACCCTCGGCGGCGTCGGCAAGCTGTCGGCGGCCAAGCGCGAAGCCCGCGAGGCCCGCAACCCCTCGACCGGCGCCATGATCAAGGTTCCGGCCAAGACCGTCGTCAAGTTCAAGGTCACCAAGGACCTTGCCGACGCAGTGGCGTAAGCCGATCCTATTTTAGAGCAGCACCTGGCCTTCAGGCCGGTGCTGCTTGACCCCGCCGCCGCCTTCCGCACAGTGGGGCGATGTTCCTTCGCCTGTTCACCGATCTGCGCGCCGCCAAGGTTCCCGTCACGCTGCGGGAGTACCTGGCCTTGCTCGAAGGCGTGGAAGTCGATCTCGCCGAACACCGCGTCGACGAATTCTATTATCTCGCTCGCACCTGCCTGGTGAAGGACGAGCGCCATCTCGACAAATTCGATCAGGTCTTCGCTCAGGTGTTCAAGGGCATGGAGACGCTGCAGCAGGCCATCGAACAGGCCGGCATTCCCGAGGAATGGCTGCGCAAGCTCGCCGAGAAATTCCTGACCGACGCGGAAAAGCGCGAGATTGCGGCGATGGGCTGGGACAAGCTCTGGGAGACGCTGAAGCAGCGGCTCGCCGAGCAGCAGGGCCGGCATCAGGGCGGTTCGAAATGGATCGGCACCGCAGGGACCTCGCCTTATGGCGCCTATGGCTATAATCCCGAGGGCGTCCGCATCGGCCAGGATAGCAACCGCAACTTCCGGGCGATCAAGGTATGGGACAAGCGCGAGTTCAAGGATTTCGACGACACGCGCGAACTCGGCGTGCGCAATCTGCGCGTTGCATTGAGGCGGTTGCGCCGCTTTGCCCGCACGGGGGCGGCTGAGGAACTCGACCTCGACCACACCATCTCGGAAACGGCCAAGCACGGCTATCTCGACGTGCAGCTGCGGCCCGAGCGCCGCAACGCGGTCAAGGTACTGCTATTCCTCGATGTGGGCGGCTCGATGGACTGGCATGTCGAACTCGCCGAGGAGCTGTTCTCGGCGGCGCGGGCCGAGTTCAAGCATTTCGAGCACTTCTACTTCCATAACTGCCCTTACGAGCGGGTCTGGCGCGAGAACAAGCGCCGGCACGATCAGGTCATACCGACTTGGGACATCCTGCGGACCTATTCGGCCGAGTATCGCATCGTCTTCGTCGGCGATGCCTCGATGAGTCCCTATGAGGTTGGGATGCCCGGGGGCTCGGTGGAACACTGGAACGAGGAAGCGGGCGAGGTCTGGATGCAGCGCCTGACCGGTCATTTCCCGAAATCGGTCTGGCTCAACCCGGTCCAGCAGCATCTCTGGAGCTATACCCAGTCGATCCGGCAGATCGGCGGGTTGATGGGCGGGCGCATGTTTCCGCTGACGCTGGACGGGCTCGACGGCGCCATGAAGGCACTGGCCCGCTGACAAGTCCCTGGCGAGCCGCTATGGCTGCCGCCATGCAAGATGACAATGATGCGCTCCCGCCGTCCTGGCGCCAGCGTCCCAAGCCGGTCGGATTCGAAATCACGTACCGGCTGAAGGGCGATACGCTCGAGATCGACAGCACACGCAAGGTCGATCAGGTCAGGCTCTCGGCGGTCGAGCACGTGCGCTTCGTCTATGCGCCGAGCAATATCTCCTCGAAGGGCTTCAAGACGCAGCTCAGGTTGAGCGACGGCAAGAGCATCACCTTCGGCAACCTGTCCTGGCGCTCGCTCACCGACATGGAGCGCGACGATGCCGGCTATCGCGCCTTTGTCGAAGCGCTGTCGGCAGCAATCGTCAGGGCCAATCCGCGTGTCCGCTTTCTCGCCGGCAAGCCGAACTGGAACTGGTGGCTGCTGACTGTGGTCAGCGGCCTGTCCTTGCTCATGTTGATCATGTTCACGCTGCGCGCCTTCCTGCAGGGCTCCAACTCGGCGGGATGGCTGGGTATCCTGCTCGCCATCGCCTCGCTCTGGCAGGTCGGGCCGATGGTCAAGCTAAACCGCCCCCGCGAGTTGCAGTCAGGCGAAGTGCCGGACGATCTGGTGCCGCGCGCCTCGACAGGCTGACCGGCCCGCGTTTCGCCGACCTCAGCCGCTGCGCACGACCAGCACCGAGCATTTCGCGCGGCGCACGATGGCCGATGCATTGGAGCCAATGACATAGGCGAGCATACCGGGCTCGTGCGAGCCGATCACGATGAGATCGGCGCCGCTGGCATCAGCTTCCGCCAGCACTTCGCCATGGATCGAACCGACCAGCACTTTTGCGGAAACACGATCTGGCGGCAACGGAATGCTGGCCGCGATATCGGCGAGTTTGGCCTCCGCCTCACTCTGTTGCTCGGTGTCGAAATCGGCCGGCACGAACTCCATGTAGGTGATCGGCACGAGCGACCGGACATATACCAGTCTTATGGTGCCGCCGGACGCCTCGGCGAAGGAAACCGCCGCTTTGATGGCGAGCGCCGCGAAGTCGACCTCGGCAAGATCAACGGGAACCAGAATCGATCTGTACATCGCATCCCCCCGATTTTCGGCATCGTCAGATTGCGTAGTTGCCGCCCTATGATACCACATCCAGGCACGCGCGGCGTCCTGCGTGGTCGCCATGTTGGGGCGGAATTGACGCAGCCCGGACCTCGCCTAAGAGTATCGCCGCACGGAACCAGTCTTGTGAAGTCCGTGGCGACGCCAATGGCCGTTCCTCCTGCCCGGTAATCCGATGACCGACGCCCAGCCCGCTTCACGCGCCCGACGCGCGCTGCTGCACTCGCCTGCCGCCTTCCTGATGGTGCTGGCCTTCGTCAACTGGCTCGGCTTTGCAAGCTGGAGCGCGCTGCTCAACAATTTCGCCAAGGAAGCTGCCGGTTTCACCGGGCAGGATATCGGTATCCTGCAATCGGTCCGGGAGATTCCCGGCTTTCTCGCCTTCACGGCGATTATCCTGTTCTGGTTCATGCGCGAGCAGATCCTCGCCTATCTCAGCCTGCTCACGCTCGGTTTCGGCGTTGCGATCACCGGTTTCTATCCCAGTCTCGGCGGGCTCCTGATCACCACCACGATCATGTCGCTCGGCTTCCACTACTATGAGACCGCGCAGCAATCCCTGCAGCTGCAGTTGCTGCCCAAGGCGGAGGCCCCAAGGCTCCTTGGCAAGATCGCCGGCGCCTCGGCCGCCGCACAGCTGCTTGCCTTCGGCTCGATCGCGCTGATCTGGCGGCTTTTCCAGCCGGGCTACACCATCGTCTTTGTGGTGGCGGGCCTCCTCACCATCGGCCTGACCGTCGCCGCCTGGCTGCTGTTTCCACGCTTTCAGGGCGCGGTGCCACAAAACAAGGGCTTCGTCCTGCGCAAGCGGTACTGGCTCTATTACGCCCTGACCTTCATGTCGGGCGCGCGCCGGCAGATCTTCATGGCCTTCGGCGGCTTCCTGCTGGTCGAGCGCTTCGGCTACGATGTCGCAGCGACGGCAACGCTTCTGCTTGCCACCTACGGCATCAACACTTTCGTGGGGCCGATGCTCGGCCATCTCGTCGGACGAGTCGGTGAACGGGCGACGATCCAGCTCGAGAACATCTCGCTGATCGCCGTCTTCGTCGGCTATGCGCTGGCAAGCCACGGGCATTTCGCCGGCTGGGGCGTCTACGTCGCCGGCGCGCTCTTCGTCGTCGACGGGGTCTTCTTCACGCTCGTCCTGGCGCAAAGAACCTATTTCCAGAAGATCGCGGACCCGGCCGATATCGCGCCGACCTCGGCAGTAGCCTTCACGATCAACCACATCGCCGCGGTCTTCCTGCCCGTGACCTTCGGGCTGCTCTGGATCCGCGACCCTGCGATCGTCTTCTACATCGGCGCGGCGGTCGCCACCGTCTCGCTGACGCTGGCTTTCCTGGTCCCGCGACATCCCGTACCCGGGCGCGAGACGATGCTGGCATCGGCAGTGCCGGCTGCAGCCGAGTAAGCCCGCCCTGCCCTGTCGGCTCAGCCCTGGCGGGCCGGCGTGCGCACCACGAGGCCGTCGAGTTCGTCGCGAACCCTGATCTGGCACGAGAGCCGCGACGTCGGGCGCACGTCGAACGCGAAGTCGAGCATGTCCTCCTCCATGGACTCGGCGTGGCCGGTCTTCTCTGCCCAGGCATCGTCGACATAGACATGGCAGGTCGCGCAGGCGCAGGCGCCGCCACATTCGGCTTCGATGCCGGGAATCCCATTGCGCACGGCCGTTTCCATGACCGTCGCGCCGGTCTCGGCCTCAACGGTACGGCTTTCTCCCTGGGCATCGATGAAAGTGATCTTCGGCATCATGAACTCCGGCGGGGCCAACGCCGGCACCGCTTAGAGCATTTCCAGGCATTGTGGAAAGAGCGTTGACCGCCTGACCGCCCTCAGGCGGCGCAATCGATCGTGGAAATCGCAGCGCGGGCCTCGGCCGTAGCAAGCGCCAGAGCGTCCATCGCGTTTTCCCTGCGCGTCGGATCATCGCTGGCCAGTTGGCGTTCCATTGCCTCGGCGGCCTCGGCAACCGACCAGGCTCCGATCGCACTGGCGGCTCCCTTCAGGGTATGTGCCGCGTCCATCTTGGCCTTGACGTCGCTGCCGGAGTGGATGGTCCGCAAATGGCTGACGCATTGCTGCGCGAAGAGCGTCAGCAGCTCGCGCTCGAGGTCATGATCGCCGCCGGTCTGGCGGGCGAGGTGAGCAAGATCAATGGCTTTTTGGGGCATTGGAGCACTCGGAAACACGCATTCTGCATGAGCCGGCAAACCGGCTCCGATGCTCAAACAAGCGCCAACATGGTGAACGAGGCGTTAACGACGTTTGTGAATCGGGGCCTCAAATGGGTTCCAATCGCATAGAGCCTCCACTACCCTTCCAACTGGTAAATGATGGGCGCATTGTCCCTCTTGATGCCGGGCGCCAGAGGCGGCGCGCGGCAGAGTGAGGATCGCGGCGATATCGCCACATCGAAGTAGCGTTGCGAGGCGGCAATCATGACCCGACAGAACAAGCTCCAGGACCCGACAGAAGCGGCGATGTCCGCGATCGAGGAGGCCCTGCGGCTCGACCAGTCAAAGCCCCTCGGCGAGGCATCCCACGCATCCGAACCGAAGCTGCCTTCGGCCACTGAAGGCGATCTCAAGCTCGACCTGCCTCGCGTCGAGCCCGCGCCCAAGCCGGAACCCGCCCCGGCGCAACAGGCGGCCTCCCCGCGCCCGGCGATCGCGCCCGATACCAGCCGCGTCGCCAATGACGACCGCCGCGATTCAAGTTCCCTCGTCCAGGCTTTCTCGGTCCGCCCCTCGCGCCGCCCCTCCTGGTTCGCGGCCTTTGCCTCGCTGCTCTGGCTCGCCGGCGTTGCCTTTGTGCTCGTCAGCCGCTTCGGCTCGTTCAGCAGCGGTCTGCCGGAAGGTCTGGCCGGCTTCGGCCCCGGCGAATGGGCCATGCTCGCATTGGCGATCGGCACACCGATCGTCTTCTTCTTCGTGCTCGCAGCACTTTACCGCCGCACCCAGGAAATGCGCCTTGTCTCCCGTGCGATGACGGAAGTCGCGCTTCGCCTGGCCGAGCCGGAAGTGGTCGGTGCCGATTCCGTTCTCTCGCTGAGCCAGACCATCCGTCGCGAGGTCGCCGCCATGGGCGACGGCATCGAGCGCGCCGTCGCGCGCGCCGGCGAACTGGAGACGATCGTGCGCGGCGAGATCGCCACGCTCGAGCGCGCCTATGCAGATAACGAAATCCGGCTGCGCGCGCTTATCGACGAGCTCGTCACGCAGCGGGAATCCGTCGTGGGCAATGCCGAGCGAGTGAAATTCGCGATCAGCGGCGCGCATGAATCTCTCTCCAAGGATCTGGAGAGCGCCAGCCGCAGCATTGCCGAAGCCGTCTCGCAGGCCGGTGATCGTGTCACCGGCTCGCTCGGCGAGAAGGGCGACCAGATCACGATCGCGCTCGGCCGCGCCGGCGAGCGCATGATCGACGAGATCAGCGGCCGCGGCCACGAACTGGTCGAACGCCTGCAGATCACGTCGGGGGAGGTCAGCGAGCGGTTGTCCGGCGCCCGCGACAACCTGTCGACGATGCTTGACGGCCGCGCTCAGGAAATTGCCTCCTCGCTGGAGCGGACCGGCCAGGTTCTGACCGAGGGCCTGACCTCGGGGGCCCGCGACGTCACCAAGGCGATCAGCGAGACCGGCTCGCATGTCGTCGAGACGCTGACGGCGCGGGTTGAGACCGTCAACGAGACCCTGAGGCAGACGGGCGAAGGCCTGGCCCAGGAGATCTCCGAGCGTGGCACCACTGTCGCCGAACGCTTCGAGCAGAGCGGCCGCACGCTGGTTGGCCTGATCGAGGGCCAGAGCGAGACGCTGACCCAGCGCCTCGCGGAAACCGGGGAGACCCTGCGCAGCTCGCTCTCGAGCGAAGGCGAAAGCGTCACCGCGCGCCTTGCCGAGGTCGGCCGCGGCGTCCACAGCCTGCTCAGCCGGCAGCATGAGAGCATGGCTTCGCGCCTGCTCGAAGTCGGCACCAACGTGCACGGGCTGATCGACAGCCAGGGCGAGTCGCTGGTCAGCCGCCTCAACGAGACGGCCCGTACCGTCGAGGACGTGCTGCGCGAACGCGGCGACGCCATCGTGCTGCGCTTCGACGAGGCGAGCAAATCGCTGGGCGATACGGTCGGCCGCCAGGGCGACGAGCTGACGACCCGGATCACCGATGTCGGCACCAGCCTGCACGGGCTCTTCACCGAGCAGGGCGGCAGCCTCGTGACCCGCCTCTCCGAGACCGGCGAGATCGTGCACACCCTGCTCGATCAGCAGGCGGAGAAGCTCGCCAGCCGCGTGTCCGGCGCCGGGAAGGAAGTCGAATCCCTGCTCGACCGCCACGGCGAGACGCTGGCCGCCCGCCTCGGCCAGACCGGCGAGGACGTGCACAAGCTCCTGAACGAACAAGGCGACGCGCTCGTCGCTCGCCTCGGCCGCAGCGGCAAGGACGTCCAGAACCTCATCGGGCAGGAAGGCGATAACCTGGTCGCGCGCCTGGGTCTGGCCGGACAGGAAGTCCAGAGCCTGATCAGCGAACAGCGCAGCTCGCTCATCACCAGCCTGTCCGAGACCGGCACCAAGGTCAGCGCCCTGCTCGAAGAGCAGACCGGCGGCATGACGGTGAAGGTCTCGCAGGCGGGCCTCGACATGCAGGATCTGCTCAGCGGCCAGAGCCAGGCGCTGGTGACGCGTGTCGCCGATGTCGGTCGCTCCGTGCACAACCTGCTCGCCGAACGCGGCGGCGCGCTGATCACCCAGCTTGCCGAGACCGGCGAGAACCTCCACCTCAAGCTCGGCGAACAAGGCGATGCGCTTGCGATCCGCGTGACGGAAAGCGTCGAGAGCGCCCGCTCCGCGCTGGAGCAGCAGCAGACGGGCTTCATCGCCCGCCTCGGCGAAACCAGCAAGGAAGTCGGCGCCCTGCTCGGCGAGCAGCGCGAGACGATGATCCGTGATCTCGTCAGCACCGGCCGCGAAGTTCACACGCTGCTCGGCGAGCAGAGCGAGGATCTGGCGCGGCGCATGACCGACGCCACCCGCACCCTCACCGAGACCATCAATGTCGATGGCCGCCATGTCGCCGAACGTGTCAGCGAAGCGACGCAAGGGTTGCGCGACACCTTCACCGTGCACGCAGAGGACGCGCGCACGCTTCTGGCCGACACCGGCAGGGAAATCGTGCTGGCGCTGACCCAGCAGGGCGGGCGCGTCAACGAGGCTCTGGCCGCCAACGCCGAGTCGATGCTGCGCTCGGTCGAGAACCGTGCCCAGGCGCTGAACGAGACGCTGGCAAGCCGCCACGACGCGCTGAACCAGCTCTTCGACGCGCAGGGACGCCAGATCGACGGCACGCTGGCTACGCGCCTCGCCGCTTTCTCCGAGCTGTTCGAAACCCAGGGTCGGGGTATCGAGGCCACCCTCAACGAGCGGCTTGTCTCCCTGTCCCAGCTCTTCGACTCGCAGGGGCGTGTCATCGAGCACGGCCTCAACGAGCGCCTCGCCGCGCTCACGCATCTGTTCGACACGCAGGGTCGTGGCATCGAGAGCAACCTCAACGAGCGCCTCATCGCCTTCACACAGCTGTTCGACACGCAGGGCCGGGGCATCGAGACCAGTCTCAATGAACGCCTCGCCGCCTTCACCCAGCTGTTCGACACGCAGGGCCGTGGCATCGAGGCCGGCCTCAACGAACGCCTCGCTGCCTTCACTCATCTGTTCGACACGCAGGGCCACGGCATCGCCAATGGCCTCGACGAACGTCTCGACGCCTTCAACCAGCTGTTCGATAACAAGGGGCAGTTCATCGCCAACGGCCTCGACCAGCGCCTCGCCGCCTTCAACCAGTTGTTCGACAGCAAGGGGCACGGCATCACCAGCGGTCTCGACCAGCGCATTGCCGCCTTCACCCAGCTGTTCGACACTCATGGTCACGGCATTGCCAGCGGCCTCGACGAACGCCTCGCCGCCTTCACTCAGGTGTTCGACACCCACGGTCGCGGCGTCGCAAGCAGCCTCGACGAACGCCTCGCGGCCTTCACCCAGCTGTTCGACACGCAGGGTCACGGCATCGCCAGCGGCCTCGACCAGCGCCTTGCCGCCTTCACCCAGCTGTTCGACACGCAGGGCCGCGACATCGAGAGCGGGCTTAGCGAACGCCTTGCCGACTTCACGCGCCTGTTCGACACGCAGGGCCGCGAGGTCGAGGCCGCGCTCGGGATCCGGCTCGACGCCTTTGAAGACATTGTGGTCCGCCAGGGCGGAGCGCTTGCGGCCAAACTGACCACCGACACGCGCGAATTCACCGATTCCGTCGCGGCGCGCCTGAACGAGGCCGAGCGGTTGCTGACCAGCGACGGCCAGGCCCTGGCCGATCGTATCGGCACCCGTGCGGCGGAGGCTGCCGATATCCTCGCCGCCCGCACGCAGGAAGCGGCGACGGCCATGGAGGAGCAGATCAAGGTGTTCGAGGAGCGCTCCGGCGCCAAGAGCGCCGAGATCGCCACCTCCCTCGACGGGCTCATTGCCCGCATCGACGGCAATCTCGGCTCGCGGGCGACCGCGCTCAACGAGGCGCTGGTCGAACGCACGGTCGACATCGCCCGTGTGCTTGCCGAGGGCGGCCGGGAGGTCACCCGCGCCCTGGCGGCCAAGGCCGACGAGATCGGAGAGGTCGTCACCTCGAAGAGCGAGTCGCTCACGCGCACGCTCAGCGAGAAGGCCGACACCATCAACGCCACCCTCGGCGGGCGGGCGCTGCAGATCGCCGATACGCTCGACCAGAGCGTCGCGCGCTTCGAGGAGCGCGTGGTCAACCGTCTCGACTCCGTTTCCGGAACGCTCGATTCGCGCGGCCAGCAGATCGCCGACACGCTGCACAACAAGTCCGAGGAAATCTCGGTTTCGCTTGGGGCCCGCGCCGACGAACTGCGCGCCCTGTTCGATGACAAGGGCGGCGGCATGGTTGCGGCACTCGGCCAGCGCGGCGAAGCCATCGCCAACGAGGTCGCGTCGGTCGGCGAAACCGTGGTCAGCGCCATCGAAAGCCGTGGCACGTCGATCCTCGCCGGCCTGCGCGAGCGCAGCGCAGCGATCACGACTGCGCTCGACACCTCGTCTGCGGGGCTGCGCGATACGCTCGAGGAGGGAACCCGCCAGTCGGTCGAGGCCCTGGTCAACACCAATGAGCAGCTTCGCGGCGAGCTTGGCGGCATGCTTGGCCGCCTGGGCGAAGCCAACAAGCTGATGCAGCAGATCGTCAACGGCGCGAACAAGAACCTCGGTGCGATCGAGAGCGGCCTGTCGGAACGCGTCAGCGACCTGCAGGCGGTGCTCGCCACCGTCATGGACGAGACCAAGGGGGCGACGGCGCAGGTCGCGGCCCAGGTTGAGGAGCTCAAGGCTTTCTCGGAAGGCACCTTGCGCCAGACCACGGCGCTTGTCGGCCAGCTCGACGGCCAGGGCACCTCGCTCTCCGAGGTTACCCAGGCAAGCACGGCTGCTCTGCACGCGGTCGCTTCGCGGCTCGAGCAGGTCGAGGCTCGCGTCGGCAAGGCTCTGTCCGATCGCAGGGACACGCTGGAGGAAGTGCACGGCCTGATCTCAGGCAAGACCGACGACATCGAATCGATCACCCGCTCCTTCGCAGCCTTGATCGACGAGTCGCTGAGCAGCGCCGAAACACGCGCCCGCCAGATCGGCGGCGTGCTGACGGACTCCGCCGAAGCCACGACCGGCGCGATCATGCAGCAGTTCGAGATGATCCGCGCCACAACGGGCAAGGAGCGCGAACGCACCGCACATGCGCTGCGCTCGGCCTATGAGCAGGTCAGCGGAGAACTCGGCAATGAGTTGTCCAAGGTCACGGAACGCTTCCAGGGTGCCGCCCAGGACATGCGCAAGATCTCCAGCGAGATCCAGCGCGAGCTCGAGGCAACGCGCTCCGAACTGAAGCGCGGCGTCCTCGACCTGCCGAAGGAGACGCAGGAATCGACGGCAGAGATGCGTCGTGTGGTCGCCGAGCAGATCAAGGCGCTCAACGAACTGACCGAGATCGTGACGCGCTCCGGCCGCAACAGCGATGTCGCTGGCGCTGCCGAAGCCCCGGCTCGCCGCGCATCCGCGGCCATGCCCGCAGCACCGGCCTATTCCGCCTCGGTGACGCAGGCGCGCGTAACGACCCTGGCCGAGCCGCTACGGCCCTCGATCGATGCGACGGCCGAGGCTGCCAAGCCGGAGCCGCGCACCGAAGGGAAGGCAGCCCCGGCTCGCCCGGCATCTGCGCCGGACGCTTCGCGTCGTCAGGCCACGCCGGAACAGCCCCCGGCCAAGTCCGGCTGGTTGTCCGATCTGCTGAACCGCGCCTCGCGTGAGGACCGGCCGGCCGAGCCGAGCAAGCCGACCGCGCACTCGATCGAGAAGCTCGATTCGCTCTCGGTCGATATCGCCCGCATGATCGACCACGACGCAGCTGTCGAACTCTGGGACCGCTACAAGCGCGGTGAGCGCAACGTCTTCACGCGCCGGCTCTACACCCTGCAGGGCCAGCAGACCTTCGACGAGATCCGGCGGAAATACCGCCGCGACGCGGAGTTCAAGGAGACGGTCGACCGCTACATCGACGAGTTCGAGCGCCTGCTCGGCGAAGCCGCCAAGGACGATCGCGACTCGATGGTGGCGAAGACCTATCTCACCTCCGAGACCGGCAAGGTCTACACCATGCTGGCTCATGCGAGCGGGCGCTTCGAGTAAGCACCCCCTCCCTGCCCCGGAACGCAAAACGGCCGCCCGATCGGGCGGCCGTTTTCTGTGGGACCTTGCAAGGCCGATACAGCGTGCGGCTAAAGCATCGGCTCGAAAAGTGGATCACGGTTTTCGGGGCAAAGCCGATGCAAACACAAAGGGTTGGATCATCGGACCGGATACGATTTCTGGTCCGATGATCTAGGCAGCCCAGCGCACGATATCGATCAGTACCTTCGACAGCGCCTGATCGAGCGCGTGGGCCGCGGCAGCGCCGTCGACCGCACCGACCGGCACCCTGGCCGAGAATAGTCTGGCCCGCTGAATGTGCCCGGTCCGGTCCCCGACCAGTTTCACCGTGATCTCGACGACGGCAGTGTTCGTTGCAGCATCGATATTGAAGCTGCGGATGTCCGTATTGAGCTGGAGATCGGGGACAATCCGTTCGCCCGGCCGCGAGACCGACGCGATACGGCTGCCGTTCTCGAAGGTCTGGATCAACCGTGTCTGCACCAGCTTCGGAATGCGGTCTGCCCATTGCGTGCCGCCAAGAAAAGACAGCGCTCCGCCAGAGTCCCGGACAATCATGCGATCGGAATCGAGGGTCTGGACCGTCGTCGGCTCGTTGATGACGAGAGTTGCACGCGCCCCGCCGATCCGCCCGAAATCGCGAGGGGCCGAGAGGTCGTAGGTGGTGGGCGTCGGGCCGCCGCCGCAACCGCTCAGCGTGAGCGAAACGGCCAGGACGAGAGCGGCGATCGGCGTGAAGCCAGATTCTGGCGCAAGGCGGGACGACATCGGCATCTGACTAGCGCGATCCGCTATACTGGGGAAGCGGCGGGCGGCCGCCAAAGATGAACTGCTGCGGATTGCGCTCGATATTGCGCAGGGCCCGGTTGAAATCGGTCAGGGTCCGACGGCCTTCGGCGGCCAGGTTCTCGATGTCGCGCAGGCCAGGCCCGGTAAAACGGTTGATCCCCGTCGTGATCTCGGCGGTGCGCTTGTCGAGATTCTCGGCAAGGGTGCGCATCGAGCGCGCCGCATTGCCGACTTCGGCCAGCGCCCCCTGCCCGTCCCCGGAATTCAGGAAGCCCTGCGCGGCCTTGAGCACGCCCTCGACCTGATCGGCGGCCTTGTTGAGCTTCTCGGTAATCGAGGCGACATCCTTCACCACCTTGCCGACATCCCCGCTGTTGTCGCCCAGGGCGGCGGTGAACTTGTCGACATTGGCAAGGATGTTTGCGACCTTGCGCTGGTCGACCGACTTCACGACCTCGCTCAGTTCATCGCTCAGGCTGCCGAGCTTCTGCGAGAGCGGAGAAATGGTATCGGCGATCTGGCCGAAGCTGCTCATCAGCTTGTCGACGCCGTCGGAATTATTGCCGAGCGCGGCGGAGAATTTCTCGACATTCTTGACCGTGTTGCTGATCGAGCCGGCATTCTCCTTGACGAGCCCCTCGATGCCGCCAAGCACGTCGTCGGCCCGCTTCGCGATCGTGCGCACCGTCTCGAGGATGTCCTGGAACTCGGACCGCTCGGCAATGATCGTCGGCAGGCTCTGGCCCGGCTGTGGCTTGAGCACGGGGGAGTCCGGATCGCCGCCCAGCAACTGCACGGCGACGACGCCCGCAAGCCCCTGAGCCTCGATCCGCGCGCGGGTGTCGATCCTGAGCGGCGTCGAGTTGTCGACCTGAACGACGGCGTAGATCCGGCGAGGATCGTCAGGGAGCAGTTCGATGCGGGTGACCTCGCCGACGCGCAGGCCGTTGAAAAGCACGCTGGAGCCGCGCCCCAGCCCGGTGACAGTGCCGCTGAAGACGATGCGGACATCCTGCTTGCGGCCGGCCAGACCACTGTTGAACCAGTAGACAAAGCCGAACATCGCCGCGAGTACCGCGAGCGTGAAGAGACCGACCAGTGCGTAGTTGGCGCGCGATTCCATTAGCGCAACGTTAGAGCAGGAATCTGCAAGGGGCGAAGCAGCTTTCGAGCAACATCCTCTTCCAACGCGTGAGTCAAGGCCGGGTTTCGCGGCCTTGGCGGTGATATCGAGCTCGCTTCACGACCTTCTCTGGCCAGCGGGGAGGCGAGCCTGGGCACGTTCGCCACCAAAATAGGCCTTCAGCCAGGGATGATCGGAGGCCAGCATCGTCGCGAGCGGCCCGGCCGCGATGACGCGCTTGTCCGCCAGCGCAGCAATCCGATCACAGGCCGAATACAGGCTGTCGAGATCATGCGTCACCATGAAGACGGTGAGGCCGAGCGTTTCCTTCAGCGTCATGATCAGTTCGTCGAATTCGGCGGCCCCGATCGGATCGAGGCCCGAGGTCGGCTCGTCCAAGAAGACGATCTCGGGATCGAGCGCCAGCGCACGCGCGAGCGCGGCACGCTTGATCATGCCGCCGGAAAGTTCGGAAGGCGCCTTGTCGGCCGCGTCGGGCTTGAGACCGACCATCTCGAGCTTGAGCATCGCCATCTCGTCGAGAAGCGCAGGCGACAGCTTCAGGTATTCCCGCATCGGCACCTGGATGTTCTGCTTGACGCTGAGCGCCGAGAACAGCGCGCCGTGCTGGAACATGACGCCAAAGCGACGTTCTAGGGTGCGTCGCGCAGCCCCTTCGAGATCGTCGACATTCTCGCCGAAGACCTCGATCGTGCCCCGCTGCTTGCGGACCAGCCCGAGGATCGTGCGGGTCAGAACGGATTTTCCGGTGCCGGAGCCACCGACGAAGCCGAGGATCTCGCCGCGCATGACGTCGAGATCGAGGCCGTCCATGATCACCTTGTCCCCGAAGGCGACCTTGAGGTTGCGCACCTTGATGACAGGCTCCGGCGCGTCCCGATTGCTCCCGGACGGACCGGCAGCGCCATGCGATGGCGGATGTCCCGGCGACTGGCTCAAGTCTGCGCTCATGCCCGGCCCACCGCCCTCAGAACTCGATGGATGCAAAGAACATGGCGAAAAGTCCGTCCACCAGGATGACCATGAAGATCGCCTTCACCACGGAGGCCGTGACCTGACGGCCGAGCGACTCGGCCGAGCCCTGGACGGCGAGGCCTTCGATCGAGGCGATCAGGCCGATGACGAAGGCCATGAAGGGAGCCTTGATCAGCCCAACCGCGAAGTGCTTCCAGGTGATCACCGACTGCAGGCGCGCCAGGAAGGTGTCGATACCGATGCCGCCATAGAGCCAGCTCACCACCGCCGCACCCGTCAAGCCGGCCATGGCGGAGATGAAGGTCAGGATCGGCAGCGAGATGATCAGCGCCAGGATGCGCGGAACGACAAGGACCTCGATCGGGTCGAGCCCCATCACCCGCAAGGCGTCGATTTCCTCGCGCATCTTCATCGAGCCGATCTCGGCGGTGAAGGCCGAGCCCGAACGGCCGGCAATCATGATCGAGGTGAGCAGCACCGCGAGCTCGCGCAGGATCAGGATACCGGTCAGATTGACGACGAAGGCCGAAGCGCCGAATTGCTGCAGCTGGAATATGCCCTGCTGCGCGACGATGCAGCCGACCAGGAACGAGATCAGCATGATGATCGGTGCACCATTGAAGGCGATCAGCTCGATCTGATTGACGAGTGGCGGCCCCCTGAACTTGCGCGGACCGAGCATCACGCTGGCGGAGCCGACGACCACCTCGCCGAGGAACATCGCTCCGCCGACCATGTCGCGCCCGAAGCGGACCATGGCCTCGCCGATATTCACCAGCACGCTGACAATGCCGAAATGGTGGACCGTTGGCGGCACGGAGCAGTCGTGGATATTGACCTCGGCCAGCAGCACCGCGTGCTCCGGTTGCCGGCTGACGAGCTCGACAGAGCCGCCTGCAGCCTCACGCTGGTTCTTCAGCCGGTTGAGAACATAGGCGCCGAGCGTATCGAGACGGATGATCGCGGAGAGATCGAGGGTCGCGCGCGATACCGAAGCGATACGCTCGCCCATCTCCGCGACCAGCGCCTCGATCCGCGGTGCGCGCTCGGCGCTCCAGGATCCGGTCAGCTCGATGGCGAGGCTACCCGCATCGTCGTGAAAGACGGCCTGGGGTTCGGCGGTATCGAGGCTCGCCATGGTCTCCCTGATGTCCCTCGAACGGCCTCGTCGGACCTCCGTCCGCGCATGGCACCCTATGCCAGCTCAGGCCCTACCCCGAAACCTGTATCGCCGTGCCGGGCACGCTTGGCAAGCGTCGTCGCGCCGCATCGATGTCCCCGCGAACGCTCCCACCCGGGGATCAGCGCGCACAAGCTTTTTTGTGCATCGAAGCGCCCTTCAACGCCTCATGACAGCACTTCCTTAATCAATTCTGTCGCACGGTTTTCGCTGGATCATCACCACTGCCCGCTTCCGAATCGGTCAGTCTTCCCCGAGAGCAGGTTCGTCATGGGCGACGCGCGTTCGCTGACACCGCTGAGCGAGACCGACTACGAGGCCATCGCCGCGGCAGTGATGGAGACTGCGCGTGGGCGCTGGTTCATGGCCGAGCACGCCAAGCGAAACCGGCAGGCAGACACCGCGCAGGTGCTCGCTGCCATCGACAGGCTGCAGCATGCCATGGGTGTCTCCGCCGCACCGGCTTCGAGCGGGCCGGATGTGAGCGAGGCGATCGCGCTGATCATGGATCTGCGCAACGATCTGGAACGGATCAGCGGCAAGGCTGGCGAGCCGTCATCGCGCCTCGCCGCGCGCATCGAGACCGCAGCCGGCAGCATCATCGGCGCGACAGAGAGCATCCAGGAGGCCGCCTGGGGCTTGCGCGAGAGCGGCGCGGCGGAAGTGATGTGCGACCTGCTCGATCGGCGGGCGACGGAGATCTATGCGGCAAGCGCCATTGTCGAGGCAACTGCGCAGCGGATCGGCAAGATCGCCGACACGATCGCCATGCTCGACAGCAGCCTGCGGGCCATCGCCGGCAGCATGCATGCGGCTCCCGACACCAGCCGGATCACGGCGGCCCCGGCGCCCGCCAAGGCGCTTGAGCTGCGCGAGGCCGTTCCACTCTCGACCTATGACGACATCGAGATCGTCGAGATCGACGACAAGCCGCGCTCCACTTTGCACGAGGCCCAGCGCATCAGGACGAGAGCCTCCAATCATCGGCGGCTCAGCACGATTCAGATGATGGAGGAAGACCTCGTCTTCGCGGAAGCCCCCGAGGCTGCGGTCACAGTGCCTGCGCCGAAGCCCAGGGCCGCCGCGACGACGTCGGAGGCCGAGTTGCGCAAGATCGAAGCGCTCCCGGTGGACGAGAAGCTCGCCTTCTTCGCCTGATCAGCCGGCTTTCGCGACAAAACTGTCCATCTTCCCGGGGTTCAGCAGGCCGTAGGGATCGACCTCGTGCTTGAAGCCGAGCTGGTCGGCATCGGCGCGCTTGTGGCGGCTGCCGCCTTCGAGCGAGACGACATGCGGGTTCGCGATCATCACGCCCGCCTCCTCATGCAGCGCGATGATCTCGTTCAGCCGTTCCGGCGTCGTATAGCGCAGGATCGGCAGGGCGCTCGCGGTCACACGTCCGCCAAAGCGGATGAATTCGTGATGAGGCAGCACCTCGTCCGGGAAGCGCGCGATCATCTCGCGGGCGCTTGCAACCAGCCGGTCATGCGGGAACAAGCACTGCAGATAGGTGATCGAGCGATCGCTCTTCAGCCATTGCAGCGTCGTGTGGTTCCAGGTGTACTCGTAGAGGGGCACCGTCCCCGGCCCCTCCTCCGAAGGCGCCTCATAGGTCACCGTTCCGCGCGCACCGATGATCGCCTTGAACGGGCCGAGCGAGGCCTCCGCGATCATGCAGATCAGGATGCTCTTGCCTGCGGGGCAATGCTGCTTCAACGCGCCGAAATAGGACGGGATCGGCGATGAGATCGGCGTCACCAGCTTCTTGACCACGCCATCCGCCAGCGCGACGTCATAGCCGGCCTGGAACGCATCCATGTAATCGTCGAAGGCGACGATGACGTCGATCCACGGCCAGGCCGGGGCCAGCGGCATTTCCAGCGCGGTGATGATGCCGGTCGTGCCGTAGGCGCGGTTGACCTTCTGGGCCGCGTCGTCGCGCAGTTCGAGGATGCGCGGCTCCTCCTCCACCGTGACGACGCGGGCCGCCAGGATATTGCCCGGCTCGCGCAGGCCGCCATAGGTCACCGAGCCAACGCCGCCCGAGCCGCCCGCGACGAAGCCGCCGATAGTCGCCGACCGTTTGGTTGAGGGATGCATGCGCAACTCGTAGCCTGACGGCCGCGTCGCCATGTCGATATCCAGCAACCTGGCCCCGGCCTGGACGCGGATCGCGCCGGGCTTCTGCCATTCGATCGCGCTCAGTGCGGTGATATCGAGCAGGACGCCGCCTTCGAGCGGCACGGCCTGACCGTAATTGCCGGTTCCGGCAGCACGCACCGTCAGCGGGATGCGGCGCCTGGCGCAGGCCGCCGCGACACGCACCACATCGGCCTCGTCGCGCGGACAGACGATGATATCGGCCGACTTGTTCGCCAGTTCGGCATTGAGGATCGGCGAGTACCAGAAGAAGTCGCGCGAGCGCTTGCGCACGACCTGCGGCTCGTCGATCAGCGGGATGTCGGCGATATCGGTCTTGAAGCCCGCGATATCGTAGCGCGAAGGCTGAACCGCCCTCGGCTTGCGGTCCGGCACGGCGTTCATGCTCAATTCTCCCGCTTCAGCGCGCTTTCATGCCAGCGCCGCAACAGCAGATGCGAGATCCAGCTCGTCACCAGGAAGATCGCGATGCCCGAGAGCGAAATCATGATCAGGGCGGCGAAGACACGCGGAATCTTGAGCTGATAACCGGCTTCGAGGATGCGATAGGCGAGGCCCGACTCGCTCCCTCCCGTCCCGGCAACGAACTCCGCCACCACCGCGCCGATCAGGGCAAGACCGCCGGAGATCTTCAAGCCCGCCAGGAAGTAAGGCAGCGCAGCCGGCAGCTTGAGATAGCGCATCGTCTGCCAGCGCGTCGCGCCATAGAGCTGGAAGAAATTGATCAGGTTGTGATCGGCCGAGTTCAGTCCGAGGATCGTGTTCGACAGGATCGGGAAGAAGGCGACGATCCAGGCGCAGATCAGCAGCGACAGGTTGATATCGCCGGCCCAGATGATGATCAGCGGCGCAATCGCGACGATCGGCGTGACCTGAAGGACCACCGCATAGGGCAGGAGCGACATCTCCAGCCATTTTGACTGGGTGAAGAGCACGGCTAGCGTGACGCCAACGACCACCGCTGCGAAGAGCGCCATGAAGGTGATGCGCAGCGTGATCCAGAGCGAGCCCGAAAGCGTGACCCAGTCGGCGATCAGCGTTTGCCCGATCAGCATCGGCCCAGGCAGGATATAGGGTGGGATCTCCTTCCAGCGGACGAGGAATTCCCACAGGCCGAGGGCCAGCACGCCAACCGCAATCGGCGCCAGGATGCGAGGCCAGGCGCTGGCAGGCAGGCCGAGGATGCGGGGTTCGGCCGCGAAGATCGGGCGTGCTTCCGCGTCGGTGCCGTCATGGGGCACATGCGGCATGGTGGTATCCAGGGACGGCGCGCTCATGAGCCGATCGCCTCCTTGAGCTTGCCGGAAACGACACGGCACAGATGCGCGTAATCCGCCGAGGTGCGGAACAGTTCGTCGCGCGGATAGGGCGCGTCGACGTCGAGATCGGCCATGACGCGCCCGGGACGGGCCGCCATGACGACGATGCGCTTCGACAGGTAGACCGACTCGAACACCGAATGGGTGACGAAGACGGCGGTGAACTTCGTCTTCCACCAGAGCTCGAGCAGATCGTCATTGAGGCGGTGACGGGTGATCTCGTCCAGCGCCGCGAAAGGCTCGTCCATCAACAGGATCTTTGGCCGCATCACCAGCGCCCGGGCGATCGAGACGCGCATCTTCATGCCGCCAGAGAGTTCGCGCGGATAGGATTTCTCGAAGCCCTTCAGCCCGACCAGCGCCAGCATCTCGGCCGAGCGCTCCTGCGCCTCACACTTCGGCACATGCTTCAGGATCAGCGGCATCATCACGTTGGACAGGGCATTCGCCCAGGGCATCAATGTCGGATCCTGGAAGACGAAACCGAGATCGCGCTCCGGCTTGCCGGAGGCGTCATGGCTCGTCGTCGGCCAGTCGATCGTGCCTGTCGATGGCACGCCCAGGCCGGCGATCATCCGCAGCAAGGTCGACTTGCCGCAGCCCGAAGGGCCGAGCAGGCTGATGAACTCGCCGGTGCCAAGGTCGAGATTGACGTCGCGCACGGCCAATGTGCCGTTGGCGAACTGCTTCGAGACATGCCGGACTGAAACGAGCGGCCTGGCGCCGCTGCCTTCGACATGAGGTCTGCTCAGATAGGCTGTGTCCAAAGCCTGATGATCCATCTTGCTGCTGTCGAACGTCTTCCGGTCATCCCGGTCGGATCGGCGCCGCCGCGCCGACCGGGATCCATGGCGGGCAGAAGCCGCTTACGCCTTGCCGACGCCCTTGTTGATGAACTCGAGGCTATAGGCCTTCTTGATGTCGATGCCAGCAGGGAAGACGCCGGCCTCCGTCATCATCTTGTAGAAATCGGCCCAGCGCGCATCGGTCATCGCGCCAATGCCAAGCGTCAGCGCATCGCCCGAGAGCACGATGCCATTCTCGTTCATGACCTGGCGGGCATAGGCGAGCTTCTCGCCGTCCATGTCGGGATTGTCCTTGAGGATCAGCGCGTTGGCTGCCTCGATCGCCTGGCCGCCCTTCATGTATTCGGCCCAGCCTTCGAGGGTCGCGGTGACGAAGCGCTGCACCACATCCTTCTTCTCGGCGACCATCTTCTTCGAGATGTTGATGGTCGTGTTGTAGTTTCCGAAGCCGGCATCTGCGAGCAGGTGCACGATCGGGTTCACGCCGGCCTTGCGGATCGCGAAGGGCTCGGATGACAGGAAGCCCTGCTGCGAGATCGCCTTGTCGGCCAGGAACGGCGCCATGTTGAAGGTATAGGGCCTGATCTGCTCGTCGGTGAAACCGAATTTTGCCTTCAGGAAGGGCCAGAAGCTGGTGCGTCCGCCGGCGCCGACCAGGATCGGCTTGCCCTTGAGCGCAGCCAACGTGTCATTGCCCTGGCCCGGATGCGAGATCAGGACCTGCGGGTCCTTCTGGAAGATCGAGGCGATGCAGAGGAAGGGCAGGTTCTCCTGGGCATAGCGGATCGCCTCGAACGAGTTCGACATGATCATGTCGACCCGGCCACCGAGCAGGAGCTGCGACGGGTTCTGCTGCGGACCGCCCATGCGGATATCGGCGTCGATGCCGTATTTCTTGTAGATGCCGTTGGCGAGGGCGAGATAGAAGCCGCCATGCTCGGCCTGGGCCCGCCAGTTGGTCTGGTAGCTGACCTTGTCCAGCGTCTGGGCATTGACCCTGGCTCCGGGAACCGGGATCAGGGCGGAAGCGGCCGAGCCGCCGATCAGGCCGAGCGCGGCGCGACGGCTCACGCGATACTTCATCGTCATGGAACGGACCTCCAGAAACAGGCTAGCCAGCGGCGTCCGCGCCGCGCTGTGGCCACCAGCGAGCAACATATATGCCACGCAGGCCGGCGCGCTGGAAATCCGGCATCAGGTTATTACGCACAGAGATCGGGCATTTGCCCAATTCCTCACCAGATCCGCAACGACCGAGTTGATCAACAGCCGCGACGGCGCCATGCGGCGGCGCGGCTTCCTCCGCCGCTACTTCCGGCTATGGTGGCGCCGTCCACGGAATCCGAGATTAGCATGACCCGCCCTGCCCTCTCCGCACTTCGCGCCGAACTCGCAGATCTGACGATCTATGACGACGCGCCGTCGCTCAGGATGCACAGCCGCGACTTCTTCTGGTTCTCACCCGTGCTGAAGCCGGACCTCGAGGGCAAGCAGGCGGAACTCGTGATCCTGCCGAAGACCAAGGACGAGGTTCGCCGCGTCGCCTCGGCTTGCGCGCGCCATGGCGTGCCATTGACGGTTCGCGGCGGCGGCACCGGCAATTACGGCCAGGCCGTGCCGCTCGAGGGCGGCGTCGTGCTCAACCTGACCCGGTTCAGCCGTGTGGTTTCGACCACGCTCGGCGCGGGCCGGTTCGAGGCCGGCGCGAATATGCTCGATATCGACAAGGCGCTTGCCCCGCTCGGGCAGGAGTTGCGCATGCACCCCTCGACCCGGGCCCAGGCGACGATCGGCGGCTTCATCGCCGGCGGAGCCGCCGGCGCCGGTTCCTGCACCTGGGGGCAGATCGACAATCCAGGCGCGGTCATCGCCGTCGAGGTCATGACGGTCGAGCCCGAGCCGCGGCTGATCGAACTGCGCGGCAAGGACATCCTCAAGGTCATGCACGCCTATGGCGTCAACGGCATCATCACCGAGGTCGAGGTACCGCTGGCGCCCGCCCATGCCTGGGCAGAACGGATCGCGACCTTCGATACCCTGCGCGATGCCGCCGCCTTCGGCCAGGCCTTCACCGAATGCGACGGCATCGCCAAGAAGCTCATCAGCATCCACGATCCGCGCATTGCTCCTTATTTGCGCCGGCTCGCCCCCTGGCTGGGCGAGGGCAAGGCTTTTGCCATCCTGATGGTCTCCGAGCCCCAGGGCGACGAACTCGACCAGCTGATTGCCGAGATGGACGGAACGGTCACTTTTACGCGCGGAGCGGCGGAGGCCCGCGCTGCAGCCTTCGGAGAGCATCGCGAGAAGGGCGCGCCCGGCCCGCTCTACGAATACACCTGGAACCACACCACGCTGCATGCGCTGAAGGTCGATCCCGACATCACCTATCTGCAGCTTCGCTTCCCGCCGGTCCGCAACCTCGAGCTGCTCGCCTGGGCCGAGAGGCATTTCCACAAGGATGTGCTGTTCCACATCGAATTCCAGCGCAGGCAGGGCAAGGTCTATCATTCCAGCCTGCCGCTGGTGCGCTTCACCACCGCCGAGCGCCTGCACGGGATCATGGCCCAAGCCGAAGAGGCCGGCATCCAGGCCTCGAACCCGCATAGCTGGGTCCTGAACAATGCCGGATGGAAGAAGGTCGATGCGCCGCAACCGGAGTTCAAGCGGATCGCCGATCCTCAAGGCCTGATGAACCCCGGCAAGCTGCTGAACTGGCAAGCCGATGCCGCGCAAGCGGCGGAATGACGAGCAGACAAGGACTGATTGAGCGATGAGCGCGCGTTTCTGGGGCGATCTGAAGACCACCGATTTCGAGGGGCTGTCGCCCGACAACACCGTGGCGGTGCTGCCGCTGGCGGCGATCGAGCAGCACGGGCCGCATCTGCCGGTCTCGGTCGACACCACCATCATGAATTCCATGCTGGCCGAGGCAATGCCGCTGGTGCCAGCCAATCTCGATGTGCTGGTGCTGCCGACGCTGCCGATCTGCAAGTCGAACGAGCATCTGCATTCGCCGGGCACGCTGACCCTGTCCTGGGAGAGCGCGACACAGAGCTGGCTCGAGATTGGCGAAAGCGTGCGGCGCGCCGGCCTGCGCAAACTCGTCATCGTCACCTCGCATGGTGGCAATATCGACCCGATGAAGGTGGTCGCGCGGGAACTGCGGGTGCGCCACGGCATGCTGGCGGTCACCACCGCCTGGCGCGCCTTCGGCCTGCCGCAAGGCGTCTATGCCGATCTTGATGCCAATCACGGCATCCATGCCGGGGACATCGAAACCTCGCTGATGCTGCATTTCCGGCCGGATCTGGTCGACATGAGCAAGGCTGGACGCTTCGAACCGAGCACGATCAAGATGCAGGGCGAATATGCCTGGCTCAGGCCGACAGGCCTGCATGCGCATGCCTGGATGGCGCAGGACGTCAACCCGAGCGGCGCCGCAGGCGATGCCAGCCTGGCGACGGCCGACAAGGGCAAGGCAACGGCAGCCCTTCAGGCGAAGGGTTTTGCGGAGCTGCTGGCAGACGTCGCCAAGTTCCCGCTGTCGCAGTTGCACAAGGTGCAGTAACCGGCAGCCTCAATCGGGATCGAGCAGGCGCGGTCCCGCGCCCTGCTCGCCCAGCCGGTCCCAGGGATTGTGCAGCGGGCAGCTCTTCACCGAGAGGCAGCCGCAGCCGATGCAGTCGGTCAGGTGGTCGCGCAGCCGCGTCAGCCGGTCGATCCGGCGCTCCAGTTCGGCTTTCCAGACCGATGACAGTCTTGACCAGTCCTCCACCGTGGGCGTGCGCTCCGACGGCAAGGCCTTGAAGGCGTCCCCGATCGTCTTCAGCGGGATGCCCGTGCGCTGCGCCACCTTGATGATCGCTACGCGCCGCAGCACCTCGCGCGGATAACGACGCTGGTTTCCGCTGCTGCGCGCGCTGCGGATCAGGCCCTTGGCCTCGTAGAAATGGATGGTGGAGACAGCGAGTCCGCTGCGTCTCGCCACCTCGCCGACACTCATCTCCTCGAAGAAATGGGCGTGATCCGCTTTGCTCATCGGCGCTTGACCTTAACCTTGCTTGAGGTTTTATAACCCTGCGCTTCCGATGTGCAAGCAGCCTGGAGCGCGACAATGCACCGTCCGTTAGACCGCAGGATCCATCTCGCCCTGATCTATGGCAGCACCCGCGAGGGGCGGCTCTGCGACCGGGTGGCCAACTGGGCGCTGTCGCAGATCGAAGGCGAAGGCCCCTTCGTCGTCGATGTCATCGATCCGCTGACGCTCGACCTGCCGAAGCGCCATCCGCGCGGCGAGACACCGACGGTGCGCCTGCTCAGGGAGCGCATCGGGCGCGCCGATGGCTTCATCGTGGTGACGCCGGAATATAACCGCGGCTATCCGGCGCCGCTGAAGTTCCTGATCGATCTCGTCGGGCCCGAGTGGCGCGGCAAGCCGGTCGCCTTCGTGTCCTATGGCGGCGTCTCCGGTGGCTTGCGCGCCATCGACCAGTTGCGCCAGGTCTTCAATGAGCTGCACGCAGCCACGGTCCGCGACGTCGTCTGCTTTGCGCATGCCTGGGGCCAGTTCGATGAGACGGGCCAGCTCCTGGATGCGACCAAGGCCGAGCAGGCGATGGCGACCATGCTCGCGCAATTGCACTGGTGGGCGACAGCGTTGCGCGATGCCCGGGAAAACGTCCCCTACGGCACATTTGCGGCTTGAACCGATCACCGGCCACCGACGACAATGGCTGCGAGAGGGGTCATCAAATGGCCCCTTTCAACCCGCATATTTTATAAGACGGCTAACGAAATTCAGCTAGATTGGCTGTGCTTCGCGA
Organism: Allobosea sp. LC85; assembly: GCF_000735605.1. Taxonomy (GTDB): domain Bacteria; phylum Pseudomonadota; class Alphaproteobacteria; order Rhizobiales; family Beijerinckiaceae; genus Allobosea. The sequence goes on from NZ_JPKG01000059.1 coordinate 333,129, forward strand.
GGCCCCTGGCACCCCCGATTCGGAGACCCACGCACGAGATGAACGCGGTCGACAGCACCACCTCGGTCCTGATTCACCTTGCAGGTGCGGTGGCTCTGCTGATCTGGGCCGTGCGCCTGGTCAGGACGGGCGCCACGCGGGCTTTCGGCTCCTCCCTCCGGCAGGCCTTGGCACGCTTCACGCGGAACCGGTTCACGGCGCTCGCCAGCGGCGCCGCCGTGACGCTGGTGCTGCAGAGCTCGACGGCGACGACGCTGTTGCTCTCCTCGTTCGCGGGCCAATCGCTGATCACCTTGCCGATGGCGCTTGCCGTACTGCTCGGAGCCAATATCGGCACAGCGCTCGCGGCCTTTCTCGTCTCCCTCGATCTTGGCTGGATCTGGGGGCTTTGCCTCGCCGTCGGTGTGGCGCTCTATCTCGCCAACGAGGCGATGGACCGGGCCCGCAATATCGGTCGTGTCCTGGTCGGCATCGGGCTCATCCTGCTCTCGCTCGTCGAACTGAAATCCGCCGCCGCTCCGCTGGCCCAGTCTCCGACCTTCAAGCTCATTCTGCAGGCACTGGCCGGCGAGCCGGTCATCGCCGTGCTTGTTGCTGTTGCCGCGACCTGGCTGACCCATTCCAGCCTCGCCATCGTCCTGCTGATCGCCTCGTTCTGGTCAGGCGGGCTGCTCTCCCCGACCATGGCCGTGACACTCATCGTCGGAGCGAATCTCGGCAACGCCCTGGTCCCGGTCATCGACCAGCTCGGCGCACCGATCGCGCAGCGCCGTGTCGCCGTCGCCAATCTGCTGACGCGCCTCGTCATCGCCGTGGTCGCGATCCCGTTCGCCGGCCCGCTCGCCGGCTGGTTCTCATCCCTTTCTCCCAATCCCGGGCGGCTTGCAGTCGAATTGCATCTGGCGCTCAACATCGCCGGCGGACTGCTGTTCCTGCCTTTCATCACGCCGATTTCCGACCTGGTCCTGCGGTTCATGCCGACAGCACCGACAAACGAACGCGTGATCCGTCCGCTCTACCTCGACCCCGGCGTGCTCGACAGCCCGTCGGAAGCGCTTGCCTGCGCCATGCGCGAGACGCTGCATCTCGGCGACCGCGTCGGCGAGATGCTGAAGGACACGCTGACCCTGCTCGATGGCGACCAGATCAAGCTCTCCCGCGAGATTTCGCAGGCCGATGACGGTGTCGACACGATCCATGAGGCGATCAAGCTCTATCTGGTGCGCCTGTCCCGGTCGGAGCTGAGCGCGGAGGAAAGCCGCCGCCTGGTCGAGATCATCACGCTGAACACCAATCTCGAGCATATCGGCGACATCATCGACAAAAATCTCCGGGAGCTGGCCGAGAAGAAGATCCGCAGAGGCTATCGCTTCTCGGCAGAGGGTCTCGCGGAGATCAGCGCGCTGCACGCGCGGGTGACCCACAGCCTGCGGCTGGCCCTGAACGTCCTCGCGACGCGCGACATCGCATTGGCGCGCCAACTTTTCGACGAAAAGTCCGAGATGCGCTCCGCCGAGCGCCGTGCGACCGAGAGCCACTATGAGCGGCTGCGCAGCGGCGTGCCGGAATCGATGGAGACGAGCTCGATCCATCTCGACGTTCTGCGCGACCTCAAGCGCATCCACGGGCACATCACGTCGATTGCCTATCCTATACTCGAGACTGCCGGCGAATTGCGGGAGAGCCGCCTCAGGCATCGCGAAGCCTCTGCCGCCGAGGCTGAATTCGATCTCGGTATGGTGCCGCAACCTAAGGGCTGAGCCCCGCTCGCCGGCCCTCGCGATGTATAGTCCAAAGACGTAGGTCTTTGGGAGGCTGCGAGAGTTTCCCCTTGATCTCAAATCAGGACGGGCATTGATCAATGCCGAGTGCTGTCGACTTCACAAAATAGAACTGGCCGCCGACGAACGGAAGAACGCATGATGAGCTGCATTGCCACTATCCGGAGACACTCATGCGGCTCCAACTCCTCCGCAATGCCACGCTCAAGCTTGTCTATGCAGGCAGGACGCTCCTGATCGACCCTGATTTCGGCCCCATGCACGGCCGTCCCTCTTTCACGGGCAAATCCGCGAACCCGATGGTCGAGCTGCCCGAACCGATCGAGAGCATTCTCGATGGTGTCGACCAGGTGATCGTCTCGCACCTGCATTCCGACCATTTCGACAGCGTCGCGAAGGAGCGCATTCCCAAGTATCTGCCGCTGTCCTGCCGCCCCGGCGACGAGGACAAGATTGCGGAGGCGGGCTTCCAGTCGGTTACACCTGTGGAGTGCTTCCAGCGGATCGGCCCGATTATCCTGAAGCGCGTCCCGGCGCAGCATGGCAGCGGCGCCGTCGTCGAGAAGATGGGACCGGTGATGGGCTTCAGCCTGGAGGCCCCAGGCGAGCCGACGCTCTATTGGTGCGGGGACAGCATTCTCTATCCACCGCTGCTCGAAGCGGTTTCGGCGACCGCACCGGATGTGATCGTAAGTCATTCCTGCGGTGCACTCTGGGACAACATCCTGATCGTGATGGACGACGCGCAGACGCTGGCACTCTGCGAAGCAGCGCCCGAGGCCGTCGTCATCGCGACCCATATGGAAGCGCTCGACCATGCGAGCGTCAGCCGGGCCGCCTTGCGCAAATCCGCTGAACAGCACGGTATCGGGCTGGAGCGCCTGCTGATCCCCCGCGATGGCGAAACCATCGAAATCAGGGAGCCCGCGCGGGTTTGACCGCGCGGCGCCGGGTTACTCTCCCGCCTTCGCGCTCTTGGCGTAGATGTCGCGATAGCTGTCGCGCAGCAGGTTCTTCTGGACCTTGCCCATGGTGTTGCGCGGCAGCTCGGGCACGATGAACACCTGCTTCGGCAGCTTGAACCTGGCGAGGCGCTGATCGAGCGCCTTCGAGATCGACGCGGCGGTGATCTCGGCGCCGGGCTTGACCACGACGACGGCCGTGACACCCTCGCCGAAATCGGGATGCGGGCAGCCGATGACCGCGCTCTCGACCACGCCCGGCATCTCGTCGATCTCGGTCTCGACTTCCTTCGGATAGACGTTGTAGCCGCCGGTGATGATCAGATCCTTGCCGCGCCCGACGATGTGGACATACCCGGCGGCGTCGATCTTGCCGAGGTCGCCGGTGATGAAGAAGCCGTCATCGCGAAACTCGGACTTGGTCTTTTCGGGATTGCGCCAGTACCCCTTGAAGACGTTCGGGCCCTTGACCTCGATCATGCCGATCTCGTCGGCACCGAGCGTCCCGCCGGTTTCCGGATCGGTGACGCGCGCGCTCACGCCCGGCAGCGGGAACCCGACCGTGCCGGCAACACGCTCGCCCTCATAGGGGTTGGAGGTGTTCATATTGGTCTCGGTCATGCCGTAGCGCTCGAGGATGGCGTGGCCGGTGCGCTCGCGCCATTCGCGATGCGTCTCGGCGAGCAGCGGCGCCGAACCGGAGACGAAGAGGCGCATATGCCTTGTCGCCTCCTGCGTCAGGCGGGGATCCTGCAGCAGCCGGACATAGAAGGTCGGCACGCCCATCATGCAGGTCGCCTGTGGCAGGTATTTCATGATCTGCTCGGGATCGAATTTCGGCAGCAGGATCATCGAGGCACCGGCGAAGAGCACGACATTGGTCGCGACGAAGAGGCCGTGCGTATGGAAGATCGGCAGCGCATGCAGCAGCCGGTCGTCCTTGCTGAAGCGCCAGTAGTCGACCAGTGCGAGCGCGTTCGAGGCCAGGTTGTCATGGCTCAGCATCGCGCCCTTGGAGCGCCCGGTCGTCCCCGAGGTGTAGAGGATCGCGGCCAGGTCGTCCGGGCCACGCGCGACATCGGCAAATGCTGCGGAAGCGCCGGCAGTCTTGTCGAAGAGCGTGCCGGTCGCGACCCCGAGCGTTTCCAGCCTGGCGCCGGCTTTCGCGGCTTGGGGGCGCAGCGCCTCGGCCCTCGCCGGATCGCACACGAAGACGGCGGGCTCGGCATCGCCGAGGAAGTACTCGATCTCGGCCGGCGTGTAGGCCGTGTTCAGCGGCAGGAAAACGGCGCCGGCGCGGATCGTGCCGAGATAGAGCATCAGCGCCTCGATGCTCTTTTCCACCTGCACGGCAACGCGGTCGCCCGGCTTCACGCCGAGCGCGACGAGGGCATTGGCGAAGCGGGCGGACACCGCGACCATCTCGGCATAGCTGTAGCGACGGCCGTCATCGAGAAGCGCGAAAGGAGCGTCCGGGGCAGGAATGCGCGCGGTGACGAGGTCGAACAGATGATTGGCCATGACAGGTCTCAGGTTTTCGTTCAGGCGGAGACGGGACGTAGCAGCTTACGGGCGGCGGACGAAGCGACAACGGTGTTGCGGCTGGCGAAAGCCTCGTGATTGGCTTCGATATCGCCGAGATCGTAGCGGTAGTTGACCATCACGCCGTGCGACTCGCGCAGGCCCCGGGCCGAGAGATTGCCGCCGACATTGATGCGTTCCAGCCTTGCGCCATTGCCGAGATGGAAGCGCGCGACAGGGTCGATGACGCGCCCGGACGACGCGCGGGCGCGCAGCAGATAATGCGCCGCCATCTGGCCCAGCAGCTTGTCGCGCCGCGCCCTCGTCGGCTCGTCCAGCACAATGGTCTCGCCAACCGGGCGGGCCAACTCGGAGAGTTCCTCATTGCTGAGCTGCGGGTCGCCGGGCCCGGCGACGACGCCTGCGAGCCAGCGCGCAAAGCCGGGAACGGGCGAGAGCGTGACGAAGGTATCCAGTCCGGGCAGCTCGCGCTTCAGGTCCTCGGCGACCTGCTTGATCAGGAAATTGCCGAAGGAAATGCCACGTAAGCCCTCCTGGCAGTTCGAGATCGAATAGAACACCGCCGTGGACGCCTTCTGGGCCGGGAGGACCTCGCGCTCCTCACTCAGGACTTCGGCGATGCTGCGCGGGATCGCGCCCGTCAGCGCAACCTCGACGAAGATCAGCGGCTCATCGATGAGCTGGGGATGGAAGAAGGCGAAACAGCGCCTGTCTGCCGGTTCGAGCCTGCGACGCAGATCGTCCCAGCCCTGGATCTCATGCACCGCTTCGTAGCGGATGATCTTCTCCAGCACATTGGCTGGCGTATGCCAGTCGATGCGGCGCAGCACCAGGAAGCCGCGATTGAACCAGGAGCCGAAGAGATGCCGAAAATCGGTGTCGACGACCGACAGGTCCGGCTCCGCCGCCATGGCCTCGAACAACGCTTCGCGCATGCGGACCAGCACATGGGTGCCGCCGGGCGCAAGGTTGAGACGGCGAAACAGTTCCTGCCGACGCGGCTCGGAGGCAATGTGCAACGCTGCGATCGCAGCCGCATCCGGCTCGTTCTGGTAGCGCTCGATCGCGGCGCTCAACTTCTCCTGATCCGGACCGAAGCGATCCTGCAGCAGTCGGAAGAAGCTGAGGCGCCCGGGCGGGTCTAGCCGATCCCACTGGTCGAGAACGGCCTGCGCCAAAGCCATGCCGGAGGCTTCACCGCGCCCCGACAGCAGGTCCTCGCAGAGCCGCTCAAGCGAGCGGTTGCGGTTCCCGGCAAAACGCTCAAGGCCGATCAGTGCGCGGCCACGGTCCGCCACGCTCGTCAGGAGTTCGCCCAGAAATGCCATGTCCATCCCCGTCTCCGCTGCCGTGGAGGTCCGATCCTATACGAGTTTTGATGCGCCGAACTGAATGGCCTGTCCTGGTTAGAGCATCGGCCCGAAAAGTGGATTGCGGTTTCCGGGAAAGCCGATGCAAACACAGAAAGCTAGATCATTGGACGGGATACGATATCCGGTCCGATGATCTAGCGGAGCAGGCTCCATGCCTTCAAGAAGAAATCGGGCGCGCCGAAATTCCCGGACTTCAGTGCAACAGCCATTGCAGGGCTACCGACCACACGAGTCCACGGCACACCGGGATCGATCTCAGGACCAATCTCGAGCGTCTGGATGCCGAGCCCCTGGACAACAGCGCCAGAGGTCTCTCCGCCAGCGACGAGCAGGCGCGTGACGCCGCCCTTGGCAAGCAGGCGCGCCGTTTCAGCGAAAGCCTGCTCGACGATCTCACCGGCCTTGTCGCGGCCGAGCTGCCCCTGGATCGCGGCGACTTCGACCGGGTCATCGCTGGAATAGACGAGGAAGGGGCGATCGGCCGGTTGCGCCAACGCCCAATCGGCCAGGATCTGCGCCGTCTGCTCGCCCGTGGCCAGAGCCAGCGGGTCGACCTTCAGCGCGGGATAATCGGCGTCGAGCGCCGCCTTGATCTGGCCGCGCGTGGCGGTGGAGCAGCTGCCCGAGATAATCCCGGCCCGCCCCTCGGGCGCATCGAGATGCGCCGCGATGTCGCGATCCGGCAACAGCCCTGCCTTGCGGAAATTCTGCGGCAGCCCCATCGCGATGCCGGAACCGCCCGTCAGCAGGACCGCCCCATCGACAGCAGCGCCCAGCACCATCAGGTCGTCATTGGTCAGCGCGTCGGTCACGACATAGCGCACGCCCTGCCCCGCCAGCTCTGCCAGCCGGGTCTTGACCGCGTCGGCTCCAGCCAGAACCGCGGTGTATCCGATATGGCCGACCGGCGTCTCGGTCTGTGCCGCCATCAGGCGCATCAGGTTTGAATCCCGCATCGGCGTCAACGGGTGGTCCTTCATCGAACTCTCATGCAGAGGCACGGAGCCGACGAAGAGATAGCCCTGATAGATCGAGCGGCCATTCGCCGGAAAGGCCGGGCAAATGATGGCGCTTTCCGCACCGAGCCGGCGCATCAGCGCATCCGCCACGGGGCCGATATTGCCATGCGGGGTCGAGTCGAAGGTCGAGCAATATTTGAACAGGATCTGACGCGCCCCGGCGGCGAGCAGCGCCTCGCAGGCGGCGAGCGATTGCGCCACTGCTTCCGAAACCGGATTGGTGCGCGACTTCAACGCGACGACAACCGCATCGGCCTCCGGCAAGGCAGCATTGGCCGATGGCGCGCCGATCACCTGAACCGTCCGCATCCCGGCCCGGTTCAGCATCAGGGCGACGTCGGTCGCACCCGTCATGTCGTCGGCGATCACACCCAGAAGCATCCGTCCCATTCCCTGTTTTCAGCGCATACAAGCTGCGCCTGATACCCGTATCCGTTCGGCGCAGTGCATAGCAGAGATCATGTCCTGCGCGCGCGTTGCCGGGACATGCCGGCCTCAGCCAGAAGCGGAGAGCTTGGCCGCCAACTTGCATACAAGCCGAACCGGGGCCCGGGAACAACACTCCGCAAGAATGATGCAGCGCATGATCGACGCCCGCCGAAACTTGCGCCAACTTAGTGCTGAACGGGACCAACCCGGGAGGCTCTTCGCTTTCGGATTCTGCACATCGACCTAGCCGTGCAAGCGACCTGCATCCGGCGGGCCGATGCGCCACATCACCATCCGGTCGCGCGAACGCGCCTCACACAGAAATCCAACAGGGGAAAACCGATGAAGCTCATTGCCGCGCTGGTTTCAGCGACCTTCCTGACGATCGCCAGCCTGCCAGCCATGGCGCAGGCGCCGGCCACGCTGCGTGTCGGTCTGCAGGACGACCCCGACGTGCTCGACCCCCACAAGGCGCGCACCTTCGTCGGTCGCATCGTCTTCATGGGGCTGTGCGACCGGTTGCTCGATATCACGCCGGACCTCAAGCTCGTACCGCGGCTGGCGACCGAATGGTCTTTCTCCCCCGACGGGCTGACGCTGACCATGAAGCTGCGCAGCGATGCAAAATTCCATGACGGCGAGCCCTTCAATGCCGAAGCCGCGAAGGCCAATCTGGAACGGGCACGGACGCTGCCGGACTCCCTGCGGAAATCGGAACTCGCCTCGGTCGACAGTGTCGAGGCCGTCGATGCCACCACGCTCGTGCTGAAGCTCAAGCGCCCTGACGCAACCCTGCTCGCCCAGTTGACCGACCGCGCCGGCATGATGCTGGCTCCCAAGAGCCTCAGCGGCGATGTCGGCGCCAAGCCGATCTGCTCCGGCCCCTACAAGTTCGTCGAGCGCGTCCAGAACGACCGCATCGTGCTGGAGAAGTTCAAGGAGCACTGGGAGGCCGCGAACTACCAGTTCGACCGCGTGCTCTATCGTTCGATCCCCGACGGCACCGTACGCCTGGCCAATCTGCGGGCCGGCGAGCTCGACATGCTGGAGCGCCTCGCGCCGACCGACGTGCCGGGCGCCCGGGGCGACAAGTCGCTCAAGATCGCGAGCACGTCGAATCTCGGCTACCAGGGCATCACCATCAACACGTCCCATGGCGAGGCGGCGAACCAGCCGATGGGCAAGGACAAGCGCGTCCGCCAGGCCCTGTCGCTCGCCATCGACCGCAAGGTCCTGAGCCAGGTCGTGTTCGAAGGGCTGTATGAGCCGATGATCCAGCCCTTCAACCCCGGTAACCCCTATCTCAGCGCCGATTTCCCGGTGCCGGCGCGCGATGTCGCCAAGGCCAAGGCGCTGCTCAAGGCGGCCGGTGCCGAGAAGGTCTCGGTCGAGCTCTTCGTCACCAACAACCCCGTCGACGCACAGCTCGGCCAGGTCATCCAGGCGATGGCCCAGGAAGCCGGCATCGACATCCAGATCCGCTCGAGCGAGTTCGCAAGCCAGCTGCGCGACCAGCAGCAGGGCAAGTTCCAGATGAGCCGCATCGGTTGGTCCGGCCGCATCGACCCGGATGGCAATATCCACCAGTTCGTGACGACGAAGGGCAACCAGAACGACGGGCGCTACAGCAATCCGGAAGTCGACAAGCTGCTCGACCAGGCGCGCACTGTCTATGAAGTCGCCGAGCGCAAGAAGCTCTATGACGCAGCGCAGACAATCCTGCAGGACGAGCTGCCGATCGTCTATCTCTACAACCAGACGGTGTTCTTCGCGCTGCGCTCCAACATCGATGGTTTCGTGATCAATCCCGACGGCATGATCCGCCTCGCCGGGTTGAAGAAGAAGTGATGAACGCTTCTTCTCGAACACAACGGCCTCATCGGCTCCGGGCGCCCCTTGCGTCGCCCGGAATGGCCGCGCGGCTCGGGGGGCAGCCATGCTGACCCTGATCGGCCGCCGCGTCCTGATCGCGATCCCGACGCTCTTTCTGGTGTCGCTGTTCGTCTTCGCCCTGCAGCGGGCCTTGCCCGGCGATCCCTTCCTCGTCATTGCCGGTGAGGAACGCGATCCCGAGGTGATCGCCCGGCTGCGCGAAATCTACCGGATGGACGATCCCATCGTCGTCCAGTTCTTCGCCTGGCTCGGCCAGGTCGTGCAGGGCGATTTCGGTCGCTCGCTGCGAACCGGCGAGCCGGTGCTCGGGCTGATCCTGCAAAAGCTGCCCGTGACGATCCAGCTCGCCACGGCCTCGATCCTCGTCGCCGTCACGATCGGCGTCCCGGCGGGCATCATCGCCGCCCGCAACAAGGGGACAGCCCTCGACTATTCCGCCAGTGCGCTCGCCTTGTCGGGCCTCTCGATCCCGAATTTCTGGCTCGGCATCATGCTGATCCTGCTCGTCTCGGTGGAGCTCAAGCTGCTGCCGGCATCAGGATACGAGCCGATCTTCAGCAATCCGATCGGCGCGATCGAGCGGCTGATCATGCCCGCCTTCGTGCTCGGCGGCGGGCTTGCGGCCTTCCTGATGCGCCATACGCGCGCTGCGATGCTGGAGGTCCTGCAGTCCGACTACGTCCGCACCGCGCGCGCCAAGGGGCTCGACGAGCAGGCGGTGGTCAACCGCCATGCGCTGCGCAACGCGCTGATTCCGATCATCACCCTCTCGACGCTGCTCTTCGGTGAGTTGCTGGCCGGGGCGGTGCTGACCGAACAGGTCTTCACGATTCCCGGCTTCGGCAAGCTGATCGTCGACGCCGTGTTCAATCGCGACTATGGCGTAGTGCAAGGCGTTGTCCTGTGCACTGCAATCGGCTTCATCCTGATGAACCTGCTTGCCGATCTGCTCTATATCCTGGTCAACCCGCGCCTGAGGGACGGCTGATGGCGAATATCGCATTGGACCGCCCGTCCCCGGCCGGCGCATCGGACCCGTTGCCAGCGCGAAGCCCGCGCGCCTGGACAAAGCTGCTGCACAACCGCTCCGCCCAGATCGGCGGCGCGCTCGTGCTGATCTTCGTGCTGATGGCCATCCTGGCGCCGCTGCTGCCACTCGCCGACCCGTTGAAGTCAAACTTCCTCGCCATTCGGAAGCCGCCTTCGGCATTGTATTGGTTCGGCACCGACGAACTCGGCCGCGACCAGTTTGCCCGGCTGTTCTACGGCGCGCAAACCTCGCTCCTCGCGGGCATCTTCTCGGTCTCGATCGCGCTGGCGGTCGGCGTACCGTTCGGGCTGCTGGCGGGCTGGTATGGCGGTTGGATCGACATCGCGATCTCGCGCGTCACCGAAGCGATGCTGGCCTGCCCCTTTTTGATCGTCGCGATTGCGTTTGCGGCGATCCTCGGCCCCTCCTTGACCAACGCCATGATCGCGATCGGCCTCTCGGCCGTCCCGATCTTCATCCGGCTGGTCAGAGGCCAGGTGCTCAGCATCAAGGCCGAGGACTTCATCGAGGGAACGCGCGCGATCGGCGCCCGCGACATGCGGATCCTGTTCCTTCACGTCCTGCCGAACACGCTTTCGCCGGTCGTGGTGCAATCCACCCTGTTCATGGCGCAGGCCATCATCCTGGAAGCGGCCCTCTCCTTCCTCGGTCTCGGCCAGCAACCTCCTGCACCCTCCTGGGGGCAGATGCTGAACGTCGCCAAGAACTTCATGGAGCAGGCGCCGTGGATGTCGGTGGCGCCCGGCATCGCCATCTTCCTCGCCGTTCTCGGCTTCAACCTGCTCGGCGACGGACTGCGGGACGCGCTCGACCCCAAAGAACACTAAGCAAGCCTAGGGATATCCTCATGTTCACGACCCGCCCCGAAATCCTCGGCACCTTTGGTGTCGTCACCTCGACGCATTGGCTGGCGACGGCCTCCGGCATGGCCATGCTGGAAAAGGGCGGCAACGCCTTCGATGCCTGTGCCGCCGCGGCCTTCGTGCTCCAGGTCGTCGAGCCGCATCTGGTCGGCCCGGCGGGCGACATGCCGGCAGTGTTCTATTCGGCCGAGACGAAGAAGGTCGAAGTCATCTGCGCGCAGGGCCCGGCTCCGCAGGCCGCCACGATCGAAGCCTTCAAGGAACTCGGCCTCGACCTGATCCCCGGCTCGGGACTGCTCTCGACGGTCGTGCCCGGCGCCTTCGGCGGCTGGATGACGCTGCTGCGCGACCATGGTCGCCTGCCGCTGCGTGAAGTGCTCGAGCCGGCCATCGGCTATTTCGAAAATGGCCATCCGATGTTGCCGCGTGTTTCCGACACGATCGGGACCCTGACCGATCTCTTCACCAATGAGTGGCCGACCTCCGGCGCCGTCTATCTGCCGGGCGGCAACGTGCCGAAGGGCAAGGAGCTCTTCCGCAACAAGGCCGCGGCGGAAACCTACAAGCGCATCCTTGCGGAGGCGGAAGCTGCCGGCGGCTCGCGCGAGAAGCAGATCGAGGCCGCCTACGACACTTGGTACAAGGGCTTCGTCGCGGAGGCGATGGACAAATTCTGCCGCACGACCGAGGCGATCGATTCCTCGGGCCGCCGCCACAAGGGCCTGCTCACCGCCGATGACATGGCGCGCTGGACGCCCACCTACGAGACGCCCGCCAGCGTCAACTATCACGGCTGGGAGGTCTTCAAGATCGGTCCCTGGGGCCAGGGCCCCGTCTTCCTGCAGACGCTGAAGATCCTGGAAGGCATCGATCTCGGTGCGATGGGGCCGGCCAGCCCGGAATTCATCCATCACGTCACCGAGGCGATGAAACTCGCCTTCGCCGATCGCGAAGCCTATTACGGCGATCCGGATTTCGTGAAGGTGCCGATGGCGACGCTGCTTTCGGAGGATTACGCCCGTGGCCGGCGCAATCTCATCACCGACAAGGCTTCGCATGAACTGCGCCCCGGCATGATCCCCGGCTTCGAGGAGCAGGTCGGCAAGATGCTGGCGAATATCCGCATCGCCGGGCAGAGCGGCGCCGGCGGTGCAACCGTCGGGGAACCGACCCTCGCCTCGATGGTCGCTTCGTCGAAGCGCGGCGATACCGTTCATATCGACGTGATCGACAAATGGGGCAACATGATCGCCGCCACGCCGTCTGGCGGCTGGCTGCAATCCTCGCCGGTGATCCCCGAACTCGGCTTCCCCCTGAACTCACGCGCACAGGCATTCTGGCTCGAAGAGGGCCTGCCGGCCTCGCTCGCGCCGCTCAAGCGCCCGCGCACGACGCTGACGCCGACGCTCGCCTTCGAGAATGGCGAGCCGCGCCTGGCTTTCGGTACGCCGGGCGGCGACCAGCAGGAGCAATGGCAGCTCGGCATGTTCCTGCGCCGGGTGCACCACGGCCTGAACCTGCAGGAGGCGATCGACCTGCCGCTCTTCCACACGCAGCACTTCCCCTCGACCTTCTACCCGCGCGAAGCACGGCCGGGACATCTGACGGTCGAGGAGAGCATCGGTGCCGCGGCGATCGCCGATCTCGTCCGGCGCGGCCATGACCTCGAGAAGGCACCGGCCTGGACCGTCGGACGCCTGACCGCGGCGGAGAAGAGCAGCAATGGCCTCTTGCGTGCCGCGGCGACGCCACGTCTGATGCAGGCCTACGCTACCGGCCGCTGAGAGGGATCACTCCATGACCTGGTCTATCGTCGCCCGCGATGCGGCGACAGGCGCCTATGGCGTCGCGGTATCCACCTGCGCCTTCGCCGTCGGCTCGCGTGTGCCGCACGGCTCGGCGCGCACGGGGGCGCTTGCCACACAGGCCTTCCTCAACCCGCTCTATGGCGTCGATGGCCTGCGGCTTCTGCTCGAAGGCCGCCCGGCCGCCGAGATCGTCGCCAACCTCACCGCAGCCGATGAGGGACGCAACCATCGCCAACTGCACGTCATCGACCGGGACGGCAAGATCGCCGCTCATACCGGCTCGGCCTGCATCGACTGGTGCGGCTCGGTCGAGGGCCCGCAGGTCTCGGTCGCGGGCAACATGCTCGCCGGGCCGCAGGTGATCGAGGAAACGCTGAAGGCCTATATCGCGGCCTCGGCGCTCGATTTCGACGAGCGCTTGCTGGTTGCGCTCGAGGCCGGCGAGCGGGCTGGCGGCGACAAGCGGGGTCGCCAGTCCTGCGCGATCCGGATCTGGTCGACCGATGCCTTTCCGAGCTTCGATATCCGCGTCGACGATCACGGAGACCCACTCGCCGAAATGCGGCGGCTCTGGCGCATCGCGCACCAGCGCTCCGTGCCCTACCAGGCCGCCTCGCCGTCTCGCGCCCGACCGGCGGGGATCACCGACCGCACCGAGCTCGATCAGTTGTGCAGCGACTATGCTGCCGCATGGAACGCGAGGCACCCCGAGAGCTGAACCCTCCGGGGCGTGGCATCGCAGGAAAGCCGATGCAAGCACGGAAGGTTAGATCATCGGACCGGATACGATATCCGGTCCGATGATCGAAGCGTATCAGGTCAGCTTGCCGCGCGCCGCGACCGGCAATTCGCCGATCAGCTTGTCACCGCGCACAGTGATCAGCCTGTCGACCATGTTGACGACGACGCAGACATGGTTCGGCACGATCCGGACGACCTCGCCGACCTTCGGTCGCTCATTCGAGGCCGCAAGGTCGAGAAAACCATGTTCCTCGGCGAATTTGGCGATCTTGGCGGAAGGATACTCCAGAATATAGCCGTGTCCTTCGAGGCCACCGGTATCGCTCGTCAGCGTCTTGGAGCCTGAATCGAGGATGCCCCGTTCCGGGCCGGCACGGCTCACCACCGTCGCATAGACTGTCAGGGCGCAGTCATCGAGGCTGGCGACGCCCGCCGCGACCTGCATGCGGTCGTTGAAGATCGAGGTGCCGGCGCGGTGCTCGGTCGCGCCCTTGAGCTTGCCGATATTCGGAATGTTGGGCGAGCCACCGGTCGAGACGATGCCGGCCTCGAGCCCCGCATCGCGCAGGCCCGCATTGGCCGTGTCGAGGAACAGCTGCGTCCGGTCCCAGCCATCCTCGGGCGGATACATCAGGAAACCGGCGAAGCGCAGGCCCTTGGAGCCGGCGATCAGCTTCGCAAGCTCGACCGCCTCACCGGGCGTCTCGACTCCGGCGCGCTGGCGCCCGGTGTCGCATTCCACCACGACTTCGAGATCGCGCCCGGCGATCTCGGCAGCCGTCGGCAGGCCGGCGATGGTGACGGGATTGTCAGCGGCAACGATCATCCGCACGCGGCGCTGGAGCGCGCCGAGGCGCCCAAGCTTCTGCTCGCCCAGGATGTTGTAGCTGATCATGATGTCGTCGAGCCCGCCATCGGCCATGACCTCGGCTTCGCCGAGCTTCTGGCAGGTGATGCCGCGGGCGCCGGCCTCGCGCTGCAGGCGCGCAAGCTCAGGCGATTTATGGGTCTTGATATGCGGGCGGTTGGCGACGCCGGCGGCGTCGCAGGCGGCCTGCAGGCGCGCGATATTGGCCTCGACCTTGTCGAGATCGATGACGACTGCCGGCGTGCCGTAGACGCGGGCGATTTCCTCGGCAAGCGCGGTCATGGCAGCACCCGGATGATGACTTCGATCTCGACGGTCATGTTGTTGGGCAGCGAACCCATGCCGACGGCCGAGCGGGCGTGACGGCCATTCTCGCCGAGAACGGCGACGAACAGGTCCGAGCAGCCGTTGATCACCTTGGGCTGTTCCGCGAAATCCGGCACCGCATTGACCATGCCGAGCAGCTTGATGACCTCGACCTTGTCGAGCGAACCGGCGGCTTCCTGCATGGCAGCCAGCAGACCAAGCCCGGTCTGTTTGGCGTGCTCATAAGCCTCTTCGACCGTCACGTCGGCGCCGACCTTGCCGGTCGGATAGCTGCCATCGGCACGGCGCGGCCCCTGGCCCGAGAGATAGACGATATCGCCGACCCGCTTGAAGCGGACGTAATTGGCGACCGGTGTCGCGACGTTGGGCAGTGTCAGCCCGAGTTCCTTGAGCCTGGCTTCGGCAGACATGGTGTTTCCTCTATCGTTATTATGGCGCGGCATTCCGCGGACGGCACATCGGCGCGGACCCGGAAACTCCGGCGTGAGATGCCCGGGTCAAACCCGGGCATGACGGCAGGGGCGGTCTGGCCCGGATCAACGGACCGGATATCGTATCCGGTCCGTTGATCTCACATTCTGTGTTTGCATCGGCGCTTCTGTGATTGCATCGGCTTGCCCGAAAACCGCAATCCACTTTTCGGGCCGATGCTTTAGGCCGCCACCTTCTTGAACTTGTTCGAGCGCTTCGGGTGCCACCACTTGCCCTTCAGCACCACGCCCTCGGAGACGAACTTCTTGTCGCCGATCAGGTGCTCACCGACAACGTCGACATAGTCGAACTTGCCTTCCTTGACGGTGAGGATGGTGGCATCGCCGAGCGAACCGACCCTCAGCGAGCCGTATTCGGGACGCTTCAGCGCCATCGCGGCATTCACGGTCGAGGCGGCGATGACGTTGTTCAGGCTCATGCCCATGCACAGGAACTTCGACATCGTGGTGACCTGGTCAAAGGCCGGGCCATCGATGCAGAGCTTGTGGACGTCCGACGAGATCACATCCGGCTCGAAGCCATTGGCAAGCATGGCGCGCGTCGTCTTGAACGAGAACGAGCCCTTGCCATGGCCGATATCGAAGATGACACCGCGCTTGCGGGCAGCAAGCACTTCCGGTTTCACCGTCCCCTGCGCCGTCGCGGGCGCGTTCGGGAAGGGCCGGAAGGCGTGGGTCAGCACGTCGCCCGGCCGCAGCATGCCGATGACTTCCTCATAGGATGGCGGCGGATGGTCGATATGGCACATCAGCGGCATGCCGACCTCGTTGGCCACCTGCAGCGCGATGTTCAAGGGCACGGTCCCGGACGTGCCGGAGGCATGCAGGCCGACGCGGACCTTGATGCCGACGATGTAGTCGCGATTGGCGTCGGCGACTTCGACGCAATCGATCGGATTCATCATGCGCAGGTCGCCGCTCTCGCCGACCATGACGCGATGATCGAAGCCGTAGATACCGGCATGCGAGACATGAAGATAAGCCAGGATGCGGGCCTGGCTCTGCTCGATCACGTGTTTGCGGAAACCGGCCCAGTTACCGGGTCCGGCGCTGCCGGTGTCGACCGAGGTGGTGACGCCGGACATGCGGCAGAACTCGTCGGCATCGATGCCGAGCGAGGTGCCGCCCCAATAGACATGGGTGTGGAGGTCGATCAGGCCGGGCGAAACGATATAGCCCGAAACATCGCGGATCTCGGTATCGGAGCCGCCCTTCAGGTCCTTGCCGAAGCCCGAGACCTTGCCGTCGGTGAAGGCGACATCGAGAATGCCATCATGCTTCTGCGAGGGATCGATGACCCGCCCGCCTTTCAGGATGAGATCGTGGTTCATGGCTGGTCCTTTGACGGCAAACTCAGAGCGGTGAGATAGCGCCCTTGCGCTCCACGATCATCCGGTATTGCTCCGGCTCACGGTGGCGGGCGAAATTGAATGTGGATGCCTTGTAGCTCTTGCCGAGATCCAGGTCACAGCGGGCGACGACAAGTTCGTCCCCCTCGGTGACGGCCTGGGCCACGACCTCGCCGGTCGGCGCAATGATGCAGGATCCGCCGATCTGATCGACGCCGGCCTCGAGCCCCGCCTTGGCCACGCCGACAACCCAGGTGGCGTTCTGGTAGGCACCCGCCTGCATGACGAGCTGATTGTGGAAATTGCCGAGGCGGTCGTGGTCGGGCGCCGGTGGGTTATGCTTCGGCGTGTTGTAGCCCAGCACGATCAGCTCGACATCCTGGAGACCCATGCTGCGATAGCTCTCGGGCCAGCGCCGATCGTTGCAGATCATCATGCCGATGTTGGCGTCCATCGTTCGCCAGACAGGCCAGCCGAGATTGCCGGTCTCGAAATAGCGCTTCTCCAGATTCTGGAAGGCAGCGCCCGGCCGGTGCTCGGGATGCCCTGGCAGGTGGATCTTGCGGTATTTGCCGACGATCGAACCGCTCCTGTCGACCAGCACCGCAGTGTTGAAGCGGTGCTTGCGCCCGTCCTCGAAGGCGAGTTCGGGATAGCCGAGATGGAAACCGATGCCGAGACGGGCTGCCTCCTCGAACAGTGGCGCCGTCTCGTTCGAAGGCATCGCACTCTCGAAATAGAAATCGATCTCGTCCTCGTCATCCATCCACCAATGCGGAAAGAAGGCTGTCAGGGCAGCTTCCGGATAGACGACGAGATCGCAGCCATGGCCCTTGGCCTGGCGCATCAAGGCGATCATGCGGGCGACGGCCGAAGCGCGGCTTTCATCCCGATGGATGGGGCCGAGCTGGGCTGCGGCCACCGTCAGAATTCGACTCACCTTGTTTCCTCCTCAGCGCTCCCACCAGCATCGCGATCATGCGAGGCAGGCGAAAGCCGGTCAGGCCGCATGGACGCCATCGGATTTCCGCAGACCGCGCCCGAAATCCTGGGGCGCGAGGCCAGCGGGTACGGCGCCAGAGCCAGCCGGCATGGTGGACGCGGTTCCCCTCAGAGGCTCTTCGCCAGGCGGGGATCGAGCGAGTCGCGCAGGCCGTCACCGAGCAGGTTCACGGCAAGCACCGTGATCGACAGGAAGACCGCCGGGAACAGCACGATATGCGGCCGCACCTGCCAGAGCGCCCTGCCCTCGGCCATGATATTGCCCCAGGACGGGGTTGCCGGCGGAATGCCGGCCCCGATGAAGGAGAGGATCGCCTCGACGATCATCGCGCTGGCGCAGATATAGGTCGCCTGCACGGTCATCGGCGCGATGGTGTTCGGCAGGATGTGGCGCATGATGATGCGCGGCGCCCGCGCACCGGCGGCCACGGCCGCCTCGACATAGGGTTGTTCGCGCAGGCTCAGCACCACGCCGCGCACGAGGCGGGCGACGCGCGGAATTTCGGCAATGGTGATGGCGATGATGACGTTCTGGACAGAGCCGCGCGTCAGCGCCATCAGCGCGATCGCCAGCAGGATCGGCGGGATCGACATCATGCCGTCAATGCCGCGCATGACGATGCCGTCAGCACGGCGCACGAAGCCTGCGAAGAGGCCGATTGCCAACCCGACCAGGGACGACAGGATAGCAACGGTGAAGCCGACGATGAGCGAGACCCGCGCGCCGTAGATGACGCGGGAATAGATGTCGCGCCCGAGCATGTCGGTGCCGAACCAGTACTGCTCCGACGGCATCCTGGTGCGCCGGGCCGGCGAGATCGCGGTCGGATCGACGGTCCAGAGCAGCGGCGCAAGGATTCCGATCAGGACCATGAGCAGCAGCAGGCCGCCGCCGATCGCAACCGAAGGGTGCCGGCGCATGAAGCGCAGCAGGTTTCTCATGGTCGACTTCTCTGGCGCGACCCCGGCCAGAGCGGGAGCCGCGACCGCGGCAGGGCTCTCGGAGCGCGTCGTCAATAGCGTATCCTCGGATCGAGAAGCGTGTAGACCAGATCGATGATGAGGTTCACCAGCACGTAGACGAAGCTGAACATCAGGACGACGCCCTGGATGACGGGATAGTCCCGCCGCAGGATGGCATCGACCGTCAACCGGCCCAGCCCGGGAATGGCGAAGACGCTCTCGGTCACCACGGCACCGCCGATCAGCAGGGCGATGCCGATGCCGATGATCGTCACGATCGGGATCGCGGCATTCTTCAGCGCATGCAGGAACAAGACGTTGCGCTGGCCGAGCCCCTTGGAACGTGCGGTGCGGATGTAGTCCTGCTGCAGCACCTCGAGCATCGTCGCGCGCGTGATGCGGGCGATCAGCGCGATATAGACGAGGCCGAGGGTGACCGCGGGCAGGATGAGGTTCCTGAGCCAGGGCCACAGCCCTTCCGAGAGCGGCGTGTAACCCTGGACAGGGAGCCAGTCGAGCTTCAGCGCAAACACATAGGCCAGGAGATAGCCGACGACGAAGACGGGGATGGAAAAGCCGAGGACGGCGAAGGCCATCGCGAACTTATCGACCCAGGTGCCCGCCTTCCAGGCCGCGATCACGCCCATCGGCACGGCAACGACGACGGCAAAGATCAGCGTCAGCACCATCAGCGAGACGGTCGGCTCGATGCGCTGGGAGATGAGCTGCGTCACCGGCAGCGAGGTGAAGATCGAGGTGCCGAGGTCACCCTGCAGCACCTTGAACAGCCATTCGCCAAAACGGATCAGGTAGGGCCGGTCGAGCCCCAGGCTCAGCCGGATCTTCTCGACATCGGCGGGCGTCGCCTGATCGCCGGCGATGACGGCCGCCGGATCCCCAGGCGCTATGTAGAGGAGAGAAAAGACGAACAGCGCCACGAAGGCCATCACCGGGATGGTCGTGATGATGCGTCTGACGATGAAAGCCAACATCGCGGCGCTGTATCCCTTTCGTTACAAATCAGGCCTTGGAGACGCCCCAGAAGAACGGCAACGGCCCACTGACGACGCCCGAGACGTTCTTCCGCCAGGCCTGGTAGCCGAGATAGAAGCCGGTCGGCGCGTAGACGACGTTCTGGACCGCCGCCTGGTTGAGCCGCCCCATGGCCGCCTTCTCCTCGGCGAGATCCTTGGCGTTGAACCAGTTCGTCACCTCGGTCTCAACGGCAGGCACGTCCGGCCAGCCAAACCAGGCCTTGTCGCCATTCGCGCGGATCGCCGTGTACGAGGCCGGATTGATGCAGTCGGCGCCGGCATGCCAGGTGTGGAACATGCTCCAGCCGCCCTGGCCCGGTCCAGTCTTCTGGGCGCGCCGGGAACCGACCGTGCCCCAGTCCGTGGCGACGAAGTCGACATTCATGCCGATGCGCTTGAGCAGATCGGCCGTGACGTCGCCCATCGCCTTGGTGGCGGACATGTCCTGCGCCACGACGCAGACCACCGGCTCGCCCTTGTAGCCGGACTCAGCCAGCAGCTTCTTGGCGGCCTCGATGTTGCGCATCTTGAGTATTTCGCCGCCCTGCTCGGTGTAGAGCGGGGTGCCCGGCGTGAAGAACCCGGGAAGCGGCTTCCAGAGCTTGTCGTCCTCGCCGACAAGCGCGCGCATGTAGTCTTCCTGGTTCAGCGCGGTCAGCACGGCCTGGCGCACCTTCAGATTGTTGAAGGGCGGGTGCAGGTGGTTCATGCGGAAGGACCCGATATTGCCGAGCGGGTCGCCGATATCGACATTGATATTCTTGTTGGCCTTGAGCACCGGCACGAGATCGGCGAGCGGCGTCTCCCACCAGTCGATCTCGCCATTCTGCAGCGCTGCGGCAGCCGTCGCCGGGTCAGGCATTATCACCCACTCGATGCGATCGACCAGCATCTTCTTGCCGCCGGCGAGCCAGTTCGCCTGCTCGGAGCGCGGCACATAATCGGCGAACCTCTCGAAGACCGCCTTGGCGCCCGGCACCCACTCATTGCGCAGGAACTTCATCGGCCCGGAGCCAACGTATTCGGTGATCTGCTGGAACGGATCGGTCTTGGCGATACGCTCCGGCATGATGAAGGAGCAGGGCGCGTTGTTCTTCGCCAGCGCCAGCAGCATCTTCGGGAAGGGCTGCTTCAGCGACCATTTCCAGCTCCGGTCGTCGACGGCAACCAGTTCGTTCTGGATGGCGCGGAGCATCAGGCCCATCGGGTCGCGCGCCGACCAGCGCACGAGGCTCTGCACCACGTCCTTGGCAAGCACCGGCTCGCCGTCGTGGAACTTGAGGCCAGGGCGGAGCTTGAAGGTCCACGTCAGGCCATCGGAGGAGACTTCCTCGCTTTCGACCATCTGGCGCTGCGGCTGGAACTTGTCGTCGATGCCGTAGAGCGTATCCCAGACCAGCGCTGCGGCATTGCGGACGACATATTGCGTGCCCCAGATGGGGTCGAAATTCGCAAGATTGGCCTGCGGCACGAAGCGCAGGGTCTTGGCCGCCGCCCCTTGCGACAAAGCCGGCATGGCAAGTCCGCCGGTGGCAGCCAGAGCGCCGGCACCAGTGGCAGATTTCAAGAATGTCCTGCGATCCATGACTCTCTCCCCTGAAACGGCGACCTCTGACGGGCGACCTTGAGGAGAGTGTGGGCGAGAAAAATCACCCTGACAACACGCCGCAACGGTCGAAATCCGCTGGGGTCAGGCTTGCAGACTCCGTGCCAAACGGAACCGGCTGGGTGCCAACGCCATGGGCTCGCGCCAATCGAGCACAAATCCGCAGAAAATTGCGCAACATCAGCTAAATCGATTTGATCGGCGTCTTTGATGGCCGCCGAAAATGCGGCGCTCGCTGCTCCGCCTCACCGGAATACACGGCGCTGCGGCTCGAACGGTGCCGCTCGCGGATGCGCATGTCGATATCAACAACGAGGCCATGCAGATCGAGAAGCTGACCGAACCTAGATCATCGGACCGGATATCGCATCCGGTCCGATGATCTAGGCTTTTTGTGTTTGCATCGGCTTTTCCGAAAACCGCAATCCACTTTTCGGGCCGATGCTTTAGGTCCTGATCAGCCGGGTTTCGCGCTTCAGGCCGATCTGACGGGCACGTCGACACGGGCGAAGGGTTGCAATGCTTCAAATGCCGCCGCCGCGCGCAAGACGAGCACATCCCTCCCGAATGGCCCGACGATCTGCAGCCCGGCCGGCAAACCGGCCGATGTCAGGCCGCAGGGCACGGAAATGGCCGGCGCCTGGGTGATGTTGAAGGGGTAGGTAAACGGCGTCCAGCGCGTCCAGTCGTCGCCATATCCGCCGTGACCAGGGGCATTTCGCCCGACCTCGAAGGCCGGCAGCGGCAAAGTCGGCGTCAGCAGCAGATCAAAGCGCTCGTGGAACTGCGCCATATGATGCGCAAGGGCGTTACGCTGGTTGAGCAGGGCGTCGACATAGGCCGAGCCCGGAACCTGCTCGCCAGCCTCCGCGACGGCAACGAGACCGGGGTCCATTTGCGCGCGCTTCTCCGGCCCCGCTCCCCGCAGGGCCAGCGCGGCCCCCGCCGACCAGAGCGTCATCAACGTCTCAAGCGGATCGTCGAAACCGGGATCGACCTCCTCGACCGTTGCGCCCAGTTCACGGAATGCAAGCGCGGCAGCCGCGGCGAGCGCTGCGATCTCTGGATCCACCAGATGATGGCCGCCAAGGCTGGGCGACCACGCGATGCGCAGCCCCTTCACGCCGCCGGCAAGGCCGGCAACGTAATCCGGCGGGGGCTCAGTCATCGCCGTCATATCCCGGTTATCGGGCCGGCCGATCGCATTCATGGCGAGCGCCGTATCCGCGACTGTGCGGGTCAGCGGACCGAGATGGGCGAGGAAACCCATGGTCGAAACGGGATAGGCGGGCACGCGCCCGTAGGTTGGCTTCAAGCCGACCACACCGGTGAATGCCGCCGGGATTCGGACCGATCCAGCGCCATCCGTCCCGATATGGATGCAGCCGAGATTGAGCGCAGCGCAGGAGGCCGCGCCGGAGGAGGAGCCGCCCGGCCCGGTTCGGATATCCCAAGGATTGCGCGTGATGCCCGAGAACGGTGAGTCGCCGACACCCTTCCAGCCATATTCCGGCATCGTCGTCTTGCCGAGAAACACGGTCCCCGCCTCACGCAGCCGCGCCGTTGCCGGAGCGTCCTCCGGCCAGGGCGCGTTGGAGGCCAGCGCGGAGCCGCGGCGCATCGGCCATCCCTTCACGCCGATATTGTCCTTGATCGTCACCGGCACGCCGTCGAGCGGACCAAACGGAGCGCCCTTGAGCCAGCGCGACTGCGAGGCCTCCGCCATGGCGAGCGTGACCTCGGCATCGCGCACGACAAAGGCGTTGATGTCAGGCTCGAAACGCTCGATGCGGTCGAGTGCGTCCTTGGCGACCTCGACCGGCGAGAGGCTGCGCCCGGCGTAGAGCTTGCTCAACGCGACGGCAGACAGGGAGGCGATTGCGGTCATCGGCATCTCTCGTGGAAGGAAGAACCAGGGCTGTCAGCAGATGTCTCACGCAGTTCGTGCCGCGATTGATCAGTTATTCGCGACGCGCCAGGCGGCACTGAGCAGGACATTGGCGCCGGCGATCATGTCCTCGTCGGAGCTGAACTCCGCCGGATTATGCGAGAGGCCGCCGATCGAGGGGATGAAGATCATCGCCGTCGGGCAGATGCGCGACATCATCTGGGCGTCGTGTCCCGCGCCCGAGATCATCCTGCGAATCGGCAGGCCGAGTTCGGCTGCGCTCATCTCCACGCCGTAGATCAGCTCCGATGCGAATTCGACCGCCGGAAAGCGGGCAAGATCGCGGAAGCTGATCTGGATGCCGTCCCGCTCGGAAAGCTCCGCGCAGAACGTCCGGACGGCGGCCTCCGCCTCGGCCAGAAGCGCGTCCTTGGGATTGCGCAGGTCGAGCGACATGACCACGCTTTCCGGCACCACATTGACGTTGCCTGGCTCGACGCGGATGACGCCGGAATTGGCAAGCTGGCCTGGAATCTTACCCGTCAGTTCATTGGCGAAGAGGTTGATGCGCGCAGCCGCCAGCCCGGGATCCCTGCGATAGGCCATCGGCGTCGTGCCGGCATGGCTTGGCCGGCCTTTCAAGGTCAGCTCGAGCCAGGTGATGGCCTGGATGCCGGTGACAGCGCCGAGGCCGCCGCCCTCACCTTCGAGCACCGGCCCCTGCTCGATATGGAGCTCGAGATAGGAATGCGCCGTGAGGAAGCCGGGCCGTTCCGGCCCGTGATAACCGATCCGCTTCAATTCGGTGCCGAGCACCGCCCCATCGGCATCCTTCGCGGCATGGGCCGCGTCCACGCTCATGCCGCCAGCCCAGACATAGGAGCCGAGCATGTCGGGATGGAAGCGCGCGCCCTCTTCATTGGTGAAGGCGATCACCGCCATGTCACGCTTCGGCTGCAGTCCCGCATCGCGCAGCGCCGCCAACACCTCGAGGCCGGCGATGACGCCGAGCGCGCCATCGAAACGCCCGCCGGTTCCGACCGTGTCGATATGGGAGCCGAGGATGACGGCAGGTCCCTCCTCCCGCCCCTTCAGGATGCCGACGACGTTGCCGATCGCGTCGATCTTCACCTCGAGCCCGAGCGCCTGCATCTGCAAAACGAGCCAGTCACGCCCCTGCTTGTCCTCGTCGGAGAGGGCCAGCCGCCGGCAACCGCCTTCCGGCGTTGCGCCGATCCTCGACAAGGCTTCGAGCCTCGAGACCAATCTTGGTCCGTCGATCCGCAGGTTCGAGCTCATTCGCCAACTCTCCCAAAAGGCCGGCCGCAGGCCGCTAGATCACGCCGCGTTTGCACGAAATCGTCCAAACGCGGCGTGATCGACTCTCAATAGTTTAGAGCATGCTTAATGCGAAAAACCGTTGCCACTTCGCAGCGTGCTCTAACGCATAAAGCATGAACGATGCCGGCCGCTCAGCCGGCGAGCAAGGCCGGCTTGCGCTTCTCGACCCAACCGGTCGCGTCCTCATAGGCCTGCGCGGTTTCGAGCAGCAGACGCTCCGCGTGGTTGGGGCCCCAGAGTTGCATGCCCATGGGCAAACCCGCCGCGTTGAATCCGACCGGGACACTGATCGCCGGACAGCCCGACATCGTCACCGGGATCACCACCTCCATCCAGCGATGATAGGTGTCCATCGCGCGGCCTGCGATCTCGCGCGGCCAATGCGTCTCGACGGCAAAGGGGAAGACCTGGGCACTGGGCAGGACAAGCACGTCATAGCGTTCGAACAGGCCGCGCACATGCTGATACCAGGACGAGCGCAGATTGGAGGCCTTCATCACGTCGAAAGCCGAGAGCTTGAGGCCTTGCTCCACCTCGTGACGCGCTTCGGGCTTGAGAAGGTCGCGCCGCGCCGGGTCCGCATGGATGGGCGCCAGGCTCGCACCGACCTGCCAGGCCCGGAGTCTCGTCCAGGACTGCCAGACGGCCTCGGGATCAAAACCGAGGCTCGCCTCCTCGACCCGCGCACCCATCTCCTCGAAGGCCTTCAAGGCCTCGCGGCAAAGCGACAGGACGCCATCCTCCATCGGCAGATGCCCACCGAGATCGCCGAGCCAGCCGATGCGGAGCCCGGCAATGTCGCGCTTGAGATTGCCGAGGAACGCGGCCGGCTCCTCGCGGATGGAGAGCGGAACGCGCGGATCGTAGCCGGATTGCACGGCGAGCAACGCGGCAAGATCGCGGGTCGTGCGCGCCATCGGGCCGGCGACGCCCATTTGCGGAATGAAGACCTCGTCGCCACTCGAGGGCACGCGGCCATAGCCCGGCCGCATGCCGAGCACGTTGTTGAAGGCAGCGGGATTGCGCAGCGAGCCGGCATGGTCGCTGCCGTCGGCCACCGGCAGCATGCGCATCGCCAGTGCAACGGCAGCGCCGCCGCTCGAGCCACCCGCGGTCTTCGACTGGTCATAGGCGTTGCGCGTCGCCCCGAAGACCGGATTGAAGGTTTGCGAACCCAACCCGAATTCCGGCGTATTGCTCTTGCCGACGATGATGGCGCCGGCTGCCTTCATGCGCTCGACGAAAATGGCATCGCTTTGCGCGATCTCGTCCTTGAAGAGCGGCGAGCCTTGCGTCGTCGCGAATCCCTTGGCCGCGGCGAGGTCCTTGATGGCCTGCGGAAAGCCGTGCATCCAGCCCCGCGACCGGCCTGCCGCCAGTTCGCCATCCAGCCCCTCGGCTTCCTCTAGCAGATCGGAACGGTCGCGCAGCGCCACCAGGGCGTTGACCCTCGGGTTATGCCGCGCGATCTGATCGAGATAAGCGCCCATCACCTCGGTGCAGGAGAGTTTGCGCGCGTGGATCGCATGCGACAGCGCAACTGCATCCAGGCCGACGATGTCGCCGGCCACGGCAGGGTTTCTCAAATCTGACATCCTTGACGGTTCCTCTGTCTTCTTCTTGCCGGAGATGATGGCTGCCATGGTCGCACGCCGGTAGCGCCGTTTGCGCAGAGGCCGGATCGCGAAAACGCGCAGCGGGCCGCTTCGACATGTTCCCGCGCCGAGCGCGGGCAGGCCCAGCGTGGCTGACGCTGTCCTGCACAGAAAATGGGCGCTAGAAGCGACGACCCATGACCGATCTGGCCCTCCCCATTGCACGCTCTCATCCCTGGCTCGCGGAAGTCAGGGCCATGCTCGCCCTGGGCTGGCCCATGGTGCTCACCAATGTGGCACAGACGGCGATGACGGCAACCGATGTGGTGATGATGGGGCATCTCGGCCCCGACTCGCTCGCGGCTGGAGCGCTCGGTGCCAATCTCTACACGGCAGTCCTGATCTTCGGCATCGGCGTCATGGCAGCGGTCGCGCCGATGATCTCGATCGAGCTCGGGCGCAACCGCCATGCCGTGCGCGACGTGCGCCGCACCGTGCGCCAGGGTCTCTGGGTGGCTGCGACCCTGGTCGGTCCGATGTGGCTGTTCCTGTGGCAGGGCGAGGCGATGCTGCGCGCCATGGGGCAGGACCCGGCGCTCGCCGCCGCCGCCGCGAGCTATGTCCACACCCTGCAATGGAGCCTGCTGCCGTTCTTCTGCTACCTCGTCCTGCGGGGCTTCGTCGCGGCATTGCAGCGGCCGTTCTGGGCTTTCGTGGTGGTCCTGTTCGCCGTCGCATTCAATGCCTTCGCCAATTGGTGCCTGATGTTCGGGCGGCTCGGCTTCCCGGCACTCGGACTGCCAGGCTCAGGGATCGCCACTGCGCTCTCCTCGACCCTGATGTTCCTTGGACTTGCCATTGTCGTTTCGGTCGACAGGCGTTTCCGGCGATTTCACCTCTTCGGGCGCTTCTGGGTGCCAGACTGGCCGAGATATCGCGCCTTCTGGCGGCTCGGCTTCCCGATCGGACTGACGCTGGCCTTCGAGGTCGTGATCTTCAACGGTGCCGCATTCCTGATGGGGCTGATCGGCTCGACCTCGCTGGCCGCGCATGCGATCGCCATTCAGATCGCGTCCCTGACCTTCATGGTGCCGATGGGCATCGGCCAGGCCGGCACCGTGCGCGTCGGTCGCGCCTATGGCGCCGGCGATCGCGACGGCATCACGCGTGCCGGCACCACCGCGATCGTGCTCGCAATCTCCTTCATGGCGCTGACCGCGCTCGTGATGTTGCTCGCTCCGCACCTGCTGGTCGCGCCATTTCTTGATGCCAGCAAACCGGGTTCGCAGGCTGTCGCCGAACTTGCGATGCGCTTCCTCCTGTTCGCCGCGATCTTCCAGATTGCCGACGGCGCGCAGGTGGTCGGCTCCTGCATCCTCAGGGGCCTGCGCGATACGCGCGTGCCGATGATCCTGGCCGGCCTCGGCTACTGGGGCATCGGGCTACCGCTTTCCGCGGCTCTCGGCTTCTGGACGCCGCTTGCCGGCAGTGGAATCTGGATCGGACTGGCGACTGGCCTTGCCGTGGTTGCGGTGCTGATGCTGTGGCGCTGGTCGCAGCGCGAAAGGCTCGGACTGGTCGCGCGCGCCGCCTCGCCAAGCTAGGTTGCACAGGCATTGCAGGGCGGACACAGCCAACCGCCCGCGCTTTCCCCAGTTTCGAGTAATTTGGGCGATTCGGTACGGTTATTGCCAAGAACCCGCCTGATCGACCGAAAAACCGGGTCATTTCTGGGCGTTTTCGAGCTGTTGCTGATTCAGCACAGGCCGCCGGAGACACAATTTCGCCGCATTGTGTTCACCCCACGGCCACGCCCTCCGCCTTGAAACCCTCTGGGCGAAGACGTGGAACACCGTGGAACTGCGCGATCGCTCGTCCGTTGCTAGTCCCGCAAGACCAAGAATACGCGAGCCAAACTCATGTCCTTCGACTCGATCGCCGGCGCACTCCGCCATCGCCTCTTCAAGCGCGTGATGGTGCTGTTGTTGCCGCTATCGCTGGCAGCCTGCGTCGGCGCGCGCCAACAAGCTCTCGAGGCTGCGAGACCTGCCGGACCGAGCGCGGCTGCACTCGCCATGTATGGCGAGATTCCCGACGAAAAGTTCCCTCTCCCTGAAACCGACATTTCCGAAGTCGATTCGCGCTTCCTGAGGCAGGAGGTCGCCTATCCGACCAGCGAACGGCCCGGCACGATCGTCGTCGACACCAACAAGCGCTATCTCTATCTGGTCCGCGAGAACGGCCGCGCCATCCGCTATGGCATCGGCGTCGGCAAGCAGGGCATGTCCTGGCGCGGTCGCGCAACCGTTGCCCGCAAGGCAGCCTGGCCGCGCTGGACTCCTACTCCTGCAATGATCGCACGTGATCCCGCCAAGAACGCCCGCTGGGCCGGCGGCATGGACGCGGGCCTCGAGAACCCGCTCGGTGCGCGCGCGCTCTATCTCTATCAGGGTGACCGCGACACGCTCTACCGGATCCACGGCACATCGGAGCCCTGGACCATCGGCAAGGCGGTTTCGAGCGGCTGCATCCGCATGTTCAACCAGGATATCATCGACCTGCACAGCCGCGTGCCGACCGGCACCACCGTCGTGGTCCTCAACCGCACCCCGTTGCTGAAGCCGGAGCCCGGCGAGAATTTCGACGAGTTCGTCTCTGAAGGTGTCGAGCCAGCCGAGCCGTTCGAAGGCTGATCGCCACCCTCCGTCATCACCCAGAGACTGGCGCGCATCACCGACCCACATGGTTCGGTGATGCGCGCCTCTTCATTTCCCAGCGCCACAATTTGATATAGGCGGAGCGGCGGCGGGGAGCCTTGCTCAAGCTGCCGCATGCGAGGCCGGATCAATCCCGCTCCGGCCCCCGCGAGAGAGGACGACACCTCATGCGCGTGACGATGATCGGTTCGGGCTATGTTGGCCTGGTCTCCGGCGCCTGCTTCGCCGATTTCGGCCATGTCGTGACCTGCGTCGACACCGACGCCGGCAAGATCGAGGCGCTCAACCGCGGCGAGATCCCGATCTTCGAGCCCGGCCTGGACGATCTCGTCGCCAAGAATGTGCGAGAAGGCCGCCTCTCCTTCACGACCGAGTTGGCCGGTGCCGTCCGCGGCGCCGACGCGGTCTTCATCGCGGTCGGTACGCCGGCCCGGCGCGGAGACGGCCATGCCGACCTTTCCTATGTCTACCAGGCCGCGCGCGATGTCGTGGCCGAGCTTGAGGGCTTCACCGTCGTCGTCACCAAGTCGACCGTGCCGGTCGGCACCGGCGACGAAGTCGAGCGGATCATGCGGGAGAGCCGGCCGGACGCCGATTTCGCGGTGGTCTCGAACCCGGAATTCCTGCGCGAGGGCGCCGCGATCAGCGACTTCAAGCGTCCGGACCGGATCGTGATCGGCACCGACGACGCACGCGCTCGCACCGTGATGGAGGACATCTATCGGCCGCTCTATCTCAATGCCGCGCCCCTCCTCTTCACCTCGCGCCGCACCTCCGAGCTGATCAAATACGCCGCCAACGCCTATCTCGCGACCAAGATCACCTTCATCAACGAGATGGCCGACCTCTGCGAGGCGGTCGGCGCGAATGTCCAGGAGGTCGCGCGCGGCATCGGCCTCGACAATCGCATCGGCGCGAAGTTCCTGCATGCCGGCCCCGGCTATGGCGGCTCCTGCTTTCCGAAGGATACGCTGGCCTTGATGAAGACGGCGCAGGACCTGGCGGCTCCGCTGCGGATCGTCGAGACCGTCGTCGCCGTCAATGACCAGCGCAAGCGCGCCATGGCCCGCAAGGTGATCGCCGCCTGCGGTGGTTCGGTGCGTGGCAAACGGATCGCCATCCTTGGCCTCGCCTTCAAGCCGAACACCGACGACATGCGCGAAGCGCCATCGATCGCGATCATCACCGCGCTTCAGGATGCCGGGGCAGAGATCATTGCCTATGATCCCGAGAGCATGGATGCGGCCAGGCCCCTGCTGCCTGGAATCTCCTATGCGAGCGACGCCTATTCCTGCATCAGGGGCGCAGATGCGCTGGTGATCGTGACGGAATGGGATGCTTTTCGCGCGCTCGATCTGGCCGCGGTCAAGGCCGCCCTGCGCGAGCCCGTCGTTGTCGATCTGCGCAATATCTACCGCTCGGACGACATGCGCCGCCGTGGCTTCCAATACAGCAATGTCGGCAATGCCTGATCGACGCACTGCCTTGATAGCGTCACAAGCAGCCCCCACCTCTTGACGCGGCGGCGCACCCGCGCCGTCCAAACGAGAGGAGATGACGATGACGCCGCAAGAACGCGACGTGATCGCCGGGATTTTCGATCGCCTGAGACAGGCGGCCAACCAGCCCCGCGACCCCGAGGCTGAACGCTACATCGCCGAGCGCCTGCGCGAGCAGCCTTATGCGCCCTATGTCATGGCGCAGGCCGTCTATATTCAGGAACAGGCGCTGACCAACCTTCAGGCGCAGGTCGAGGAACTGCAGGCTCAAGTTCGTGACCTGCAGAGCCGACCCACCGAGGCTCCAGCGCAGGCGGGCGGCTTCCTGTCGGGCATCTTCGGCGGCGCATCTCGGCCCGCAGACGCCCCGGCGCGCAGCGGCTCCGTACCGGCCTTCCGGGCACGCCCTGAAGGGCAAGCGGCATCAGCCGCGTGGACCGGTCAGCAGCAACAGCCGGCCTCCGGTCAGGCTTTCGGCGGCCCACAAGGCCAGCAACAGCCGGGTCCCTGGGCAAACCAGCAGGCCCAGGCGCCCGGACGTGGCGGCGGCTTCATGGCCTCCGCGCTGACGACGGCGGCCGGCGTCGCCGGCGGCATGATGCTCGGCAACGTCCTGACCAACGCCTTTGGCGCCGGCAAGGGCGGCGAGGCAAAGGCCACGGAGACTGCGGATGCCAGCAAGGCAGCCGATGCAAGCAAACCGTCCGATACCGCTGAAAAGGATGCCGGCGCCGCCGACAACCAGCAGGCGGCCAATGATCAAGGCACTGCGGACCAGGCAACCTACGATCAGGCCAGCTACGACGAGCCCTATGATCCCGGCCAGGACGACGACCCCATCGATGATGGCGGCGACTGGGCCTGATCCCGGCTGCGTCCACCAGGACCAACGGCGGCTCGCCTCGCGGCGAGCCGTTTTGGTTTGGGGCCTTCCCATTGCAGCCTGCACCCCTTAGATTGGAATAATTCTAATCTAAGGGGTGATCATGAAACGCATCGACGATCTGGACGAGGCCGAGATCCTCGCGCTTGCGATCGCCAATGAGGAAGAGGATTCCCGGATCTACCTTTCCCTCGCCAATCGCCTTCGGCCGATCTACCCGCATTCCGCTGAGGTCTTCGAGGAGATGGCGGCGGAAGAGCAGAGTCATCGCCACAGCCTGCTTTCGCTCTACGAGGGCCGCTTCGGCAAGGAACTGCCCTACATCACGCGTCAGGACGTGAAAGGGTTCTTGAAGCGCAACCCGGTCTGGCTGATGGACGGGCTGCGGCTCGACACCGCGCGGACGCAAGCGGCGCTGATGGAAGAGGAAGCCTCGGGCTTCTACGCCCGAGCCGCCGAACGGGCGCATGACGTCGAGACACGCAAACTCCTGGCTGACCTTTCCGAGGCCGAGAAATCGCATCAGAGCCTGGCGCAGCGCCTCGGCGAAACCATCCTGACCTCGGATGCGACCGCCGAGGAAGACCAGACCCGACATCGCCTTCTCGTGCTGCAGATCGTTCAGCCAGGCCTTGCCGGATTGATCGATGGTTCGGTTTCGACGCTGGCGCCGATATTCGCTGCCGCCTTCGCGACGCATGATTCCTGGAACGCCTTCCAGGTCGGCCTCGCCGCATCGGTCGGCGCGGGGATCAGCATGGGCCTCACCGAAGCTCTGTCGGATGACGGCGCCATCACGGGACGCGGGCATCCCTGGGTCCGTGGCGCCGCCTGCGGTGTCGCGACGACGGTCGGCGGGCTCGGCCATACCCTGCCCTACCTCATCCCCGACTTCTGGACCGCCACGGCGATCGCCGGCATCATCGTGGCAATCGAGTTGATCGTGATCGCCTGGGTCCGCTGGCGCTATATGGAGACGCCGTTCACATCGGCGATCGTGCAGATCGTGCTCGGCGGCCTGCTGGTCCTTGCGACCGGCATTTTCATCGGCAGTTCCTGACGGCTGCGCAGGTGGCGCGCCGCCTCAGATCACCAGCACCTTTGCGCCGACCCGCACCCGCCCATACAGATCCATCACATCGTCATTGGTCATGCGGATGCAGCCCGAGGAGACGGCCTGACCGATCGTGTGCGGCTCGTTCGTGCCATGGATGCGATAGAGCGACGACCCGAGATAGAGCGCGCGCGCACCCATCGGATTCTCAGGCCCGCCGGACATGAAACGCGGCAGATCCGGGCGGCGTTTCAGCATCTCGGCCGGCGGCGTCCAACTCGGCCATTCCGCCTTGCGCGTCACGGCCTTCATGCCGGCCCATTCGAAGCCCGGCCGCCCAACGCCGATGCCATAGCGCAAGGCGCGCCCACCGGGCTGGACGAGAAAGAGAAATTTCCGCGGCGTATCGATGACGATGGTGCCTGGCTTGTGCGGGCCGTAATAGGCAACTTCCTGCTTCTGGAAACGTGGATCGAGCACGCGCTCGATCGGCCGCTCCATCTGCATGGGCTCGCCCAGCGCGGCCATGCGACGCCCCGGAGCACGCGGCTCGGACGCCCGCTCGAACGGATCGGCGCCGTAGCCCTGCGCGGGTACGACGCGCTGGCCATAGGCGGAGTAGCCGCCCGGCCGATTATAGACCGCCCCGCCCCGGCCCTGGGGCGTCGGGTCACGGCCGGTCATCAGCATCTCGATGAAGCCGCCACCGTAGTTGCCACGCGCGGTAGAACCGGTGACCAGGGGATCGGCGGGCCGCCCGTAGCTCTGCGCGGAGACGGAGCCGTTGGTGGCGCACAACCCGGACAGGATCGCGAGCGGAACGAACAGGACGGGACGCATGACGCAACTCTCTTCAGCAAGCTGTGAAGAGCCTGGGGAGCCGCTCTCAAAGGAATGGTGAATCGCTGCCGCATCGTCAGCGTTTCGGCGACCATTCGCGTGAATTCAGCGAATTAACCTTAGCAACCCGCCTAGAGAGACGGTGAACGAAGCGTTTCGGGTGAAGGCGAAGGGTTCTTCGGCCCGTGCCGGGCTATCGGGCAGACCTCGCCATGTCATCGGACCGCACGGCTTCGGCGCATGACCCACCACAGTGCAAGCCTGGTGCGGCTCCGCATCACGTCGCAACCCAGGATGACAGCCGCGTAGACAAGCACCCCCACGCCGACCTGGAGCGCGAGTTCGATTGGCGCCGTGAAACGGCCGGATAGCGGCCAGATTGCAGCAACCATCGACAGAACGGCGAGCAGCACGCAGGCGCAGTCTCGCAGCGGCGGCCAGACCGGCAGCGAACGGAGTGCCGCACTCGCAGTCACTCCGAGCGCGACGATGAAGGCACTCGCCTGCGCATAGGCGTAACGCTCCGGTCCCGCCGCTCCCCAGGGACCGAGCACCAGCAGCAGATTGCTGGCCAGGCCGAGGCCCGTTGCCACGGGCGCGATGCCAGTGCGTCTGCCGAGGAGAAAAACCGGGATGAAGGCGGACTGCGAGATCGTCAAAGCCATGAAGCCCGCGATCAGGATCGACATGTAGGCCGAGAAATGGCCGTGAAAGCTCGGCGGGACCAGAAGCCGTTCAAAGGCGGGCAGGACAAGCCAGAGCCCGGCGGCGACAGGAAGCGTCACCATCAGCACGACGACGACATTCTCGGCGATACGGCGCAGTGCCACCCGCCGCCCGCGCGTCTCGTCGAGGCGAATGACCTCTCGCAGGAGCACGATCTCCAGGGTCGAGGCGAGCGTGCCGAAGAGCTTCAGCCCCATATCCGAGGCCAGAGAGAAATAGCCGGCCTCGGCAAAGCCATGGGCGCCGGCGAGCAGGGAGCGGTTGATCAGCGGGATCAGCGAATAGATCGCATTGCTGCCGATCAGCGGCAGGGAATAGATGAAGAAGCTCCAGGCGACGGCCTTGTCGGCGGCCGAGAGCGTGAGCGGCGCATCGGCCAGCGCCCGCCGGACGAGAAGCAGCGCCACCACCACGCTGATCAGGCCGCCAAGCAGGACAATGGCGGGATCGTGCGTGATCCAGGCTCCGCCGACCATCAGGATCAGCGCCAGGACGTTCTTGACGATGATCAGTTTGGCGTAGGCGGCGTCGAGGAAGCGGGCGCGCGCGATCGCGCCGTGATAGTCGAACAACCCTGCCCCGATGCCGCCGAGCACGGCAGCCGCAAGCAGCATCGCCGGCAGGCGGAAATCGATGCCCGCCACGATCGCGGCGATCAGCAGGCCGGACAGGGCAATGCTGATGCCGGCAGCCAGGATATCCAGCGTCGCGCGAATCTCGGGCTGCTTCTCGCGCGCCGCCAATGAGTAGAAGCGGATCGCCGAGACCCTCAGCCAGTCGAGCAGCGCGGTGTTGACCAGCACGACGATGGCCGCGCCAATCGCGTAGAGTCCGAAAGCCGCGGGCCCGAGAAAATAGGCTATGAGCAGACCGAGAACGAAATTCAGCCCGGCATTGATGATGAAGGGCACGAGAACAGTCATATGATCCCGGTCATGGCGCCAGCACGAAGGTGCCGCGCGACTCACGCGGCGACCACATCATCGATACACAACTGCCCTAACCGCCCGCTCGTGCATTTCCAAGCCGAAGCGCGCCGAATCTCGGTCCATTCGCGTTCCGGATTCCGCTGATGCTGAGCGACCCGCTGTTCTATCTGGTGGGATTGGCGACCACGCTGCTGATCGCGATCGGCAAGGGGGCCTTTGGCGGCGGCCTGGCGATTCTCGGCATCCCCCTGCTCGCGCTCGTCACCGACCCGCTCTCGGCCGCGATTATGGTCGCCGTCCTGGTTGCGCTCATGGACCTGTTCGCCCTGCAGAGCTTTGGGCGCTCGACCTGGTCGAAGCCGGACCTGATCTGGCTCCTGCCCGGGCTCATCATTGGCATTGGCGTCGGCTATCTGGTCTTCCGCCTGGTCGATGCGCGGATCGTGACGCTGATCATCGGGCTGACGACGCTGGCCTTCACGGCACATTGGTTCGCAAGGGGGCGGCTTGCGGCACCAGGCGCGCGTCCGGTCCGTCCCGCGCTGGCCCTGGTCGCCGGCACCGCCGCCGGCTTCACCACCTTCGTCGCGCATGCCGGCGGCCCACCCGTCGCCCTGTATCTGCTCGCCCGCGGCCTGCCAAAGACCGTGCTGGTGGGCACCACGGTCGTCTTCTTCACCCTCGGAAACTGGCTGAAGCTGCCGCCCTATCTGGCCCTTGGCGTCGAGCGGCCGGACGCACTCTGGGCTGTGCTGGCGCTGACGCCAGCAGCGCCGATCGGCGTCTGGCTGGGGCGCATCGTCCATGAGCGGCTGGAGCAGAAGACGCTGTTCTTCTGGTGCTATCTCCTGCTCGGCGCGGCGGCATTGAAACTGACCGCCGATGCGGCATTTGCATTGCTGGGCTGAACGGCATGCGCGTAGCGGTGGCGCCTCCCCTTGCACCAAGCGCGATTGGCCTGCATCGCTGCGCCATGACCGCAAGCCTCCCGCCGCTTCGCGCCGCGCGCGACGATGATTCCGAACCGCTCGCCGCCCTGATCGCCGCGAGCTTCGCCGAATATCCCGATTGCCATTTCGACTGGTCGGAGTTTCCCGAGCTGCGGAGGCCCGCGAGCCATTTCGCGGCCAAGGGCGGCCGGCTCTGGATCGCAGACGCGCCTGATGGCGGGATCGCCGGGTCGCTCGGCATCTTTCCTGTTCCCGAACAGAATGCCGCCGAGCTTGCAAAGGTCTATGTTTCTCCCGCCTGGCGCGGCGCCGGGCTCGCGCAGGTGCTCTTTGCAGAGGCGCTCGGCTTCGCGGAAGCCGGCAACCATGCAGAGATGATCCTGTGGTCCGATGCGCGCTTCGCGCGCGGCCATCGCTTCTACGAGAAGCTCGGCTTCGTCCGCTGGCCGGGGCAGCGCTATCTCGGCGATATCTCCTTCAGCTGGGAGTACCATTTCCGCAAGCGCCTCACCGGCCAACCGGCATGACCGCAGGCACGGCGCTGCGAGCCGTCCTCGGCATCGCCCTGCTCACCGCAATGGACGCGGTGATCAAGGGGCAGATGCAGCATCATCCCTTCATCGTCGCCCTGTTCATGCGCTTTGCCGCGGGCGGCCTTTGCGCCCTCATCGTCCTTGCGGTGGTGCGCCCGAAGTTCCCGACCCGCAGCAGCCTTATCGGCAACGCCCTGCGCGTGCCGCTCGTGGTGCTCACCGCCGGCAGCTTTTTCTATTCGATCTCGGTACTGCCTCTGGCCGAGGCCCTGACCCTGTCTTTCCTCGCGCCGGTCTTCGTCGCCCTGCTCGGAGGATTTCTGCTCAAGGAACGGCTCGACGGGCGCATTTTCCAGGCCCTCGGCTTCGGTCTGCTCGGCATGCTCGTCATGGTCTGGCCCAGGTTGCAGGGCGGCGTCACCGGAGCGGAGCTCGGCGTCGCCGCAGCCCTGTTCTCGGCAGTGTCCTATGCCTTCAACCTGATCCTGCTGCGACGGATCGCGGTAAAGGAACATCCGGCGGTCATCGTCGCCTTCCAGAATTGCGGGCCGGCGCTCTGCCTCGCCATTCCCGCCTGGCTCGCCTTCGTACCCATGACCGGCCAGGACCTGCTGGCCTATCTCTCCGCCGGCCTGCTCGGCGTCGCCGGGCACCTCATGCTGACCTCCGCGTTTGCCCGCGCAGCGGCGTCGCGGCTGGCACCCATCGAGTACACGGCACTGGTCTGGGCGAGCCTGCTCGGTTTCGCCTTCTTCGGCGAGATTCCGCTCTGGACCACCTATGCGGGCGCAGTCTTGATCGTCGCCGGCGCCGTTGCGGTCAGCAGGCGCTAGCGCATCGAGCAATTGTGCAACCTCGAAGCGATGAGCCTGGTCCAGGCATGGAAAGCCGATCTCCAACCGGACAGGGTCGTCGCCTACGGGATGGCGGACACGAGGCTCGCGGCTGGAATGCTGCAGGCCGACGGCGCCGCCTTCCGCAGCAAGCGGCAATGGTAGAGGCTCAGGTTCAGATGCGAGCCCACGCCCGATCGCAGCAAGGTCGCCGGTTTCGAGTTTCTGGTCGCCGATGCGGTTCCCCGGAGCGAATGGGCCGCGCATAATCTTCCCACAACGCATTGAAGGAAGAGGCGGCGCCATTGCGGGCGCCGCGATCCTTCAGCCTTCCGGGCGGCCGCAATAAGCCTCGATCCTGTAACCGTCCGGGTCGATTGCGAAGGCCGCATAATAGTTCGGCCCGTAATCCGCCCGCAGCCCTGGCGCGCCGTTGTCCTTGCCACCCGCGTTCAGCGCAGCGGCATGAAAAGCATCCACGCTCGCCCGATTGGGGGCAGCGAAGCAGAAGTGCAGGTTCGAGCCCGGATCCGGCGGGACCGGGGTCTGGGCAGTCCCGATCCAGAAGGCGACCGCATCCCCGCCATAACCCAGCGAGCTGTCGTCATGGCTCAGGCAGCGATAGCCGAGAGCACCGAGCGACGCGTCGTAGAAGCGCTTTGTGCGGGCGATCTCCCGAACGCCGATCGAGACATGGTCAAGCATGGTGGATCTCCTCCGGGAGGGGGTCAGGCAGTGAGGCGCCGGGCGCGGAAATCGGCCTGGAGGCGCCAGGTCTTGGCTTCATCGCAGGTCTTGCCTTCATCGGATGAAAGCTCTCCGAGCCAACGGAACGCGTTCGGCGTGATCTCGGTAAAGCGCCAGCGGATCGCCGTGCCGTCCTCCAGCTTGCCATGCTGGACGATATCGGGCCCCTCGGCCCGACCGAGCTGACGCGTGTAGTACTGCTTGAGCGGGTCGCTCCAGAAGATATGCCAGGCATCGAGCGCGGGGTCATAGACCCTCAGCGTCGTGCCGTGGAAGAAGCCGGGCAGAACCCAGACATCCTGGATCGCGCGTCCGCCCAGAACCCAGCCGAAACAAATCTCGCCCTTGCCTTCGTGCCGACTACCGTCATCGGCGTGCATCACGGCATCCATCGTCCATGACCCAATGAGCCAGCCATAGAGGCCCATCCTGTCGGCCCGATCGGGCGCGGGCCCGTCGGCATGGAGCACTTCCTTCAAAGTGGTGACGGCCACTGCCATGTTCAGGCTCCAGTGCTGTGCAGAATGCCGTAAGCTAGGCTGTTCTCACCGCTTTGCGCTTGGGAAAAATTGCTGAATCGCGATGAAGGCGACCTCGCAACTTCTGGCATCCGGCCCGGGCTGGCGCGTGCGTGACATCGTCTGCACGGCGGGCCCTTCCGATCCTGCCTTCGAGGAACGGCATGAGCATTGCTGCATCGCTGTCGTTACGGCCGGCAGCTTTCAGTATCGCTCATCGCTCGGAACCGCGCTGCTCGCACCGGGCGCAATCCTGTTCGGTAATCGCGGCACGTGCTTCGAATGCGGCCATGAACACGCGATCGGCGATCGCTGCCTCGCCTTCCAGTTCGAGCCCGAACAGCTGGAGGACATCGTGGTCGGCGTGCCGGCGGCGCGGTGTTTCGAATTTACGCGGGCCTGTCTGCCGCCGTCGCTGGCATCGTTCCGGCTTGCTGCAGAAGCGGAGGCTGCGCGCCGCGATGCGATCAAGCTCGAGGAGATCGCGGTCCGGCTCGCTGGCGCTGTCGCGGCCCTGCAGAACGGCGAGCCCCCGGCGGCAGTCGCTCCCAGCGCCCAGGACACGCGCCGGATCACCAGAGCATTGCGGCTGATCGAAGCCGAAAGCGAGCAGCCGTTGACGCTCGCCGGCATCGCTCGCGAAGCGGCGATGAGCCGCTATCATTTTCTGCGAACATTCCGGACGCTGGTCGGCATGACGCCGCACCAGTACCTGCTGCGGACGCGGATGCACCGCGCCGCGACGATGCTTCGCCAGTCCGACCACACGATCGCGAACATCGCCTTCGAGGCAGGCTTCGGCGATCTCTCGACCTTCAACCGCCGCTTCCGGCAGGTGATGGGAGCCAGCCCGGGCGTTTACCGGGTCCAGCCCTGAAGCATCGGCTCGAAAAGTGGATTGCGTTTTTCGGGAAAGCCGATGCAAACACAGAAGATGAGCCGGCAGTGACAGGTCAGCGCATCCTGGCCACGAACCGCTGACAAGACGAAGCCGCCTCAGCGGCCTGCCGCGACCCCGACCGGGAAGATCATGCAGGTTTCGGTGCCATGCGCGAGCAGCTTGCCGCGCCCGTCGGTGAGCCTGCCTTCGGTCGTCGCGACCGTGCCGCCGCGATGGATCAGCTTGCCTTCGCAGCGAACGATGCCGCTTCCCGGCATCACCGGGCGGACATAGTTGATCTTCATCTCGAGCGTCGTGTAGCCCTCACCGGCCTTCAGCGTCGCGTGAGCGGCGCAGGCCATAGCTGAATCGAGGATCGTCGCGGTCCAGCCGCCATGGATCGTGCCAAGCGGATTGAAATAGCGCGCCGACGGCTTGCCGACGAAGACCACCCGCCCCTCCTCGACCTCCGCGAGATCGAAATCCATGGCCTCGGCGAAGGGCGCACCGGGATGGCGCCCCTCCATCATGCCACGCAGGAAGGACACGCCGTCTTCGGCCAGCAAGACCTCGCGTGAGACGACACCGATCGTTCGCGACATGAACAGCTCCGATTAACGTGCAGATACACGTTACCGAGAAGCCGCGCGCGGTCAAGTTCTGCTTCGGCCCGGAGAAAGCGTCAGGCCACGCCGCGAGCAACACGCCGCAAGGCCCGCAGGCCATCGCGGGTCTCGCTCCACTTTTCCCGGCCGAGCCCGCCCTCGATGCGCTCCTGCGCAGCCTGCCAATAAGGGATCGCGGCCTCGATCGCCGCGCGGCCCTTGTCGGTCACGGCATAGACCAGGGCCCTGCCCTTGCACTCCACAGGCTCGATCAGTGCTTCCGCAGCAAGCAATTGCAGGTTGCGGGTAAGCGAGGTGCGCTCGAGCGCAAACCGCTCGGCCAGCTCGGTCACGGATCGGAAGGCGCCGGTGCTGAGCGCCGAGAGCAGAACGAACTGCGTGATCTTCAGTCCGCTCGGCCGCATCGCCTCGTCATAAGCGCGGGTGACGGCGCGCGCAGTCATTCGAACGTGCAAAGCGACGCAGGAGCGGGCGATGTCGTCAAGCCGGGGGTCGGGCACGGGCTCGGTCATTCCGGCAGGATAGCGCGTCGCATGGGGTTTCGCAGCATCCCTCTTGCCATGCTCCTCTTGGCCGCTCTTGCCGCGCCGCAATTTCTGCCGCGCCGCAATTTCGATTCACTTTCCGCCGAGAAGCTTCCTTGACTCATCCCGGGGGCGAGCCTATCTCCGCCGCATCCGTTAGCACTCGATACCCGAGACTGCTAACGGATGCCGGTTGTGTTCCCACGCAGGCCGCGCGTTCCGTTTCTACCTTAGAGGAAGACAGAACCATGAAGTTCCGTCCGCTGCATGACCGCGTCGTGGTCCGTCGCCTTGATGGCGAAGAGAAGACCAAGGGTGGCATCATCATCCCCGAAACCGCCAAGGAAAAGCCCCAAGAGGGTGAAGTCGTCGCCGTCGGCGCTGGCGCCCGCGACGAAGCCGGCAAGCTCGTTGCCCTGGACGTCAAGAAGGGCGATCGCGTCCTCTTCGGCAAGTGGTCGGGCACCGAGGTCAAGATCGATGGCCAGGATCTCCTGATCATGAAGGAATCCGACATCATGGGCGTCGTCGGCTGAACGCCACGCGACCTCCAATTCCCGTTTTCATTAAGGAGTAGCTCGCATGGCTGCTAAAGACGTCAAGTTCTCCACCGACGCGCGCGACCGGATGCTGCGCGGCGTCGAAATCCTCAACAACGCCGTCAAGGTCACGCTCGGTCCCAAGGGCCGCAACGTTGTGATCGACAAGTCGTTCGGCGCTCCCCGCATCACCAAGGACGGCGTCACCGTCGCCAAGGAGATCGAGCTTTCCGACAAGTTCGAGAACATGGGCGCCCAGCTGGTGCGCGAAGTCGCCTCGAAGCAGAACGATGCCGCCGGTGACGGCACCACGACGGCCACCGTGCTCGCCGCCGCGATCATGCGCGAAGGCCTGAAGTCGGTTGCCGCCGGCATGAACCCGATGGACCTGAAGCGTGGTATCGACCTCGCGGTCGACGCCATCGTCACGGACCTGAAGAAGAACTCGAAGAAGGTCACCTCGAACGCGGAAGTCGCGCAGGTCGGCACCATCTCGGCCAACGGCGACGAGTCGGTCGGCAAGATGATCGCCACCGCGATGCAGAAGGTCGGCAACGAGGGTGTCATCACCGTCGAGGAGGCCAAGACCGCCGAGACCGAGCTCGATGTCGTCGAAGGCATGCAGTTCGACCGTGGCTATCTCTCGCCCTACTTCATCACCAATGCCGAGAAGATGGTCGCCGAGCTCGAGGATCCCTACATCCTCGTCTTCGAGAAGAAGCTGTCGTCGCTCCAGGCGATGCTGCCGATCCTCGAGGCCGTCGTTCAGACCGGCAAGCCGCTGCTGATCATCGCCGAGGACGTGGAAGGTGAGGCTCTCGCCACCCTCGTCGTCAACAAGCTCCGTGGCGGCCTGAAGGTCGCGGCCGTCAAGGCTCCGGGCTTCGGCGATCGCCGCAAGGCCATGCTCGAGGACATTTCGATCCTGACCGCCGGTCAGCTGATCTCGGAAGACCTCGGCATCAAGCTCGAGACCGTGACGCTCAACATGCTCGGCCGCGCCAAGAAGGTGCGTATCGAGAAGGAGAACACCACGATCATCGACGGCGCCGGCAAGAAGAAGGACATCGAGGGCCGCGTTGCGCAGATCAAGGCGCAGATCGAGGAGACCTCGTCTGACTACGATCGTGAGAAGCTCCAGGAGCGTCTCGCCAAGCTCGCTGGCGGCGTCGCGGTGATCCGCGTCGGCGGCGCGACCGAGGTCGAGGTCAAGGAGAAGAAGGACCGCGTCGACGATGCCCTGAACGCGACCCGCGCTGCGGTCGAAGAAGGCATCCTGCCGGGTGGCGGCGTGGCGCTCCTGCGCGCGCTCCAGACCGTCAAGTCGATCAAGACCCAGAACGACGACCAGAAGACCGGCGTCGAGATCGTCCGCAAGGCGATCATGGCCCCGGCCAAGCAGATCGTCGACAACGCTGGCGATGACGGCGCAGTCGTGGTCGGCAAGCTGCTCGAGTCGAAGGACTACGCTTACGGCTACAATGCCCAGACCGGCGAGTACGGCGATCTGGTCAAGGCCGGCATCATCGACCCGACCAAGGTCGTGCGCACGGCGATCCAGGACGCGGCTTCGGTCGCCGGCCTGCTGATCACCACCGAGGCGATGATCGCCGAGCTGCCCAAGAAGGACGCCATGCCGGCTATGCCGGGCGGCGGCGGCATGGGCGGCATGGACTTCTGATCGAAGTCTATCGCTTCTTGCGAATACGACGGAGGCCCGGCGCAAGCCGGGCCTTCTCTTTTGGGGCGGTAGGAGTCAAGCAAAGGCTCTCCTCGCGGGATGATAGAGCCCGCGGCTGATCGCGTTGGCTGATTGCCGACAAGCATCTGCAAAG
>NZ_JPKG01000060.1 GCF_000735605.1 Allobosea sp. LC85
GTCCAGACGCTGGCGGCGCTCTCGGCGCTGGCGATCGGGCTCTACCTGTTCCAGGGCGCCTTCGACGTGATCCGCTCGCAGGTGCTGGTCCGGGTCGGGGCCCGGCTCGACCAGGATATCGCGCCGCTGGCGCACCGGGTGGCGATCGACATGCCGCGCTTCGGCTTCTCGAGCACCGAGGCGCTGGAGCGCGGGCGCGATGTCGACACCGTGCGCGGCTTCCTCGGCAGCCAGGGGCCGGGCGCGCTGTTCGACCTGCCCTGGATCCCGCTCTATCTCGCCTTCGCCTATTTCCTGCACCCCTGGCTCGGGGCGCTGACGCTGGCGGGCGCGGTGGTGCTGACCCTGCTGACGGTGGCCAGCGAGATCCTGACCCGCCGGCTCAACGGCACGACGCGCCAGGCGGCGATCACGCGCGGCGCGATCGCCGATTCCAACGCCCGCAATGCCGAGGTGCTGAAGGCGATGGGCTTTGCCGACCGGGCGGTCGAGCGCTTCAACCTGGCCAATCGCGAGCATCTGGCGCTGCAGACCAGGGCGAACGAC
This sequence comes from Allobosea sp. LC85, assembly GCF_000735605.1. GTDB lineage: Bacteria > Pseudomonadota > Alphaproteobacteria > Rhizobiales > Beijerinckiaceae > Allobosea. The sequence goes on from NZ_JPKG01000060.1 coordinate 547, forward strand.
CTCGGCGGCAGCCTGGGCGCGGTCTCGCGCGTGCTGCGCATGATCCTGCAATCGGCGATCCTCGGGCTCGGCGCCTATCTGACGATCAAGGGCGAACTCTCGGCCGGGGCGATCATCGCCGCCTCGGTCGCCTCGTCGCGGGCGCTGGCGCCGGTCGATCTCGCCATCGCCAACTGGAAGTCCTTCGTCGCGGCGCGCGCCGCCTTCCAGCGCCTGCGCGAGACGGTGGTGGCGCTGAGCCAGGCGGTGGTGCCGATGCAGCTGCCGGCCCCGG
>NZ_JPKG01000061.1 GCF_000735605.1 Allobosea sp. LC85
CGATATCCTGGTCGAGCCGGGCCCCGACCCGGACCAGCACCTGCGAGCGGATCACGTCGAAGGCGCCCTGGAACAGGTAGAGCCCGATCGCCAGCGCCGAGAGCGCCGCCAGCGTCTGGACACTGCCCGAGGTCAGCGCCCGGTCATAGACCTGCAGCATGTAGAACGAGCCGGTCAGCGCCAGGACATTGATCAGCCCCGAGACCACGAACAGGAAGAGGAAGGCCGAGCGGAAGCCGAGCGTCAGCCGGGCGGCATCGCGGCGGCGGGCGGAAATCTGTGCCTTGGAAGGTGCCATGATCGCAAACCGTCAAATGAACAGTTCGACAGGAAGGCGGTGACGGCCGGCGGACACGGGGCCCGCCGGCCGGACGGCGCGGCCGCTACAGCGTGAAGTTGCTGCCGGTCAGGGTGTGGTTGCCCTTCAGGTTGAGCTGGAAGTCGGCATCGCCGTCGGTGTCGAGATTGCCCTTGACCACGGTGTAGTCGCCGTCGGCCCGGGTCTCGTAGGCGACCACCAGCTGGGCGGTGGCGGTGAAGGCCGGGCCGCTGGTCAGGGTGAAGCTCTGGTCGCCGGCGAGCGCCGCATTGGCGTCGATGCCGGAGAGGTCGAGCCTGTCGCCCGGCTCGAAGTCGAGGATGGTGTCGCCATCCGCCGCTTCCTTGCTCTCGAAGCGGAAGGTGTCGTTGCCCGCCCCGCCCTCGATCACGTTCACCGCCGCACTCGCCGTGATCGTGTCATCGCCCGCGCCGGTCGCGACATTCTCGATGCTCCACAGCGTGTCGCTGCCGCTTTGCGTGCTGACCGCGCTGCCGCGTCCGAGCAGGCCGGTGCCGAGATCGACCGTCAGGTTCGCCGTGATCGCCGAAAGATCGAGCGTGTCGCTGCCCGTGCCGCCGTCGCTGTCATCGCCGAAATAGACGTCGTTGCCGTCACCGACCGTCGCCACGATCACGTCATGGCCCGCACCCGCCACCACCGTGTCGTCACCCGCGCCCGCCGTAATCCGGTCATCACCCGTGCCACTGAGGATCGTGTCGTCGTCGGCCTCGCCGTCGATCAGGTCGTTGCCGGCCCCGCCGAGCAGCACGTCGTCATCATCCCCGACAACGGTCTCGAAGATCTTCTCCGGCAGATTGGTCAGGCTGGTATTGCGGGCGATGATGTCCGCAAACTCCTGGCCGTCGATGAAGTTCTCGTAGAAGTCGAAATTCTCGACCCGGTCGAGATAGTAGAACCGGTCGGCCTCCTGCAGGCGGTCGAACTGTTCGTGCAGCACGACCCAGAAGGTCTGCCCGACCATGCCGCCATTGATATGCGCCTCGGCCAGGCCACCGACCCAGAGATCGACTCGGTCGATCCCCTTCACGATGCCGGTCCCGTCCGGCTGGATGGCCACGTCGATATTCGAGTTGATCGCGCTGAAGGCAGCGATCTCAGCGGCATCCAGAACCAGATCGGGATAGGCCTGCCTGAACTGAGCGATCACGGCCTCGCTCAGATTGTTGCGCTGCTGGAAATCCTCCCATGAGCTATAGGGCGAGAGGTTTCCGGCAAATCCGATGGCCGCGGCGACATAGGGATCCAGCGACGCGGCAAGATCCGAACGCACCTGGTTCAACGTGCCAAGCCCGACATCCCAGCCGCGTGCCACGTTGAAGGCGAACAGGTCGGCATTGATCCGCACCAGGTCGTTGCGCACCGCGTCGACGATGTTGAAGTCGACCTCCTCCGCCGGCTGCCTGATGATGCCGCCCAGGATCGATCCGACGCCGAGCTGCTCGTAGCCGGGCTGCGGGACGTAGCCTGGAGGCAAGGAAGCGGTGAAGGCGCCGGCATCGTTCGTCGGATTCAGGAAGGCGTCGAACAACGCCACCTGCTTCGGCTGACCAGCCGCATCGAGCACGGTCATATTCTGGCCGATCAGGGAATGACCAACCCGGTACACCGCCGCCGCGAACTCATGCGAGATGCTGGCCGTCGCATCCGGATTGTATTCGCCATGGCCGTGGCTATCGCCTTTCATCCCGCCGATGAGATGATCGGCGAACTCGTTGAAGACGACGCGCTGGTACTCGGCCTCGTTGATGATCTTGGCCGCCTGGAAGAGCTCCTCCTGCGAGCCCTGGAAGCCGGCTTCCACCAGATTCTCGACGTGGAAGTTGTGATTGCGGGCCCAGATCGTGTGCATCGCGGTCAGGGAGAAGTTCTCGTTCGTCCGGCCGTCGCCGGCGATATAGTGGTCAAGCACGCTGATGAACGGATTGGCATCCAGCAGCAAGGCATGTCCGGTGCCCATGAAGTTGGACGCCATGCTCGCCGCCATCGTGGTGTTGATCACGCCGCCGCCGTCAACCAGCCCCGCGAAATAGGTCTGGAAGGCGACGGGGCCGCCCGGCAGGCCGGTGAAGACAGTGTTGTTCTCCCAATGCTCCAGGATCAGCTCGCGCAGCGTCGGCAGCAACCGGAAGTCCGGGTCAGACGGATCCGGTCCTCCCGCCAGCAGCATCGAACCGAGACCGCCATCGCCGTCACCTTCGCGCAGGAACTGGCCGACGAGCCCGTTCGAGCCATAGGCCTGGTTCTGGTCCGCGAAGGGCGAGGTGCGGTTGATGTGCTGGGGAACGCCGTCGACGATGCTGTCGACCGTGCCGCGGGTGAGATCGGCCGGGTTGCCGGATCCAGGCGCGCCGTTGCCGGGAGCGCCGATCCGGACCGTGCCGTTGCCACCCTTCGGCAGGAAGTCGAGGCCGTGGTCGAAATACTGGCCGAAGGCCATGAAGAAGATATTGGCATCGTTGCCGTTCTTCGGCAGGTCGGCTTCCTGTACCCCCAGGATATTGCTGATGTTGCGCGGATCGAGCCCCTCGAAGATCGGGTTGATCTTGTTGTTGCCGATCGCCGGGTCGTAGTCACCATAGCGGGCTTCGGTCAGCCGGATGAAGGGCTCGTCCGCCGCGCCAAAGTCGGGATGGGCGACATTGTTGCCGTGGCCGCTGAGATCGCGGACGCCGGGCATCGTGTCATCATCGCCCGGGACTTCCTGGCCGTTGACCAGAAGCTTCAGCCCCGCAACGTCGGCCGCGGTGACTTCGAACGCGCCGGTGATGCCGTCATCCCCGCCACCACCGCTGCTGCCGGAATTCGCGAAGGTCGGCGAAGCGCCGTCCGGCAACGTCGCGAAGGTGATGGTATGGCTGCCGTTGGTAAGGGTCGTCGTGCCATTGCCGTTGTCAGCACTGGTGTAGTCGGCGAGCGTCGAACCGGGAGCCAACTCGACGACGTCCTGTGGCCGCAACGCGCCGACGATCGTGTCCTGGCCACCCATCGACTTGAAGACGATGCGGTGCGCCGAGGTTAGCGTCGAGATGTTGACCGTGTCGTTGCCCGTCGAGCCATCGATCGTGATGGTGTTCGTCAGCAGCGTGGTCGGCGCGAAATCGCCAATGACCTGGAAGGTATCGCCGCCACCGCCGCCGGTGATGATAATCTCCTCGATATTCGCGAGTTCCGCAATCACCAGACCATTGCGAACGATCGCGATCTCCGTTGCGTCATTGAGCACGAACCCTGCCGCAGTCGCATCATCCGCCGCATAGATCTGGAAGGTTTCGGTGCTCGCATCGCCGAGGACCTCGAGCGTGTCGGTGTCGGCTCCGCCGTCGACAATGTCGGGACCTTCGGTAGCGGAGATCGTGATGGAGTCGTTCCCGGCGCCGGCATCGATGATGTCGGCAGCCGCAGTGCCAAGCAGAGTGTCGGCACCGGGCGTCCCATTGATCGCGGCTGTTCCAACGGGAGCCGTCGGCGCCGAGAACACCTCCTCGAGCACGCCATTGGCGTCCTGGTAGACGACCCGCAGCCTGATCGGCAGCCCGTTCTCGCCGTCGGTGACCGTGAAGCTCGGGCCATGCGCCCGCTCCACCTCGCCGGCTCCGAAGAGCTCGATATCAGCGAAACCGGTGCCGTCATCGACCTGCCAGAAATAGGAAACGGGGGATGCCGGCACGGTCCCGCCCGGATTGTCGGCGTCGGTCAGACCGGCCAGGTCCACCGTCAGGACATCGCCGACCTGGATGATGCCGCCGTTCCCGTCAACGATGGCGGGCTGCCCCACAGGAGCGCTGTTCGCACCGCCGAGCACGATCGACTGATCGGCAAACTGCAGCCGCTCGATGTTCCGGAGCGTGTCCGTCCCATCCGTCCCGACATTGTCCGTGACCGTCACGGAGCCGTCGGCGTTGGTCGTGATCGTGTAGTTCGCCAGCACGCCCGAGAACTTGGCCGTGTCGAAGTCGGCATTCGCCGCATCGCCATCGAGGATCTCGCGCACGATCACCAATTGGCCGGGGTTGTAGGTGCCGTTCAGCATGAGCGGAACCATCGGCTCCATGCTGTCGAACGACGCGATCTCGGGGCCGGTCCCATCGATGTTTGCCCGCACGCTGATGCGCACGTTCAGCCAGCGGTCGCCATCGATGATGTCGTTGCCGCCGCGACCCTGGATGAGGTCGCTGCCGCCGCCGCCGAGGATGATGTTGCCGCCGTCGAAGAAGGTCGCGCCAGCGGCAAGCAGGGGCCGCAGGCCGTCGATCAGATCGATATTGGTCAGCACGCTTCCCGTCGCACCTGCAGTGCGCAGGGTCACCGCGTCGGAGTTGTCGCCATTCAGCACGTCAGCGGCGTTCGAGCCGGAGATGCCTTCGACAAAGTCGAACCGGCTGAGCGAGGTCGATGAGTTCGGCACCGGCGGCTGATCGAAGAAGCGGTTGGAAATGTCGATATAGACGCCGCTGGTGTTGTGCTTGTAGATCGCCCAGTCATAGCCGGAGCCGCCGATCAAGCGGTCACCGAGGCCGACCTTGCCGGCCATGATGTCATCGCCACCTTCGCCATTGAACTTGTCGTGCTCGCCGTCGCCGATGAAGACGTCGTTGCCGATGACCGGGTCATTGCCGAGCGGATCGAAATTGTCGCCAGGGGCGCCGTCGGAGGTGCCCTTCTCGATCCAGTCGTCACCCTCGTTGCCCATATCCTGTTCGTTGGCCTTGCTGCCGAGGATGAAATCGTTCCCCTGGCCGGCAATGACCTCCGATGCGTCCTCGCCGCTGACGATGAAGTCATTGCCGAAGCCGCCGATGATCAGGTTGACGCCGTTGCCGCCATGGAGGACGTCGTTGCCGTCCTCGCCCTGGATGTTGTCGTCACCACCGGTGTCCGTGATGATGTCGTCGCCGGCGCCGCCGCGCAGCTGGTCGTTGCCGTCACCGCCGTCGAGGCGGTCATTGCCGCCATCGCCCCAGAGCGTGTCATCGCCCTCGCTCGAGATGATGATGTCGTTGCCGGCCGTGCCGCCGAGGACGACATGCTCCTCTCCGGAGTATTGGAGGTAGTTGGTGTCGGGGCCGACAGTCTCGGGATTGTCGCGGAGGACGACGGGGCCGCCCTGTCCGGATGCGACCCAGACGCCAGCTTGTCCAAACCCCACGATGTCGGCTAGGCTATCGCCGTTTACATCTCCGATTCTACGCGGGAATAGGTTCTGGCTCGACCAACTACCCGCGAGCGGCGCATAGGCGTGCAGTTCGAACGTGGGCGCCTGGAAAGAGCCATCCGGATTGGCAAGCGCGGTGTAGATCCCGGCTGGTCCAAAGCCGACGATGTCGGCCCGACCATCACCATTTACATCGGCGAGTTCGCGCGGGTAAAGGTCCTGACTGGACCAGCCACCAGCATTCGCAAAGGTCCCAAAAGCAGCCAGCTCGAATGTAGGCGTTTGGAAACTCCCGTCCGCATTGGCACGCGCGACCCAAACCCCACCCTGCCCGAAGCCCACGATGTCAGCCCGGCCGTCGCCGTTCACATCTCCCAGCTTGCGTGGATAGAGGTCATGGCTGGACCAACCTCCGGAATTCAGAAAAGTCCCAAAGGCAGCTAGCTCGAATGTAGGCGTCCCGAAACTCCCGTCCACATTGGCGCGCGCGACCCAAACGCCAGCCTGCCCAAAGCCCACGATGTCAGCCCGACCGTCGCCGTTCACGTCCGCGAGTTCGCGCGGGTAGAGGTCCTGGCTCGACCAGCCGCCGGCATTCAGAGCAGGGGCAAAGGCAGCCAGCTCGAATACAGGCGTCCCGAAACTCCCGTCCGCATTGGCGCGCGCGACCCAAACCCCACCCTGCCCGAAGCCCACGATGTCGGCCCGGCCGTCGCCGTTCACATCTCCCAGCTTGCGTGGATAGAGGTCCTGGCTGGACCAGCCGCCGGAATTCAGAAAGGTCCCAAAAGCAGCCAGCTCGAATACAGGCGTTTGGAAACTCCCGTCTGCATTGGCACGCGCGACCCAAACCCCACCCTGCCCGAAGCCCACGATGTCAGCCCGGCCGTCGCCGTTCACGTCTGCAAGTTCGCGTGGGTAGAGATCCTGGCTCGACCAGCCGCCGGCATTCAGAGCAGGAGCAAAGGCTGCCAGCTCGAATGTCGGCTCCGCAAAGGCGGCTTCCGGCTCAAAGGGATCGGCCCGGCCGTCCGCGCCCAACCCCGTATGCTGCGCCGCCTGGTTCACCTCGAGCGTGAACCCGGGTGTCGTGAAGACCACACCCGGGAGGTGGGTCGCAGTCGAGTTCGCCATGATCATCTTGGCGAAGGAGTTGCCCTCGAGCTCCGAAACGAAGTTCAAGCCGGCGGTGCGCTCGAGATAGTAGAAGCGGTCGCCATCCTGCAGCTTTTCGAGCTGGTTCTCGAAGATGAAGTTGAAGGTCGACCCCAGCATGCCGCCAAACGGCATCTTCTCCTCGGCGAGACCGCCGATCCACAGATCGATATCGTCGACGCCGGTGATCGTGACTCCGTTGGCGCCGCTGGCCCAGGCACCCGTTCCATTCAGGAAATCAAGGCGGTCGGCCGGTTCGCCAACACCACCAAGAACCAGAAGGGTCGCAGCAGCGCGCTTGTCGGCGAGTGTGGTTGCGCCGGTGATGGACGTGTGCAGGCCATAGGCGGCGATGAAGTTGACCACCGATTCCGGGTTCTTCAGGTGCTGGATCAGATCCACCCAGCTCGTATAGGGCTTGAGCAGCACTTCGCCGGTCTGCGTGTAGATCTGGCGGCGAACCTCGTTCAGCGAGGGAATGCCGGTGTCCCGGCCGCGCGCGATGTTGATCGCGGGCAGGTCGAGCGGCAGGCCGAGCAGGTTGTTGCGCAGTGCCTCGGTAACGTGTTCATCGATCTCGTTCCCGGCCTGGCGGGTCAAGCCGCGCACGATCGCGCTCGTCGCGTCTTCGGGAGTCGGCCCGCTCGCGGCGAAGGCGAGCGGATTGAGGAAGGCCGCGATCAGACCCATTTGCTGATCGGGATTGCTCGGGTCAGCCGCGACGACATCGAAGTCGGCCGTAAACCGATCAACTGTCTCGGTCAGCATCGAATGGCCGAAGCGATAGACGGTATGCGCGAACTCGGCCACGATCGAGGCATCGAGATCGACGTCATAGACCTGCGTCGGCGCGAAGAAGATATCGACGTTGGGCTGGATCGTGCGAGCGAACTCCTCGAAGACCAGATGCTGGTACTGCATCTCGGTCCCGAACTTCGCGGTCTGGAACAGGCGCTCGCCGTTCCACTGCAGAGCTGCGATCTCGGCAGGTGTCGCCGGGAATGTCGCAGGTGCCGTGCCCGGTATCAGCCATTCCGTCAGGAAGGCGAGATCAACCGAGGTCAGGACCGTGCTCTTGGTCTGCTCGACCAGCCGGTTGTGCTCGGCATGGAAGATCGAATGCACGGCGGTGAGTCCGATATTCTCGTTCACGCGGCCGTCGCCGGCGATGTAGTGCGCGTCGAGAAGCTCGTTGTCATAGGCGAGGTTGTTGCCTCCCGGCCCCACGGGCACAGGATTTCCGGTGAGCGTATCGGCGTCGGGTGCGAGGACACCGGCGTTGAAGACCGGCACGGCATTGTGGGCGATGTCGTCGAGGAAGGCGTGACCGGTGCGCACCGCGTTGGCGAGGCTGATCGGAGCCGCCGGGTTGCCTTCGACAAGGACATCGTCAGCGGTGCCGCCAATACCGTCCGCCCCCTTCATCACGACCTGCGGGAAGCCGTTCGGCCCCTTGATGAAATTGCCATAGGCGTCGGTCGCCAGCAGCGGCACGCTGTTGTAGTCGGCATCGGTCAAATTGATGCCGAGGATGTCGCGCGCCTGGGCCTTCACGACCTTCCAGGTCGCCATGCCGCCGATCTCGACATCGTCAGCAGTTCCAAACGTACCGTCGGCGCCCAGATCCCGGTTGGTGATCAGCCTGCCGGTCGCAACCGGATCGCCAGCGGCGTTGAGCTCATAGGCCCGCAGGAAGACCTGATGCGAAGAATGCGACGCATAAGTCTGGTTCTGGTCGACGAAGGGCGAGGTCGTATTCGTGTGCTCATGAATGTCGTCGGCGTTGCCGAGGATCCCGTCCGGGCCCGGCTGATTGGTCGCCCGCGTCAGCACCATGAAGTTCGTCGGGCTGCCCGGGACGAAGAGCGGATCGTCGGGCTGAAGCGGGATGAACACGGTACCGGATCCGCCCTTGGTCACGAGATCGAGACCATGGTCGAAGAACTGACCGAAGAAGGTCATCCAGGCGTTGAACGGGGCCGACAGGCCCTCATCGGGCGCGACATTCGGCATCTCGAAGACCTGCTTGTCGTCGCCCGTACCGAACTGGCCGTCCAGCCCCGGGCTGGTGACGATGGTCAGGCCAAGGCCGTCGACGGTTCCGTCAAAGGCGAGCTGGGCAGTTGCCACCGCGACGGGGTCTCCGCCGGCCTTGGCCGTATTGAGCGCCTGCAGCGCATTGAGGAACGTCGTCGTATCCGCCGCGATATTTTCTGAGCCGGCGTTGCGAAGGGCCGCCGCGATCGCTGCAGGATTGTTCGCGGTCTGGTCGACGACCAGATTGCTGATCGTGCGCGGCTGCGAGTCGATCACCAGCCCGTTCGTCTGCTGGTAGGAGGTGCCGCCCTCCGCTGGATTGAACACAGGTGTCGTGACGCGTGGGAAGGTGTTGTCGGCCGCGCCGAAGGTATCGCTCTGCTGCTGATTGAGCAGGTTGTTGGTCGAACCATCGACCGTGCGCAGACCAAGCGGCGCCCGCACATTCGGCAGCAGCGAGGTCAGAGGCGCACCGGCCGCATTCGCCTCGGCGATCTTGATCTGATCGAGAATGAAATTGAGGTCCGAACGAACCATCATGAGCCCCGGCCCTCCGGCCGTGGCTTCAACGACCGGCACCGGCACCACAGGCGGAGCGACGGGTGCCGCCACAACGGGCTGGGTCGGAGGCGAGAATACCGTCTCGGTGACGCCGTGTCCGTCGGTGAAGATCGCCTTCACGCGCAGCGAAGAGCCGGCGAGATCGGGCGTGACGCGGAAGCTGGCTCCGTCGGCGCTCTGGAATGCGAGATCCCCGGCCGGAAGCAGGATGATGTCCTCGAAGATGCCCGAGCCGGGATCCGCCTCGAATTGCCAGTGATAGGAGATCGAGCCGGGAAGAATGCCGTTGACCGCGCCGGGGCCGGTGTCGGCATCGGTCACGCCCGCGATCGAGACGCGCAGCAGCTGCCCTGAGGTCGGCGTATCGTCAGCCGTGCTCGATGTCGCGTCGAGAATGGCGAGCTGGCCGGTCGGGTCGACGTTGAGGCCGACGCCGTTCGGAAGCGTGAAGCTCTGATCCGCGAATTGCAGCCGCTCGACGTTCTGGAGCGTATCGGTGCCATCCGTCCCGACATTGTCGGTGACAGTTGTCGTGCCGTCGACAGCGGTCGTGACCGTGTAGTCCGCCCGATTGCCGGAAAAGACCGCGGTATCGAAGGCATCATTGTCGTCGATGATCTCACGCACAGCGACCAACTGGCCGGGATTCCAGACGCCGTTCAGCATGTTCTGCAGCAGGGTCGGCGCGACCATGCTGTCGAAGGTGGCGATCTCCGCACCGGTACCATCGGCATTTGCCCGCACGCTGATGCGCACGTTCAGCCAGCGGTCGCCGTCGATCAGGTCGTCGCCGCCGCGGCCCTCGATGACGTCGCTGCCGGCACCGCCGAGCATGATGTTGCCGGTGGCAAAGCCGGTGGTCGAGAGACCAGCATCCGCTAGAAGCGTCACAAGGTTGTCGATCAGCCCGACATTTGTCAGTGCGCTGCCCGTGGCGCCGCCATGGTCGAGGATCGTGGCCGCGTTGATATTGTCACCGCGCAGGATGTCGGCAAATCGCGAGCCGGACAGGCCCTCGACCTCGTCGAAGCGGTCGAGGATCGACGCCGGGGACGCAGCCACGGGCTGGACAACGCCCGTGTTTGCAGCAGGCGTCTCGCCATGCGGCTGCGCGAGCGCGGGGAGAGTGAGGTCGACCGTGACGCCCTGGGTATCGCTCTTGTAGGTGACCCAGTCGAAGCCGGACATGCCCTCCATCTTGTCCTGGGCATCGCTGCCGACGAAGATGTCGTCACCGCCCTCGCCGATCATCTCGTCGAAGCCGCTGCCGCCCACGAAGATGTCGTGGCCGATGATATTGTCGGTGAGCTGGGGCGCGAGATTGTCGCCGGGGGCGCCGTCCTGGGTGCCCAATTCGATCCAGTCATTGCCCTCGTTGCCGGTCGGGGTCAGGCTGGTCTTGGCACTGTAGATGAAGTCGTCACCCTGCCCGCCAAGGGTGGTCGAGACGTCCTCCATCGTGACGATGTAGTCCTTGCCGTCGCCGCCGAGGATCAGATTGCCGGCGCCGGCAGCCATCATGTTGCCGGCCTGGATGACGTCGTTGCCGGCCCCGCCCTCGAGGCGGTCGTCGCCGCCCAGATCCTCGATGATGTCGTCGCCCTCGCCACCCAGGATGGTGTCGTTGCCGAAGCCACCCTCGAGACGGTCGTTACCGCCGTCGCCATAGAGCGTGTCGTCGCCGTCACCGGAGATGATGACGTCATTGCCCGCGGTGCCGCCGAGGACGACATGGTCCTCACCGGTGTACTGGAGGTAGTTGGTGTCCGCGCCCGGCGTCGCCGGATTGTTGCGGATGACGAGAGGAACGACCTCGACGCCATTGATCTCGATGCCGCCGGTCGGGTCCGCACGTCCATCCGGGCCGAGCCCGGTGTGCTGCGTCGCCTGGTTCACTTCGAGCGTGAAGGTCGGCGTCGTGAAGATCGCGTTCGGCAGATGCGTCGCGTCGCTGTTGAGCATCACCATCTTGGCGAAGGAATTGTTCTCGAGCTCGGTGCCGAAATTCAGGCCGGCAAGGCGCGACAGATAGTAGAAGCGGTCGCCGTTCTGCAGGGATTCGAGCTGGGTCTCGAAGACGAAGTTGAAGGTCGAGCCGAGCATGCCGCCAAACGGCATCTTCTGTTCCGCGAGGCCGCCGATCCAGAAATCGACGTCGTTGAGGCCGCCGAGGGAACCACCGGCATAAGCGCCGGTCGCATTCAGGAAGTCGAGGCGATCCGTGGGCGCACCAACGCCATCCAGCACCAGCAAGGTCGCCGCCGCACGCTTGTCGGCCAGCGTCGTCGCACTGGTGATCGACACATGCGTGCCATAGGCCGCGATGAAGTTGATCAGGGACTCGGCATGCTTCAGATGGCCGGCAAAATCAGTCCAGCTGATATAGGGCTTGAGCTGGCTGTCGCCGGTCATCGCGAAGAACTCGGACCGCGCATTGTTGAGCGACGGAATGCCGGTGTCCCGACCGCGTGCGATGTTCAGCGCCGGCAGATCGAGCGGCAGGCCGAGCAGGTTGTTGCGCAGTGCCTCGGTGACGAACTCGTCGATCTCGTTACCGACCTGGCGCGTCAGGCCGCGCACGATCGCGCCGGTCGCCTGCTCGGGCGTCACCCCGCTCGCGGCAAAGGCGAGGGGATTGAGGAAAGCCGCGATCAGGCCGAGTTGCGGGTCGCCGCCGACGGTATTGAAGTTCGGGTCGAAGCGATCGACCGTCTCGGTCAGCATCGAATGGCCGAAGCGATAGACCGTGTGTGCGAACTCCGCGAGGATCGCCGGGTTGATCGTGGTGTCGTAGCCGTTGGGCGCCAGGAATTCGTCGACCTGCGGCTGGACCGTCCGGGCGAACTCCTCGAACACCAGATGCTGATACTGCATCTCCGTGCCGAACTTCGCGGACTGGAACAGGCGTTCGCCGTTCCAGTCGAGCGCGTCGATCTGGACCTGCGTCAACGGGAATGTCGTGCCCGCAGCAAGCGGAGTGTCGAGCCATTCGTTGAGGAAGGCGACATCGCCCGTCGCCAGCGCCACGTCCTTGGTCTGCTGGACCAAACGGTTATGCTCCGAATGGAACACGGCGTGCACGGCGGTGAGGCCGATATTCTCGTTCACGCGGCCGTCACCGGCGATGTAATGCGCGTCGAGGAGTTCGTTGTCGTATTGGCCGGCGGCCAGCGGGCCGGTATTGACGATGGTATCGGCATCCGCGGTCTTGCCCGTCGGATCGGCGTTGTGCGCGATGTCGTTCAGGAAGGCATGACCGGTGCGGGCAGCGCCCGCGAGGCTGATCGGCGCCGCCCTATTGCCCTCGGTGAAGCTGCCATCGGTCATCATGACCATCGGCATGCCGTTCGGGCCCACGATGAAATTGCCATAGGCGTCGACAGCCAGGACCGGCACATTGCCGACATCGGCGTCGGTGAGATTGATGCCGAGAATGTCGCGCGCCTGTGCCTTGACCACCGCCCAGGTCGCCATCCCGCCGATTTCGACATCGTCAGCGGTACCGAACAGGCCATCTGCGCCGAGATTGCGGTTGGTGATCAGTTCACCGGTCGCCACGGGATCGCCGTTGGCATTCAGTTCATAGGCGCGCAGGAACACCTGATGCGAGGGATTCGAAGCGTAAGTCTGGTTCTGGTCGACGAAGGGCGAGGTGGTGTTCTGCCCCCCCGTTGCGCTGTCGACGGCACGCTGCAGGACCATGAAGTTTAGAGCGCCGGGCGCCGTGCTGAACAACGGATCATCGGGGTTCAGCGGAATGAAGACGACCTCGGTCTGGTTCGTGGACTTGGTGACCAGAGAGAGGCCATGGTCGAAGAACTGGCCGAAGAAGGTCATCCAGGCGTTGAACGGCGCCGAGAGGCCCACATCCGGGGTGATGTTCGGGATGAAATTGACCGGAACATCGTCCGCGGTGCCGAAGACCCCATCCAGCCCGGGGCTGGTGACAGTGCTTGATCCGGGGTTCTGTGCAGCGGCCGCAGCAGCCGCCGGATTATTGTTAGTCTGGTCGACGATCAGATTGCTGATCGTGCGCGGCTGGGTGTCCTGCACGAAGCCGGGGTTCGCGTAACTGGTACCGCCCTCCGCCGGCCGGAACGACGGATCGGTCAGGCGCGGAAACGCCAGATCCGCGGCACCGAATTCCGGGTGGGCCAGGTTGTTGAACGAGCCATCGACGGTCCGCAAACCCAATGGCAGCTGGGCGCTGGGCAAGATGTCACTAAGGCTCTCGCCCTGAGCATTCCGCTCCGCGATCCTGATCTGCTCGAGAATGAACTCAAGGTCGGAGCGAATGTATTGTGCCATGACGCCCTCCTGGGGTTTTCGAGAAACCCGTATTGGCTTCGTCTCGGGCAATGCTCCGCCGCTCGCGCCAAAGAGGGCACGACACCGGTTGCACCGGCCGCAAGAACTTCGTTTGAGCTAGCGTTCAGCCGCTGGGGGCCTATCGCACGCTGCATCATGCACGTCGGCAGGTCCTGGCTGTTAGAGGACTATGTCGGATGATTTTTATTGGCGCTTGGTCTAGGTCTTTCCAAGACAATCGTCGCATCTAGTACAGACCTAGGTCTCATCTGTTACCAGGTGAAGTTCGTATTGGTATGGGTGTCCAACCGCTGGTCGGGCCCCCGAGGCCAAGACACAGGAGCCGACCAGGAGACCGGGCTTTCGAAGGGAAGAGCTCCGCACGGACAGCGATCCAGTGGTCGATCGTCGCGACATGACCGCTGACCGTGAGGCCGGCTGTCCACCCCAATCAGCGGGTGATGGCTTCAACCGTGCCGAACACCAGCCCGTGCGCAGCGATCCGTGGGACTTGAGGCCGGCGCCGCGACCGATCGAGGCAAGGAGCGCGTCAATCGACATGCCGACCGCCAGGACAGCGATAGAGACAGAGGGCACCACAACACGATCCGCCTGCGTGCGCAGATGCCGGCGTGGGAGAAGATCGGCAAGGCCAACATCTTGGGCGAGGGCGAGTCGAATGTGTTCGCTTGGTCGAGATGGCCCGCTGAACGGCTCTCCGAAGACCTGAACAATTGGATGCGTGCTGCGAGCCATTGGCAAAGCGTGGCCGCGGTGGGATCATCGAGCGCTTTACCTAAGGTCAAAACGATCCCGCCACAGGTCTCCGCGCCACTCACTCGAGGGCCCTCCCGATGATCCGCCTCGCCGCCATCGCCCTGCTCGTTACCGTCGCCCAATTTGGGGTGGGCAGTCCGGCATTCGCAGCATGTACATGCCGGTGCATAAATGGGGAGCTCAGGTCGCTATGCGACAGCTCCTTCGACTTCCGTCCGATGTGCAGCGCGCAAATTTGCCCGATCGCCCCACCGTCCATCGCGCCCATTCAGCCGCTTATGCTTCCGCCCATGGGAAAGACGTCCTGCCGACAGGTTCAAGCTCTCAACTCTGACACGAGTGAGTATGAGTGGGAGACGCTGTGCGAATGAAGCACACTCGCGCCTGCCCTGGGCAGCGCTTGTCTCGCGTGAATTGAACCCGTCGCAATAGGCCGAAGCTGGCCGCTGATGGCTCCCCCTATGGGTTGGCCATGCCCCCCGCCAGGCACGCGTGGCACTGCCGCGGGATCAATTCCTCCCCTCTGCGAAACGCCCCTATATGCATACCTGACTTGGACCTTGTCCGCGCTGGCGGCTTGGCCTGAGGCCGAGGGCTCGCTAAGCCTGAAGCCTGCACCCTGCCCGAGGCTCTCTTGCGTATCCTGCTGATCAATCCCAACACGACCCAGGCGATGACGGATCTCGTCATGCAGGTGGTCACGCCGCATGCCCCGTCCGACGTCGCCCTTCATCCGGTGACCGGCCGCTTCGGCGCGCAGTATATTTCAAGCCGCAGCGCGGGTGCGATCGCGGCTCATGCCGCGCTCGAAGCCTATGCCGAGCATGGTGCCGGCTGCGATGCGGTCTATCTCGCCTGCTTTGGCGACCCCGGGCTTCACGCCCTTAAGGAGATCTCGCCCGTCCCGGTCGTTGGCATGGCCGAGGCGAGCTGCTTGGCCGCCGCGGCGATGGCCCCCCACTTCTCGATCGTCACCGGTGGCGAGCGCTGGGGACCGATCCTGCATGAGTTCGTCGCGATGATCGGCCTCGACGGCCGGCTTGCCTCGGTCGAGACCGTCACCCCGACGGGGGCCGATATCGCCCGTGATCCGGATGGCTCGATCGCATTGCTCGCGGCAGCCTGCCGCAGGACCGCGGAACGAGACGGCGCGGGGGCCGTCATTCTAGGCGGCGCTGGACTTGCAGGCCTCGCCGCACGCGTCCAGCCGCATCTCGATATTCCGGTGATCTGCTCCGTCCAGACCGGCATGAAGGCGGTTCTGGCTGCTCTCAGCGGCGGTGCGGCGAAACCGGCGAGCGGTGACCTCGCCTTTCCGGCGCCGGTCGGCAGTGTCGGCCTCTCGCCTGCGCTTGCGGCCCTCCTCGCCCGAGCCTGATCCAGGGAGCGGTCTCCGGCGCGCTCAGCGGAGCAGCAGCGCCGAACAATAGAGCCCGACGCCAAAGACGACATGTCCCGCGATGTTCATGGCGCGGATCTGGCCGGCGTTCGGCTTCCTCGACGCCGCGATGCCGGCGCCCGTTCCCGGCTGCAGGATGAACCAGCCGCAGCCGATTGTGACCAGGCCGACGATCAGAGCTGGCGCGAAACTCGGATTGCGGGCCCAGTCGAGCCCCCAGATCGCCAGCAGGATCGCCGCGAACAGGATGCCGATCAGGTAATGTGCGACCCAGCCGAGCGCGAGTTCGTTCGCCACCGGCTCGGAGCGCGCAATATCCTCATGCGCAAGCCGACCCTGCGCCAGATGGCCGAACCAGCGCCCGGTCATGGCCCAATTCGGGGTCGACAGACCAAAGGCTCGCTTCAAGAACTGGCTCCAGAGATCAAACAGGAGTGTCGCGCCGACGCCGATCAGCACCGAGCGCACAAGAAACTCAAGCATCGCACATCCCCGGAATCCAGCCATGGGCGCATCGGCCGTCGCGCGCCGTCGGTAATGGAAGGGAAGAGGCCCCGTAAGGTCAACCATATGGCGTGGATTTCCCCGCGCCCGTTATGCAGGGGCGCCATGCGCCGTTCATCGCATGACACGATAACCGGCCCCGCCAGCGGAACCCTGGGACCACCGACGCCGTTCCCTTCGGGAGACCAAACGGGGGATAGCGGCACATGGCAGTCGAAACGACGACAAAAGCACGCGCGGGCGGTCCTCACGGAGCGGATGAACTGCCGTCGGTTGTCGTCACCAGCTACAATCTGGAGATTCGCGACGAGGACGGCTTCGTTGGCGACAAGGCCAAGCGTGGCGCATTCCTCGACCATCTCGACGCTCTTCGCGAGCACCTGCGGCAGACCGGCGATGATCCCATCGCAGTCGACTCCGCCAAGATCGGCAAGAAGGAACTCGACACGCTGCTCGGCGAAGGCGAGCCGCGCGAGGCAGCCCTGATCCTCAGCGCCATCGAACGCTACGCCCAGTCGCTGGCCTTCGTCATTCGCCGTTTCGTCAGGCTGAAGGCCTGGAGCGCGGTCGAACGTATTGTGGTCGGCGGCGGGTTCCGCCAGAGCCGGGTCGGCGAGCTCGCGATCGCGCGTGCCGGCATCATTCTGCAGACGGACGGACACACCATGGATCTCGTACCGATCCGTCATCATCCCGACGAGGCGGGGCTTGTGGGCAGCGCCCATCTTGCGCCGAGATGGATGTTCGAGGCCTATGACAGCCTCATTGCCGTCGATATCGGCGGCTCGAATATTCGCGCCGGCATCGTCGAACTGCGCCAGGACAAGGCGCCGGACCTCGCGAAGGCCAAGGTCTGGGAATCCGAGCTCTGGCGCCACGCCGACGAGGAGACCAACCGCGACGATGCGATCAAGCAGCTCGGCAAGATGCTCGATGCCCAGATCAAGCAAGCCGGAAAAGCGGGGCTTCGTGTTGCTCCCTTCATCGGCGTCGGCTGCCCCGGATTGATCGAACGGGACGGCTCGATAGACCGCGGAGCGCAGAATTTGCCTGGCAACTGGCAGAGCAGCCGCTTCAACCTGGTCGAGAGCATTCGCGAGATGGTCCCCGAGATCGGCGGACATGAGACGACGGTCGTGATGCATAACGACGCCGTCATCCAGGGGCTTAGCGAGATGCCTTCGATGCAGGACGTCGAGCACTGGGCGGTGCTGACCATCGGCACCGGGCTGGGCAATGCAAGCTATCAGAACCGAACGAAGCCGAAGGGCCGCGACAAGGCCAAGAACGGAAAATCGGGCGACAAGAAGAACTGACCACTCAGCTCCGCTTTGCCGGCAATGCCCACATCAGCCCGCGCGTGATGATGGCAGGGAAAACCGTGAGATGATCCTCGTCCTGGATGATCTCGGTGGTCAGCCTCAGGCCAGGATAGTTGCGCGAGCGCAGCGCCTTCTCGAACTCCTGCAGTTCGGCGATCATGTCGAGTTTGCTGCTATAGCGCGGCGAGGCCTTGCCGATCGTCTCGAAGGAGGCGATCGCCATCAGCACATCGGCCTTCAACTCCTTGTTTGCCTCGGCATAGGCGCGCTCACGCGCGAACATCACCCGCTGGTCGAACCAGAGTGAAGGGCTGCCGATGATATAGTGCGAGAACATCTTCGGCTCGGTCAGCAGGATGTGGAGGCCGAGCAGCCCGCCATAGGAATGGCCGGCAAAAATGCTGCGATGGGTGTCGGTGCGATAGGTCGAAGCGACGAAGGGCATCAGCTCGTCGGCGAGGAAACGGCGATAGGGCTCTGCTTCGCCGAAGACCGGCGCGCGGCCGGACTCGTCCTTGGTCTTCTCGCCATTGGGCGTCGGCGTGTAGTCGCGGCGGCGGCTGAACTGCGGCGTGTCGCCGACCGCGTAGGAGATGCCGACCAGGATGAATTCTTCCAGCCCTTGGCCGCGGTTACCGACCCGGCGGGCAATGCTGCGCACCAGCGGAAAGGCATAGTCGGCGTCGGTGATGAACAGCACTGGAAAACGTCGGCGTGGCGAGGCGTGATAGGAGGCCGGCAGGCTGACATAGATCTCATAGTCGCGCTGCAGCGTCCTGGCACGGATCGTCCGGACCTCGGTGTCCTTCAGGACGAAGGGCGCCGGATCCGATGGAACCGCCGCAGCGGCCGGAGGTTCGGGGACCGGCTGGGCTGCATAAGCAACGCTGGCGAGCCCGAGGGCGGCAAGCAGGACAGGCAGGCGAAGCATCCGCCGGATCTCCGACATGTTTGTGCCGGGATCGTGACGGTTCTCCCGCCATTCGCCAAGCGCTAAGGCATCGGCCCGAAAAGTAGATTGCGGTTTTCGGGAAAGCCGATGCAAACACAAAGCGTTAGATCATCGGACCGGGTACGGTTTCCGGTCAGATGATCTAACGCCGCATCGCCGGCGTCTCGATCGGCAGACCGCCGGCGCGCCCAGCAAGGTAGAGCTCGAGCGCCAGATATTCCGGCGCGCCATAGTCGAACTGCGTCGCCCGGACGCCGAGCGAGCAGGCGCGCAAGCGTCGATGCAGCGAGCCGACGCCGTTCCATTCCAACCGATAGGCCGGGTAGCCCGTCCCGGCGCCATGGCTGATCGTGTCGCCGCGCAGCTTCTGGCCAACCAGCCCGCCATGGCATTGCTTGCAGGAGAGGTTGAGCTGTCCCTGGCGGCGTTCGAAGAAGGCCTTGCCCGCTTCATAGAAGGGCTGTGCCGGACCACTGGTCTCGACATCCATCGCCAGGCCCCGGGACAGCGAAGCGACATAGGTGGTCAGCGCCAGAAGTTCGCCGCTCTCATAGCCGAAAGCGGGCTGCTTCTGCCGCTGCACGCGGCACTGTTCGATGCGCCCCTCGAGATTCAGGAGCCTTCCGGAGGCGGCATCCACCTGCGGATAACGCGTCGCCGCGCCGCGCAGGCTCTTCTCCAGCTCGGCATGGCACTGGCTGCAGGCCTGACCGGCCTCCGGCTTGCGGCTGAAGAGCTCCTGCCCTTGCTCGACCCAGAACCAGGCGGGGTTACGCGTCGGATCATCCTGCTGGTGGCGCAGCTCGGGCGATAGGAAAGCGCTCCCCGATGTGATCTCTTCGCCGCCCGCGACTGCGCCGACCATCGCCATCAGGAAACCCAGCGCCAGTTTCAGCCGCATCGCCGAGCGCTCACGTCACCGTCAGTCTGGCCGCTCGGGTGTAGACCGCTCCACCATCCTCGCGCCATTCGAAGACGATGTCGCCGGTCTCGACCGCGCGCGTCGTGAAGGAGACGAAGGGATTGGCCGAAACACCGGTATACATGTCGAGCCGGAAGATCGCCTCGCCGGCATAGGTCGCCGTCAGCCGGTTCAGGATTTTCCGCGGGACGGTGCCGCCCTTGCCATCGGACTGGCCGCCGCGGTCCATCGGATGCCGCGTCAGCACACGGATCTCGATGATGTCACCGGCGCGGGCTTCCGCCGGCATGCTGATGCGGGCGTTGAATGCCATCGGAGCTCTCCTCAACCGCCGTCGATGCAGGCGCTCAGCGTCACCACGACATCGACATCACTCATGAGATAGCCACCCGTGCTCAGCGCAGCGACGGCCGTGACCTTCTGCGAGGTCGCCAGCCGCAAGGTGGTCGCGACTTCGGCGCGACCGGAGCGAGGCCCCAGATGAAACCGCGCCATGTCCAGGAATGGGTTCTTCTCGGCGATGAGATGAATCCAGCGGACATGGTCCGCTTCTGTCATCGGGCTCTCGACCACGATCCTGGCATCGACCGAATTGCCGTTCTCGACGAGCGCCGGGATCTCCAGCGTAATCCTGCCGCGCTCGGGTACCGCGCCTTCGGTCAGCCGCGCGATAAGCTCAGGCAGCGCTGGCAGCGTCGCGGCCAATGCCGAACTTGGCAGGGCGGCGAGGCCGAGCCCGACGCCAGTTCCGACGACGATATCACGCCGGCTCGGTGCGGGCTCAGAAGGTCTTGAGAGAGGCGAGATAGGCAACGACATCCTCGATCTCCTGCTCCGACAGAGCGGGCTTGCCACGATAGGCCGGGGCGACATCGCGCAAGCCCTCGGTCCGGTAATAGGGCGGCATCACCGTCTCCGGATTGAGCCGCGATGAATCGACCAGCCTCAGCCTGATTTGCCCAGCGTCGAGCCGCGCCCCGATTCCGACCAGCGGCGGCCCGATCGCGCCCTGAAACGGCTCAGCCGAATCTGCCCCCTGATGACAGATCAGGCAATTGCCGCGTTCCCGGTCGCGCAGGATGTCCTGCCCTCGCGCCACCTCCCCGACACGCGCGCCGAGCGCCTTCGGAATCGCATCCTCGACGACGACGTAGGGCTCCAGCGCCACGCCCGGCCGGGAAGAGACCAGTCCTCCGAGCAGGAGGACCGTGGCGAGGTGGAGGCGCATCGCGCGCCGCGGCCTAGGCCTTTCGCAAATCCATGTTCTTCAACGGCACCGAGCGGACGCGCTTGCCGGTCGCCGCGAAGATCGCGTTGAACACGGCCGGGGCCGCGACCGCGATCGTCGGTTCGCCGACACCACCCCAGAAGCCGCCGGACGGCACGATCACCGTCTCGACCGCTGGCATCTCGTCCAGGCGCAGCACGGTGTAGGTGTCGAAATTCTCCTCGACCATGCGCCCGTCCTTGACCGTGCACTCGCCATGGAGCGCCGCCGAGAGACCATAGACGAAGGAGCCCTCGACCTGCCGCTCGATCTGGGCCGGGTTGACGGCATGGCCCGGATCGGTCGCCGCGACGATGCGGTGAATCTTCAGCTTGCCGTCGGCGCTGACCGAAACTTCTGCGACCGCAGCAACATAGGAGCCAAATCCCATGGTCTGGCAGATACCGCGATAAACCCCGGCTGGCAGAGCCTTGTCCCATTCCGCCTTCTTGGCGACGGCATTGAGCACAGCCAGATGCTTCGGATGGTCCTTCATCAGCGCCCGGCGGAATTCGAGCGGGTCCTTGCCGGCCGCATGGGCGAGCTCGTCCATGAAGCATTCGAGATAGATCGTGTTCTGGTTCAGGTTCACGCCACGCCAGAAGCCGGGGGGCACATGCGGGTTGCGCATCGCATGGTCGATCAGCAGGTTCGGGATGCCGTAGCCGATCGAAGCCTCCGGCCCCGGCGGGTTGAGGCCTTGGAAGACGGCCGGGTCGCGCCCATTCTGGATGTTCTGGGGGAAGATGCCGGCGACGATCGACTGGCCCGAGATGCGCATATGCAGCCCTGTCAGATTACCATCCTTGTCGAGCGCGCCGGTCAGTTTGCACTGCGTCACCGGATGGTAGCGGCCATGCAGCATATCTTCCTCGCGCGACCAGACCAGCTTGATCGGGATGCCGGGGATCTGCTTGGCGATGACAACCACCTGCCTGACCCAGTCATGCACTGCGCCGCGCCGACCGAATCCGCCACCGAGATCGATCTTGTAGGCCTCGCATTTGGCAATCGGCAGCCCTGAGGCTTCGGACGCCGCAGCCAGCGCCGCCTCCCCGTTCTGGGTGGGCGTCCAGACCTCGCAACGCTCCGGCGTGTAGCGCGCCGTCGCGTTCATCGGCTCCATCGTGGCGTGGTTCTGGAAGGGATAGGAATAGACCGACTCGATGACACGTGCCGCATTGGCGATCGCAGCCTTCGCGTCCCCAACCTGGTTGCCGATGACAGCTTCCGGCGCATCGAGACCTTCCTTGAGCCAGGCTGCGATGCTCTCGCTCGAGACTTTGGCATTCTCGCCATTGTCCCACTCGATCGGCAGCGCATCGAGGGCCGTCTTCGCCTGCCACCAGGTCTCGGCTACAACGGCGACCGCTGTCTCGCCCACCGGCACGACATGCGTCACGCCCGGCATCGCCTTGATCTTGGCGGCGTCGCAACTCTTCACCTTGCCGCCGAAGACCGGGCAGTCCCTGATCGCGGCGTTGAGCATGCCTGGCATCTTCAGATCGGTGCCGTAGATCTTGGCGCCATTGGTCTTGTCGACCGTATCGAGGCGCTTCAGCGGCTTGCCCGCAATCGTCCAGTCCTTCGGATCCTTGAGCGGGACATCCTTGGGAACTTCGAGCTTCGAGGCCGCCTCGGCGACCTGCCCGTAGCGCAGCGAGCGGCCGGAAGCCTTGTGCGTGATGACGCTCTTCTCGGCGGAGCACTCCGCCGCCGGCACGTTCCATTGGCTCGCCGCGGCCTGGATCAGCATCATTCGCGCCGCCGCGCCGCCCTTGCGGACATAGTCCTGCGATTCACGGATGCCGCGACTGCCGCCCGTCGAGAAATTGCCCCAGACGCGGTTGCGCGCGACGCTCTGACCCGGCGTCGGATATTCGGTCGTCACCTTGGCCCAGTCGCAGTTCAGTTCCTCGGCGACGAGCTGGGCGAGCCCCGTGAGCGTCCCCTGGCCCATCTCGGAACGGGCGATCCGGATCACAACCTTGTCGTCGGGATGGACCACCACCCAGGCATTGATTTCCTTGACGGCTTCCTGCGCCATTGCCTCGCCCGCGACAGGAATGGCAAAGCCGAAGGAAAAGGCACCGGCCGCCGCCGCGGAGCCGGCGAGCAGGGTCCGGCGGGACAGGGTCGGAGATGTGTCAGCCGAGGCAGATATCATGTCTTCCTCCAGATTTCGGTTCGAAAGGCAGGGGAGCACGGGCACCTGGCCCGTCGCGCTCGACCTTACCCAGGCAAAACGTGAAACATGCGGGCCGACCGTCCGTCGGACCGACGCGATGAGGCTCAGCCGCGGCCGAGCGTGCCGCTGGCCGCCACATCCAGGATCGCCGCCTTGACACGCGTATAGGTGCCGCAACGACAGATATTGGTCATTTCATTGGCGATATCGGCTTCGCTCGGCTTGGGATTGGCCTGCAGGAGCGCAGCAGCCGCCATGATCATTCCGCTCTGGCAGTAACCGCATTGCGGGACGTCATGGGCAATCCAGGCCTTCTGCACGGGGTGCGATCCGTCCGGCGAAAGCCCTTCGATGGTCACGATCTTCTGTTCCGCCGAGACCGCGCTAACGGGGAGCGCGCAAGAGCGCGTCGCAACACCGTCGACATGCACGGTACAAGCGCCGCATTGCGCGACGCCGCAGCCATATTTCGTTCCGGTCAGGCCGATCTGTTCGCGTATCACCCAAAGCAATGGCGTGTCGCCATCGACCGCCACATCCAGCATTCTGCCGTTTATGTTCAACTTCGCCACCGCAACCTCCCGGTTCGATTTCAGAAGAACGGCGAGAGGGCCAGCGCGCCTCGCCGGGAGCCCAACGTGCCAACGGGCACGCGGCCAGATTGTATTTGGATGAGATTGAAACCCAGAACTTGGCCGCGGGCCAATGCCAAAACTGCGAGCGCAGCATCAGTTTGCGAGGCGCCACGCTCCAAGTTGACACCCGGGATCCCAGTGGGATCGGTCCGAAAATGCGCAATCAGCCCCCTGATTGCCATGATCACGTCCCGATTATCGACGATCACGACGATCATCGCATCGCGCTGACAGCTCCATTTCTCACATCAATGTGATGAATCGGGCGCCAGTTCAGCATTCCCAGCAACAAGGTTCTGTCCTTGCCCGATCCGACGCATTTTCCGATCTCGCCTTGCCTAACGCTGCTGGAGAAGGCGAGGTGCGGCATCGCGTCGAATCAGCCTGAACGAGCCAGGATCGCCATGACGGCCCGCGCCTTCCCCAACGTTTCCCTCGCCACCGCGTGGCGCGCCGCCGTGGCAGCGCTCGGGCTTCTGGCCATGGCCCTGCTGTTTGCCGCACAGAGCTGGGCCCAAGCTCCCGATCCGGCCTCGGCCAGGACTCGTCTCGACGCGGCGCGCGCAGAGCTCGCCCAGATCGAGAGCCTCACGGCCAATCCGAGTGCGACCGACGCCGAACTGCAGCGGCATCGGCTCAGGCTCCAGCCCCTGCTGGACCAACTCCGCCAGATTACCGAGGAACAGGCTCCGAAGACCGAGCAGGCCAAGCTGCGTATCGAGCAACTCGGCCCCAAGCCCGACGCAAAGGCGCCTGCCGAATCGGCCGAGGTCGTCCGCGAGCGCGAAACGCGGGAGAAGGCTTTTGCCGACGCAGACGAGACCTTGAAGATCGCCCGCTCGGCCCTTCTCCAGGCCGAGCAGCTTCTGGCCAGTATCGGCGACCGGCGCCGCGACCTCTTCGCCAAGGCATTGTTCGCGCCGGGGCCCGCCATCATCAACCCGGAGCTCTGGGGCTCTGCGCTCTCGACCTCGCCGGAGGACATGCGCGCGTCCGGCCTGATCTTCGGGGACTGGCTCTCCGTTGTCGCCGAAGCATCCAGCACGGCGCGCGGCGCGCTGGTCGCCCTCGCCTTCCTCGGCGCGATCCTGCTCTACGTCGCCCGCGCCCGCTACCTGCCGCGCTTTGCGGATCGGCTTGATCCGACCAGCGATACCAACAGCTTGCGCTGCCTTCACGTCGCGCTCGCCCATATCGTCGCCGGCGCGGCCCCGCCGGCTCTGGCAAGCTGGCTGATCTACGCCGCGCTCAAGACCGCGGGCCTCCTGCCGCCACGCATCCAGCCGGTGATCTGGGCCATCGTCGTCGGGCTCGCGATCTTCGCTTTCGTCCAGGCATTGGCCGACGCGCTGTTTGCTCCCCACAAGCCGCAGCGGCGCCTTGTCAGCGTCATGGACTCGACCGCCCGGACAGTGGTCTGGATCGCGGCATCGCTCGCGCTCGTCGTCTCGACCGGCAAGGTGCTCGAGGCCTGGCTCCAGGCCATCGCCGCCAGCCTGGCATCGTCGATCCTCGTCCGCGGCGTGGTCGTGCTCGTCTTCGCGGCGGTCCTGATTGCCGGGCTCTACCAGCTTCGCGACGACAAGGAAGTCGAGGAGGAGGCCTGCCTCGGCCCCTATGTGGCGGTCGACGGCGCCTCGCTCGGGCCGATCCGCATCTTCGGCTGGATCGTCGGCCTGGTCATCGCCCTGGCTGCACTGACGGGCTATGTCGTCTTCGCCTCCTTCCTGACCGAGCAGGTGCTTTGGCTCGGCATTCTCGCCTGCCTGTTCGTCCTTGCCTACCAGTTGCTCGATCTCGGCATCAGCGAGCTTCTGACCGGCAATGGTCATTTCGCGCTGACCCTGAAGACCGGCGTCGGCATCCGTGGCTCGGCGCTGCAGAAGCTCGCCGTCATCGTCACCGGGCTGCTCAAGCTCGTGCTGATCGTGGTGACGCTGATGCTCGCGCTTGCCCCCTGGGGCCTGGAGTCGGACGATTTCCTGACGTCGCTGCGCGCCGCTTTCTTCGGCTTCCAGGTCGGTGGCGTCACGATCTCGCTGTCCTCGATCATCGTCTCCGGGCTGCTCTTCGCTCTGGCCCTGACGGCGACACGCGGCGCCCAGGGCTGGCTCGAGGGCAAGTTCCTGCCGACGACCCAGCTCGACACCGGTCTGCGCAACTCGATCATCACCGCCGCCGGCTATCTCGGCTACGCCGCGGCCGTCGCGCTCTCTGTCTCTGCGCTGGGTCTCAGCCTCGAACGCCTCACCCTCGTCGCCAGCGCCCTCTCCGTCGGTATCGGTTTCGGCCTGCAGTCCGTGGTCTCGAATTTTGTCTCGGGGCTGATCCTGCTCTGGGAGCGCCCGATCCGGGTCGGCGATCAGGTCGTGGTCGGCGATGCGGAAGGCATCGTCAAGCGCATCAATGTCCGCTCGACCGAGATCGCGACCTTCGATCGCTCGACCGTGATCGTGCCGAACTCCAACCTCGTCTCGGGTGTGGTCAGGAACCGGGTGCGCGCCGACCGCACCGGCCGCTCGCTGATCTCGATCACGGTGCCGAGGAGTTTGGACGCCTCCGACGTACGCACGATGCTGGCCGAGGCCGCCCACTCCCATGGCGACGTGTTGCAGAAGCCGCCGCCAACCGTGCAGTTCAAGAAGATCGGCACCTCGACGATGGATTTCGACCTGATCTGCGTCGTCGCCGATGTCGACATCGTCGGCCGCGTCACCAGCGATCTCAACTTCGTCATTCACAAGCGTCTCACCGAAATGGAAGGGCCGGCGGCTGGTGCGGAGCTGCTCGTCAAGGGCCTCGACGGCATCGAACAATCGCTCGGGGACATCGCTGCCGCCGTCGGGCGCGAAACAAAGCCCGCGCATCGCAAGAAAGCCGTAACCACCGCGCGCGCATCAAGATCCCGCCTTCCCGACGGTCAGACGGAGGAGGAGGCGGAACAGGTGCCACGCGAAACCGCGCCTGCGCCCGAACCGGCCAAGGATGCGTCCAAGGACGACAGCAAGGAATGATGCGATGCCCAAGCCTTTCCGTGCAGCCGTCGCGGCGCGCCGATCCATGACCTGCCCCGCCCTTGTCGCCGGTGCCCTCGCCGTCTTCGGCATTGCCGGCTGCACCGAGCCTGCCCGGACCGGCCAGCCTGCCTTCTACCGCGATCTCGGCTCACCCTCGGCCCGGGTCGATGCAAACGAGGCGCGCGCCATGATCTCGGCCTACCGGATGAACCACGGGCTCGGCACGCTGAAGCTTGATCCGGCCCTGGTCGAGGCTGCCGAACAGGAAGCCGCCGCCATGGCCTCGGCCGACAAGCCTGTTCAGGCCGAAGCGGTCAAGGCGCGCCTGGCGCGGGCCGGCCAACCGGGGGCGGAAGCCAATCTGTCCGCCGGCTACCGGCGGCTGGCCGAGGCTTTCTCGGGCTGGCGCGACTCGCCGCAGCACGACCGTGTCATGAAGACGCCGGGCGCCACGCGCATGGGCATTGCCACCGCCTATGCGCCGGGCTCGAAATATCAGGTCTACTGGGCACTGATCCTTGCGCCTTGAGGCGAGGCTGGCGCCCTGAGGCGAAGCTGCCTCAGGGTTTCGCGCCGAAGGGCAGCGGCGGTGCATCCGCCTTGAGGACGATCCCGACACGCCGGTTATAGGCGAGATAGGGATTATCCTTGATCAGCGGCTCGGTGTCGGCCTTGCCGGTCACGGAGGCGAAGCGGTCATCTGGAACGCCCGCATTGCTGAGGATCTCGCGCACGGCGGCGGCACGCGCCACCGAGAGCTCCCAGGGATTGCCTTCCGGTGCCGCACCGGGACGCGGCGCGGCTGTATGGCCCGTGATCGCGATCTTGTTGGACATCCGTCGCAATGTCGGGGCGACGGCCGCGAGCAGCTTGCGCATGCGCTCGTTCGGCTGCGCCGAGCCCTCGGCGAACATAGCCCGCCCATCCTGATCGACGAGCTGGATGTCGATGCCCGCCTCGGAAACCTCCACCAGAATGTTGCGCGAGAGCTCGGCGATCTCCGGCATCTCACGCAGGGCTTGCCTGAGCGAGGCCGCCGCGAGCGCAAAGCCGCGGTCATGCGTCGCCGAGACCAGCCCGTCTTCCTTCTGCTGGTTGTGGTTCGGTGCGGTCGTATCGGACGCATCGCTGAGCGGCCGGATATAGGCGTTCTTGATGTGGGTCTTGGTCGGGATGCCGTCGACCTCGACGATGCCGGCGAGCCGCATGTCGGTCTGCGTGCCGAACGCCTCGCGCATGGAGCCCGCGACGATCTGGAGCTTGTTCTTGTCCTGGCTCGAATAGGCCGCGACCATGACGAAGAACGCCATCAGCAGCGCCATCAGGTCCGCGAAGGTCACGAACCAGCCGTGACCGCCATGGCCGCCGCGATTTTTCTTCGCCATCGCTCAGGCTTCCGTCAGGCCGCTTCCGCCATCTCGGCCCGATGATGGTCGGGCAGATAGGCGAGCAGCATTTCGCGCACCAGCGTCGCGCTCTTGGCATCGCGCATCTGCAGGACGCCGTCGATGATCAGCGTGCGCGAGATCTCTTCTTCCTCGAGCTTGATGTGCAGCTTGTCGGCGATGGGCAGCGTGAACATGTTCGCGACCATCGCCCCATAGAGCGTCGCGAGCAGCGCCGTCGCCATGGCAGGACCAAGCTTGGACGGGTCGCTCATATTGGCGAACATCGTCACCATGCCGAGAATCGTGCCGATCATGCCCCAGGCCGGGGCGCAGTCGCCGATGGCGCGATAGACCTTCGATCCTTCGTCCAGGCGTTGCAGGAAGTTGTCGCGGTCACGCTCCATCGTATCGCGGATGAATTCCTTGTCGTAGCCGTCGGCGATGTAGCGCAGGCCCTGGGCCAGGAACGGATCGGAGACCTCGACACTTTCCAGCGCGACCGGGCCGCTTTTGCGGGCGATCTCGGCGACGCGCGTGATCTCGTCGATCAGCTCGCGCGGATGGATCGAGCGCATCGTGAAGGCGAAGCGGAAGCCCATCGGAATGCCATGGGCAATCACGGAGAACGGGAAGCGCAGCATGGTCGCGGCCGAGGCGCCCCCGAAGATGATGATGGCGGCGTGCTTGTCCCAATAAGCGGCGAAATTGCCGCCATCGATCATGATCAGTGAAATGATTGTCGCGATACCGCCCAGAATGCCGACGCCGGTTGCGATATCCATTTAAGCCACCCTGATCCACGCAGATCCAGCATCCGCGCAGCGCCCTGTCTTGGCAGTATGGTAACCATAGCGGGAGCGGTTTGAACGAAGCGTTAAGCTTGAGCACTTGCTCATGCCCGCGGGTCGGATAATGCTCCGCAGATGTCTCTGTTTGCGCTCTATGCCCGCGTCCTCGGCGAACTCGGCCCCGAAAAGCGGCTGGGACTGATCCTTGCGCTCGCCAATATCCTGCTGGCGGCCGCAGCCTTCGCCGAGCCGATGCTGTTCGGCACGCTGATCGACAGGTTGACCGGCATCCAGAGCTCCGGTCAGCGACCGAGCTGGAGCGACATCAATGTCCTGATTGCGGCCTGGGTCGGCTTCGGGCTCTTCAATATCGGAGCCAGCGTCTTCGTCGCCCTCCATGCCGACAGGCTGGCCCACCGCCGCCGCCTCGCCGTGATGGCCGATTATTTCGAACACGCCCTGACACTGCCGCTGGCCTACCACACCCAGACCCATTCCGGTCGGGTCCTCAAGGTGATGCTGGAAGGCACCAGCGGCATGTGGGCGCTGTGGCTCTCCTTCTTCCGCGAGCACTGCGCCAGCTTCGTCGCGCTCTTCATCCTGCTGCCCTTCACCCTCTGGAAGAACTGGCAGCTCGGACTGCTGCTGATCAGCCTCGTCGTGCTCTTCGGCACGCTCACGGCCTTCGTGCTGCGCAAGACCGAAAAGCTGCAGAGCAATGTCGAAGGTTACCACTCCAACCTTGCCGAACGCGCCTCGGACGCGCTTGGCAATGTCCCGGTGATCCAGAGCTTCACCCGCATCGAAGCCGAGGTGCGCGGTCTGCGCTCGACCATTGCCAGCCTGCTCGAAGCGCAGCTTCCGGTGCTGTCCTGGTGGGCGATCGCGACGGTGGCAACCCGCGCCTCGGCGACGCTGACCGTGCTGGCGATCTTCGTTGTCGGCACCTGGCTCCTCATGATGGGGCAGACCACCGTCGGCGAAATCGTCACCTTCATGGGCTTCGCCACCATGCTGGTCGGCCGGCTCGAGCAGATCGTCTCCTTCGTGAACTTCATCTTCATGCAGGCGCCGAAAATGCGCGAATTCTTCGAAGTGCTCGACACCATGCCGGCCGTGCGCGATCTTCCGGGCGCGCCCGATGCCGGCCGTCTCGAGGGCCGGATCACCTTCGATGACGTCTCGTTCTCCTATGACGGCAAGCGCGCGGCGGTGGCCGACGTGTCCTTCACGGTCGAGCCCGGCGAGACCATCGCCATTGTCGGCTCGACCGGCTCCGGCAAGTCGACCACGCTTGGCCTGCTGCACCGCGCCTTCGATCCGCAATCCGGCCGGATCCTCGCCGACGGCAAGGATATTCGGGAAATCTCGCTGCTCAGCCTGCGCCGCAATATCGGCGTCGTCTTTCAGGAGCCGATGCTCTTCGCCCGCTCGATCCGCGAGAATCTCACCGTCGGCAAGCCCGATGCGACCGATGCCGAAATGATGGAGGCGCTCGACCGTGCCCAGGCGACCGAAGTCATGGCTCGACAGACCGATGGGCTCGACACCCTGGTTGGCGAACGCGGCCGCACTCTGTCCGGCGGCGAGCGCCAGCGCCTTTCGATCGCCCGCGCGCTCCTCAAGAACCCGCCGATCCTGATTCTCGACGAAGCGACCTCCGCGCTCGATGCTGCAACGGAGGTGAAACTCCAGAAGGCGCTCGACGAGGTGATGAAGGGCCGCACGACTTTCGTCATTGCGCACCGTCTGGCCACCATCCGCAACGCCAACCGCATCCTCGTCTTCGAGCAAGGCCGCGTCATCGAGATGGGCTCCTTCGACGACCTCGTCGCCAAGGGCGGACGCTTCGCCGCGCTGGCACGGGCGCAGTATCTCGTCGCAGACAAGCCGGCCGCGATGCTGGCAGACGATGCGGCCAGCCCGCTCGCCCAGAAGCTCTCAGCCGATTGACTGCGCACTTCGCCGGACGGCCTTGGATCATCGGACCGGATCTCGTATCCGATGATCTAAACTTCTGTGAGTGCATCAGCTTTCCCGAAAACCGCACTGCACCTTTCGGGCCGATGCTTTAGCGCGGCATCTCCTTGTCCGGTTCGTGATGCAGGCAGGGATCCAGCTTCACGTGGTTCGGGCCGACCCGTTCGTAACTGCCGCTGGCCACGACCCGGTCGCCGAGCTTGCTGCCATTCTCGGCATAGGTGACGCACAGAACCTGCGGATCCGGCGCACGGCAGAGCGCGAGATAGACCAGCGCCCCGTCGGAGCGGACCATGGTCAGCTCTCCCTCGACCTGGATGGTCGTGAGTTCGCCCTCCTTGCCTTCGAGCCCGCGCAGTGCCCGCCGCAGTTCGGAACAGGCCGCGCGCAAGCTTGGCTCGGGCTGAGCTCTGCCGTGATCCGCCGCGATCAGGGCAGCAAGAACGGTGGCGCCGCAGAGCATCGAACGGAGAAGGCGCTTGATCATGCCCCAGCTGTCGCGCTGGTTTGCGGCGGGAATGCGAACAGGTTGCAGCGATAACCCCTGAGGTAATCGACTTCATTCCAACCGCAGGCGAAGGTCGCGACATTGGCAGACCAGCGCGGCTGGCAACGAAGGGATCCCACGATGAAGACCTATGCCATGGCCCACCTCACCCGTGTCACCCCGGGGCCCGAGATCATTGGCTATCTCGAGGGCATCGATGCCACGCTGGCTCCGTTCAAGGGGCGCTTCATCATCCATGGCGATCCGCCGGAGCTGCTGGAGGGCAGCTGGTCGGGCGACCTGATCGTGATCGAGTTCCCGAACCATGCGGCCGCGAAAGCCTGGTACGAATCAGAGGCCTATCAGGCGATCCTGCCCTTGCGCATGCGCAACTCGACTGGCGCCGTCTTCTTCATCGACGGAGTTTCATCCGACCATCAGGCGACAGATGTGCTACGCCGGCAGTGAATACTTGCGAATGAGGCGCGGTCGAGCGAACAGTCCTCCAACGCCGCACGTATATCCCTCGGACGATCGCCCGACGTTCCTCGTCGGGCGAAGTCGCGTTTGTCGTCTGCCTGCCACAAGAACGGGTTCTGTATTTGACCAGCATGATCATCCGTCTCACCTGCGCCTGGGCCTCGGTCCTTGCCTATCTGCTCTTCGGCAAGACGATTCTCGGGCAGCTCGGCTCCCCGCTGCTGTCCATGCTGATCTTTGCCTGGTTGCTCGGCATCATCGCTTGGTCTGCCATCGGCGTCGTGCACGAGGCGGAGGAGCTGGCACACAGGCTGGGCGAACCCTATGGCACGCTGATCCTGACGCTCTCGATCGTCATCATCGAGGTGGCGCTGATCGGGGCCGTGATGCTCGGCGCAACCGGGGCGCCGACACTCGGCCGCGACACGATGTTCGCCGTGCTGATGATCGTGCTTAACGGCGTCGTCGGCATCGGGCTCATCTTCGGCGGGCTGCGCCATTTCCAGCAGAGCTACAACCTGCAGGGCGCCACTGCCTATCTGGTCGTGATCATTCCGCTGACGGTGATCGCGCTCGTCCTGCCGAATTTCACCACCTCGACCAGCGACGGCACGCTGACCAACCTGCAGGCAATCTGCTTCTCGCTGTTCACACTGGCGCTCTACGCGTCCTTCCTGGTCCTGCAGACCGGCCGCCACAGCGAATTCTTCATCGAGCCTGACATGCTGGAGCGCAGCAGCGAAGCGGAGCATCAGGCCGCAGAGGCCGAGCACGCCGCGTCCAGGAGCATCCTGCCCAATATCGGCCTGCTCCTGGCCAACATCCTGCCGATCGTCATCCTGGCGAAGAGCCTGGCGGCCGTACTCGATTTCGGCATCGCCAAGCTCGACGCCCCCCCGGCGCTCGGCGGCATCCTGATCGCCATGGTCGTCTTCACACCGGAATGCATCACGGCCCTGCGCGCGATCAATGCGAACCAGCTCCAGCGCGCGATCAATCTGTGCCTCGGTGCCGCAGCCTCGACGCTTGGCCTGACGGTACCTGCCGTGCTTGGCATCGGCCTTCTCACCGGCCAGCCGGTCACGCTCGGCTTGTCGGCCACCAATATGGTCATCCTGGCGATGACGCTGATGCTGAGCACGCTGACCTTCACCGGCTCGCGCACGACGATGCTGGAAGGCGCCGTGCATCTCTGCGTCTTCTTCGTCTTCCTGGTGCTGGTGTTCAGCCCGTAGCGGCGAGGGCCAGCTCCAAGGGGGTGATCCGGAGCGAGGTCACGCGGTTGCGGCTCTTGCGCACCACTTCGAACTTGAAGCCGTGGAAGGTGAAGGCCTGCCCGGCCTCGGGGATGGTGCGGGCCTCGTGAATGACGAGGCCAGCGATCGTCGTCGCCTCTTCGTCGGGCAGGTCCCAGTCCATCGCCCGGTTCAGGTCGCGGATCGGCACTCCGCCATCGACGATCACCGACCCGTCCACCTGCTGACGCAGGCCCGGCACCGCGATGTCATGTTCGTCCCGGATGTCGCCGACGATTTCCTCGAGGATGTCCTCGAGCGTCACCAGTCCCATCACCTCGCCATACTCGTCGACAACGAGCGCGAAATGGGTCTTGCGCGCCAGGAAAGCCTTGAGCTGATCAGGCAGCGAGGTCGTCACCGGGGTGAACCAGGGCGCAAGAGCGATCTGCGCCACATCAAGCTTGCCGGCATCGCCGCCGGCAGCGTCGAGCGCCCGCAGCAGGTCCTTGGCGTGCAGGATGCCGACAATGTTCTCCGGCTTGTCGCGCCAGAGCGGCATCCGCGTATAGGGCGAGGCCAGCACCTCGCGCACGATCGCTTCCGGTCCGATGTCGAGATTGATCGTCCGCATCTTGGTGCGGTGGATCATCACGTCCTCGACGCCGAGCTCCTTCAGGTCGAGCAGCCCGCCGAGCATGTCGCGATCGGCCTTCTTGACCGCGCCCTCCTGGTGCATCAGGTCGACCTGGCCGCGCAGTTCCTCATTGGGCGTCAGGATCGACTGGTTCTCGTCGATACGGATGCCGAAGAAGCGCAGGAAGCGCCGGACGAGCCATTCGATCGCCAGTGTCAGCGGGCCGAGCACCGCAACGACCCAGGCCACCGGCCGCGCCAGCCGCAGCGCCGCCTGGTCGGGCTTCGCGATCGCCGCCGTCTTCGGCATGATCTCCGCGAAGATGATCACGAGGACCGACATTACGGCTGTGGCATAGATCACGCCGGCGTCACCGAAGGCTGTGACCAGCACACTGGTTGCAAAGGCCGAGGCTCCGATATTGACGACGTTGTTGCCGATCAGCATGGCGCCGATCAGCCGCTCCCGCGTCGCCAGCAACCGCATCGCGATGCCGGCACGTCGGCTTCCCGCCTTCTCCAGCGCGGCGATGCGGGCCTTCGAGGCGGCCGTAAGCGCCGTCTCGCTGCCGGAGAAGAAGGCTGATAGCAACAGGCAGATCAGGACGATCAGCGCGGCCAGCCAGGGGTTGATGTTCTCCAGCATGGTCCCAGTGTGCTCAGGCGGCCGCGAGTTCGGCCTCGATGAAATCCCTGACCTCGTCCGCCGCGACGCCCGGCGCAATGAAGCTCTTGCCGATGCCGCGCGCCAGGATGAAGGTCAGCACGCCGCGCTTGACCTTCTTGTCCTGGGTCATCGCGGCAACGATCTCCTCCGTGCTGCCCGCCCCGCCCGGCACCTGCTGCAACCGGCTCGGCAGGCCGACGGCATTGAGATGCGCTGCGACGCGCCCTGCATCCTGCCCGGAGCACAGGCCGAGCCGCTGCGAGAAGCGGAAGGCGAGCGCAAGACCGATCGCCACCGCCTCGCCATGCACCAGCCGGCTCGCGTCATAGCCGGTCAGGCGCTCCAGAGCGTGAGCGAAGGTGTGGCCGAGATTGAGCAAGGCGCGATCCCCCTCCTCGCGTTCGTCCCGCGCAACGATCGCCGCCTTGGCGCGGCAGGACACGGCGACAGCATGATCGCGCTCGGGGCCGCCAGCGATTATGCGGCTCCAGTTGACTTCGCACCAGTCGAAGAAATTCGGGTCGCCGATCAATCCGTATTTCACGACCTCGGCATAGCCCGCCTTGAATTCCCGCTCGCTCAGCGTATCGAGCAACGCCGTATCGGCGATGACCAGGGCGGGCTGGTGGAAGGCGCCGATCAGGTTCTTGCCATGCGAGGAATTGATGCCGGTCTTGCCGCCGACGGAGGAATCGACCTGTGACAGCAATGTCGTCGGGATCTGCACGAAGCGCACGCCGCGCCTGAGCACGGCCGCTGCAAAGCCGGTCAGGTCACCGACCACACCTCCGCCGAAGGCGATGACGAGATCGTTGCGCTCGATCTTCGCAGCGAGCAGCGCATCGCAGAGCGCCGCGAACCGGGCATAGGATTTCGACGCCTCGCCGGGTGGGATCTCGATCCGCGTCGTCGCGACGCCGGCCTGTTGGAGGCAGGTTTCGAAGGCCGGCGCATGCAGGCCCGCGACATGCTCGTCGGTGACCAGCGCCGCCTTGGCGCCAGGCGCGAAGCTGGCGATCAGGCTCGCCGCCTCGCAAAGCTGATGGCGGCCGATATGGATGTCGTAGCTGCGCCCTTCGAGCGCAACGGGAACCACGATCCGCGCGCCGGACTTCTCGTTCGAAGGTTTGGTCATGTCTTCGCTCTCAGCGGCTCAAAGGCTCTCAAGGGAACGCAAATGGCGATCGAGCGCGACCATCGCCTCCTCGACGACGACCTCATGGGGATCATCGCGCGAGGTCACCGTGACATCAGCCAGAGCATAGACCGGCTCGCGCTCCGCCAGCATCCGCCGCATCGTCGCTTCAGGGTCGGCAGTCTGCAGCAAGGGCCGGTTGGAGCGCTTGCGCACCCGGCGCATCAGCACGTCGGCATCCGCCTTGAGCCAGATCGAGATGCCGAGTTCGACGATGCGCTCACGCGTTTCCGCGTTCATGAAGGCGCCGCCTCCGGTCGCGAGCACCAGCGGGGCGCGGGTTGCCAGAACCCGGCTGATGACGCGCCTCTCGCCGTCACGGAACTCGGTCTCGCCGCGCTGCGCGAAAATCTCGGGAATCGTCATGCCGGCCGCGGTCTCGATTTCGACGTCGGCATCGACGAACGGCAGGCCGAGCCGCGTTGCCAGTCGCCGCCCGACGGAACTCTTGCCCGAGCCCATCATGCCGACAAGCACGACCGCGCGCTTCCCGAGCAGGCTGCGCAACTCGGAATTGTCCAGGTTCTCGATGGGGTCGGCTATTGTCATCGCGGCATTTCCTCGCAGCCGGTCTAGCATGAGCTGTCAGCCGGCGTCATGCCCTCACGACGCTGATGAACCGGTCTGCACTTGCGCGACCCGCCACGCATCGGGAATAACCGGATTGTCCTGAATCGGGGCAAGGTTCCAGGAGACATCCGGCCCGTGCCGACCCTCTTCAGATTCATCGCCTTTCTCGCCATCGTCGGCGGGCTGATCTTCGCCGGAATGGTCGCGCTGGTCACCTTCGTCCAGCCCGAGCAGCGCGAGATGGTCGAGATCGTGCCGCCCTCGAAGCTGCAGCAGCGATGAGCCGGCTGGCTCGCAGCCGGGTTACGGCCTTTCTCGACATGCTCGCGGCCGAGCGCGGCGCGGCGAAGAACACGCTCGAGGCCTATGAGCGCGACCTCGACGACTATACCGGCTTCATCGCCGGCCGCGGAGACCTCGGCTCCATCGGCGCCCAGGACATCCGGGACTGGCTCGCCGAGCTGGCCGCCCGCGGACTGAAGCCGTCATCGACCGCGCGCCGGCTCTCCGCGGTGCGCCAGTTCCATCGCTTCCTCTATACGGAAGGACTGACGGGTGCCGACCCCTCCGCCGCGATCGACGGGCCAAGGCAGGGCCGCCCGCTGCCCAAGGTCGTTTCTGTCGCCGATGTCGATCGTCTGATCGAGACGGCCCGGCTCCTTAGCGAACGTGACGGCCTTACGCCCGCGGCGCGGTTGAAGGCCCTGCGCATGCGCTGCCTGATCGAGATGCTCTACGCCACAGGACTGCGCGTCTCCGAGCTGATGGCGCTGCCGCTTTCCGCGGCAACGACGCGCGAGCGGTTTCTTGTCGTGCGCGGCAAGGGCAACAAGGACCGGCTGGTGCCGCTGAACGACGCCGCCCGCGAGGCCGCACGCGGCTATCTGGAGGCACTGCGCCAGGCTGGAGGCGCCGACGGCCGCTGGCTCTTCCCGTCCGATGGCGAGAGCGGACATCTGACGCGCCAGGCTTTTGGCCGCGACCTCAAGATGCTGGCCGGGGCAGCGGGATTATCGGCGACGCTGAGCCCGCATGTGCTGCGCCACGCCTTCGCCAGCCATTTGCTGCAGAATGGCGCAGATCTTCGCGTCGTACAGGAGCTGCTCGGCCACGCCGACATCGCCACGACCCAGATCTACACCCATGTCCTCGACGAGCGGCTGAAGAGCATGGTGCGCGACCTGCACCCGCTGGCCGACGAAAGCTGATCGTCGGATCCCACGAAGATCGGGCCCGCACGACTGTCCCGATCAGCGAGGGCTTTCCGCCGAGGCGAGCGTGCCGAGGCGCGCAGCGACCGCCCTTGCCGCCATTTCGAGGTCTCGAGGCCCTGAGCGGTGATCGAAGGTGCGCCAGGTCAAGGCGCTTTGGATCGGCGGCAGATCGATCTCGATGAATTCGACGCCCGGATGGGCGAAATAGTTCCGGGCCCGCGAGGTCAAGGTCATGACGCATTGGCCCGCTGCAACCGCAACCAGCCCCTCTCGCACGGTCGCGATCTCGGGTCCGTCGGCAATGGCCTGCCCCGATGGGGTCACGCGCGGAAAATGATAGTTGCACCACTCGTCGGACGCCGCGCCGGCCGGCAATCGGACCATTCGCTCGTATCGCAACTCTTCTGGATCCACCAGCTTGCGCATCGCCAGGCGATGTCCGCTCGGCACCACGAGTGTGCGCGCATCCTGGAAGAGAATGGCGCCTCGCGTCAGGCTGTGTGTCGCAAGCGGCAGGCGCGCCAGCGCCACGTCAACCTTGCCGTCCAGGACCGCGGACCCCTGGTTCAGATAGTTGAGCTCCACGAAGCGGAGCGAGATGTCGGGGCGCGAACG
Source organism: Allobosea sp. LC85 (assembly GCF_000735605.1). Lineage (GTDB taxonomy): Bacteria > Pseudomonadota > Alphaproteobacteria > Rhizobiales > Beijerinckiaceae > Allobosea. Next base: position 37,795 of record NZ_JPKG01000061.1, read on the forward strand.
CGCGAACTCCGCAACGACCGCCGATGTGAGCTCGTAGAAACCGCCGCCGAGATAGCCGACAAGCAATTCGGTCTGCTGTCCCTGAGCGCGTTTTCGAGCATCGCCGAGCGCCGCCCTGAGCGCACTGACCGGCGGTTCGAGATCCTTGAGCAGGGCCTGCCCGAGGGCCGTCAACGATACGCGCCGGCTCGTCCGCTCAAACAGCTGACCTCCAAGATAGCTCTCGAGGGACTTGATCGACTCCGACACGACGGATTGCTTCACGCCCAGCGCCTCGGCCGCCTGACCGAAGTGCAGCCGGTGAGCCACGGCCAGGAAGCACTCGAGTTTGCGGAGATCCATAGCGCCCGATCAATCGGAAATACCGATTGATAAAGTTGTTTTGCGGCGTTGATCAAGAGGCACCATTCGCCAAAACCTACTGAAAATACATCCGCTGCCGCAGCCAGCGCCAAGGCGGATCAGGAGGACACGCGAATGGACGTTTCAGCCACCCCGGTGGAGTTTCGCGCAGGCGAGGATGTCATGCGCGGCTCCTTCCATCTGCCGTCAACGAGCGGACCGCTTCCCGCGGTTGCCCTCGGACACGGCTGGGGAATGGTCGCCGGCGGTGACCTCGAGGACTACGCCCGCACGATTGCGGCAAAGGGCATCGCCTGCCTGACCTTCGATTATCGCCGGCTCGGCAAGAGCTCCGGATTGCCCCGGCAGGAGATCGATCCCGCATGGCAGCAGGAAGATTACAGGACTGCGATCACCTATCTCTGTTCGCGCCCCGAGGTCGACATGCAGCGCATCGGGATCTGGGGAACCAGCTACAGCGGCGGCCATGTCCTCGTGGTCGGAGCCACCGATCGCCGCGTGAAATGCGTGGTGAGCCAGGTTCCGACGATCAGCGGCTACCTGTCCGGCCTGAGGAAGGTTCATCCGCGCCATGCCGAGACGCTCCACCGCTTCTTCTCGGATGACCGGCTGGCGCGCCTGAACGGGCAACCACCAGGCACGATGCGCGAAGTCGGGCAGGACAAGGGGCCGGACGTTGCCTACCCCGGTGCGGAATCCTACGACTACATGATCGGGGAGGCCGAGCGCTGTCCCGAATGGCGCAACGAAGTGACGATCCGCTCGCTCGAACTCGCGCGTAGCTACGAGCCAGGTCAGTGGGTGTCGCGGATCGGGCCCGCAGCGCTCCTGATGATCGTTGCCGACAACGACCTTCAGACACCGACCGATCTTCAGCTCGACGCCTACACCCAGGCTCGCGAGCCCAAGGAGTTGCTGCTGCTCAAGGGCGGCCATTACTCCGCCTACCAGCAGCATTTCGAGACGACGAGCAGCGCCGCAGCGCGCTGGTTCTCGACCCATCTCTAAACAGAACGGCCGAAGAGCCATCAGGGAGGATTTCATGTCAGCCGATATTCTGGCGGGCGGCGAAGCCGCGCGACCGCATGACCGCGTCACCAGGAGCAAGTCGCTCCAGTCGCTCCGAGCCGCCGCCGTCGGCAACCTGCTCGAATGGTTCGACTGGACGCTCTACGGCACCTTCGCCGTCTATCTCGCAGCCAATTTCTTCGAGAAGACGGACTCGACATCCGCGCTGCTCTCGACGCTCGCGGTCTTTGCGGTTGGTTTCGTGGCGCGGCCGATCGGAGGCATCATCTTCGGACGCTTCGGTGATCGGATCGGTCGCAAGAACACCCTGATCGTGACGATGTCGACGATGGCTGCGGCCAGCCTGATGATCGCCGTCATCCCCTCCTACTCGAGCATCGGGATCTGGGCGTCGGCGCTGTTGCTGATCGCGCGCTTGCTGCAGGGCCTGGCACATGGCGGTGAGTCCGGCGTCTCCTATGCCTATGTTGCGGAAATCGCTCCGGCTGAACGGCGCGGCCTTTGGGCAAGCAGCGTGTTCATCAGCGTGACGCTCGGCGTCATGGCGGCAACCTTCCTCGGCATCGTCCTGACGTCGCTATTCTCGCCCGCGGACATGATGTCCTATGGCTGGCGCCTCGGCTTCGCCTTCGGTGGCATCCTCGGTCTGTTCGCGCTCTATATGCGCCGTGCAGCCCACGAGTCCCCGGTCTACGACGCGGACGAGGCCGCACCTGCGATTGTCGCGCCGATGAATGGCCGCGACAAACTCCAGATCCTGCTGAAGGTCGTCTTCTTCTCGGCCGGCTCCAATGTCGCCTACTACACCTGGGTCACGTTCGCTCCGAGCTTCGCGATCTCCGCATACGGAATGGACGCCCGCGGCGCCTTCGTCGCGAGCCTGCTCGCTCAACTCGTCGTTCTCTGTCTGCTGCCTTTCTTCGGGCATCTCGCCGACAAGTTTGGCCGCAAGCCGATGGTGTTCGTCTATGGGCTGGGGCTCATCCTGGCTCCGATCCCGGTCGCAGCGATCCTGACGAGCGAGCCCTGGACCCTCTTCGTCTCCCAAGGCATCGGCCTGGCCGTCTGGGCGATCATCGCCTCGATCTACCCGACCCTGATCGCAGAGCAGATCCCGACCCAACAGCGGGCGCTCGGCGTCGGCTTCCTGTCGTCGCTTTCGGTCGCGATTTTCGGCGGCACGGCCCCCTATCTCAACACCTGGCTGAGCTCGATCGGCCTGTCCTGGGTGTTCTCGCTCTACATCATGTTCCTCGGCGCACTCGCCGTCATCGCCGCCATCATGATCCGCGAAACCCGCGGCGTGCCCCTCAGCCAGATCCGCAGCGGTCGCTGACAACCCGGGCCGCACGGTTTGCGGCCCATTTTTTTAGGGAACGGGATCCATGCAGGATTGCCAGAAAGCCCATCGGGGCAAGATAGCCGTCGTGACCGGCGCAAGCGGCGGCATTGGAGCAGCCATCTGCGCGAAGCTGAATGCCGAGGGCGCCAGGGTCATCGCGCTCGACCGCCAGGACGGACCAGGTTCGACCGGCATCGATCGCCGGATCGTCGACATCGCGAATACGGCCGCCTTGCAGGACACCGTCGCACAGATCGCGGCAGATTACGGGCGCATCGACATCTGGGTGAACAACGCGGGCTTCCTGGAGCGCCGGGCCGCGCTCGACATCACACGCGACGGCTGGGGCAAGTCGATCGACGTCAATCTGACGGCAGCGTTCTTCGGCGCGCAGGCCGCCGCGCGGGTCATGAAGGACAGCGGCGGCGGTTCGATCGTCAACCTGTCAAGCTATGCCGGCCTGAAGGCTCGCCCCAACTGCGCCCACTACGCTGCTGCCAAGGCCGCGATCGCGCATCTGACGTCCTGTCTCGCCATCGAGTGGGGGCCCCTGAACATTCGCGTCAACGCCATCGCTCCTGGCTATATCGAGACCCCGATGAGTGCGTGGATGCACGCCGATCCCGAGCAGAAGGCGATCTATCTCGGCCGCACGCCGCTCGGACGCATGGGGCAGCCCACGGAGATCGCGGATTCCGTCAGCTTCCTCGCCTCCGATGCTGCCGGCTACATCACCGGCCACGTTCTGGGTGTCGACGGAGGCATCGGCAGGTCATGAGTTCGTCCTTCTGGCAGGATCGGGTCTTCGTCGTCACCGGTGGGGCAAGGGGGCAAGGCGCTGCCGAGGTGTCTCGCCTTCTTGCGGCCGGCGCGAAGGTCGTGGTCGCGGACGTGCTCGGCCCCGATCACCCGCATTGGTCAGTGCTCGACGGCACGACGGACAGGCTGAGTGTCGTCACGGCCGATATATCGCGGGAGGAATCCTGGGCCGAGATCCTCGCCGCTGCCTGCAAGCTTGGAGGTTCGCTCTCAGGACTGGTCAACAACGCCGGCATCACGCTCCGCAAAACCGTTACGGAGACCACGCATGACGAGTGGCTGGCCGTGCTGAACGTCAACCTCAATGCCGCCTTCCTGGGTATTCGGCACCTGGCGCCGCACATGGTCGACGGCGGGTCGATCGTGAACGTATCGTCCACGGCCGGTCTCACCGGCTACTTCAGCGCTGCCTACTCTGCCAGCAAATGGGGGCTGCGCGGTCTCGCGAAGGCCGCGGCCGTTGAACTGGCGGCCCGCGGCATACGCGTGAACACGATCTGCCCGGGGCTCGTCGATACCCCGATGATCAATCAGCCCAACGGGGGTTACGACGTTCAGCGCGCGACCGCCTTCGTCGAAGGGAACCGGATGATGACACCGCTCGGGCGTGGTGCCGACCCGGACGAGATTGCCGGCGCGGTCATGTTCCTGCTCGGGCCCGATAGTCGCTTCATCACCGGCGCGGACCTCGCCGTCGATGGCGGTATGACCGGCGCGGGCATCTACACAAGGATCGGGCGCGACGTCGGGACTGTACAGTCGGCCTAGTCACCACCACGAGCGCCCGACGTCCGTTCCCGCGGGGCCAGAAACCGGCACTCGCTCCCAAGCTGAAGGCGACGTCCCGTTGGGTGCAGGACCATCCGGCGGCGCGTCTCACGGAAACCAGAAGCGGATCGCTCAGGACGGCGCTGATTGCGCCATCCTCGTGCGAACCGCGGCAGCAGCAAGGAGTCCCTTCCCGAGAAAGGCCCGTCGAAAGGGCGCGTCGATCTCGCGCTCTCCGGACGGATCAGTTCGCCGTGTAGACCAGTTCGCGCTCCGCCTTGGGCGGCAGGAACTGGCGCGAAAAGATTTCCTCGGGCTTGGGCTTGCGGGCAAGCTGATAGCCCTCGGCAATGATCTCGATGGCGCGCGCCATACGGTCGTCCTTGGTGTCGCCGACGCCGATTTCCTTCATCTCCGGCGAGACGATCAGCTCGCTGAAGGAGTATTGCAGACGCTTCTTCTCGACCGCCTCGTTGACGAGATTGTCGAAGTTCATCACGCCCTTCATGCCGAGAGCCTGGTCCTTGGCGATCTCGAGCATCGCCTTGTTGGTTGCGCGAACCAGCCCGGCCACCGCCCTGGGGTTATCCTTCAGCAGCTTCTGCGAGACCATCAGCCCGTTGGAATAGAGGTCGAGCCCGTAATCCCCGAAGCTGAGCCAGTTGAAATCCTTGTCGGGATCCTGCCGGTTGAGCAGCAGGTTGAAGTAGCCGGTGATGTTGAAGACGAGCGCGCCGTCGACATCGCCCTTGATCAGCAGCGGCTCCTGCAGGTTGGGCGCCATGTTCGAGAGCTTGACCTTGCTGATGTCGACGCCATTCTTGCGGGCGAAGACCTCGAGCAGGCGGGTCGTCGGCGTGCCCTGTGCCCCACCCAACGTCTTGCCTTCCAGGTCTTTCGGCTTGGTGATGCCGGTCGCCTTCTTGCTTGAAATGGCGAAGGGCGGGCGGTTCCAGATCATGTAGACCATCACCGGGGCTTCGCCCGGCTTGGCTGCCGCGTTCTGGATGATGGCGTTGACGTCGCCGAAGCCGGCGTCATAGGCGCCGCCCATGATGCGGGTCACCGTCGCGCCCGAGCCCTCGCCCTGGTCGATCACGACGTTCAGGCCCTCTGCCTTGTAGTAGCCCTTGTCGCGGGCGACGAAGAACGCCGCATCGGAGCCCTGGGTCTTCCAGCCCAGCGTGAACTTGAGCGTCGTCTCCTGCGCCATGGCAGAATTGGCCAGCGCGAGGCCTGCGAACAGCGTCGCGGTCAAAGTCTTGAGCATCCTCATGTCCCCTCTGGTTGATACGGATTGGATCAGGCGGCAGCGAAATCGTTCTTGCGATTGGCCCAGCCAGTGACGCGCATCTCGATCAGCGAGAATGCGACGTAGAGCGCGACGCCAAGGCCGGCGAGGATGAAGAGCCCGGCAAAGACCAGCGGCACGTTGAAGTTCGACGAGGCGCTCATCATCACGTTGCCGATGCCGCGATTGGAGGCGACAGTCTCGGCCAGCACGGTACCGACGAAGGCATAGGTGATCGCGACCTTCAGCGAGGCGAAGAAGAACGGCATCGTCCGGGGCAGGCCGACATTCCAGAGGATGTCGAGCTTGCTGGCGCCGAGCGCCTTCAGCACGTCCTCCATTTCCGGCTCGGTGGTGGCGAGGCCGGTCGCGATGTTGACGGCGATCGGGAAGAAGCACATCGCAAGCGAGGTCAGCACGGCCGGGACCGTGCCGGAGCCGAACCAGAGCACGAAGATCGGCACGACTGCGACCTTGGGGATCGAGGAAAAGCCGATCAGCAGCGGATAGACCGTGTCATAGGCCGTGCGCGACACCCCGATCGTCGCGCCGAGGAAGACGCCAAGCAGGACGCCAAGAACGAAGCCCGCTATCGTCGTCGCCAGCGTCTGCAGGATATGGGGCCAGAGAACAGGGAAGCGCGCGACGAGAGTGGCGAAGACCTGGCTTGGCCGCGGCAGGATCAGGTCCGACACGCCCGCCAGCAGGCAGAACAGCTCCCAGGACGCGAAGAAGAACGCGATCAACGCCGCCGCCCAGAACTTGCGCTTGAATTCGCTCATGTCAGGCACCGTCCTGGCTTGCCGGCACTGAGCGGGCGTCGACAATGAAGTCACGCAAGCGCTGGTTCAGCGCGACGAAATCCGGCTCGAAGGTCATCGCAACGGTGCGCGGGCGCGCGAAGGCAACCTCGCTATCGTCGAGGATACGGCCGGGCCGCGCGCTCATCACGCAGATGCGGCTCGCCAGGAATCCGGCCTCGCGCAGATCATGCGTCACCAGCAGCACTGTCGGACGGTGAGCCAGCCAAAGATCCTGCAGAATCGCCCAGAGTTCCTCGCGCGTGAACTGATCGAGCGCGCCAAACGGCTCGTCGAGCAGCAGCATGCGTGGCTCATGGATCAAGGCCCGGCAGAGATTGGCGCGCTGGAGCATGCCGCCTGAGAGCTGCCAGGGATATTTCCCGGCAAATCCCTGCAACCCGACTTGTGCGAGCAACGCATGCGCCTTGTCACGAAAGGCAGCGCGTCTCTCTCGCCGATAACGCGAGCGGAAGGGCTGGACGATCTTCAAGGGCAGCATGACGTTCTGCTCGATCGTCAGCCAGGGCAACATGGTCGGGTTCTGGAATGCCATGCCGATCCTGAGCGCCTTCGCCGCAACCTCGCGGCCACCGACGATGACGACGCCCGTCGTCGGCTGCACGAGCCCGCTGACGAGCTTTAGGATTGTCGACTTGCCGCAACCCGACGGACCGACCAGCGCGAGGAACTCACCGTCCTGGATACGCAGGGTCGTCTCTGACAAGGCGGGAACGGTGTTTGCGCCGCGCCCGAAGATGACGCTCGTCTGCGACAGTTCGATCGCCGATGGCGGGCGTATCATGGTGCCCTGAGCCTTTGTCCCGCCCGGAGCCGAGACGATAGGGAGTGTGGCTATCGCGAGGTTCATGCCCAAAAGTGCATGCAATCATGATGCCATCTTGTATTCTATCAGGCCGACCCCAACCCCCGGCAGTTTGCGGAGTTTGGAACCGAGGCGCTAAGAGGGTTGGATTCACACGCGGATACAGGACATGGCGCGCGACAAGGCTAAAGACAGCCCATCGGACAAGGTCGGAACGATCTGCCGGGCGCTGCGGCGTGCGATCATCGAACAAGCGCTCGAGCCTGGCGCCAAACTGCCGGAGGATGCGCTCGGCGAACGTTTCGGCGTGAGCCGCACGATCGCGCGCCACGCGCTCGGCCAGCTCGCCGCGGAAGGCCTGGTGGAATTGCGCCGCAACCGCATCGCCGTCGTCGCCACCCCGAGTTGGCAAGAGGCCCGCGACACTTTCGATATTCGGATCGAGCTCGAGCGCCTCGTCGTGCGCCAGCTCGCAGGCCGGTTGAGCAAGGCTCAGCTCGCGACGCTGCGCGCTCAAGTCGATCAGGAGGAAGTGGCACGCGGTGGGTCCGATGCGGTCTCGATCCGGCTGGCCACCGAGTTCCACATCCTTCTCGCGAGCATGACGGAAAGCGCGATCATGATCCGCTATATCAGCGAGATCGCCTATCGCTGTTGCCTTACGCTATCGCTGTTCAGCCGCCCGCATTCTTCGGAATGCGCAATCAATGAGCATCGCCTGCTCATCGATGCGCTCGAAAGCGGCGACGCGGAGAAGGCGATGAGCCTCATGCATCACCACCTCGATTCGGTGGCGGAGCGGGCCCTCGTGGCGCAAGCCAAGCCGCGCGGCCGCGATATCATGGATATCCTGGCGCCCTATGCTGACGCGCCGGTGACGCGATCGGCCGTCCGCAAGCGGCGCCTGGACGCAGCCGAATAGCGCTTCCCGCGGCGATGCGGCGCGGCTGCAGGATAGACGCGATGTTCTCGTTTCCGGCATCCAGACGAAGGCGGACCGACGAGCCGGGCGCCTGGATCGGAGGCCTGTGACTCGGCGGCTCACGGCAACGCCTGACGGTCTCGCCTTCCGTTCGCGCCTGCCACCCGACTGGCCGCCGGCATGGCTCAACGACGGGCAACTCCGAAAGCGCGAACTCGGCACACAAAGTGCATGCATGTTTCCGCTCCATTCAATGCCGGTTCCGAAGCAGCATCATGCCGTCCGACACAGCTCTCGATCTCGTCTTCCGCCAGGCCGCCATTGCGGGGTGCGAGCGGCCACAGGACATCGGAGTCAGCGCCGGCCGGATCGTCGCGCTGGCGCCAGCCCTCGTCACCGATGCACCGGGGTATGACGTCGGTGGCCGCCTTGTCGTGCCAGGTTTCGTGGACAGCCATATCCATCTCGACAAGGCCTGCCTGCTTGGCCGTTGCGGCCACGCCCATGGCGGGCTCAGCGACGCTATTGCGGCGGTGTCCGCAATGAAACGGAACTTCAGCGTGACCGATGTCTACGAGCGCGGCGCCCGCGTGCTCGACAAGGCGATCGCCAAGGGCACGACCCGCATGCGCACCCATGTCGAGGTCGATCCGCGCGCCGGGTTGCGCAGCTTTCAGGCGATCAAGGCCCTGAGAGCCGACTATGCCTGGGCGCTCGATCTTGCGATCTGCGTCTTCCCACAAGAGGGCTTGACCAACGACCCGGGCACGGAGGCGCTGCTGATTGCGGCACTACGCGACGGCGCCGACCTCCTCGGCGGCTGCCCCTATACCGATGCCGACCCAGCAGCCCAGATCGACCGTCTCTTCACACTGGCGAGGGAATTTGACGTCGATCTCGATTTCCACCTCGACTTCGACCTCGATCCGAGCTGGATGCATCTCGACGAAGTCTGCCGCCAGTCTGAGCGGCATCGCTGGCAGGGCCGCGTGACAATTGGCCATGTCAGCAAACTGTCGATGGTTGATCAGGAAACGCTGGCTGCGATCGGGCGCCGGCTTTCCGATTCCGGAGTTGCGCTGACTGTGCTCCCCGCGACAGACCTGTATTTGATGGGACGACAGTCGGCATACGCTCAACCGCGCGGGGTCGCACCAGCGCATCGTCTCGCTGCGCAAGGTGTGGTCTGCTCGATCGCGACCAATAACGTTCTCAATCCCTTCACCCCCTTCGGCGACTGTTCGTTGCTCCGCATGGCGAATCTCTATGCCAATGTCGCGCAATGCGAACCGGAAGATTTTCCGCGCTGCCTGGACCTGATCACAACGCTGCCTGCGCGGCTGATGCGGCTCCGTGACTACGGGATCGCACCTGGAAACCCCGCGGATCTGGTCATTCTCGATGCCAAGACCCCAACCGATGCGCTGGCGGAGATCGCAGAGCCCATCATTGGCTTCAAGCGCGGGCGGCTCAGCTTCGAGCGCACCCGTGCGCGATTGAACAGAGTGGAGGCAACGAACGGCGTCCTGCCAAGCCCCGTCGCTCGCTGAGCAGGCGGCTTGAGCAGTCCGTAGTCCAATATCTGCCGCGCGGGGGCGTTCCCTAATCCTGGGAAGAGTGCACCCCAGCAGCCCTCGCAAAGAAATCCTGCGGCCCCATCTGACCGCCCTTCAGGATGATCTCGTGGCCGGCAAGCCGCGGATCGTCACTATGAGCGCGGCAGAGCGGAGCGCCCGGCACGCAAGGTGCCAAATAGGACAGCCCCCAGATGTCGAGGGACTGGATCGCCAGTGTCGAGGTGTCGCCCCCGGCAACGATCAGACGGGCAATCCGGGCCTCGGTCATGACCGCTCGCAGCAGCCTTCCGGTGGCCATAGCCACGTCCCCCGCCTGGACTGGAGCGCCACGCGGCGGCTCGGTCACCAGCATCACGTCGCCGTTGCCGAGGGCGGACAGGGCCTGTTCGCGCAATGCAACGAAATAGCTGGCGTCCGCCAGCAGGCGACCGGTCTCGATCATGAGCCGCGCGAAGCCGGAGGCCGCCTCGACCTGGGCGCGTGTGACCGGCGAGAGGCTGCCGACCAGCGCCAAGGCCGGCCCTGCACGACGGGTCATCGCCGCTCCGGGGACGCTGTCGCACCGGGTCTCGGACCAGGCACCAGCGAAGGCCTGGGCGACTGAACTCGGCCCGACCGCGAGCAGCGGCGCGACGCGCGCCTGCGACAGAAGCAACCGTCCAAGGATTTCGAGATCGGCGGGGCACGTGACGTCGAAAAGCAGCGCATCAGGGCGCTCGGCGAGCGCCTTTCCGACGGTTTCTTCCATGTCGCCGCCATAGCTGCGGTAGTCGATCAGAGCGATTTGCTTCAGCCCCTGGGCGGCGAGATGCCGGCGCAGATCCGCTTCCATCATCGGCGTGACGGGATGCCGGCTCATCGTCGGATGCCGGTCGATGCGGTGAATGCCGCCATTGCTGCCCGAGGCGGCAAAGAGGGTCCCGAAGACGCAATAGCGCCCAAGATTGGGCTGGCCGCCGATGATCGGCAGGAAGGGGTTGGCAAAGGCCGGGCGCAGGACGCGTAGGGCCGCCCCGATGCTGCCGACATGCGGCGCGCTGTCGAAGGTCGAGCAGCATTTGTAGTGCAGGATCGCGACGCCCTGAGCGGCGAAGAAGGGGCCGACCTCGGCCAACTCGGCGGCGATGACATCCGGCGCCATGGTGCGGGTCGCGCCGGCGATGCCGATTGCGTCGAGCGGACCCGCGGCTTCCAGCCGGGCTGCACTCGGCCTGCGCAGAAAGAGCAGCGCGCGCAGGCCCTGCTCGGCCAGCGTGGCGAGCGTATCGGTCGCCCCGGTGAAATCGTCGCCATACCAGCCGTAATGCGGCCCGGAGCCTCGCATCGCCGTTATCCGCTCGACTTGCCGAAGAAATCCAGCGCCTGGCGCAGCTCGGCGTGGCTGGCTGCGGCTTGCCGAACGTCCAGTCCCGATGCGACGGCATCCCAGGCCTGCCTGATGCTTGCCACCCCGGCGGCTGCACCACCGGGATGAGCGAGGATGCCGCCGCCCGCCATGAAAAGCAGGTCGGCATGACCGACACCGTCCCAGGTCGGCTGGGCTGTTCCCGCCCATTGCCCTGAGGAAAAGGCGGGCATCACCCGGTCGTCGGCACCATCCGTCAGCGGCGTGACACAGTCGCGGGCAGAGGAGACGACCTCCTCATCCTCCTGGGCGAATTTGCCGTTCAGCCCATGGACATGCATGTGATCGACACCGGCAAGCCGCCAGAGCACCTGATAGGCCTGGAAGGAGATGCCGAGCAAAGGATGGCGCGAGAATGCGCCAAAGCCGTTGCGATGGCCGTGGAGAGCGAGATCGGTCGAGTGACGGAGCGTCTCGATCGCCGAGAAGCCGCACCAGTTGAGACTTGCCATCACGCAGCTGCCGCCCTCCTTCGCCACGAGATCGGCATGGCGGCGCATCCGGTCGGTCTCGTCCGTGATGTTGAAGGCCATCATCACCGCCTTGCCCGTCCGGTCCTGATGGCGGCGGATGGCCCGCATGACTGCGGGAATCCTCTGCTCCAATGGCGCATGGAGAGGATCGGCCGAAATCTCGTCATCCTTGATGAAATCGAGGCCGGCGGCGCAGAGATCGGCGACGAGTGCTGCGGTCTCGTCGCTGCTCAGGCCGACATTGGGCTTGATGATCGAGCCGATCAGCGGCCCCGCCGCCACCCCGCTAAGCGCCCGCGTACCCGCAATACCCTGGCGCGGCAGAGCAAAGCGCCGACGGAACGACCAGGGCAGTCCAATCGATTCGAGCCGTAGTCCCGTGACCTCGCCAAGGTCGTACAGGTTGCCCGCCACCACCGAGGCCAGCGTCGCCAGATTGGCTCCGACATTATCGACCGGGAAGGAGATCGTGATACGCGCGCGACGCCAAGGCCCGTCCGCGCCCTTTCGTGCGAGCCAGGCATTGGGCAGGCTTGGCGAGGCGACGGTTTCGAGCAGTGTCACGTCGACGACGATCGCTCGGGCGCGTTCGCGCAGCTCATCGGTTTCACCGGCGACGCGCGTGAAGGTGCCGCAGGACTGCTCGCCCGCCATGATCTCTGCGACCTTGGCGGGATCGAACGGGGTCTCGATCAGGTAGATCGCTTCGAAACGGTCGCCGGGCATCGGTCGGTCAGAGCTTGTTCAGGTCGGGGAAGGGGCGCACCGGATTCTTGCCGTCCCAATCGGCGGCGGCATCGCGGATCAGCCGGAACATCTCGCCTTTCGGGCCGGCCACCTCGGACAGCTCGATAACCGTTCCCGGGTGATAATGCGTATCGAAATAGACGAAGCGGCCGCGTTCGCCGACCTCGCCGCTCATCACCGGCTCGAATCCTTGCGCCAGCAGCCTCTCGAGATCGGCCTCATAGCTGTCGGTCCAGTAGGCGACATGCTGCAAGCCGGTGTGACCGAGCTCGCGGAAATCGCGATACATCGACGGAACATCGTTGCGGCACTGGATCAATTCGATCTGCAGCGGACCGGAATTGGCAAGCGCGACCGAATTATGCGGCTCATAGGCCTCGCCCTTGTAGCGGTAGTTCCTGATCGGGACCTTTGGATTGTAGAAGAACGGTCCAACACCAAGCACGCGGCTCCAATAGTCCATCGCCGCCTCGATATCCGGGACGACATATCCAGCCTGGCGGATCTCGCCGAAGAAGCGGCTCATGGGCAAATGCCTTCTGTGCTTTGGAACGGGATCAGAATTTCAGGAAGCCGGTGGAGATCCACGGCACGGCCGCCACAATGACGAGGCCGACAAGCAGGGCGAGCATGTAGCCCCAGATGTATTTCAGGCCTTCGTCCGGATTGACCTTGCTGATCGCGCAGGCGCCGTAATAGCCGACGCCGAAGGGCGGGGCGAAGAGCCCGATGCCCATCGCGAGCACCACCACCATGGCGTAATGGACCTCGTGCACGCCGACCTGCTTGGCGACCGGGAAGAGCAGCGGTCCAAACAGCACGATCGCCGGAATGCCCTCGAGAACGCTGCCGAGAATGATGAAGGCAACGATCGAGATCGCCAGGAAGCCCCAGGTACCGCCCGGAACGGCTGCCATGATGGCTGCGAGATCCTGCGAGAAGCCGGACTGGGTCAGACCCCAGGCCATCGCGGTGGCGCAGCCGACGATGAAGATGATCGCGCCGGTCAGCGAGGCGGTATCGACCAGCATCTTCGGCAGTCGCCGCCAATCGAACTGGCGGTAGAGCAGCAGGCCGGCGAGCATGGAATAGGCGATGCCGATGGTCGAGACTTCCGTGGCAGTGGCGACGCCTTCGACGACCGCGGCGCGAATGACGAAGGGCAGCGCGATGGCGGGCAGCGCGATCAGCGCGAGCTTGCCGATTTCGCGCTTCGACTGGCGCGCGACATGGCTCAGGTCTTCGCCGCGATAGCGCCACCAGACGACGAAGCAGAGCGCGATCCCGAGCACGACCGCCGGCAACATGCCACCGGTGAACAATGCCGCGATCGAGACGCCGGTGACCGAGCCGATGGTGATCAGCACGATCGAAGGCGGAATGGTTTCGGTCTGCGCCCCGGTTGCCGAAAGCAGGGCCACGAGATCTCCCGGCTCGGCTCCGCGCTTCTGCATCTCCGGGAAGAGCACGGGGGCGATCGCGGCCATATCGGCGATCTTCGAGCCTGAAATGCCGGAGACCAGATACATCGCGCCGATCAGGACATAGGACAGGCCGCCGCGGACATGGCCGAGCAGGCTGGCGAGAAACTGGATCATGGCGCGCGCCATGCCGGTCATCTCGATCAGCGCGCCGAGGAAGATGAAGAGCGGCACCGCAAGCAGGATGAGATGGCTCATGCCCTCGTCGAGGCGTCCCACCATCACGATCAATGGTGTCGCGGTGGTGAGCGAGAGATAGCCGAAGGTGGCGAGCGCGAAGGAAAAGGCGATCGGCACGCCGGAGAAGACGTTCAGCGCGACCACGCCGACAAAGAAGAACACGAGATTGAGCTTGCCGAGCGGCTTCAGGGCAGGGCCGGCGAGCCAGAACAGCGCAACGAGACCGAGGGTCAGGCCAAGTGCCAGCAGCACGGGCTTCAGCGAACCGAAGCGCAGCAGGCGCGTGCCTGCCGCTAGCAGCATCAGGCCGACCCCGGCCGGGATCGCCGCTGCGCGCCACGCATTGGTGATCTCGAGCGCCGGGGTAACGATAAAGGCCTCCTCCTCGGCATATTCCAGCGCATGCGGCAGGATCAGGAGCAGGAAGGCGATCGCAGCGGTAATCGCCAGCGCTTCCAGGAGCGCGCGGGTGCCGGGCGAAACCCGGCTGACGAGACCCGTCATCCTCATATGCTCGCCACGCCTGAGCGCGACCACTGCGCCCAGCATCGAGAGCCAGAGGAAAAGGATCGAGGCCAGTTCATCGGACCAGACGAGTGGCGCGTGAAAGACGTAGCGCGCCGTCACGCCGGCTCCCAGGATGATGATCTCGAGCAGGACGAGCATGGCAGCCACCGCCTCGACGGCACCGCCAAGGATGCGATCGAGCCGATCGGCCGTGCGGGCGAGCCCTTTGAGGGGGAGGCGCGCAGGCTCCTGCAAGGTTCCGGCGTGGAGGTGCATGGATCATTCCCGGAATGCGGCCCCGTCCTCTCCGGACGGGGACCGGCGCTTCGAATTCAGGCGAGCTTTCCGACCGCGCCTTCCAGCAGCCCCCAGGCTTCCGCCCCGAAGCGCTCCTGCCATTCCTTGTAGAACCCGGCCTCTCGGAGCTTGGCGCGGAAGCTGTCGGGGTTGGTCTTGTTGAAGGCGAGCCCCTTCGACTGGAGGTCGGCCTGCACCGTTTCGTTGAGCCCCTTGATATCGCCGCGCTGCTTCACGCCCGCATCGTTGATGGCGTCCCCGACGATCTTCTGAACATCGGCCGGCAGCCCGCGCCAGGCCCGGCCATTGGCGATGAACCAGAAACCGTCCCAGATATGGTTGCTGACGGCGCAGTTCTTCTGCACTTCGTAGAGCTTCGCGACCTGGATGATCGGCAGCGGATTTTCCTGCGCGTCGACGACCTTCGTCTGGAGCGACGAGTAGACCTCGCTGAACTGCAGGCTCGCAGGGGCTGCATCCAGCGCCTTGAACATCGAGATCGAAAGCGGGCTTACCGGCACCCGGATCTTGAGTCCGCTCATGTCCTTGGCGGCTTCGATCGGCTTGCCGCTCGTCGTCATCTGGCGGAAGCCGTTGTCCCACATCTTCTCGAAGGCGAAGAGATTCACCTTGGCGATCGCTTCGCGGACATGGGCGCCGAGCTTGCCGTCCATCGCCTTCCAGACCTGATCGTAATCGGCAAAGGCGAAGCCGACCGCGTTGATCGCAGCGACCGGGACCAGCGTCGCGATCACCAGGGCAGACGGCGTGAAGAAGGTGATCCCGCCGTTGCGGACCTGGCTCAGCATGTCAGTGTCGCCACCGAGCTGGTTGTTCGGGAAGATCTTGATCTCGACCCTGCCATTGGTCTCGGCCTTGACGCGCTCCGCGGCTTCCTGAGCCCGAATGTTGAGCGGATGGCTGAGCGGCAGGTTGTTGCCGTATTTCAGCTCGATCTCGGCGGCGCGCACGATGTGCGGCATGCCAATCAGCGAGGCCGCCGGAGCAGCGGCAAGGCCGCCCAGCACAGTACGACGGGTCAGCGTGGTCATGAATTCCTCCCGGGGTCGCTTGATGCGATTTGATTGTTTGCGGTCTTCTTGGCCCAAGGTTAAGAACTCTCGATGATGTAGGTCAAACTCAAATCCTGATGTTTTTTGATGTGATGAAATGAACGACGATCAGTTTCGGGAGTTGGAGCCGGCCGCGTCCACAGCCTCGCCGCGGCGGCGGAAGATGGCACGGATCGCCGATATCGCTCGGCTCTCGGGCGCTTCCTCCGCCACGGTCGACAGGGTGCTGAACCAGCGGCCCGGCGTGCGCGCCGTGACGGTGCAGCGCGTGCTGAAGGCGGCACACGAGCTTGGCTACGTGCTGGATGCCGCCCTCCCCGCCAATGCACTTCGGCCGCTCAAGCTCGCCTTCCTGCTGCCCGCCGGGACCAACCGCTTTCTCTCATTGCTCGGGCGGCATATCGCGGCCGCGCAGGATCAGCTCGCCTCCTTCAACATGCGCGCCCGGGTCGACTACATCGAGAGCTTCAAGCCCGAGTTGCTGGCGCAGCAGCTCAGGCAGGTCGCACGCGATGTCGACGGCATCGCCTTCATGGCGATCGAGCATCCAGCCGTGCGCGAAGCGGTCAACGGCCTGGCCGAGCGCGGTATCCCGACCGTGACCCTGATTTCCGACGTCGCGAATTCCAGCCGTGTCGCCTATGTCGGCCTCGACAACCGCGCTGCCGGGCGCACCGCCGGCTATCTGGTTGCCCGCTTCATCGGCCCGCGGCCCGCCAAGGTTGCGATGATCGCCGGCAGCCTGAGCTATCGCGCCCATGAGGAGCGCGAGATGGGCTTCCTGCATGTCTTCCAGGAGCTCTTTCCGGCGATCGAGGTGGTGGGACTGCGCGAAGGCCATGATGATGAGGCCAAGAACTATCGCCGGACCAAGAGCCTGCTGGCCAGGCATCCCGACCTCGCCGGCATCTACAATATCGGTGGCGGGCCGGAAGGCATTGCCCGTGCGCTCAAGGAGACGGGCCGCCAGCACGAGGTCGCCTTCGTCGGCCACGGCCTGACGCCGGATACGCGCGCCCTGCTCCTCGACGGCACGATGGATGCCGTGATCACTCAGCACCCTCAGGCGGCGCTGATGAGTTGCGTCTCGATCTTCGCCAACCTGCGCGCCGGCCGCCCGGCGACGGACGGCATGTCGGGGCCGAGCATCGAGATCATCTTGCGGGAAAACCTGCCTTAAGCTTCACGCCCTCGCTGACACGATATCGCCTGTGGCGGAATTGTGCACAGCGCCATCACTTAATTGCCGCTCACCCTTAGCTGTGAAGTGCATTGCCGTTGGGAAATTCTGGGTCCCGTAAGACTGGGCGCTGAGTATGAGTTCTCCTGCTACAGGGCAGGCAGCGCGTACCGCATCCAATCGGGGCGGGCGGCGGGCAAGTTATGACCTCACGCACAAGCCACGGGAAGCCTGTGTAAGGCAGTTGCATGAGGCTGCGCCCCCTGTTAAACGTTTTACTGTAAAACGTTTAACAGGTCGGCGCGGTGAGCACAAAGCGAGTCACGATCAAGGAGGTAGCGGCCCTCGCTGGCGTGTCGATCGCCACGGTGTCGAACGTCTTCAGCGGCAACAAGCCGGTCAATGCCGATCTCCAGGAGCGGGTCCAGAAGGCGGCGCGCGAGCTGTCCTACCAGGTCGACCGCGCTGCCTCGCAGCTCCGCTCGGGGCAGGCGAAGGTCGTGGGCGTGCTCGTGCCGGACCTGGACGACGTGTTCTTCACCACCTTGGTCTCGCAGCTCGAAGTGATGGCGCAAGCCGACGGTTATGACATCATCGTCGCCAGCTCGCGTGACGATACCGCCTTGGAACAGTCGCGGCTGCGTGCCCTTCTGGCCTGGCGGCCTTCCGGCCTGATCGCGATACCCTGCAGCGACGACGTGCCCGCAGGACTCGATCGCGAGATCGGTCGACTGCCCCTTGTTTTCGCGGATCGCGTCCCGCCGGAAGGCTGCATCGTCGACACGGTCGCGATCGACAATTGCGAAGCGGGCGAGATCGCGGCAAGGCATCTATTGGGCAGGGGCCATCGCGATATCGTCGTCGCTGCCTCGAGCCTCGGCATTTCGCCGATCCGCGAGCGCACGCGCGGCGCGTGCGACCTGATCCGGGCGGCGATCGGCCACGAGCCAACCGTCGTCGAACTCGGCTCCAATGCCGAGCGCGGGGCTGGTGCCTTCCTGCATTGGCTCGAACGGCACCCGCAGCCGAGCGCGGTCATCGCGCTGACCAACGTCACCACGCTGAGCGCACTGTCGGCGCTGGCCCGCCTGCGGGTCGATATCCCCGATCCGGTCTCCGTGGTGGGCTTCGACGACTATCCCTGGATGAGCGCGCGCAAGACCGGCCTGACCGCAATCCGGCAGCCGATCGCGGAGATCGCCGCAGCCGCCTGGCAGCGCCTGCGCGCGCGCATGGCGGGCGACGGCTCGGCGCCGCAACACATCGTGCTGCAGACAAGCCTGCAGGTCCGCGACTCCGTTCGCGAGATCATGCCCGGCGCGGGCGATGGCCGCGACAGCGACACAACCGAACCGCTTCTGAACCTGGAGACGACGAGTACTTCGCCCAAAGCCATGCATTGACGGACAAACCCATGTCCGCACCACCGGGCCAAAAGAGCCCGGGTCGAAAGAACGTCTGGAGGAAAGAGTGCAGCCTGAAAGAACGGCCCGGATCCTGCCGCTGCTCGCGCCGGTACATCTGCTCATCCTGAGCGTGATCGTGCTGCCGTCGCTCTACGTGATGTGGCTCAGCCTGAACACCTCGAGCTTCGGCCAGGCACCGAGCTTCGTCGGGTTTCAGAACTATATGCGCGTCCTCGCGGACCCGGCCTTTCACAGCGCGCTGCTGAACACCGTCGTGCTCGTCGTCGTGGCCGTTCACCTCGAACTGGCCGTCGGGCTCGGCATGGCGCTGCTCTTCGCCAGTGGCCTGCCGTTTCGCCGCTTCCTGCTCGTCGCCGTGCTCGCGCCTTATGCCGTCAGCGAGGTCACCGCCGTGGTGATGTGGCGCTTCCTGTTCGATCCCGATGCCGGGCCGGTCACGCTGGCCTTGCAGGCCTTGAGCCTGCCGACGCTGGATTGGTCGTTCGAACCGTCGCACGCGATGGTGCTGATCGGGTTGCTGACGATCTGGCTGCACCTGCCCTTCACCTTCGTGATCGTCTATGCGGCGCGCCTCGCCATCCCCGCCGAGCTCTACGAGGCGGCCCGGATCGACGGCGCCACGCGCTGGCAGGCCTTCCGGCGCGTGACGCTGCCACTGCTCGGCCCAGCGATGCTGATCGCGCTGCTCTTCCGGTATATCTTCGCCTTCCGGCTGTTCTCGGAGGCGTGGCTGCTGACGAAGGGCGGCCCGGCGCGTTCGACCGAAGTCGTGGCGATCTATCTCTATCAGGAGGCCTTCAGCTTCAACGCCTTCGGGCCGGCGTCGGCGACCGCCTGGATCATGGTCGTGGTCTCGCTGCTGCTCGCGGCCGGCTACGTTCTGCTGCTACGACGGGGAGGCATCTCCCATGCGCACTGAGCGTCTCCTCATCGGGGCCGGCAAGGCTCTC
The DNA here is from genome assembly GCF_000735605.1 of Allobosea sp. LC85. Classification (GTDB taxonomy): domain Bacteria; phylum Pseudomonadota; class Alphaproteobacteria; order Rhizobiales; family Beijerinckiaceae; genus Allobosea. Next base: position 57,252 of record NZ_JPKG01000061.1, read on the forward strand.
GCGGTCGCGGCAGTCCTGTTCTGGTCGCTGTTTCCCATTCTCTTCATCGCCGTTTCGTCGCTGAAGCCAGGGCAGGACATCTTCGCGGTTCCGCCGAAATGGCTCTTCACGCCGACGCTGAAGCACTATGCCGAGCTCTGGCGGTCCTGGGGCGTCTTCTTCGACGCTCTGCTGAACAGCCTGCTGATCACCGTTGGTGCGACGCTGCTCGCGATCATCGCCAGTGCCTGTGCGGGCTATGTCTATTCCCGTCATTCCAGCCGGTGGCTGGGCGCCAGCATCGTCGGACTGATCGTCGTGCGCCTCATCCCGCCGATCGTGGTGACGCTGCCGCTGTTCCCGATCGTCAACGCACTCGGCCTTAGCGACACGCATCTCGTGCTGATCCTGCTCTATGCGACCTTCTTCGTGTCGCTCGGGACGGTGTTGATGCGCACCTTCATGGACCAGATCCCGCGCGAGCTCGACGAGGCCGCCTCGATCGACGGCGCCAGCCGCATGACGATCCTGCGCAAGGTGATCGCGCCGCTGGCGATGCCGGGCGTTCTCGCCGTCGCGGTCTTCGTGATCGTCTTCTCCTGGAACGAGTTCCTGTTCGCCTTCATCTTCACGGCGACACGCGCCAAGACCGCGCCTCTCGTCATCTCGGAGATGATCGGCTCCATCGACGGTGTCGACTGGGGCATCCTCTTTGCCGCCTCGACGGTGCAACTCGTGCCCGTCCTGCTCTTCGTCGTCTTCATGAACCGCTACCTCGTGGCCGGTCTCACCGCCGGTTCGACGAAGGGGTAGCCAATTACAAAAGGGAGGAAGCCATGTCGAACAAGCCTGCAACAGACGTAACACGCCGCGGTTTCATGGCGGGGGCGGCCGGCACCGTGGCCGCGCTCGCGACAGGGCCGGCCCTGGCCGCCGGCAAGACGCTGAACGTGCTGAGCCACAAGGTCCATCAGACCGTGCTCGGCAGCGGCGACAGCGACCTGCTGAAGGACTGGCGCAAGACCAATGATGCCGAGATCAGCTTCACGACCTTCGACTCCAACCCGCTGCAGGACCGGCTCTTCCGGGAAGCGAGCCTGAAGGAGACCGAGTACGGCGTCGGCTATCTCATCGACAACCGGCCGACCTCGCAGATCGCCGCGCTGTTCGAGCCGCTGGACGCCTATCAGAAGCAGGACCCGATCGAGGATTTCGGAGATATCGCGCCCGGTCTCGTGCAGGGCATGACGGTCGACGGCAAGCTGATCGGCATTCCGGTGCGCCATGCGACGCAGGGCCTGTTCTACAACGAGGCTCTGCTGGAGGAAGCAGGCATCTCGGCGCCGCCGACGACGCTCGAAGAGCTGATCGAGCAGGCGAGGAAGACGACCTTCACCTCCAAGGCCGGCACGCCGGTGACCGGCATGGTGCTGGCGAGCGATCTCGCCGTCTTCCCCGTGATGTTCGCCCGCGCCTATGGCGGAGACTTCATCAGCCCCGACCTCAAGCTGGTTCCGGACCGCGCCGCTCTCGAAAGCGGGCTCTCCGCCTTGCGCGGCATGTTCGAATCCGGCAGCCTGCCGCGCAGTTATGCGACGACCAAGAACGACGATCAGGTGACCTGGCTGCAACAGGGCCGCGCCGCCTTCACCGTCCTGCCCTTCGCCCGCGGCGCGCAGCTCAACAACGCCGAGCAGAGCAAGTTCCCGGGCAAGATCAAGGCGGTCGAGTTTCCGATCGCCGCTGCGCTCAAGGGCAAGATGCCGATGGCTTCCGTGGTCGAAGCCTGGGCGATGTCGGTCCCGAAGAACGCCAGGGACAAGGCTCTGGCCTGGAGCTTCATCAGGGAGGTGTCGAGCAAGCGCGTGACGCTCGGCATGGCCGTCAACGGCAATGGCCCGGTGCGTGTCTCGACCTATGCCGACGAGGGTCTGAAGGCCAAGAACGCGCTCGCCGCCATCGAGGCCAGGGTGCTGGCGACGGCGCGCGGCGCCTTTCCGCCATTTCCCGAGGCGGCCCGGGCGCAGGCGACATTCCTCGAGGAGGTCCAGCTCGCCGTGCTCGGGCGCAAGCCGGTCAAGGACGCGGTCGGCGCCATTATCGAGCGCGTCAAGCCGATGATGCCGGCCTGATTGAACGATAACGGCCGGCGCCTCGCCGCCGGCCCTGCACCAGGATCGAACGATGCCAATGGAAGGAAATCGCCTCATGTCCACTACAGGGGTTCGCTTCATCGAGGAGCCGGCGCGCTCCATCCCCGTTTCGGCCGATTATGACGTGCTCGTCGTCGGCGGTGGGCCGTCCGGAATCACAGCCGCACTGGCCGCAGCCGAAGATGGCCTGCGCGTCGGGCTCATCGAAAGCCGCAGTTTCGTCGGCGGCAACATGACGATCGGCCTGCCGGTGCTCGGCTTCCTCGGCCAGAAGGGCAATCAGATCATCGACGGGCTGCCGCAGAAATTCATCGAACGCCTGCGCAGGGAGCGTGATGGCGCGAGCGAGCATCGGCCCTGCCCACTGCATATGGGCATTACGCTGGTCGAGCCCGAAGCGGTCAAGACCGTGGCGCTCGAGATGCTGACCGAAGCCGGCATCGATGTGCTGTTCTACACCTTCTTCGCCGCCGCGCTTGTCGAGAACGACATCATTCGCGGCGTCATCACCGAGAGCAAGACCGGCCGTACCGCCATCCTCGCCAAGGTGGTCATCGACTGCAGCGGTGATGCCGACGTCGCCTACAGCGCCGGCGTGCCGACGGAGAAGGGCAATGCCGATGGCGGCATGCAGCCGCCGACGCTGATGTTCTGCCTGGCCGGCGTCGACACCGATGCGCTTCGGATGAGCATCGCGAATGCTCCGCCGGAAGCGCGCACCTATCTTACCGACTTCATCCCTGCCGAGTATTTCGGCCAGAACCGGCAGTTCATCGTCGTGGGCATGCGGGAGTTGATGGCCAGGGCCAAGGCCGAGCGCGGCCTGCAGATCCAGAACGAGCGGACCATCATCATCACCGGTCTGAAGAAGGGCGAGGTCTGGATCAACATGACCCGCGTCAAGGGCACGGATGGAACCAACGCCCGCAGCCTGACCAAGGGCGAGATCGAAGGCCGCGCCCAGATTGACGATATCGTCACCTATCTCGTCAATTACGTGCCGGGCTTCGAGAAGGCTTATTTCACCAAGACGGCGCCTTTCCTCGGCATCCGCGAGACGCGCCGCATCATCGGCCAATATGTGATGACGCAGGACGACGTCCTGTCCTGCCGCCATTTCGACGATGCGATCGCGGTGGCGAGTTATCCGATCGATATCCACCGCCCGGCCGATGATGGCTGTACCCTGATCTGGTGCGGCGACTGCTACGATATTCCTTACCGCTCGCTGGTCCCGCAGAAGGTCGGCAATCTGCTGGTGGCAGGACGCAGCATTTCTGCGACGCATGAGGCGATGGGCGCGATCCGCGTCATGGCGACCTGCATGGCGATGGGCGAGGCGGCCGGGCGCGCCGCCAAGATCTCGGTGCGCGGCAACCGCCCGCCGGCCGATATCGACATCGAGGAATTGCGTCGCCAGCAGCTCGAGCGCGGCGTCTATCTGCGTAATCTCGATGGTACGCGTGCCGGGCCGCCAAACCGCGCCGCAGCCTGACCGCTCTTGCACGGGGCGGCCCGTGCCGCCTCTTTCGACAGGATTGCTGGGATATGACCGAGCATTTCATTGGCATCGATGTCGGCACCGCGAGCGCCCGCGCTGGAATCTTCGACCGGAGCGGGCGCATGCTCGCCACGGCGAAGCACGGCATCGCGCTCTATCGGGACGGGCCGGACATCGCCGAGCAGTCGAGTGACGACATCTGGAATGCGGTCTGCGCCTGCGTGCGCGAGGCCATGGCCATGGCACGCCTCGCGCCGGAGGCGATCGCCGGCATCGGCTTCGATGCGACATGCTCGCTGGTCGTGCTGGGGCCGAGCGGAGTGCCCCTGCCCGTCGGTCCTCACGGCGACCCCGGCCGCAATATCATCGTCTGGATGGACCACCGTGCGCTCGATCAGGCCGAACGCATCAACCGCACGAACCATCCGGTGCTCGCCTATGTCGGCGGCACGATTTCGCCCGAGATGGAGACGCCGAAACTGCTTTGGCTCAAGGAGAACCTGCCGGCCACCTATGACGCAGCCTGGCAGTTCCTTGACCTCGCCGACTTCCTGACCTGGCGGGCAACCGGCTCGCTGGCGCGCTCGACCTGCACGGTGACCTGCAAATGGACCTATCTCGCGCATGAAGCGCGCTGGGACGCCGGCTATTTCCGCCAGATCGGGCTCGGCGATCTCGCTGACGACGGCTTCGCGCGGATCGGCAAGGCGATCGTTTCCGGAGGCACTGCTCTTGCGAGGGGTCTCACTGTTGAGGCCGCTGCGGACCTTGGGCTGAAGCCGGGCACTGCCGTCGCGGCGGGACTGATCGACGCTCATGCCGGCGGCGTCGGCTCGCTCGGTGTGCGCTCGTCGCACGGCACGGCCCTGACCCGCATGGCCTATGTCTTCGGAACGTCTGCCTGCACCATGGCAAGCAGTCAGGAGCCGATCTTCATCCCCGGCGTTTGGGGCCCTTACTTTTCGGCGATGGCGCCTGATCTCTGGCTCAGCGAGGGCGGTCAATCCGGTGCCGGCGCCGCCATCGAGCAATTGATCGGCTTCCATCCGGCCGCACCGGAGGCGCAGCGTCGCGCGACAGCGGAAGACTGCTCATTGCCGGACTGGCTCGCCGCGCAAGCCGCGACGCGGGTGCGAGATCGCTCCGCGGCCGCGCATCTCGCGAAGGGTCTCGTCGTCGTCCCGGATTTCCTCGGCAACCGCTCGCCGCATGCCGATCCGCAGGCCCGGGCCCTGATCGCAGGCCTCGGCATGGAGCGCGATCTCGACCATCTCGTTGCGCTCTATGTCGCCGGGCTGACAGGCATCGGCTACGGTCTCCGGCAGATCATCGAGGCCAGCCGCGCCAAGGGGGCAACGATCGAAGCGATCGTGCTCAGCGGTGGCGCCGGCCACACTCCGCTGATCCAGCAATTGCTCGCTGACTGTGCCAGGCTGCCCGTGCTCGTTCCAGAGGAGGTCGATCCCGTCCTTCTCGGCTCCGCGATGCTCGGCGCGACGGCGGCCGGAACCTTTCAGGGCGTCGCGCAAGCCATGGTCGGGATGGCACCGGGTGCCAGCGTCTTCGCCCCGGTTGGCGGCGACATCTCCCGGCTGCACGACAGGCGCTTTGCCGCCTTTGAAACGCTGCAGGCCGCCGCGCGCGCGACGCGCGACCTGCTGCAGGAGACGAAAGATCATGCGGTGTCGGAGGCTGTGACGTGACTCAGGAACTGGCCGGAAAAGTCGCCGCGATCACCGGCGCCGCATCGGGGATCGGATTGGCCTGCGCTAAACGGCTGCTCGCGGCCGGCGCGCGCGTCGTTCTCGTCGATCGCGACCGCGAAGCACTGGCCCGTGTCACCGAGCCCCTCGGCCCGGAGGCGATACCGCTCGTCGTCGACTTGGCCGATGCGGCCTCCGTCACCGGCATGATGCCGCAGATCCTCGAGCGGGCCGGAGAACTCGACATCTTCCACGCCAATGCCGGGGCCTATGTCGGCGGACCCGTCAGCGACGGAGATCCCGACGCCTGGGATCGCATGCTGCATCTCAATATCAATGCCGTATTCCGCAGCATCCACGCGGTGCTCCCGCACATGATCGCGCGCAAGACGGGCGATATCATCGTTACCAGCTCGATCGCCGGCATTGTGCCAGTGGTGTGGGAGCCGATCTACACCGCCTCCAAACATGCGGTGCAGGCCTTCGTTCATACCCTGCGGCGCCAGGTCATTCCGCATGGGCTCCGTGTCGGTGCAGTCCTGCCGGGTCCGGTCGTGACCGCCCTCATCGCCGACTGGCCGCAGGAGAAGCTCGAGGCGGAGCGCGCCAGGGGTGGCCTGATCGAGGCCGAGGAGGTCGCCGAAGCCGTGCATTTCATGCTGACCCGGCCGCGGAACGTCACCATCCGGGATCTCGTGATCCTGCCCCAGAGCACAGACCTTTAGATCATCGGCCCGGATTTCGTATCCGGTCCGATGATCTACCCTTCTGTGTTTGCATCGGCCTTCCCGAAAACCGCAATCCACTTTTCGGGCCGATGCTTTAGCCGGTTGCCTGATGAGCGAAGCACGACCTGGCTCCCCCTGTTCAGGGTGCTCGCACATGGCTGAGAACAAACAGGGCGAGCGCCGCGAAGGCACCGACGGTTGCGACCGCGGCTGACAGCAGGAGCGCGCCCGCTTCGCCGTAGCGCGTGATGGTGGCCGCGTAGGCGATCGGTGCCGTGGCCGATAGCAGGAAGCTCGGGGCCACGAGTTTCCCGACGAGGCGTCCATAGCTCGCCGGATCGAACAGAATGAGCGGCACGGTTCCCCGCGTGATCGTCAGCAAGCCGTTGCCGGCGCCATATATGAAGGCGAAGACAACTGCAGCCTGCCATGTGGACACCGCCAGGAATCCGGCAACGAAGCTGACGAGCAGGACGACGGTGGCAAAAAGGTTCAGAGCGATCGGATCGACGCGCGCGCCGAACAGCACCTCGCAGAAACGGGCGGCCGACTGGCCGATCCCACGGAAGCTGGCGGCCATGATTGCAGTCGTCGCGCTCAATCCCAGGCCGACCATCATCCCAATCATGTGCGCCGACATCCCCGAGTTCAGGAAGTTCGCCAGCGTCACGATCAATGCAAACAGACCTGCCGCCCAAACCTTCTGACGAGCGGTTTCCACGCGGCCCGTGCTGGACCGGGAGGAAGACGTGATCGGCCTCGCAGCGACGGGCAATGTGATCAGCAGCGGGATCGCCAGCAGAGACAGGGCCGCGTAGGCGAACACGGCTCCCCGCCAACCCAGGGTTTCCGCAAGAGCGCTGCCGATCGGCCAGAAGACCGTGGAGGCCAGGCCTCCCAGGAGCGTGATCTGGGACATCGGGCGGCGTGCGTCATGGCCCAGCAGGCGCGCCAGGGTGGCAAAGGCGGCGTCGTAAAGCGACATGCGCATGCCCAGACCGAGCATGATCCAGGCCGTGAAGTAGAGCGCGAGATTGCCACCCAGCGCGAGCAGGAGGCAGCCCAGGGCATTGAGCCAGGCTCCCCCGATCATGACGGGGCGCCCTCCCCTTCGATCGATCAATGCGCCGACCGGCGCAGAGCTCAGTCCCATGACCAGGAGGGCAAGGGAATACCCTCCGTAGACGGCCTCCCGCGACCAGCCCGTGTCCTCGATGATCAGGTTGCCGAACGCGCCGATCAGGTAATACGTCACCCCCCACGAGATGAGCTGCGTGAGGCCAAGATTGAAGACCGTCCAGGGACGCATCATGCCGAGGTCGATGGATACGCGCCATCTGGCGGCGTATCCGCACCGTCGCCCAACGACCTTTGCATCAGCACGGTGTCCAGCCATCCTCCGAACTTGAAGCCGATCGCCCGAAACGTACCGACCGGTTCGAAGCCGAGACGGGAGTGCAGGGCGATCGAGCCGCGGTTGTCGCTATCGCCTATGACGGCCACCATTTGACGCCAGGGACCCATCTCGCAGTGGTCGATGAGGGCGGCCAGGAGCCGGCTCCCGATGCCACGCCCTGCCATTCCCGGCGCGACATAGACGGAATCCTCCACCGTGTATCGATAGGCCGGCCGCGGCCGGTAGCACGTCGCATAGCAGTAGCCGACGACCGTCGCGTCGATGTCCGCCACCAGGAAGGGAAGGCCGAGGTCCAGGACAGCGGCGCGCCTGGCCGTCAGTTCGTCAAGCGAAGGCGGAACGGTCTCGAAGCTGGCGAGCCCATGCAGAACATGGTGCGCATAGATCTCCCGGATGCTCTCAAGGTCACGCTCTTCCGCCGCGCGGATCGCGATGCTGGACGTCGGGACGGCCGATGGCTGCGATGGGCGCTCCGCCAGGCTGGGCATGTTTCGCTCTTCGAAAATTGGCTCTGGGTCCCTCGCTACGCCTCCCAAGGGCATTAAGGAAGATTTGCCTTGTTATACCGAGCATGAGATATTCTTTGGGTGTCCAATCTCAGTCTCGATCAGCTGCAGGCCTTCGTCGACGTCGTGGAGCTGGGCAGCTTCACCGCAGCGGCCGAACGTCGAGGGCTCTCACAGCCCGCTGTCAGCCTGCAGTTGCGCCAGCTGGAGCGGCGTCTGGGAGTGACGCTGATCGAACGGATCGGCCGCAAATGCCAACCAACTCCGGCGGGCGATGAACTCCTGGGCTATGCGCATCAGATCGACCGTCTGGTCGGCAGCGCGACCGAAGCCATGACACGGCATGGCAAGGGCGCGATGGGACGTGTCAGGCTCGGGACAGGCGCGACGGCTTGCATCTATCTTCTGCCAGCGATGCTGAGGGAGCTCCGTCGGAAATTCCCCACGCTGGAGATCACGGTCACCACCGGCAACACGGCCGATTTCCTCAAGGCAATCGAGGAGAACTCGATCGATGTCGGGCTTGTGACGTTGCCGGCGGCGGGCCGCATGCTGGAGGTGACCCCGGTGCTCGATGACGAGTTCGTGCTCATCGCTCCGCAGGACATGCCGCTCCCCGCGAAGGTCGACCCGGCCTGGCTCGCCGGGCGCCCCGTGATTCTCTTCGAGCCCGGGGGAAGGACGCGCAGTATTGCCGATGCTTGGCTCTCTCAGGCGGGAGTGGCGCTCAGGCCGATCATGTCCCTGGGGAGTGTCGAGGCCATCAAGGAGCTTGTCGGCGCAGGGTTGGGCTGTGCCGTCCTGCCAGGCATGGCAGTCGCGGGCCACCGAGCCCCATCAGGCGTCGCGGTCCGGAGCCTGACCCCAAATCTCAAGCGGACCCTCGCGATCGTCGTCCGCCGCGACAAGAAGCTGCACAAAGGGCTCGTGGAAACGATCCGCGCGCTGGGCAATCTGTCGGTCTGAACGATCTCGCCAGGATCTCGTCGGAACATTTCGGGGCATTGCGAGGCAGCGGCAAGCGCGGCCGAGGGCCGCCAAGCGCTTACCGCCACACCGATGGGGAAATCGCTCCCCGACGCGGGCCGACGACCCCCATCTGGCCGCCTCGTCACCGGTGATACAAGGACGGGTGGGCCATTCCGAGGCGCGTGACGATGGCCGGCGCAAAGATCGAGATGGCCTTGGGGTGAACCTTGAAATGGGCCGGCGTCGCCGTGACGATCTCACCGTCGGTATTGATCGGCAGGGGCGTCTTCGTCTCGATGTCGAACTCCACGCATTTCGCGGTGCGAACCTCGCGCCACGCGCCATGCGTCCCCGATCGGAACGAGCGCAGCATCAGCGCCAGCTTCCAGAGGTTCTTCATCTCGAGGCTGTAGAGGTCGAGATGACCGTCATCGATCTCGGCGTTCTCCTCCACCACATTGCCGCCGCCATAGTGCCGCCCATTGCCAACCGCGATCTGATAGGTCTCGACGTCGATCGCCCGGCCCTTCTCGGTGATGGTCGCGCTGAACCGCGACGCCCGGGTCAGGACCTTCAGGGCGGCCAGCGCATAGCCCAGCCTGCCGAAACGCCTCTTCAGCACCGGGTCGAGGCTTTGCGCGAGCTCGCTGCTCAGTCCGATGCTCGCGACATTGAAGAATGCATGCCCATTGACCGTACCGACATCGACCCGTCGTGTTTCACCCCGAGCGATCACATCGGCCGCTCCCAGCAGGTCCATTGGTATGTCGAGCGTTCGGGCGAGGTCGTTGGCCGTTCCCATCGGAATGATGCCCAGCGGCAAGCCGCTTTCCATCGCGGCGAGCGCTGCCGAGGACACCGAGCCATCGCCACCGCAAACGATGACGAGGTCCGCCCTGTGGCGCAGGCGCACGATGTCGCGCGCGATCTCGGGCAGGGCCTCGAACGTTTCAACGCTTACGGTGAGTCCGCCCCCCTTCCAGACGCTGGAGGAGAGGCGTGATCGACTCCTGGCCGCGCCGCGCCTTGGGATTGCGCAGCAGGAGGGCACGCTTCTGGATCGATTGGCTCATAGGCTCGCACTGGCGGGTGATCGGGCAAGGCAAGTGGGGAAGCATCGGGCCGATTTCAACCGCAGGCCCCTGCCCCGTGCACGACCGGGGCTTGCCCTGATCGAACGGATCGGTTCCGCTCACCCCAGTATTGGAAACTGCCCTCATGCCCGAAAGCACTTGCAAACGGGCCTGAACCCGTTCGGCTGCCAGGCCCGACACGACGTCCGCTTCCGCCAAGCAGCACGTCTGCGCATGGTGGTAAGCGTCGCGCGATCGGGTGGCGGCCTCAGGCTGCTTCCGCTGGCGGCGGCTCGGTCGGTGTCGAATCCGGTCTCGTGCACAGCGCCAGCATGGCGCGCGCGATCTCCGCTTCACCCATGATCGTCAGCGTCGCACCGCATTTGGTCAGATGTTCGACCTCGGCATCCGAATGCGCGCGGGCGACGATCGGCAGCGTCGGGTTGTCGCGGCGGGCCTGCTCGCAAACCTGGCCCGCCTCGAAGCTTTGCGGAATCGCGACGAAGAGCCGCTTGGCTCGCGCGACACCCGCCGCCGAGAGCACTTCGGGATCGGCGGCATTGCCGACGATGATTTCGGCACCGTCGCGCCTGGCGGCCTCGATCGCATCGGACTGGTCCTCGATCACCAGCAGCTTCTCGCCATGCGCGAGCAGCCCGGCACCCAGCAACGAGCCGACACGGCCATAACCGACGACGATCATGTGCTCGGAAAGCGAGGTCGGCACGATATCCCGTTCGGGCTCCGGCGCCGGCTCGGGAACAGCCGCACTCTGCTTCGGTTTCGCCGGCTGCGTCTCCGCGCTGATTTTCTCGACGATCGCGAACAGGACGGGGTTGAGCAGGATCGACAGGATCGCGCCGGCCAGAATGAGATCGCGCCCCTGTTCGGGCAGGATGGCAAGCGAGACGCCAAGCCCCGCCAGGATGAAGGAGAACTCGCCGATCTGCGCCAGACTGGCCGAGATCGTCAGCGCCACGGCATTCGAACGGCCGAAGGCCCGTACGATCAGCCAGGCGGCCACCGATTTGCCGACCAGGATGATCGCGAGCGTCGCGAGCAGCGGGCCCGGCGCGCGCAGCAGAATACCCGGATCAAACAACATGCCGACCGAGACGAAGAACAGCACCGCGAAGGCATCGCGCAGCGGCAGGGATTCCTCGGCGGCGCGCTGGCTGAGCGGTGACTCGCTCAAGATCATGCCCGCAAAGAAAGCCCCAAGCGCGAACGAGACGCCGAACAGGCTGGCCGCCAGGAAGGCGACACCGAGGGCGACAGCCAGCACTGCCAGCCGGAACAGCTCACGCGAGCCGGTATGGGCGACCCAGTGCAGGCACCAGGGAATGACGCGGCGCCCGACGATGAGCATGAAAGCGACGAAGGCGATGACCTTGGCGAGGGTCAGCCCGAGCACGCCCCACAGCCCCAGATCGAACTGGGCCGCAAGCGGACCTGGAGCTCCCGGGCGCGCCCCGTTCAGCGCGTCGGCGACCGCCGGAAGCAGGACCAGCGCGAGGACCATGGCGAGATCCTCGACGATCAGCCAGCCGACCGCGATCTTGCCCTTCTCGGTCTGGACGAGGCGGCGCTCCTGAAGCGCGCGCAGCAGTACGACCGTACTTGCCACCGAAAGAGCAAGGCCGAAGACAACACCCGCAACCCATGTCCAGCCGAGCAGCAGACCGAGGCTGAGGCCGAGCAAAGTCGCGACGCCGATCTGAACGATGGCGCCGGGCACCGCGACCGCTTTGACGGAAAGCAGGTCCTTCAGCGAGAAATGCAGGCCGACGCCGAACATCAGCAGGATGACGCCGATTTCGGCCAGCTGATTGGCAAGCCCCTGATCCGCGACGAATCCCGGGGTGAACGGTCCGACCGCGACGCCCGCGAGCAGATAGCCGACAAGAGGAGGGAAGCGGAATTTCTGGGCAAGCGCCCCGAAGACGAAAGCAAGGCCGAGGCCCGCGACAAGGATGGCGATCAGCGGGCCGTGATGCATTGGTCTCCCGGAGCGGTGCGTGATGAAAAGGGGGTCCCCAGACCATGGCGGGCCGAAGGTAGAATTTCAACCGCCAGGCGCCCGCCCCCTCGCTTCGGAGAGCACTATTGGTGCCGATGGCGCCCGGCGAATTGTCGCAAGGCATCATCGCAGCAATCTGATGGTAAACCGGAACTTTACGAATGCGGGGGGCGCTACGGTAGCGTCCCTCACGCTTGCCGTCAGGAGCGTGGCTTCTCGAGCAGGACCTGCCCCTGCTTCTCGACCCCGAGCTTCAGCTTCTCGGCGAAGACCGCGAGCACCCATGGCAGCATCACCTCGATGCGGACGAGGGTTTCCTCGACCTCGAGCTTGCCCCTGACGGTATAGCCGAGCGCGGCCACGCCGAACTGTACGGTATTCCCGTCCCAGCTCTCCTCGACCAGCTGCATCTTCACCATGCCGAGCTTGTCGCGGATACGGTCGATGCCGCTGCGCAACCGCTCCCGGGCGGCCTCGCGCCCGAGGTCATGTGAAACGGTGATGCTGACAGGCTTGGCCATGGCGCTCTTCAATCAGGTCGACTGACTGTCATGTGATGAATCGCGGGCCCGATATCCAGAGGCGCACACGGCCATTCCGCTCAACGGGAGAAGGCGCTGGAGCACGGCGTGCGCGAAGCCTGGGTATGAGCGAGCCACCAATAATTGCGCTCGCTCAGCGCCCGGTGGCCGCGCATGGTGACACGCCACTGTCCGTCCGCCGGCTCCACGAGCCCCCGCTGCCGCAGCGACAGCAACACGGCATCGTCGAAGATGAAGTGCTTGGTCTCCTCGTCGAGGCTTTCGAGGGCAATCCATTCCGGGTCGGTCATGACGGGGTTGCACGGCATCTGAAGGTGCTGTGTTTCCATGATCATCTCCTTAGTCGATCCAGATTGGATGGTGACGACCTCGCATCCAATCTTGGCACCCTCGTGACCGGAACCCGGCCTCAACAAGCCTTAGCCGGCAGGCTCGGCACATTTCCGTGAGCGCGGACGGAACTCTGCCGCGGCAGCATCGTTCAGTTTGCACATCCGAAACGAGAGACTGGAGTGTCCGCGATGGCGACCAACAATGCGTTTCCGCCCGACATGCCGAAGGATTGGGACGAGGCAGAGGATGAGACCAAGCGTGCCGGCCATACGATCCGCGCAAAGGCGGCCGATCTCGCCGGGACCGTGAAGGACGGCTATGACCGCGCCAGGGACGCCATCCGTGATGTCGATCCGGGCGAGGCAGGTCGTTACGCCCAGGAGAAAGGCGAAGTCGCCCTGCGCACGATCGAGCGCCATCCGGTCGTCGCCTTCGGCTTGGGCGCGCTCAGTGTCGGCTTGATCGCCTGGGCGAGCCTGCGGCCGGCACGGCCGCAATGGGAGCCCGATTACGGGCGCCTGCGCCGGCTCTTCTCCGATTATGGCGGAGACGACCTGATCAAAGCTGGGAAAGACTCGATGAAGGCAGGCGAAAACTGGCTGCAATCGTCAGGCAACATCGCGCAGGATTATGCCCGTGATGGCAGCCGCCTGCTGGCGAAACGGACGGAGAAGGAACCGCTTGCAGCGTTGCTCGGCATCGGCATCGCTATCTATGTGCTCGGCTCGCTGCTGACCTCGTCGAGTGAGCCCGCGCCGGCCCCGGCGCGACGCCGCAGCACGAAACGCTAGAGCATCGGCCCGAAAAGTGGATTGCGGTTTTCGGGATCATCGGACCGGATACGAGATCCGGTCCGATGATCTCATAGAGCGACCGGCCGCGATCTGCAGCTGATCAGCCAGTGCAAACTTCAAACAAAAACCGGGAGGCCGAAGCCTCCCGGAAATGGCATGTCACCACCAGTAGCCGGGACGGCCATAGTAATAGCCGCGACCATAATAGGGGCGCGATGCCGCGGCGCCGACAATCGCACCGCCGACAACGCCAGCGGCGACGCCGGCGGTCACCGCACTGGCGGTCTCGTTCGAGGCACGGCGGTTCTCGACATAATTGGCGGAACGGCACTGCTGATAAGCGCGCGTGCCCGGACGGAAGCCCTGAGCTTCGCAGGTGACTTCGGCGTCGGCCATCGATTCCTGTGCAGTCTGGCACCCGGCCAGCCCCGCGGCCAGAAGCCCCACGACAATAAGAGAACGCATCGTATATCCTTTTTCAGCCACCCAAGACCGCCAATTCGCATGGAAACTATCGCTACGGCAACCGTCAAGGCAGATGAGATATTAAGGTTTCCGCATGTGTGGCGTTCCGGTTACGCTCGCTATCGGCGGGTCTTCTGCGCCGGCTTTTCCGGGGCGGCCTTTCCGGACCGGATCAGCGAGGTGATCGCGAGCGCCGGCTTTCCTGACTTCTCCGCGATGATCCGGTCCTGTTCCATAATGGCCTCGCGCGCCGGCTCGTCGCCATCGAGTCCGCCGAGCAGATCGGAGGGAACGCGACGGTTCGACGAGCGCGAGCCATCGGAATAGACGATGTCGAACATGACGAACTCGGCATCGAGCGGTTTGGATTTCTTGCGGGCCATGGTCGATCCTTATGCGAAAGGCCGCCGGCTGCGGAGCGCGGCGCGATGGGCCTGCGGCCCTTGAAGCGACCTGGATGAAAGCGGCCCCGGGATAGAACACCTGCGGCCGCGGTTCAATGCGCTCATCCGCAGCGGCATGGTTCCCGAAATTGCAGCCGAGCGGCTGATCGTGCGAAATGTGATATGGCGACACACAGGCTTTCAGGAAAGACCCCGATGCTACTGCGCCCGATACTGCTCCTGTCGACCCTCGCACTCACCGCCTGCGCCGTTCCGAATTCGCGCTCCAATGCAGTGGTCGTGACGGACAACAAGGAAATCGTCCAGACCTGCAAGCAGGTCGCGGAGATCAATGGCGACTCGACCATCAATCAGACGCTGTTGATCGACAGCGCCCGCGACAGCGCCCTTGCCCGGCTGAAGATCCGCGCCGCCGAAGCCGGCGGGACACATGTCGTCTCACCGGTCGCGACCCATACCTGGAAGGGTCCGAGCACGGCTGGCACGGTCTATAAGTGCTGACACGGTCGCTTGGTGGATCGGGCCACCAGGCTTCTCGGCGGCAGTAGCAACAGGAAGCGCGGCGGCAAGCGCTCGTCTCGGTCCGGGAAGAACCTGGAGCATCGGATCGAAAAGTGGAATCCGGTTTTCGGAAAAATCCGATGCCCAAACAAAGAGCTAGATCGCCCCTCCTGCGTCCGAACGGACGCACGGCGATCTAGCCGAGGCGCCGGACGACCTTCTCGCCATTCGGCCAGGGGCCGCGCGCCCGACCGGAGCGCTTCTCATAAGGCACGTACCGGTACCCGGACAGCACCGGCGCCGGAAACTCCGGCACCGGATCGAAGATCCAGCATTGCCGCCTGTTCCGTTCCGCTTCGGTCTGGGCCTCGGCACAGGCCATGATCTGGGAGCGCTCCCAGAATGCCTCGGCGCGCGACGGCAGCGCGGCGATCAGTGTCGCTGCAGCAAGGCCGGTCAACAAACCTCTGCTCATGAGACAGTCATGGATAGGAGCCTCTTGGGTCTGCGCATCCGTCTCGCATTCTCCAGCATAACATCGTCTCCGTCTTACCGGGTCGTAAACATCACACACGAAAACCTTCGGCCGTCATTCGCCGCCGCCAGGGAACACTTCGCGTGACGATGAAAACGAGCCCGGCCCAGGTTCACTGCCATAACGACATGGGGCCGGAGGACCGGCGGCTCCGGCAGCGCCCAGACCGACCATCGTCAAGCACTGACCCACGCCACGGGTGGCCCATCAGGCGATACTGAACTCTGCCGGCCGCCCCCGCGGACGCAGCGTTCAAACCATGGCAATGCTCTCGCTCCAGCGAGGGTGCGCTTCGGTGGTCTGCTGGCGCCGCTCGGTGTCGTCGACCTGGCAGGCTGCTTGCCGGCTGCTTGTCGGGGAGCTTGTCATTTCCTTCCACCGAACCAAGATGCGACGCTGTCAGTTGCTGTGGTCGGGCTGGTCTCCCGTGACATCGTCCCGACGGCAGCGGGCCTCGTCGTGCCAGCGCGGGCCCAGGTCATCCAGGGGAACACCATGATGGACAAGGACCATGAAGCCAGTTCGCGGGCTGTGATCGACGGCGAAATTGGAATTCTTGCTCGTCGCAAGATCGAGGCCGGAATCATCGCGCCGATCTACGAGGTCATGCGTGAAAAGCTCGGTGAAGAGCTGGCACAATCCATTCTCGACACGGCGATCAAGCGGGCCGCCATTGAAACAGGCAAGGCTTTTGCCGCCAAGACACAAGGAGGCACGACGCTGCGCACGTTCCAGGAACTCCAGGATCTCTGGACGCAGGACGAAGCGCTGACGATCGAGGTCGTCAAGGCCACCGACGCGGAGTTTCACTACAACGTCAAACGGTGCCGATATGCCGAGACCTATCGGGACATGGGCCTCGGCCATATCGGCCATTTGCTATCGTGCAATCGCGACGGCGTCTTTTGCACGGGTTACGACCCACGAATCTCGCTCGAACGCACCCAGACCGTGATGGAGGGCGCTTCGCACTGCGATTTCAAATATCATTTCTCGGAAAAGCCCAACACCGCCTCGGAATGAACGGCAAGGCGCCCCTGCAACCTGATTCACTGTCATTGGCCGCCGCAAGACGGATGCAGCTGAAGCGAGAGCCGTGGTTCGAGCCAGATTGTCGCAGCGAAGGAACGCTGGAGCGGGGTAGCGGTTTCACCCCGTTGTGACTGGGAAAGGGAGCGAAACATGGCCAGCAAGGATAGCGCTCAGCGGGAAATCCGAAAAATCGCCTATGCCCTCTGGATGGAGCAGGGGCAGCCGGATGGTCGCGATCGCGAGCATTGGGAAGCGGCCAAAGTCATCTGGGCTTTCCGCAACCACGAAAACCAAGACCGCGATAGCGAGCTAAAGGCCGGTTCTCACGCGGCTCGACCGTTGACGGATCGCAGATAGTGCTCGGCTAGCTGATAGTAGCGCTCAGCCTCGATGCGATTACCAGCCAAGGCTTCGGCATCGCCAAGCTTCAGGGCACGCTCATAGCGCTGCCACACGCCTTGGAGCGGCGCCTGCTCGGCGCGCGCGGGTTGCGACGTCCGGCGTGAACGTGGGAACGACGGGGTGGAGTAGGAGCGAGGCATCTTGCTTCTCCCTATCCCAGGATCTCAGCCACGATTCTGCGGAGTTCCTCACGGCTGAGTCCGCAGGGTTCGGGCTTCCAGTTCGGATCTGCCCTGAGGGGCATGATGGCATTCTTTTTCAAGCTCTCGGGGCGCGCACGCGCCTGAGCGGGCTTCGTTTCAGTGTTCTTGTGCATGTAAGTCCATTGGCCAGGCGGCAAGGCCGCGCGGCGTTCATGTAGGAGAATCGTCGAGCGAAATGCAGGCGACGGTCGCGCTGCGTTCTGGCAGCGATCAAAACGTCGAAGGGACGGGTTGAGGCCCTGCGCGCTCTCAAGAGCGATGGGCCAAGCCGAGCATTTCTAAGTCGACGCTCGAACTGGTAGCGGAACAATGTGGCGAATTCAGGTTGTTCGAATGCTGATCGAGCCAGCTGCGCAGCTTTTGTCGCGGCTCGCGCCGTCAGGCGCACCGACAAATCGGGGCACAGTGCCCAGAGCATGCTACGGCCGAGCGTCGCTCAAAAGCTAAGACCTTCGTCGCTTGCCCGGGAACAAGCACGCGCTCAGCATCATCGTCTCCTTATCCTTGGGGGAGAACCAACATGATCGGATGGCTCCTCGTCCTCGCTTTCATGAGTGGGCTGCTGCTGGGCGACATCATCGGCTCGCGCCGATGGCAGCGTCGGGCGGACGAAGCCTTGCAACTTGCAGCGCAGTCCCTTGTGCTCATCCGCAGCCGCTCTGGCCCGCCCGCCAACCCGAAATGATGCGCCGAGCTTCGGCCTCTTCGACGGTCATACGGCGCACATCACAACAGTGTCGATCACTCGTGTGGCGTGACGTTGGCGGACCGGGCATTCGAGGCGAAGTCTCGGTCGGGTCGCGAACCCAGAAGAGTCCCGGCGCGGTTCGGAGAGCCGGGCCGGCGTCTGCCACGGGCGAGAATCGGGTTGTCACTCCGGCAGCCCGGCCTTTCGCAGGCCGTCTGCAAATATCGCGATATCTTCCTGCCGATGGATCGGAAGCCATTCCGTGATGTTGGAGATTCGCAGCGCGGGGTCGAGCTGATGCAAATGGTCCATTGCCCGCTGCGCCGGCTCCATCCGGCCTGCCAGTGCATGGCTTGCGGCGATGATGCAGCTCACCATCAGAAAGCTCGGCAGATTCCTGAACGCCTTCTCGGCCCATGACGATGCGACGTCGAAGCGCCCAGCAAACAAATGCGCCACCGCGATTCCGGCCTCCATGCGATACATTTCCGGATCTCGGGGGCTCAGGCGCATAGCCCGGGCGAAATGCGCGATGGCGGCCTCCGTTTCACCGTGCCAGACCCTTAGATAGCCGCCAAGGAACCAGGCCGCCGCCAGGTTCGGATTGAGCACGGTCGCCCGGTCGAGCAAGGCGATGCCGGCATCGAGGTCATTGGTGAGGTGGCCGAGCGCATGGCCGCCCCTGGTGAGCGCCACCGCATCGTCCCTGCCCAGCTCGACGGCCCGGCGGGCCAGTCGGGCCCCTTCCGCGCTCTCCTGCAGGCGATCGGTCATCCAACCATTGACCTTGCGCCAGAAATAGCACCACGCCGCCATTCCGTAGGCCGATGCGAATTCGGGATCGAGTTCGATCGCCTGGTCGAACCGCTGGAGCGCCTCGCTGATGGCCTCCCTGCTGCCCTGATGCAGTTTTGCGAGTCCGCGCAGATAGCAGTCATAGGCGTTGAGGCTGGTGGTCGGCATGCGCTGCGCGCGTTCGATCTCGGCGCGCTCCAGCTGCGGCGCCATCGCGCCGACGACGCTCGCCGCGATCTGATCCTGCAGCTCGAAGATGTCGTCGAGTGTGCCCTCGAAACGCTCCGCCCAGAGATGCGCACCGGTCGTCGCATCGATCAGCTGTCCGGTGATGCGCACCCGGTTCGCAGCCTTGCGCACGCTGCCTTCCAGCACATAGCCGACGCCGAGTTCGCGACCGACCTGCTTCACATCCACCGCCCGGCCCTTGTAGGTGAAGCTCGAGTTGCGCGCGATGACGAACAGCCAGCGAATGCGCGACAATGCCGTGATGATGTCCTCGACTACGCCATCGGCGAAGTATTCCTGCTCCGCGTCGCCGCTCATGTTCTGGAACGGCAAAACGGCAACCGAGGGCTTGTCAGGAAGGGGCGGGGCCGATGATTCGTCCCGTGACGTTCCGCTCACTGGCGAAATGGGCTCATCGGGTGAGCGTGTTTCCGTGACATCCGCGACGAAGCGGAAGCCCTTGCGGGCGATCGTCCGGACCAGCCGCTGTTCCTCGCCGCTGTCGCCGATGGCCCTGCGCACGGCGTTGATATGGCTGGTGAGGGTCGATTCAGAAACGATCCGCCCGCCCCAGACTGCGTCCAGCAGGTCATCCTTGCTGACGACGCGCTCGCGATTCCGCACCAGGTGGGCCAGGAGGTCGAAGACCTGCGGCCCGATCGCGATCCCCTCGACGCCCCGCGTCAACTCCCGCCGCTCGGGATCGAGCACATAGCCTCCGAACTGGAACTGCACGTCAGCGCTCCATGACCCCGTCAGCTGGCTGGCGGTTGATAACACGCCCGGCCTGTTTGGGCACCGGATTGTGGCCGGTGTGGACGAAGAACCAAGGGAAATTCAAGCTCGATCCAAGGCCTTCACAAGGTCTTCCGACGGGCTCGCAGGCATTCTCTTCTCACTGGAACGCGATGGACGCGTCCGGTTGTCAGACAGAGGAGAGAGACATGAAGATCGTGGTCATCGGCG
The DNA here is from genome assembly GCF_000735605.1 of Allobosea sp. LC85. Taxonomy (GTDB): domain Bacteria; phylum Pseudomonadota; class Alphaproteobacteria; order Rhizobiales; family Beijerinckiaceae; genus Allobosea. The sequence goes on from NZ_JPKG01000061.1 coordinate 77,189, forward strand.
GCACCGGCCTCATCGGAACGAACCTCGTGAACAGGCTTCGTCAGAAGGGTCACGAGGTTGTGGCGGCATCACCGAACACGGGCGTCAACACCATCACGCGCGAGGGCCTGGCCGAAGCGCTCTCCGATGCGCAGGTCGTCGTGGACGTGGCGAATTCGCCCTCGTTCGAAGACACGGCCGTCCTGGAGTTCTTCGAGACCTCCGGCCGCAACCTGCTGGCCGCGGAAGCCGCCGCCGGCGTCGGACATCACGTCGCGCTGTCGGTCGTCGGCACAGAGCGCAATCCAGACAGCGGCTATCTCCGCGCCAAGCTCGCGCAGGAGAACCTGATCAAGGCCTCCGCGACCCCGTACACGATCCTGCAGGCGACGCAGTTCTTCGAATTTGTCAACGCGATCGTCCAGTCGGGCGCGGACGGCGATGCCTTCCGCCTGTCGCCGGCCCTTTTTCAACCGATCGCCGCCGCCGATGTCGCGGCCGTGCTGGCCGATGTCGCGGTCGGAGCACCGCTGAACGGAACCGTCGAGGTGGCTGGCCCGGAGTCGATCCCGATGGATGCGATCGCCCGGCAGTTCCTGGCAGCCAAGGGGGACAAGCGTCAGGTCATCGCCGATGTCCGGGCCCGCTATTTCGGCGCCGAGCTGAACGACAAGTCGCTGCGGCCCAGCGGCCAGCCACGTCTCGGTACGACCCGCTTCGCCGATTGGCTCAGTGCATCCGCGGCGCGCACATAAGCGCGTCGTCCACCCCCCAAACGCAGCCATTCATCCCAATGCAGGAGGATCTGAATCATGACGATCACTCGGGATAATCAGGCCATTGCAGCGGCGGTCATCGCAATGGTGGCGTTCAACGGAGTATTTCTCTCGGCGAACGGCCTCTTCATGCTCATCGACCCCTTGGCTTGGTATGAGCTCGTGCCGGGGGTGACCGATACCGGCTTCTTCAACCAGCACTTCATCCGGGACATCGGGATCATTCAGCTTTTCCTTGGCGTAGCCTTTGTCGTCGGCATGACCATGCCCGAGCGCCGCATCGGGCTCTGGGCCGCCGCCACGCTGTGGCTCAGTGCGCACGCGCTCTTCCATTTCTGGGAAGTCGCGGTCGGCATCTGCTCCCCCTCGGCCCTTCCCCGCGATTTCCCGGGCGTGACCCTGCCGGCGATCATCGGGATGGTGCTGACCTTCTGGGCAATCCGTCGCTCCCCAGCGGAAAAGTCCGCCTCCGCCTGAGATCGGCATCAGACGCGCCACGGCCAGAGATGAGCCGCTTGGGGTGGATTGTTCTGCAGCTGTTACAGCGGCTGGGTCCGAAACAGGAGAACGATGCCACGCCCTGTGGAAAGAGGCCGCTGTCCTCCCGAACAGCAGCCTCCTCCCGCAGAGCGGCGTTCCCCCCCGAGATTATTGTTAGCCCTGTGCTCTCTCCCGGCTGGCCGTACCATTCCACACGCCTCCGCAGGCCGACAGTTAGACTTTATGTTGCGTATCATCGATCTGCGGCGTTGAGCTTCGCAACTTCCGCGCGCAGCGCACCGGGGCCTGATCGCTTGCATGCCCCTTACCGGCATTGCGCGGAATTGAGCCCAAATGGCAGCCCAAAACGAAAGAGCCCGGCGCTCCATTCGGAGAGCCGGGCCGAATTCAAGCTAAGGCGGTCCAGCTCACTTCGCGAAGCGGCCCTCATATTTGAACTGCGGCGCCGCCTTCAGCTGGTCTTTGGTGGCGTTGATCCTGGCGTTCCACTTCTTGTCCGTCGCATTCCAGGTGATGGCGAGTGCGTCCGGGCTGACCGCAACATAGTGGGTGCCCATCCCAAGGAAGCCGCCGACCGACAGAATGTAAGAGGCAAGGGAGTTGCCGGCGATGACGACGTCCTCGATCTCGCCCACAGTCTCGTCACCGGCATTCCTGACGTTAAGCCCCTTGAGACTGCTGGTGAGAGCGGATGCCTCGTTCACCGAGACGAAGACCGGGGCCTGAGCCGGGGCGGGGCCGGTCTGCGCGAAAGCAACGCTGGACAGCACGGTGGCGGCGAGAGCAAGAGCGATAGGACGCATTTTTGGGATAACCTTCTTGCTGGGCCGCAGTCGGAAACCGCTGCGTCGTGACAGAGCGGTAATTCCCGGGCGCCCGATCGGTTCCGCGAATATGTGCAGTGCTACAAAAGTGATCGTGGCCCGGTCAGACCTTTGACGTCCGCGCCGCCCGCCTCGCGATGCGCAGGAACGCGCGGTCTTAAGGGAACGCTTCGCGAGAGATCACAATTTTCGGACAATGTTGATCCGATCGTTGCCTCAGGCGTTTAGCTGGCAGGAGGAACGGCCATGAAACATGATCTCATGCTCAAGGCGTTCACCGCGATGCTCACGATGGTCCCGGTGACGTCGGCTTCAGCCCAGCAGGGCACAATCGACGAGGCGTCCTTTCTACAGGCCTTCGAAGGGCGCTTCACGGGCACGGGCAAGCTCGAGAACGCAGGCGGATCAAGCCATAACCTGAACTGCAGGTTCGATGGCGATCAGCAAGGTTCGCGGGTCACGTTGACCGGCAGCTGCTCGACTGCGCTGATCTTTTCCACGACAGTCAGGATCGATCTGCGCTACGATCCCAGGACGCAGCGCTATGACGGCAAGTTCCGGGAGGGCAAAGGCACCATCGCGAACCTCGCCGGCGCACGCCGTGGCGACAATCTCGCTTTGTCCTTCCGCGAGACGGCGGAGAGCGTTCGCCCCAATCCTCCCGCCACGCTGACGATCAGCCGCCACGCGGAGGGGTTGGTCTTGGCGCTGAGAGGGAGTCAACCGGGCCAAGGGCAAAATCTGGACCTGCGCCTCAGTGAAAACTGAGGCGCCCCTTGAGAGCCGGGCTTGGCGAAGGACAATTCGCCTATAGTCTTGCCCCATGACCAGACCTCTCTACCTCCTCGGCCCGATCGCAGCATTGGCCCTCACCGCTTGCACGGCGGCCGGCCAACCATCCCGTGCCGCTCCGCCCAGCCCGTGCTCGCCCGAAGGAGCCAAGGGCCTTGCAGGGCAGATCGGCCAGAGCGACGCCGAGGTCATGCGAGCAACAGGCGCGAGTGTGGTGCGACGTCTCTCACCCGGCTCGCCCATGACAATGGATTATCGCCGCGAACGGGTGATGATCGAGGTGGATGGCCACGGAAAGGTCCTGCGGGCATTCTGCGGCTGACGCCACATGGCGCTCCCCCAAGGGGCTGCCATTGCCGGGACGATGAAACCCTTAGGGGGAATGATGGCGGACAGGGAGGGATTTGAACCCCCGATACCCTTGCGGGTATGCCGCATTTCGAGTGCGGTGCATTCAACCACTCTGCCACCTGTCCGCGGTCGCCTTCGGTCGAAGCGGGCTGGTTACTACACGCCACGTCGGACGGTTACAAGCCTCCTCGCTGTCATAAATCCGACGAATCTGAAGCCCCGCGACTTGACCTGAAGAGCCGCCAAGACTATCGAGCCTCGTCCGGCGTGGGGAAACCCGCGCCTGATCTCTTTTGCGTGTCCGGCTCTGCGTTGCAGCGTCCGGCATGATCGAAGAGTGAACCCGACCACGTAACGACTGCCAAAAAGCCGTCCCGCATGCGCCTCGCGAGGCCATGACAGGGCGGGGCTGAACATGGAGAACAACGATGTTCGCAGTCATCAAGACCGGCGGTAAGCAGTTTCGCGTCGCCGCGAACGATGAAATCACCATTGCCAAGCTCGAAGGCGAGCCTGGCGATACCGTTGCCTTCGGCAACGTCCTGATGCTGACCGACGGCGAGAAGTCGACGCTCGGCGCGAAGGAACTGGCCGAGATCACCGTCGCAGGTGAGATCGTGCGCCAGGCCCGCGGCGAGAAGGTCATCGCCTTCAAGAAGCGTCGCCGCCAGAACTCGAAGCGCAAGCGTGGCTTCCGCGCCGAGCTGACGATCGTGCGCATCACCGACATCCTCACGGGCGGCAAGAAGCCCGAGATGAAGAAGGGTGACGCTTCGACCGTTGCCGTGAAGGCCGCCGCCAGTGCCGTCAAGGGCAAGGCGAAGGCTGAAGCCAAGGCTGAGGCGCTCGACGCCTCGAACCTCTCGCTGATCTCGGGCGTCGGCCCGACCATCGAGAAGAAGCTGCGCGCTGCCGGCATCACCTCCTGGAACGACATCGCCGCCTGGACCGAGGCCGACGTCGCCAAGTGGGACGAAGAGCTCAAGCTGCGTGGCCGCGCCACCCGCGAGGAGTGGGTTGTTCAGGCCAAGGAACTCCTGGCCGGCAAGCCCCCGCGCGCCAAGGTCGACCAGGCCGAACAGGCTTCCGGCGAGGACTACTGACAGCTCCTGTCAGGCAGTCTTCGGCTTTCATCTCCGAACCGGTGGCTTTTGCCGCCGATTCGGGTTAGAGAGACAAACAGTAGTTTCGAGGTAGGGCGTTATGGCTCACAAAAAAGCAGGCGGCTCGTCGCGCAATGGTCGCGACTCCGAAAGCAAGCGTCTCGGCGTGAAGCGCTTCGGCGACCAGGCGGTCGTGGCCGGCAACATCATTATTCGTCAGCGCGGCACCAAATGGCATGCCGGCGTGAACGTTGGCATGGGCAAAGACCATACGCTCTTTGCGACGACCAATGGACGAGTCCGATTCACGACGAAACTCGGCCGAGCTTTCGTGAACGTAGTCCCGGCCCAAGAGGCCGCAGAGTAAAAGGCGGATAGGGAAGTTCCTTGATCCGCCGGTTCCATCGAACCGATCGGATCAAGGGCAAGGCCCGACAAGGGTCTCCCGAAGGTCAAGCGAAAGGGGAGATGGGACCAAAGTCCCAGCTCCCTTTTTTCGTTTGCGCCGACGGAGAGACCGATGTTCCCCGAACTGACCCGCGACGATGTCTTCCGGCTCGAGACCCGCCGTCTCTGGCTGCGCTGGCCGCGTATGGCGGACGCTTCCGCCATCCTGCGCCAGGCTGGGGAGAAAGCCGTGGCCGAGATGACGGCCTCGATCCCGCATCCCTATCCGGCGGATGCGGTCGAGCCCTTCATTTTCGCCATGCGCAAGGGCAATGCGCTCGGCGAGCACTTGGCGCTGGCGATCACGCCGCGCTCCAGGCCGAACGAGCTCATCGGCATGATCGGCGCCCATAAGCAGGCGACCGGCATCCCCTTCATCGGCTACTGGCTCGGCACCCCGCACTGGGGCAAGGGCTACACGACCGAGGCCGCCCAGGCTCTGATCGACACGCTCTTCACCTTGCTCGATATCCCGGCGATCGAGGCGGATACGCGCGTCATCAACCCGGCCTCGCGCCGGGTACTGGAGAAGTCCGGCTTCCGGCAGGAGGGCTCTTTCCTGAAGTCGCTGCCGGCACGGGGTGGGCTGTTCCCCTGTGAGCAGTATCGGCTCGACCGCTCGACCTGGGCTGCCCTGAAGAGCTGGGGCTCGACGGGCTGGACCCACGCGCCCGAGATCGAGACCCCCGGCGAGTTCTGCGTCGCCTGAAACGAAGCAGCCCCGGCAGATGATGCCGGGGCTGCTCGCTAATGGCCCGTGAGCCGCGGGCTTACTTGACGAAGTTGCCGCCAAGCTCGTCATCGATATGGACGCGGATGATCTCCTCGAAGCTCGCTTCCGCCTTGAAGCCGAGTGCGGTCGAACGCTGCGGGTTGAAGTTGCGCGGCCAGCCGGCAACGATGCCGTCAATGACCGGATCCGGAACCCGCTTGATCCGCTTCACCACGTTCTCGCCGGCGACCTTGCGCAACGCCTCGATCTGCTCGGCCACCGTGCAGGAATAGCCCGGCATGGTCAGCGTGCGGCGAGGGCCGATGGCGCCGGTATCCATCGTCGCGGCGTGGACGAGGAAGCCGACGGCCGAACGCGGCGAGGCATGCCAGTGCCGGACCTGATCGGAAACCGGCAGCACCGCCTCCTCACCGTTCAGCGGTTCGCGGATGATGTTGGAGAAGAAGCCGGACGCCGCCTTGTTCGGCTTGCCCGGACGCACGCAGATCGTCGGCAGGCGAATTCCGACACCGTCGAAGAAGCCGCGGCGGGAGTAGTCAGACAGCAGCAGTTCGCCGATCGCCTTCTGCGTCCCGTATGAGGTCAGCGGCGTGGTGAAGAACTCGTCCTCGATCTTCTCATGGAAGGGGGCGCCGAAGACCGCGATCGAGGAGGTGAAGACGAGACGCGGCTTGTAGCCGCCGCCGGCCTTGCGGATCGCATCGAAGAGATGGCGTGTACCGTCGAGATTGATCCGGTAGCCCTTGTCGAAATCGGCCTCGGCCTCGCCCGAGACGATCGCCGCGAGATGGACGATCAGGTCGGGGCGGGAAGCGATCAGCGCCTCGGCCTCCCCCTCGTTCGACATGTCGGAGACGACGACGTCGAAGATGAAGGGCGCCGCGGCCGGCGCGCTTGCGGCGACGACATCCTGGGCCGTGATCTTGGTGACCGGCTTGCCGCCGAGCTGACCATCATGGGCCAGTCGTTCGATGAACTTGCGGCCGACCATGCCGGCACCACCGAGAACGAGAATATGCATGGGGATTTCCTGGTGCTTGTTGTTGATCAGTTTGGCAGGCGCCCGCCGAGATCATCCTCGATATGGACGCGGATGATCTCGTCGAAATCCTTCTCGGCCCGGAAGCCGAGCTCAAGCGCGCGCCTGGCCTCGAAACCGGTCGGCCAGCCGGCGACGATCTCGGTGACCGCCTTGTCCGGAGCACGGCGGATCAGATTGACCGCCTTCTCGCCCGCGACACGCCGCAGCGCCGCGATCTGCTCGCCGACGGAGCAGAAGACGCCCGGCATGGTCAGATTGATCCGCGGGCCGAGAGCTTCGCGGTTCAGCCCGGCAGCATGGAGCAGGAAGCCGACGGCCGAACGCGGACTCGCATGCGTGAAGACAAGATCGTCGCCGACCGGCAATGACGCTTCCAGCCCGACCAGCGGCTCGCGGATGATGCTGGAGAAGAAGCCGCCGGCCGAGGCATTCGGCTTGCCCGGGCGCACGACGATCGACGGGAAGCGGATTCCGACGCCGTCGACCAAGCCCCGCCGCGAGTAATCCGCAAGCAGCAGCTCGCCGATCGCCTTCTGCGTCCCGTACGAGGTCAGCGGCGTGGCATGGAACTCGTCCGGGATCACCTCCGGATAGGGCGCGCCGAACACGCCGCTCGACGAGGTGAAGACGAAGCGGGGCACATAAGAGCCGCCATCCTTCTGTCCTTCCCGCCGGATCGTCTCGAGCAGGGTCCGTGTCCCGTCGAGATTGATCCGATAGCCCTTGTCGAAATCGCGCTCGGCCTCGCCGGAGATGATCGCAGCAAGGTGGAAGATCAGCAGCGGGCGGGCCCCGATCAGTTCCGCGGCGATGGCGGGATCGGCGAAATCCTCGGTGCGGATCTCGATCTCGCCGCCAAAGCCCCGCGGTGTTTCCGGCGTAACGACGTCGGTCAGCGTCAGCTTGCTGACGGCCTTGCCCGCGCAAGCACCATCAGCCGCCAGCTGCGCTGCGAGCTTGCGGCCGACCATGCCGGCTGCACCTGTTACCAGGATGTGCATCGACGCGTCCTTTCCTGAGTCAGAGCGCGAAGCCACCATCGGCAAGATGAATCTGCCCGGTGGTGTAGCTCGACTCGTCGGATCCAAGGTAGACGGCAAGCCAGGCGATTTCCTCGGCGGTGCCGAGCCGGCCCATCGGCTGGCGGTCGACGAAGGCCTGACGCGCAGCCGCCTCGGTCGTCTTGGTCGCCTTCGCGAGATCGGCGATGCGCTGGTCGAGCGAGGGCGACTGGATCGTGCCCGGGCAGATCGCATTCGCGCGAACGCCCTTCTTGATGTAGTCGGCCGCGACCGCCTTGGTCAGGCCGATCACGGCCGCCTTGGTCGCGCCATAGGCATAGCGGTTCGGGATGCCGCGCACCGAGCCGGCGCCCGAAGCGATATTGACGATGGAACCCGCGCCCTTCGACAGCATCCCGGGCAGGAAGGCCTTTGTCGTGCGGTGCATCGACTTGACGTTGAGGTCGAAGGAAAAATCCCAGGCCTTGTCGTCGCAGTCAAGAACGGTGCCGTGGTGAACGAAGCCGGCGGCATTGACGAGAATGTCGATCGGGCCGACCTTCTCGGCGAAAGCGTCGACGGCCTTGCTCGAAAGCACGTCGAGCTTGCGCTTCTTCGCCTTGGGAATGCCCTCCAGCAGCGCGACATCCTTGTCCGTCGCCCAAACCGTCGCGCCTTCCCTGACGAAGGCTTCCGCAATCGCCCGGCCGATGCCCTGCCCCGCGGCCGTGACGACCGCGACCTTGCCTTTCAAACGTCCTGCCATGTCCTTGGTCCTCTTGTTCAGCCGGCTTATTATCAGAGCTGCTTGCGCATATGCGTCAGGCGCCGGTCGGCCAGATCGGCGTGATGGGTGATCGCGAAACCCAGGCGCTCATACCAGGCGATGCGCTGTGTCAGCTTCGCGTTGGTGTAGAGATGCACCGAGCCAAAGCCGAGCGCGGCGGCGCGGTCATCGGCAAAGCGCATCAGCAGCAGGCCGAGCTTGCGTCCCTGCGCCTCGGGGCAGACCGCCACGCTCCAGATCGTGAAATCGTCCGGCGCGATCTCGAGAACAAGGGCAGCATCCAACCCGCTGTCGCCGTCGACCAGCCAGACCTCATGTTCGGCCACGACCTGCGCATAATCTGCGATCCGCGGCAGCGAAGGCACGCCGATAATGGCCTCGTTGGGCGTATAGGCTGCGTTCTTCAGCGCGAGGATGGCAGGAATGTCGGCCAGCGACGCCCTGCGCAATGACATCGCGTCGGTCTGGCCCAGCGTCTGGTTGAAGGCGGCGAGCGCCCGCTTCTGCCGGCCCTCGGCGTCGAAATTCGAGGGGTCCAGCCAACGCTGGAACCCTTGCGCGCGTACCGGCCATTCGCTGTCGAGGATCGAATACCAGGCGGTGTCGCGATTCCCGCCCTTCACCACCATGTGCTGGCGGAACAGGCCTTCATAGTGGAAGCCGAAGCGCAGGGCGGCCCGCTTCGACGGTTCGTTCAGAGCGTTGCACTTCCACTCGAAGCGGCGATAGCCGAGCGAGAAGCCGTAGGCACCGCACAGATAGATCGCCTCGGTCGCGACCCGGGTCTTCTGCAAGCTCGGCGAATAGGTGATGTAGCCGACCTCGAAGACGCCATGCTCGGGCCTGATCTCCATTAGCCAGAGATGGCCCTTGGCCTTGCCATCGGCCCTGTCGATCACCGCGAAGGGCACGATGCCGGCCTTCGCCGCCATCATCGTCAGCAGTTCGCGATAGCTTTCGCGATCCTGCGGCGGATGGGCCGGCATCCAGGTCCAGATGTGATCGTGCCCGCCATTGGCCTGCCAGATATCGTCAAGATGCCGGTCCGGGTCGATCGGCTCGAGCCGGCAATAGCGCCCTTCCAGAACCTTGGCCGGCGGAAAGGGCGGCGCCTTCCAATCGGGGGAAAGCGTCATGGTTCTCCCCGCGCATGCCAGGCGGAGAGATCGAGCGAGACCTTCCAGCCGGCACCGAGCTCGGCAGCGGCCGCATGCGCGAGAGCTGTTCCCTCCGCCTCCCAGGCAAGCCGCTCGACCTCATTCGCGAAGGCCGACGCGGCCTCGTCCTCCTCGTCGTAGATCGCGTCGAACGCATCCATCCAGGCTTCCAGCCGATCGCCGAACGCTTCCGAGAGACCGGCGTCCTCGGCGTCGATGGCCTTGCGCCTGCCCTTGGCGTCAAGCGTCCAGAGACCGCTTCGCCCAAGCCACTCGGGCGCGATGACGAGTTCGCTGCTCACGAGCGCGCCTTGAGGTCGTCCTCGAAGAAGGTGTTGAGTGGCACGGACGGCCCGTTACCGGCGAAGCCTGCAAAACTGCCCTGCTCGGTGATCAGGCGTGTCGCCTCGATGAAGGCAGCCCAGGCCGCGCGCGCCAGCGCTGCGCCGATCGAAATGCGCCGGACACCGAGTGCGGCGACATCGGACACCGTCAGGCCGAAATCGCCATAGATCAGCGCATTGACCGGCTTGCCGCCGGCAGCCGTGACAATGGCTGCGATCTGCTCGCGTGTCTTTGGTCCGGGCGCATAGAGCACATCGGCGCCCGCCTCGGCATAGGCGGCGATACGCCTGACCGATTCGTTCAGCGGATCGTCATGGCCGGTCAGAAAGCACTCGGCACGCGCCGTCAGCAGAACGCCGGAGCCGGTCTCGTCAATCGCCCGACGCGCCGCGCGGATACGCTCGACCGCGAGTTCGAATGGATAGAGCGGCACATCATCGCGGCCGGTCGCATCCTCGATCGAGAGCCCGGCGACACCGGTCGCCACACAGGCTTTCACATTGAGGGCGACATCGGCCGGCTCGTCGGCATAGCCGTTCTCGAAATCCGCGTTGATCGGCAGATCCGGAACCGCCTTCACCATATCGGCGATATGAGCGAGCATCATGTCGCGCGGCACGTCCTGGTCAGCCCGCCCCTGCGTGAAGGCGAAACCGGCACTGGTCGTGGCCAGCGCCCTGAAGCCCTGCCCCCGCAGCCAGCGTGCCGAACCGACATCCCACGGGTTCGGCATGACGAAGCAGCCAGATTGGTGAAGCGCACGAAAGGCGGCGATCTGCGGGCTGTCGGTCATTTTAAATCGTTTCAGATGCGAGTTGGCCGAGCGATGCCCCATACTGTCCGGGCGCGTGCCGTTTGTCAGCCCTTCATGTCATGCGTCAAGGCTCGGCGCCGATGCGCGACCGGCATGGAAGCCGATCAATAGGCCGCAAACAGCTCGTAGACGAACGCCGTGAGACCGTCCGGGCCCGGGATCCTGGAGGCCAGATCGCCGCGCAGGAGCGCAACCAGCGCCTTCCGGTCGGTACTGCTGATCAGGGCAACGCCATGTCGTGCGCTCGCATCCTGCGTTGCGGGAAAAGCGGGATGGGGCCTGGCCGCCAGCGTAACGCCTGCTCGGGCTGAGAGGACGCCGGAACGCCCGATGAGGTCCGCCAGAGCCGGTGGCGGCACGGCGTCTTCAACCCTGCCCTGCCATGTCACCACGGCGAGGTAGCGGCCAAAACCCCGCCCGGCCCGGCCCGTCTCGCGATAGACGAAGCGGCTGAACGCCCCCATTGCCGGCCGCATCCTGCACGTTTCCGGGGTCGGATTGGCAAGCAGATGGAGATACTCCGGCGTCTCCAGTGCCTCTGCCGCATCGAGATCGTAGAGGGTGAGATAACGAGCGGCGGCGCCACGACCCCGGGCGTAACGCTTTGCGGCGAGGAAACCGGGCATCGTCAGCCGTTCGGGGACATGCTCGCCTCCGTGCCAGGCCTCGTAGTCCGCGCGCATGACGGGGTCGACGCTGTTGCCGATCGCCAGGAAGATGGGTCCGGGCCAATCGGGCGAGCCTGACGGCATGCCCGTCACGGCCGCAGGACGATCTTGGACGCAGTGCGATTGCTTGCTCGAGCAAAGGCGTCGAGCCCCGCTGCGAGCGGCACCTCTTCACTGATCATCCGCCGGATGCGCCCTTGCTGCGCAGCCATGAACGCGATCACCCGCGGCCATGTTGCCAATGGCGAGCGGTAGCTCCCGCGAATCTGCTGGTGCCGCCGCACAACCGCAGTCAGGTCGATCGGCGCCGGACGGGAATGAATGCCGCAGATGACAAGGACACCACGCAAGGCAAGAAGATCGATCGCCTCCGGCACCACGGCCGGCGCACCTGCCGCTTCTACGATCACGTCATAGGCGACAGGCAGGCCTGCGCGAGTGAGCGCCTCCCGCAACGTCGTCCCGGCCGTGTCGACGGTGTCGGGAAAGCCGAGTGCCTCGACAGTGCCAAGGCGGACCGAATCATTGCGGCCCGCCACGACAACCCGCCCCGCCCCAGCCGCCTCGGCGGCCAGCGCCGCACCTTGTCCAATCGTGCCCGGCCCGATGACCAGCACCGTATCACCCGGTTTCACGCCCCCCGTATCGACGGACTCGGTGGAAACCGTCATCGGCTCGGCGAGCGCCGCAACCGCGTCATCCAGCTCATCGGGGAGAGCGATGCAATTCTCTGCCGGAACGGCGGCAAGGGTTGCGAAGCCGCCATTCCGAGCAATGCCGATGCCGGTCCGCGTGATGCAGTCCTCCGCCCGCCCCGACCGGCACCGCTCACAACGCCCGCACACCACGGAGGGGCGCACCACCACGCGCGTTCCCACCGCGATGCCGCCGGCACCTTCGCCGCGATGCAGGACGCGGCCGACGAACTCGTGCCCGAGCGTGACCGGCATCGCGGCCGCCATCGCTTCGTACCCGCCCGACCAGTCGGCGATATGGAGATCCGTGCCGCAAATGCCGGCAGCCGCAACTTCGATCAGCACTTCGCCGGGATCGGCGACGGGCTCCGATATCTCGCCGAGCCAGAGCCCGGGCGACGGGGCGGTCTTGCGGAGCGCGAGCATGAACGGCTCTCACTCGACCTTGATCGCAGCCGACTTGACCACCTTTGCCCAGGTTTCGGCATCCTTGGCCATGAACGCCGCGAGTTCGGCCGGCGTGCCCGGTGCCGGCTCGGCGCCAATCTCGACCAGGCGGGCGTTCACATCGGGCCGGGCCAGTGCCGCATTGATCGCGGAGTTCAGCACCTGCACCACTTCGGGGGCCGTTCCCTTGGGGGCAACGAGGGCCACCCAGGCCGAGAGGTCGTAGCCGGGATAGCCCTGCTCAGCGACAGTCGGCACATCCGGCAACAGCGAGGCGCGCTTGCCCGTGGTCACCGCGAGCGCCTTCATCGTGCCGCCCTTGACGTGGCTGGAGGCGCCGGCAAGCGTCGAGAACATGACGTCGATATTGCCGCTGATCGCATCGGTCAAAGCCGGCGCTTCGCCGCGATAAGGCACGTGCTGGACCTTGGTGTCCGAGACCAGGCCGAAGAATTCTCCAGCCAGATGCGCGACCGTGCCGGTGCCGCCCGAGCCGAAGGTGATCGGCCGCTTGCTGGCCTGGCCATGCGCGGCAAGCTCCTTCATCGTGTTGGCCGGATAGGATTTTCCGGCCGCGACCACGAAGGGCAGTTTCGCGATCATTGCGACCGGGACGAAATCCTTCTCCCAGTCGAAGGGCACGTTCGCCTTCAACGCGGGATTGATCACCATCGTGGTCGGCGCGGCGAGCAGCGTGTAGCCGTCGGGCTCCGCCTTGGCGACGGTCTGGGAGCCGAGGATCGTGGCGGCACCGCCGCGATTCTCGATGACGAAGCGCTGCTTGAGCACGTCGCCCGCCGCTTCGGCCACGACGCGCGTCACGACATCGACGCCACCACCCGCAGCAAAGGGCACGACGAGCTGCATGGCCCGCACCGGATAGGCCTGAGCCAGCGCCGGTCCGGCAGCCGTTGCTGCAAGCAGCCCGAGCGCGGCGGCCATCGCCTCGCGCCTGCTCAATGGGCCCGAACGGATCGGGGCAAGCTTCAACGCGTCCGTCATGATGTTTCCTCCTGTTCTTCTTGCGATCGACAAGGCCATCGATGGGGAGGCGCGACAACAGCGAATCCTGTGCGCCGCGATAGCCTGAGGCTATAGGTCAGCCCCAATTCTCAAGATCTCTGCCCGCAAGGCCGTCTCGAAATGCTGGACCAGGCGGCTGCGCGCCCGCTCGACATTCCGGTGCAGGAAGACCTCGTACTGGGCCGGATGATCCAGCGGCAGGAGCGCGACCGCGTCGCGGTTGGCCGCCAGCGCACTGAAGCGGTCGACGATGGCGAGGCCCAGCCCCGCCTCGGCGAGCGCAATCGCGGTTTCGGCGAAGCGGACGACATGCGTCCGCTCCGGGACGACGCCACCGTCACGCAGCACGGCATCGACGACCTGGCCATGCACGGATTGCGGCTCGAACACGATGATCGGAACGCCCGCGAGAGCCGAGGGAGACAGGCGCGCAGCCGACGCCAGTGGCCAATCGCGCGGACACACGGCGACCGCCTTGCCGGTCCCCACCGATATGCTCCGAATTCCCGCGTGAAGGATAGGGAACAAGGTGACGGCGCCCTCGCCTTGTGCCGAAAGCAGATACTCCATCACCTGGCTGACCGACAGGATATCGAGATGCAGGCTGAGCCCGGAATGCTCTGTCAGCAGGCTGGCGGCTGCGCGCGGGATCAGGACGCGGCCAATGCTCGGCGAAGCTCCGAGACGGAGCGAGCCGGTATCGGCTCGTGCCAGCCTGAGCGCCCGCGCCAAGGCCCCTTCGAGCTGATCGAAGGCGATGTCGACCTCACCGAGAAGACGATGCGCCTCCGCCGTCGGCGTCAGGCGGCCGCCATGCCGGTCGAACAGGGCAAAGGCGCAGATATCCTCGATCCGCCGCACCGTCTTGGTCACGGTCGGCTGGGCGATCCCGAGATCGCGCGCCGCACCGACGATGGTGCGAGCGCGCATCACGGCGCGGAAGACCTCGATCTGCCTCAGCGTGAGCAGCACCGCGGCACGCTCCCCCGCCAGGGACGCCCCGCTAGAGCATGCTGCGAAAAAGTGGCAACGGTTTTTCGCATAAAGCATGCTCTAAAGCATCGGCCCGAAAAGTGGATTGCGGTTTTCGAGAAAGACGATGCACATACAAAGGTTTAGATCATTGGACCGGATACGATATCCGGTCCAATGATCTAACCGATGAGAGTCGATCACGTTTTCTGCGTTTGGACGATTTCGTCCAAACGCAGCGTGATCTAGTGGTTGTCACGCGGAACGCCGAACTTCTTGTGGATCTTCTGGTACTTGACCGCCGGCTTCAGCACCATGCCCTCGGAGAGTTCGCCAACGATCTTGCGCTGGATCTCCTGCCAGGGGGTCTGGCTCTTCGGATACTTGTAGCCGCCGGCAGCCTTCAGCGCGACCCGGCGCTCATCCAGCTCCTTGTCGGAAATCAGGATGTCGGCCGTGCGCTTCTTCAGGTCGATGCGGACCTTGTCGCCGGTCTTCAGCAGTGCAAGTCCGCCGCCGGTCGCTGCTTCCGGCGAGGCGTTCAGGATCGAGGGCGAGCCCGAGGTGCCGGACTGGCGACCGTCGCCGATGCAGGCCAGCGCCGTGATGCCCTTCTTGATCAGGTAATCCGGCGGCCGCATGTTCACCACCTCGGCCGCGCCGGGATAGCCGATCGGCCCAACGCCGCGAATGAAGAGCACGCTATGCTCGTCGATCTCGAGCGACGGATCGTCGATGCGGTGATGGTAATCCTCCGGCCCGTCGAAGACGATCGCCTTGCCCTCGAAGGCCATCGGATCCTTCGGGTTCTCCAGATAGCGCTTGCGGAATTCCGGCGTGATCACGCTGGTCTTCATGATCGCGGAATCGAACAGGTTGCCGCGCAGGTTGAGGAAGCCGGACTGCGCCTTCATTGGCTCGTCATAGGCCTTGATGACGCGACGATCGCCGGAAAAGAAGCCTTCGCAGTTCTCGGCCAGCGTCTTGCCGTTGGCGGTGATGGCGGGCTTGATCTTGCCCTTGGCGACGAGCTCGGCAACCACGGCGGGCACGCCGCCTGCGCGATAGAAATCCTCGCCGAGATATTCGCCGGCGGGCTGCAGATTGACCAGCAGCGGGATGTCGTAGCCGATTGCAGTCCAATCCTCGTTGTCGAGCTTCACGCCGATATGCTTGGCGATGGCGTTGACATGGATCGGCGCATTGGTGGAGCCGCCGATCGCCGAGTTGACGACGATGGTGTTCTCCAGGGCTTCGCGCGTCAGGATCTTCGACGGGATCAGGTTCTCCCAGACCATCTCGACGATGCGCTTGCCGGTCAGGTAGGCCATTTCATAACGGTCGCGATAGGGCGCCGGGATGGCGGCGCCGCCGGGCAGGGTCATGCCCATCGCCTCGGCCAGCGAGTTCATGGTCGAGGCCGTGCCCATGGTGTTGCAGTGGCCGGCCGACGGAGCCGACGACGCCACCAGATCGACGAAGCCGCGATAGTCGATTTCGCCGGCGGCCATCATCTGGCGCGCCTTCCAGACGATGGTGCCCGAACCGGTCCGTTCGCCGCGGAAATTGCCGTTCAGCATCGGCCCGCCCGGCAGCGCGATGGCCGGGATGTCGACCGTGGCCGCCGCCATGATCTGGGCCGGGGTGGTCTTGTCGCAGCCGGTCGTCAGCACGACGCCGTCGAGCGGATAGCCGTAGAGGATCTCGACGAGCGAGAGATATTGCAGGTTGCGGTCGAGGCTCGCGGTCGGGCGCTTGCAGGTTTCCTGGATCGGGTGGATCGGGAACTCGAACGGCACGCCGCCCATCTCGCGGATGCCGTCGCGGACGCGGACGGCGAGCTCGATATGATGACGGTTGCAGGGCGCAATATCGGAGCCCGTCTGGGCGATGCCGATGATCGGGCGGCCCGACTGCAGCTCTTCGCGCGACAGGCCGAAATTCATGGTGCGCTCGATATAGAGCGCGGTCATGTCGGCATTGGCGGGATTGTCGAACCATGCCTTGGAGCGCAGTTGCTCCGGCTTGATCTTGCGGACCGGCTTCCTTGCTGGCGTCTTGGCCATCCCCGTCATTCCCTCTCGCACCGGCCCGCAGCCTTCGCGCCGCTTCCGCCGTGGTCTTTAAATCGATTTGACCAGCCAATCATGCCGATCGCCAGGCGCGCGACAAGAGCCAAATTCGACCAAATCGCGCCACCTGCATTCTGCATACAGCACACAAATTGCTTCGCCAATCATGCAGATGGCTGCCGCGCAGGAAAGGTCGCCGTCCCGCAGTTTGCAAGTGTTCCAAATGCGCGGCGGCCCGGCGGCCGGCGCAGACGGCGGGCTTGCATCGCCCCCGCGTTTCCGGCCAAGACAGCGCAGCACGACAGCGCAAGGCCCGCGACAGGGCCTGCCTCGTCGAGAGCTTGCAGAGGAAAGCGCACCATGACGCTGCAGACCGTCTCCTCCTTCGCCCGGATCGGCGAGGAAAACGCTTTCGCCGTGCTGGCACGGGCGACCGAGCTGCAGCGCAAGGGCAAGGACATCATCAATCTCGGCATCGGCCAGCCCGATTTCCCGACGCCCGACCATATCGTCGAGGCGGCTGTGAAGGCGCTGCGCGACGGCCATCACGGCTATACGCCGGCCAATGGCATCCTGCCGTTGCGCGAAGCGGTCGCCGCCGACCTGCACAAGCGCCTCTCGGTCGATGTCTCGCCGGAAGAGGTGATGATCGTGCCGGGCGGCAAGGTCACCATGTTCATGGCAATCCTGATGTTCGGCGAGCCCGGCGCCGAGATCCTCTATCCCGATCCCGGCTTCCCGATCTATCGCTCGATGATCGAGTTCACCGGCGCGACCCCGATTCCGGTTCGGGTCCGCGAAGAGAACGGCTTTGCCTTCTCGGCCGACGAGACGCTTTCGCTGATCACGCCCAAAACCCGGCTGCTGATCGTCAACTCGCCGGCAAACCCCACCGGCGGCGTCACGCCGAAGGCCGAGGTCGACAAGCTCGTCGCCGGCCTTGCTCGCTTCCCCGATGTCGCGGTGATGTCGGACGAGATCTACGACCAGATGCTCTATGATGGCGAGAAGCACGTCTGCCTGTTGGGCTACCCTGAGATTCGCGACCGGCTGATCCTGCTCAATGGCTGGTCGAAGACCTATGCCATGACCGGCTGGCGCATGGGCTTCTCGGTCTGGCCGAAGCCGCTCTACGACAATGCCCGCAAGCTCGCGGTCAATTCGCATTCCTGCGTCAACGCCCCGGCGCAATGGGCCGGGCTCGCCGCCCTCACCGGCCCGCAGGACGCGGTGCATGCCATGGTCGCCGAGTTCGATCGGCGCCGGAAGGCGGTGGTCGCCGGGTTGAACGCCTTGCCCGATGTGTCCTGCGCGGTGCCCAAGGGCGCCTTCTACGCTTTCCCGAATATCTCGAAAACCGGGTGGAAGGCGAAGAAACTGGCCTCGGCCCTGCTCGAAGATGCGGGCGTCGCGACGATCGGCGGTCCCGATTTCGGCGTCCATGGCGAAGGCTATATCCGCCTGTCCTATGCCAACTCGCTGGAGAACATCGAGCGTGCGCTGGAGCGGATGAAGAGCTTCCTCGCCAGCGCACAGGCAGCGTGACCATGATCACCTGCCATTTGCGCTACATCGTCGATCCCTACCAGCTGCCGGCCTTCGAGGCCTATGGCAAACTCTGGATCAGGCTGGTCGAGAAGTTCGGCGGCAAGCATCACGGCTATTTCATGCCCTCGGAAGGCACATCGAACGTCGCATTGGCGATGTTCAGCTTTCCGTCGCTCGCGGCCTATGAGGAGTATCGCACCGCCTCGTTCAAGGACGAGGAATGCCTGGCGGCCATGGCGATGAACGACAAGCACCGCTTCATCATCAGCTTTGAACGCTCGTTCTTCCGACCGGTCTTCGAAGACGATCAGGGTGCGCGCCGCGCACCCTGATCGCGCCGATTGGAGCGGCGTCAGGCCTTCGCCGCGCTCGCAGCCGCGTCGATATTGGCGACCAGTTCGGCATCGAGGCCGACCGAGCCCGCGAGCCCGGCGAGGAAGTCCTTCTCCGCAGGCGTATCCGGATTGATGGCGAGGCGAGCCGCCGTGTAGATTTGTGCCGCGAGCTCCGGGGTTTCCGCCGCCTCGGCGAGGACATCGACCGAAGCCGGATTGGCCATTTCATTGGCGAGCCAGGCATTGGCTTCCGGGTCGAATCCGGCCTCGCGCAGCCCCCCGAGGATGGCATTGCGCTCCTCGGTGTCGATATGGCCGTCGGCGGCCGCGGCCGCGATCATCGCCCGGATGAAGATGAGGGCCGTAGCCTCGCTTGCAGCTTCCGGCTCGAAACCGGTCCCGGCCGGCGCTGGCAAAACCTCCTGACGCTTCAGATCGAGCAGCGGCTTGCCGGCCTGATGGTTCTGGTAGGCCTTGTAGGCGAGGCCGCCGATCAGCGCGAGACCGCCGAGTTTCGCCGCCGAGCCGGCAACCGAACGCCCTGTCGACGAACCGAAAAGCAAGGCACCGAGACCGCCGAGCACCGCGGTTGCCACGGCCGGATTGCTGCTGAACATGCCCTTGGCCTGTTCCAGCAACTGGTCGGGCGTCTTGCCGCCGGACACCTGGCCGACAACCTCGGTCGCCTTCTGCTCCAGCCCTGTCTGGCGCGCGGCGTCCTGCATGCCCTGCGTCGCCTGGCCGAGCACGCTGCCGACGAGGCCGCCAATTCCACCCGAACCACCGGCCTGCTGAACCTGTTGCGCCAAATTGCCCAGCATCCCGCCGAGCCCCCCGGCCTGGCCTGCCTGCTGCCCGGCCTGATTGCCGGCGCTGACCAGCGCGTCCAGGAGTGATTTTGCGTTGAACATCGAGAGGCTCCCTCGTTTAGGCCATTCACCGCAAAGCGGCGGCGTAACCTGCACCCGGGCCACGGGCTTCACAAGCCGCCCCGCATGGAAGCGAACCTTGACGCGATCATGACGAAGGCAACGGCAGGAGCCCCGGCTCCTTCAGTGTCTCGAGCGCGATTTCCGAGCGGACCCGCGCGACGCTTTCATGCGGCATCAGAATCTCGTTGACGAAGCGCGAGAGTTCCTTGAGATCGCCGACCGCAACCTTGAGCAAATAATCCGCCTCACCCGTCAGCGCGTGCGCCTCCAGGATCGCGGGAGTCAGCCTGACCAGATCGCGAAAGCGGCGGGCATTGTCGCGCGAATGCGTGTTCAGCGCGACATGGACGAAGACGGTCACGCCGAGCCCGATCGCGGCCGGATCGATCAGCGCCCGGTAGCCGCGGATCGTGCCCTCCTCCTCGAGCCGTTGGCGCCGGCGGGAAATCTGGCTCGCCGACAACCCGACCTTCTCGGCCAGCGCGCCATTCGTCAGGGAAGCGTCCTGCTGGAGCGCATCGATCAGGCGCCAGTCGAAGGAATCGAGACCGCTCACATCACGCACCATAGGGAGATCCTTTGCACGAACTGTGCGGATTCCGCGCCATATCGGAGTATTTTGCAAGCTCTTTGCCTTCGCGGTGCGCGACCATGTCGGCAGTCACATCGAGGAGAACGCCATGGGCCCATTTCCGCACGACACCGCCCCTCCCGCCATTTCCGAAGCCAATCCCATGGGAACGGACGGGTTCGAGTTCGTCGAATATGCCCATCCCGAGCCAGAGAAGCTCGGCCCGTTATTCGAGCAGATGGGCTTCACAGCCGTCGCCCGGCATCGCTCCAAGAAGGTCACGTTGTACCGTCAGGGCGACGTCAATTTCGTCGTCAATGCCGAGCCGGAGTCCTTTGCCCAGCGCTTTGCAGCCGAGCACGGCCCGTGTGCCTGCGCCATGGCCTTCCGCGTCGTCGATGCCAGGCATGCTTTCGAGCGCGCCGTGTCGCTTGGCGCCGAGCCCTATGAGAGCAAGGTCGGCCCCGGCGAGATGCAGATTCCCGCCGTGAAGGGCATTGGCGGCTCGATCCTGTACTTCGTCGAGCGTTATGGCGCGAAGGGCTCGATCTGGGACGTCGATTTCGAATGGATCGACGAGCCGAATCCGCATCCGGAGCAGGCTGGTCTCTATTATCTCGACCACCTCACCCATAACGTCCATCGCGGCCGCATGGACCATTGGGCGGGCTGGTATGCAAAACTCTTCAACTTCCGCGAGATCCGCTTCTTCAACATCGAAGGCAAGCTCACGGGCCTGATCTCGCGTGCCCTGACCTCGCCCTGCGGCAAGATCCGCATCCCGATCAACGAGTCGCTCGACGACAAGAGCCAGATCGAGGAATACCTGCGCCAGTACAAGGGCGAGGGCATCCAGCATGTCGCGCTCGGCGCTCGCGATATCTACGCCACCGTCGAGCAGTTGCGCCGCAACGCCCTGCCCTTCATGCCGGCGCCGCCGCCAACCTATTATGAGCGCGTCGATGCGCGTGTTCCCGGCCATGGCGAACCAGTCGAGCGGCTGAAAGCCAACGGCATCCTGATCGATGGCGAGGGCGCGGTCGCAGTCGGCTCGAAGGAAGGAAGGATGAGCAAGGTCCTGCTCCAGATCTTCTCCGGCACAGTGCTCGGGCCGATCTTCTTCGAGTTCATCCAGCGCAAGGGCGATGACGGCTTCGGCGAGGGCAATTTCCGCGCCCTGTTCGAGTCGATCGAGGAGGACCAGATTCGTCGCGGCGTGCTGAAGGTCGAGGCGGCCGAGTAACGCGCCGACCACGATGGGACGCGGCGTGGCCCTTGCGGCCGCGCCCCGTTTCGTCTGTCGGGAGCAGCGATCACGCGGCGCTCATCAGGCTCCCTGACGAGCGCACCTCCATATTCAGATGTCGACCGCCATCGCAATCGCGGGGGGCTGCTGACTATCAAGTCGATTCGATAGCCAACATGAAGACGCTCGGCCGCGTCGGGGCGAAAGTGCGCTCCTACGGCGCGAGCTTGCGCAGCATCAGCGGTGCGCCCACCGCAGGGTCCTTGCGCCACTGGCCGTTCTCGAAGACGAGATCGACGCTGTGCCCCTTGCGCGCAACCAGCGAAAGGCGCCCGGCGGCATAGCGCCAGCCGACGGGATCGAAGATCGTCAGGCCGGTATCGTCGCAGCGCCCGTCGAAACGCGCGGGTGCGCCGCCGGGGGCGTTGGCAACACCCGCCTCAAGCATGAGGCGGCATCCCTCGCGGTTCTGCTGGCGCATCGTGACATAGCGTCCGGGCACTGCATCGGTCGGCGGCGCGGCCGCCGGGTCAACGACCGTCGGCCGGGCCGCGGCGGTCGCGGCCCGTTCCGCCGCACTGGGCGGCACTGGGCGTGCGCTGCGCGGATGATCCTTGGGATCCAGCAGATAGTCCTGCCCGTCCGTGCCCTTGCCGTTCAGGCCAGTGCCGGACTTGCTGAGCGTGATCACGGCCTTGCCGGCCCCGTCATGCAGGCGCAGCTCGCCCTCACCGCCGACACTCCAGGACATGATCTGCCCCAGAATGGGCAGTGCTCGCCGGCAGGTCGCAGGGAAGCGTAGTTGCCGCCCCTGCCCCGACTGTTCCACCCCAAGGGTGATGGTGCATTGGCGCGGCGCACCGGCCTGCTCGAGGTTCCAGGCACCGATCAAGGGGCGGATTGCGTCAGGCGCGGTCTCTGCCCCTTTCGGGAGTGGTGATGTTTGCGCCTGTAGCGCTCCCGCGAAAAGGACGCCCGCCACAAGCGGCAGGCATCCTCGCCTCATGTGAACCGAAAGGCGGTGTCTCAGGCTTTCTTCCATGGCGTCTCGGCAACCGGCGTCAGGGGACCCTTGCCATCGAACCATGAAACCAGGTTGTCGACCAGAAGCTGGCCCATCTGTTCACGCGTATGCACCGATGCCGATCCGACATGCGGCAGCAGAACCACATGATCCATCGCGATCAGTTCGGCCGGCACGCGCGGCTCGTCCTCGAAGACGTCGAGGCCAGCCGAAAGGATGACCTTGTTCTTGAGCGCCTCGATCAATGCCTGTTCGTCGATCACCGTGCCGCGGCCGACATTGATCACGATGCCATTCGGGCCGAGCGCCTTCAGCACGTCGGCATTGATCATGTGATGGGTCGAAGCGCCGCCAGGGGCGACCGAGATCAGCGTGTCGACATCCGCCGCCATCTCGACCAGCGAAGGATAGTAGCGATAGGGCACGTCCGCCTGACGGGTCCGGCCATGATAGCTGACCGGCAGGCCGAATGCCTCGATACGCTGCGCCACTGCCTTGCCGATGCGGCCGAGCCCGACGATGCCGACCTTGCGGGTTCGCAGCGAGGTCGTCAGCGGATAGGCCTTCTCCAACCACTTGCCGGCACGCAGGTAACGGTCGACCTGCGGCAGTTGGCGGACCGTCGCAAGCAGCAGGCCGAGCGCCAGGTCCGCCACCTCATCGGTCAGCACGTCCGGCGTATTGGTGACGATCAGCCCGCGCTTGCCGGCTTCCTTGGCATCGACACTGTCGTAACCGACGCCGAAATTCGCAACGACCTCGAGCTTCGGCAGGGCGTCGAACAGCGCGCCGTCGATCCTGACATGCGCGCCGCCACCGGCGACGCCACGAACCTTGCCGCCGATCTCCTTCAGCAGGGCGGCCCGGTCCTCTGCCTTCCAGAGTTCGTGCACCGTGAAACGGGCCTTCAACTGGTCGGCGGCGTAGGCCATCAGCGGGCCGGTCATGATGATGTCGGTCATGTCGTGAACTTTCGTCGGGCGTGGGGTCAGAGCGGCTGGCTTGATTTCAACTCTTTAAAACGATTAGATCGCGAAACCTCAAGGCCTCCGCTACGCGGCATCGGCAGAGCAGTACTACACGCGCTGCAGGGCGAGAAGAGCGCGTCCCTGTCATATGTAGTATGACTTATTCAGGCGATTTTCGGAGCATTCCGCTGACCTGCCCATGCCAGGAAGGTGAGTGTGGTGTTCAAGCTATCGGTGACCAGTGCACTCATCCGCGCCGCGGCGAGATCGCCGTCGCGCTGGATGATCGCATCCAGCACCCGCTCGTGATCGAACAGCGACGTGACATAGAAGCCCTGATCATCTCCCGACTTCAGCAGCAGCGACCATTGGATCGTCGCCGAGACGACGCTTGCCAGACATTGCAGCGTCGAGTTCTGTGCTGCAGCCAGGATCGCCTCATGAAAGGCCAGGTCGGCACGAATGGTTGCCTCGGCATAGGGCGGGTTATCGATCATCCCGTGATAGCCGGCCTGGATTCGCGCGAGATCGGCAGGCGTACGCCGCAGCGCCGCGAGCCGCGCCGCGCTCGGCTCGACAAAACTGCGCAACTCGAACAGGTCGCGAATGAATTTCTCGTTCGGGTCGGCCTCGAAATGCCAGGACAGCACGTCGGGATCGAGCAGGTTCCAGCTGTCGCGCGGCGCCACCCGCGTGCCGCTCTTCGGGCGCGCCTCGACCAGCCCCTTCGCCGTCAGGAACTTCACGGCCTCGCGATAAGCGGTGCGCGAAACCGAGATTTCGGATTTCAGATCGGCCTCGTTCGGCAACAGCTCACCCGCCTTGACGATCCCTGAAATGATCGCGACTGCGAGCTTCTGGGCTACCTGCCCGAACAGGCGGTCGGGATTCAGGGTCGTCGGCCGCGAAAAGTCGCGCACCCGCATCTGCTGGCGTCCTCACCCATTTTCGATCGCTCCCAACGCCGCCGGAAAGCGGCTTCATTGGAACGATTCCGGCGCTTGACACGCCTGTCGGTATCGTATGACTTTATCGCAGATGAAACCCGGCGCAACAGGCACTGCCTGGTCTGCGACGCTTTTCGTCGGTCGGTCACTAGAAACCGGCAGCAGCGGCGGTGCGGAGAGCCCGGACACGGGACGATACCGGACCCCAGAGGAAACATAAGACCGGGAGAGGGTTCAGATGGCCTCAGTCCAGATCGCTGATGTGCGCAAGGCTTATGGTTCGACGCAGGTCATCCATGGCGTCGACATCGACATCAACGATGGCGAATTCGTAATTCTGGTCGGCCCCTCGGGCTGCGGAAAATCCACCCTGCTGCGCATGATCGCCGGGCTGGAGAATATTTCCGGCGGCGAGATCCGCATCGGCCCGCGCGTCGTCAACGACGTGCCGCCGAAAGAGCGCGACATCGCCATGGTGTTCCAGAACTACGCGCTCTATCCGCACATGACGGTGGCCGACAACATGGCCTTCTCGATGAAGCTGCGGAACGCCCCCAAGGCCGAGATCGACCAGCGCGTCAACAAGGCCGCCGGCATTCTCGGCCTCAACAAGCTGCTCGACCGCTATCCGCGGCAGCTTTCCGGCGGTCAGCGCCAGCGTGTCGCCATGGGCCGTGCCATCGTGCGCGATCCGCAGGTCTTCCTCTTCGACGAGCCGCTCTCCAACCTCGACGCCAAGCTGCGCGTGCAGATGCGCACCGAGATCAAGGAACTGCATCAGCGCCTCAAGACCACGACGGTCTACGTCACGCACGACCAGATCGAGGCCATGACCATGGCCGACAAGATCGTGGTGATGCATGACGGCATCGTCGAGCAGATGGGCGCTCCGCTCGACCTCTACGACCGGCCGAACAACCTCTTCGTCGCGGGCTTCATCGGCTCGCCGTCGATGAACTTCATCAAGGGCACGATTCGCGCCAACGGCTTCGAGAGCGAAGGCGGCGTCATCTGGCCCATTGGTACACACCCCACCAATGCCGACGGCAAGGCCGCGGTTCTCGGCATCCGTCCCGAGCATTTCCAGCTCAACCCGAACGGCCTCAAGGCCGAGGTCGTGGTCATCGAACCGACCGGCTCCGAGACGCAGGTCGTCGTTCGCTGCGGCGGGCAGGAACTGACTTGCGTCTTCCGCGAGCGCATCACTGCGAAGCCTGGCGAGACCATTGGCATCACGCCGGACACCAGCGTCACGCATCTGTTCGACGCCGCCACCGGCAAGCGTATCTGAGCTTCTGACCGCGGAGGCCCGCGCCGCATCGCGCCTTGGCCCGCATGACATGACGTTACGACAGGCCAACCCAAGCACTGGCTGGCCTGTCGCAGCCAAAAGAGCCGGCGACGACTTCCAGGGACGGGTCGCAGGCGACACAAAAAAGGTCCCGCCTTTCCGGGAAGGAAACGATCAATGACGATTTCGAGACGCGATATGCTGCTGGGCAGCGCGGGCGTAGCCGCTGGCGCCGGCCTGATCGGTCATCTGGGAACCGCGCCGGCTTTCGCCCAGGCGGCCGCTCCCAAGTTCACGCCCGAGCCGGGTGCTCAATTGCGTGTCCTGCGCTGGGCCCCGTTCGTCAAGGGCGAGGAGGACGCCTGGCTCGCCAACACCAAGAAGTTCTCGGACGCGACCGGCGTTCAGATCCGTGTCGACAAGGAAGGCTGGGAGGACATTCGTCCGAAGGCCGCGGTCGCCGCCAATGTCGGCGCAGGCCCCGACATCGTGCTCGTCTGGTTCGACGATGCCTTCCAGTATCCTGACAAGCTGCTCGACGTGACCGAGCTCGGCAATTATCTCGGCGGCAAGTACGGCGGCTGGTATCCCGGCCTCGAAGGCTACGCCAAGAAGGACGGCAAGTTCATCGGCCTGCCGCTGGCCGCCATCGCGAACGCCGTCCTGTATCGTGACAGCTGGGTCAAGGAAGCCGGCCACTCCACCTTCCCGACCAAGACCGACGCCTTCCTCGATCTCTGCAAGGCTTTGAAGGGCAAGGGTCACCCTGCCGGATTCACACTCGGAAAGGGCGTCGGCGACGGCAATAATTTCTGCCATTGGCTGCTCTGGAGCCATGGCGGCCGCACCGTCGACGATGCGGGCAAGGTCGCGATCAACAGCCCCGAGACGATCGCGGCGATCAAATACGCCGCCGAGCTCTACAAGACCTTCATCCCGGGCACGGAAAGCTGGCTCGACATCAACAACAACCGCGCCTTCCTGGCCGGTGAGGTTTCGGTCACTGCCAACGGCGTCTCGCTCTACTACTCCGCGAAGAACGACCCCAAGCTCGCCGACATGGCCAAGGACATGAGGTCGGCGAACATGCCGATCGGCCCGGTGGGCCAGCCGGTCGAGCTGCACCAGACCACGACCTGCGTGATCTTCAAGCACACCAAGTTCCCGCAGGCGGCGCAGGCCTATCTCCAGTTCATGTACGAGCAGGAGCAGATGCCGAGCTGGATCACCCAGGCCAGCGCCTATTGCTGCCAGCCGCTGAAGGCCTACGCCAACAATCCGATCTGGACCTCCGATCCGGTTCACACGCCGTATCAGAAGGCCTCCGAGACACTGCGCCCGAACGGCTATTCCGGCGCGCTCGGCTACGCCTCGGCTGCGGTGATGGCCGATTACGTCCTCGTCGACATGTTTGCGGAAGGCGCCACCGGCCAGCGGACGCCGGAGGAAGCGGCCAAGCGCGCAGAGGCACGCATCAACCGCTACTATCGCGTCTGATCGCTGCAACGAAACGGCGCGGCCATGGCCGCGCCCGCCGGCGGCGAGAAGCCGCCGGCCCTGCATTCGGGAGAGATCACCATGGCTGACACCGCAATCGCGCGGCCGGCAGAGCGTGCGAAACCTTCGATGCTGGCGCGGCTGGGCCAGAGCCGCAATGGGCTCGGCATCCTGTTCATGGTGCCTGCAGCGATCTTCCTGATCGTCTTCCTGGCCTGGCCGCTGGTGCTCGGCGTCTGGCTCGGCTTCACCGATACTCGCATCGGCCGGTCCGGCATCTTCATCGGGCTCGAGAACTACGAGTCGCTGCTCACCGACTCGGTGTTCCGGCTCGCGGTCTTCAACACCATCCTCTACACGGTCGTCGCCTCGGCTCTGAAATTCGCGCTCGGGCTCTGGCTGGCGCTGCTGCTGAACGAGCACCTGCCCTTCAAGGCCTTCATCCGCGCCATCGTGCTGCTGCCCTGGGTGGTGCCGACCGTGCTCTCGGCAATCGCCTTCTGGTGGATCTTCGATACCCAGTTCTCGGTGATTTCCTGGGCTCTGAAGGAGCTCGGCCTGATCTCGACCAATATCAACTTCCTCGGCGATACCACCAATGCGCGCGCCTCGGTGATCGCAGCCAATGTCTGGCGCGGCATTCCCTTCGTCGCGATCTCGCTGCTGGCCGGTTTGCAGACCATTTCGCCCTCGCTCTACGAGGCTGCGATGCTCGATGGCGCGACCAACTGGCAGCGCTTCCGCTTCATCACCCTGCCGCTGCTCTCGCCGATCATCGCGGTGGTGATGACCTTCTCGGTGCTGTTCACCTTCACCGATTTCCAGCTCATCTACGTGCTGACCCGCGGCGGCCCGCTCAACGCCACTCACCTGATGGCGACCCTCTCCTTCCAGCGCGCCATTCCGGGTGGCCAGCTGGGCGAAGGCGCCGCGATCGCGGTCGCCATGATCCCCTTCCTGCTCGGAGCGATCCTGTTCAGCTATTTCGGTCTGCAAAGGCGGAAATGGCAGCAGGGCGGCGCAGACTGAGGACGCCAGCCATGACCGACATCAGCCAGCCTAGCGCCTCACGCGTTCACCTCACCGACGAAAGCGTCGGCACCAGCTACATGGCCAACCTGCCGCGCCGGCTGGTGACGACCTGGCTGCCGCTCGCCGTCTTCGTCTTCGTTCTGCTCTTTCCATTCTACTGGATGGGCGTGACGGCGCTGAAGCCCAATCACGAGCTCACGGATTTCAGGAGCCACAACCCGCTCTGGCCGGGCGAGCCTACGCTGCGCCACATCAATTACCTGCTGTTCGAGACCACCTATCCGCACTGGCTGCTCAACACGATCGTGATCTCGATCGGATCGACGATCCTGTCGCTCACCGCCGCGGTGTTCGCCGCCTATGCGATCGAGCGCCTGCGCTTCAGTGGCTCGCGGGTTACCGGTCTGGCGATCTTCCTCGCCTATCTGGTGCCGCCCTCGATCCTGTTCATCCCGCTTGCCGTGCTGATCTTCGGCTTTGGCATCTATGACACCAAACTCGCGCTGATCTTCACCTATCCGACTTTCCTGGTGCCGTTCTGCACCTGGCTTCTGATGGGCTATTTCCGCTCGATCCCCTACGAACTGGAGGAATGCGCGCTCGTCGACGGCGCCAGCCGCTGGCAGATCCTGGTCAAGATCATCCTGCCGCTGGCGGTGCCGGGGCTGATTTCGGCCGGCATCTTCGCCTTCACCCTCTCCTGGAACGAGTTCATCTACGCGCTGACCTTCATCCAGTCCTCGGAGAACAAGACCGTCGCGGTCGGCGTCCTCACCGAACTGGTGCGCGGTGATGTCTATGAATGGGGGGCGCTGATGGCTGGCGCGCTGCTGGGCTCGCTGCCGGTCGTCATTCTCTACTCCTTCTTCGTCGAGCATTACGTCTCGTCGATGACCGGAGCGGTGAAGGAATAATCGAGCGGGGCCCACCGGGCCCCGTTTGCGTTTGAGGGACTGCTTGCCGTGACCGAGATCAAATCCATCGCCTTCGTCGGACTCGGCGCCATGGGCGCGCCGATGGCCGAGAACCTCGTGAAGCGCCAGTTCCGGGTCACCGGTTTCGACATGCGCGAGAGCGCCCGCGAGGCACTGGTCTCAGCGGGCGGCTACGCCGCCGAGAGCGCGGCGACGGCCGCAAAGGATGCCGACGCGCTCGTCATGATGGTCGTCAATGCCGCGCAGGCGCGCTCGGTCCTGTTCGAGGCCGGTGCGCTGGCGGCGCTCGCACCGGGCGCGAGCGTGCTGCTGATGGCGACATGCCCTCCTGGCGAAGTCGAGTCGATCGCGACGGAAGTCACCAAGACCGGCCGTCACTTCGTAGACGCCCCCGTCTCCGGCGGCATCAGCGGCGCGCGCAGCGCGACGCTGACCATCATGGTCGGTGCGCCGCAGGAGAGTTTCGCACTGGCACAGCCCGTACTCGATGCGATGGGCGACAAGGTCTTCCATGTCGGGCAGAAGCCTGGGCAGGGCGCGACCGTGAAGACGGTCAACCAGTTGCTCTGCGGCGTCCATATCGCGGTGGCGGCCGAGGCGCTGTCGCTCGCCGAGAAGGCCGGAATCGACGGCAGGATCCTCTTCGAGATCATGGGCGGTTCGGCTGCCTCCTCCTGGATGCTGCGGGATCGCGGCCCGCGCATGCTGCTGGACGATGCCCCCGTCGCCAGTGCCGTCGACATTTTTGTCAAGGATCTCGGGATCGTGCTCGATGCCGGGCGGGCGGCCAGGACAGCGCTGCCGCTCGCCGCCGCCGCACACCAGATGTTCCTGGCAAGTTCGGGCCTTGGCCATGGCGCGCGCGACGATTCGCAGGTCGTGCGGGCTTATCGCGCGCTCAACGCCAAACCCGCGAATGATCCGTGAACGCGATCTAGCGCTTGGGCGGCGTCGTCGTGCCTCGCACGATGAGTTCCGGCGTCAGCACGATTCGCTGCGTCGCCGCTGTGGGATCCTCGATGCGCCGGATCAGCAGTTCCGCCGATTTGCGGCCCATCTCGTCCTGGAAGTTCTTCAGCGTGGTCAGGGCCGGATACCACTGCGCCGCTTCCTGCACGTCGTCGCAGCCTACCAGCGAGAAGTCGACCCCGGCTTCCAGTCCACGATGGCGCAATCCGAGCATCGCGCCAAAGGCGATGAGGTCATTGAAGCAGACCGCCGCAGTTGGCGGAATCTCCGCATCAAGCACCTTCTGAATGCCCTTGAGGCCGTTCTCGCGGGTGCCGATCGACGCGTAGACCAACGCAGGATCAAGCGGAATCCCATGCCGGGCGAGCGTCTCGCAATAGCCCCGGTACCGGTTCCGGCCCGTCGAGATCAGCTCGTTCTCGCCGAGGAAGGCGATGCGCCGGTGACCGAGCCCGATCAGATGCTCGAGCGCCAGCACGGTGCCATGGTGATCATCCGATCCCACGAAATCGAGGTCGAGACCCGGGATCTCGCGGGAGAGCTGGACGAGCGGAACACCGGCCGCAATCAGATGGCCGAAGGTTTCGGCCGTGCTCCCGCCTGCGGCGCAGATCACCATACCGTCGGGTCGATACTCCTTCAGGGTGTTCAGGACCCGGTCCTGTCGCTCCAGATTCTCCGCATAGGTGCCGAGCAGGATCGAGCGGCCATGCGCCGTCGCCGTTTCCTCGATCGCGGCCAGGAGTTCGGCGAAATAGGGATTGGTGATGTCGTGGAAGCCGACGCCGAGGATATTGGTCCGGTCGGTTCTCAGCGAAGCGGCGCTGCGGTTGTAGCTGTAGCCCATCTCGCGCGCGATCTGCTGAACCCGCAGCCGCGTCGCGTCCGCGACGAGAGGCGAGCCGCGCAGGGCCAGCGACACCGTCGCCGTCGACACCGAAAGGTGATCGGCGATGATTTGCAATGTCACACGCCCACGGCCCGGCGCAGCCAGTCCCGCCTTCCCGGCTGGCTCGGCCTCCGAGGTCTGGCCGTTGCTGGTCATGACACGCCCTCTTCAGACGGAAGCGAAAGAGTCCCGCGAGTTTCAACCGGCCTGCGAAAGGCCGCCTGATCGAGTCCTTCTCATATAAGACGGAGAAATTGAAGATGAGCACCACGAAAGAGTCCATCGGCTTCATCGGCGTCGGCCTGATGGGGCAAGGCATGGCCCGCAATCTGCTCGACAAGGGCTTCCCGCTGACGGTGATGGGCCACCGCAACCGCAAGCCGGTCGAGGAACTGGTGACGGCTGGCGCGACGGAGGCCCGAACGCCGAAGGAACTGGCTTCCCAGGCGACGATCATCTTCCTGTGCGTGACCGGCTCGCCACAGGTCGAGGCTGTGCTGAACGGCCCGGACGGCATCGTCGCCGGCGCCAGGCCCGGCACGATCGTGGTCGATTGCTCGACCTCCGATCCCGGCTCGACCATCCGCCTTGCTGCCGAACTCGAGGCGAAGGGCCTGCATCTCTGCGATGCGCCGCTTGGCGGCACGCCGGCACAAGCCGTCCAGGGACAGCTCTCGACCATGATCGGCGCCGATGATGCGGTCTTCGCGCGCATCAAGCCGGCCTGCGAGGCCTGGGCACAGAAGGTCGTCCATCTCGGGCCCGTCGGCGACGGCCACAAGATGAAGCTGCTCAACAACTTCCTGTCGATGGGCTATGGCGCGATCTATTCCGAGGCGCTCGCGCTGGCCCAGAAAATCGGCATCACGCCGCAGACCTTCAACAGCGTGCTCTCCGGCAGCCGGATGGATTGCGGCTTCTATCAGACCTTCATGAAATACGTGCTGGAGCGCGACCGTGACGCGCACAAGTTCACTCTGGTCAACGCGCTGAAGGATGTGCGCTATCTCGAAGGCGTCGCCAATGCGGCAGGCGTCCCGAACCCGATCGGCAACGCCGTCAAGAACGCCTATGCCTCCGCCGTCGCCAATGGCCGGGGCGATGATTACGTGCCGATGCTCTCCGACTGGATCGCGCAGCAGAGCGGCGTTTCGCTGGCGCCGAAGGGCTGAGATCCGCCAGCGCTCAATCGAGCCGGGCCGAGCCCTCGGGCACGGCCCGGACCCGCTCGCGATAGAGAAGATAGAGGCCCGACGAGATCACGATGGCTGCGCCGATGAAGGTCCAGCGGTCGGGAAGCTGGCCGAAGACGAGATATCCGAGCGTGACCATCCAGACGATCTGCGAATAGATGAACGGCGCCAGCACCGTCGCGGGCGCCAACCGATGCGCCAGGATCAGCAGCCAGTGCCCGAAGCCCCCCATGGCGCCGGTCACCAGCATCAGCGCCCAGGGCAGCGGCCCCTCCGGCCAGGTCCAGAACAGCGGGATGAGCGGCAGCATCGCGACCGTTCCCGCGACGCCGGAATAGACCATCGTCGTCTCCGGCGGGTCGAAGGCCGCCAGAAGCCGGGTCGTGAGCGAATAGAAGGCATAGCAGACGACGCCGATCATGCAGAGCAGCGCCGCCGGATGCATCCCGCCGAAGCCCGGCCGCGTGATGACCAGCACGCCGATGAACCCGATACCGATCGCAGCGAGCCGCCGCGGCCCGGGCCATTCGCCGAGCAGCGGCCCGGAAACCAGCGCCACCAGAAGCGGCGTCGCGAACATGATCGACACCGTCTCGGCGAGCTGAAGATATTTCAGCGCGAAGAAGTTCAGCGCCGTCGATCCGAGCAGCAGCAGCGAGCGGATCGCCTGCAGCCAGGGCTTCTTGGTGCGCAGGATGCCGGGATGGCTCCAGGGGTTCAGCAGCAGCGAGACCAGGATCATGCTGCCGGCATAGCGCGCGAACACCACCTGGAGCGGGTCCATATGACCGGCCAGCCATTTCGCGCTGGTATCGAGCAGTGAGAAGCACAGCACTGCGCCGCACATCAGCCCGATGGCGATCAGGCGGGAGCGGCCCGTTTCCGGTCGGTGGGAATAGGCGGGCAAAGGACCGTCCCGTCATGCGCGAGGAGAATGACGGAGAGAGATTTAACCGATTTAGTGAGCGACACCAGCGTCTGAAGGCATGCGTTCCATGCGCTGATCAGGCCTCAGCCTCGGCATCATCCGCATCGGCATCAGGCTCGTCGATCTCCGCCCCGGCCTTGGAAAGGCCCTTCGAGGCCTTGCGCAGCAGCTTACGGAGCTGCTTGCGCTCCTTGGCGTCGAGCTTTTCCAGAAGCTCGTCCTCGACCTGATTCCAGACTGCATCGAGCGCAGCCGCAGTCTTCTGGCCGTGTTCGGTCAACGCGACCTGGACCAGCCGGCCATCGCGGCTACCGCCTTCGCGCGTCACCAGCCCCTGCAGGGAGAGCCGGCCGATGGTCTTGGACACAGTCGGCGGCTTGACCCGGAGCAGGGTGGCGAGTTCGCCCATCGTCATGGGAGCTGGCTGAAGGGCCTTCAGCGCCTGCTCCTGCCCGGGAAAGAGCCCGAGACCATTGAGCCTTTCGCCCATGCGCGCCCGGTGCAGGCGCGCTGCCACAAGGAGAGCTCGACCGACGCTTTTCTCGAGGGACTTGGTCATGAGCCGGTCCTTGGAAACTGCTCGGAAATCTATTCGCCGGCTCTGAGATCGCTTGCGATCATGACAGTGTGATGACGCAAGTGCAGCGCACAATCACAGAGTACGCATCTTTTTCGAAACGCGCGCAAGGAAGGCATCGCGGCTTCCCGCTGTCGCGCGATTCATGTCGTAGTGAGCCAGGTAAAGCGGCCGCGCACGCGGATGACAGACGGCGCGTACGGCCCGGCATACCACCTTGCGCGGCGGGTCGCCCATCAGAAAGGCGCGCCAGCGCGAGCCGCCATAGGTCGTGACCGCCACGAGACGGCGAATATTCCAGAGATTGGGCCTGACCTTGCCGTCGTCCAGCTTGAATGAAACGCCGGGCAGGAAGACACGATCGAAGAAGCCTTTCAGGATCGCGGGGTAGCCAAAATTCCAGACCGGGAAGCACAGGACCAGTGCCTCGGCCGCCCGCAACCGCTCGACATAGCCGGCAACCGGAAGCGTGTTGCTGGCAACATCATGATAGCCGACCCGCCCCTCCCGGCTTAGCACCGGATCGAAGCCCTCGGCATTGAGGTCGCAATCGTCGACCTCATGGCCAGCCTCCTCGAGACCTTTCACCACGGCTCGATGCAGCGCCGCCCCGAAGCTGTCAGGATCGGGATGGGCGTAGAGCACGAGCACGCGCATGATCAGCCACCCACGCCGGCATCGGCCAGGCTGCGGAACAGGAACGTCTTGCCCGACTTGTAGTCGTAGGACGGGTCCTCCCAGGCGATCATCTTGCCGGGATTGAGCAGGCCCTGCGGATCGGCCTCGCGCTTGAAGGCGAGCTGCAATGCGTCGGTCTGCTTCATGCCGCCTTCTTCCAGCGTATAGCGATGCGGGTTGAAGATCGGCGCCCCCATCTCCTCGTGGATCGCCATGATCTCTTCGAGCCGCTCCTCGCTGGTGAAGCGCACCAGCGGCAGGCCGAAGCAGGTGACCTTGCCGTCGAAGCGGACGAATTCGAGATGGCAGCGCACTTCGTCGCCGAAACGTTCATGGATGCGCTGGACCAGATCGACCTGGCTCGGGAAGGGGTAGAGCACCTGGAGATAGGTGATGGACGGATCGACCCTGAGCGCACGCAGCGTCGTGTGGTTCCAGCCCAGTTCATAGCCGGGCGGCAGGCCCTTGGCCTCGTCCGGCGAGAGCCTGTCGGAGCGCATCAGCAGCTCGGCGCCGCGGAAATGCCGGGCATAGGCGAGCAGCGCATCGACTGCGAAATCCGCCGCCATGACGATCACGACATGGCTGTCGCGCGGCAGGAATTTCTTGTGCCGCAGAAAATAGTCATGCGGCACTGGGGCCGCGACGACCGCGAGGTTCTTCAACGCCAGCCCGTCCTGCTCGCCGAGCGCATTGGCGAACTCGGTCGCTGTGCGCAGCGTGTCGAAGCCGAGGATGACGTCGACCCAGTCATAGGCGGGCCCGAGCGGCATCTCGACTTCGGTGATGATGCCGTTGGTGCCATAGGCATGGGCGACCTTGTGCAGGTCGTCGCCGCTGAATTCGAGGATACGGGGCGAGGCCTCCATCGTTGCGACCTTGAGCCGGATGATGTTGCCCCAGTCGCGCAGGCCACCCCATTTGATCGAGCCGACACCGCCCGAGCCACCGGCGATGAAGCCGCCGATCGAGGCGGTCTGATAGGTCGAGGGATGCAGGCGCAGCTCCTGGCGCGAATGCGCCCGCGTCTGCTCGTCGATACGGGCCATGATCGCGCCCGGCTCGGCGACATAGCGTCCGGGCTCGATCGACTTGACCTTGTTGAAGCCCGAGAGATCGAGCAGCACACCGCCTGAGAGCGGCATCGCCTGGCCGTAATTGCCGGTCCCGGTGCCGCGCGGCGTCACCGGGATGCCGAGTGCATGAGCCGCCGAAAGGACGTCCAGCACCTCGGCTTCGCTGGTCGGCGACACGATGATGTCCGCCGTGACATGGTCGAGCTGGCGCTTGAGGATCGGCGAGTACCAGAAGAAGTCACGGCTCTTCTGCTTCACCAGTGCCGGGTTGTCCTCGGTCCTGATCCCGCCGAGACGGCGCTTCAGGGCGGCGATATCGTAGCGGGGGCTCATGCGCTCTTGCTCATCAGATGGTCGAGTTCGCGGTAATCCGGCAGCGTCCGGTCGATCGCCTTGCCGCCGACCAGCACCGTGCGGTCGGCCTGGGGGCGCGCGAAGAATTCGGTCCAGTCGCGGGCCCGGGTCAGGATCAGGTCGGCGGACAGCCCGGGCGCCACCACGCCCCTGTCGGCATCGCCCATGATCGCCGCCGGTGCGCGCGCGATCATCGCCGCGAAATCGGTCGGGCCATGGTCGAGCTGGAGGATGCGGGTGCCTTCGCGCAGCACCTCGACGAGGTCGAGGTCGCCATAGGCATAGAACGGATCGCGCGTATTGTCGGAGGCGATCATCACCGGCACGCCGGCAGCCTTCAGTTCGTGCAGCGCAGTGACGCCGCGCCAGCGCGGCGTGCGTCCGCCGTCACGGTCCTGCAGATACATGTTGCACATCGGCAAGGAGACGACGGCGATGCCGGCTTCCTTGACCTTGGCGATGATCCGCGCCTCATCCTGCGGAGCCTGCATGGCGAGAGAGCAGCAATGCCCGGCAAGGATCTTGCCGGTAAAGCGATGCCGGAGTGCGGCCTCGGCGATGTATTCAAGGGACCGCGCTGCCGGATCATTCGTCTCATCGACATGGAAGTCGAGGTCGAAGCCGTGCTCGATCGCCGTGCGAAAGACGATGTCGAGCGCCTCCTCGAGCTCCGGGATCATATAGGTGACGCAGCCGAAGATGCCGTCGCCATGCACCTTCACGGCCCGCGTCACCGCCTGCATATGTCCTGTATCGAGCGCGAACTGGATACCGAAAAGCGGCGAGGCCTGCAGTGCGACACGCCCGGCCCATTCCGCCCGCATCTCGGCCAGCACCGGCCAGGAGATGCCGATCTGCTTGCCAAGCGAGTCGATATGGGTGCGGACCGCGCTCGTGCCGTAGGCGAAGGCGCAGCGCAGGCCGAAATCCATGCGGGTACGCACGTCTTCGGATGTCCAGTTGGCCTCGCGATCGGCCATGACATTCTCGAGCGCGCCCATGAAGGTGCCGTCCGGATTGCGACGACGCGGCCAGATATGGCCCTTGTCGAGATGGACATGCGCATCGACCAGCCGCGGCAGCACGATACCGCCATCGAGATCGAGCCCGGGACCGGCTTCGGGCGCTTCCGTGCCAGCCGGCAGGATCGAAGCGATGCGCCCATCCTCGACGCGAAGATCGACCAGTGCCAGCCCGTCGCGATCGGCCGCAAGGTCCGCGCCATCGATCAGGCAGAGCGGGAAGCGGGCATTGGTCAGGCGGTAGCTGGTCGAGGCGGGAATGGCGGCAAATCCGGTCGTCACGTCGTCAGCTCTCCATCCCGTCAGTCGCTGCCTTGCCCTCGCTCGATACAGGCCAGCATGAGTGGCGGCAAGGCGATGATCAAGCTGCCGTCGCCGCAGGCAAGTCCCGCGAGGCAAGTCCCGCGCCTGTGGCGCGAATGGCCAAGGCGATGGCGCATCGATAGTGGCGCATCGATACTTGCCGCCCGCACGATGATCGCGCATGAGGAGCGCTCAGCGAAACACAGGCGGTGGGTCATGGCGGATCAGGCGCGCATCATCGACGGCAAGGCGGCAGCAGCGGCGCTGCGTTCCGAGATCGGCCAGGACATCGCCGCGATCAGGGCTGCGCGCGGCCTGGTACCCGGTCTGCATGTCGTGCTCGTCGGAGACGATCCGGCGAGCCGCGTCTATGTGAACTCCAAGGAAAAGCTTGCCGGCGAGATCGGCATGAACTCTGCCGTTCACCGCCTGCCGGCCGAGACCAGCGAAGCGGAGCTGCTGGCCAAGGTCGCCACGCTGAATGCCGATGACAGCGTCGACGGCATTCTGGTGCAGCTGCCCTTGCCGAAGCACATCAATCCCGACCGTGTGATCGAGGCCATAGACCCCGCCAAGGACGTCGACTGCTTCCATCCCATCAATGTCGGCCGCCTCGCCAACGGACAGGCCAGCCTGATCCCCTGCACACCGCTCGGCTCGATGATCCTGCTGAAGCAGACCCTGCCATCGCTTGCCGGACTGGAAGCCGTGGTGATCGGCCGCTCGGGCATCGTCGGCCGGCCGATGGCACAGCTGCTGGTCCAGGCCGACTGCACGGTCACCATCGCCCATTCCCGCACCCGCGATCTTCCCGCCGTCTGCCGGCGCGCCGACATCCTCGTCGCGGCGGTCGGGCGGCCGCATTTCGTCAAGAGCGACTGGATCAAGCCCGGCGCCACGATCATCGATGTCGGCATCAACCGCCTGCCCGACGGCAAGCTCGCCGGCGATGTCGATTTTGCCGGGGCGGTGAATGTCGCAGGTGCGATCACGCCGGTACCGGGCGGCGTCGGCCCGATGACCATCGCCTGCCTGCTGCGCAACACGCTGACGGCCTTTCACGCAAGGCGGGGCTGACTGAAGCATCGGCCCGAAAACTGGATTGCGGTTTTCGGAAAAGCCGATGCAAACACAGAAGGTTAGACCCGGCCGCACGCCAAGGACGGCGCTGCCGCCCAGCCCGAAACGTGAAACGCCCGGCGAAGCGCCGGGCGTTTGTCATCTGTGCTGAGATTCCCGGGTCTGCACCTACGCTTCGCCCGGGAATGGCAATGCCGCTTACATATGGATCGGGCGCTTGTCGACGGCGAGCGCAGCTTCCTTGACCGCCTCGGCCAGCGTCGGATGAGCATGGCAGGTGCGCGCGAGATCCTCCGACGAGCCGCCGAACTCCATCAGCACCGTGACTTCGGCGATCAGGTCGCCGGCATGGGGGCCGATGATATGGCAGCCGAGCACGCGGTCGGTCGCTGCGTCGGCGAGGAACTTCACGAAGCCCTCGGTGTGGCGCATGGCGCGGGCGCGGCCATTGGCTGTGAACGGGAACTTGCCGACCTTGTAGGCGATGCCTGCAGCCTTCAGTTCCTCCTCGGTCTTGCCGATCGCGGCGACTTCGGGAGCCGTGTAGATGATGCTTGGAATGGCATCATAGTTCACATGCCCAACCTTGCCGGCGATCAACTCGGCCACCGCCATGCCCTCGTCCTCGGCCTTGTGAGCGAGCATCGGACCACGCACCACGTCGCCGATGGCATAGATGCCCGCGACATTGGTCTTGAAGTGGTCGTCGATCACGACACCGCCACGCTCGGCCGCGACACCAGCCGCCTCCAGGCCAAGGCCGTCGGTGTTCGGACGACGGCCGATGGCGACCAGCACGATATCCGCAGACAGCGTCTTGGCCTCACCGCCGGCGGCGGGTGCGACCGTGACGGTCGCGCCCTTCTTGCCCGCCTCGACCTTGGTGACCTTGGAACCCAGGTGGAATTCGAATCCCTGCTTCTGCAGGATGCGCTGGAACTGCTTGGCGATCTCGTCATCCATGCCGGGCAGGATGCGGTCGAGATATTCGACCACTGTGATCTTGGCGCCGAGACGGCCCCAGACCGAGCCGATTTCGAGACCGATCACGCCGGCGCCCACCACCAGCAGTTCCTTCGGCACGGACGCAAGCTCGAGTGCGCCGGTCGAGGTCACCACGGTCTTCTCGTCGATTTCGACGCCCGGCAGGTCGGCCGCTTCCGACCCCGTCGCAATGACGATGTTCCTGGTCTCGAGGACCTGGCTCTTGCCGTCCGCGCCCTTGACCTCGACCTTCCCCGCACCGGGGATGCTGGCGACGCCCTGGAAGGCCTCGATCTTGTTCTTCTTCAGCAGGAAGGCGACGCCGTTGACATTGGCGTCCACCGTCTCCTGCTTGTGGACCATCATCTGCTTGAGATCGAGCTTGGGCGTGCCGACGCTGATGCCGAGGCTCGGGAAGGTGTGGCCGGCCTCCTCGAACATTTCCGACGCATGCAGCAATGCCTTGGACGGGATGCAGCCGACATTCAGGCAGGTGCCGCCATGCGTCTTGCGCTTCTCCACCACGGCGACCTTGAGGCCGAGCTGAGCGGCGCGGATGGCACAGACATAGCCGCCGGGGCCAGTACCGATGACGACGAGATCGTAGGACATGACTTCCTTCCGTTGAGCAGGCAATGCGCGTGGACACTCGCTGTGCGGCGTCTTACCGGCCGCAATACATGGCTTTGGCGCCGTCCGCCATGCCCGCAGCAGATGTCATCCTTGCGGTCCAGATTGCTATCGCGGACCAGCGCAACGGCGCGCGCTGGCTCAGGCTTCAGCCCTGCGCCAGCGGCGCGTTGAAGGCCCAGACATGGCCGAAAGGATCGGTCAGGCGGCCATAGCGGGCCCCCCAGAACACGTCGCCCGCCGGCATGAAGATGATTGCGCCTGCGGCTTCCGCCCGGGCCATTGCCGCGTCGACATCGCTCGGGTTCGGCAGATTGACGTTCAGCGCGATACTGGCGCCGCCATGGGCATGCGGCGAGGCGACGGGCCCCCCGAATTCCGGTAACTCGTCATGCAGCAGGATCTCGCTGCCGAACAGCGCGAGATTGGCATGCAACACCCGCACGCCATCCTGCGCCATCTGCTTGAAGGTGCATTCGGCGCCGAAAGCCTTCTCGTAGAAGGCGATCGCCTCAAGACCGCCCTTGACGCAGAGATGCGCCTGGAGCGAGGGAGGATTGCGGCCAAAAGCCATCACGAACTCCTTCCCTATCCCCGATCCCAGTACGCGACCGCAAGTCAAGTCCTGTGGTCGTGCGGGCCGGATCAGGCTCTTGAAACGGGAACCATGCTCGCGCCTTGCGATGGCCGCTTGCACGGCTTGTCGGGCATGAGCGCGGTTCCCGCAGATCTGTTCGAGCTCAGAGGTCCAGGACGAGACGGGCCGGGTCCTCCAGCGCTTCCTTGATGCGAACGAGGAAGGTCACAGCTTCCTTGCCGTCGATGATGCGGTGATCGTAGCTGACCGCCAGATACATCATCGGGCGCACGACGATCTGACCGCCGACCACCATCGGACGCTCCTGGATCTTGTGCATGCCGAGGATAGCCGACTGCGGCGCGTTCAGGATCGGCGTCGACATCAGCGAGCCATAGACCCCGCCATTCGAGATGGTGAAGGTGCCGCCCTGCATGTCCTCGATCTTGAGCGCGCCATCGCGCGCCTTCTTGCCGAGCGCGCCGATTTCCTTTTCGACGCCGGCAATGGAGAGCTGGTCGGCATCGCGAACCACCGGCACGACAAGGCCCTTGTCCGTGCCGACCGCGACCGCGATATGGTAGTAGTTCTTGTAGACGATATCGGTGCCGTCGATCTCGGCATTGACCGAAGGGATTTCCTTCAGCGCCTGCACGCAGGCCTTCACGAAGAAGCCCATGAAGCCGAGCTTCACGCCGTGCTTCTTCTCGAAGACGTCCTTGTACTGGTTGCGCAGCGCCATCACGGCCGACATGTCCACCTCGTTGAAGGTGGTGAGCATGGCGGCAGTGTTCTGCGCCTCCTTGAGGCGGCGCGCGATGGTCTGGCGCAGCTTCGTCATCTTGACGCGCTCTTCGCGCGAGGCGTCATCGGGAGCCGACGGGGCGCGGACCTGCACCGGAGCTGCGGGCGCAGCTGCAGCCGCCGAACCCGTCGCGATGGCGGCCAGCATGTCGCCCTTGGTGACGCGGCCATCCTTGCCGGAGGCCGCGACCTTCGCCGGATCGACACCGCTCTCGGCAGCGAGGCGCGCAACGGCCGGGCCGGAATCGGCAGCCTTGGTCGCGGGCGCAGCAGCGGCGGCCGGCGCAGCAGCAGGCTTCGGAGCCTCCGTAGCCGCGACGGGCTTCGCCGGAGCTGCGGCAGCGCCGTCACCAGCCGAGATCGAGCCGAGCAAGGCGTTGACGCCAACCGTCTCGCCTTCCTTGGCGACGATCTCGCCGAGCACGCCGGCGGTCGGGGCATTCACCTCCAGCGTGACCTTGTCGGTCTCGAGCTCGACCAGGGGCTCGTCCGCCTTCACGGCCTCGCCCGGCTTCTTGAACCATTTGCCGATCGTCGCTTCCGAGACGGATTCGCCGAGTGTGGGTACGCGGATTTCGGTCGCCATATCAGGCCTCTTGTTCGTGTCTTTGTCTGGCGTCTTCGGACAGGGTCAGGCCGCGAAGGCCTCGTCCATGAAGGCTGCGAGCTGGGCGGTATGCTTCGACATCAGGCCGGTCGCCGTCGCGGCAGAGGCCGGGCGCCCGACATAGCGCGGGCGTTTCGGCTTCGAACCGGCATGGCCCAGCACCCATTCGAGATAGGGTTCGACGAAGGTCCAGGAGCCCATGTTCTTCGGCTCCTCCTGGCACCAGACCACATCGGCGGCCTTGAAGCGTGCCAGTTCCTGCGCCAGCGTCTTCAGCGGGAACGGATAGAGCTGCTCGACGCGCATCAGGTAGACGTCGTCGATGCCGCGCTTCTCACGCTCGTCGAGCAGGTCGAAATAGACCTTGCCCGAGCACAGCACGACCCGGCGGATCTTCGCATCCTTGACCAGCTTCGTCTCGGAGCGGCCGCGCTCGGCATCATCATGCAGCACGCGGTGGAAGGTCGAGCCCTCGGCCAGCTCCGACAGGTCGGAGATGCAGCGCTTGTGGCGCAGCAGCGACTTCGGCGTCATCAGGATCAGCGGCTTGCGGAAGTCGCGCTTCAGCTGCCGGCGCAGGATGTGGAAATAGCTCGCGGGCGTCGAGCAGTTCGCGACCTGCATGTTGTCCTCAGCGCACATCTGCAGGAAGCGCTCGAGGCGAGCGGAGGAATGCTCCGGCCCCTGGCCCTCATAGCCATGCGGCAGC
The DNA here is from genome assembly GCF_000735605.1 of Allobosea sp. LC85. Classification (GTDB taxonomy): domain Bacteria; phylum Pseudomonadota; class Alphaproteobacteria; order Rhizobiales; family Beijerinckiaceae; genus Allobosea. The sequence goes on from NZ_JPKG01000061.1 coordinate 119,424, forward strand.
AGGCAGACGAGGCCCGACATGCGCAGCCACTTGCGTTCACCGGACGAGATGAACTGATCGAACACGACCTGCGCGCCATTGGCGAAATCGCCGAACTGCGCTTCCCAGGCGGTCAGCGCGTTGGGCTCCGACAGCGAGTAGCCGTATTCGAAGCCGAGCACGGCCTCTTCCGAGAGCATCGAGTTGATGACCTCGTAGCGCGACTGGCCTTCGCGGATGTTGTTCAGCGACGTGTGGCGGGCCTCGGTCTCCTGGTCGATCAGCACCGAGTGCCGCTGCGAGAAGGTGCCACGCTCGCAATCCTGACCCGAGAGACGCACGGGGTGGCCATCGAGCAGCAGCGAGCCGAAGGCGAGCGCCTCGGCGGTCGCCCAATCGATGCCCTGCCCGGCCTCGACAGCCTTGCGGCGATTGTCGAGGAAGCGCTGGATCGTGCGGTGGACGTTGAAACCGGGCGGCGTCGAGGTGATCTTCTCGGTGATCTCCTTCAGCACCGCTGCGGGAACGCCGGTCGCACCGCGGCGCGGGTCGTCCTCGTCGGCGCGGATCGCCTTCATGCCGGCCCAGCGCCCGTCCAGCCAGTCGGCCTTGTTCGGCTTGAAGGTCTGGCCGGCGTCGAACTCGATCTCGAGCTTGCCCTTCCAGGCCGCCCTCATCTCGTCGAACTCGCCCGGCTGGACCACGCCTTCGGCTTCCAGCTTGGTGGCGTAGAGCTCCAGCGTAGTCTTGTGGCCGCGAATCTTGCGATACATCAGCGGCTGGGTGAAGCCCGGCTCGTCGCCCTCGTTATGGCCGAAGCGGCGATAGCAGAACATGTCGATGACGACCGGCTTGTGGAATTTCTGCCGGAACTCGATCGCGATCTTGGCGGCGAACACGACGGCTTCCGGATCGTCGCCATTCACATGGAAGACCGGCGCCTCGACCATCTTCGCCACATCGGACGGATAGGGCGAGGAACGCGAATAGCGCGGATAGGTGGTGAAGCCGATCTGGTTGTTGATGATGAAATGCACCGAGCCGCCGGTGCGATGGCCCTTCAGCCCGGACAGGCCGAGGCACTCGGCCACGACGCCCTGGCCGGCGAAGGCGGCATCGCCATGCAGCAGCAGCGGCAGCACCTTGGAGCGCTCGACGATATCGCCGAACTGGTCCTGCTTGGCGCGCACCTTGCCGAGCACGACGGGATCGACGATCTCGAGATGCGACGGATTGGCGGTCAGCGAGAGATGAACGTTGTTGCCGTCGAACTCCCGGTCGGACGAGGCACCGAGATGGTACTTCACGTCGCCCGAGCCCTCGACATCGTCGGGAGCGAAGGAGCCGCCCTTGAACTCGTGGAACAGCGCGCGGTGCGGCTTGCCCAGCACCTGGGTCAGCACGTTGAGACGACCGCGATGGGCCATGCCAAAGACGATGTCGCGCACGCCAAGCGCGCCGCCGCGCTTGATGATCTGCTCCAGCGCCGGGATCAGCGCCTCGGCGCCATCAAGGCCGAAGCGCTTGGTGCCGGTATATTTCAGATCGATGAACTTCTCGAAGCCCTCGGCCTCGACCAGCTTGTTGAGGATCGCCTTCTTGCCTTCGCGAGTGAAGGCGATCTCCTTGTCCGGCCCCTCGATCCGCTCCTGCAGCCATGCCTTCTGCTCCGGATCGGAGATGTGCATGAACTCGATGCCGATCGTGTTGCAATAGGTCCGCTGCAGGATCGCGACCATCTCGCGAAGCGTGGCGAACTCCATGCCGAGCACGTTGTCGATGAAGATCTTGCGGTCGAGATCGGCGTCCGTGAAGCCAAAGGCGGTCGGCGACAGCTCCTCGGGGTCCCTCGCCTGCTCGATGTCGAGCGGATCAAGCTTGGCGTGGAGATGGCCGCGCATCCGGTAGGCGCGGATCAGCATGATGGCGCGAACCGAATCGCGCGTCGCCTGCTGCACGTCGGAGGCGCTGAGCGTCGCGCCGGCAGCCTTGGCCTTGGCGCTGAGCTTGTCGCCGATGACCTTCTCGACCACGCCCCAATGGCCATCGAGCGCCGAAATGAGCTCGCCATTGGCGTGGATCGGCCAGTTCGGTTTCGTCCAGGATGCACCCTTGGCGTTCTGGATAATGGCCGGGCCATCATCCTTCAGCCCGGCGAAGAACCCGCGCCACTGCTCGTCGACCGAACTCGGATCGGCCTGATAGCGCGCATAGAGGTCCTCGATATAGGCCGCGTTGCCGCCATAGAGGAAACCCGTCTGCGCGAGAGCCTCGTTGATGTCCTGGCGAGCCATTGTCGTCCTGCCTTCTACCGTCGTCCTGCCCCGTTCCCGGAGCGTCTCATGCCGTCATTGCGTCTTAAGTAAGATGGCCGGGCTGGCCCGGCCATCTCGTCGCCTGGGCGTTCAGCCCTTCAACACGTCGACCAAGGTCTTTCCGAGGCGAGCCGGCGAGGGCGAGACCCGGATACCGGCCGCTTCCATCGCGGCGATCTTGTCTTCCGCACCGCCCTTGCCGCCGGAGATGATCGCACCGGCATGGCCCATGCGGCGGCCGGGAGGAGCCGTGCGACCGGCGATGAAGCCGACCATCGGCTTCTTGCGGCCGCGCTTGGCCTCGTCCTTGATGAACTGCGCGGCGTCCTCTTCCGCCGAACCGCCGATCTCGCCGATCATGACGATCGACTCGGTCTTGGGATCGGCCAGGAACATCTCGAGCATGTCGATGAATTCGGTGCCCTTGACCGGGTCGCCGCCGATGCCGACCGCAGTGGTCTGACCGAGACCCTCGCGGGTGGTCTGGAACACGGCCTCATAGGTCAGCGTGCCGGAGCGCGAGACGATGCCGACCGAGCCGGGCTTGAAGATATTGGCCGGCATGATGCCGATCTTGCTCTGGCCGGCGGTGACGACGCCCGGGCAGTTCGGCCCGATCAGGCGCGACTTCGAGCCGGCGAGCGAGCGCTTGACCCGCACCATGTCGAGCACCGGGATGCCCTCGGTGATGCAGATGATCAGCGGGATCTCGGCGTCGATCGCCTCGCAGATCGCATCGGCTGCCCCCGGAGGCGGCACATAGACGACGGAGGCGTCGGCCCCGGTCGCATCGCGCGCCTCGGCGACGGTGTCGAAGACCGGCAGGCCGAGATGCAGCGCACCGCCCTTACCGGGCGAGGTGCCGCCGACCATCTGCGTGCCATAGGCGATCGCCTGCTCGGAGTGGAAGGTGCCGTTCTTGCCGGTGAAGCCCTGGCAGATGACCTTGGTGTTCTTGTCGATCAGGATGGACATTCAGTCATTCCTATTGTGATTATTCGGACGATTTGCTCGTTTCAACAGGAGCCGGCACAGCACCGCTTGCCGGAACTTGAAACTCGTAAACTCCGAAAATTGTTGTTTCACCGGACCTCAACTGCTGACGCTGAGCTGAGACCATACGAGTTACTTCATGAGGCTTGCTAACATCACCGGATACGACCCAGACTTGGCCAAAGGCCGCCGATGGCTGCGGCTCGCCCAGTCCAAGTTGGATACGAGCTGCTGAGACGACATCGCCCACGGACACCGCTTGCGCGTAGACTGAGCATCCATTCTGACGCCATCCGCTCCATTCGGGGCGGACGACCGCGATACGAAATCGCCCCGAGAAGAGTGGCTCCTCAAAGTTCCAATCGCGAACCTCGTACATTTCCGGGCGCTTCAGGTCGTCCGGATTAGCAACAACGCCACGCTGCCGACCCGATAGCTTGGGATCGCCCTTCCACGCTCCTGAACTGGCCATTTGCTCAGCAGCCACCATCTGCGCTTCAGGCGTAGAAGGGGCAACGCAAGCCTGCTGAACAATCGCCACCACACGCTCGGCTACCGCGTCGGCATAAGCCGGCGCGGATACCAAAGACAGCGCAAGGGTGGCGAAAGCCCGCATGCCGTTTCTCAGCCCTTCTTGACCGCAGCGACGATCTTCTGTGCCGCATCGTCGAGGTCGTCCGCCGGGATGACATTGAGGCCGGAGGTCCGGATGATCTCCTTGCCTTCCTCGACATTCGTGCCCTCGAGGCGCACCACCAGCGGAACCTGGAGGCCGACCGCCTTCACGGCGGCGATGACGCCGCGCGCGATGACGTCGCACTTCATGATGCCGCCGAAGATGTTGACCAGGATGCCCTTCACCTGCGGATCGGCGGTGATGATCTTGAAGGCCGCGGTGACCTTCTCTTCCGAGGCGCCGCCGCCGACATCGAGGAAGTTCGCCGGCTCCTCGCCGTAGAGCTTGATGATATCGAGCGTCGCCATGGCGAGGCCCGCGCCGTTGACCATGCAGCCGATCGTGCCGTCGAGCGCGATATAGGCGAGGTCATGCTTGGAGGCCTCGATCTCCTTGGCATCCTCTTCCGTCTCGTCGCGCAGCGTCATCACCTCGGGGTGACGATAGAGCGAGTTCGAATCGAACGAGACCTTGGCGTCGAGGCACTTGAGCTGCCCCTGCGTCGTCACGATCAGCGGATTGATCTCGAGCATCGCCATGTCCTTGCCGACGAAGGCGGCATAGATCTGGGCGATGACCTTCTCGGCCTGCTTGGCGAGGTCGCCGGTGAGGCCCAGCGTCTTGGCAACGGTGCGGCCGTGATGCGGCATGATGCCGGTCGCGGGATCGACCGAGAAGGTCAGGATCTTCTCGGGCGTGTCATGGGCGACAGCCTCGATGTCCATGCCGCCTTCGGTCGAGACCACGAAGGCCACGCGCGAGGTCTCGCGGTCGACCAGGGCCGAGAGGTAGAACTCCTTCTCGATGTCCGAGCCGTCCTCGATATAGAGACGGTTGACCTGCTTCCCGGCGGGGCCGGTCTGGGCCGTCACCAGCGTGTTGCCGAGCATTTCCCTGGCATGGGACTCGACCTCTTCGATCGACTTGGCGAGACGCACGCCGCCCTTCGCGTCGGCCGGCAGTTCCTTGAACTTGCCTTTGCCGCGACCACCCGCATGGATCTGGCTCTTCACGACATAGAGCGGCCCCGGGAGCTTCTTGGCGGCCTCGACGGCTTCCGCCACCGTAAGGGCCGGGAAGCCGGCGGAGACGGGCGCGCCGTACTCCTTGAGGACCGCCTTGCCTTGATATTCGTGGATGTTCATGTGCTCGAATTCCTTGCGTGCGCTGGCGAGGGCGTCTGGAAGGGCGCGCCGCAGCGAGACTGCCGCGCACCCCTCGCTCTATCTCACGCCAATGACGAATCGATGGACTTGCAGGCGTCGATCAGGCCCTGCACCGAAGCCACCGACTTCGAGAGCATTTCCTGTTCCGCCTTGTTGAGACGGATCTTCACGACCTTCTCGACGCCCTTGGCGCCGATGACCACGGGAACGCCGACGAACATGTCGCGGACGCCGTACTGGCCCTTCAGCGCGGCGGCCGCCGGCAGGACGCGCTTCTGGTCCTTGAGGTAGCTCTCGGCCATCGCGATGGCCGAGGCCGCCGGAGCGTAGAAGGCAGAACCGGTCTTGAGCAGGTTGACGATCTCGCCGCCGCCCTTGCGGGTGCGCTCGACGATGGCGTCCAGACGCTCCTGCGTCGTCCACTTCATCTTGACGAGGTCGGGCAACGGGATGCCGGCGACGCCGGAGTAGCGCACCAGCGGCACCATGTCGTCGCCATGGCCACCGAGCACGAAGGCCGAGACGTCCTTGACCGAAACCTGGAACTCTTCAGCCAGGAAATGGCGGAAGCGGGCCGAGTCGAGCACGCCGGCCATGCCGCAGATCATGTTGGGCTTGAGGCCCGAGAATTTCTGCAGGGCCCAGACCATCGCGTCGAGCGGGTTGGTGATGCAGATCACGAAAGCCTTCGGCGCATATTGCTTGATGCCCTCGCCGACCGACTTCATCACCTTCAGGTTGATGCCGATCAGGTCGTCGCGGCTCATGCCGGGCTTGCGCGGCACGCCTGCGGTGACGATGACGACATCGGCGCCCTTGATGTCCTCATAGGACTGGGTGCCCTTGTAGCCGGCGTCGAAGCCGTCGACCGGGGACGACTCGGCGATGTCGAGGCCCTTGCCCTGCGGGATGCCCTCGGCGATGTCGAACAGCACGACGTCGCCGAGTTCCTTGAGCCCGGCGAGATGGGCGAGCGTGCCGCCGATCTGGCCGGCGCCGATGAGGGCGATCTTCTTGCGGGCCATAGCCTAGTCCTTGTGCTTGCGCTGCGAGATGCCGGAGACCCGGCGAAACCGTGGGGTTCTTTGGCCCAAACAGGCCTTTTGCTGCAAGTCGTCTTGTTGCGATCACGGTCGGGCCGGAGGACGCGCGCCCTGGAAAACAGCCTTCACCTTTCTCGCCGTCAAATCAATGTCTTGCGCAATGCGCGCCTCGCGCGAGGCAGGAATAAGGCAGCGAAACCGTCAATGACAAATTACAGGAAATGTAATTTGTAGCCCGATTTTCAGACGATGCCCGTCGCCAGCACGCGCAGGATGACCCTGATCAACGTTGCCAGCCGAAGGTCCACCGAAGCCTGCGGCACGTCCGCATCGAGCGCCAGCGCAGCAGGATGAATAAAGCGATGCGTGGCGTCGATGACGAAGGCGATCGCCCTGTCGCGATCGCGCGGCTCGAAGGCGCCCGAGCCGATACCCTCGTCGATGACCCGCTCGAACAGCGCCCTCACGCGGGTGCGGTTGCGGCGACTGATCGCGTGACGCCCGGCGACGGCCTGCGACAAAGCGGTGAACAGATGCCGGTCTTCCAGCAGCAGGTCGCGATTGGCCTTGGCCAGAGCCAGGATCAGCCGCTCCAGCTTGTCATGGGCCGGGTCCGGTCCGTCGGCGATGTCCGCGAGGCTGCGCTCCGTCGCCTTGAGCCAGACATCGACCACCGCGTCGACGAGCGCGGCCCGCGACGGGAAATAGCGATAGACATTGGCATGGGTCATGCCGGCTTCTTCGGCGACCGCCACGACGGTGAAGCGCTTCAGCCCGTGCAGGCGCAGATGCTCGCTGGCGACGGTGAGGATGCGGGTCTCGCTCGGCTCGCGCGTCGGCATGCGGCGCTGCTTCTCAAGTCTCGACCAGGCCGGTCGTGTCGCCGCTGGCGGCGGAATCGACACGCCCATGCGGCAATGCGAGATAGTCGCCGGAGCGCATCTCGATCAGCCGCGAGACTGTGCGGTCGAACTCGAAAGCCTCGCGACCGCTCTTGGCGATATAGAGTTGATGCGGCTCGGCCTGCGCCGACGCGATCAGTTTTACATGGAGCTCATAGAGCGTGTCGATCAGGATGATGAAGCGCTTCGCCTCGTTGCGCTGCGTCTCGTCCATCACCGGGATGTCTTCGATCAGCAGCGTATGGAAGCGTTCGGCCAGCTCGAGATAGTCCGAGGCACCATAGGCCTTGGCGCAGAGATCCTTGAAACCGGCGCGCGCGACGCCGCCTGCGGCTTCCGGCACGTGCAGGTCATGCCCGTTGACGGAGAGAACGAGCGGTTGCCCATGGGCAACTCCGCTCAGCGTGAGGAAGGCCTTGTCGAGCGCAGCCCTGGCGGTTGCATCGGCAGGCACATGGTAGGTCGGCGCACCCCCGAGCTTCTCCAGCCGGAAGTCGGTGCGGGCATCGAGACGCAGCACGTCGACCTTCTCGGTCAGCAATGCGATGAAGGGCAGGAACAGCGCTCGGTTGAGCCCGCCCTCATAGAGACGCGACGGCTCGACATTCGAGGTTGCGACCACCACCACCCCGGCAGCGAAAAGCGCCGTGAACAATCGCCCCAGGATCATCGCATCGGCGATATCGGTGACGGTGAATTCGTCGAAGCAGAGCAGCGTCGCCTCTTCGGCGAGCTCAGCCGCGACGGGACCGATCGGGTCAGGGTCCTTGATTTCGCCCGCCTTCAGGCGCTGGCGGTAGGCGTGGATGCGGGAATGGACATCGGCAAGGAAGGAATGGAAATGCACGCGCCTGCGGGCCGCGACCGGTGCCGAGTCGTAGAACATGTCCATCAGCATGGTCTTGCCGCGGCCGACCGAACCCCAGATATAGAGGCCCTTGATACCATTGGCCGATGGCTGCCGCTTGCCGAACAGCCAACCGAGCGCACTGCTCTTTCTGGCCAGTTGGCGCGAAGCGAGCGTCTCCGACAGCGCGTCGAGCCGCTTCACCACGGCGAACTGCGCCGCATCGCGCTCGATGGCGCCGGCCTCGACCATGGCGACATAGCGTTCGGTGACGGTGGCGGGCATGGCCTGCGGGCGGGACAGCATCGGTTGCCCGGTTAAGCCAGGCTCGGCGCGACCGCAAGCCTCCTGGCTGGCGCAGGCTTTGGCATGGGCTGCAGATCGAGGCAAATTGAACGAAATTTCCGCCCTCCCGCCCAGATTTGACACAGCTTCGCCTCTTGCATTCCCAGATTGAAGGCGCATTTTCCGACCCGAGCTCTAGGGACGAACGCCTCCTGGACGGTAGCGCGACATGGCGCTGTGACAGGAGAAGACAATTGGCTCGTTCGACAAAGGCCGGCACAATGACCGGCCAGGGTGAAATTCGCCGGCTCTGGCCGGCGGAACGCACCCTCTTCATCGATCATCTGCTGCGCTTGGACGTGCTCACGCGTCGCGAGCGCTTCGGCACGGCCGTCAACGACGATTTCCTCGTCAATTACGCTGAGACCACCTTCGGTGTCGGCGGGCTGGTCTATGCCTATATCGAGGACGGAAAGGTCCGTGGCGCGGCCGAACTGCGCGGTCTGGAAGACATCATCACCCAGACAGGTGAAGCCGCATTCAGTGTCGAGAAGGCATGGCGCCGGCAAGGCATCGGCGAAGCGCTGTTCACGCGGCTGATCACGGCCTCGCGCAATCGCGGCATTCGCACGCTCTATATGACCTGCCTGCCCGAGAACGCCGCCATGCGCCGGCTGGCGCGCAAATTCGAGGCCGAGCTGATCGGCGGCTACAACGATGTCGAGGGAACGATCGCCACCGGCGGTCCGACGCCCTTCACCGTCCTCGACGAAGCCTTCGACAACGCCAAGGGCTTTGCCACGCTGGCGCTGTCACTGCAGCGCAGGTTCTGGCGCCCCGCCTTCTTCGCGCGGTCGTCGTCGCGCCCGTGAGGCGCGACGAGCAGGCCAGCCTCAGCGGTTGAGTGAGAGAGCGGCGCCGGATTTCGTAACGGCGCCGTTCATGCTGCCGCCGTCGCCGGCACGCACTCGCGCGACCACCGTACCGCCGGGCTGGTAGAGATAGACTTCCCCGTCGCGATAGTCCCAGGCATTGACCTTCTGCAGATCGCGATTGGCACAGCCCGCCGCATTGGCGCGATAGAGATCGAGGGCCGGCGTGCTCGACAGCTGAATCCGGCAGGAGCCGCCCGTCGCTTCGCGCGCAGTCCAGCTCCCAATGACGCTGTCACGCGAGGATCCCGGGCTGCGGGCCGGAGCCTGGCCCTGCCCGAGCGTCGCGACCTGGCCGCTGCCGCCTCTGAGCTGCGGAACCTCGGTTGCGCCTGAGACCGGCGGCGCGCTTTGCCGCTGCCCGGCATTGGGATCGAAGAACGGATCCTGCGGCGGGGGCAGGGCTCCGGGCGCAGAGGCGACCGGATATCCACCCGGCGGCGGCAAGGGCTGCGAGGTCACAGGGGCCGAACTGATCGGAGGAGCAGATTGCAACGGCGGCTGGCCGTAGCCAGGCCCCCCGGAGAAACCGGGTCCCGGCCCGCTGAAACGCTGCGACCCCGCGCAGGCCGTGAGCGCCAGGAACGGCAGCAGGCAGGCGGCCTTGAAGAAGCGATGTCGTTTCGCGGTCCCGGTCGTCATGCGGTGCCTATTCCCGTCTCGTTGGCTCAGCTGATTCGCAAGTCTAGGTCTGCGCAATGAACGTGGCATGAGCGCGTCAATCCCCCAAATACCGGAACTGATCAACTCCGCCACGGGGGCATTTGGTTCTTGGGCGCCCGGCGCGGCATAGTCCGGCAGCTTTGGAGGATCAGCATGAAGCCGCTCAACCCGCCCTCGATCCGCGCGCCATTCGCCCGCTACAGCCATGGCGCCGAACTGCCCGCCGGGCAGCGCCTCGTCTTCTGCTCCGGCCAACTCGGCATTGCGGCCGACGGCAGCATTCCCGAAGATGCGCGGGCTCAGGCCGATCTCTGCTTCGCCAACATCGCCGCGATCCTCGGCGAGGCCGGCATGACGCTGGCCGATATCGTCCGGGTCAATGCCTATGTCACCGACCGGGCGCATATGAAGCCCTATATGGAATCGCGTGACGCCCATGTCGGTACGCCGCCGCCGGCCTCGACCCTGATGATCGTCTCCGGCTTCACGCTGCCCGAGTTCAAGGTCGAGATCGAGGTCGTGGCCGCGGCAGCCTGATCGGATCGATCAGGCCTCAGGGCGCCACGGATAGCTCCAGGTCTCTGTCAGAGTCTTGTCGCCGCTCTTCAGGAAAGCACGCATCTCGGCGAGCTGCCCGGGCTCGACGACGATATCGATGAAGGCCCGGAAACCCTCGGTCTTCGGGTTGGGCACGATAAAGGCGCGATTGATCCGGCCATAGGCGATCGAAGGCACGATCTCGACCTTCTCCGGCTGCTTCAGGTGATAGGCGAGATCGCCGCCGGCGAAATCGACGATGAAACGGCGCGCCCCGTCGGTGACCGGCTCGCCCGAGCCGAGCGCCTTCGGCTTCGCCTGGTAGGTGTTGATCACGCGCCCGCCGGGGTGGAGGTCGCTGGAGTCGAGCAGCGCGGTCAGCTTGTAGCCGAAGCGGAATTCGCGGCCTGGCTCGAGCGGCGCCTTGGGCGCCCAGAGCGCGACGATATTGTCATTGGTCTCGTCGCCGGTCGGCAGCTCGATCAGCTCGACCACGCCCTCGCCCCAGTCGCCCTGGGGCTCGATCCAGTAGGACGGCCTGAACTCATAGCTGAGATCGAGATCCTGATAGTGCTCGAAGACGCGGTCGCGCTGCATCAGCCCGAAGCCGCGCACATTGCTTTCGACAAAGGAAGAAACCGCCTGTTGCCGCGGATTGCGCAAAGGCCGCCAGATCCATTCGCCCGTGCGCGAGTGAACCATCAAGCCGTCGGAATCGTGCAGCTCCGTCCGGAAATCGTCATGGAAGCGCCGGTCGTTCTCGCCGGTGAAGAACATCGAGGTCAGCGGCGCGAGGCCGAGCTTCTCGATCGTCTTGCGCGGAAACAGCGCGACGCTGATATCGACCACGCTGTCGACATCCGGATAGACATGGAACTGGTAGGCGCCTGAGACCGAGGCTGAATCGAGGAGCGCATAAACCGTGACGCGCTCGGCGCCCGCCATCGGCGCCTCGACCCAGAACTCGCGGAAGACGGGAAATTCTTCGGCCCCAGGCACACCTGCACCAATGGCCAGGCCGCGCGCCGAAAGCCCATAGCGCTGCTCGCGACCGAGCACGCGGAAATAACTGGCGCCGATGAAGGAGATCAGCTCGTCGAAGATGCGCGGATCGTTGAGCGGGTAGTGCAGGCGGAATCCGGCGAAGCCGAGATTGACCGGCAGCGGCTTCTCGAACTTGATCCGGCCATAGTCGAACAGGTTCGACGAATAAGGCACCGGCGTCGGCACGCCGTCGCGCACGATGTTCACCGTCACCGGGCGCGTGAACAGGAAACCTGGGTGGAACATCTGCATCCGGAAGCCAGAGCCGTTCTGCGCCAGCAACGCCCGCTCGGGACGGAAGCGGATGTCGCGCCAGGCGTCGAAATCGAGACGCGACAACGGCTCCGGCAGGTTCGGACCAGGCTCATAGGGCGCGGCCGCGATCTCGCGGGCCCGGCGCACCACGTCCTCGAAGCCGAAGCGCGGCTGCGGCGGGGTCGGAGCCGGCGCAGGCTGCGTTTCGGGCTGCTGGGCGAGCAGCGCGGCGGGCGCCGCGGAAAAGCTCAAGGCGGCGGAAAGGCCGGCCAGGATCTGGCGGCGATTGGATACGGTCATGATTCGAGGGAGCCCCGTCGCGTTTGCGCCCGAAGACGCATCTCGCCAACGACTTAGGCGATGAAATGGGGCCGGTCTAGGGCGCAGCGGCGGCGCATGTCCGGCACGCGCGATGTTGACAGCCGATCGTCCTATTTTCTACGCTTCGAACTGGGCCGGATGCAGCCCGCCGCTCGCGCCCTCGCAGGGCATGGTGAATGCATCCCGCTTCCTTCCCGATCCCGATCGATCCGGTGGACGCTTCCAGCAATGCGAGCCCTGGCCGCTTCGTCCACCATCGAAAAGGATTGTGACCATGCGCACCTATCGCGATGCGAAACTGATGGCCAGGGCCCTGCGGGAGGCCGTCGCTCCGCAGACCCCGCTCTCACATGCTCAGGCCCTCGAAATCGTCGCCCGGCAGTTCGGCTATGATGACTGGAACGTCCTCGCCGCGAAGATCGGCGAGCCAGACGCGAGCCCGGCCGCCGACATCGACCAGACCGGCGTGAGCCTGAACATGGGCATCCCGATCCTGCGGATTTTCGACCTGGAGAAAGCGAAGGAGTTCTATATGGGCTTCCTCGGCTTCAGCATGGATTGGGACCACCGCTACGGACCTGATTTCCCGATCTATATGCAGGTTTCACGCTCGGGCCTGCAGCTTCATCTCTCCGAGCATCATGGCGACGCCAGTCCGGGTTCGACCGTCTTCGTCTGGATGCAGGGCGTGGACGCCTATCGCTCCGAACTGATCGGCAAGAGCTATCCTTTCTCGAAACCCGGCATCCAGGAAAGTGGCCCGGGCGGCCGCACGCTCGAGGTGCCGGACCCGTTTGGGAACCGCATCCGTTTCTGCGAGAAACGGCCCTAGTTTCGGGCCCGACCGGCCTCGAAACCTACTATTGCGCGCCGGTTGACAGCCCCGGCGCGTTTCTCCGCCGCCCGTTCGGCAAAAAATCCGAACCCCGAGGTCAAAAAGAACTTGTAGAGCGGGACCGCAATTCGTATATGCCGCTTACCCAATTCGCACGTGCCTGTGGCCGCGTGCTGGTCGGTGGGCATTCGGACAAGAGGCCGGACAGCCGCCAGGGATGGGAAACGGATGGAGGGGGATGGATATCCCCTCAAATCACGCTCCCGGCTCTCGCAAGAGGGCCGCTCCCGAACAGCGACCAGCAGCCGGAGGCGAAACCGGCAAACCCCGAATCTCCACGGGGGACGCAGCTTAAAGCAACGACGGAGCGGGCTTTTTTGGTCTCGTTGGCTTTCCACAGGTCAACACCGAAGAGGCTTGTCCTTCATTGCCGGCCGTGCGGGGCTTCCCCAATCGACGGTGTTTCGGGTCCGGACGTTTCGTCCGCTGTTCTCGGCGTCTCCATCGCGCCGTGACCTGCGAACGACTCACCCGGCGATACGTCGTATCGGCGCCGCTTGCGCCGTAGGGGAGTCGCGCCGATGACCGAGCGCATCCGTGAATTTCTTCGTAACCGCCGTGAAGACGGTCCCTGCGTCGTCATCGACCTCGATGTCGTGCGCGAGAATTATCGTGCCTTCTCCCGGGCTCTTCCCGACACGCGCGTCTTCTACGCCGTGAAGGCGAATCCGGCGCCGGAGGTGCTTGCGCTGCTGGCCAAGCTCGGTTCCTGCTTCGATTGCGCCTCGGTCGTCGAGATCGAGCTCGCTCTCGCTGCTGGCGCCACCGCTGACCGCATCTCCTATGGCAACACGATCAAGAAGGAGCGCGACGTCGCGCGCGCCATGGAGCTCGGCGTGCGTCTGTTCGCCGTCGACTGCGTGGCCGAGGTCGAGAAGGTCGCCCGTTCCGCCGCTCTCACCGCGGTCAAGGACGCGCGCATTTTCTGCCGCATCCTCTGCGACGGCGCCGGCGCCGACTGGCCGCTCTCGCGCAAGTTCGGCTGCGTGCCAGAGATGGCCGCGGACGTGCTCGAGCATGGCCATCGTCTTGGCCTGGGCGCCTATGGCATCTCGTTCCATGTCGGCTCGCAGCAGGCGAATGTGAACGCCTGGGATTCCGCCCTGGCCTCGGCTTCGGCGGTGTTCAAGGAATGCGCCACCCGTGGCCTGTCGCTGTCGATGGTCAATCTCGGCGGTGGCTTCCCGGCGCGTTACCTGCGTCCGATCCCGGGCGTTCCAGCCTATGGCGATGCGATCTTCCGGGCGCTGTCGAAGCATTTCGGCAACCAGCTTCCGGAGACCATCATCGAGCCGGGCCGCGGCATGGTCGGCGAAGCCGGCATGATCGAGGCCGAGGTCGTGCTCGTCTCGAAGAAGAGCGAGGACGATCAGGTTCGCTGGGTCTATCTCGATATCGGCAAGTTCAGCGGTCTCGCCGAGACCATGGACGAGGCGATCCGCTACCCGATCCGCACCCCGCGCGACGGTGACGCGACCGTGCCGAGCGTCCTGGCCGGCCCGACCTGCGACTCGGTCGACGTCATGTACGAGAAGACCCCGTACATGCTGCCGTTCAGCCTGGAGATCGGCGATCGCGTGCTGATCGAGGGCACCGGCGCCTATACGACGACCTATTCGGCCGTCGCCTTCAACGGCTTTCCGCCGCTGAAGCAATACGTCATCTGACGTCCTGGCTCCGGCACCTGCCGGAGCCGCCCCCCAAATCATTCTGTTTGGCCGCGTTCGCGCGCGGCGCCGGGAAGGTCTGCGGTCTTGCGCAGGCGCTCCGGCCGGAGGTGCGTCATGATCACGATCCGCGAGGAAACCGCGTCCGACATCCAGGCCCGTGAGGCCCTGCTCGACCGTTGCTTCGGCGAGCGCCGTTTCGCCAAGACCAGCGAACGGCTGCGTGAAGGTCGGCTGCCGGCCGCCGGGCTGGCGCTGGTCGCGGAGCGCGACGGCGCAGTCGTGGCGACCGTCAGGCTCTGGAACATCAATGCCGGCGGCCATGATGCGCTGCTGCTCGGGCCACTCGCCGTCTCCCCGGACCTGCAGGGCGAAGGGCTCGGCAAGACGATGATGCGCGAGGCGATCTGGCGCGCCGCCTGCCACGGCCACGGCGCGGTGCTGCTCGCCGGCGATGCGCCCTACTACGCTCGTTTCGGCTTCTCGGCCGAGCTGATGCGCGATCTTGCCATGCCCGGCCCGGTCGAGCGCGAGCGCTTCCTCGGCCTCGAACTGCGCCCTGGCTCACTCGCAGGCGCCGCCGGCGTCCTGTCCGCAACGGGGCGCCTGATCGAGCCCCTGCCTGCCGCGGCGCTCGCAGCCTGATAGCGAGCGTCACCGCGGCGTCATCCGCACCGGGTTGTCTTCAGCGTCGTTAGGGTCGGAATCGACCCTGGCGGCGCAAAAATGGCGTTCCGGATTGACGAGCGCGGCCGCTCTCCATACGAGCCCGCGAAAGATTTAATCCCTGCTCCACTCCAACAAGGAAACATCATGACCCATTGGCCCGTCCACGGCACCATCACCGGACCGATTGTAATGATCGGGTTCGGCTCCATCGGACGCGGAACACTGCCGTTGATCGAGCGGCATTTCGAATACGACCGCAGCCGCTTCGTCGTCATCGACCCGCATGACACCAACCGTGCCCTCCTCGACGAGCGCGGCATCCGCTTCATCCAGGAAGCGGTGACCCCCGAGAACTACAAGAGCCTGCTGCAGCCCCTCCTCACCGAAGGCGGTGGCCAGGGCTTCTGCGTCAACCTGTCGGTCGACACCGGCTCGCTCGACATCATGCAATTCTGCTCCGAGCTTGGCGCGCTCTATATCGACACGGTCAACGAGCCTTGGCTCGGCTTCTATTTCGACCACAGCAAAGGCCCCGAGGCCCGCTCGAACTATGCGCTGCGCGAAGCCACGATGGCTGCCAAGCGCGCGCGTCCGGCCGGCACCACGACGGCGGTCTCCTGCTGCGGCGCCAATCCCGGCATGGTCTCATGGTTCGTGAAGCAGGGCCTGCTCAATGTCGCGGCCGATCTCGGCCTGCAGACCCCCGAGCCGAAGGACCGCGCCGAATGGGGCGCCCTGATGCAGCAGGTTGGCGTCAAGGGTATCCATATCGCCGAGCGCGACACCCAGCGTGCCAAGCATCCCAAGCCGCGCGACGTCTTCGTCAACACCTGGTCGGTCGAGGGCTTCGTCTCGGAAGGTCAGCAGCCGGCGGAGCTCGGCTGGGGCACGCATGAGCGCTGGATGCCCGAGAACGGCCGCACGCATGAGGCTGGCTGCCAGTCGGCGATCTATCTGCTCCAGGCCGGCGCCGAGACGCGCGTGCGGAGCTGGTGCCCGACGCCCGGCCCGCAATACGGCTTCCTGGTGACGCATAACGAGGCGATCTCGATCTCCGACTACTTCACGGTGCGCGACGAGGCCGGCAACCCGGCCTATCGGCCGACCTGCCACTACGCCTATCACCCGGCCAATGACGCCGTGCTCTCGCTGCACGAGATGTTCGGTCGCGCCGGCAAGGTGCAGGAGAAGCAGCACATCCTCGAGGAGAACGAGATCGTCGACGGCATCGACGAACTCGGCGTGCTGCTCTACGGCCATGGCAAGAACGCCTACTGGTTCGGCTCGCAACTCTCCGTGGAAGAGACCCGCCGGATCGCGCCCTATCAGAATGCGACCGGCCTGCAGGTGACCTCCGCCGTGCTCGCCGGCATGGTCTGGGCACTGGAGAACCCGAAGGCCGGCATCGTCGAGTCAGACGAGCTGGATTTCCGTCGCTGCCTCGAAGTGCAGTTGCCCTATCTCGGCCCGGTGGTCGGGACCTATACCGACTGGACGCCGCTGCAGGACCGCCCGGGCTTCTTCCCCGAGGATATCGACACCAGCGACCCCTGGCAGTTCCGGAACATCCTCGTCCGCTGACGGACGCCACTCTCGGGCGAAGCATCGCGCCGGCTCGAGGACCTCTGTCACGTGCTGCTCCGCTCGAGGCTAAGCAGCACGGTCCCAAACAAAAGGCCCGCCGGTCAGGCGGGCCTTACTCGTCTCCGCCTGGTCGGTTCAGAAACCCGGCGTCGCAAACGTGTTCCGGAACGGGTTCACACCGGCGCCGATGCGCGGCGGCAAGGTGGCATCTCCGTAGAGCTCAGCGACATTGGAATAGACCGGGGGTGAGATGAACTGCTGGGTTGCGTATCGGTTCAGGGAGCCGACCGGCACGACATTGCCGGGGTCGAGATAGCTGCGCTTCTGCACGATGACGCGCAACGGCTTACGCTGCTGCTGCGCCTCGGCCACCGAAGCGACCGCGGTCAACGCCACGAGCGAAATGCCGAGACCGGCGGCGAGACGCTTGAAGGAATTCATGGCGAGGGTCTCCTGAGGCGATGACCAAGGGGAAGCAAAGCGGCGATTGATAGCGCCAAATCTATCCCGCCGCGGTTAACGCTTTTACTGCCCCATCGCTCTGAGATAACGCTCGGGCAGCCGATTTCAACGGCCGCCCCCTCACCTTTTCGCGGCCGCCTTGAGGCTCGTCGCCGTGCCCTCGGCATCGAGCGATGACGTCTTGCGACCGGCCGCGGACGGACGTGGCGGCGAGCAGGCGCCATCGCGGTTACGTTCAGCTGCGGCAAAGGCGCTGCGCAGCGCCTGATCCGCGCCAGCGCTGAGCAGGGCAAGCCCGTCGATCAGGCAGGCCAGTAGCTGGCGATCGGCCGGGCGCGCCGCTCCACCGCACCACCAGCCGCTCAGCCGCAGCGGTGTGTCGCCGCCACGGTGGCGGAAGCCGACGCAGGCACGTTCGGTCGCACCATCGCTCAGGGTCACGTCAGTGGCCTCGACGGGGCCGAACTTGCTGGTGAGCCCGGTCGACGCGCCACTGCGCTGCACGGACATGCCACGGGCAGCAGCCTCGCGCACGAGCGCGATGATGAAAGGCTGTGTCAGATGATCATCGCCATGGTCGACGACGAGGCGCAGCAGCAGATACGGTTTTGCCTCGGTGAACGCCCCGAAGCTCAAAACATCCTCGCGCTTCGTGCCGTCCTCGCTCCGGCTCGCCTCATAGGCCGGGGCCTGGCGCTCCAATTCCGGGGAATCGAGGCCAAACATGGTGATCGGCCGCGCGATCCTGGCCCAGTCTTCGTGTCGGGCGCCAAGGGGACGCGGCTCCTGGCGGACATCCCGAACGGGCCGGATCTCCGAGGCCGGCTGTTCGGCGAGGTTGGCCACCTGCATCTCGCCACCGTCGCCCGAAAGGCCCGTGACCAACGCAGCCGCCATGCCGATGCCGGCAACGGCAGCCAGCCCGCGCCAGGCCAGGCCGCCGGTCAGGCCGAGGCCGCGATGGCCGATGGCAGCGCGCAGCCATCGGATGATTGTCCGAATCGCAGCCTCGACATGATCCACGACGCTGATCAGGATGCCTACGGGATCGGGACCGCCGAGCTTACCCTTGACGCCGGCCGCCACCGGCAAGGCACGATGCACGGCCGCAGCGCCGAGCCCCCGGCAGCCCGAGCCAAGCCGGCGAAAGCCATTGACCAGTAACGCTGCGAACTCACGCGACACGACAAGACCCCGCTCGCTGCGTGCGCCTGCGCGCCGGCAGCCTGTCCCCACCCGCGGGCGAAGCTGAAGGCAACCGGGTCAGTATCGGGTTACCGGCGGCCAGCGAACCGTGATTGTCGTGAATCGCTGGTTAGGAGGCAGGGTTAATCCCGCCCTGACGCGCTTCACTGCCGAGACCGATTGACTTTTTATCGCCGCGGGTGTTCTGGATTGGCATCGCGATGCGAGTATCCGCTCGAACGCGACCGCGAATGCTTTCAGCCCTGATGGGATTTGGCTCTGTGATTGTCGCCCTGACGACGAAACGCACGACCAAAACGACGACCGGCACGCTCCGGACGTCGCGCTGACGCTTCGCCTCGGTTCCGGGCCCTCCCCCCCGGCGGGGGCTAAGGCCGAACCCGCCATCCATGCCAGGCGGGTCGGCATCTCCCGGGGGAGACAGAACCGGTTACTTCCAAAAGGAACAGCAGCATGAGCTTCAAGGTCGCGGTTGTCGGCGCCACAGGCAATGTGGGTCGCGAAATGTTCGACATCCTTGCCGAGCGGGCCTTCCCGGTGAGCGAGGTCGTGGCGCTTGCCTCCTCGCGCTCTATCGGTACCGAGGTCTCCTTCGGCGACAAGACGCTGAAGGTGAAGGCGCTCGATCACTATGATTTCTCCGACACCGATATCTGCCTGATGTCGGCCGGGGGAGAGGTCTCGAAGCAATGGTCGCCGAAGATCGGCAGCCAGGGCTGCGTCGTCATCGACAACTCCTCGGCCTGGCGCATGCATCCAGACGTGCCGCTGATCGTGCCGGAGGTGAACGCCGCCGCGGCCGCCGGCTTCTCCAAGATGAACATCATCGCCAACCCGAACTGCTCGACCGCGCAGCTCGTCGTGGCGCTGAAGCCGCTGCATGACCGTTTCGGCGTCAGGCGCGTCGTCGTCTCGACCTATCAGTCGGTCTCCGGCGCCGGCAAGGACGGCATGGACGAACTCTTCAACCAGACGCGCGCCGTGTTCTCGGCCGGTGACGTCGTCGCCAAGAAGTTCCCCAAGCGCATCTCCTTCAACCTCATCCCGCAGATCGACGTCTTCATGGAGGACGGCTTCACCAAGGAAGAGTGGAAGATGATGGCGGAGACCAAGAAGATCCTCGATCCGAAGATCAAGCTGACCGCCACCTGCGTGCGCGTGCCGGTCTTCATTGGTCATTCCGAGAGCGTCAACATCGAGTGCGAGAAGCCGATCACCGCCGACGAGGCGCGCGAAGTACTACGCACCGCGCCAGGCATCCTCGTCATCGACAAGCACGAGCCCGGCGGCTACATCACGCCGCATGAGGCGGCCGGTGAGGACGCGACCTATGTCTCGCGCATCCGCGAGGACAATACGGTCGAGAACGGTCTCGCCTTCTGGTGCGTCTCCGACAATCTGCGCAAGGGTGCGGCCCTGAACGCCGTGCAGATCGCCGAAGTCCTGGTCAACCGCAAGCTGATCCAGCCGCGCAAGAAGGCGGCCTGAGACCCACAGCTCGGAAAGCTCAACGAAGGCGGGCGCAAGCCCGCCTTTTTCGTGAACGGGCCCAGGCGCATGGGCGCTGTTCCGAGTTTGCGCGCGCGTCACAGGCAAATCCTGCTAGCCTTGACCCACTCTCCAGCTTTGGCGCCACCTTGTCCTCGTCCCACTCTCCAGTAGCCCCGGTACCGGCCTTGCCCACGCATGCCGAGGCTGTTCTTCCCGTGCCACAACGTCGCGATGCGGCGCTGCGCGGCATCGGATTGATGCTGCTTGCGAGCATCTTCCTCTCCAGCGCCGATGTCGCTTCGAAATATCTCGCCGCGACCATGCCCGCGCTGCAGATCACCTGGCTCCGCTATGCCGCCTTTGCGGCGATCATGTTGGCGGTGGCGCTGCGCGGCGGCGCAGCACGCCTGCGGCCGAAGCGCCCGCACATGCAATTGCTGAGGGGGGTCGCAGTCACCCTCTCCTCCATCATCTTCGTCTCGTCGCTGCGATACCTGCCGATCGCTGATGCGACCGCGACGAGCTTCATCGCGCCGCTCTTCGTCACGGCGTTGTCGATCCCGATGCTGGGCGAAAAGGTTGGCTGGCGGCGCTGGACCGCGACCCTGGTCGGCTTGGCCGGCGTCCTGATCATCGTCCGGCCCGGAGGCGCCGACTTCCACGCCGCGTCGCTGTTGCCGGCGCTTTCAGCCGCGACCTGGGCCTTTGCCCTGATCGTCACCCGCATGATGAGCAGGACGGAGGACCCGGTGACGACGCTGACCTGGTCGGCCGTGGTCGGCTTCCTGCTGCTGACCTTGCTGCAGCCCCTCGGCTGGCAGCCATTGACTGCGGAAGCGATCGCCATCGGCATCTTCATCGGCGTCGCTTCGACCATCGGGCACTGGTTCGTCATCATCGCGTTCCGCCATGCCGACGCCTCGCTGCTCGCGCCCTTCTCCTATGTGCAGTTGCTCTGGGCCTCGGTCTTCGGCTTCTTCCTGTTCTCGGTCTTGCCGGACCTCTTCACCTTGCTGGGCTCGGTGATCATCGCCGCCTCCGGCCTCTACACCGCCCATCGCGAGCGGATGCGGGCGCGGGCTCGGTAAACGAGCTACCGCTTGCCGTAGCGCGCCAGGAACATCGCGACCGCCGAAGCAACGACGCGGGAGATTTCGGCGTCGGACGGTCGCTCGCGCACCGCATTGAACAGGCGCGGGCGCAGCAGGGTCGACTGGCACAGGTCAACGAACTGGACTGCCGCCAGCGCTGTATCGTCGATCTCCAGCTGCCCCTCCGCGACCTTGCGGTCGAGATAGCCGGCGATGCGCCGTGCGCCCTGCAGCGGTCCGTTCTCGTAGAATTCGCGGCCGAGATCGGGCATGCGCTCCGCCACGCCAACGACGATGCGCTGGGCGCTGAGCGCGAAATCGCAGACCAGGAGCTGGACGATCCGCTCGCCGAAATGCGTCAGGGCATGACCGAGGTCGGGATCATCGTCGAGCGCTTCGAAGATACCGCGCTTCTGTTCTTCACGCTCACGCTCGATCAGTGCGACGAAGAGATGCTCCTTGTCCTCGAAATAGACGTAGAGCGTGCCCTTCGAGACATTCGCGGCCGCGGCGATGTCGCTCATGCTCGCATTGTCGAACCCGCGCGTCAGGAAGACCTCATGCGCTCCGTCCAGGATTTGGCGGCGTTTGTCCGGATCCGCGCCTGCCGCACGCCGTTTCCGTCGCAGCGGCATTCCTGCGATCTTCACAACCTCGTCCATGACCCATCTCGTTCCGGCATTTTGCGCCGCACAAAAATAATCGAACCGATCAGTTCGATTTCACTTGATATGCGCCATCACCGGGGCTATTTCAACTGAAATCGAACCGATCGGTTCGAACAGTAATTATCAGGATCGCCCATGTCCGCCGAGACAAAGACTGAGTCGCGTCGGGACCGGCTGAAGCTGGTCGACCCCGCGCTCGAAGCCACGCCTCTTCCCGCCCAGGGCCGCAAGGCTGACGAAGCAGCTCCGCGCGAAGCGGAGAGCCCTGCCGCCGCCAAGCCGCGCGGCAAGACGCTGCGCCGTGCGGGGATGATGCTGCTGGCGACGGCCGCGCTCGGCACCGGACTCTGGTTCGGCGTCGACTGGTGGCGCAATGGCCGTTTCATCGTTTCGACTGACGACGCCTATGTCGGCGCCGAGATGGCCACGATCTCGGCCAAGCTCGCGGCCAATGTCGCAACTGTCGCCGTCAAGCAGAACCAGCAGGTCAAGGCTGGAGAGCCGCTTGTCACCCTCGACGATGGCGACCAGCGCATCGCATTGGAAAGCGCCCGCGCCAAGAGCGCAACGGCAGCTGCGACGCTGCTGCGCATCGACAGCCAGATCGAGGCCGGCCGCGCCAGTCTGCTCCAGGCCCAGGCGCAGCGCGACTCGACCCAGGCCGATATCGTCCGCACCTCGGCCGATTTCGACCGTGCCAACAGCCTTGCTGCCAAGTCCTACGGATCGCAGGCGAATCTCGACGCGGCAACGGCAGCGCGTGACCGGGCCCGCGCGGCGCTGGCCAGCGCCGGGGCCGGCGTCACGGCGGCCGAGGCCAATATCAAGGTGCTGGAGGCGCAGCGCAACGAAGCCTCCCGCCAGATGGATGAGTTGAAGGTCGCCGAGGACAAGGCCGCCCGCGACCTGTCCTTCACCAGGATCGCAGCGCCGATCGACGGACTGATCGCCAATACCAATGTCCAGCTCGGCGACCTCGTCAGCGCCGGCAAGCGGCTGATGTCGATCGTCCCGCTCGATCAGGTCTATGTCGACGCCAATTTCAAGGAAACGCAGGTCGGCGGCCTGAAGATCGGCGACAAGGCAAGGGTCACGGTCGACGCCTTGCCTGATCAGGTCTTTGACGGCGTCGTCAGCGGCATTTCCGGCGGCACGGGCTCCGTGTTTTCGCTGCTGCCGCCGGACAACGCCACGGGCAACTTCACCAAGATTGTCCAGCGCGTCCCGGTGCGCATCACGCTCAACCCGGAAGCCATCGCACGCCATGCGCTGCGCCCCGGCATGTCGGTCGTGGTGAAGATCGACCCGCGCCCCCAGGCCTGAACAGAACGACAAGACCCATTCCGGATCGAGCGTAGCGAAGATCCGGAATCCATGCAGCCGTAACGCCCATCGATTGACCCCGACTTTGCGCGGCCGATGCCGCCTGGCCGGGGTGACGGTACGGGGCGCCAGGAAGACGAGGCCGTCATGGCCACAGCGACACTGACAGCCGGCACGCCGCCGGCCTCCGACGCCATCCCGATGCGGCGGATCTTCGCCTTCCTGGCGATGGTCTTCGGCATGTTCATGGCGATCCTCGATATCCAGATCGTCTCCGCTTCGCTGGCCGAAATCCAGGCTGGCCTGTCCGCCAGCACCGACGAGATCGCCTGGGTCCAGACCGCCTATCTGATCGCCGAAGTGATCATGATCCCGCTTTCCGGCTATCTCAGCCGGGCGCTGTCGACCCGCGTCTTCTTCTCGATCGCCGCAGCCGGCTTCACGATCTCGAGCGTGCTCTGCGCGATGTCGTCCTCGATCAACGAGATGATCCTGTGGCGCGCGGTCCAGGGCTTCATCGGCGGCGGCATGATTCCCGGTGTCTTCGCGGCTGCCTTCACCATCTTCCCGGCCTCGAAGCGGCCGATCGTCTCGCCGCTGATCGGGCTTGTCGCGACCCTGGCGCCGACCATCGGCCCGACGGTCGGCGGCTATCTCAGCCATGCCTTCTCCTGGCACTGGCTTTTCCTGGTCAACGTCATCCCCGGCATCGGCGTCACCATCGCAGCCTGGACGCTGATCGATTTCGACAAGCCGCAGCCCGGCCTGCTCAAGCGCTTCGACTGGCTCGGCCTTGCCAGCATGGCCGCCTTCCTCGGCAGCCTCGAATATGTGCTGGAGGAAGGCACGCGGCTCGACTGGTTCCAGAGCCACGAGATCGTGTTCTTCACCGGGCTGATGCTGGTGGGCGCGGTGCTGTTCTTCTGGCGCGCACTGACGCGCGAGGACCCGCTCGTCGACCTCTACGCCTTCACCAATCGGAACTTCGCCTTTGGCTCGCTCTTCAGCTTCACGATGGGTATCGGCCTTTACGGGCTGACCTATCTCTACCCCGTCTATCTCGGCCGCATCCGCGGCTATGACGCGCTGATGATCGGCGAGACGATGTTCGTCACCGGCCTGTGCATGTTCCTGACGGCGCCCGTCGCCGGCAGGTTGTCGCAGAAGCTCGATCCACGCGTGATGATGATGATCGGTTTCGCCGGCTTTGCTGCCGGCACCTATCTCGCGTCCTTCATCACCAAGGACTGGGACTTCCACGAATTGCTGGTGCCCCAGATCCTGCGCGGCGTCTCGCTGATGCTGTGCATGGTACCGATCAACAATCTTGCGCTCGGCACCTTGCCGCCGGCGCAGCTCAAGAACGCATCGGGCCTCTACAATCTCACGCGCAATCTTGGTGGCGCGGTGGGCCTTGCCGTGATCAACACCCTGCTCAACAGCCGCACCGACCTGCACATCACCCGACTGCATGAAGCCGTCGCCATCGGTAGCCAGGTCGCCGAAGAGCGGCTGGCTCAGATGATGCAGCTCTTCGCCGGCTATGGCGCCAATGCCGAGGCGATGGCGCTCGCCAAGATCAGCCAGCTCGCCCATCGCGAAGCTCTGGTCATGGCCTTCGGCGATGTCTTTCTCGGTCTGACCTGGATATTCGCGGGGCTGGTCGTTCTGGCCGTGTTCATGCGCAAGCCGCCCAAAGCAGCACCCGCCGACGCCGGGCACTAAAGACATCGGCCCGAAAGTGGATTGCGGTGTTCGGGAAAGCCGATGCAACCACAGAAGGCTGGATCATCGGGCCGGATACGATATCCGGTCCGATGATCCAGACGCGCCGGGCCTGATGCACCGTGTCGCAGCCGGCCCGTGATTGACATTCGCGCGCGGTCGCGCCAAATATAGCAATGATATCAGTAGTTTAGATATTTTCTAAACTGCAGGGCCGGCATGCCGGCGATGTGGAAGGCGTACCGATGAGCGTTTTGCCCGTGAAGGATCCCAGCCAGGCCCGTGCCGCCGCGGAACAGATTCCGTGGCCGCAGAAGAGCCCCGCTTCCTGCCCGATCAGCGCGGTGAAAACGCGGCTACGCAATGCCGGCCTGCGCCCGACCAGGCAGCGTATGGCGTTGGGCTGGCTGCTCTTCGCCAAGGGCGACCGCCATGTCAGCGCCGAGATGCTCTATGAGGAGGCGCTGCGCGCCCGCGAACCCCTCTCCCTCGCGACCGTCTACAACACGCTGCGGCAGTTCTCGGAAGCCGGCCTGCTTCGCCAGGTTTCGGTGTCCGGCCCCAAGACCTTCTTCGACACCAATGTGTCCGAGCATCACCACTTCTATAACGAGGACGACGAAACCGTCGTCGATATCCCGGGCTCGGAAATCCAGGTCTCCGGCCTTCCGGTCGCGCCTGAAGGCATGATGATCTCATCCGTGGAGGTCATTGTCCGTCTGCGCAACGCCGATGGCGCCGAAGTGGAGGCGCGGGTCGCAACTGGGGCTGGGCACCACGCGTGATCGTCTGCTCCTGTAACGTCCTGTCCTGCCGGCAGATCAAGGGAACCATTGCCCCCGATGGCACTGGACCGGTGACGGCTGGCGAAGCGTATGATTGCCTGGGCTGCAGCCCGGACTGCGGACGTTGCGCCCGGGCCGTCAGGGCCATCCTTGCCGAAGCCCGCGCGGCCTGCGCCAGCCAATGTCATTCCTGCGCCAGCCGCGACGTCGAATGCGCGGTGCATGTCTCCGTCACCCAGATGATGGACGGGCTGGCAATCGAGGAAGACACGATCGCAGCCTGACGCCCTGCGCGGCCTCGTCGATATTTCCTAACCCAAGCGCGACTTCTCCCTTTCATTCTCCGGATCGCAGCCATACATTAGGATCATTCTAATGTGTTGCGGGCCGAGGAGAGCTGCGATGAAGGGTGACAAGAAGGTCATCGAATATCTCAACAAGGGGCTCCGCTCGGAGCTGACCGCGATCAATCAGTACTGGCTGCACTACCGGATGCTCGATAATTGGGGGCTGAAGGAGATGGCCAAGACCTGGAAGAAGGAATCGATCGAGGAGATGGTCCATGCCGACCGCTTCGTCGACCGCATCCTCTTCCTCGAAGGTTTCCCCAATCTGCAGACGCTCGACGCGCTGCGCATCGGCGAGAACGTCAAGGAAGTGATCGAGTGCGATCTCAAGGCCGAGGTCGAGGCGCGCGCGCTCTATCAGGAGGCGGCCAAATATTGCCGCGAGGTCGGCGACTACCCGTCCGAGGACCTGTTCAAGGCGCTGATGAAGGATGAGGAAGGTCATATCGACTTCCTCGAGACCCAGCTCGACCTGATTGAGCGCATCGGCATCGAACTCTATACCCAGAAGCATGTCGGCGGGCTCGAAGGCGATCACTGATCCCGAAGCGATCTGACGCCACTCGCGAGCCGGACCTGCCCTGCAGGCCCGGCTTTTTCGTGCGGACGCGGCTGCTCGAAGCCGGGACAGGGCCATCCCGCCTTGACGACGTGGCAGAAAGCGACCTAATTCATAGGCTGATACCGACGTAGTTTGTAATGATTATCGTTCGATAGTGAAGTTCTATGGAAGATCAGCGCCGAACCTTGTCTGCTGTGAGCAGATTATCGACCTGGATCGCTGCGATGAGTTCCGTCCCACCATCTGATATTTCTGGAAAGACAGCGCCCCTTCCCGGACAATCGGACGTTCCGATCGTCGACGTCCGTCAACTGGTCGGCGCTGGTCGCGAGGTCATCCTGATGCATCTTGGCGAAGCCTATCGCCTGCGCGTGACCGCCCGCGATCGGCTCATCCTGACCAAATAGGTCCGCCGTCTCGCCAAGCCGTGCGCTCCGTGCCAGAGAGCCCGCAAAGCGACCTCGCGGAGGCAGGTGAATGGCAGCGAAGGTTGTATCGGTCGGGCGGGATGCGGGACATGCATTCAGCAAGCCCATCGGCGACAGCATCCGGCTCCTGACCGGCCTGGGCGTCGAGGGGGACGCTCATTGCGGCATCACCGTGAAGCACCGTTCCCGCGTCGCGGTCGACCCCTCGCAACCGAACCTGCGCCAGGTTCATCTGATCCATGCCGAGCTCTTCGACGAGCTGAAACTAGCCGGCTTCGACCTCGCGCCGGGCGACCTCGGCGAGAACGTCACCACCCTTGGCATCGACCTTCTGGCGCTGCCTGCCGGTGCCCGCCTTCAGCTCGGCGACAAGGCCAGCATCGAGATCACCGGCCTGCGCAACCCTTGCGCCCAGATCGAGGCGTTCCGCCCCGGCCTCCTCTCCGCGGTCCTCGGGCGCGATACTGAGGGTCGCCTCGTCCGTAAGTCCGGCGTCATGGCGATCGTGCTGGCCGGCGGCGAGATCCGCCCAGGCGATGCAATCGGCCTGACCCTGCCTGACCTGCCGCATCATGCGCTCGAGCGGGTCTAGAGCATTTTCGAGCGAACTGGACACCGGTTCGCGTGAAGAAAATGCGATAAAACAAAGAGCTAGAGCATTTCCGCGATTCGGAGAAACACGGAAATGCTCTAGCCGAGCGCTCGCAACCAGGACTATAGCATCGGCCCGAAAAGTGGATTGCGGTTTTCGGGGAACACAAAAGGTTAGATCATCGGACCGAATACGGTTTTCGGTCCGATGATCTAACTCGACCCTGAGCAGTCATTGCGTCAATCGAAGAGTGCAGTATGGGCAGCTCGCCAATGATCAGGCGTGCGCGCTGCCAATAGGCCATGACCGTCTTGCCCAGCGCGATAGGGTGAGCCATCCCAGCGCGCGACGCGGCCGCCAGCCTCGCTCAGGAACAACGCTCCGGGCAGATGATCCCATGGCAGCGTCCGCCAGAAGACGGCGAAATCACGATCGCCAGCGGCAATGGCCGGATACTCGGCCCCCGCGCAAAGCAGCGGAGGCACGATCAGGGGCACTCGGTCCAGGCGCGGCTCGATGGCCTCAAACACGTTAGGCGGCAGGAAACGAGTGGAAATCGAGCCCGTCCGCAATGTATCCGGCTTGCCATCGCCGACCACGGGCACTCCATTGATCTGGGCACCGCTTCCCAGTTCGGCGACATGAAGCTGATTCGACAACGGATCGAGCATCCAAGCTGCGACGGTCTCGCCTTCGCGTAGCAGTGCGAGCATGACCGAAAAAGGTCCTCGGCCGGAGACGAAATTTCCGGTGCCGTCGAGCGGGTCGATCAGCCAGACGGTGCCCTGATCGAGAGCGTCAGCCAATGCAGGGGTCCTTGTGCAGGCTTCCTCGCCCACGATCCTGGCGGACGGATCGAGCAGCAGCAATTGCTCGCCAATCAACCGTTCCGCATGGTGATCGGCAGCAGTGACGAGTTCCCCCGGCGACTTTTCTTCCACGTCGCGCGTGGTCAGATTGCGAAAGCGGGGCAAGATCGCCTCTGCAGCTGCCTCTCGCAGAATCCTCGATACTTTATCGATCAGACTCATCGTGATCTCGGCCCCCCGAACTCTCGCCTGAACCGCCAGCACCGGTCGCGAAACAAAAAGGCCCGCCGAACGGCGGGCCTGTCTTCAAATCGCATGAGAACGCGCGATCAGATGAAACTGACGTTCGCGGCTTCCGGGCCCTTCTTGCCGGCGCGGATCGAGAAGCGCACGCGCTGGCCGTCCATCGGCGGCTGCAGGCCGCTGCGGCTCAGCGAGCTGACATGCAGGAACACATCCGGCCCGCCATTGTCCGGCGCGATGAAGCCGAAGCCGCGGTCGGAGTTGAAAAACTTCACGGCACCGTCATAGGGCCCTTCCATCGGGGCGCTGTTGCGATCGCCGTATCCGCCACGATCACCGCGGTCGTAACCGCCGCCACCGTAACCACCGCCGCCGCCGCCGCCATAGCCGCCGCCACCAAAATCGTCACGCGGCGGGCGCGGCGAGAACGGGCGCGGAGCACGCTCGCCACGCGGGGCGGCGGGCGTCGCAGTCGAGGCGTCGATCTCGTGCACGGCCACGACCTGGAGACCGCGGCGGCCCTCGCCGAGATCGGCAACGATCGTCGCACCCGGCTGCAGATCCTGCGGATCGAGCGGGCCGATGGACGAGACATGCACGAAGACGTCGCCGGATCCGTCGGCAGGAGACGCGAATCCGAAGCCCTTCTCAGGGTCGAACCACTTGATCTTGGCTTCGATATTTTCGTGGGTGACGAAGGGAGCGGGAGCCGAGGGCTTACGACGATCGAACATGCGAGCTTCAAAAATCAGTGACCGGGAGGCGACAATCTAGCGCAAGCCGCGCCCGCCGTCATGGGGGGCGGAGCAGCTAAATTTTCGCCATCATTCGGCTTCGCTGCAGCGGATAGTTTGCACCTTTTTTGGCATCTCGCCAATCGCCGGAACGAACTGCCCGGTGGCGGGATCGAGCACCATCAGAACGCCTGTCGCGACGGCGAAATAGGCGCCGTGCAGCTTCAACCGGCCCTTCCCCTCGAGAATGCTGATGCAGGGGAAGGTTCGCAGATTGGCGAGCGATTGCTGGATCGAGGCCAGCGCCAGGCGCTCGACATAGCTTTCCAGTTCCTCGTTGCGGCCGCGGCCCCCACTGCGCTGCGCCGCCGGATTGATCAGCGTGATCCACTTTCCGATGAAGTCGCCGGGCGAAAGCGGCCCCTGCGCATCATCGGCAAAGGCCCGGATGCCGCCACAGCGGCCATGGCCCATCACCACGATATGCTCGACCTTCAGGGCCTGAACGCCATATTCGAGCGCGGCCGAGGTGCCGTGCATCTGGTCATCGGGCGAGAATGGCGGAACCAGATTGGCGACGTTGCGCACCACGAACATCTCGCCGGGGCGCGCATCGAAGATGGTTTCGGGCGCGACACGCGAGTCGCAGC
Source organism: Allobosea sp. LC85 (assembly GCF_000735605.1). Classification (GTDB taxonomy): domain Bacteria; phylum Pseudomonadota; class Alphaproteobacteria; order Rhizobiales; family Beijerinckiaceae; genus Allobosea. The sequence continues at coordinate 149,313 of NZ_JPKG01000061.1, forward strand.
AGCCGATCAGCATGATCTTGGGAGTCTGGCCGCTTTCGGCAAGCTCCTCATAGCGGCTCTTCTCACGCGAGAAGCGTTCGTCGAGGAAGGCGCGGTAGCCTTCCGTGAGCCGCTCAGGAAAAGACTGAGGTGTGTCCATTGCCCCTGTTCGGACAGGATGTGGCCGCTTTCGTCAAGAGATTTGTGCAGCGCGGGAGGAGCGAAGGCTCCCTAGTCCGAAGCGAGAAGCTGCTCCAGTCGCGCCGCAAGCACGCTCGCTTCGCCGGCGATCAGCAGGGTCTTGAGCCGCGCCGTGCTTCCCGCAGCCAGCGTCACCGCTGAACGGGAGACCGACAGGCTGCGCGCCAGCAGGGCGATCAGGGCCGCATTGGCCTCCCCTCGCTGGGCGCGGCCCGCACCCGTGCCTTGAGCACGGCACGGCCATCCGCGAGGACCTCGATGCCGTCGACCTCGTCGCGCCCGCCGCGCGGGGTCAGCCTGACGCTCAGCCGCAATCCCTCGGACGTCGCCGTCCAGGGCAGAGCCATCTCAGAACACGTTGGGGTATAGATAACGTTCGATCACGCGCTGGATGAAGAAGATGATCAGCAGCAGGATGATCGGCGAGATGTCGATGCCGCCGAGATTGGGCAGCATGTTCCGGATCGGCCTGAGCACAGGCTCGGTCACCCGGTAGAGGAAATCCCAGACCGAGGAGACGAACTGATTGCGGGTATTGACGACATTGAAGGCGATCAGCCAACTCAGAACCGCCGATATGATGAGGAGCCATGTGTAGATGTTCAGCGCGAGCATCACCACGTCGAGAACGGCACGCATCGACATTCCTCTTGTCGTCTTGGGCTGGTGACGCGGAAAGATTTCGCCATCGCCGAAAAACTCCCGGCGCAGGCGATTGACATTCACGCGACGCAAGGCCTAGAAGGCCAGCGCCTTGGGGCTGTAGCTCAGATGGGAGAGCGCTGCAATCGCACTGCAGAGGTCAGGGGTTCGAATCCCCTCAGCTCCACCAGGCCTTTCCTGGCGGAATTTGACTAGAAAGAACAACGCCTTGACGCAATCGCCGTCAAGGCGCGCATCCAACGGCGCATCAGTTCAGTACCGAGCTTTTATGCTGCCCTTTGCGGGCGAATGGATGACTGCCCTATTGCTTCATGGATCCGTCCCGTCGTCCTGACGCCGCTGACGAGATGACACTGGCGGGCCGCTGGCACAGAACGCTCCAGCTGAACCCGCTCCCACCAAATTCCCGAACCCAACACCAAGCGTTGTCACGCAGGAAACCGCTCGTCATCCGGATTGCCTGCCCGAAAGTTGCCACAAGTCCACATACCTTGGAAATTTGGGTGGGTTGAGCCCTTGGGTCAGATATGGTTGGCGTCCCCGTGAGCAGGTTCATCAGCTGATGGAGGCCGGATTGCGTTGGCAAACACGTGTTGTTGCAGCCGGTATCTCCCTGCTGTCTGCCGGGCTTGCAGGATGCACCGTCACCGAAATCACGTCCGCAGAGGCGGTGAAACCGCTCGCTTACTCCAGCGAAACGCCTTCCGACCCGAGTTCACCGGGGGCCGCGGCGCGCGCTTCGGGCGAACCCCTGCGACCGGCCTCGGAGCGCGCGGGCATCGACCGGCTCATTGAACACTACTCCGCGCATTACGAACTCCCTCCGGACTGGGTCCGTCGCACCATCAAGCGCGAGAGCAACTTTCGCCCGACCGCCCAGAAGGGTGGCCATTGGGGCCTGATGCAGATCAATCACGCGACGGCCCGTCGCCTGGGTTATGTCGGACCGGCGCAAGGTCTGCTCGATCCCGAGGTCAATCTCACCTACGGCCTCAAATATCTGCAGGGAGCGTGGCTCGTCGCCGATCGCGACCAGGCCCGTGCGGACCGCTTCTATCGGAGCGGGTACTATTATGACGCCAAGCGAAAGGGGCTTCTCGAAGCGACCGGTCTCGGCCGGGACCGTATGCGGTTACCCAAGTCTCGCTAAAGCATCGGCCCGAAAAGTGGATTGCGGTTTTCGGGGCAAAGCCGATGCCAACACAGAAGGCTGGATCATCGGGCCGGATACGATATCCGGTCCGATGATCCAGGTGGCCCACAAGATACCCCTGACTCGGTAGCGTCGTTTGGCCATGAGACTGAGGGGCCCTTGCCGGAGCATTATTGTGCCGTGAAGGCCGTGGGCATGTTTGAGATCGTTCTCGCGCGCTGAGAGACAGGTGCGACGGCAAAGCTTTTGGAACATCGGGTACGATCTCCCGTTCAGCACCGGTGACCAACGAGCGTGCCCCCTTTCTCGCGCTGCGTGGAATGAGCCGTGGCTGAGGAAAACCACTTCATGCGTCCGATCGCCACTCTCCCGCCCGCCCGGGGGACGCCCGCTCGGGCGATCGACGGTGGCCTTGGCAAGGTTGCCATTGGTGCCCTGATCGCAACCGCGCTCTATCTGGGGCGCGATGTCTTCGTTCCAATTGCTCTCGCGATCCTGTTCAGCTTTGTTCTCGCGCCGCTCGTCAAAGGGCTTCAGAAACTTCGGATCCCCCGTTCACTCGCTGTCATCACGGTCGTTCTCATCGCCTTCTCGGCGCTAGGCGCCTTGACGATGGCCATGGTGAGCCAAGCGACCCAACTCGCCGGAGACCTCCCGGTTTATCAGAGCACGATGCGGGAGAAGATTTCTTCGCTGCGGGGAGCCGGGCCAGGTAGCGGTGTCCTCTCGCGCGCGGCGGATGTCCTGCAGGATCTGGGCAGGGAACTCGATAGGCCAAAGGCGAAGGAAGCATCGCCCTTGGATCCCTCGGTGCGCTCCCCGGATGTGAGGCCATTCCCGGTCGAGGTTCACCAGCCGGAGCCAGGTGCGCTGGAGACGCTGCGAGCCTTTCTGACCCCTCTCATCCATCCGCTCACGACGACCGGAATCGTCCTGATCTTCGTCATATTCATTCTTCTGCAGCGCGAGGATCTGAGGAACAGGTTCATCCGGCTGACGGGGACCTCCGATCTTCAGAAAACCACGGCTGCATTCGACGACGCCGCTCGCCGCCTCAGCCGGCTGTTCCTGACCCAGTTGATTCTCAATGCCGGCTTCGGTCTCGTGATCGGCACGGGGCTCTGGATGATCGGCGTCCCGAGCGCCCTGCTTTGGGGCATTCTCTCGGCCATCCTTCGGTTCATTCCCTATCTCGGCGCCATCCTCTCCGCGATTTTCCCAATGGTGATCGCCGCATCCGTCGATCCAGGCTGGACCATGCTGGCCTGGACCGCCGCATTATTTCTGATCGCAGAGCCGGTCGCCGGCCATGTTGTCGAGCCGCTGATCTATGGCCGCTCGACGGGCCTTTCGCCCGTCGCAATCGTCGTTGCAGCCACGTTCTGGACGTGGTTGTGGGGGGCCATCGGCTTGGTCCTTGCAACTCCACTGACCGTTTGCCTCGTGGTCCTGGGCCGCCATGTTGAACGGCTTGAGTTTCTCGATGTCCTCCTGGGAGATCGGCCAGCGCTCTCTGCTCCCGAGATCTTCTATCAGCGTGTGCTTGCCGGGGATCCTGCAGAGGCAGCAGACAAGGCAGAAGAAGTTCTCAAGGAGCGTTCCCTCTCCGCATATTATGACGAAGTCGCACTGGAGGGCCTGCGGCTGGCAGCCAGCGACGCAGCGCGCGGCGTCCTCGATGCGACACGACAGACGCGGATCCTGGAAACGGTGCGCGAAGTGGTTGATGACCTCGCCGACCATGATGACCGCAAGCCTGCGGTCGGAGAAACGACCAACGACCCCGAGGCAGAAGCAGCAATCGAAGAAACCGACGAGGCCGAAGGATCAGCCGGCCTGCCGATTCTGGCGCCGCAGAACCTGGGTGACGCCTTCCGCGGCGAGGATCGGGTGGTTTGCGTCGCAGCCCAGTCGGAGCTCGATGAGGCTGCTGCCCTGATGCTGGCGCAGATCCTCAGCAAGCATGGGCTCCCTGCGCGCGTGCTGCCTGCAGACACGCTGTCTGCGAATAACCTCGCCGCGCTGGCGGCGGATCGACCCGCCCTGATCTGCCTGTGCTATCTCGACGGCACCAGTTCCGCTCATATGAGATACGCCATCAAGCGCCTTCGCCGCAGGCTGCCATCCACGATCATCATCCTTGGAAGCTTGGCGCCGGCGGCGGGTTCGGCAGCTCAACTCAAGACAGCAGTCCTCGCCGACGAGGTCGAAACGAGCCTTCGGGGCATGAGCAACGCCTGTTTGACGCATGCGATGCGCAACGCACCTTCCTCGCCAGAGAGCTGAGCGTGTCCGGCGTCGGAATGTCAGGAACCTGGCCCACCATGTCCGCCGGACATTCAAGCTAGGTCGGCGCTGCGCTATCGCACCGAGCGCTCTCCCTTATAGTCGTGGCGATCGTCCATCAGTGAGCAAAAACATGCGCGTCGCAATCGTTGGAGCTGGAGCGATCGGCGGGGTCGTCGCCTGGCACATGGCCCAGGCAGGACAGCGGCCGGTCATCATCGCACGCCCTCAGACTGCTGCTCTGCTCGCTGCCGAAGGCCTGACCCTTCGGTCTCCCACAGGGGCCGAAACGGTGGCCGTCCAGGTGGCTGCCGATGCGGTCTCAGTGGGCGTCCAGGATCTCGTTCTGGTCGGTTTCAAGGCCCATGACTGGGCGAGCGGTCTCGAGGCCGTCCGGCCGCTGATCGGGCCATCGACGATCGTGCTGCCCATGCTGAACGGCATTCCCTGGTGGTATCTGCAAGGGCTGGGAGCGCAGTTCGGCGATCGGAGACTGGCCGCGGTCGATGCGAGCGGTGCGATCGAGGCGTCCATTCCTGCCGGGCAAGTGCTTGGCTGCGTCGTCTATATCGGCGCGAACCGCCCCGCGCCGAACGTCATCTCCTGGAACGGCAGAAAGCGTCTTGTGATCGGCGAGCCATTGAAGCCGCATGGCAGCAGGCTCGCGGATGTCGGTGCCTTCTTGAGATCGGGCGGGGTCGATGCGGAACAGACGGAGGATATCCGGACTGAAGTCTGGCAAAAGCTGCTCGGCAACGCAGCTTATAATCCGCTTTCGGCCGTGACCGGGGCGACAGTCGACAAGATCGTCGGAGATCCTGGAGTCAGGGCGGTCGCAAAGTCGATCATGGCGGAATGCGTCGCGGTTGCCGCCGCGCTTGGAATCGAGAGCCTGCCAGAGCTCGAGGCACGCCTCGAACTGCCTCCAACGCTGATCGGCGTGAAGACCTCGATGCTGCAGGATATGGAAGCGGGCCGTCCGCTGGAGCTTGGCGCAATCGTGGGAGCTGTTGCGGAACTCGGTCGCAGGGCCGGCGTGCCCACTCCCCTGATCGAGTGCGTCGGCGCTTTGGCGGCAAATGCCTGGCAGCAGCGATGGGGGCAATGATCAGGGCGAAGCCAGGACATTATCCGCCTGTGATGATCTCGACCATGCGCGCTGCCAGGTGAGACAGCGGGCGGCTGCGGGCGGTCATCATGCATATCGTGATCGGGATGCGCGGCGTGATCCGCAATTGGACAAGGCCATCGAAACGTTGCGCTTCGAACAGCATGCTGTCGACGAGCGAGACATCGCCGTCCCGAGCCAGCAAATGCGCGACGGTGATGCTGTAGGGCGCTGTCATGAAAGGGGCGTAGTCCAGTCCGGCCTCTTCATGCGCCTTGGCGATCAGCCAGCCGAGCGGCGACGACTCCCGATCGAAGCAGAGCAGCCGGCGCCCCGCGAGTTCGGCAAGATCGACGCTGCCCTGCGCAGCCAGAGGATCATCCTTCCGGACCAGGGCAACGATCGAGCCTTCGGCCAACGGCGTCAAAGCAATATCATCGCTCACACGCGGCGAGAACATGAAGCCGATATCGGCTGTCCCGTTCGAAAGCTCCGCGACCGGATTGCCCATGATGAGCTCAGCCCGAGCATCGGGATGGGTCGCCAGCAACTTGCGCAGCGCGCCTGCAACCAGTCCCTGTCCGATGCTGGGTGTTGCGGCGATGCGCAGGGGCAAGGCGCGCCCGGAACGAAGATCTGCGACGGTGTTTCGCAGGTTGCTCCATTCGCTCTCGACCGCGCCGAGGCTGGCCATCAATTCCCTGGCTTCCGAACGGAGCACCAGCCTGCCATCGCGCCGCTCGAAGACCGGCACGCCAAGGCTTCTTTCACTCCTCGCCACGATCTTGCTGATGGCCGATTGGGTCAGGTTGAACGCGCGTGCGGCCTCGATCGTCGTGCCGAAGCGATGCACCGCAAGCAGGACGCCAGCCTGGGTCGGCGTGAGTTCGCTCACGGCGCGCGCTCCATCAGGCAGGCAAGCAGGACCTGCCCGGATTGCGAGAGGTGGGCGCCTTCCCGATGGTGCGCATAGGCGATGACGGCCGGACTCGCGCGCAGCGGCCGCACGACCAGTCCCTCGGTCAATCCGCTGCTGATCACGAAACCATCGACGATTGCGACGCCGCAGCGCTCGCGCACGAGATGGCAAGCTGAGTCGGTATGGCGAACGGTGATCGAGATCCGCGGTGCAAGGCCCGCTTTGGTAAGCGCCTGCTGGAAACTGTCGGCGCTGCTGAAACCATCTGGCCCATAGCTGATCAGTCGACGCCCATCGAGATCCTCAAGGCCGATCTCGTCGCGCGCAGCCAGTGGATCTGTCTGAAACAACACGCAAACAAGCGGACTTTCCTGCAGCGCGATATTCCGCAGCCCCTCGTCCGGCAACGGCCCGTAGGTGATCGCGAGATCGGCGTCTCCCGCCGCGAGATGGGCGGCGACATGATCGAACATGATCTCGACCGGGGCTGCATCACCGATGGCGCGTCGGGCTGCCGTGATCGCAGGCGGCAGGATGCTGTGGGCCAGTCCCGGCACCGTCACGACCCGGAGGCGGTCGACCATGCCCACCCGCATCATGTCGGCCTCATGACGCGCCCGCCTGAGCGCCGCGAAAGCCGGCTGGGCGCGCTGGGTCAGAGCCTGTGCCTCAGGCGTCGGCATCAAGCGGCCCTGCAAGGTCGTGACAAGGTTCACACCAAGTTCGAACTCGGCAAGCCTCAGCGCCTTGATGACGGCGGACTGGCTCATCTCCAGCCCTTGCGCCGCTTCCCCGGTGCCGCCGAGCCGGACGAAGGCGTCGAGCACCTGCAGTGATGAGAGCTTCATGCGACAACCCTATTCCATCCGGTTGAAGATCTTGCCGAATCTTTCATTAGCTAGACTAGGGGTCGCATGAAAGGATGACGGCCATCGTCGGCAAAGAACCGGCACCACAGGGGATCGCAATGACCAGATTTCGTTCGATGGTTTCGGCTGCCGCGCTTGCACTCGCCGTGATGACGCCGGTAATGGGCGATCTTGCTTCCCCAGCGCTTGCCAAGGGCGTTCTGAAGCTGGCGCAGACACAGGATCTCGTCTCGCTCGATCCGATCGCGACCAGCGACAATGCCTCGATCTTCGCGCAACTGCTGATTTTCGACACCCTGCTCCGCCCGAGCAAGGATGCGACCAAGCTTGAGCCCGGTCTCGCCGAGAGCTGGCAGGTCGGTGCCGACGGCACGACCTACACGTTCAAGCTGCGTGAGGCGAAATTCTCCGACGGCGCCCCGGTCACGTCCGGAGATGTGGCGTTCTCGCTGAAGCGGGCCGGCAGCGATGCGAGCAACTGGAAGCGCTTCTTCTCGGGCATCGAGACGATCGAGACGCCGGACGAGCGCACGGTGATCCTCAAGCTCAAGAAGACCTTCACGCCGCTTCTGAACAACCTGGCCTTGTTCTCTTCCGCCATCCTGCCGCAGAAGGCCTTCGAGGCGGCGCCCGACCGCTTCTTCGAGAAGCCGATCGGCTCGGGCCCCTTTACGGTTGCAGCATGGAACAAGGGCCAGGGCCTTTCGCTGAAGAAGAATGCATCCTACTGGCAGGCCGGCAAGCCCGACCTCGACGGCGCCGAACTCCTTGTCATTCCCGAAGGCAACAGCCGCGTCCTGAAACTGCAGGCTGGTGAGATCGACGTCGCTCTGGAAATCCCGCTCAACCAGTTGCAGAGCCTCAGCCGCTCGGGTGCGATCAAGACTGCTGTTGCCGATGTCCTGCGCAGCGACTTCGTGATGATGAACACGAAGAAGAAGCCTTTCGACGATGTCCGTGTTCGTCAGGCTCTGAACTATGCCGTCGACAAGGAAGGCCTGGTCAAGGCGCTGCTCTATGGAACCGGCAAGGTCGCGAATTCGCCGATGCCGCCCATGGCCTATGCCGATGCGACGCTGAAGCCCTATTCCCACGATGTCGCCAAGGCGAAGGCCTTGCTGAAGGAAGCCGGCTACGCGGACGGCTTCAAGACCTCGCTGCTGATCCACTCGGGGCGTCCGCTGCACCGCCAGCTCGGGCAGGCGATGCAAAGCGCCCTGGCCCAGGTCGGGGTGACGGCCGAGATCAAGTTGGTCGAGGGCGGCACGCATTGGTCGACAACCAAGGCGGGCGACTACGAGATGGCGGTTTCCTATGCGTCCAGCGACACGATCGATCCTGATCAGCTCGCCGGCTTCCTGATCGTCAATCCCGAGCGCGCCAACGCCTACCACACGGAATGGAAGAGCGAGCGGGTCAACGAACTCTACGAAAAGGAGCGCGTCACGGCCGATGGTCCGGAGCGCGGTGCGATGTTCAAGGAGATGATCAAGCTCGCCCATGAGGGCGCGCCGTCGGTCTTCCTGTTCTATCCCGGCACATCCTACGCCTATCGCAGCAATGTCGAAGGCTTCGAAGTGCTGCCGACCTCCAATTTCCGCCTGGAGGACGTCAAGCTGAAGTGAGGCGCCGGCGGCCCCTCGGGGCCGCCTCATCCTTCAGTCGCTCATCATGGTCAGTTACATCTTCAAACGGCTGTTCCAGCTGGTGCCGGTGCTGCTTGGCATCACGCTGGCCTGCTTCTTCCTGCTGCGCGCGCTGCCGGGGGATCCGGCAACGCTGCTGATCGGCGCGCGCGGCGGGCCCGAGGAGGTTGCGCTGCTGAAGCAGCGCCTCGGATTGGACCTGCCCCTGTGGCGGCAATATGGGCTGTTCCTCGGTGACATCCTATCAGGAACCCTCGGCCGTTCGGTGGTGCATGGCCGCACGGTCTCGGAACTCGTGCTTGAGCGCCTGCCGGCAACGCTGTGGCTCGTCGCCTATTCGACCGTCATTGCCGTCATCCTCACCGTTCCGCTTGCCCTGCTCTCCGCGATCGAGCGGGACAAGCCTGTCGATGTCCTGATCAAACTCGTCTTCACCATCCTACTCGCCATCCCCTCATTCTGGTTGGGGCTGGTCCTTGTCGTGATGCTGGCGATCTGGGTGCCGCTGTTCCCGACCTCCGGATACGGAGAGGGCTTTCTTTCGCGGCTGCATCATCTGACGCTTCCCGCCCTGGTGATTGCCCTCGCAACGGCATCGCTGACGATCCGTAGCCTGCGCAGCGGCATTCTGAACGTGCTCGGCTCGGATTATGTCACGACGGCCCGGGCTAAGGGGAATGACACCAACCGGACGATGCGCGTGCACGTCCTGCCGAATGCCCTGATCAGCTCGATCTCGGTGCTCGGCGCACATACGAGCTGGATCATCGGAGGCACGGTTGTGATCGAAACGGTCTTCGCCCTGCCGGGGCTCGGCTCGCTTTTCGTCGAATCGATTTTCGCCCGCGACTATCCGATGATCCAGGGGCTGACCATCGTCTTTGCCGTGCTCGTGGTGCTGATCAACCTGGCGACGGATATCGCCTACGCGCTGGCCGACCCGCGCATCAGGCTGGATTGAACCATGACGCGACTGCGCCGCCTCAATCCGACGCTGCTGATCGGCCTCGTGATGCTTGCCCTGCTGAGCCTGTTCGTCGGGCTGGGGCAGCTCTGGACACCGCATGATCCCTTCCGCATCGACTACGGCAACACGCTGCAGCCGCCTTCCCTCAGGCACTGGTTCGGCACGGACGATCTCGGGCGCGATGTCGCCTCGCGGGTGATGGCGGGCGGTCTCGTCGATCTGAGGGTGGCGCTGATCTGCGTCGCGGCGCCGGCCATGTTGGGCGCGGCGATTGGCGCGCTCTCGGGCTATATCGGTGGCCGCGTCGATACCGTGATCATGCGCATCACCGATATCTTCTGGGCCTTCCCTTTCCATGTCCTGGTGATCGCCATCGTCGGCGTGCTCGGCCCCGGGGAATTCAACCTCTATCTCGCCTTCCTGCTGGTGAACTGGATCTCGTTTGCCCGCATTGTCCGTGGCGAGCTGCTGGTGCTGCGCGAACTCGAATTCGTGCAGGCGGCGCGCAGCTTTGGCGGTTCCGACCGGCACATCGTTGCCAGGCATGTCCTGCCCAATGCCGTGACCCCGGCGATCGTCTATGCGATGGCGGATGTCGTCCTGACCATCCTGGCCGTGACTTCGCTCAGCTTCCTCGGCCTCGGTATCCAACCGCCAACGCCGGAATGGGGGCTGATGATCTCGGATGGCCGCGAGTTCCTGTTCGACGCCTGGTGGATCGCGACCTGCCCGGGCCTCGCCATCATCTATACCGGTGTGACCTTCGCCCTGATCGGCGAGGGGCTCGACACCGCCTTGCGCCCGAAGGGCTGACCTTTCCCCGCACGGCCGATGCCTGCGCCATGAGGACATCATGAGCTTCTTTCGCGACGATACAGACCTGCAGCGGATCGGCCGCGCCATCGAGGCCCATGCATCTACGATCTACTCCGCCCGTGGTGTCCCGTTGGACCAGTTCGCCTATGTCCTGCTGCGCCCGCAGCCTGGCGGCGAGCGCCCGCTTGGAGCAGCCCGCCATGCCGAATGGCCGAGCTATCCATGCTCGCTGGTCAAGGTCTTCCACCTCGTCGCGGCGCAGGCGGCCCTCACCGAGGAACGGCTGACCGAGCATGAGGAACTCGACCGCGCGATGCGCGACATGATCCTCTGGTCATCCAATTCAGCAACGAACTACATCATCGACCTGCTCACCGGCACAACCGGCGACACGCTGCTGCAGGGGGGGGCATTGGGCGACTGGCGCGAGCGCCGCCAGGCCATCAACCGCTTCTTCGCGGGATTGGACTGGCCCGAGTTGGCCGGCATTAATCTCGACCAGAAGCTGATGGATGATCTGCGCTACGGCCGCGAGAAGATCGGGCTCGACCTCTCTCCCATCGGCCATAACCGCCTGACGCCGATCGCGATGGCGCGCCTGATGTCCGAGATCTTCTATGGATCCTCGCTGTTGCCCGAGGCTCGCCTGAAATTGGTGCGCGACCACCTCATTCGCGACCAGGAGAGCCCCGACCGGGGCCGCGGCGCCTATCAGCTGCTCGGATATCTCGGCGGTGGCCTGCCGGAAGGTTCGCAGATCTGGTCGAAAGCCGGACGGACCCGCTGGCTGGGCGATGCACGCGCCGAATTTCGTCGGCACGACACGATGCGCGCCATCCTGCCCGGCGGAGAGGACTTCATCCTGACCGTCTTCACCCAGGGCGAAGCCATCGCAGAGGATGACTGCTTCCTGCCGGGCATTGGTCAACTGGTTGCGACCGAGCTAGCCAGGATCTGATCGGAATCTTGCCGTGCACGCCGACGACCGGCGGTCGAACGCAAGGGAGCGAAGGCGAGGCCCCTCGGCGAGGCTCAATTTCTGTAGAAGACCGAGATCGGCCGGGCTATATCAAGCGTTCCCTTTTCGTTCGCGAGACTTCGCCATGGCCCGGCGATCCGGCAGCGCCGACCTTCCCCTCCATCACGGCCGCGTGCCCGCCTGGCTCGGCCGGCGCATGACGCAGCTGGGCGCCGTCATCTGCGAGGCGATCATCCATCACTATGGCCGCGACGAGTTGCTGCGGCGGTTGGCGCATCCGTTCTGGTTCCAATCCTTCGGGGCGGTGATGGGAATGGACTGGCACTCGTCGGGCATCACCACCAGCGTGATCGGCGCGCTCAAGCGTGGACTGACCCCGCTGTCTCGCGAACTGGGCCTGCATGTCTGTGGCGGGCGGGGAAGCCATTCGCGCCAGACACCGGCCGAGCTCGAACGGATTGGAGCGAGGGTCGGGTTCGACGGACAGGCGCTCGCCACCGCGAGCCGGCTCGTCGCCAAGGTCGACAGCGCGGCCGTGCAGGACGGCTTCGACCTTTATCTTCATGGCTTCTTCGTCACGGATGAAGGCCATTGGGTCGTGGTGCAGCAGGGCATGAATGGCGATGGCGGCCTCGCCCGGCGCTATCACTGGCAGTCTGAAGGGCTGGGCAGTTTCGTCGAGGCGCCACATGCCGCCATCGACGGCAAGAGCCAAGGCAACATCATCAACCTGACCGACAGGCGCGCGGCCCTCTCCCGCAACGGCCAGATCGACCTGCTGCGCGACATCGGACCGTCGGGGATCGTACGGGAATTTGCGGCGCTGGAGCGCGACCGAGCGCCGCCGATCTTGCCCCCGGCCCAGCTTGCTCTGCCTCATCTTGTCATGCCGGCTCATCACGAGGTCAGACCCAAGGACGTCATCGCGCGACGGCTCCATGGCGCGCTCGCCGCAGCCGCAGACAGGGCGCCTGCCGATTTCTCGGAATTGCTGCTCGTGCCCGGTGTTGGCGCCCGCACGGTCCGTTCGCTTGCGATCGTGGCGGAAGTGATCCATGGCGCGCCGTGCCGGTTTGCCGATCCTGCGCGCTTCTCCCTCGCCCATGGCGGCAAGGACAGGCAGCCCTTCGCCGTGCCCACCAAGGTCTACGACCAGACGATCGCGGTGCTGAGATCCGCCATCGATCGGGCAACGCTCGGTCAGGACGACAAGCTCGCGGCCATCGCCAGGCTGGACCGGGAAAGCCGGCGCCTGGAGCGCGTCGTCTCCGGTCCGACGCTGGACGAGTATGTCACGGAGGAGAGACTGCGCTCCGCCGAGTATGGTGGCCGGAGTGTCTTCGGCTGGGAGCAGCCGGACGGTGAAGCGCCACCCGCGCCGCCCGCGAAGGCGAACCCGGCTTGACCTTCAGCCATGGCGCCAGCGCGTTGCCATCGGCATTTCCGCCGATGGGCGTCTGGCATGCTGCTGGGGCGGAGAACCGGACTGCTCGTCATTCGACCGTCCACTGGCAAATGCGAAACCCGCGCGAGCGCTGGCGCATGTCGAGATGGAGATGGTCCTTGTGGGAACTGTCGGCTCCCGGGCCGAGCACGGTGGCGAAGCGTTGGCAGGCGCTCTTTTGCACGGCGTCGCGCATTGAGCGGGACGCAGGCTCCTGACCCGCGAATGCCACGGTGCGGCCATCCTGCATCAGCAACCCGCCGACATCGAGAGCGTTGCCGCTCGCATGCTCACTGATCGGCGCGCCTGTATCGCGGTTTCGTGACCGGCAGGCATATCCGCCGACCCCCGTCAGCTTCGCAAGCCGGGCGTTCTCCCGCGTTGCCAGCGCAGCGAGATCGTCACGGACCCAGGCGAGAACCTCCAGCGCAAGAGAGCACCGCACGGCGATCGCGCTGTCCAGCTCGATCCTGGAACCGTCGGGCATGGTCAATCGCTGGAACGTCACCGGGTCCTCGATCGCGCATTCCCCTGTGCTTGCGCCGTTCTGCGAGGACAATACGACACCCCCGCTCTCCTCGAAGACCCTGATACAGGTCGATGGAACCGCCGGGCCACGCTGTTCCAACGAATTCCTGTCTGCAGTGGAGTCAGCTTGTGGGGGCAATCGGCTCGGCCGCGGCGGAGGCAGCGGCGCAAGCACGCGTGCTGGATCCGATTGCGACACGCCTGGCACTTTTGCCTGACGGTCACGCGCCAGCGCTCCGAAGCCGAGCATGAACAGAGAAAGGGCTAGCGCGATCCAGGCGAGGCCTCGCCGTCTCTGGCGACCTGACACCGCCTTAATCCAGGAAACGCACCGGCACACCCGGGCGCACGAGGTCGGCAAGCTCCTCCGCGTCCCAGTTCGTCAACCGCACACAGCCATGCGACGTCGTCTTGCTGACCTGCGCGGGTTCCGGCGTCCCGTGAATGCCGTATGTCGGCTCCGACAGTGCGATCCAGATGGTTCCAACCGGGCCATTGGGCCCGGGCGGAAGGACGAGGGTTTCATCATTCTTGCCCTGCTGGAAGTTCTTCTCGGGATCGTAGGTGTATCTCGGGTTCCTCGCGATGCGCTTGACCTTGTACTGCCCGGTCAGTGAGGGGGTGTCGGTGCTTCCGATCGTTGCCGGATAGCTGGCAAGGATGGTGTCACCATCGCCATGGACGACGACCATCCCCGTACTCTTCACGACATCGACCCGTTTGGCGGCTCCCTTCTGGAGCGAACGTTCGGCAGAAACGACGTAAATTCCGCGGCCGGCACCGGCGAAGCGCTGCCCGGGGTTAAGCGCCAGCAATAGCCGTTCGCTCATGTGAAAGCGTTCGCCGAGCATCTCCTGCGGGCTGGTATAGGCGAGCCGCTTCATCCTGGCCTGCTTGGCGTAATCGCGGGGAATGGCGTCGGCGAAGTCGTATTCCATGTCCTTGTCGGACAGCTTGTATTCGACCACGACATCCTGAACGGTATCGCCACCGAGACCGAGCCACGCGACCTCGTCCAGCTCATCGCCTTCGCCGAGTTTTTCCTGGCGCCGGAACTGCGCGATGGCCTTGCGGTAGTTCTCGCCATCGACGCCATCGATCACGCCCGGTGAGATGCTGCGCCGGCTGAGCAGGGCCTGCGCCTTCACGATGAAGGGATCGGGCCCGTTCGCTGCCTGGCGGGTTGCCCCAGCGAACGTCGCCGTGTTGATCTGATCGGCTGTGAGGGCCGAGGCGGGAGTCGCACTGAGCACGAGCACCACAGAGGCCATTGCGCGCAGATCGGTGAACTTCATCGATATGGGCTCCGATGAGGTCACACTCTATACGGCCGAAACGGCGACATGTTCCCAAGTCCTCCTCAGGCGCCGGGTCGGCTCGTCGGCATGACCAAGCCGCCATTCGGGTTGCCGGCATGGTTGGCAACCCGCCGGCCATCCGACGTCCGCCGGCATCGCGTAGGACGCACGGAGGACGCGGCTCCAGCCCGGGAACCTAACGGCTTCGTGATGCGATGTTTGGCAAGTTCCGCGTTGGATCAGCTTAAGTTCGTGGGGTCCGTCATTGGGACCTGTCATGAGATATCGCGCGCTTGCAGCACTTGCCCTTGCCGGGCTGTCCGTTTTGGCTCCTCTGGCTGTCCTGGAGCAAGCGCGTGCGCAGGAGACTGCGCCAGCGCAACGGGATCAGGGCCCAGGGGACGCGCAGGCAAATAGGCAGGAGTCTCGCCCTGCGACCGGCCAGGGCGTGGCCCTGCCGCAACCCTCCGTGACGCGCCACGAATTGATCCTGCCCGGTCGCACGCTGCGCTATACGGCGACAGCCGGGTCGTTGCCGGTCAGTGACCAGTCCGGGCGCAGGCTCGCCGACATCGCCTATGTCGCCTATGTGCTCGACCGCGACCTTGGCGCTTCCATTTCGACGCGCGCCGTCACGTTTGCCTTCAATGGTGGGCCGGGTGCCGCCTCGGCTTATCTCAATCTCGGCCTGATGGGTCCGAAACGGCTGCCCTTCGGCCGACAGGGCGACGCACCGTCCATGCCGCCCCTGGTCGTCGACAATGCCGACACCTGGCTCGACTTCACCGATCTCGTCTTCATCGACCCGGTGGGCACGGGTTTCAGCCGCTTCGCCTCCGGCAACGATGACGCGCGCGGGCTGCTCTGGTCGGTCGAGGGAGACTACAAGTCGCTCTCACGCATCATTGCCAACTGGCTGCGCCTGAACGACCGCCTTGCTTCGCCGAAATTCCTCGTCGGTGAGAGCTATGGCGGGTTCCGCGCACCCAAGATCGCCAGCGAATTGCAGACCGGCGACGGTGTCGGCGTCTCCGGCATCGTGATGCTCTCCCCGGTGCTCGACTTCACCTACCAGCGCGACGCCGGCAGTTCGCCGCTTCGCTGGGTGGTTTCACTCCCGGCGATGGCCGCGGTGAAGCTGGAGCGCGAAGGCAGGCTCTCGCGCCAGACGCTGGCAGAGGCCGAAAACTATGCTGCCGGCGACTATCTCGCCGATATCCTGAAGGGCCCGCGCGACCGCGACGCGACCAAACGACTGGCTGACCGGGTTGCAACGCTGACGGGGCTCGACCGGTCTCTGGTGGAACGCATGGGCGGCAAGGTCGATGCTGGCACCTTTCTGCGCGAGCTGGACCGCAGCAAGGGCCTGGTCGGCAGTCCCTATGACGGAACTGTCTCTGCCCTCGATCCCGATCCCGAAGCCGCACGCGGCAGGGCACCGGACGCCGTCCTGAGCGCGATCACCGCCCCCCTGACGAGCGCGATGCTCAGTCATTATGCGGGTGAACTGAATTGGCGGCCCGAAGGGCGCTATTTCCTGTTGAACGAAGAGGTCAACCGACGCTGGAGCTACGGCCAGGGTCGCGGCGACCGCGAAACCATGCGCGAGCTCCGCAATGTGCTCGCGCTCGACCCACGCCTCGCGGTCATCGTCGCACACGGGTTCACCGATCTCGTCACACCGTATTTCGAGACCAAGCTTCTCCTCGATCAACTGCCGGCCTTCGGCGATCCTGCGCGGGTGAAGCTACAGGTCTTTCCCGGCGGGCACATGTTCTATTCGCGAGACGCCTCGCGCGCGAATTTGCGCGAGGCGGTCCGCACCATGATCGAGGCCCGACAGGGATTGTGAGCGCTACCGCGGCCTCGCGCTGAAGCGTCGCCCCCGCCCTGAACGGGTGAGCGCGCCGCAACGTCCAGGATGGACCGATTCAGCCGTAAGGGCGCTGAATGGCAGCTCTGCAAGCGCGCATTTCTGCCGGCAAAGCCCGGAAACGGCGCGTGGCTCACGGCGTCGTGCCCGCGTTTTTGTCCCGGAAAGCGGCCTCTCCCGCGTCCGACACCTCCACCCACTTCTTGTCGGGCGCTGCATCGGCGACGTAGCTGTCGTGCCAGTTCCACCACTTATAGGTTGGCGTCTGAGGATAGCCCTCGGGCGAGTCCTCCCAGACCTCCTGCCGACCCAGCGGCGTGATGTCGAGATAGTTCCAGGTGTTCCCCATCTGCTCGTCGCCGCGGTTGTTGATGAAATAGGTGCGGAACACCCGGTCGCCGTCGCGGTAGAACACGTTCGTGCCGTGCCACTCATCCACGCCGAAGTCGGCGTCGAAGCTGTCCGTGAGGGTGAACCACGGCATCTCCCAGCCCATCCGCGCCTTCAGCCGTGCGATGTCCGCCTGCGGCGCACGCGAGGCGAAGACGAGGGTGGTGTCGCGGGCGTTCAGGTGGGCGAGATGGGCGACCTGGTCGGCCACCATGGAGCAGCCGCGGCAGGCGTGGTCGGGCCAGCCAAAAACGCCCGGCTCGAAGAACGCTCGATAGACGATCAGTTGGCGCCGACCGCCGAACAGGTCGAGCAGGCTGGCCTTGCCCGCGGGCCCCTCGAACGCATACGCCGTCGCCACGGCCATCCACGGCATGCGCCGGCGCTCGGCGGCCAGCGCGTCGCGGGCGTGGGTCTGGGCTTTTTCTTTCACGAGCAGTTGTTTACGGGCCTCCTCCCATGCCTGCGGCGACACGACCGGTGGTGTGTGCATGGCAGGTTGTCCGCCCTTCCGTCCGTTCTCGGCTGATTGTGTCATGGCCTTGGAAACCTCCCGGTAAGGGCGATCTCCCGCACCTTCAGGATGCGGCGCGGGTCCATTTGCCGCTCATCGCCCGCCATTGATCGTGAGAGAGTTTGGCACCGCAAATCGAATGGCGGGAGTAACAAACGTGGCGATATTCGGATGGAGGCGTTGATCGCAGGCACGGGGCCTGTGCTCGAAGCGGAGCGCCTTCTCCGATCTCCCCTTGCCCCTCGCAGGGCTCGCCGATCGGGTCCGACCGCTCGGACGTCGTTTGGGCGTCAAGCCAAACTCCTGGTCGCCATGAAGCCCAACGTGCGTGGAGGGCTCCGATCCGGCCGGACACGGATCGAATTAACGGCGAGCGGCCCTGACGGCGGCGAAGCGGTCATGAATCGTCATGCCGGCCAACATGGCTGCGACGAACAGCACGACCGGCAGGAACCCCATGGAAAGGGCGGCGACCGCCGGCCCCGGGCAGAAGCCGGCCATGCCCCAGCCGAGCCCGAACAGGGCGGAACCGAGAATGAGCCGCCGATCGACCTGCTCAGGAGACGGGATATGGAAACGGTCGTCGAGGACAGGCCGCTGCATCCGCCGCACCAGCGCCATCGCGCCGAGCGCAACGACAAGAGCGCCGCCGAGCACGAAGGCGAGGCTCGGGTCCCAATGACCGCTCCCGATATCGAGGAATCCAATGACGCGGGCCGGATCGAGCATGCCCGACCACGCAAGGCCGAAGCCGAACATGGCGCCGGCGACAAGCGCAACGAGCAGGCGTGGCAAGGGCTGTGTCATCCGACGAGCCTCATGAGCGTGGCCGCAGCGATTCCGGCCACCAGGAAGGTGACGGTCGCGGCAATCGAACGGCGGGAAAATCGCGCAAGCCCGAGGATGCCGTGGCCCGAGGTGCAGCCCGAGCCCATCCGCGTGCCGAAGCCGACCAGCAGCCCGGCGATCAAGATGACGGGCAAGGAGGCGACGATCGTAACCTGCGGCCAGCGGCCGAAGGCGATGGCGAACAGCACCGGGCCGGCCACGAGCCCGATCACGAAGGCGGCGTTGGCTGGCACCTGCGCGCCCTGCGCCAGCCGGCCAATGATGCCGCTGATGCCGGCGATGCGACCGTTGAGAAGCAGCAGCAGCGCCGCAGAGAGTCCGATCAGCATGCCGCCGAAAAGCGAGGGCCAGTAACTCATGATCGCAGGGCCTCCGGCTCGCAGAAGATGCCGTAGAGTGCTTCGATCAGTTGCGCCGCCTTGTCCGCCGTCAGGCGATAGAAGATCTGCTTGCCCTCCCGCCGCGTCTCGACGATTCCCGCCTCCCGCAGCACCGTGAGTTGTTGCGAGAGCGTCGGCTGGTGGATATCGAGCCGGCTTTCGAGCTCGCCGACCGCATATTCTCCCTCGGCAAGCATGCAGGCGAGCATCAGCCGTACCGGATGGGCCATCGTCTTGAGCAGTCCCGCGACCTCGTCCGCACGGGCCGCCATGTCGACTGGCTTCGCAGCCTCGCTCGCCAGGTTCACCAGACCGCACCTTCCAGCGCATCGAGCGGGATCCTGAGATAGCGCCGGCCATTATCTTCCGGCTCCGGCAGGCGCCCGCCCCGAATATTCACCTGCAGCGCGTGCAGGATCAGCTTGGGCATCGGCAAGGTCTTGTCGCGGGCCTCGCGCAGCGCGACATAGCCCGCCTCGTCCATCCCGGCGACATGCGGATTCGCTCGCTTCTGCTCTGCGACCGTGCTCTCCCAGCGCGGCTCGCGCCCATCCGGCCGATAGTCGTGGCCGGTGAAGAGCCGTGT
This sequence comes from Allobosea sp. LC85, assembly GCF_000735605.1. Classification (GTDB taxonomy): domain Bacteria; phylum Pseudomonadota; class Alphaproteobacteria; order Rhizobiales; family Beijerinckiaceae; genus Allobosea. Next base: position 168,761 of record NZ_JPKG01000061.1, read on the forward strand.
CTCGTCGGGCATGGCCAGAATGCCCTGGATCGAGGCCCAGAGCGCTTTGGCGCTGCCGCCGGGGAAGTCGGTCCGGGCGCTGCCGGAATCCGGCATGAAGAGCGTGTCATGGATAAAGGCGGCATCGCCGATCACATAGGTGATCGAGGCCAGCGTATGGCCGGGCGAGAATAGGACATGGGCATCGATCGAACCGAGCTTGAAGCGGTCGCCATCGGCGAACAGCCGGTCCCATTGCGAGCCATCCGTCGGCAGCGCCGGCCAGTTGTAGAGGTTCTTCCAGAGCTTCTGCACTTCGACCACAGGCGCACCGATACCAGTCGGCGCCCCGGTCTTCTGCTTCAGATAATGCGCGGCTGAGAAATGGTCGGCATGCGGATGGGTGTCGAGAATCCACGCAACTGTCAGCCCCTGCTCCGCGACATGCGACAGGATCGCATCGGCGCTCGCCGTGCTGGTCGACCCGGATTTCTCGTCATAGTCGAGCACCGGGTCGATGATCGCACAGCTCTTCGTCGCCGGATCGGAGACGACATACTGGATGCTGCCGCTGCGCGGCTCGTAGAAGCCTTTGACCTCGGGCCGGGCAGGCACCGCTCGCGCCGCGAGCCAGGCCTGTGCACCCTTGAGGTCGAAGCCGAGGCGCTCCCCGAATGCCCGGACATCCGCCGCCTCGAGGCGGCCGTCGAGAACCTCGCCCAGCGCGTGCAGCGTCAACGCGCGAGTTCCTGATTTACAATGAGCGAAGACCGGGCCGGGCGCCGATGCGAGCGCCGTCTGGAATGCCCGCACATCGGCCTCGGTGATGGTCGCGCCGGTGACCGGAATATGCGCATAGCCAATCCCGGCTTCAGCCGCAGCGGAGGCCTCGGCCTCGGTGCCCGGCTGCCCGGCCTCCTCACCATCGGGCCGGTTGTTGACGACTGTCGCGAAGCCATCGCCGGCGAATTGCGCAAACTGGGCAAGCGAAGGCTGGCCACCGATGGTGAGCCTGTCGCTGATCCTGACGGTCGGCATGGCGGCGTTCCTTTCGCGGGCCTTCAATATACAATATCATATAATGTATATTGAAGGCCCGCAAGAGACGCGCCGTGCGGTCAGAGCACCACCACCCTGGAGCCGCCGGCGACACGACTATACAGGTCAATCACGTCCTGATTCATCATCCGAATGCAGCCGGACGAGACCGCCTCGCCGATCGTCCAGGGCTCGTTGGTGCCGTGGATGCGGTAGAGGGTATCCTTGCCGTTCTTGAACAGATAGAGCGCCCGGGCGCCGAGCGGATTATGTGCACCGCCTGCCATGCCGCCGGCCCATTTCGCATAGCGGCCGGGCTCTCGCCGGATCATGTCCGGCGTCGGCGTCCAGCGCGGCCATTGCGCCTTGCGCTCGACGCGCGCCGACCCGGTGAATTCAAGCCCCTCCTTGCCGACGCCGACGCCATAGCGCAGCGCCTTGCCGCCCTCCTGCACGAGATAGAGGAAGCGCGCGTCGGGATCGACGACGATCGTTCCGGGCTGCTCACGAGTCGGGTAATCGACGAGCTGGCGCATATAGCGCGGCTTCAGATCCTCGAGCGAAACAGCCGGAACGGAGAAGCGTTCATTGCCTAGCGCCGCATAGCGTTCTGCCGCCAGCGGGTCGACCGCCGGGGTGGCATTCGCGATCTGCGGCGGCGGCGGTGAGGTCGTCGTGCAGGCGGCAGCCAGAAACGGAAAGCCAAAGACGGTGAGGACCATCCTGACCGCCTTGCGGCGAGATGGCAGCATCGCGGAGCGAGTCTGCAGCCTCATCGCGCGGCCTGCTTTCCGCGTGCATCGGCCACGACCTGCTTGAACCCCTTGTAGTCGAGCGTCGAGGTTCGGAACGGCCCGACCAGATAGGTTGGCGTGCCCTGCAGGCCCAGCGAATCCGCTTGCGCCAGATTGCGCCGCAGCTGTGCCGTGATCTTCTCTGCATTCGCATCGAGATCGGCCTGCAGGCGGTTCATGTCGACGCCCGCGCCCTTGACCGCCGCTAGGATCGTGTCCTTCGAGCTCAGCCGGCCGGGAAGCCCCATCAGGGCCTTGTGAACGGCCTCGTAGCGCCCTTGATAGCCGGCACCGAGCGCGATCTGCGAAGCAAGGACAGAAGACTCGCCCAGGATCGGCCATTCCTTGTAGACAAGGCGGATCTCGCCATCCTCCCTGACGACGCGCGCGAGGTCGGGGGCGGATTTCTTGCAGTAGGGGCAGTTGTAATCGAGGAAGGCGACGATCGTGACATCGCCCTTCAGGTTCCCGCCAGCCGGCGCTTCGGGATCATTGAGGATACCCTCGACATCGATGGTCTGGGCCATCGCCATGGGCGAGACGAAGGGCGCAGCGGCCAGTGCGGCCGCAATACGAATGAGGTCTCTGCGATTCATGCTGGGTTCCGCTCAGGCTTCCGGGTCCGGATGGACGAATGAGGTCGAGCGCCACACGACACGCCGGACGGCATGGCCATGCGCTGCGCAAGGGTGCCCCAGGTCGGAAACCCACCTTAAGCCAGCCTTAAGCCGCGCCATCGAGGGAGGCGTGGCCAATGGAGAGAACCGAAATGCGTATCCTCGTCGTGGAGGATGATCCTGTTCTGTCGGACGGGCTGAAGGTCGGGCTCGGGCTTGCCGGTGCGACGGTGGACCGCGTCGAGACCTGCGCCGAGGCGCTGGCCGCGCTCTCGACCTCCCGTTTTGACGCCGTGGTGCTCGACCTGATGTTGCCGGATGGGTCCGGGCTCGACGTGCTGAAGGAGATGCGGGGCAAGTCCGACCGCACACCCGTGCTCCTCCTGACGGCGCTCGACGAGGTCGCGGACCGAATCCGCGGCCTCGATGCCGGCGCTGACGACTATCTCGGCAAGCCCTTCGATCTCGACGAGCTGGCGGCCAGGGTGCGCTCCGTGGCGCGCCGAAGCTCCGGCCGGGCCGCACCGGTCATGGCTGCGGGCGCGATCATGCTCGACCCCGCAACGCTCGCCGCCAGCGTCGCCGGCACGCCCGTCACGCTCTCCCGGCGGGAATTCGCGGTGCTGTCGGCGCTGATGGAGCGTCCTGGTGCGGTCCGCTCGAAGGGCGAGATCGAAGACCGGCTCTATGGCTGGCAGGAGGATATCGAGAGCAACGCCGTCGAGGTCCATATCCACAACCTGCGTGCCAAGATCGGCCGCGACGCGATCGAGACCGTGCGCGGCCTCGGCTACCGGATGAAACAGGTGCCGAAATGAGGCCTGGGCCATGACCTCCCTGCGCAAGCGCCTCTTCGTCATCCTCATTGCCGCCACCGGGCTGATCTGGCTCAGCGCGGTCGCCTGGATCTATCTCGACAGCAGATCCAAGCTGGAACACGTGCTCGACACCCGCCTGCAGGAAGCGGCGAAGATGGTGCATTCGCTGGTCGACGCCGGCCGGATGCCGGAGACCGCCATCGCCGGGCTGCCGGGCGCGACGGTCGAGCCGGCATTCTATGAGCGCCAGCTATCCTGCCAGATCTGGTCGCTCGACGGCCGGCTGGTTGCCCGTTCCAGCGGCGCACCGGGCTCCCAGTTGACCGATCAGGCTGCCGGCTTCTCCGATCGAACGGTCGATGGCGAGCGCTGGCGGGTCTACGCGGTCGAGGATGCGCAGAAGGGCATCCGCGTCATGGTCGGCGATCGCATCGGCTTGCGCCATAGGCTGGTCAACGACCTGATCGCCGGGCTTCTGGCTCCCGCACTGCTGATCGCCCCGCTGCTCGGCCTGCTGATCTGGTTCAGCCTGGGCCGGGGTTTGCGCCCGCTCGCGAGCATGGCTGCGGAGCTCAAGTCTCGTGATGCCGAGGACATGCGTCCTCTGGCGGCGGCTGAAGCACCGATCGAAGTCCGGCCGCTCGCGGAGGCGCTGAACGGCCTGTTCGACAAGGTCGCGGCCGCCCGCCGCCACGAGCGCGAGATCACGGCCTTCGCTGCCCATGAATTGCGAACCCCGTTGGCCGGCTTGAAGACGCAGGCGCAGATCGCCCTGGCCACAACCGACGCATCGATCAGGGAGGGCGCGCTGCGCCAGATCCTGATCTCGGTGGACCGCACGGCCCGCCTTGTTCGGCAGTTGCTGACGCTCGCAAAACTCGAGACGGAACAGCAGGCTCCGGCCACGGGCCGTGTCCGGATCAGCGGACTGCTCGCCGAGATCATCGACGGCGCGGTTCCGGCGGCCGGCATCAGCGTCGAACTCGACCCTGGGCTCGCAGCCTTGGACGTGCCGGGCGACCGCGAGAGCCTTGCCCTGGCACTGCGCAACCTGCACGAGAACGCCGTTCAGCATATGCCCGGTGGGGGCGTCGTGTCCTGGCGTCCGACGGCCGACGGTCGCGGCGTCGCGGTGTTGGACCAAGGCCCCGGTATCCCGCAGGAAGAACTCGGCCTCGTCACGCAACGCTTCTACCGCGGTCGCCACAAGAGCCCGACAGGCACAGGGCTCGGCCTGACCATCGTCGACATCGCCGCCAGGCGCGTCGGAGCTCTGCTCGTGCTGAGCAATCGCACCGACGGACCGGGATTGCAGGCAGCGCTCTTCTGGAACGACGCTTCACCGGTTTTCGGAAAAGCCGGTGCAAACCCAGCAGGTTAGATCAGTGCTTCGCGAAGACCGTCGCCTCGCCATCTGCCCCGACCAGAAGCGTCTCATACCGGTCCGGCGCCACGCCCTCGACCTCCATGCCCGGGGATCCGACGGGCATGTCGGGCACCGCCAGACCGATTGCCGCCGGCTTGTCCTGCAGCAGCTTGCGGATGTCCGGGGCCGGCACATGGCCCTCGATGAAATACCCCTCGATGATCGCGGTGTGGCAGGACTGGACCTTGTCGGGCACGCCGATCATGCGCTTGCTCGCCGCCATGTCCTTGCTTTCGATGATCTTGGGCGAGAATCCGGCCTGTTCGAGATGCCTGACCCAGGACTTGCAGCAGCTGCAGCTCGGGCTCAGATGGACCTGGATGGACTGGGCCGCCGCCGGTGTGGCGAAGAGCGCGAGGCTCAGCGCGGTAGTAAGGGTTTTCATCGTTCTCTCCGGATAGAAATTCATGAGCGCGCCGGGCTCGCAGCCGGTAAGGGAAAACGTCCCGCTGCCAGCGCATCCGCGAATTGCTGTTCGTTGGCGGCGAGCGTCGGCAGCGTCACCGTGACCCGGAGCCCCCCCTCCGCCCGGTTGGCGATCAAGATCTCGCCGCCATGGGCATGGATGACGGCACGCGCGATCGTCAGGCCGAGGCCGGTACCGCCGGTTTCCCGGCTGCGCGATTCCTCGAGCCGGACGAATGGCTGGAAAGCACGCTCGACCTCGTGTTCGGGAATGCCCGGCCCGTCATCCTCGATGACGAAGCTCAGGCCGGCCGGTGTCTCCGAAATGGCGATCGAGACCTGATCGCCGTATTTCACCGCGTTGCCGATCACGTTCCAGAAGGCCCGCTTCAGGGCGAGCAGCCGACCGAGGACGCGGCCATGACCGATTCCGCCGAGCGTGATCATTCGCCCCTGATCGATATGGTCGTCGACGATGGTTTCAATCACCGAGACGATGTCGAGTGGGCGGATCGCCTCGCTGGAGACGCCGCCGCGCAGGAACTCGAGCGTCGAATCGATCATCGCCTCCATTTCGGAGAGGTCGGCATCGACCAGGTCGCGCGTCGCCTCGTCCTCCATCAGCTCCGAGCGCAGCCGCAGACGCGTGATCGGCGTGCGCAGGTCATGCGAGACCGCCGCCAGTGCCTGCATGCGCTCGGCAACGAGGCGCTGGATGCGCTCGCCCATGGTATTGAAGGCGCGCGCCGCCCGGCGCACCTCCGCGGGGCCAGCCTCGCTGAGCGGTGTCGGGGCCTGGTCGAGGCTGAAGCGTTCGGCCGCCAGCGCAAGGTCGCGCAGCGGCCGCGTCGCCCAGCGCAGCAGCAGCACGCCGATGACGATGATCGCCACGCCGAAGCAGATCATGATCGCCAGCACGTTCCAGTCGGCATGCTGCGTGGCTCCGAGCGCCGTCGAGGAGAAATTGACCCAGGAGCCGTCGTCCAGCCTGACCGAGACCAGCATCATATGGCGATCGGCATCTCCCTCTCCGGCATCTCCCTCTCCGGTACCTCCCTCTCCGGTACCTGGCGCCCCACCATCGGCATAGCCCAGGCGAAACGATTCAGATGCCAGCTCAGGCGCGAGTTCCTTCAGCCTTACGGCCATCGCCTGCGTGCGTTCGGTTCTCGGCGCGGTGCCGAGGACGAGGCTCACCTTGCTCCAATGCACCTCAAGGCTCGCGCTCGACAGATCATGGGCGACACGATCGCGCTCGGCATCTTGGACGTTGCCGGCAATCGCGCGCTTGATCGTGACGATGCGCTCCGCCAGGGCCTTGTCGCGCTGCACATTGGCCATGCTGTCGACACTGACGCGATAGGCCCAGTAGCCGGCGAAATGGAAAGCCAGCAGCGCCGCAACAAGGATCAGGATGGCGCGGCCCGCCACGGTGTCGGGCCAACGCGGACGGAAGGACCTGCTCATGCCGGTTCACCCTCGCGCGCCTGCACGGTCGGCGTGAACATATAGCCCGAGCCGCGGATGGTCTTGATCAGCTGGCTGCCATTCGTATCCGCCTCGAGCTTGCGGCGCAGGCGGCTGATCTGGACATCGATCGTCCTGTCGAACGGGTCGTCACTGCTGCGCGTCTTGGCAAACTGCATCAGCGCCTCGCGCGAGAGAACCCTGTTGGCGTGTTCGGCAAAGGCAAGCAGCAGGTCGAACTCGCCGGTCGAAAGATCGACCAGCGTTCCCGACGGCGACAGCAATTCGCGGCGACGCAGATCCATCGTCCAGCCATCGAAGCCGATCTGCTCGCTCGCGCGATCACTCGGCTGGCCACGCCGGATGCGCGTGCGCCGGAGGACGGCCCGAACCCGCGCCAGCAACTCACGCGGACTGAACGGCTTGGTCACATAATCATCGGCGCCGACCTCGAGCCCCTGTATGCGGTCGCTCTCCTCGCTGCGGGCCGTCAGCATCACGATCGGAACCGGCGAGATCTCGCGGATATCGCGGCAGAGTTCGATCCCCGAACGGCCCGGAAGCATCAGGTCGAGAATGACGAGGTCGATCTCGCTGCGTTTGAGGATGTCGAACATCACATCACCATCGGCAGCTCCGCTGACCTGATAGCTGTGTCGCTGCAGGAAACGCGCGACGAGCAGGCGGATCTGCGGGTCGTCATCGACCACCAGCACATGGCCGTGATCCTCGGCCTGAACGCTTGCAGGGAATGGGTTCAACTTCGGACTTCCAACTGGACGGGCCAGGAGTGATCGGTACGCGGCTCGAGGGGCAAGATAACGCCTGCCGACGCCAAATGCGCGGATCGCTTCGCAACAATTTGTAACGGACGCGGCCGGAGCATCGTTGCTAGTCAGACATCACCACGCCGCTGGAGACGCCGAATCGCAATGATTGCAAGACCACTCCTCCTCGCAACCCTTGCGATCGGGCTCGGCGCCTGCGTCGGCAAACCCTTGCCTGACTATCTCGCACGTCCCGCCGATCCGAGCGTGAAGGTCCCTGCCCCTGCCTATCAGAGCGTCACCGCCGGCAGCACCGCGCTGCGCCCGACCGAGCCGAAGGACTGGCGTGAGCTCAATCGTCGGGTCGGGCCGCAGCCATGACCGAAGGACCCATCACTGTGGCCAAGCCTGCGTCCATCCCTTTCCGGTCGATCACGCCTTTCTCGTCGATTTCCCGCCTCGCCCTTGTCACCGGCATGGCCGCGCTCCTTGGCGGTTGCGCGACCTTCTCCGCCGATGGCGGCGTCGGCCCGGCGCAGAATCTCGCCTTCAGCGAGCTGAAGAAGGACGTGGTCAAGATCAATGACGCCGAGGCGGCGCTCAGCGCCAAGGCTCGCGTCGACCAGTTGCTGAGGAAGCCGCTCACAGCCGACACTGCGGTGCAGATCGCGCTGCTCAGCAATCGTGGCCTGCAGGCGGCCTTCAATGAACTCGGCATCGCCGAGGCGCAGATGGTTGCAGCCAGCCTGCCGCCGAACCCGTCCTTTGGCATCTCGAAGCTTTCCGGGCGCTTCGAGGTCGAGATCGAGCGCCAGGTCGCCGGCAGCCTCTTGGCGCTTGCCACCTTGCCGGCCCGCGCGGCGATCGCCCGCGAAAAATTCCAGACAGCGCAGCTGCGCACGGCGGAGGAGGTGCTGAGGCTCGCGGCCGATACGCGCCGGCAGTACTACCGCGCGGTCGCCGCCAATGCGCAGGTCGGCTTCTTCGAACAGGCCAAGAGCTCGACCGACGCAGCCTCGGAGCTGATCAAGCGGCTTGGCGAGTCCGGCGGCATCAACAAGCTCGACCAGGCCCGTGAATTCGCCTTCGACGCCGAGCTCGGCGCCCAGCTCGCCCAGGCGCGGCTGCAGCAGCGCCAGGAGCGCGAACGCCTCGTGCGGCTGCTTGGCCTGTGGGGCGATGAGCTGAAGTTCCAGATCCCTGCCAATCTTGCGCCCCTTCCGCAAATCCAGAGTGCCAGGGCCATCGAAGCCGAGGCCCTGCGCAAGCGGATCGATCTGCAGATCGCCCGCGGCGATCTAGACGCGCTCGCGAAGTCGCTTGGCCTCACCAACGCAACCCGCTTCGTCAACGACGTCGATCTGCTCGGCCGGCGCACCTATGACCGCGGCCGACGTGTCCTGCCGGATGGCGATGTCGAGCGCGAGACGAGCCGGAGCCGTACGCTCGAACTCGAAATCGAGATCCCGCTCTTCGACTTCGGCCAGTCGCGCGTCGCCCAGGCCGAGCAGAGCTATATGCTGGCGGCGAACAGGTTGGCCGAAAAGGCGGTCAATATCCGCTCCGAGGCGCGCGAAGCCTATACCAGCTATCGCGCCACCTACGATATCGCCCGGCAATACCAGAACAACGTCCTGCCGCTGCGCAAGATCATCCAGGACGAATCTTTGCTGCAGTATAGCGGCATGCTGATCGACGTGACGCAGCTCCTCACCGATGCGCGCGGCCGCATTCTCTCCAATGTTGCGGCGATCAATGCCCGGCGTGACTTCTGGATCGCCCATACCGACCTGAAGCACGTGGTGATTGGCGGCGGCAGCGGCGGTGGTGGAGCTGCGGTTGCTGCGGCCTCCGGCGGCGACGGCGGCGGCGCGGGTCACTAGAGCAGGGAACGGCACCATGACCATGTCACGCAGAGGCTTCATCGGCTCGTCCGGCCTCGTCCTTGCCGGCGCAACCGCCGTTTCCGGCCGCACCGCCTTCGCGTCCGTCCCCGAGGCACCGACCATGACGGACGCCTCGACGCAGGCCCCGCTGGTTCCAACCAGCGGCCCGGATTACCAGCCGGTCGCCACCTTGAACGGCTGGACGCTACCCTGGCGCATGAACGGCGACTGGAAGGAGTTCCATCTCGTCGCCGAGCCGGTCGAGCGCGAGCTTGCACCGGGCATGAAGGCTTATCTCTGGGGCTATAACGGCCAATCTCCCGGCCCCACCATCGAGGCGGTCGAGGGCGACAAGGTCCGCATCTTCGTCACCAACAAGCTGCCCGAGAACACGACGATCCATTGGCATGGCCAGCGCCTGCCCAACGGCATGGATGGCGTCGGCGGGCTGACCCAGCCGCATATCCCGCCCGGCAAGACCTTCGTCTACGAGTTCCAGCTCCGGCGCTCGGGCACCTACATGTACCACCCGCATTCCGACGAGATGGTCCAGATGGCGATGGGCATGATGGGCTTCTTCGTCGTTCACCCCAAGGACCCGGCCTTCCGCCGCGTCGACCGTGATTTCGTCTTTCTGCTCAACGCCTTCGACATCGAGGCCGGCTCCTATGTGCCGAAGGTCAACACCATGCTCGACTTCAACCTGTGGTGCTGGAACAGCCGGGTCTTTCCGGGGATCGACCCCTTCGTCGTGGCCAAGAACGACAAGGTGCGCATCCGCTTCGGCAATCTGACGATGACCAACCATCCGATCCACATGCACGGCTACGAATTCAAGGTGTCCTGCACCGATGGCGGCTGGGTCGATCCCGCGGCCGCCTGGGACGAGGTCTCGATCGATGTCGCCGTCGGCCAGATGCGCGCCTTCGACTTCGTCGCCGATGAACCCGGCGACTGGGCGATCCATTGCCACAAGTCGCACCACACCATGAACGCCATGGGCCACTCGGTGAAAACCTATATCGGCGTCAACAAGAAGGACCTCGCCAAGCGGATTGCCAAGATCGCACCTGGCTACATGCCGATGGGCTCCAATGGCATGGGCGAGATGGGGTCGATGGAGATGCCGCTGCCGAACAACACCCTGCCGATGATGACGGGCTTCGCACAGTTCGGCCCGGTCGAGATGGGCGGCATGTTCTCGGTGGTGAAGGTCCGCGAGGGCCTCGCCAAGAACGACTACAAGGACCCCGGCTGGTTCAAGCACCCGGAAGGCACCGTCGCCTACGAATACAAGGGCGCCAAGCTGAGCGAGGCCCCGCGCGCGGCCTCGCCCGACAGCGGCGTGAAAGCCTCCGAGTGGCGCGTGAAGGATCCGCGCAAGCCCCGGCTCGGCCCGGATGGCAAGCCACTCCCCGCGGCCAAGGCCGGCGGGCATTCCAACCACTAACCCCGTCCCCTACTGGAGCATGCCGATGACGACCACGCTGTCGAGACTGAGACTTGCGACCCTGGCGATCCTGATGTCGACCGGAGCCGCGCTGGCCGGCCCGGGTGGCGCTGGCCACGGCCATGGCGACGACACCGCCTATGGCAAGCCGGGCGATGCCAAGAAGCCGGCCCGCGTCGTCCAGGTCTCGATGACCGAACGCGACGGCAAGATGCAGTTCATTCCGGACCGGATCGAGGTGCGTCGCGGCGAGCAGGTGAAATTCGCGCTCCGCAACAATGGCGAGCTCGACCATGAGCTCGTTCTGGCGACGCTTGAGGAGAACCTCAAGCACGCCGTCGAGATGCAGAAGAACCCCGACATGGAGCATGACGACCCGAACGCCAAGCGCCTCGCCCCCAAGAAGACCGGCGAGATCGTCTGGCAGTTCACCAAGGCGGGCGAGTTCGACTTCTCCTGCCTGATCCCCGGCCATCGTGAAGCCGGCATGACCGGCAAGATCATCGTCAAGTGACGATGGCGATGTCCCAACCACGAATGGAGATCATGATGCGCAGACTTCTCACGATCGCGCTTGTTAGCGGCAGCCTCGCTGGCGCGGCTCTGGCACAGGACGCACCGGTGGTGAGCGCGACGGTCAAGAAGGTCGATACGGCCCAGGGCAAGATCACGCTCGATCACGGCCCGATCAAGAACCTCGACATGGACGGCATGACGATGGTGTTCAAGGCCGCCGATCCGGCCATGCTCAAGGACGTGAAGGCCGGCGACAAGGTCAAGTTCACCGCCGACCGCGTCAACGGCCAGATCACCGTCACCAAGCTGCAGAAGGCGAAGTAAGCGCAACGGTGGCCCGCACCACGGTAGGCAGAGAGCGCGACCAGTTCTTCGTGGCGCTCGCTGCCCTCGTCATGTCCGCTCCATCCCCCGGCGTCGCAGGCGATGGCGACCTGCAGCGCGCCCTGCTCGATTCCGGTTGTGCCAATGCCAAGGTCACGAGGCTGCCCGATCAGGGCAAGATCGTCATCTACCGGGCGAACTGCTTCAGCACTGGGCACAAGGTGATCGAACTGGTCTGCATCGCTGGTCGTTGCACAGCGAGCAGCCCCTCGTCGGAAGACGAGCGGGGCAGGTAGCCGAGCAGCCCCTTGCCGACAGTCCTCGCAGGGTGAAGCCCACAATATAGGGAAGGCCGGCAGCGGGATCATCGCTGCCGGCCTTCTTGCTTGCTTCAAGTGACGGTCAGAGGTCCTGCGGCATCGGCCTTGCCGGATCCTTCGGCGCCCGCAGCGAAGCGATGATCGTCCAGGCGATGATCCCCACCGTCACCGCCGCGAGCACCGCCGCGATCGGCCGATTGACCAGGCCGATCAGGCTGCCATCGGACTTGATCATCGAGTTGATGAAATACTCCTCCTGCAGCGGCCCGAGCACTACGCCGAGAATGACCGGCGCAACCGGAAAGCCGTTCTCCTCCAGCACGAAGGCAAGGGCACCGAAGGCCAGCATCAACCCGACATCGAAGAGCGAGTTGTTGATCGCGTAGGAGCCGACGATGGCGAAGAGCAGGATGATCGGCATCAGGATCCTGCGGGGCACCTGCAGCACCCGTGAGGCCGCCTTGATGATCGCCCAGCCGAGCGGCAGCATCAGCAGGTTGGCGATGACGAAGACGAGGAACAGCGCGTAGACGTTCTCCGGATTGTTGACGAAGATCGTCGGCCCTGGCGCCATGTTCTTCATCATCAGGACACCGATGGCGATCGCCGTGATCGAGTCGCCGGGAATGCCGAAGACGAGAGCCGGAATCCAGGCGCCGGCAAGCGAGCTGTTGTTGGAGGCGCCTGCCTCGATCAGTCCTTCGGGGTGACCCGTGCCGAATTTCTCAGGCGTCTTCGAGAAGCGCTTGCTCATTGCATAGGACATCCACGCCGCCATGTCGGCGCCGCTGCCAGGTTGGATACCGACGACGGTCCCGAGCGCGCTGCCGCGAATGAGCTGCCACGGGTACTGCTTGGTCAGCCGCCACATATTGGCGAAGATCGGCCCCATCTTCTTGATGACGATCTGCGGCGCGCTGCCATCGGAGATCATGTGGCGCATCACTTCCGAGCAGGCGAACATGCCGACCATCATCGGGATCAGCGAGACACCACTGAGCATCTCGGTCGAGTCGAGGGTGAAACGCGGCTGGCCGGCCGGATTGTTCATGCCGACGAGCGAGATCATCAGGCCGATCAGCAATGCGATACAGGCCTTGAGTGGCGTCGAAGAGCCAATGAAGACGGCCCCGCCGAGGCCAAGCATCACGATCCAGAAGAACTCGACCGAGCCGAAGCCAAGTGCGAAATCGGCGATCGCCGGCGACGCCGCCATCATCACCGCGGTTCCGAACAGGCCACCGAGCACCGAGAACCAGAGCCCGATGCCGAGCGCCAGTTCAGGCTCGCCCCGCAGCGTCATCTGGTAGGAATCGTCGACATAGGCTGCCGAGGCCGGCGTCCCGGGAATGCGCAGCAGGCAGCCTGGAATATCGCCCGAAAAGATCGCCATCGTACTGGTCGTGACGATCGCGGCGATAGCCGGGACGGGCGGCATGAAGAAGGTCAGCGGCACCAGAAGCGCTGTCGCCATCGTGGCGGACAGGCCGGGAATACAGCCGACGACGAGGCCGTAGATGGCCGAGGCGGTGATGACAGCGAGCACATAGGGATCGAGCACCATCCCGAGCGCGGTGACATAGGCATCGAGCATGGCAGCCTCACCAGCGGATCGGTTCGAGAGGGCCCCACGGCAGCTGAACACTGAGGCCGAGATAGAAGATCGAATGCATCGCGAGTGCCGCGAGCAGGGAGAGCGGGACCGCCAGGCCCGGCCGGACTCCGCCCGCCATGAACAGCACGACGAGGATCAGCGGCGCAGCGATGAGGAAGCCGAGCACCTCCGAGAACCAGAGGTAGAACAGCACCGCAGCCGGCACGAGCGTAAGCTTCAGCAGCGCTGCAGGGCTGCGTGCCCAGTCGGCCAGGGCCAGCATCGGGCCGCGGTCGGCCGCGCGGGCGCCGTTGAGCCCGAGGATCGCGGCGCAAAGCGCCAGAAGTCCGGACAGGATCAGCGGGAAGGCGGAGGGGCCCAGCGGTTGCTGCGAAGGGTTCGGCAGATGCCAGGACGCCGTTGCGACGAGCGCGGCCAGCCCAAGAAACACCAGCCCGGCGAAGAGATCGTTGAATTTCATGCAGACCTGCCGGCGCGAAGGACATGGTAGGTTGGACGCGGCGCACCGAAGCCAGCGCCGCGTCATGCCCCGGCGCAGGGCCGGGTAGGAATCAGCTGGAGCTACTGGCGCAGGCGCAGGCCGAGTGCACCCATGATCTCGCCATTGCGCTTGTGCTGCTCGGCGAGGAAGGTACCGAAGGCCGGTCCCTTGGCGAAGGCATAGCCAAAGCCGCGCTCGGCCAGAAAGCTCTTGTAGGTATCGGAATTCGCCACCTTGTCGGTCGCGTCGACAAGACGTGCCGTGACCTCGGCCGGCAGGTTGGCGGGAGCGGCAAGGCCGCGCCAGGTGCCGCCCTCATAGTCCTTGCCGATCGCATCCTTGACCGTCGGCACCGACGGGAAGGCGGAGATCTTCTCCTTCGAAAGCACGGCGAGCGACTTGACGCGGCCGGCATCGATCATCGGCTTGCCTTCGGGCAGCGATGACGGGACGATCTGCACGCCACCGGAGGCCAGCTCCTGGAAACCAGGCGCCGCACCCTGGCTTGGAACCACGACGACGCTCTTCGGGTCGATGCCCTCGAGCTGCAGCAGCCCCGCAAAGGCGAGGTGATAGGCGGCGCCCGCCGCCATGCCCGACATCTTGAAATGGCCGACCGGCTGCTTGCGGATGTCGTCCAGCGCCGCGCGCAGATTGGCCCAGGGGCTGTTGGAAGCGACGTTGAACGCAGCGGAATCGAAATTCACCAGCCCCAGCGGCGTCAGCTTCTCATAAGTGAAGGGTGCGGTGTTCGACCAGTAGAAGGTCGTCACCTCGGCCGTGGCCAGACCGATCGTGTAACCGTCCGGCTTGGCGTTGACGATCTCGGTATGACCGACGACGCCGCCACCGCCGGTGCGGTTGACGACATTGACCGGCTTGCCGAGTTCCTTCTCCAGCCCCGCCGCAAGAATGCGGGCAACGGCGTCGGTGCCGCCACCGGCGGCCCAGGGCACGATCAGCATGACGGGCCGCTCAGGCCAGGCGGCGGATGCAGAAAGGCTCGTCGCCGTCATCGCTGCGGCAAGCATCAGGGTCTTGAATGTCATGGCGTTTCTCCGAGGGTGGATTTCTTGAGATCCGGCGGCGTTATTGCGCCGTCCGAGAGCAGGTGTCCGTAGGTGTAGCCAAGCAGGACTTCCATGGCTTCGCGCGCCTGCTTTGCGTTGCGGGCCTCGATCGCGCGCGCAACGGCGGCATGGTTCGGCAGGTTGCCGGTGAAGACGCCGACGGTGATGTCGAAGATGGCGCTCAGGATCGCATCGATCGCGCCGCGAAAGCTGCGCAGCACCGGGTTATGCGTCGCCTCCAGAATGGCGAGATGAAAAGCCTTGTCCGCCGCGATCGCCGCCTGCGGGTCGAACTGACCTGCGTCCATCGCGGCAAGCGCAGCCTTGATCCGCCAGACATCCTCAGGCGTGGCGCGCTGGGCCGCGAGCGCAGCCGCCGCGGGCTCGATGATCGCGCGGGTTTCCTCCAATGCGAGCAGCAGGCTGCGGTCAAGGCCGCCACCGATCCGCACCCATCCCAGCACATCGCTGTCGAGCAGCATCCAGTCCTGGGCGGGACGAACATGTGTGCCGTGGCGCGGGCGGACGCTCACCAACCCCTTCGCAGCCAGCGTCTTCATCGCCTCGCGGACGACGCTGCGACCAACCCGGTAATGCGCCTCCAGTTCGTGCTCGGGCGGCAGCACCGTCCCCGGCGCGATCTCGCCGCGCACGATCGCAGCCCCGAGCGCGGCGACCATCGCGCCGATCTTTCCGGGCTTCGCGCCTTTCCGCATGCCATGAGCCTGGGACATCTCGACCCTCCATTTCCAGGAAATTGCCACGCTCGGGTTTCGCTTGCAACCATTCATCTGATGTTTAACATCTGATCTTAGAAACGACACGCTACTTGTGAGGGTATGAGATGGGCTTCGCGCCGCCTTTCGCCGGCATTCACGCCATGGTCTACGCCCTGTTCGACGAGCAGGAGCGGCTTGACCGGGCCGCGAT
Source organism: Allobosea sp. LC85 (assembly GCF_000735605.1). Classification (GTDB taxonomy): domain Bacteria; phylum Pseudomonadota; class Alphaproteobacteria; order Rhizobiales; family Beijerinckiaceae; genus Allobosea. The sequence continues at coordinate 184,664 of NZ_JPKG01000061.1, forward strand.
GCGCCGCCAGACGGAACTCTGCCTCGCGCTGGGCGTGCACGGCATGGCCGCGCTCGGTCTCGCCACCGAAGTCTCCAAGCTGACACAGACCGAGCGCCTCTCGGTGATGGAGTGGGTTTCCGAGGATACCGCTGGACGCGTGCCGCTCGCCTTCACGATCTACGGCTCGTCCGTCGCGGAACAGATCGAGCAGGTCAGGGCAGCCGAGACTGCGAAGGCCGACTGGGTCATCCTGCAGCCGCCGATGGTCGGCAGTTTTGGCGCAGCCGAATATATCCGCTTCTTCGGCCGGGTCGCCGACGCAACCTCGCTGCCCGTCGCGATCCAGAATGCGCCTGCCTATATGGGGCGCGGCCTCTCGGCCGAAGACATCCGCGAACTGGTGTCGCGCCATCCGAATATCAGTCTGATCAAGGGTGAAGGCCCAGCCGTGGACATTCGGCAGCTGATCACGACGACGGAAGGGCGGCTTCCTGTCTTCAACGGCCGCGGCGGCCTCGAACTGGTCGACAACCTGCGCGCCGGTTGCGCGGGCATGATTCTGGCTCCCGACACGATCGATCACTCCATACGCGCCTATGACCGCTTCATGGCTGGAGACGAGCTCGGCGCCGAGGCCGCCTATCGCGACGTCTCGCCCGCGATCGTCTTCATCATGCAGTCGATCGAGAGCCTGCTCTGCTATGGCAAGCGCCTCTTCGGCGAGCGCGCGGGCCTTGCCATTCACGACAGGTCTCCTGCTCTGCGACCCACGGAATTCGGTCTGGGCCTCGTGCGACAGCACGCCGCGCAGCTCGGCCCCTACAAGGCTCCGGCCTAAAGCATCGGCCCGAAACGTGGATTGCGGTTTTCGGGAAAGCCGATGCAAAGACAGAACGCTAGATCGGGACCGGACGGAAGCCGGCTCGGCTGCCTTGAGCGGCCTTCGGGCAGCCACATGATTTGACAATTCGGGCAGCGAGCCTAAGTCATGAGACATGATGGCGCGCTTCTCGAATTTCCGTCGCGGCCTGCACCGGGCAGGTAACCTGATCGCGGGCAACTAGCCCCGGATTCGTCGCGCCGCGCGCCTCGGGTTCGGGGCGGTCGGCCTTCCGGCGCCGAATCGGCATCATTCCGGACTTAAGGTCGAAGCGGGCAACGCCCCGCAAATCCATCCATCAGCGCAAGCGACGAAAGCGTCTGCCGAAGGCAGAGAGCCCCCGACGCCATTGTCCGGCATCGCACGAGCTCGCATGCGCGCAATTTTCCACTGCTACGCGATGCCTGCGGGCGCGCATTCATTCAGGACGAACTTCACATGACCAACCGGACCTCCGGCGGGGCAAAACCCCGTATCACCCTGACCGCAATCGATCACGAAAAGCTCACCCAGCTTGCGATCGCCGCGACGAACACCTTTCCCGATGTCGCCGCGGAGCTCGCGGACGAGGTGGCGCGCGCCCGCGTTCTTGCCAAAGGGCGCCAACTCGCCGACGCCGTGCGCATGGGCAGCGAAGTGCTGTTCCAGGACGAGGTTACGGGCAAGACCACGACGGTCACGCTCGTCTATCCGCCTGAGGCCGACATCGCCCAGGGCAAGATCTCGATCCTGACCCCGATCGGGACCGCTCTGATCGGCCTCTCGGTCGGCCAGTCGATCAACTGGACGACACGCAGCGGCGACGTGAAGCGGCTGACGGTACAGGCCGTCCGTGACCCGGCCGACGGCTCGCCGCAATCGGCCTGATTGCGGCGCGCGACTGCTGCAAACACTCAGGATCGGGCGAGAACGTCAGCGAGTGAAGGCCTCGCGTGACCGTCTCGCCCCGTCACGGCGGGCGCGGCGAGCATGGCGTTGAGCACGGCCTCCTGCGTCGCCTCCACCGCCGCGCGGAAGGGCAGATCGATCCGGTTCTCATTGAGCACGACCATGGGCGCGAAATCGGCGCGTTCATGATGGCTGATGCGGCCGGCGGTGCTGAAGGCGAGCGCGATATCACCGCTGCCATTGCCCCAGAATGCGCCCAGCCGCGCCAGCCCCGCACCGCACCGTCTTGCAACGCGCGTCAGCTGCCGCGATTCCATCGGGATATCGGTCGCCACCACGATGATGACGGACCCGCGTTCGGGCGCTGCCGCGTGCGGCATCGCGGGCGGAACGGGCCGGCGGCCATCCGGCAGGACCAGGTCTCCCGCATTGCCAAAATTGGCCTGGACCAGCACGCCGAGCGCATAGTCCCTGCCGTCCAGCCTGAGCAGGCGCGAAGCCGTGCCGATGCCGCCCTTGAAACCGAAGGCGCTCATGCCGGTCCCGCCGCCGACGGCGCCCTCTTCGACCGGACCGGCGGTGGCGGCATCGAGTGCGGCGAAGGCGTCATTCTCGCTCAGGACGCGGGCTCGGATATCGGAGAGAAAGCCGTCATTGCATTCGAGCACGACCGGATTGACGGTGCCGGTCGTCCGGCCGATATCGGGATTGGCCGCGAGCGCGCGCGCGACCAGGGCATTGAAGCCGGTCCCGACCGACAATGTGTTTCCCAGCAGAAGCGGGGTCTCGATCTGGCCGAGTTCCGCGACCTGCACCAGCCCGGCACTCTTGCCAAAGCCGTTGATGACGTCGACCCCGGCGCGCAGTTTCTCGCGGAACGGATCGTCGCCATGGGGCAGGATGGCGGTGAACCCGGTTTGGATATCCCCGTCGCGAATGGTCCTGTGGCCGACACGGACGCCGGCGATGTCGGTAATCGCATTGAACGGGCCGGGCGGCAGCGAGCCGCAGATCAAACCAAGGGAACGGGCGCGGGCAGGCATGAGCGGCAATCCGGCTGGCTGACGATGCTTCCGCCTATAACGGAAACCCCGGCGTCCGCCAGCACCGCAACGCTGTCCTGCGATCAGGGAGACCGGGCCAGGGCGATCGCATCGGCCACTTCGTCGTAGCGATCGGTCAGGGTCGAGGTCGCGACGCGGATATGGGCGCTGGGCAGGACCGAGAATTTGCTGCCGGGATTGACGGCGATGTTGCGCGCGGCGAGCGTCACCATCGCAAACGGCTCCGAGATGATCGGCACCCACAGACAGAGGCCGCTGCCAGGCGCGGTCTGGATGCCGCGCGCGGCCAGCGCCGCAGCCAGCCTGTCGCGCCGCTGCTTGTAGACCATGCGGGCCTTCGCCACGATATTCCGGCTCGCCTCGTCGCGCAGCAGCCAGGAGGTTGCGCCCTGGAGCACGCGGCTCGTCCAGCCCGCGCTGAAGGCCCGATAGGACTGGACCTGTTCGACGATTGCCGCCGAACTCGACAGCACGGCAAGCCGCAGATCGGGCCCGAGCGTCTTCGAATAGGAGACGATGTGGATGGTGCGTTCCGGAAAGCGCTGGCCCAGTGACGCGGGAGGTGCCTCCGAGATGTCGGCCACACCGTCATCCTCGATGATGAGCGCGTCGCTCTCTGCGAGAATGTCGCCGATCAGCGCGAGCCGCGCGGCGCTGACCGTCTGCCCCGTAACCGAGTGCAGTCTCGGCTGGAACACGAAGGCGGCGAGCCGCTCTTGGGCCGCGGCCCGGAGCGAAGCCGGCAAGGGGCCGTGCTCGTCACATGCCACAGGCACGATCCTGACGCCGAGATCCTCGAGAATATCGAGCAGCCGCATCGCCGTCGGGTGCTCGATCGCGACAGCGGAGCCCGGCGGCACGAGCGCGCGCAGGGTGTTGTAGACGGCATTGTAGCCGCCATTGGTGGCGAGGAATGCTTCCGGCCGATAGGGCCAGCGCGCTTCGGCCGCCTCGCGCAATTCCGGTACGACCCGGCTTCGTTCGTAGCTGTTGAGCTTGTCGACCGATGCACCATGGGCCAGCGCCTGTGCGAGCGGCGGCAGCAGCGCCGTGTCGGGAATTGCCAGCGACAGGTTCAGCACGCCGGCGCCATAGTCGCCGGAGCTCGCCAGCCGTTCCGGCTGGGCGATGAAGCGATCCCCGCTGACCCAGGTGCCGTTGCGCCCCCGGCCGCGGATGATCTTCTGGCGGCGCAGTTCACTCCAGGCCTCGGAGATCGTCGCGGGGCTGACCTTCATTTCGTATGCGATGTCGCGGATCGCCGGCAGCCGCGCCCCGACCGGCAGCGCCCCCGCACGGATCAGCGCGCTGGTCTCCAGGGCGATCCCCCGGATGCTGCGATCGACGATCATCCTTGCGAGCCAGTCGGCGCTGATCGAGCTGTTCATGTGCCGGCCATTTAATGTTCAATAACATAATAACATTTGCGCAGTCATTTTTGAACATTTAGCACTCGGCCTGTCGAGAGCTTTTCAGAGTTGCCAACATGGCTGTGACGCTGCGCCTTGCACTCCGCGATTGGGACTATATGACCCCGCTGGTTCTTGGCGACGTCTCCTCGCCCCGGCTGAGGATCGAGGTCGATCGTGTCGGCACACTCGTTGGCGATCTGGCCAGCGACGAGGCTCACGATGCCGCGGAACTATCGTTCAGCCGCTATGCCCAGCTGCGCCATGACGGCGACGACAAGATCGTCGGCATGCCGAACTTCATCATGCGCGGCTTTCGCCATCGCTGCATCGTGACCACCAAGGACAGCCCGATCCGCACCCTCGCCGACCTTGCCGGCAAGAAGATCGGTGTCACCGGCTGGCGCGACTCCGGCAACACCTGGACCCGCGCCGCCGTGCGCCGCGAAGGCGTCGGCGTCGAGGACGCGAACTGGTATGCCGGGCGACTGACCGAGGCGCACCCGATCACCGACCGCCTCGACGGCTTCGGCCGTCCCGGCCGGATCGAGGCCGCCCCGGGCGAGCGCCCGATGGTGGATCTCCTGCGGGATGGCGGGCTCGACGCGGTCTTTACCCCCTTCATGCCCAAGGGCTTTTTCGATCCGGCTTCGCCATTCCGCCAGGTGCTCGAGGATTTCCGGGCGGCGGAAACCGCCTATTTCCGTGAGGTCGGCTACATCCCGGGCATGCACCTGATCGGCTTCAAGGCGGAGGTCGTCCGCGACCATCCCTGGATCATGGATGAGCTCAGTGCGTTGATCGACGAGTCGCAGCGGGTCTGGCTCGAGAAGCGCGAGAAATACGCCGATACGACGCCCTGGATGTTCGACGAGCTGCGCCGTTGCGCCCGCGATCTGCCCTCTTCATGGAGCGCGAGCGGTTTCGCCCAGAACGCAGTCATGATCGCCGATTTCGCGACCGAGCTCCATGAGCAGAAGATCCTGCCGCGCCTGCTGACGCCGGCCGAGCTTTTCCCGCGGCAAGCGCGGACCCGCTGACACGCCCGAGAAGCGTTGCGACAGGCCGGCGCCGCCGCCCGGCCTGCAAGTTCAGACAAGAATGGGGAGTAGCACCATGTATTTCAGATTGATTGCCTCGGTCGCCTTCGCCGGTTTGACACTGGCTGGATCCGCGCTGGCCCAGCAGGGCTCCATCGCGAAGCAGACGGTCAACGAGGAGCTGCGCGCCCGCCTGCCTGAGACCCTGCGCAGCAAAGGCAAGATGATTTCGGTCAATAACGGCTCCTTCCCGCCCTACGAGATCGTCACCGGCACCGAGATGAGCGGCGCAAGCTCCGACCTCACTGACGCCATCGGCCAGGTTCTGGGCGTCACGATCGAGCATGCGACGGTGGGAGGCCTGCCAGCCCTGCTCGCCGGCGTGAACGCCGGCCGTTACCAGTTCGCCTTCGGCCCCGTCGGCGATTTCAAGAGCCGGCAGGAAGCCAACGACTTCGTCGACTGGGTCCAGGAATTCGTCGTCTTCGCGGTGCAGAAGGGCAATCCCAAGGGCATCACCTCCCTCGACACCGCGTGCGGCAACCGCATTGCCGTCATGGCCGGCGGCTCGGCCGAGCGCGTCATCCAGGTCCAGGCAGAGAAGTGCAAGGCGGACGGCAAGAGCGCCATCGAGGTGCAGTCCTATTCCGATCAGCCGAGCTCCATCCTTTCGGTCCGCTCCAAGCGCGCTGATGCCTTCTTCTCGTCGCAGGCGCCCCTGACCTATTTCGTCGCGCAGGCCAACGGCCAGCTTGAACTCGCCGGCGTCGGTGCGCGCAACGGCTTTGAAGATCTCTATCAGGGCGCAGTCGTTCCCAAGGGCTCGCCGCTCGGCCCGGTTCTGCGCGATGCCGTCAAGATCCTGATCGATAACGGCACCTATGCCGCGATCATGAAGAAGTGGGGCCTCGAGAACAACATGCTCAAGGAGCCCGGCATCAATCTCGGCGGGGCCCTGCCGAAATGAGCGGCGAGCCCGCGATGACCGCGCCGCGCTCGGGCGGCGCCGACCCGAGGGACGTGACCAATGCGCACGCTCCCTTCCCGATCGGCCGCCTGATCCTCTGGGCGGTCACGGCCGTAATCGTCGCCGATTTCGGCCTGATCGTCGCGAGGAACGAGAATTTCGGCTGGCCGGTCGTCGCCGCCTATTTCTTCGACCGCACCGTGCTCAACGGCCTCTCTGTCAGCCTCGGGCTGACGGTCGTGGCCATGGTGATCGGCACTGCGCTCGGGCTCGCACTGGCAATCGCGCGGATGTCGAAGGACAATCTCGCGAGCTCCTCGGCGTCGCTGTTCATCTGGTTCTTCCGTGGCACGCCACTGCTCGTGCAGCTGATCTTCTGGTATAATCTCTCGACGCTGTTCCCCCAGATCTCGCTCGCGATCCCATTCGGGCCGACTCTGGCGAGCTGGGAAACAAACGCTGTCATCACTCCGGTCACCGCCGCCATCGTCGGCCTCGCGCTGAACGAAGCGGCCTATATGGCGGAGATCATCCGCGGCGGCCTGCTTTCGGTCGATCGCGGCCAAGCCGAGACCGCCGAGGCCTTCGGCATGACCAAGGGCCGAGCGCTGTGGCGGATCATCATTCCCCAAGCCATGCGCTCGATCGTGCCGCCGACCGGCAACCAGCTCATCAGCATGATCAAGGCGACCTCGCTCGTCAGCGTCATCGCCATGGCCGATCTGCTCTACTCGGTTCAGTCGATCTACAACCGCACCTTCGAGATCATCCCGATGCTGCTGGTCGCGGTTCTCTGGTACCTGCTGATCACCTCGCTCCTCAATGTCGGCCAGAGCTATATCGAGGCCTATTACAGCCGCGGCGAACGCCGCGACGGCGCGGCCGCTCCGCTCCCCGCCGCGCAGGAGGCAAGCCATTGACCGCCGCTGCAGCGATCGCGCCGCTCGTCACGGCCCGCGACATCCATAAGTCCTTCGACCATCTCGAGGTCCTCAAGGGCATCGACCTCGACGTGATGCCGGGCGAGGTCGTCGTCATCCTCGGGCCTTCCGGTTCGGGCAAGTCGACCTTCCTGCGTTGCATCAACCATCTCGAAGCGATCAACCGAGGCTTCATCGAGGTGGATGGCGAGCAGATCGGCTACCGGATGCGCAACGACCGGCTGCAGAAGCTCACGGGCAATGGCATCGCGCGCCAGCGCCGCAAGATCGGCATGGTCTTCCAGCAGTTCAATCTCTATCCGCACATGACGGCGCTGGAGAACGTCATCGAGGCGCCGATCGGCGTCCATGGCATGAACCGCAAGGACGCGACGGCCGAAGCTCTCGACCTGCTGGATCGGGTCGGCCTTTCGGACAAGGCGGCAAGCTATCCGCGCCAGCTCTCCGGCGGCCAGCAGCAGCGCGTCGCCATCGCCCGCGCCCTGGCGATCAAGCCGAAATTGATGCTGTTCGACGAGCCGACATCGGCGCTCGACCCCGAGCTGGTGGGCGAAGTCCTGGCGACGATGCGCGATCTCGCCCGGCAAGGGCTCACCATGATCGTGGTCACGCACGAGATCGGCTTCGCACGCGAGGCCGCCGACCGGGTTGTGTTCATGGATGGCGGCAAGATCGTCGAAATGGGCCGGCCGGAAGAGGTGATGGACAATCCGCGCCATCCGCGCACCCAGGCCTTCCTGTCGCGCTTCCTCTGACAGTGTTTGCATCGGCTTTCCCGAAAACCGCAATCCAGTTTTCGGGCCGATGCCTTAGCCGCGGCATTCCGGCCAGTGCGGTCGGGTCGCATCCGCAAAGACCGAGATAGATCATGCCAGCGCTCGACAACAGCTTCGCCCGCGTCTCCGATTTCGAAGCCATGGAGGCCGATCTCAGGGCGACGCGCCGTTACCTGCATGCCAATCCGGAGCTCTCCCACGAAGAGGCCGAGACCGCGCGCTATGTCGCGGACAAGCTCGCGGCCTGGGGTTATGAGGTGACCCGCAATGTCGGCGGCCATGGTGTCGTGGCGCGCCTGAGCAGCGGCACCGGCACGGGCAGCATCGCCATCCGCGCCGACATGGACGCGCTGCCGATCACCGAGGAGACCGGCCTTCCCTATGCCAGCCTCCGGCCCGGCAAGATGCACGCCTGCGGCCATGATGGGCACACCGCCGTCCTGCTCGGCACAGCCGAATACCTCGCCCGCACGCGCCGCTTCGACGGCACGGTGACGCTGATCTTCCAGCCGGCCGAGGAGGCGGGCAAGATCAGCGGCGCCCAGGCCATGATTGCCGACGGGCTGTTCGAGCGCTTCCCCTGCGATGCGATCTTCGGGTTGCACAATCATCCCGGCGCACCGGAGGGCACGATCCTGCTGCGATCCGGTCCGATGATGGCCGCCGCCGACACGGTCACGATCACGATCAGGGGCAAGGGCGGCCATGCCTCGCGGCCGCATCTGACCATCGACCCCGTCGTGGTCGCCTGCCATCTCGTGGTCGCGCTGCAGACCGTCGTCTCGCGCAATATCGATCCGACGCAGACGGCCGTCGTCACGGTCGGCACCATCCATGCAGGCCAGGCCGTCAACGTCATCCCCGAAGAGGCCAGGCTGGCGCTCAGCGTACGCTCCTTCGAGCCGAACATTCGCGACCTGTTGGAGGAGCGCATCGTCAGGCTTGCGCGCTCGGTCGCGGAAGGCCACGGCGCATCGATCGAGATCGACTACGAGCGCGGCTATCCCGTCGTGGTCAATGCCGAAGCCGAGACGGCCTTCGCGCGCATGGTCGCGGAAGAACTGGTCGGCGCCGACAAGGTCGCGACCTGCCAGATGATTCCCGGCAGCGAGGATTTCTCCTATTTCCTCGAGCACAGGCCGGGCAGCTTCCTGCGTCTCGGCAACGGCGTGAATTCGGCAATCCTGCACAGCGCACAATATGATTTCGCCGATGACAGCCTGACCGTCGGCGCCGCGATGTGGGCCCGACTCGTCGAGCGCTATCTGCAGGCCGCGACGCGTTGAGGCACTGGCTCGCGAAGCGCGAGGCGCAGCCGCAGGGCGACGCCATCCTTCTTCGATCATCTGCCTGGCCCGTCCACACATTCATGTCCTGGCTGTGAGATTGCTTGCAATAGTGTCGCCCTGAAGGGGCCGCTTTCGCCTGGGAGTTCAGCCTCCCCGATATATCGCCCCAGGCTGACGCGTCCGGCCTTTCGGAAGGATCCGGGCAAGCCGGAAACCAGTCGGCTTCCGGCTTGCCCTTGCCGAGAGTGGCCGCGAATTTAGCTTGATGGTGCGGTGACGGCGCGACAATCAGGGACGTACATCAGGTTCCACCGCCAGGGCAGAGCGGAGCGCCCGGGATGGTTCGGCATTCGAATGCCTCAGCCGAAGGCGAAGTCGAGAAGCAGCTTGACGTTCAGGACGATGATGACGGCGGCGATCACGACCGCGCTCGCCGTCAGCCAGCGCGGCGCGACCAATTCGCCCATCTTCTTGCGCGAGGCGGTGAACATCACGAGCGGCACGACGGCGAATGGCAACTGGAAGCTCAGGACCACCTGCGAAAGGACGAGCAGCTTGCCGGTCTGCCCCTCGCCATAGAGGATCGTCACGACGATGGCGGGGACGATGGCGACGAGCCGGGTCACCAGGCGACGCAGCCAGGCCGGCAGCTTGATGTCGATGAAGCCTTCCATGACGATCTGCCCGGCCATGGTCGCGGTCACCGTCGAATTGAAGCCGCAGCACAGCAGTGCGATGGCAAAGAGCGATGGAGCGATCGACGCGCCGAGCAGCGGTGCGAGCAGCTCATGGGCGCGCCCGAGTTCGGTGACCGCGCTCTGGCCGGCCTTGTGGAAGGTCGCTGCTGCGAGGATCAGGATGGCGGCGTTGATGATCAGGGCGAACATCAGAGCGACGGTGGTGTCGAGCGTCGCGTATTTCAGGGCGTTGCGCTTCTCCGGCAGGCTTTGGCCAAAGGCTCGCGTCTGGACAATGCCGGAGTGCAGGAAGAGGTTATGCGGCATCACGGTCGCGCCGATAATGCCGAGCGCGAGGTAGAGCATGTTGGGATTGGTGATGATGTCGGTCGTCGGGGCAAAGCCGCGAATGACCTGACCCCAATCGGGATCGGCGAGCGCGATCTGGATGGAGAAGCAAAGGGCGATGACGATGAGCAGGGTTATGATGAAGGCTTCGATCCAGCGAAAGCCCTTGTTCTGCAGCCAGAGGACGACGAAGACGTCGAGTGCGGTGATCAGCACGCCGATTTCGAGCGGGATTCCGAAGAGCAGATTGAGGCCGATCGCCGTGCCGATGACCTCGGCGAGGTCGGTAGCGCAGATTGCCAGTTCAGCAAAGATCCAGAGCGACCACGAGACCCAGCGCGGATAGGCGTCGCGGCAAGCCTGGGCGAGGTCTCTGCCTGTCGCGATCGCCAGCCGGGCGCAGAGCGACTGCAGGATGATCGCCATGATGTTGGAGATCAACGCGACGACCAGCAGCGTGTAGCCGAACTGCGCACCGCCCGCGAGCGCTGTGGCCCAGTTGCCGGGGTCCATGTAGCCGACTGCGACGAGGTAGCCCGGGCCGAGGAAGGTCAGGAACTTGCGCCATGGCGTAGCCCTGGCCGAAACCGGGATCGACCGGTACACGTCAAGCAGCGACGGCTCCCCACGCTGGCGCTGCCAGCTGCCTTGCTTCGGAGCGCGGGCGATATCGATCGTCATGACTGACCCCGAATTGCAACTCGTCTGCAAGAGCAAGGTTGCAGTCAGAATGAAGGGCCGTCAATTCAACTGCTACTCGACTACGATAAATCCTGAGACCAAAGTCTGCGCGCCCGACCAAAGGTCTGCGGTCGAGCCAGTTACACTCACGGGTAGACACACTCTTGGATGAGAGCACGCCACCAAGAGAGAGAATCGCAATCGATAGATGTGATCTCCACGTCGAAAATTGGAATACCCGAATTCAGCGTATGGCGACGAGGTTAAATTCCGAAACGGAAAAATCAATAGCCCGCAACAACAAGTATCGGTATCAAAAATAACTCGAACTTGCCGAGTATTCTGCCATCGTAAATGGAGACGAGCTCCTCTCTTATGGCCGGAGCCGCCACGGGTTGTTACTGAACGACGTGTCCGTGGCATGGGGTTCGCGTGCCCCTTTGTCCCTTAGCAGGCGAGGTTATCGGCGCTGCTCCGTCATTGCCAATGCACATGCGAATGATTCTCAGTTAATATGGGCATCGGGAGGAGTCGGATGACGACCGACACAGATGTGCTGATCGCTCATTGCCGCGAGTCGGGGCAGCGGATCACGGGACCGCGCCGGATCATCGCCGATGTCGTCGCGCACGCGCATGATCATCCGGACATATCGGAGCTGCATCGCCGCGTCGCGGCGATCGATCCGCGCATTTCGCTGTCAACGGTGTATCGGACGCTGAAGGTATTTGCTGCGACGGGGCTGATCGAGCGCCACAGTTTCGCGGGCGGGCGGGTTCGGATCGAGCCGGCGGCCGAGCGTCATCACGACCATCTGATCAATGTCGACACGGGCGAGGTGGTGGAGTTCCGCTCGGATGCGATCGAACTGCTCCAGGCGGAGGTTGCCAAGCAGCTCGGTTTCGAGCTGACCGGGTACAAACTCGTCCTCTTTGGACGTCGCACAGCGAAGTCTGACGAACAGGGCGCGCCGCTTCGGCCTAATTGCGAATAAGTTGCAATTGCATTGACTCCCCGAGCTGAGATATGATCCACTTCATGCGAATGGATCGCAGTCGCAAGTTGGGGATCAAGATGATGCGGCGCCGGATTCTTGCGTGGATCGGTTTGGCGCTGGCAGCCGCCTTGGCCCAGGGCGCGCCGGCGAGGGCAGATATCGGCGTCGAGACGCCGTGGCACCCGGCCGCGGCCAGCTATCGCAGCATGATGTTCCTTGGCGATCTCAAGCCCGTGGTCTGGGACCAGATCAGCGCGGCTTACGAGAATCCCCATCCGGCGGCGGCGATTTCGCGCCCGGCCAGAAACTATTTCGAGAGCCTGAAAGGCGGGGCCGCAACCGCGATCGGCAGGGCGATCACGGCAAAGGACCGGCAGGCGCTTTATGAGGCGGCGACGCGGGCGACCTCGCAATTGACGCGCCAGACGCTTGCCGAGGCAGCCGATAGCCTGGCGAGCTCCGGCAAGGCGCATCAGAAGGTGCTGGAGGCGCAGACGCTCTACCGCTCCTTCGGTGAATTCATCGACCAGGCCGATCCGGAAGCCAGCAAGCGGCTCGGCTTGGCCTGGCTGGAGCTGACCAGCAGCGTCGGCTCGCAGGGTGTGCTCGGCTCCGGCGCAGTCGCTCCCGAGCTCGAAGTCTTCGCCGCAGCGCGCAAGGCGATCGAGGACTACCTCGCCGCCAATTTCGAGCCGGAGCGCTTCAAGGCGCGCGAGAGCCTGACGCCGCTGCCGGAAAGCGTCGTCGCCGCCCAGAGCGAGGTCAAGGTCACGCCCTGGCTGCCGCCGGGCAGCAATCTCAACGATCAGGACCCGCTGCCCAAGCTCGTGTTGAATTTCGAGGAGCGCGAGATCAAGGAAACCGATCTTCCGCTGGTTGCCTATGGCGACATGCTGTTCGACAGCCCGCTCATCTTCGGCGAGCCGGCGCGCTCGCTCGGTCTCGCCTGTTCGAGCTGCCACAACCGCAGCGACGTCAACCAGACCTTCTTCATCCCCGGCATCAGCCACCAGAAGGGCGCCATCGACACGCGCGGCTCGTTCTTCAACCCGCTCTTCAACGATCGTCGCCGCGGGAGCCTCGACATTCCCTCGCTGCGCGGCCTGCGCTTCACTGCCCCTTATGGTCGGGATGGCCGCTTCGGCAGCCTGCGTGACTTCACCCGCAATGTCATCGTCAGCGAGTTCGCCGGCAATGAGCCGACGCCCTTCATGCTCGATGCGATGGTGGCCTATCTGCTCGAATTCGATTTCCTGCCCAATGACAAGCTCGACAAGCGCGGTGGCCTCACCGAGAAGGCCTCGGCCTCGGCCGTCCGCGGCGCCAAGCTGTTCCGCAAGCCGTTCCCGCAAATGGACGGCAAGGCCTGCGCCACCTGCCACATTCCTTCGGCCGGTTTTCTCGACCGGCAGGCGCACGATATCGGCTCGGCCAGGCCGAGCTACGAGGGCGGCCGCGACGGCGCCTTCGACACGCCAACCTTGCTCGGCGCCAAGTTCACGGCACCCTATTTCCATGATGGCTCGCTGCCGACTCTGGCGAGCGTCGTCGACTGGTTCAACGACCGCTACAAGCTCAAGCTTCGCAAGTCCGAACTGGTCGACCTGACCGCCTATCTTGAGACCATTGGCGACGCCAACGAGCCCTACCAGAAGTTCGAGGGCCGCAAGACCAAGTTCCGCCTCGACTGGGAGGAACTGACCACCTTCGCCTCGACCTTTGAGACGCTGTTGCCCAAGCGCGACGCCAAACACGCCGACCTGATGCTTGAGACAGTTGCGACCGATCTCGCGGCCGACGCCAGCGGCATGGCCAATGCCGCGGCCAAGCCCAAGGTCTACGAAGTCGCTGGACTTCTCAGTGACATGCGCAAGGCGATCGCTGCTGACGACTGGGCGGCGGCCGAGAAGAGCTGGGCGCGGTTCAAGGAATTCCAGGCCAAGTACGACGAGGAGATGTATTGAGATGACGCGTCTGACGATCGACCGCCGGGCTCTCGTGCTGGCCGGCCTCGCCATCGCGGTCGCACCTCTTGCCCCGGCGCTGGCACAGAAGCGCAAGGAACTGGTTCTCGCCTTCATTCCACAGGAGAACCCGGAGAAGCTGCAGGGCGACATCAAGGTGATCTCGGCCTGGCTCGCCAAGGAGATCGGCGTCCCGGTGCGCGGTTTCGTCGGAAGCGATCACGCCGCTGCGGTAGAGGCCCTGCGCAACAACGACGCCGACATCTCCTTCATGGGGGCACTGCCCTATGTCATCGCCAATACCGAAACCGGGGCAGAGGCCGTGCTGGCCGAAGTCTATCGCGGCAGCCCGACCTATACGGGCCGCATTTTCGTGCGGCGCGACGGCGCCATCGAAAGCTTGGCGGACCTGAAGGGCAAAGCCATCGCCTTCGCCGATCCGATCTCGGAATCAGGCTATCTCTACCCGCTCGACATCTTCGTTGAGAACGGCCTGCTTAAGCGCGGCGAGGATCCCAAGCGCTTCTTCGGCAAGGTCTATTTCGCCGGCGGCTATCAGCAGGCCATGCAGGCCATGCAGGCCGGGCTGGTCGACGCTGCCGGCGTCAGCCAATATGCCGATCTCCTGCTGACGCCGGATCAGCAACCTCAGGTGAAATGGATCGCCGAGTCAAAGCCGATCCCCTCGCATGTGGTCATCGCGCGCAAGGGCCTCGACCCGGCGCTCAAGGCGAAGTTCGTCGCCGCCATGCTCAAGCTCAACGAACCGCAGAACGTCGCGCTGCTGAAGCATGTCTATAGCCCGGATGGTTATGTGGAGGCTGATCCGAAGAGCTTCGACGGCGTCAGGGAACTGGCGAAAGCCTATGGGCTCATGAAGTAGGATCACCGCCATGCCAGGCAGTGCCGTCGCGCTCGACAATCTGTCCTTTCGTTACAAGGGCGAGGATCGGGGCAGCCTCGCGATCACGCAACTGCGGATCGAAGCTGGCGAGAAGGTGGCGCTGATCGGCGCGTCCGGCGCCGGCAAATCGACGCTTCTCAGGCTGCTCGATGGCCGTCTGCGCGCCTTTCGCGGGCACGCCAAAGTGCTTGGCCGGACGCTCGATCCGGCCAGGACACCTTCGCGGGCCTGGCGTTGCAATACCGGCTTCGTCTTCCAGGAGTTCGCACTGGTCGAGCGGGAGAGCGTCCGCCAGAACGTGCTGAACGGGCGGCTCGGACGCACGCATCCTTGGCAATCCCTGCTTGGGCGCTTCAGCGAGGACGACCACGACGCCGTGGAGCGGGCGATGGGCGATGTCGGCATTGACGATCTCGCGGGCAAGCGGGTCGATCGCCTCAGCGGCGGACAGCGCCAGCGGGTCGCCATCGCGCGCTGCCTGGCGCAGGATCCCGCCCTCCTGCTCGCCGACGAGCCGATCAGCAATCTTGACCCGGTAACGGCTCAAGCGGTCCTGGCCCTGCTGCATGATTGCGCGGCGCGGCGCGGCGTGACCCTGCTGGTCTCGTCGCACCAGCCCCGCCTGGTCGCGCGCTATGTCGGCCGCTTCATCGCCCTCGATCAAGGCCACGTCGTCTTCGACGGGCCGCCCGAGGCGCTGCGCGACGACACGCTGACCGACATCTACGAGGAGGCTGGACCCGTTCCGGAACCCGTCTCATGAGCACGCGGGACAGCCTCGCCATTCCCGCAGCCAAGACCGGAGCGCCGCCCCGCGACCGCGGCGGGCGCTCTCCCTCCTACGCGCCCTTCCTGCTCTCGCTGGCGTTGGCTGCGCTGATCATCTGGTCCTGGACTGGCAGCGACATCGAACTCGACCGGCTCGCCAGCAGCGGCGGCCGCATTGCCGATTTCCTCGGACGCATGCTGCCGCCGGATCTCTCGGTGTTGCCCGTCGTGCTCGAATCCTCGGCCGAGACTTTGCGCATTGCCGTGCTCGGCACGTTCGGCTGCGTTGTGCTCTCGCTCGTGCTGGGCCCGCTCGCGGCCGAGACGCTGACACCGCGCTGGCTGCATCGGCCCGTACAATGGCTGCTGGCCACCGTCCGCGGCATTCCGCTTCTCCTGGTCGCGATGCTGATGGTCGGAGCGGTCGGGCTCGGGCCCCTACCGGGCATCCTAGCCGTCGCCTTCCACGCCACCGGCATGCTGGCGAAATTCTATGCCGAGGCGATCGACGGCGTGGATCGGGCACCGATCGAGGCGCTCGACAGCGCCGGCGCGAGCTTCCTGCAGAAGCTGCGCTTCGGTGCCTGGCCGCAGATGGCGCCCGACATCGTCCGCGACACGCTGTTCCGCTTCGAGATGAATCTGCGTGAATCACTCATCCTCGGGGTCGTCGGCGCCGGCGGTATCGGCTTCTATATCCAAGTCTATGTCCGGACCTTCCAGTATCAGAAGGTCGCGACGCTCACCCTCGTCGTCGTCGCCTTCGTCATCCTGATCGAACTCGCGAACGGCATGATACGGCGCATGCTGCGCTGACTCCGGGGAGCTTCTACCAACGGCCCTCATGATTGACCGACATGAGCCCACTCTCGCATTCCGATTGAGGTGATGGTCTTTGGCCGTGCGACGAGGCGGTTCCATGCGTCGCAGACTGCGTCGATGATGCCGTATTAGGTGTCGAAGACGCGGTTGGAGAGCCAGTTGGCGCGCAGATGCTGCCAGACATTTTCAACCGGGTTCAGTTTCGGGGCGCGGGAGGGAGGGAAGATCAAGGTGATGTTTGCGGGCACGACGAGCTTGCCGGTGGTGTGCCATCCGACGCGGTCGAGCAACAAGACCGCATGCGTGCCCTTGGCCACCGTCCTGGCGATCTCGTCGAGATGGGCCTGCATGGCGTGGGTGTCAGCGATGGGGACTTCGCCGAGGCGCCGGCTCCAGAGTCCGCGCTCGGGGCGGCTCGATGTTGGGCGCGGCGGACGGGACCTGGATTCGGCCGATATGGCGGTGTCCGGCGCTCAGGCGCTTCTGGTTCTGGAACGGGCGCACCCCGCGTCCTGGGGAGGCGGGGTTTGAGATCGTCTTGGGAGGTTTGGTTGCGGGGGCCAGATTTGAACTGACGACCTTCAGGG
>NZ_JPKG01000062.1:2500-5574 GCF_000735605.1 Allobosea sp. LC85
CGGCTTAAGCTTGCTCGTCAGATTAAGTCGCTGACCCATTATACAAAAGGTACGCGGTCACTCAGGACGAACCTTGAGCTCCCACTGTTTGTAAGCATTCGGTTTCAGGTGCTATTTCACTCCCCTCGTCGGGGTGCTTTTCACCTTTCCCTCACGGTACTTGTTCACTATCGGTCGCTGAGGAGTACTTAGGCTTGGAGGGTGGTCCCCCCACGTTCAGACAGGATTTCACGTGTCCCGCCTTACTCATGTCTCGCTTGGTCTCAGATCCGTACGGGGCTATCACCCATTGATGCGTGGTTTCCCAACCACTTCCGGTAAATTCCAAGCAAGCACTGGCCTGGTCCGCGTTCGCTCGCCACTACTAACGGAGTCTCGTTGATGTCCTTTCCTCCAGGTACTTAGATGTTTCAGTTCCCTGGGTTAGCTTTGAACCCCTATGTATTCAGGGCTCAATACCTTCATCTGACAATTCGTAGTGCAACATCAGCTGGTTAGAACTGACGTCACAATACGAATTGTCGAAGGTGGGTTTCCCCATTCGGAAATCCGCGGATCAAAGCTCATTCGCAGCTCCCCACGGCTTATCGCAGCGTATCACGTCCTTCATCGCCTCTCAGCGCCAAGGCATCCACCGAATGCTCTTAAGGCACTTGATCGTTCTCATGATCGATGTCCGCAATCCCAAAGGATGCAAAACATGATCGGAAAGACCATTTTATGCTTGCCGAATAGACCCGAATAAGACGAGCACGGATGGTGTCCGCGACCTCGAATGCCGCTGGGTAGCGGCCTCTTCAGATCTATTCCCTCTTCACAATGACAAACAGCGTTACTCATCGCCGCTCACACGAGCAGCAATCAGCAAAACCTGAATTTCCGGGCAGTATGGTGGAGCCAGACGGGATCGAACCGACGACCTGAAGCTTGCAAAGCTACCGCTCTCCCAACTGAGCTATGGCCCCGTAATCGAACCTCACGGCTTGTCGAGAAAGCTGGTGGGCCTGGGAGGATTTGAACCTCCGACCTCACGCTTATCAAGCGCGCGCTCTAACCAACTGAGCTACAGGCCCAAGGCATGCCTTGAACGACAAAAGTCGCAAGACACGGCCAAAGAACCAAGCTGTTGGCCCAGAATGCGCGATCCAACCCAGCCCTATGCCAGATCGATCGAGCGCATTCGCCCGGAAAAGAAAGAGAAACGAAGACGGCGAAGTTCCGCATGTCGAGGCCTGATTTGGCCTCTTTGTTCCAAGCGAATTCAAGACCGAACCGAAATCCGGTGAAGAATTCTACCTTAGAAAGGAGGTGATCCAGCCGCAGGTTCCCCTACGGCTACCTTGTTACGACTTCACCCCAGTCGCTGAGCCTACCGTGGTCGCCTGCCTCCTTGCGGTTAGCGCGACGCCTTCGGGTAAACCCAACTCCCATGGTGTGACGGGCGGTGTGTACAAGGCCCGGGAACGTATTCACCGTGGCATGCTGATCCACGATTACTAGCGATTCCACCTTCATGCACTCGAGTTGCAGAGTGCAATCTGAACTGAGACGGCTTTTTGGGATTAGCTCCAGATCGCTCTTTCGCTGCCCATTGTCACCGCCATTGTAGCACGTGTGTAGCCCAGCCTGTAAGGGCCATGAGGACTTGACGTCATCCCCACCTTCCTCGCGGCTTATCACCGGCAGTCCCCCTAGAGTTCCCAACTGAATGATGGCAACTAGGGGCGAGGGTTGCGCTCGTTGCGGGACTTAACCCAACATCTCACGACACGAGCTGACGACAGCCATGCAGCACCTGTGTTCCGGCCAGCCGAACTGAAGAAAGACATCTCTGTCGATCAAACCGGACATGTCAAAAGCTGGTAAGGTTCTGCGCGTTGCTTCGAATTAAACCACATGCTCCACCGCTTGTGCGGGCCCCCGTCAATTCCTTTGAGTTTTAATCTTGCGACCGTACTCCCCAGGCGGAATGCTTAAAGCGTTAGCTGCGCCACTGAGGTGCATGCACCCCAACGGCTGGCATTCATCGTTTACGGCGTGGACTACCAGGGTATCTAATCCTGTTTGCTCCCCACGCTTTCGCGCCTCAGCGTCAGTATCGGACCAGTTGGCCGCCTTCGCCACTGGTGTTCTTGCGAATATCTACGAATTTCACCTCTACACTCGCAGTTCCACCAACCTCTTCCGAACTCAAGACTCTCAGTATCGAAGGCAATTCCAGGGTTGAGCCCTGGGCTTTCACCCCCGACTTAAGAGTCCGCCTACGCGCCCTTTACGCCCAGTGATTCCGAGCAACGCTAGCCCCCTTCGTATTACCGCGGCTGCTGGCACGAAGTTAGCCGGGGCTTATTCTTCCGGTACAGTCATTATCTTCCCGGACAAAAGAGCTTTACAACCCTAAGGCCTTCATCACTCACGCGGCATGGCTGGATCAGGCTTGCGCCCATTGTCCAATATTCCCCACTGCTGCCTCCCGTAGGAGTTTGGGCCGTGTCTCAGTCCCAATGTGGCTGATCATCCTCTCAGACCAGCTACTGATCGTCGCCTTGGTGAGCCATTACCTCACCAACTAGCTAATCAGACGCGGGCCGATCTATCGGCGATAAATCTTTCCCCCGGAGGGCTTATCCGGTATTAGTCCAAGTTTCCCTGAATTATTCCGAACCGAAAGGTACGTTCCCACGTGTTACTCACCCGTCTGCCACTAGCACCGAAGTGCCCGTTCGACTTGCATGTGTTAAGCCTGCCGCCAGCGTTCGCTCTGAGCCAGGATCAAACTCTCAGATTGGATGAGTTTGTTCCGGCATCGCTGCGTATTGACGGAGTCATTGCTTGATTACCGAAGTAACCAGCGATGGCTCTTGTAAAACGCAGCACACCGAAGTCTCGTTACGACTTGCCACAAAGGCAAATCCGCAAGAACCCCGCCGTCCACGTTTCTCTTTCTGTCTTCAGTTTTCAAACAGCGGCGCATCAACAACGACAGATAAGCCCGCCGATCGCTCGGCGACAAGGCCTAACATGCTCATGAAGCGCAGTAGAGCGGCCCCGCCAGCGGCGGCGCCGTCTCGATG
>NZ_JPKG01000063.1 GCF_000735605.1 Allobosea sp. LC85
AGTTTTCAAACAGCGGCGCATCAACAACGACAGATAAGCCCGCCGATCGCTCGGCGACAAGGCCTAACATGCTCATGAAGCGCAGTAGAGCGGCCCCGCCAGCGGCGGCGCCGTCTCGATGGCCGCGTTATAGGCCCCACCAACTCACCCTGTCAACGCCAAAACAAAACTTTTCCGACAGTTCCATGACAGCGCCGCATTTTTTCGCACGTCACCGCTGATGGCGCCAAAATAAAATCAATGATTGCAATATCTTGCGGAGTTATCCACCTCCCGGCACCCGCACCTGCACCGTTCCGAGGCGCGGGGCGCCGCCATCGGCGGCAGCGAAAGCGTTCGGCACACGCACCAACCTTGGCCCCCATCACGGACAGAGACTGGCCATTCCCGCGACACGCCCGAGGGGCTGCACTGCCGAACTGGACGCCGGACGCGGCGCTCTGCACAGTCCCAGGCCTGCCTCGTTCCGCTCGCGGCAGTCCAGGCCGCCGGCCGGTAACATGCCAGGGCGCTGTCGAGACGGGATCACGAGCGGGTTCACACTGTGCCGGAGAATACTATGCCTGAGATCATCGTGGTCGGCGCCGGAGTCCTCGGAACCTCCGTCGCCTATCGCCTCGCGCGCGCGGGCGCGCGCGTTACCGTGCTTGAGGCCACGCGGGTCGGCGGCGGCACGTCCGGCATCAGCTTCGCCTGGACCAACTCCTGCAACAAGGAGCCCCGCAGCTATCACGACCTGAACGTCGCCGGCATGAAGGCGCACGCGGCATTGGAGGAGGAGTTTGGCGCAACACCCTGGTGGCATGGCGGCGGTCGCGTCGAGTGGAAGGCGGAAGCCGAGCGCGACGCTCAGCGCGCCAAGGTCTCGCGCCTGCAGGGCTGGAGCTACGCGGCCGAATGGATCGACCGCAAGCAGTTGCTCGAACTCGAGCCGGATATCGATCCTGCCGCGATCGGTGACGCACCCATCGCCTGGTATCCGAACGATGGCTGGCTCGACCCGGTCGTCTACGCCCACGCCATGATGAGGGCGGCATGCCGGCTTGGTGTGAAGCTGAAGACGCAAACCCGGGTGAATGCCCTCCTCGTCGAAGGTGGCAAGGTCAAGGGCGTGCGCTGCGAAACCGGCGAGACTTTCCATGCAGACCTGGTGGTGAACTGCACCGGCCGCTGGTCCAATGACACGATCGGCGCCTCTGCCCCCAATGTCCCGCTGGAACCCACGGTCGGCTTCCTGGTCTTTACTCCGCCCGTGCCGGCCTCGATCCAGCGCGTGGTCTCCTCGCCGCTTTGCGATTTCCGGCCGGATGGCGCGGGAAGGCTGATGGTGCACTGGGGCGCGGCCGACGCGCAGGTGACGCCCGAGGTCAGCGAGCATCCCGGCATGGCGCAGGCTGCGCTCGTGATCGAGCGGTTGACCAGGATCCTTCCCGGCATTGCACCGGTCAAGCCCGAGGCCACCCGCGTCACCCAGCGCCCCATCCCCAAGGACGGTCTTTCGGCCATCGGACCCGTGCCCGGCCTCGACGGCTATTACCTGATGGTCACGCATAGCGGCGCGACGCTCTCGCCGGCGCTCGGGGCCATGGCCGCAGACGAGATCCTCCAGGGCATCGAACGGGAGGAACTCGCCGATTTCCGCCCCGCGCGCTTCTTCACATAGAATAGGAATCCGCGTCGGCACCTGGAAAGTCGTTCAGCCGAGTGCTTGCCGCGCCACATGATGGGAGGGCAAGCCGTGACGGAGACTCACGACCTTCAGCGCTTCATCGCGGCCCAGGAACCGATCTTCGAAACCGCGCTTGCCGAACTGCGAGCAGGCCGGAAGCGAACCCACTGGATGTGGTTCATTTTTCCGCAGCTGCGCGGCCTCGGCATTTCGCCGACAGCGGAACGCTACGGCCTGGCCTCGCTGGCGGAAGCGCATGCCTATCTCGCCCATCCCATCCTCGGCCCCCGCCTCGTCGCGTGCACCGCCGCCATCCTGGAGATCGAGGGCCACTCGGCCCATGCCATCTTCGGCTCGCCCGATGACATGAAGCTCCGCTCCTGCATGACCCTCTTTGCGCTGGCCGCGGGCAGCGGCGACAACATCTTCCGGCAGGGCCTGCAGCACTTTTTCGGCGGCAGCCCGGATCCGCGTACGCTCGACCTGATCGGCAGCACGTCCGGTGGAGCTGGCGCGTAGTTCGCAAACCGCGAGATCGCTCACTGCGCCCATCGAACCAGACTTAAGCGTATGGCCCCAAACGCAAAAAGCGCCGGGAAACCCGGCGCTTGCGGCAGTCTTGGTTGGGAAGAATGTCTGGAGCGGGCGAAGGGATTCGAACCCTCGACCCCAACCTTGGCAAGGTTGTGCTCTACCCCTGAGCTACACCCGCATCCGGACAGTGGCGCGCCAGCGGCGCGTGGCGGGCTTATTGCCCAAAGCGCCGAGAAGCGCAAGCGCCTGTTGCAAAGATTTTCGCCGAGGCCCTGACTTTCACCCTGTCGGAGCCATCGCGACGCGCTTGCGGTAATGCCGCCCGGCGCGCTAGGCAACGCCAAGAACTCTTTGTTTCCGACGAGTTACGATGACCGCACCGCTGACACCCGACGAGCTTTGCTCCCATCTGACCACGCAGAGCATTCCTTTCCACAGGCTCGATCACGAGGCGGTCTTTACCGTCGCCGAATCGAAGTCCCTGCGCGGCACAATCGATGGGCACCACACCAAGAACCTGTTTCTGAAGGACAAGAAGGGTCGGCTCTTCCTGGTCTCGGCTCTGGAGAGCACACGAATCGACCTGAAGCGGCTGCATCAGGCGCTCGGAGCCAGCGGCCGGCTTTCCTTCGGCTCGGCTGAGCTGCTGGAGGAGAAACTTGGCGTAACACCAGGCTCCGTCACCGCCTTTGCCGTGATCAATGATCGCGCCGGCGATGTGACGATGGTGCTCGACGCCAATCTGATGAGCGGCGAGGCGATGAATTTCCACCCACTGATCAACACCGCGACGCTACGCATCGCACGCGACGACATGCTGGGCTTCCTGCGCAGCACCGGACATGAGCCGCTGATCGTCGATTTGCCCGCTCCGGTCGATGGACAGAACGACTGAACCTCCCCATCTATGTGGCGCGCGGCCCGTGGTCATGCGCCCGTTTTCGTATGCCCGACCGAGATCGGCCAGTGTGGCCGCGGTCGACCCTGTTGACGAGATGAAGGAAGACCCATGCTGCTCAACAGCGATGCGGCCGAGCAACCCGGCCTGATCAAGGATACGACGACACAGGGCTTCCGGCAGGATGTCGTGGCCGAATCGATGAACCAGCCGGTTCTGGTCGATTTCTGGGCACCGTGGTGCGGCCCCTGCAAGCAGCTGACCCCGGTCATCGAGAAGGTGATCAAGGCTGCCGGAGGCAAGGTCAAGCTCGTCAAGATAAACATCGACGAGCACCCGCAGATTCCGGGCCAGCTCGGCATCCAGTCGATCCCGGCCGTCATCGCCTTCCAGCGCGGCCAGCCGATCGACGGCTTCATGGGCGCCCTGCCGGAAAGCCAGATCAAGGCCTTCATCGAGAAGCTCGTCGGGCCGATGGGCCCGGGCGCGACCGAGGAGCTGGTCGCCGCCGCGCAGGAAGCGCTCGAGGCCGGCGACGCGGCAGGCGCAAGCGAGCTCTACGCCAATGTGCTGGCGCTCGAGCCGGAGAATGTTGCAGCGCTCGCCGGACTCGCGCGCCTGCATCTCGATATGGGCGATATCGACGGCGCCAAGGGCATCCTGGCCGCGGTACCGGAAGCGAAGGCGTCCGATCCGGCGCTGGCCGCCGTGCGTGCCGCGATCGAGCTTGCGGAACAGGCCGCCTCGCTCGGCGACACAGCCGAACTCGAAGCGAAGGTCGCGGCCAACCCCGGGGATCATCAGGCCCGCTTCGATCTCGCGCTGGCGCTGAACGCCCATGACAAGCGCGAAGAAGCCGTCGACCAGCTGGTTGCCATCATCAAGGCAGACCGGACGTGGAACGACGACGGCGCACGCAAGCAGCTGCTGCAGTTCTTCGAGGCCTGGGGTCACATGGACGACGCCAGCGTTGCAGGCCGCCGCAAGCTCTCGACGCTGCTGTTTTCATAAGGTGCCGCGCGATGGAAGGGAGCGACACGCCCATGGGCATGAACGCCGTCTATAACGGAGCCCAGGACTGCCCGCGGGTGATCCCGGTCTTCCCGCTGGCCGGTGCGCTCCTCCTGCCGCGCGGGCAGATGCCCCTCAACATCTTCGAGCCGCGCTATATCGCCATGATCGACGATGCGCTGCGTGAGCACCGCACCATCGGCATGATCCAGCCCGAGCCGGAGAGCGGCCGCCCGTCCGCCACGCCCGGTCTGCTGCAGGTCGGCTGCCTCGGCCGGATCACGCAGTTCGCCGAGACCGGCGATGACCGCTATATCCTGACGCTCACTGGCATCGCGCGCTTCCGCATTGTCGAGGAACTCTCGGTGACGACAGCCTATCGCCAGTGCCGGGTCAGCTATGACGATTTCGCCATCGATTTCATCGCCCGGGCGGGCGAGGACGAGGTCGACCGCAACAGCCTGCTCAGGGCGCTCCGGTCCTTCGCCAAGGCCAATGACCTGAAGATCGACTGGAAGGGCATCAACGAAGCGCCGAACGAGGCGCTGGTCAACGCGCTCTCGATGATGTGCCCCTTCGGCCCGCGCGAGAAACAGGCACTGCTCGAGGCCTCCAGCCTGAAGAACCGCGCCGATGTGCTGGTCGCGATCACCGAGATCGAGCTGGCGCGCGGCGGCAGCGACCCAGAGACAACCCTGCAGTGAACCTTTCCCACGCGCCTGCGGCGGCGATCGCGCCCGTCACTTATCCGCCGCGCCGGGCCGTCACGGCCTGGCTGTTCTTCGACTGGGCGGCACAGCCGTTCTTCACGCTGGTCACCACCTTCGTCTTCGCGCCCTTCTTCGCCTCCGCCCTCGCGGCGGACGCGGCACAGGGACAGGCGCTCTGGGGCTATGCGACGGGTTTCGCGGGTCTCTGCATCGCCCTGCTCTCTCCCCTGCTCGGCGGCATCGCTGACCGCACTGGCCCGCGCAAACCCTGGATCGCGGCCTTCGGCGCGCTGCTCGTCGTCGGCTCGGCCCTGCTCTGGTTCGCAAGGCCCGGCTCGCCCGCCGCCGTTCCGATTGCGCTAGCCGGCTTCATCATCGCCACGATCGGCGCGGAATTCGCCACCATCTTCAATAATGCGATGATGACACGACTCGTGCCGCCGGAGCGGCTCGGCTGGCTCTCCGGCACGGGCTGGGCCATCGGCTATCTCGGCGGGCTGATCTCGCTTGCGATCACCTTGGCGCTGCTCGCCGCTGATCCGCTCACCGGCAAGACGCTGGCTGGCCTCGTGCCGATCCTTGGCCTCGACGCGGCAGCGCGCGAGGGTGACCGCGCCTCGGGGCCGCTCACCGCGCTCTGGTTCGTCATCTTCGTCACGCCGATGTTCCTGCTGACACCGGACTCCCCGGGAACCGGCATGCGCCTCAGGGAAGCGGCGCAGGGCGGCCTCTCGCGGCTGAAGGCGACCATCGCCGAACTGCCACGCCTGCCCTCGCTCGGGCGCTTCCTGCTCGCCAACATGATCTATCAGGACGGGCTCGTGGCGCTCTTCGCCTTCGGCGGCATCTACGCGGCCGGCGTCTTCGGCTGGCAGACGATCGAACTCGGCATCTTCGGGATCCTGCTCACCATCACCGGCACGCTCGGCGCCTGGTTCGGCGGCAAGCTCGATGACCGCATCGGTGGCAAGCCGGTGGTACTGGGCGCCATCGCCTGCCTGCTCTTCGCCTGCCTCGGCATCCTCTCGCTCGGGCCGGACCGCATCTTCTTCGTGCTGCCGGCCACGCCTCCGGCGGCAGGTGATGGGCTGTTCGCCTCGATGCCCGAGCGGATCTATCTCGGTCTTGGCCTGCTGATCGGCCTTGTCGCCGGCCCGCTCCAGGCCTCCTCGCGCAGCCTGATGGCCCGTCTCGCTCCGGCGGGCCGGCATGGCGAGTTTTTCGGCCTCTTCGCGCTATCGGGCAAGGTGACCTCGTTCATGGGCCCGACCTTCGTGGCGCTGGCGACCACCATCTTCGCCAGCCAGCAGGCCGGGCTGGCGGTGCTGATTGCGTTCTTCCTGACGGGCGGAGCGCTGCTCGCGGGCGTCAATGTGAAACAAGGACTGGCGAAATAGAGCGCGGGGGCGCCTCTGCCGCCGCACTTCACCGTCCAACGGCCAGCACCTCTCCCCTTCTCGTTACAAGAGGGCGATGCCGCGCCCTCGTCGCTTATGGCAACGCCTTCAGATAGCGAACCGGCCGGCCCGGCGCCGCAGCCTGCGCCGCATGCACGATCGCGTTCGCGTCGATGCCGAAGTGCCGATAAAGGTCGGCAACGGTGCCGGTCTGACCGAAATGCTCGACGCCAAGCGCCTTCTGCTTGTGGCCGTGCACGCTGCCGAGCCAGGCCAGAGTCGCGGGATGACCGTCAAGCACCGAGACGATACCGCAATCGCGTGAAAGTTCGCCGAGCAGCCGCTCGATATGACTGGTCGCGCCATGATTGCCGCGCTGTCGCGCCCGCTCGGCCGCCTGCCAGCCGGCATTGAGCCGATCGGCCGAGGTGATGGCGAGCAGCCCGACATCGCGCCGGTCTTCACCGAGCAAGCCCACAGCCTCGATCGCCTCCGGCGCAACCGCCCCGGTATAGGCGATGACGACAGAGGCGTTCGGGCCGGGCTTCCTGAGCCAATAGGCGCCATCGATGATGTCGCGCTCGAGATCGGGCGTCATCATCCGCTTCGGCTGCTCGACCTGCCGTGTCGAGAGCCTGAGATAGACCGAGCCACCGGTCTCGTCGCGCAACCAGGTGCGCTCGTCGGGATCGCCCTCGCCATCCTTCTGCAGGTATTCGAAGGACCAGCGCATCATGACGGCGAGCTCGTCGACGAAGGCCGGCTCGAAGGCGCAGAGCCCGTCCTGGCTCATGCCGATCAGCGGCGTCGCGATCGACTGATGCGCGCCGCCCTCGGGCGCCAGTGTCGCACCTGACGGCGTCGCGACCACCATGAAGCGCGCATCCTGGTAACAGGCATAGTTCAGCGCATCGAGCCCGCGCGAGATGAAGGGATCAT
The DNA here is from genome assembly GCF_000735605.1 of Allobosea sp. LC85. Classification (GTDB taxonomy): domain Bacteria; phylum Pseudomonadota; class Alphaproteobacteria; order Rhizobiales; family Beijerinckiaceae; genus Allobosea. The sequence continues at coordinate 7,159 of NZ_JPKG01000063.1, forward strand.
AGAGCGTGCCGATCGGGATCAGCCGTTCGCCGAAGATCGAATGCGACAGGCCGAGCGCCGAGAGATTGATGAAGAGATTCATCTCGGCGATGCCGAGTTCGATATGCTGGCCCTTCGGCGAGAATTCCCATTTCTGCATCGAGGGAATGCGCTCGTCCTTGAAGGTATCGGCCATCGAGGCGCGGGCGAAAAGGCCGCGCCGGTTCACCCATGGCCCGAGATTGGTCGAGACGGTGACGTCCGGCGCGGTGGTGACGATGCGGTCGGCCAGCGGCCCGCCGAGCTTCGCCAGCTCGTCGAGCACCTTGCCGAAGCCCATTTGCGTCGACATCGTCGCCTGGATGCCGGCCTCGAGTTTCGCAGGCACAGGCAGCGACGGCGCCGAGAAGCGACGGCGCCCCTCGGAAAAGAACGGCACCGTGTCGAGATAGCTGCGGAGCGCGGCTTCGGGCAGCGACAGCCCCTCGAACAGGTCCCATTCATGGCCGGGGCGGACCGTGTTGGCTCGTTTGAAGCCTTCCATCTGCTCCTTGGTCATCAACCCGGCATGATTGTCCTTGTGCCCGGCAAGCGGCAGGCCAAATCCCTTGACGGTATAGGCGAGGAAACAGACCGGCCGGTCGTGATCGATGCCCTCGAAGGCTTCGAGCAGCGAAGGCAGATCATGCCCGCCGAGATTGCACATCAGCTTCGAGAGCTCGGCGTCGGAGCGGCTCTCGATCAGCGTCGAAACAGGCCCCTGATCGCCGAGATCATCCATCAGGCGCTTGCGCCAGGCCGCGCCGCCCTGGAAGGTCAGAGCCGAATAGAGCTGGTTCGGGCAGGAATCGATCCAGGCCTTCAGCCGCTCGCCCCCCTTCTCCTTGAACGCGGCTTGCTGCAGCGAGCCGTATTTCAGCGTCACGACATCCCAGCCGAAATTGCGGAACATCGTCTCAAAACGGTCGTAGAGCCCCTCGCGGATCACGGCATCGAGCGACTGGCGGTTATAGTCGATCACCCACCAGGTGTTGCGGACGCCGTGCTTCCAGCCCTCCATCAGGGCCTCGAAAATATTGCCCTCGTCGAGCTCGGCATCGCCGATCAGCGAAACCATGCGCCCGTCCGGCCGGCTTGTGCCCCAGCCATGGGCCTTCACATAATCCTGGGTCAGCGAGGAGAAGAGCGTCTGCGCGACGCCGAGGCCGACCGAGCCGGTCGAGAAATCGACATCGTCGATATCCTTGGTGCGGGAGGGATAGCTCTGAGCACCCTTGTACCCGCGAAAATTCTCAAGCTTCTCGCGTGTCTGCAGGCCCATCAGGTAGTTGATGGCATGGAAGATCGGCGAGGCGTGTGGCTTCACCGCGACCCGGTCCTGCGGCTTCAGAGCCGCCATGTAGAGCGCCGTCATGATCGTCGCCAGGGACGCGGACGAAGCCTGATGCCCGCCCACCTTCATGCCGTCGCCGTTATCGCGCAGGTGGTTGGCGTTATGGATCGTCCAGGAGGCGAGCCAGAGAATCTTCTTCTCGAGTTCAGCGAGAATCGGCAGACGGGGATCGGTCATTTGGCTTCTCTCGATGCGGCCAAGCCATCATGCACGCTTCCGGCAGCGATTTTTGCCAAAGATCGCCGGCGAGGCTTTCCATCTTAGCGCTTTCCGCTAATCCTGCGAGCGAAAGCGAGACAAGATGCCAGACTACAAACTCGACGATATCGACCGGCGTATCGTCCAGGCCCTCCAGGCCGACGGACGCATGAGCAATCAGGACCTGGCCGAAAAAGTCGGGCTTTCGCCCTCACCCTGCGCAAGGCGGGTTCGCCTGCTGGAGGAGGCCGGCATCATCGAGGGTTATGTCGCGGTCGTGAACCAGGACAAGCTCGGCCTCCCGGTCTCCGTCTTCGCCTCGATCAAGCTGGAGCGCCAGCGCGAGGAGGAGCTCGACCGCTTCGCGGCGGCGGTGACACGCTGGCCGGAAGTGGCCGACTGCTACCTGATGACCGGCCCGCGCGACTATCTGCTCCGCATCATCGTCAGTGACCTCGCCGCTTACGAACGTTTCCTGAAGGACAAGCTGACCCGGCTCGACAATGTCGCCTCGATCGAATCGAGCTTCGCGCTCGGGCAGGTCAAGCGCTCGTTCTCGGTGCCGGTGGAGCTGGGGCGGGGATAGGCAGGCCAGCTACCAGCCACGCTGGCGCTTGATCATGTCCTTCTGGAAATTTCTCCAGGCGCAGACCCGGTGGACATATTCGCGGTCCCTTTCGGCTTCGCCAAAGGGCGCAACCTGCCAGTCCCAGCGTTCATCCGGCGGCGGGAGGGGAACGCCGCGCGCCAAGTCCAGCCGGTCCGTCACCGTGCCGTCGCGGTCGTGCTCGAGCATCTCGACATCGCTGATCAGGCAGATGCGCCCCGCGAAACGCTCAAGGTCCTGGAGATGCCAGGCGATGCAGTGCGCCGGCAGATCTTTGGGGAAGGCGGCTGCACGGTCCCCGTTCCCCTCGAGCCAGTCCTCGATCGGCCAGGCGAGCTGCGACATCAGGTTGGCCGAGATCACCAGATCGACCTCCGTGTCCGCACTGAGATCGGCCAGCGGGTCGCTGCGCCCTTGGCCCTCCCCCGCAAGCCAGCTCATGACGCCGGTCAGATCGCGCGTCACAAGCTCGACATTGCGGCGCAGGGCCATGCGCAGCCTGACCTGAGGCAGATGCACCGCATCGATCAGAACGACACGTTGAAAGCGTGCACAGAGCAGATCGAGCGGCACGTCCCGCACCAGTCCCGAGCCGAGCACGACCACGATGCGGTGGCGCTCGAGCTCGCCGACGATTTGCGTGACGAGCGCCTGACAGCGCTGGTGATGCGGCGCCCAGCTCTCGCGCTGGCGCAGCCCCCGTGCCCAGAGAGCTGTGCTTTCCCGCAACAGGCCGAGCTGCCGCGTCATCCGGCCGGCCGGGGTCGCAAGCGTCAGCAGGAACTCAGCCAGCATCAGGGCATGAGTCCGAAAAATGGGAAGCGAGTTTCGGACACAGTCATGCGCAGTCCCGGTGTCTTCAGGTCAGAGCGCCGCGCCCCGCAACCGGCCAGAGCGTCTCGACATGCGCATCCGGACCGTGCAGCCCGCGCACGCCGACATACCAGTCGTGCAGGTTCACCGTCGGGTCGCAATGACCGGGAATGAGCAGGATACGGTCGCCGCGATGCGGCAGGGCGATCGGGTCGCCGGTGAGCACGCCATGCTCGTCAGAGGGTTTGGTATAAATCACGCCGTCGCGCTGGAACGGCATGGGCATGCCGGAATCGACCGCCGCCGCCTTGTGCCCGGCATCGACAATGGCGCGGTCCGGCACGGGCTTGCTCATCACCCCGGCAAGGACGAAAAGCGCGTGTTCGAAGGCCCTGAAGGGGGTACCGTCCGCCTGTCGATTGCGGGCGTAATCTGCATCCATGAAGATGTAGGAGCCTGCCTGGATCTCGTTCCAGATGCCGGACTGGCTTTCGAGCTCATAGGTACCGGTGCCGGCGCCGCTGACATACTCGCAGTTGAGGCCTGCCTGGGCGAGACGCTCCACCGCATTGCGGGCAAGCAGCCCGGCGCGCTCGATCGCCTCGCTCCGCTCGTCGATCGAGCGCATATGCTGGGCAGAACCGTGATAGGCCTGAATGCCCGAGAAGCGCAGCGAATTGCTGCGCGCGACCGCCTCGGCGATCCGGACTGCTTCGCCGACTGCGACGCCGCAGCGGCGCCCGCCGATATCGAGTTCGACCATGACGTCGAGCATCACGTCGTGCCGCGCAGCCGCCTCCGCCGCCTCGCGCACGCCCTCGGGATGATCGACGCAAAGGCCGATTCGTGCGTTGCGCGCCAGCTTGGCGAGCCGGTCGAGTTTAGCCGGGCCGACGATCTCGTTGGTGACCAGAACATCGCCGACGCCGCCTGCGACAAGAATTTCGGCTTCGGAGACCTTCTGGCAGCACTGGCCGACAGCGCCATGCGCGATCTGGAGCAGTGCGATGTCCGGGCTCTTATGCGTCTTGGCATGAGGGCGAAGACGTACGCCATGGGCCTGCGTATAGGCGGCCATGGCGACGAGATTCCGCTCGAAGGCGTCGAGATCGAGAACGAGCGCTGGCGTGTCGATCTCGGCGAAGCTCTGGCCGATCTGGGCCGGCGGGGGCGCGGGCATGGGTGTACGCTATCTCCTGAATCAGTTGCAGCACTGTGGCTATGGGACGCCAGCTTCGTGTCTGGAACAAGACCGGAGCACGAGGAGGCCCCCCGCCGCCATGCCAGTGGCATATCACGGTCGAGCATGTTAGGCCGCGCGCCATGAAGATCGGCCGCGTTACCGACGACACCTTTGCGCTCTTCGCCCGCGTCTGGCGCGAGCGTGTCAGCGCCTACCTGCCCCAGATGGCGATGATCCTGGCACTTGTGGTGGTGATCGCCGCAACGACCAGCTTCTACCCGCTGCTCATCAAGGCCGCTTTCGACGCCTTCGCCGACCCCTTGTCGGCGGAAGCGACGGGCTTCGTGCGCCGGATGGAGCGGCTCGTCTCGAAGTCGATCGGGATCGAGATCGGCGTGGTCAATGCCGTTGCCGTCGTGGTCGTCATCGTCACGGCGATCAAGGGCTTCTCGCTGCTCACGCAAACCGTCATGACCAACAGCGTGGTCAGCCGAATCGAAGCGGACATGCAGTCCGCGCTTTACGCGCATCTGATCGATGCCGACCTCGCACAGCTCCAGCGCGAGAATCCCGCCTCGCTGACCCAGCGCTTCACCACCGACTTCACCTATGTGAAGGAGGCATTGACCCGGATCATCAACATCGCGGTGCGCGATGTCATGACCTCCATCGCACTCGTCGGGGCCTTGCTCTGGATCGATTGGCAGATGACCCTTGTCGTCCTGCTGATCGCCCCGATCGTCGCGCGCCCGATCGGCCGGATCGGCAAGAAGCTGCGCCGCATGGCGATGTCGCAGCAGGAGCAGACGGGCATCATGGCAAGCCTCGTCACCGAGAGCCTGCAAGGTGCCCGCGTCGCCAAGACAGACTCGCTCGAGCCCTATCTCAAGGCGCGCGCCGCGCATGCCTTCGAGACGATCCGCAGCCTGAAGATGAAGGCCGCCAATGCCCGCGGCCGGCTCGACCCGCTGCTCGAGGTCGCCGGTGGTCTGGCGGTCGCCGGCGTTCTCGCGGCCATCGGCGTCAGGATCACCGCGGGCACCAGCACGATCGGCGATTTTACCGGCTATGTCTCGGCGCTGCTGCTCGCGGCACAGCCGATGCGTTCGCTCGGCAACCTCAACGCCATCCTGCAGGAGGCCGGCGCCTCGCTGAAACGCTACTACGCCCTGATCGACGAGAAGCCATTGGTCACCGAGCGCCCCGGTGCGCAGCCGCTCAAGGTCGGCGCCGGCGAGATCGCCTTCCGGCATGTGCGCTTCCGCTATCGCGATGATGCCCGCGCCCTGGAAGGCATCGATCTCGTCGCGCAGGGGGGCAAGATGACGGCGCTGGTCGGTCGCTCCGGCTCCGGCAAGTCGACGCTGCTCACCCTGGCGCCGCGCCTCTACGACCCGAGCGAAGGCCGTATCGAGATCGACGGGCAGGATCTGCGCGACGTCACGCTCGCCAGCCTGCGCGGCCAGATCGGCGTCGTCAGCCAGGATGTCATGCTCTTCGACGATACCGTGCGGGCCAACATCGCCTTTGGCCGGCCGGGAGCGACCGAGGCCGAGATCATGGCCGCCGCCAGGGATGCAGCGGCGCATGATTTCATCATGGCCATGCCCGATGGCTACGACACGCAGGTCGGCGAGCGCGGTTCGAAACTGTCAGGTGGCGAACGCCAGCGTGTCGCCATCGCGCGAGCCATCCTGAAGGATGCGCCGATCCTGCTGCTCGACGAGGCGACGAGCGCGCTCGACACCGAGTCCGAGCGGCTCGTCCAGCAGGCGTTGGCCCGGCTGATGAAGAACCGCACCACGCTGGTGATTGCGCATCGCCTCTCGACCGTGCGCGAGGCCGATCTCATCGTCGTGCTGGAGGAGGGCCGGATCGTCGAGACCGGCAGCCACGACGCGCTAATCGCGCATGACGGCACCTATGCCCGGCTGCACCGGCTGCAATTCACCGAGACCTGAAACGCGCCGATCTCAAGGCTCGCGGGCGAGCGCGTCCACGGCGGCCTGAAAGCCCTTGAACGAGAAGGGCAGCGCAACGGCGCGGTTGGCGCCATCCTGATAGCGAAGTTGGCCGGCTTCGCCATAGCCGCGCCAGCGCTTCAGCAGGTCATCGCTCACATTCACCTCGGCGAAGCAGCCGCCGGGAAGGCAGCGCTGGAAGTCGGCAAGCGTCCCCTCGTCCTTCTCTCCGAGCGCAAGGCGGATACCGGCCTTGGCGCCGAGGCTCACATTTGGCGGCACCTGCACCACCAGCTTGTAAGGCTCGTTGCGCACCGGCCGCCCGAGCGCGATCAGCGCCACCGGGCCGCGCTGCCCCTGCACCTCGAGTGTCTGCACGATCTCGCAGATCCGGGTACCGACGCCCTGCTGGCAGCGATGTGTCCAGTCGCCATAGGTCGCCGTCGTATTGTCCGGCTGCGAAACACCGCCAGGAGCGGCCGGAGCTTGTGCGCTCGCGGAGGGGCGCTGTGCCTGGGCAAGGGCTGCGCCGCTGAAGATCACGACGGAAACGAGCGCGAGAGGCCTAAGCTTGGAAATCACCTGACAAGTCCCCCTTTGACGGCAACCGCGAGTTAGACGGCGGCGCGTGTTTCCACGCAAGCCGTTTGCGGCTGCCTGGGAACGGTCGTCAACAACACCGTGGCAATTCACAGGTTATGGGCGCCAACCGGCCTCCAGCGCCGGCGCATCGGCCTTGGCCTCTTCCTGCCGTGCCTCCTCGACCACCGCGAACAGGGCACGCAAGGCATCGTCGACGCCCTGGCCAGACGCTGACGACAGCACGATCGGCATGCGCTTGGCGGCCCGCTTCAGCCGCGCGACCTGCTCCTTGAGCAGCTCGGGGCTCAGCGCGTCCACTTTCGAGAGCGCCACGATCTCAGGCTTCTCGGCCAGGCCCTCGCCATAGGCCTTGAGCTCCTCCCGAACGGTCTTGTAGGCCTTGCCGGCATGTTCGCTGGTGCCTTCGACCAGATGCAGCAACACCCGGCAGCGCTCGATATGGCCGAGAAAGCGATCGCCGAGCCCATGACCCTCATGCGCTCCCTCGATCAGGCCAGGAATATCGGCCAACACCATCTCGCGCCCGTCAACCCGTACGACGCCAAGGCCGGGATGCAGGGTGGTGAAGGGATAATCGGCGATCTTCGGCTTCGCAGCGGTGACGGTGGCGAGAAATGTCGACTTGCCTGCATTGGGGAGGCCCACAAGCCCGGCATCGGCAATCAACTTTAGGCGGAGCCAGACCCAGCGCTCCTCGCCCGGCAGGCCCGGATTGGCATGGCGCGGCGCCTGGTTGGTCGAGGTCTTGAAATAGGCGTTGCCGAAGCCGCCATTGCCGCCCTTGCACAGAACGAAACGCTGGCCGGGTTCGGTCAGGTCGGCGACCAGGGTCTCACCGTCCTCGTCGAAGACCTGCGTACCTGGCGGCACCTTGAGCACGATCGGCGGGCCATTGGCGCCATGCCGGTCCTTGCCCATGCCATGTTCGCCGATCTTGGCCTTGAAATGCTGCTGGAAGCGGAAGTCGATCAGCGTGTTGAGTCCCTGCACGCATTCGATCACGACATCGCCACCGCGTCCGCCGTCGCCGCCATTGGGGCCGCCGAACTCGATGAATTTTTCGCGCCGGAAGGAGACGCAGCCCGCGCCACCGTCACCGGCCTTCACATAGATCTTGGCTTGGTCGAGGAATTTCATTGCTTCTCAGTAGTGGGCCGCGGGCCGAAGGGCAATGCGGGCGCTCACGCGGCAAGCCGTGGCGCAGCCATTTCTTCGCGAAGCGCCTGTGCGAAGCGCCGGGCCGCGAGACTCGGGTTGGGTGCAACGATCAGACCGACCGAAAGCTCGAACAGCGGCGGCAGGCCCTCAGCCGCGCCAAGCCGCCGCAGGCTCGGCGGAACCGCACTTTCGGTGATCGCGGTGACGCAGAATCCGGCCTCGACGGCCGAGATCACGCCTGCCGTATGCGAGGAGGAGAAGACCAGCCGATGCGCCCGCCCTGCTCCGGTGAGCGCCGCCAGGACACGAGGGCGAGCCCGGCAGCCCTCCGAAAACAGGGCAAGCGGCAGAACCTCCTGCAATTCCGGGCGATGACCGCGCGCCGCGACCCAGACCAGCGGCTCGCGGCGCAGCGTTTCTCCCTTTGGCCGCACCGGATCCTGCGTGATCACGGCGATATCGAACTCACCAGCCGCAAGCGCGGGCTCGATCCGCTTCGAGAGATCGCAGCGCAGTTCCAGCTCGACGCGCGGATGCTCGGCCGCAAACCGTGCGATCAGCGGTCGCAGATAGGCGTCGACATAGTCGTCGGGCACACCGACCCGCAGGCGCCCCGTGGCTGCCTCGCCGCCCAGATCAGCCAGCGCTTCGCGCTCGACCGCGAGCAGGCGGCGGGCATGACCGATCAGCCGTTCGCCGGCATCGGTCGGCGTCACCCCACGGCGCGAGCGCTCAAGCAGCTTCTGGCCCAGCTGCGCCTCGAGATCCTGGATGCGGACAGAAACCGCCGATTGCGTGCGGCCAAGCCTGATGCTCGCTGCCGTGAAGCCGCCGGTCTCGGCGACCGTCACCAGCATATCCAGCGCCGCCAGATCGAAATGAGTCGCCATCGTTCCGCTCCATCGGAAATTCGAATGGAACGATGAGAATAATCCGTTTTTCCGATTGAAGGAAGCGCACTATATCGCCGGCACTGCCCGTTGCGGATGACTCAGATGACCACCCCGAGCCTTGCCCTGTCACGTCCGGCTGCACCCGGCCTCGCCATGTTCGTCGCCCTGATGACAGGCGCGACCTGCATCGGCTTTTCCGGCATCTTCGTGCGTTATGCCGATGTCGGCCCGGCCGCCGCCGGCTTCTGGCGCATGCTCTTTGCTCTGCCCGTGCTCGCAGCCTGGACCGCGTTCGAACAGCGCAAGACCACATCGGGTGCCACGCGCTCCCACGGATGGTGGCCAATCGCGCTGGCCGGGTTCGCCTTCGCCGTCGACGTGACGCTCTACAATGCCTCGCTTGGCTTCACGACGATCGCCAACGCCTCGCTGCTCGGCAATCTCTCGCCGGTCGTCGTTGTCCTGGCGGCCTGGCTCCTGCTCGGTGAGAAGCCGACCGGGCGCATCCTCGGCGCGTTGTTGCTGGCGATCGGCGGCGCGCTGATGCTGGTGCTGCCGAAATTCGCGTCCTCGACGGCCGCGGCCAGTCCGGGCAGCATTTTCGGCGACAGCCTGGCGGTCGGCGCAGCCTTCTCCTACGCCGTCTATATCATCGCCATTCGCCGGGCCCGGGATTTTGCCGATGCCGGCCGCATCGGCCTGATCTCCAGTGCACTCTGCGCCGTCTTCTGCATCGCGGTCGCAATCCTGCTTGGCGAAACCATCCTGCCGCAGAGCCTGCAGGGCTGGCTCGCGGTGATCGCGCTCGGCCTCGTCTCGCATGCGCTGGGCCAGGGACTGATCACGCTGGCGCTCGGCCAGTATGGCGCCAGCGCCGCCTCGCTGGTGATGGTCTGGCCGGCGCTGGTCAGTGTGCTCGCCGCCTGGGCGATCTTTGCCGAACAGCCCTCGCCCGCGCAGGCCTTTGGCGGCGTGGCGATTCTGGCAGCGGTTCTGCTGGTCCGGAAGGGCTGAGGTTCGTTACCTTTTCCCCGCCGCCCCTGAAGTGGCCTGAGATTGCTGCGCTCCTGCCGCTCAATCTCGGGGTGCCATCGACGGGACGACACCCCTCGAGTTCCAGCTTCCCGTCCGACCCCTATTCCGCCGCCAATCGCGGCGGCGGCAGCTTTCCGCTCATCGCCTTGGCGCTTGCTTCGCCGGGCGATTCCTCATCGCCCATCGGCTCCCAGGCCGATTCATCCTCAGGCTTGCTGAAGAAGCGGCCGAAGAGCCAGCTGAAGCCACGGCCGACATCGTCCATCACCGTGTAGAAGGACGGCACGAAGACGAGGCTGAGCACGGTCGAGACGATCAGGCCGCCGATCACCGCGATCGCCATCGGCGCGCGGAACTCGCCGCCATCGCCGACGCCATAGGCTGAGGGCAGCATGCCCGCCGCCATCGCGATCGTCGTCATCACGATCGGCCGGGCTCGCTTGCGCCCGGCTTCGAGCAGCGCCGTAATCCGGTCCTTGCCGCGGGCGACCTCCTCCACCGCGAAATCGACCAGCATGATCGCGTTCTTGGTGACGATGCCCATCAGCATCAGCAGGCCGATATAGACCGGCATCGAGACCGGGTTATTGGTCGCGAGCAGCGCGATCACCACGCCACCGAAGGAGAGCGGCAGCGAGAGCAGGATGGTCACCGGCTGGGCGACCGAGCCAAACAGCAGGATCAGCAGCGCGAAGACCAGCATCAGGCCGGTCGTCATCGCCGTGATGAAGCCCTGCACGACCTCGCCCTGGATCTCGGCATCGCCGGTGGCGGCGGTCGTGACACCCGCTGGCAACCCGACCTCCTTGACGATCTCGTGGAACTTCTCCTGCGCCGTGCCGAGCTCGAAACCGCGCTTCAGATCGGCACCGATCGCTGCCCGGCGGACCCGGTCATAGCGGTCGATTGAGCTTGGCCCCTCGCCGAAGCCGATATCGGCCACCGCCGTCAGCGGAATCGAGACGCCGTTCGTGTTGGTGACACGCAGCGCCGCAATGTTGCGCATATCGGTGCGGGCAGCCTCGTCGAGCTGGACGCGGATCGGCACCAGCCGGTCGCCGGCGTTGAATTTGGCGAGATTGGCACCCGCGTCGCCGATCGTCGCGATGCGCACCGCTTCCGAGATCGCCTCAGGCGTAACGCCAAGGTTCGCCGCCTGCTCGAGCTTGGGTGTGACGCGCAGTTCCGGCCGGCTGAGCGAGCCGGCAGTCGCGACATTGAGGTAGCCGTCGACCTGGCGCATGCGCGCCTCGATTCGGGCGACCGCCTCGTCGAGCGCATCGCCGTCCTTGGAGAGAATCGAGAACGCCATCTCGCGTTCGCCGCGCTCATTGACATACCAGGCCCGGGCGTCGGGGACGCTGGCGAGCTTCTCGGCGATGACGACCTTCAGATCCTTTTGCTTGATCGCACGCTCGCTCTTCGGCGTCAGCATGACCGTGACCGAAGCCCGCCGGACCTCGCGCTGTCCGGTCGGCGAAGCGCCACCGAGCACGAAGACATGCGTGACCTCGGGAATCGTCTTCAGCGCGTCGACGATCTGGTCGGTGGTGACGCGGGTTTCTTCCAGCGTTGCGCCGGGCGGCAACTCGACGCTGGCGACGACACGCGCGGTGTCCTCTTCCGGGAAGAAGCCCGTCGGCAGCAGGGCCGTCGCCTTGATCGAGCCGAACAGGAAGATGAAGCCGACCACCAGGGTCAGATAGGCCATGTTGAATGGCAGCTTGCGCCAGCGCCCCGTTCCATCGAAGCGCGGCAGCAGCGGCAGGCGGATGCGCGCGAGGGTGAGTCGCAGCAAGCCGACATAGCCGCGCATGAACGGGCCTGGCTTGTCATCCTCATGCTTCACCGGTCGCATCAGATAGGCCGCCATCATCGGCGTGATCAGCCGCGCCACCAGCAGCGAGAACAGCACCGCGATGGCAACCGTCAGGCCGAACTGGCGGAAATACTGCCCGGCGATACCGCCCATGAAGGAGACCGGCGCAAAGATCGCGACGATGGTCAGCGTGATCGCGATGACCGCGAGCCCGATTTCATCGGCCGCTTCCATCGCCGCGCGATAGGGCGATTTGCCCATCTTCATATGGCGCACGATGTTCTCGATCTCGACGATCGCGTCGTCGACCAGGATGCCGGTGACGAGCGTGATGCCGAGCAGGCTGACCAGATTGAGAGAGAAGCCCAGCATCTGCATCGCCCAGAAGGTGGGGATGGCCGAAAGCGGCAGGGCGATCGCGGTGATCAGCGTCGCGCGCCAGTTGCGCAGGAAGAGAAAGACGACGAGCACGGCCAGCGCCGCGCCCTCGAACAGCGTCTCCATCGCTGACTTGTAATTGCCGTGGGTATAGGCAACCGCGTCGTCGATCAGCTTCAGCTCGATCGACGGGTAGCGCTTGTTCAGCTCCTCGACGCGGGCCGCAACGACCTCCTTGACCGAAAGCTCGCTCGAGCCCTTGGAGCGGAACACGGCGAAGGTGACGACGGGTTGCTTGTCGAGCCGACTGAAGGAGCGCGGTTCGGAATTGGAATCCTCGACCCGGCCGAGTTCTTTCAGCCTCACTTCGCGGCCGCCGGTGAGCGAGATCTTGGTCTCGGCCAATTCGGCCACGGTGCGCGCGCCGGCCAGCGTGCGGATCGCCTGTTCCTGGCCGCCAACCTCGCCGCGCCCGCCGGCGAGGTCGACATTGGTCACCCGAATCTGCCGGTTGACTTCGCCAGCCGTCGTCCCGAGCGCCAGCAGGCGGTCGGGATCGAGGGAAATCCTGATCTCGCGATCGACACCACCGTAACGATCGACCCGGCCGACTCCCTTCAGCCCCTGCAGCTCGCGCGCAACGACATCGTCGACATGCCAGGAGAGCTGCTCGAGCGTCATGCCAGGCGACGATGCGCCATAGCTAAGGATCGACTGTCCTTCGACATCGATGCGCTGGACCACCGGCTCATCGATCGTGCGCGGCAGATCGGCCCTGACCTTGGCGATGGCGTCCTTGACGTCGTTGACCGCCCGGTCTGTGTTCACCTCCAGGCGGAACTCGATCAGGGTGAGCGACTGGCCGTCGGTCAGCGTCGACATCACATGCTTGACGCCGGTGATGTTGGCGACCGCATCCTCGATGCGCTTGCTGACCTGGCTTTCAAGCTCCGCCGGCGCTGCGCCGGCCTGGGTCACCGTGACCGAGACGAACGGCACATCGATATTCGGCATCCGCGTGACCGGCAGCGTCGAAAACGACATCAGGCCGAGTACGCAGAGCACCACGAAAAGCAGGATGGCCGGGACCGGTTTGCGGATCGACCAGGCAGAGAAATTGACGTTCATTCCGCCGACCCCGTCAATTCGTCGCGATCGGCGTAACGGCGTCGCCATCGCGCACGAAAGTGCCAGCGCGCGCGACCACGGTCTCACCTTCGGCGAGGCCGGAGGTGATCTCGATCCGGCCATTTCCGGTCAGTCCCAGCGTCACCTTCTTGGTGCTGACCTTGCCGTCCCTGACACTCTGCACCAGCGCTCCACTACGCGAATAGGTGATGGCGGAGAGCGGCAGGGTAATGCTCGTCTTGCGCCCGGTTTCGATTACGCCCCGCGCAAAGGAGCCAATCGCAACCGGCGGATTGTCCTTGAGCGCGATGCGCACGCGCCCGAGACGCGACGCCTTGTCGACCTCCGGTGCAATCAGCCTGATCTCGCCGACAAGCGGCTTCGCGGCGCCAGCCGGCGTGACGGCGACCCTCTGGCCGAGCCTGAGCGACGCAAGTTCGACCTCCGCGACATCGGCCTCGAGCTCGATTGCGCCATCCGCGATGATCCGGAAGAGCGGCTCGGTGGCGGCCAGGGGCGCCATGGCGCCGAGCTTGGCCCGGCGCTGGCTGACGATTCCGGCCGCGGGAGCCTTAATCTCGGTGCGCGCGATCTTCACGGCGATATCGCGCTCCTGCGCCTTGGCGAGTGCAAGATCGGCCGTCGCGATGGCAAGCGCATGCCGCGCCGAGTTGACCCGGGCGACCGTCGTCCGCGCCGCAGCGGAACGCAGGTCGAAGGTCTCGACGCTGGCATTGCCGGAATCGCGCAGGGCCTTGGTCCGCTCGAAAGCGTTCTCGGCCTGGACTCGATTGGCCTCCGCTTCGGTGACCTGCGCATTGGCCTGCGCGATCGCCGCTTCGGCGCGCGCGATCTGTGCCTCGTTCTGGGTGTGGAGAACATCAAGCGTCGTCCGCGAGAGACGCGCCAGCACCTGGCCCGCCGCCACGCTGTCCCCCTCCTCGGCCAGGATCTCGACGAGCGCGAAGCCATCGATCTCCGGCGAAACCAAAACCTCGTCGCGCGCGATCATCGAGCCGGAGACCACGACGCTCTGCACGATTTCCGCGGTCCTGGCGGGCGTGACCGTCACGGCCGGGCCATGGATCGGGCCGCTTGCCTGCGCGGCCGCGCTGGCCGGCGTCTGGGCCGAGGCCGAGACAGGCGGCAGCAGCGCCAGGGTAAGCAGGGACAGGGCAGCCAGGCGCGTCAGCGCGAGGGGAAGCGGCAACATGGGGATAACCTTCGAATCAGTCATGGCTGATTTATGTCTTGGGATTGCAGGCGCATTGCCTGAGCCAATCCTCGCATCGCGGTGAACAGCGTTTCGGCAGCAGCGTCGGTGTCGAAATTCGGATCCATGGCGCGCCGGCAGAAGAAGCCGTCGGCGAGCATCGACATCGCCTGGAGGAAGCGGACCTCGTCGAGATCGGCCGGCAGCTCGCCACCGTCCTTGGCCGCAGAGATGGCTGCCGCCAGACCTGCGATGACCGTGCCGTCGATATCGGCGCACATCGCCGCCATTTCCGGATTGCGTGCGGCTTCCGCCCAGATCTGCACCGCGATGATGGCCTTCTCGCGTGGCTCCTCGACGAGATGCCGCCGCCCGAGAGCCTCGAGCTGGTCGAGGAGATTGCCGGCGCGCGGATCGAGCGCCGAGAAGTCCGCGGCGATCGAGGCCCGATCGCGCTCGGCCATGCCGGCGATGATCGCGTCCTTGGAGGCGAAGTAGCGATAGAGATTGCCCGGGCTCATGCCGGCCTCGGCCGCGACGTCGTTCATCGTCGCGGCATGGAAGCCGGCGCGCGCGAAGACGCGCTCCGCCGCATCGAGGATGCGCGTATGGCGCTCCGTCAGGGCGCGGTCGGACGAGGCGTAGGCAAAGGGCGGTGGCAAATGAGAAATCCGCAATGAGAATGAACGTTCATTCTCATGACCTATCGTGAACCTGAAGTCAAGAAGCGCCCGCGCCCGCAAGAAGCGGCCGCGCCCGGCAGAATCTGGGCCCCGCCATGCAGAAATCTTCTGCGCGTCATGCGCTTCTGGCGCATGAATTGCTTTGCTCGGTCCCGCATGGAACCGCATTGTCAATGCATGGATGGACGTCGCGCCATTGGGCGCACCCTTGGCGCGTGAGCGACCCGAAGCCCGTGATGAACGATCAACCCTTTCGTCTCAGCGCTGCCCGCAAGCTCCGCTCCCCCGTCCCTCCCCGCCGGAACAAGCCGGCGCCGAAGCCGGTCCTGATCGTCCTGCACCAGGAGCATTCGACCTCCGGCCGGGTCGGCCGCCTTCTCGCGGCGCGAGGGCACGCGCTCGATATCCGCAAGCCGCGCTTCGGCGATCCGCTTCCGGAGACCATGCGCGATCATGCCGGCGCCGTGATCTTCGGCGGCCCGATGAGCGCCAACGACCCCGACGTTTTCGTCAAGGCCGAGATCGACTGGATCGGCACCTGTCTGAAGGAGCAGGCGCCCTTTCTCGGCATTTGCCTGGGCGCCCAGATGCTCACAAGGCATCTCGGCGGCTCCGTCTACACGCATCCTCAGGGCCGGGCCGAGATCGGCTATTACGACCTTGCGCTGACTGAAGCCGGCGATACGCATGCAAGTGAGGCCGGCTTCACCTGGCCATCGACCGTGTACCAATGGCACCGTGAAGGCTTCGACTGCCCAAACGGCGCCGAGTGCCTCGCAACCGGGGGCGATTTCCCGGTCCAGGCCATCCGCTCGGGCCCCAGGGCCTACGGCATCCAGTTTCATCCCGAAGTGACCCCGGCGATGATGTGCCGCTGGTCAGTGCGCGCGCATGAGCGCACCCTGATGCCCGGAGCCCAGCTGCGCCATCAGCATCTCGAAGGCTGGTATCGCTATGATCCCGCCGTCAGGGCCTGGCTCGACGGCTTCCTCGACCACTGGCTGTGCGTGCCGGCGGATGGAGAGACGTCCCTCGCATGACCCGTACCTCGCTTGTCCTCGGCGCTGGCATCGTCGGCGTTTCCTGTGCGCTCGCGCTGCAGAAGCGCGGCTTCATGGTCACCCTGATCGACCGGCGCGAGCCCGGCAGCGAGACTTCCTACGGCAATGCGGGCGTGGTCAGCCCGACCTCAGTCGTTCCGCTCAACAATCCCTCGCTCTGGAAAAGCCTGCCGAACTATCTCGGCAACCAGCACGCCGCCGTGCGCTATCGCTGGGGCCATCTGCTAGGGAATCCCGGTTGGGTCCTGCGCTTCCTCGCGGAAGCGCGCCCATCCCGTCTCGCGCCCCGCGTTGCGGCGCTCCAGGGCCTGACAGCTCAGGCCCTGACCTTGCACAAGGCGTGGATGGCGGAAGCCGGAATCAGCCACCGCCTGCGTGAAACCGGCACGCTGAAGCTCTGGCGCAGCGAGGCCGGTCAACAGGCTGCCCGCACCGAGCAGCAATGGCTCGAGGATCATGGCTTTCGCGCCGACTACCTCGACCGGCAGGCCCTTTCGGCAGTCGAGCCCGATCTCAACCCGATCTTTTCGGCGGGCCTGTGGTTGCGTGACAACGGCTCGGTCGACTGGCCGCAGGCCGTGGTCGCGGCCTATGCGGCACTCTTCGTGGCACGCGGCGGAACGATCATTCGCGCTGCTGCCTCAGGACTCTCCAGGACGCATCAGGGCTGGCGCGCCACAACCGATTCCGGCAGCTTCGATGCCGATCTCGCCGTGGTCGCGCTTGGCCCATGGAGCGCCGACCTGCTGCGCCCGCTCGGGCTGAGCGTCCCGCTCAATGTCGAGCGGGGGTATCATCGTCATTACAGGGCGAGCGACGGACGCAGCCTTTCGCGCCCGTTCTACGACGTCGAGTCCGCTTACTTCCTTGCTCCAATGGAGAAGGGCTACCGCCTGACCAGCGGCGTCGAGCTCGCTAACCGCGATGCACCTTCGAATTTCGCGCAGATCGACGCCGTCCTGCCACGAGCGAAGGAAGCCTTTGACCTGACCGAGGCGACCGAAGCCACGACCTGGCGCGGTGCCAGGCCAACGCTGCCCGATTCGCTGCCGATGATCGGGGAAGCGCCGCGAAACCCCGGACTCTGGCTCGCCTTCGGCAGCCAGCATATCGGCTTTGCAACCGGGCCAGTGACTGGGGAAATCCTGGCCGCGCTGATCTGCGGCGAGAGGCCGATCGCCGATCCGGAACCATTCGCGCCGGCGCGATATCTCTGATTCCGACGATCTGGTCGCGCGCTGAGGCGAGCGCGACATCGCCGTTGTGAGCCGGTTGGCGCAACAGGCGAGAGCCGAGGCGACTACCTTCAATGGCCCAGGAAGCGTAGGCCAGCGCAGGCCGTCACGTCAGACGGCCGCGCCGGTCGAATGGGCGGCGTTTCAGACCTGCCGCGCCACCATCATCTTCTTGATCTCGGCGATCGCCTTGGCCGGGTTCAGGCCCTTCGGGCAGGCATTGGCGCAGTTCATGATGGTGTGGCAGCGATAGAGCCGGAAGGGATCTTCCAGGTCATCAAGGCGCTCGCCGGTGGCCTCGTCGCGGGAATCGATCAGCCAGCGATAAGCCTGCAGCAGCACGGCCGGACCGAGATAGCGGTCGCCATTCCACCAGTAGCTCGGGCAGGACGTCGAGCAGCAGGCGCAGAGGATGCATTCATAGAGCCCGTCGAGCTTCTCGCGGTCCTCCTTGCCCTGTGCCCATTCCT
Source organism: Allobosea sp. LC85 (assembly GCF_000735605.1). GTDB lineage: Bacteria > Pseudomonadota > Alphaproteobacteria > Rhizobiales > Beijerinckiaceae > Allobosea. The sequence goes on from NZ_JPKG01000063.1 coordinate 24,969, forward strand.
TCTCCGGCGCCGGCGTCGTGGTCTTGAGCCAGGGCTCGATCGAGGCGTGCTGGGCGTAGAAGCGTGTGAGGTCCGGCACCAGGTCCTTGATCACCGGCATATGCGGCAGCGGATAGATCGCGACCTTGCCCTTCGCGCCGCACTCGTCGATGCCGGTGGTGCAGGCCAGGCCGTTCTTGCCATCCATGTTCATGGCGCAGGAACCGCAGATGCCCTCGCGGCAGGAGCGCCGGAAGGTCAGCGTCGGGTCGATCTTGTTCTTGATCCAGATCAGCGCGTCGAGGACCATCGGTCCGCAATCCTCGCGATCGACATAATAGGTGTCGGTGCGCGGATTCTCGCCGGTATCCGGGTTCCAGCGATAAACCTTGAACTCGGTCAGCTTCTTGGCGCCGGCCGGCTTCGGCCAGGCCTTGCCTTCGGTCAGTCGTGAGTTCGCGGGGAGATTGAATTCGGCCATCGGTCAGATCGTCCTCAATACACCCGCGCCTTGGGCTTGATGTACTCGATATCGTTCGAGAGCGTGTAGGTATGGACCGGGCGGTCGTCGAGCGTGACGGTCCGCTTCTCGTCGTCGATCCAGGACAGGGTGTGCTTCATCCAGTCCTTGTCGTCGCGCTCCGGATAGTCCTCACGGGCATGCGCGCCACGGCTTTCCGGACGATTCAGCGCCGAATCCATGGTGACGACGGCCTGGGTGATCAGGTTGTCGAACTCGAGTGTCTCGACCAGGTCCGAGTTCCAGATCAGCGAACGGTCGGTGGTCGCGATGTCGGAGGCCCCGGCCCAGACCTCGTGGATCAGCTTGTGGCCTTCCTGCAGCGTCTCGCCGGTGCGGTAGACGGCGCAGTTGTCCTGCATCGTCTTCTGCATGCGGTTGCGCAGCTCTGCCGTCGGCGTGCCGCCCGAGGCGTTGCGGAACTTGTCGAGGCGGGTCAACGCGAGATCGGCCGAGGACTTCGGCAGTTCGGGCTGCTTTTCGCCCGGCGTGACGATTTCGGCGCAGCGCAGGCCTGCGGCACGACCGAAGACGACGAGATCGATCAGCGAATTCGAGCCGAGGCGGTTGGCGCCATGCACCGAGACGCAAGCCGCCTCGCCGATCGCCATCAGGCCGGGCACCACGGTGTCCGGATTGCCGTCGACCTTGGTCAGCACCTCGCCATGATAGTTCGTCGGGATGCCACCCATGTTGTAGTGCACCGTCGGCAGGACCGGGATCGGCTCACGGGTGACATCGACGCCGGCGAAGATTTTTGCGCTCTCCGAGATGCCCGGCAGGCGCTCGTGCAGGATCTTCGGGTCGAGATGGTCGAGATGCAGGTAGATGTGGTCGCCGTTCTTGCCGACGCCGCGCCCACCACGGATCTCCATGGTCATCGAGCGCGAGACGACGTCGCGCGACGCCAGATCCTTGGCCGAGGGAGCGTAACGCTCCATGAAGCGCTCGCCCTCGGAATTGGTGAGATAACCGCCCTCGCCGCGGGCCCCCTCGGTGATGAGGCAGCCGGCGCCATAGATACCGGTCGGGTGGAACTGCACGAATTCCATGTCCTGCAGCGGCAGGCCGGCGCGCAGCACCATGCCGCCACCGTCACCGGTGCAGGTATGGGCCGAGGTCGCCGAGAAATAGGCGCGGCCATAGCCGCCGGTCGCCATGATCGCCATCTTCGAGCGGAAGCGATGCAGCGTGCCGTCATCGAGCTTGAGCGCGATCACGCCCCGGCACACGCCATCCTCGTCCATGATCAGGTCGATGGCGAAGTACTCGATGAAGAACTCTGTATTGTAGCGCAGCGCCTGGCCATAGAGCGTGTGCAGCATGGCATGGCCGGTGCGGTCGGCAGCGGCGCAGGTGCGCTGGGCCGGGGGACCGTTGCCGAAATCGGTGGTCATGCCGCCGAAGGGACGCTGATAGATCTTGCCGTCTTCGGTGCGCGAGAAGGGCACGCCCCAATGCTCGAGCTCATAGACCGCCGCCGGCGCGTTGCGCACCAGATACTCGATCGCATCCTGGTCGCCGAGCCAGTCCGACCCCTTGACGGTGTCGTACATGTGCCACTGCCAGGTGTCCTTGCCCATGTTGCCAAGCGAAGCGGCAACGCCGCCCTGCGCCGCGACAGTGTGCGAGCGGGTCGGGAACACCTTGGAGATGCAGGCAGTCCTCAGGCCCGCCTGCGAGCAGCCGACCGTCGCGCGCAAGCCCGCACCGCCGGCGCCGACGACCACGACGTCGAAGGTGTGATCGGTGATCGGGTAGGCCTGGCCGGTATAGGCCGGGACCGATTGGGCTCTGGTGATGGCCATCGGGTTCAGCCTCCGAAAGAGAGTTTCAGGATCGCGAAGACGCAAGCCGCGCCGATCGCGATCGCAAAGAAGGTGTTGGCCATCACAGCGAGGATCTTCAGCCCCTCGTGGTGGACGTAGTCCTCGATCACGACCTGCATGCCGAGGCGCATGTGGACCGCACCCGACAGGGTGAAGAGCAGCATCAGGATCGCGACCAGCGGATGCGACAGCGTCGCTACCGCAGCCGCATAGGGCTTGCCGAAGAGCGAGATCACAACGCCGAGGAAGATGATCGTCAGGAAGACGTTCGCCACGGCAGTGACGCGCTGCAGCCAGAAATGGCCAGTGCCGGACCTGGCCGAGCCGAGACCGCGGACGCGGCCGAGCGGGGTACGCATGGAAGAATTTGACGACATGGCGAAACTCCTCAGCGCATCGCGTAGGCGACGATCCAGAGCAGGATCGTCAGGCCAGCCGAGACGAAGACGCTGTACTTCGCCATGTTCGTGCGCGTCTCAAGGTCGTAGCCGTGCCCCAGATCCCAGACAAAATGGCGCAAGCCGCCAACCATGTGGTGCAGGAGCGCAAAGGAATAGCCGAACAGCACGAGGCGCCCCAGGAAGGAGCCGGCGATCGCCTGAGCCGTTTCATAAGCCGCCGGCCCCGAGGCGGCAGCGACGAGCCAGGCGGCGATAAGCACTGTGCCGGCATAGAGCGCCGAGCCGGTGGCACGATGCGCGATCGACATCGCCATGGTCCAGGACCAGCGGTAGATTTGCAGATGCGGCGAAAGCGGGCGCGCGATCGGTTTGGTTTCGGCCAAGGTGAACTCTCCGACTCTGCGGCCCGCCGGCGGGCCCGATCCATTTGGGAATGGTTCTAGAGTGATTGGCTCTCTATAGAAACCATTCCGGCGCTGCAATGCGAGGCAGCGAATCGCTGGTTACATAAATCTCAAACTGTAACTTTATGCTTACGCATCAGCGCGGCAGCAGCACCCAGTAATCCAGATCAAGGATGACGCCACCGGCATATTGATCGCCCAGCTTCAAGGGGTACTCGTTGCAGGGCAGGTTCTTGGTCGCGACGAGCCGCAGACGCAGGGCGCCGACATCGCTTCGGCCCGGCAACTCGGCCTTCTCCAGCACTTCGCTCCAGGCATAGACCGTGTCGCCCGCGAAAAGTGGCGCGACATGCCTCCCGCCGTTGATCGCAGCGATATGAAGGCAGTTGCCGAGGCCGTTGAACGAAAGGGCACGGGCCAGGCTGATGACATGGCCGCCATAGATCAGCCTTTTGCCGAAACGCGTCTCGCGCGCGCTGTAGGCGTCGAAATGTACTTTTGCGGTGTTCTGGTAGAGGCGGGTGGCGAGCTGATGCTCGGCCTCCTCCACCGTCATGCCGTCAACATGGTCGATGCTCTCGCCGACCGCATAATGGCCCCAGCGAAACGCCGAGCCTGCGAGCGCATCATCGTAAGCGGTGAGATCAAGCGCCGGGCAGCCCTCGCCGAGTTCTTCGGGAGCGACGGCCTTCGGCAATTCAGGCACCTGCTCGGCATGGGCCGGGGTTCCCGGCGCGCGTTTGCGCACCAGCACCCAGCGCGCATAGCTCAGCACGATTTCGCCATGCTGGTTGCGGCCGATCGAGCGGACATAGACGATACCGGCATCGCCCGCCGAGGTCTGCTTCAGGCCGATCACCTCCGAAGTGGTCGACAAGGTGTCGCCCGGATAGACCGGCCTGAGGAAGCGTCCATCCGCATAGCCAAGATTGGCAACGGCATTCAGCGAGACGTCCGGCACCGTCTTGCCGAAGACGATATGGAAGACCAGCAGATCATCGATCGGCGCCGCGGGATAACCGACCGCGCGTGCGAAGCTGTCCGAAGACTGCACGGCGAAGCGCGGCCCATAGAGCGCCGTATAGAGCGAGACATCGCCGCTGGTCACGGTACGTGGCGTCGCATGGACGATCGTCTCGCCCAGCCGGAAATCCTCGAAGAAGCGGCCGGGGCTGGTTTTGGAAGCAGTCAGCGTCGCGGTCTGGGACATCGGCGTCTCGCGTCTGGTCAGGCGGCCGGATTGTGCGCTGCCGTGAGAGCCTGCGTCCAGTCTCGCGCCGCTGCGACGATGGGGTAAGGCGCACGCCCGGAATGGTCGGACCAGAGCCGACCACCCTGCGAATGGACCTCGCGGCTCTCCGCTTCGCCGCGACAGGAAATGGCGCGAAGCCTACGCCACAATCGCCTGCAGCTTGGCGAGATCGACATTCGCGCCGCAGACCAGCACGCCGAGGCGCTCGCCCGCAGCAGGCTTGTAGGCTCCCGAGATCAGCGCGCCGAAGGCAGCCGCCCCACCGGGCTCCACGGCCAGGCGGAAATCGCGCCAGAGCCGCGCCTGCGCCTCGGTGATCGCGGCATCCGGCACCAGCGCAACGTGATCGACCGTGTCCTTGCAAGCGTCATAGACGAGCTGGCCGACATTTCGGGCGCCGAGCGAATCCGCTGCCACCGAAGCGACATCGACCGCCACCGGCCCCTTGGCCTCGAGCGCTGCCTGCAAGGCACGCGAGCCGGCGGGCTCGACGCCGACCACCTTGACCTTCGATCCCGCGAACCAGGAGGCGATTCCCGAGATCAGCCCGCCGCCGCCGACTGCGACAAGCACGGTATCGAGATCCGGCTCCTGCAGATCCCACTCGCGCCCGAGCGTGCCCTGGCCAGCAATGGTCTCGACCGCTGCGAAGGGGTGGATCTTGAGCGCCCCGGTTTCCGCGACGAACCGGTCGCAAGCAGCCTGCGCATCGTCATATTGCGCGCCACCGACCACGGCCTCAGCGCCGAAACGCCGGATCGCCTCGATTTTGGCCGCAGGCGAAATCTCCGGCACGAAGATCGTCGCCTTCACGCCGCGCTCGCGCGCCGCATAGGCCACCGCTGCGCCGTGGTTGCCGCCGGATGCCGCCGAAACCCCGGCAGCGGGCACCGGCAGGGACAGCAGGTTGTTGAAGGCCCCGCGCGTCTTGAAGGACCCAGCATGCTGCAGGCATTCGAGCTTGAGCGAGATGTCTCCCGCAGTTCCGAGCGCACCCTTGCCCAAGCGTATGACCGGCGTGACGCGAGCATGGCCAGCGATGCGCGCGGCAGCCGCCTCGATCATGGAACGGGACACCGGACGGTCGGACATGGCGCGATCCTGATAGGCTGGGCGATCCGGCGCGAAGGTCCAGATCGCGATGGGAAGCCCGTGGCTATCGCGTCCCGGCGGATCGGGGAAGGGCTTTCCACGCCCGCCCCGGATGTGCCTGGCGACGATCAGCGCCGCAAGAGCATCCAGCATATCGTCTGCCGCAGCCCCGCGCGGCGGCCATGCGTGAACGCTCTCGGCGGGCAAGCCTGCCGCAATCAGCAGCGCCCGTCGTTCGGCCATGCCCTCGGGATTGATCGCGCCCTTGACCTTCTTCGGGTTCAGAAGCGGAGCGCCGCGCATCGTCCGAAAGGCCAGTTCGGGATGGGTTTCATAGACGCGCTCGCGCCACACCGGCTGTTCCCGCAACAAGCCGTCGATCTGCCGAATTTTCGGGAACAGGAAGAAGCTCTGCTTCGAGACCTTGCGAGGCGGCTCGGAGGTCGCAACCGCCACGCCACAGGCCTCCAGATACTCTGCAGCCTGGACTGCCAAGCGCGACGGAATGGAGAACACAGAGGATTGCCGCTCGCCAAGCAGGCTGCGCACTGCCTGCTCGGGACCGCGTCCGGAGCCGACAATCCGATCAGGCAGGCCGATCGGCATATCGACCGCCACGAGATCAGGCGGCTCCGATCCCTCAAAGAGCTCGGAGAAATGCGAGATCACGCGCAACTGCGGACGCGCGAGCGCGGCGTCATCAAGGACGGCGACAACCCAGCCCGCCTTGCAGCCGTCGACACCGGCGATCCAGCCCATCCGTCCCCCTCTTCACCTTTCGATGAACTGTCGTTGCATTGCGGTCGCGTCTAGTGTGCATTGCAGCGAAATCCGATCAGCCGTCGTTAAGGAGTCTCCCATGACAGCGATCCGCCCACGCCGCAGCGTCCTCTATATGCCTGGTTCGAACGCGCGTGCGCTCGAAAAGGCTCGCGAGATTGCCGCCGACGCCCTGATTCTTGATCTGGAAGATGCCGTCGCCCCGGATTCCAAGGACATGGCGCGCGAGCAGGTCTGCGCCGCGGTGAAGGCCGGAGGTTATGGCCGGCGCGAACTGGTCATTCGCGTCAACGGCGTCGACACTCCCTGGTTCGAAGCGGATCTTGCCGCGGCAACCGAGGCCAAGCCCGATGCGATCCTGATCCCGAAAGTCTCGGCCCCTGAAACCCTGATCGAGATCGGCCACAAACTGACCGGCCTTTGGGCCGATCCAGCCATCCGGATCTGGGCGATGATCGAGACACCGCTCGCCGTCCTGGACGCCGCGCGCATTGCCGCGGCGGCGAAGGACCCCTCGACGCGGCTCGTCTGTTTCGTGATGGGCACGAACGATCTCGCCAAGGAAACCCGCGCCCGCTTCGTGCCTGGCCGTGCGCCGATGCTGCCTTGGCTGGTAACGGCCATCCTCGCCGCCCGTGCCCATGGCATCGACATCGTCGATGGCGTCTATAACGATCTCAAGAACGAGGATGGCTTTGCGGCCGAATGCGAGCAGGGCCGCGATCTCGGCTTCGATGGCAAGACGCTGATCCATCCTGCCCAGGTCGCTGCGGCCAATGCCACATTCGCACCGGACGATCATGAACTTGCCCGCGCCAAGGCGATCATCACCGCTTTCGAACAGCCGGAGAACGCCGACAAGGGCGCGATCCAGCTCGACGGCCGCATGGTCGAGCGGCTCCATGCCGAGATGGCCAGGCGCGTCGTGGCGCTGAGCGAGGCGATCGCAGCGTAACCCACGCGTGCCCGGCTTTGCGCCGGGGCCTGTCTTGATCCGGGTGACGGGACGCCATCATGGCCGGGACGGGCCCGGCCATGATGGAGAATACGGGCGTCTGGCCTCAGCCCTTGGCTTTCTTGGCCCGCTCCATCGCCTCGACGATGAGCTGCTTTGCCTTGGTGGCATCGCCCCAGCCGGTGAGCTTCACCCATTTGCCGGGCTCGAGATCCTTGTAGTGCTCGAAAAAGTGCTGGATCTGGTCGAGCGTGATCTTCGGCAGGTCGGTGTAGTTATGGACGTTCTCGTAGCGCTTGGTGAGCTTCGGCACCGGCACGGCGATGATCTTCTCGTCACCGCCGCCCTCGTCCTCCATCATCATCACGCCGATCGGGCGGACCGCGATATAGGAGCCTGGAATCAGGGGGCGCGTATTGGCGACCAGCACATCGCAGGGGTCGCCATCCTCGGACAGCGTATGCGGGATGAAACCGTAGTTCCCGGGATAACGCATCGGGGTGTAGAGGAAGCGATCGACGAAGAGCGTGCCGGCTTCCTTGTCCATCTCGTACTTGATCGGCTCTCCACCAATGGCCACCTCGATGACCACATTGACTTCGTCAGGCGGATTCTTGCCGATGGAGATGGCGTCTAGGCGCATGGGTGGTCTTACCTGTTGAGACAAAAAACTGGCGCGCCTTATGCGCGCTGTAGCGCAAAAGTCCAAGCCCGACCTTTAGGTCGACCGGGGTATCGGGGTTTGCGCAGGGCCGTGGCCACTGATATCGGGCTGCAGATGAACAAGGATGGAACTTTGTGGTGCTGAACCGGCTGCGCCCCGACGATCAGCGTTATGCGCGGCGAATGGCCCGCATCGCGCGCTGGGATCGGCCGATTTCCGGCCGGGCCGACCGGCTGCGCGCCTGGGCCAACATGCTGCTGGTCGATCATGGCATCTTCCGCTTGGCCTATCTTAATGCCCACAGGGTCACGCCGCGCCTCTGGCGCGCGGCCCAGCCTGCGCCCACCGACATCGCCTGGTTCGCGCGTCAGGGTGTCAAGACGATCGTCAACCTGCGCGGAGGCCGCGAGCACGGTGCCTGGCCGCTGCAGCGCGAAGCCTGCGAACGCCACGGCATCGCACTGGTCGAGTTCGTCCTGCGTTCGCGTGGCGCCCCTGATCGCGAGACGATCCTCGGCTCCAAGGCCTTCTTCGAAGGCCTGAAGGAACCGGCGCTGGTGCATTGCAAATCGGGCGCGGACCGGGCCGGGTTTTTCTCGGCGCTCTATTTGCTGGTGCATGAGAACCGTCCGCTCGACGAAGCCATGAAACAGCTTTCGTTGCGCTACGGACATTTCCGCTTCGCCAAGACCGGGATTCTCGACGCGTTCTTCGAAGCCTATGCCCGCGATGGCGAAGCCAAGGGCATCGCCTTCCTCGACTGGGTCGAGCGCAGCTACGATCCCGAGGCGCTCGAGAGAGACTTCAAAACCGGCTTTCTGTCGTCGCTGATCGCCGACCGGCTGATCCGGCGCGAATAAACCTGCTCAACGAGCAGCACGCGGCAATACCGGCGGAGTGCCCATCCGCGTCCAGGCAAACTGGATATGCGCCAGCATGCGCGCGAACGAAACGCACCCGATCGCGGTGAGCAGCGCCAGCGACAGCGTCCCGAACCACCACACCACCAGCACGGCGCCGGCAAGCGCAACCGCATTCGTCATCATTTGCCGACGCGGATGCAGCGACAATGAGCCGATCTCGTGCAGCGGTCCGACCAGTGTGCTGCAGCCATAGAACAGCGAGAGCAGCGCCATGATCTCGCCGACTCCTTCCCATTGCGTGCCCTCGAGCACGTAGTCGGCCCCGAGCGCGGCGATGGCGACTCCGGCGAAGAGCACGACGACAATCGCTACCATGCCCATGGTGATCCGGCGGGCCCAGCGCTGCCGGTCCGCTCCCTCGCGTTTGCGCAGATCATTCATCGCCAGCGGAGTAACCGCAGCGTTGAACAATTGCATCGGCATTTCCAGCAGGCGCATGGCGAGCGCGACATGCGCAGCCAAGAGAGCGTTCCCGGCGAAGGGCAATGCCAGCAGTGGCGCCACCATGAAACCGAAGGACAGCAGCGCCGAGGGCAGCAGGTAGGTCGGCGCCGTGCGCCAGCGTATCGCCGACTCGACCAGTTCTCCCTGTGACCAGCAACGCAGCCTCACAAAGCCGATCAGCGCCTTGCGACGGCGCCAGAACAAATAGCTCGCGGCCACCGCGTGGCCGAAGGCATCGGCGGCAAACAGCGCGAGCGCCGTCGGGCCGAGCGGCCAGATCAGCAGGATCATCATGGCCGGCTGAACGATCGCCTGAACGACATTGCTGTTGCCGATCGTCGCGAAATCACCTTCGGCGGTCGCCTCGGCGGTGATCAGCCTGATGGCCGCACGACTGGCCAGCGAAATCAGGAAGAGCGCACCAAAGCCGCGCAGCAGCCAGCCCGCGGACGCTGCGAGCAGGATTGCCGCAGTCATGCCGGCAAGGAAAACCGTCCCCACAGCGAGGGCCAGTCGAAACGCCCGGCCGAGACGCACCCTGTCATTGCTCTGAAAGAACACGGCCTCGAAGCGCAGCAGAACCGCGATCGAGACGAAATTGGCAAGCGCCGAGAAGATCGCGAAATCCGCGAAGACCTTGGGCGGACACAGGGCTGCCGCGAAGAGCAGGCCCCACACCGAAAGAATGCGCGCCTGGACGAAGCGCAGCGCCAGCATCAAGCCGTTGCGAAGACCTGTGCGCCTGACGGGAGAGCCATCGGCCGCGATCGCCTCGGCCGGAACGGGCGCCGAGGCGGCAGTGGCAAAGGCGCCCCTGTCCAGTGCGAGCTGCGCTGCCATATCCACGTCCCCGGTCGGGATGTCAGGCAGGGCGTCTTCGCTCGACCGGGGGCCGTGGCGCTCGCCTGCCGGAGCCCGCTCGCGATCAACCCCTTCGATCACGTCGCTTCACTCCGCAGACAGCACGCTGCGCCGGTATGGTTAACGTACGGTAAATTTGCAGCACTTTCGCTGGTCGCGCCGGGGAGGGTTCTCGCTACCACGCGGGTTGTGGCGGAAAAGTGGCAAAATCCGTCATTTATCAGCGTTCTAACTGAGCTCCATTGTCATCTGCGGACGTCCCGGTCAGTGTTTCCGCTGCAGGAGAGGCCGAGCCCATGACCCGTTCCCCCATCCACCTCGATTTCCTGAATGCGCTGGACGTCGAGGCACTTCGGTTGACCGACCCGGAGATCATCTCGGCGGTGGAGACCGGTCTGGCGGCCCAGGGCCGCGGGGAAACCGTGATCGAACCGCGCATGCACCTGATTCCAGGCGGCAGCAGCGGTCATTTCAACGTGCTGAGGGGCGCATTTCGTGCGCCGATCAACTTGGCAGGCGTCAAGGTCATCGGTGACTTCGTCGACAACTACAAGGAGGATCTGCCCTCGGAACTCGGCCTGCTCCTGTTGATGGACCCGTCCAATGGCGTGCCCAAAGCCATCATCGACGGGAGCCATCTCACCGATATGCGCACCGGCGCAGTCACCGCCATCGGCGCGAAATACCTCGCACGCAAAGGTGCCAAGGTGCTGGGGCATATCGGCGCACGCGGCACGGCCTACTGGAACGTACGTCTACTCGACTCCCTGTTCGACTTCGACGAGATCCGGGTGCATTCCCGCCGGCGGGAAAGCCGCGACGCATTCGGAGCACGGCTCTCAGCTGATCTCGGCAAGCCCGTCACGGTGACCGAGGACTGGCGTACCTGCGTCGAGGGCGCCGACATCGTCGTCGAGGCCTCGCGCCTCGACGCTCCCGAACCGCTGCTGAGGACGGACTGGATCAAGCCGGGCGCCTTCGTCGTGCCCTATGGCACGATGAGCGCCGTCGAGCTTTCGCTGACCGATATCATGAGCAAGCTCGTCGTCGACGACTGGGGCCAGTGCAGGTCGGGCCAGTTCGGCGCGCTGCGTGCCCATGTCGAGGCCGGCAGGCTCTCGGAGACGACCCTCCACGCCGAGATGGGTGAAATCGTCGCCGGGCTGAAACCCGGCCGCGAAAGCGACGACGAAACCATCCTGTTCTGGCATCGCGGGCTCTCGCTCTCCGACATCGCCCTCGGCCATTTCATGCTGGAGAAGGCCAAGGCCATGGGGCTCGGCCAGAGGCTGCGTTACGCGTGACGCAGCCTGCCTCCCCGCACCTGGTCGCCAATGCGCGGATGTATGCCGTCAACCCGGCGGTTCGTGCCGCCTGGGCCGATCTGTTCGCCTGGATCTCCAGCCGGTCGGGGGTGCCGCTGACCGTCGTCGACCATGCCGCGCCGGCTCCGTTGGAGGAACTCTGGCAACGCGGCGATCTCGGCCTCGCATTCATCTGCGGCTATCCCTTCGCGAGCGGCCGTTTTCCCGTGCAGCCGATCGCGGCTCCGATCCCGGCCTCGGCGCTGGCTGGCGGGCGGCCCTTCTATGCGACGCATCTCATCACCCGCGCCGAAAGCCCGATCGCCACGCTCGCCGGGAGCTTCGGCCAGCGCCTTGGCTGGACGGTCGAGCACTCCCAGTCCGGCTTCAACGCCTTGCGCAGCCACCTGCTCCCGCATTGGACGGCCGGGCCATTGTATCGACAAAGCATCGGTCCGCTCCTGACGCCGCGCCGGGTCATTGCCGCGCTCTTGAATGACGAAATCGATATTGGCCCGCTCGATTCGTATTTTCACGACCTGTTGCGCGCGTATGAGCCTGAAACGGCAGCAAGACTGCGGATCATCGAGACCACGCTCCCAAGGCCGATGCCGCTCCTGGTCGCCTCGGACACGATCGATGCGGTGCAGCTCTCGAACCTTCGAGATGCGCTGCTCGACGCCGCAGCCTTGTCCGAGGCGGAGCCTTTGCTGGCTCGCCTGCAGCTCTCCGGTTTCGCCGCCATTGAATGCGGCGTCTATGACGTGCTGCTCGAGGATGCGCGCAGGGCGGAGGCCGCCGGGTATGATCGGCCAGGCTAGGAACCCGCCGGGTGCCCGGCACTGCGCGCCCGGATCGCCGCAAGCGTGATCCGCCCCAGCGGCTTGCTGTCGCCATCGACGATAGTTGCCCCATCCCGACCTTCGGTCAGAAGCGCCGAGAGCACATTGCGCAGATTGGCCGATGCCGGCAGCCGCAGATCGGAATCCTGTGGCGCCCCATCCTCGACCGCATCCCCAGCGCTGATCAGCGAGAGCCGCCGCAACGCGGCATCGGCACCGACAAAATCGGCAACGAACGCGTCGGCCGGGGCCGCCAGCAAACGGTCGGGCGTGTCATACTGCACCAGGCAGCCGTCCTTCATGATGGCGACGACATCGCCCATGCGGATCGCTTCATCGATATCATGGGTGACGAAGATCACCGTCTTCTTCAGCCGGCGCAGGATCGCGACGAATTCCTCCTGCAGGCGTCCTCGCACCACGGGGTCGACCGCCCCGAACGGCTCGTCCATCAACATGACCGGCGGATCGGCAGCCAAGGCGCGCGCCACCCCGACACGCTGGCGCTGTCCGCCGGAGAGATGGCGTGGGTAGCGCGCCAGGAACTGCGCAGGTTCCAACCCGACCAGGGCCAGCATCTCCTCCGAGCGCGACTTGATCTTCTCGGCCGGCCAGCCAAGCAGTTTTGGCACGGTCGCAACATTTTCGGCGATGGTCATGTGCGGGAACAGGCCGACCTGCTGAATGACATAGCCGATGCGGCGGCGAAGCAGCACCGGATCGGCCTGGGTCACATCCTCACCCTCGACGATGATCCGGCCGGAGCTCGGTTCGATCAGCCGGTTCACCATCCGCATTGTCGTGGTCTTGCCGCAGCCGGAGGGGCCGATCAGCACGCAGGTCCGGCCTTCGGGCACCGAGAGATCGAGGCTGTCGACGGCGGGGCGCGCGATGCCCGGGAAGAGCTTGCTGACATTCTCGAGACGGATCATCGGGCCCCCATTCGCGCGGAACGCGTCATGGCCCGCTCGACGCTCGCAAAACCAATCTCGACCAACAGCGCGAGCAGCGCGACCGCGACCGCTCCGGCAATCAGCTGCGGAAAATTGAAATTCGCCATGCCGGCGGTGATCAGCTCGCCGAGCCCCCCGCCGCCGATGAAGGCCGCGAGGGTCGCCGCCGAAACAACCTGCACGGCAGCCGTGCGGATGCCGGCAAAAATCACCGGCAGCGCCAGCGGGATCTCGATCCGCTTCATCACTTGCGCATCTGAGAGTCCTTGCCCGCGCGCAGCCTCGACGATGTCGCGGTCGACCTCGCTCAAGCCCGTATAGGTGTTGAGCAGCAGAGCCGGCAGGCCATAGAGCGTCAGCGCCACCATTGACGGCAGGAAGCCGGTGCCGAGCAGGGGCAGCATGATGACGAGCAAGGCCAGGCTCGGCACGGTGCGCAGGACGTTGACGATCGCAATCGCCGAATTGGCGAGGCTGCGATGACGCGTCAGCGCAAGCCCGAGTGGCAGCGCGATCAATACCACCGCGAGCAGTGCGACGCCCGAAAGCCAGAGATGGTTCTGGACTGCTGTCCAGAAGATGCGGGGATTGGCGGAGATCCAGTCGAGCATCAGGCGCCCTCCGCCTGGGCCGCCCGCAGGCCGAGCTCGAGCCGGCGCAAGATCTCGTCGCAGGTGATGGCGAGGAGCGAGGTCATGATCGCGCCGACCACGACCTTCTCGCCGAAATCCTGCGTGATGCCCTGGAAGATGATGTCGCCGAGGCCGCCGGCATTGATGAAGGCCGCCACGGTCGCAACCGAGACCATCGTGACGACCGTGATGCGGATGCCGGCGATGATCACCGGCATCGCCAGCGGGAGTTCAATGGCAAAGAGCCGGCGCCAACGGCCATAGCCCATGCCGTCGGCAGCATCCAGAATGTCGGGCGCGATCTCGCGCAGGCCCGTTGCCGTATTCCGGATGATGATCAGCAGGGCATACATCACGAGTGCCACGATCGCCGGACCGAAGCCCAGCCCGAGGACGGGAATCAGCAATGCGAAGATCGCCAGCGCCGGTACCGTGTAGAGCGCGCCGGAAATCAGCAGCACGACGAGGTAGAAGGTCGGCCGCCGCGCCGAGACGATGCCGAGCGGCAGGCCGATGACGAGCGAAATCGCGAGACCGATGCCGACGAGCTGGATATGCTCCCAGAGCGCGATCAGCAGGCGGTCATAATTCTCCAGCGTCCAGGTCATGCCGGCAGGTCCGCAAGCGCAGCGGCAAGCTCTCCTGCCGCCAACCGTTCGGCAAGGGCCTCGAACTCGCGCCCCATCGGCCGGTCATCGTCGAGGCGGGCGACATGGGCTCGGACGAAGCGATGCGCGAGAGTGGTGCCGGCGCCGAGCCTGATGCCTTCGCGCTGGTCGGTGGCCTCGGCGGCCACGACCAGCTCGATCGCAGCAAGTCGCGACAGGTGCTCGGCAATCATGGCCGTCTTTGCGACGATGCGCGGCGTCATCGGCGCGTAGTCCTCGACACCATCGGCAACCGGCATGGTCATCGGGCCGAGCGGCACGGCGAGATGGCGGATCTCGGCTTCCAGGGCTGCAGCCGTCTTCTGCGTGGTCGCAAAACCGGCATGCGTGCCGCCATGGCGGGTCAGGAAGCGCGGCAGCTCACTGGCCGCAGGCGACATCAGCTTGGTGACGCGGAACGCCGAGATCGTCGCGGTATGGGCGGCCGCCAGTCCGAGCCCTTCGAGCGCGAGTGCAAGCGCCGTCGTGTCGAAATTGACGGTCGAACGCAGGATATCTTCGGTGATGAGCACCGCCGGGCTGTCGCCAGCCCCGTTCAGCTCGACTTCGACCAGCGCCCGCGCCGTCTCTAGCGCGGCGAATGCGGCTCCGTTCACGGGCGCCAGGCAGCGAAAGGAGAGCGGGTCCTGCACGCGCCTGGCAGCGCCCTCGCCAAGGAGATCGCTCCCGGCCAGGAGTTCGCGCAACTTCGCTGCGCCGGCGACATGGCTCGGCACCGGCCGGAGGGCGACCAGATTGCTCGCGATGGGCGAAAGATTGGCGCGGTAAGCCTCCAGCGAGAGTGCGCCTGCCACTGTCAGTGCTTCCAGCGCCCTTGCCATGGCGCGAAGCGCGAGCGCAGCCAGGCCGGCGCTCTCGGCATTGGCATTGAGCAATGCGAGCCCATCCTTCGGCCCAAAGGCCGGAAGCGCGATGCCGGCCAGGCGCATGGCCTCGGGACCGGTTCGAATCTGCCCGTCGAATTCAGCCTCGCCCTCTCCTGTCAGCGGCAGAAAAAGCTGGGCGAGCGAACTGAGATCAGCCTCCCCCAGCGAACCGATGCGTCGGACGACAGGGTGAACACCGGAATTGAGCATCGCAGCGAGCGTCCCGACAAGGCAAGGCGAGATGCCGGAGGCGCCCTGAGCAAGACCGGCAAGCCGCGCGAGCAGCATGGCCCGCACCTCGGCCCGCGACAGGCAACGCCCGACGCCGACGGCCCGCGCCCGAACGGCCCGCAGCTGGAAGGCGGCGATCTGATCCGCCGCCAGCCGCGTGTCGACAGCAGCTCCAAGGCCCGTCGTCAAACCGTAGACAGCCTCGCCGCGTTCAAGGCTGCGCTCCACCGCCGCGCGTGCCCCGCTCAGCCGCTCCAGCAGCGCGGGAGCAAGCATGATCCGCGCAGCACCATGCGCGACAGCATGGACCTCGTCGATCGAAAGCGGCCCCGCACCGATGACGACGGCGGGGACCGCCCTTTGCGCCAGCACCATCCGCGGGCCGCCCGCCTTAGCGGACAAGACCCTTGGCTTTCAGGAAGGCGGCGGCGACGGTACGCGGCTCCTTCTTGTCAACCTCGACCTGTCGGTTCAGCTCCTGCATCGTCGCATTGTCGAGCACCGCCCCAACCTTTTCGAGGATCTCGACGACCTTGGCGTTGCCAGCGATCTCCTGACGCACGACCGGGGCGAGGAAATAGGGTGGGAACAGTGACTTGTCGTCGTCCAGCGCCACGAATTTCTCCGCCGCGATCTGCCAGTCGGTGGAGAAGCCATTGGCGATGTCGACCTGCTTCTGGTTCAGCGCCTCGTAGCGCAGCCGTAGCGCAGCGAACTGCTTGAACTCGGCAAACTCGGCGCCATAGACCTCCTTGAGGCCCTTGATGCCATCACGACGATCGACGAACTCGGTGCCCGCGCCGAGCCGAAGCTTGGACGAGACTTTGCCGAGATCGGTCAGGGTCTTGAGGTTGTATTCCTTCGCCGTCTCGGGGCGCACCACGATGGCATAGCCGTTATTGATGCCGGACGGCTTCAGCCAGGTCAGGTTGAATTCCTTCTCGTAGAAGGCCTTGACCATGCCGCGCACCTTCTCCGGGTCGGTTTCGGTCACGCCCTGCACCTTCATCACGGCGTTGAGGCCGGTCCCGGTATATTCCGGATAGAGGTCGATCGCGCCGCTCTTCAGGGCCTCATGCGCCACCAGCGTGCCGCCGAGATTGATCTTGCGCTCGACCTTGAAGCCCGCGCCCTCCAGGGCCGCGGCATAGAGCTCGGCAACGATGAACTGCTCGGTGAAATTCTTGGAACCGATCTTGATCGTCTGGGCCGCTGCCGCCGACAGCCCCACCAGGATCATGGCGGCAACAGTACAGACGGTCTTCGCGAAGCGCGTGCTGATGAGTTTCATGGCCGCCTCCTGTGATGGCTCAAGGGGTTAGCTAACGAGGGATCGAACAGCGATGCAAGTTTCGGGCGCGCAAAGGAAAAAATGCCTTCGCGATTCCGTTCCGGAGAATGAACGCTCCGCGCAAACGCTCAACTGAGCGGATTTCGCTCGCCGGCATGGATCGCGGCGGGCAAGCGATTCTCGATGGGCGACAAAGGGCAGACCCAGGCCTCCGAATAGGCGCAGGACGGATAATAGGCGAAATTGAAGTCGAGGATCATTCGCCCCTCAGACGTCGCGCCGAGATCGGCGCTCTTGATCGTGTCGAGCAGGTAGCGGCCGCCGGCAAAGGTCTCCTCGCCATTGCTCGCATCGCCGAAGGGCAGGAAGGTCCCGCCGCCATAGCCCTCGATCCAGTAGAGCGTCAGTTCGCGACCGAGCGCGCCCTCCATCCCGTCGGTCAGCGCGTAAGGCCTGAGCATCATGGCGCCGTCCTTTCCGGCTTCGATCTGGATGGTCTCGCGCCCGACTGCTGGCTGGAGCCCGACCTCGAAGCGCAATTCCGGATCGTAGGGGAAATAGCGGATGCCACTGAAGCGCTGTCGTCGGGCGGCCGCAAGCGGCGACTGGCGATGCTCGCGAAACAGCCGGTCGCGCACATCGCGCCACTGCGCCCAGCCCACTTCCGCTGGCATCGCCCGGACCGCCGCGTAGAGATCCGCCACCTGCCGACGCCAATCCTGGAGCGAGGCCGTGTTCTCGAGCACCGCGCTCGCAGACAGGCGAGCTCCTGGCCTGGTGGATGCGGCCCCGGCAATGATCTGGTTCTTCATGGAGTGCAGCCTTCGGTTCGACTGAACGGGATCGCCTCGGCGCGAGAACCGCCGCCGCCGGTCAACGCACCGGCGACGCAGGCGTTCCCACATCGCGCATTGTGCCGATCATGCTGTCAGGCCGTGTCAGCGTTCCCAGCGATGCCGGCGAAAATCGTCGCGCCGCGGCACAAAGCCAAGACCAATGAAGAACGCCGCCGTCACGAGATCGCGACGACGGCGTTGAAGCGGTGGATCAGAGCCCGACCTGTCAGGAGAATTGCGCCTTCAGGCCTTCGAAAAACGCAACCTGCTCGGCAATCAACTCGCGCTTCTCATCGCGCCGCACGAAGACCTTGAACATCGCTTCGCCGGCAGCATTGAAGAACTGGACCGAGCAGGAGCGGCGGCCATGGAATTGCCGGTCGACCAGATAGATCGCCGTGCAGTTGCCAGCCTTGATATGTCCGCCGATCGGGCTGTCGCCGTGGATGTTGTAGTAGCCATGGCCGAAGGAGCCGACGGGCAGCGCGCCTTCGCATTCCAGCACGATATCGGCGGTGTGGACGATGAAGAGCACATCGCCCCAGGTCGAGAGCGCCCGCCACAGCGCCTCGAAGCGCTCGGCAGCAATGAAATGGCGCTGATCGGCTGGCGCTGCCTCCAGCACCGCGAGTGTCGGCACGCCGACCTCGCGGGCGATGGCCTCGATCACGCCATCGGGCTTGGCTGCCAGCGCCTGCCTGACGCGCTCCATCGGGTCTGCCGGTGACGGGTCCTGGACCGCCGCGGCGCTCGCCTGCGAGATCGACATGCCGTCCTCCCTCACTCTGCCGCCTGGCGGGGCAAATGCGGATTGGCCTCGCTTAGCACCGTCTCGAAGCCCTCGAATTCGGGATGTCCGAGATACATCGGCGTGGCCCGGGGCTGGCCGGCATTGCGATGCGATTCACGGAACTGGTCAGACTTCGTCCAGGCGGTGAAATCGTCCTTCGACGTCCAGGTCGTATGCGAGGAATAGAGGGTGTGATCCTCCTTCTCCGGCCCCTTGAGCAAATGGAAGGCGATGAAGCCCTTCATCTCGTCGAGGCGGGTCTTGCGCGAGGACCAGACCGTCTCAAAGGCAGCCTCCTCTCCCTTGACGACCTTGAAGCGATTCATGGCGATGAACATGGGCGTTATCCTCGGTTGGCTGGCTGATGGCTGGCTTGGTTGAACGGAAAGCGGGCAATGCCGTGCGGCATGGCGGTCCTCATGTGCCGAAGCGCGTCGAGAAACCGACCTTGCCGACAAAGCCCGGGCTGTTGTCGCCGTCGCGGTAGCGGCGATAGCGAACGTCGCCAACATTCTCGAGCGAGAGATAGGCGCGGGCATCCGGCGTGATCTTGTAGTCGGCGTAGAGATCGACCAGCGCATAGGCCTTGCTCGCAAGCACCTGCGATCCAGGCGGCAGGCGCTTTTGATCGTCAACCAGCGTCAGCCGGGCGCCGACCGTCAGCTTCTCCTCGAAGAAGCGCAAACCGCCGTTGAGGACCAGCTTGTCTGGATAGATCGACTGCAGCGGCTGGTTCAGCGTCCTGTTGTCGCCACGCGTGGTCGAGCCGGCAAGGGTCATGAACCAGCGTTTCGCGTCGTAGCCGAGTTCGGCCTCGAAGCCCGTGATGCGCGCCTTGGCGACGTTCTGGTATGTGAAGAAGGCATCGTTGCAGGCGCCCGGAATCGGCGCGCCGCACGGTGCGCCGGGATCGACGAAGATGCCGTCGATATAGTTCTTCACGTCGTTCTTGTAGACGGCGAGCTTGCCGCGGAAGCGGTCGCCCTCGCTCAGGATGTTATCGTATTTCAGGTTGACGCCGGCCTCGAGCGTCTTGCCGACTTCCGGCTTCAGGTTCGGGTTCGGCCGGAAGATGAAGCTGGCCGGAGCCGGATGCGGCCCATCGACCAGCGTCTCGGTCACCGACGGCGCGCGATAGCCCTCGGCATAGGTGCCGTAGACCTGCAGGCCCTGCAGTGGTGTGACGCCGAGCGTCAGCTTGGGCGAGATGCGGTTGCCGTCCGAAGAGGTCCGACCGCCGCTGAGCTCATAGGCGTCGTAGCGCAGCGCGCCGATCAGGTCGAAGATCGAGTATTTCACGTGGCTCTGCACGAAGCCGCCATAGACGCTGCGCTTGCCCGACGGCGTCGTCTCGTCGCCATTGCTGACGGGATCGCTGGTCCTGACGCGATCCTCGAACCAGTCCGCACCATAGGTCAGGTTCAGCGCCGCCGCGCCGAGATCGAACTTCGAGGTGTTGTAGATGTCGAACCCGGTCGTCTCGACCTTGAAATAGCGCTTCGCGCCAAGAGCCGCGCCCGCACCCGAGATCTGGGTCTGGTCCGTGTCTGTCGACGTTGAATAGGCGCTGACGTTCAGGTTCAGCCACGGGATGTCGGGTCGCGAGAAACTGTAGCGCGCCGTGTAGTTCTGCGTCGTGACCTCGTTGTCGCGACGCGGCGCCGTCGGCGTGCCGACCCCGTTGGAGAAGTCGTAGCGCTGGTACTGGCCGCCGAGCTTGAGCTCCTGGCCTTCGCCGGGCGTGATCACGATCTTGCCGAGACCTGAAACCAGGTCCTGCCCGCTATCGGCGATCCTCGTGCCGCCACCATCGCGATAGGGATTGAGCGAGCGGAAGGAAAGCCCGACCAGGCCCGCGACGACATCATTCGGTCGGAAGGCGCCGATGGCATTGCCGAAGGCACCGGTCTGGCGAGCGAACACGCCGGTGCCGCCGATCTCGATCGCTGCGCGCTCGCCCGGCCTGAGGATGTCCTTGGGATCGACCGTCTCGAAAGACACGACGCCACCGATCGCGCCCGAGCCGTAGATGTTGGCAACCGGGCCGCGCGTCACGTCGATGACGCGCACAAAGGCCGGATCGAGGAAGAAGGCGCCATTGGCATTATGGCCGGAACGCTGGAAATTCTGCCGCGCGCCATCGATCGTCACCGCGACGCGGCCGAAATCCTGCAGACCACGAATGTTGATCGCAGTCGCCGGATCGTTCGGGTTTTCCTGCGACGACACGCTGGGCATCTGGTTGAGGAGGGTGCCGAGCCTTTGCGGCTGCTGCGAACGGATCTCGTTGCGCGTCATCACCGAGACCGAGGCGAGCGCATCGATCGCGCGCTCTTCCTGCTTGCTCGCCGTCACGGTGATCTCGTCCAGCGCGATCGGCGCCCCGGCGGAGGCCGGGGCCGGCTGGGATTGAGCATGAGCGCCAAGCGACCACAGCGCGATGGCAGCCACGGAAACGGAAGCGCGCAACAGCGCGGCGTGAGAATTCATGCGTCCAGCCCCGAACCTGAAGATTTGCAGCGACTGGCTGGCTGGACGCGGGCTGCGTGTGGCTGGCTGGCGCGGGCGGTCGCACCGTCCCGGCGCGCCGCTCTTGACCCTATGTAGTAAAGCTGAATATCACCGTCAACAACGCTTAAGCTTTATCCTTTCTTAGAATAATTAAAAACTGACAACTGCTTTAGATCACCTTCAGATGACGAGATGTCGCGCACTCTTGGGTAGACGAGATCGATTCCGATCCCATCTTCCATCGAGGTGCAACCCGGGAAGCGGAGAGACAACCATGCCAAGCCCCCTGGCGCCTGCGAGGCCGCTCGGCGCACGGCCACATCGACGCGAGCTGAGTGCCGCGATCGGACTGACCTTTCTGGCCGCCGCCGGCCTCTTTGCGCCATCCATGCTCCCCGGCGCGGCCCAGGCACAGACACCGGATCGCATCGTCGCCGTCGGCGGCGTGATCACCGAGGTGCTCTATGCTCTCGGCCTGCAGGACCGGATCGTCGGTGTCGACACCACCAGCCAGTTCCCGCCCGAGGCCCTGCGCGACAAAGCCAGCGTCGGCTATGTCCGCGCGCTTTCGGCCGAAGGCGTGCTCTCCCTCAAGCCCTCGCTGGTCATTGCCCTCGAGGGCGCAGGCCCTCCCGGGGCGGTCTCGCTGCTCAACGAAGCCGGGCTGCGCCTCGCCAGCATCCCGGAAGACAATTCGCCGGATGGCGTCGTCACCAAGATCCAGGCGATTGGCGCGGTCGCAGGTGCGGCTGAACCTGCTGCGCGTCTTGCCCAGCAGACGAAGACACGTTTCGACGAACTTCAGACACTGCGCTCCGGCCTTCCGGCCAAGAAGCGCGTGCTCTTCGTCCTGTCGCTCCAGAACGGGCGCGTGCTGGTCGGCGGCCGCAACAGTTCGGCCGATGCGATCATCCAGATGGCCGGCGGCGTCAACGCCGCGACCGCCGTGGAGGGCTTCAAGCCGCTCAATGACGAGGCCATCATCGCGGCGGCACCCGACGTGATCCTGATGATGCGCAACAGCAGCAGTCATAATGCATCGCCGGAAGAGGTGTTCGGCATGCCGACCTTCTCGCAGACACCGGCCGCGGCAAAAATGGCGCTCATCACGATGGATGCCCTCTACCTGCTCGGCTTCGGCCCGCGCACGCCGGCAGCAGCCCGCGACCTGATGGCAGCGCTCTATCCCGAAGCCGCGATCCCGCCGCTCAAGAACGCCGCCGCGCCATGACGCTCGCGGTCCGCCCTGCCGGCGCGATGACCACGACCGCGCTCGCGAGCTTCGCAGCCGGACAAAGGCGGCAGGCCGCCCTGGTCATTGCCGGCCTTGTCCTGCTCTGCTGCCTGCTGATGCTCGTGGCCGTCGGGCAAGGCGCCTTCTCGATTCCGCCTGGCCGGGTCGCCGAGATCCTCTGGGCAAGGCTGACTGGCGAGACCGCCCTGCTGGACGGGCGCGACGCGCTCGTCGTCCTCAATATCCGCTTGCCGCGCGTGCTGCTCGGGGCGCTTGTCGGTGCCGCACTCGCGATTTCCGGAGCCCTGATGCAGGGGCTCTTCCGCAATCCGCTCGCCGATCCCGGCCTCGTCGGCGTCTCGGCAGGCTCGGGCCTGGCAGCAGCTGCGACGATCGTCCTTGGTGACCGGCTCCTCGCCGGCCTGACGATGAAGCTGCCCTTTGCAGCGCTCCCCTTCGGCGCCTTCTGCGGCGGCCTGATCTCGACACTGACCCTTTATCTCATTGCCACCCGCCAAGGCCGCACCTCGGTCGCGACCATGCTGCTCGCCGGTGTCGCGCTCGGTGCGCTTGCCGGTGCGCTCACCGGCGTCCTCGCCTTCATTTCGGATGATCGACAGCTGCGCGACCTGACCTTCTGGTCGCTGGGCAGCCTTGGCGGCGCGAGCTGGACCAAGCTCGTGGTCATCGCGCCCATCGTCCTGCCGCTTCTGCTGGCCGTGCCGCTGCTGGCGCGCGGGTTGAACGCCTTGATGCTCGGAGAGGCGGAAGCCTACCATCTCGGCATTCCGGTCCAGCGCATCAAGGCGCTGGCGATCCTGCTGGTGGCCCTGGCCGTCGGCGCCAGCGTCGCCTCGGCCGGCGTGATTGGCTTCGTCGGCATCGTCGTGCCGCATCTGATCCGCCTCGCCCTCGGCCCCGACCACCGGCTGCTGCTGCCGCTCTCGGCGCTGGGCGGGGCAACGCTGCTGGTCGCCGCCGACATCGTCGCACGCATGATTGTCGCTCCGGCCGAGTTGCCGATCGGCATCGTCACTGCGGCACTCGGCGCGCCCTTCTTCCTGTGGCTCCTGCTGCGTCGCGCGGATGGTCTCGATGTCTGAGCCAATCAATGGCGAGCCGATCCTGTCGGGCCGGTCACTGAGCTTCATGGCCAGCGGACGGGCGCTGGTCAGCGAGGCTTCGCTCGATCTCAAACCCGGCAAGACCACGATCCTGATCGGCCCCAATGGCGCCGGCAAATCGACCCTGCTCAAGTTGGTCACCGGCGAGCTGAAGCCCGCCAGCGGCGAGGTCCTGCTCGACGGTGAGCGTCTCTCTGCCATCCCGTCCTGGCGCCTGGCCTGCCAGCGTGCCGTGATGGCGCAGCACACGCGGCTCGCCTTTCCCTTCAGCGTCTTTGAGGTCGCGCGCCTCGGCGTGGACGGTGTCGGCCGCGCCTTGTCGCGTCAGCGCCGCGAAGCCCTCGTCGGCGAATGCCTGGCCTCGGCCGGCGTCGCAGAGCTCGCTGCACGCCGCTATCAGACCTTGTCCGGCGGCGAGCAGCAGCGCGTGCAGTTCGCCCGTGTGCTCTGCCAGCTCGAGGCCGGCCGCAGCGTCGCGACACGGCAGACACTCTTCCTCGACGAGCCGATCGCCAGTCTCGATCTCTGCCATCAGCTCGCCCTGCTCGACATGGCACGTGCGATTGCGGCCCGCGGTGTGGCCGTGTTGATCGTGCTCCACGATATCAATCTCGCCGTGACTTATGCGGACCACCTCGTCGTGATGGACCGCGGTCGCATCGTCGCCCAGGGAGCACCCGCGGCGACGCTGGATGACGCCTTGCTGCGCAATGTCTTCAAGGTCGATCTCAGCTTCAGCCGCGCGCCCGCCGCCGGCCTGCCCTTCCTCCTGCCCCAGCAGCATCGCCCCAGCACAGCCACCGCTTGATCCCCCGGAGCAGTTATTTTAAACTTGAAATAACTGCTCCGAACCGGGGTCCGCGATCATGGCCGCTTCACCACGCAGGTTGTCCTACGGAAGCTATCTGCAGGTCGACGATCTGCTGGCCTGCCAGACCCTGGAGAGCGTGAAGGCCGGCACTCCGGCCCATGACGAGATGCTCTTCATCATCGTCCATCAGGCCTATGAGCTCTGGTTCAAGCAGATCCTGCATGAGCTCGACCGCATCCAGCTCGATTTCTCGGCGAGCCCCGTCGCCGACGAGAACCTTGGTCGCATCGTCGCGGGTCTCGGCCGCATTCATGAGATCCTGAAGCTTCTGGTCGGCCAGCTCGACGTGCTGGAGACGATGACGCCCGCCGGCTTCCTCGAATTCCGCGACCTGCTGACCCCGGCCTCGGGCTTCCAGTCCGTGCAGTTCCGGCTGATCGAGAGCCGTCTCGGTCTCGCCGATACGCTCCGCCTCCGGATCGACGATCAGAGCATGCGCGAACGCCTGGCGCCCGAGGACCGCGCCAGGCTCGACGCCGAGCATAGCCCGTCCCTGCTGTCCCAGCTTGACGCCTGGCTCGCGCGCACGCCCTTCGTCGCACTTGGCGACTACAATTTCCGCGAAAGCTATCGTGCCGCAGTGATCGCGGCGCTGCAGCGCGATGTGCGCAGCATCGGCACCGACCCATCCTTGCCGGAAGCGCAGCGTCAGGCCGACGCCGCCGCGATCGAGAAGGCGCTCGCCCGCTTCCAGGCCCTGTTCGAGCCGGACGCCGCCGGCACGACCTGGCACATGTCGGCGCGCGCGATCGAAGCGGCCCTGTTCATCGCGCTCTATCGCGACATGCCGGTGCTGCAGCTGCCCTTCCGGCTCCTGCAAAACCTGATGGACATCGACGAAAGCCTGACGCTCTGGCGCCTGCGTCATGCGCTGATGGTCGAGCGCATGATCGGCGTCCGGCCCGGCACCGGCGGCTCCTCGGGCTCGGGCTATTTGCGTGCCACGGCCGAGAAGCACCGCATCTTCATCGACCTCTTCCACCTTTCCAGCTACCTGCTCGCGGCCCGGGACCTGCCGGACCTGCCCGAAGAGGTGCGCCGGCGCATGGGTTTCAGCTACGGAGCGGCCTGATGCGCGGCGACTGGACAGCTCATTTCAGCCGTTTCCGCAGCGCGGCACCGGAGCGGATCAACCTCGCGGCGCATAGTCATCACGACTGGCCCGATGTCAGTTTCGCGGCGCAGGAGCTGGCCTGGACCGATGCCGCCCACCTCGCAGGCCACAAATGGAGCCTCGTCTTCGGCGAGCTGATTCCGGCGGTTCAGGCCGGCATCGCGCGGGAGCTCCGGCTTCCCGATCCGTCGAGCATCGCCTTTGCCCCGAACACCCACGAATTCCTGCGTCGCCTGCTCTCCTGCCTGCCAACCGACCGCACCCCTCGC
The DNA here is from genome assembly GCF_000735605.1 of Allobosea sp. LC85. GTDB lineage: Bacteria > Pseudomonadota > Alphaproteobacteria > Rhizobiales > Beijerinckiaceae > Allobosea. The sequence continues at coordinate 50,609 of NZ_JPKG01000063.1, forward strand.
ATACTGACGACGAGCGCCGAATTCCACACGGCACGGCGGCAGCTCGCGCGTCTGGCAGAAGAGGGGCTGATCCAGCTCGACGAAATCGCCGCCGAGCCCTTCGCAACCTTTCACGAACGTCTCCGGACGGCGATCATCGCCGGTGGCCACGACCTGATCTATGTCAGCCAGGTCCTGTTCAATTCGGGCGCGACCTCCGGCGATCTCGCAGCACTCGCCGGCGCGGTGCCGTCCGAGGCAACCCTGGTCGCGATCGACGGCTATCACGGCTACCTCGCCCTGCCGACCGATCTTTCGGCGATTGCGGACCGCGTCTTCTACATCGCCGGCGGCTATAAATACGCGATGGCCGGCGAGGGCTGCTGCTTCATGCACTGCCCGCCAGGGTATGGCCCGCGGCCGCGCGACACCGGCTGGTTTGCAGCCTTCGGCGCGCTCGCGGCCCCGCCCGGCAGCAGTATCGGCTATTCCGCCGATGGCGGCCGTTTCCTCGGCGCGACCTTCGATCCCTGCGGGCTCTATCGCATGCGAGCCGTGCTGGCATGGCTGCAAGCCAATGGCCTCGATGCGCGTCATGTCCACGAGCACGCCATCTGCCTGATGCGGCAATTCCTCTCGGGCCTCGATGCGCTGACAATTCCCTGGCTATCCCCGGCGCAACTGATCACGCCTTTTGGCCCCCCCTCAGCACATGGCAATTTCCTCGCCTTCCACACCGAAGGAGCCGGAGCGCTGGAGGCCGCACTGGCGAAGCACGGCATCGCCACGGACCATCGCGGCGACGTGCTGCGTTTTGGCTTTGGCCTGGCGCTGTCGGAAGGAGATGTGGCCGAGGCTCTTGGTCGGATGAAGGCTCTGAACGCCTGATCGAGATCATCGGAATGATCGATTTTACGCTGGATTCATCGTGAATCCAGGCTTCACCATATCGCTCAACCGCCGATTCACGGTCGCAGCGCCACATCTCCCGCAGAATCCGAAGCGGGAGATGAACCGTGACCAGACGCCTCGCCCCCATCGACTTGCTGCTTGCAGGCGCGATATCCCTGCTGGCCCTTGCCTTCGCCGGCCGCCCCGCGCTCGCCCGCGAGCTCATCCAGTTCCAGGACCAGCGCTACCATCCCGGCACGATCGTGATCCGCACCGGCCAGCGCAGCCTCTATTTCGTCACGGCCCCCGGCGAGGCGATCCGCTACCAGATCGCCGTCGGCAAGGCCGGCAAGCAATGGCGTGGCGTCAAATTTGTCGAGGAGCTCGCCGTCGAACCGGCCTGGAGCCCCCCGGCCGAGGTCAAGCGCGCCCAGCCGAACCTGCCCAACGTCATCGCCGGCGGCTCGCCGCGCAATCCGATGGGCGCCCGCGTCATCGGTCTCGGGCCGGGCGGAGAATACGCCATACACGGCACCAACGCGCCGGGCACGATCGGAACCGCAGCCTCCTTTGGCTGCTTCCGGATGCATAACCCCGACGTGATCGATCTCTATGCCCGCGTCCGCATGGGCACACCCGTCGTGGTCCTGCCCTGAAGCATCGGCCCGAAAAGTGGATTGCGGTTTTCGGGACAAAGCCGATGCAAACACAAAAGGTTAGATCATCGGACCGGATACGATATCCGGTCCGATGATCTAGAGGGCGACCGGCGACAACAGTGGCTTTCCAGCGAAGAAGGCCGCGAGATTGCTGATGAGCAACTCCTGCTGGGCATGCTGCGCCGTTAGCGCGTTGGCGCCGATATGGGGCGTCAGCACCGCATTCTCGCAGGCCCGCAACCGCTCTGAGACATGCGGCTCGTTCTCGTAGACATCGAGCGCCGCGCCCGCGATCACGCCCGTCTCGAGCGCGTCACAGAGCGCCGACTCATTCACGGCGATGCCGCGCGAGATATTGACGAGATGCCCTTGCGGGCCGAGCGCCTTCAGCACCTCCGCGTTGATCGCGTAGCGGTTTTCGGCACTGGCACGGACGGCAACGACCAGCAGGTCCGCCCAGTGGGCCAGCCCAAGCAGGCTGTCGTGATAGAGATAGGGCAGGTCAGGGCGCCGCGAACGATTATGGTAGCCGATCGTCATGTCGAAGGCCGCAGCGCGGCTGGCGATGCGGGCACCGATGGCGCCAAGTCCGTAAATGCCCAGCTTGCGATCGGCCAGGCCTGGCACATGCGCCATCCGCTCGACCGCATTCCCCTGCCACCGTCCGGCACGCAGGAACCGGTCCCCGCCATTGATCTGCCGCGCGCTGGCCAGGAGCAGGCCCATCGCAAACTCTGCCACGCTTGTCGCATTGCTGTCGGCGGCATTGCTGAGCAGGATGCCTCGCTCCTTGGCGCGCACCCGGTCGACCCCTTCGAAACCCGTGCCGTAACAGGCGATCAACCGCAGCTTTGGCAGGGCATCGATCAATGCCGCATCCGTCCTGTGGCTTCCGATGGTCAGGAGGGCCTGAACCTCCTCGGACCCTGCTGGCAAGGCATCCGGAGCTGAGCGCGCCATCGGGCCAAGCACGGTGTAGCTTTCGTTCAGACGCGCGACGAGCCGATCTGGCAAGCGCGGCACCATCAGGATGGTCGGCTTCATCTGGAATCGGGCTCCATCGCGGTGTTGCATCGCAACATCCAAAGGCAGCTCGCTCAACCCGTTTCGGAGCGGGGACCGCCATCTCGCCGACGCAATGCAACCGCTCTGGTCACCTCGCCGAAAAAGGCAACATCGCCTAGCGTAACCTCTCGCCTGCGACAAAGAAGCACGTTAACGTTTGCGTGCACGACTTCAATCGCGCTCGGGCCTGAAGCACCGAGCCCAACAGGGGCTATCGATGGATCATCTCGCCGACGTCAAGAAACACGCCAGGAAGGCCGTCAACGAAGCTGCCTTTGCCGGCATGGCCAAATCCTATGCGCTCGTCATGGGCAAGCCTGACACCCGCTTCGTCGCCTGCGCGGACGCGGCCGAACTGGAGCGTGTCCGCGAGAACTTCCTGAAGAAGAAGCTCGGCCTCAAGAGCGCCGATCTCGACGCAACCATCAAGGCGATCTGCGAGCACATGAAGGACGACAAGACCAAGTCGCGCCTGACCTTCTATTACCTGCTCGCCGAACATTACGGGAAGCTCGATCTCTTCGTGAAGAAGTAAGACGCGCCCTGCGCGCATGCCCGGGCTCGACCCGGGCATCCCTGGATCACAATGTCATTCCGGGACGAGATGGTCGGCTCCAGGCCGACCACGGCGGCTGCTTGCCCGCCTTCGCAGGCTCAGCGATAGAGGTCCACGCGCGTCAGCGGCAGACCGGATGGCCCTTTGCGCCGCTTCGAGACCAGCGTCTGGTTGATCAGCGCGCCGCCGCGCTCGAAGGCAAGCGAACAACCCGCGAGATAGAGCAGCCACATCCGCGTCCGCTCGGGACCGATCTCCGCCTCGGCCTCGGCCTTGTGTGCATTCAGCCGCTCGAACCATAGCCGCGTCGTGCGCTGGTAATGCTCGCGCCACCCCTCGACGTCATGCACCTCGAAGCCATGGCGCTCGAGATTGGCGATCGACATGCCGAGATGGTCGAGCTCACCGCCCGGGAAGATATAGCGCACCAGCGCCCGGTACTCGGCCGGCATCTTGTTGAAGGCGCGCTCGGTCTTCTTGGCCCGCCGCGAGATCGTATGGTGCAGGTAGAGGCCGCGAGGCTTGAGCAGCCGGTTCACCGCCTGGAAATAGGCCGGGTGATTGCGGATGCCGACATGCTCGAACATGCCGATCGAGGAGATCTTGTCGAAGACCCCCTCCATCTCAGTGAAATCCTTGAGATGCAGCATGACCTTGTCCTGAAGACCGAGCCGCCCGACCTTCTCGCGAGCCAGCGCGAGCTGCTCCTCCGCAAGCGTCACGCCATGCGCCTCGACGCCATAATGCTGCGCGGCATGGCAGATCAGCGCGCCCCAACCGCAGCCGATATCAAGCAGCTTCTCGCCGGGTTGCAGGCGCAGTTTGCGGCAGATCATGTCGAGCTTGTCGCGCTGCGCCCGCTCGAGATCGGCATGATCCTCGGTGAAATAGGCACAGGTGTAGACCATCTCCTCATCGAGGAAGAGCCGATAGAATGCGTTCGAGACGTCGTAGTGATAGGCGATGTTGGCCTTGTTGGTGGCGGGCGCGCCATCGCGGGCGACCTTGTCGCCCATCAGGTGCTCGACGGCCTGCGGCGCGGCACCGGGCGCGAACAGGAAACGCCGCACGACATCGAAAACCGCCGATTTCGGGATACCGCGCGCCAGCCGGCCGACCTTGCCCTCGGGGCGCGCCGCCGCGAGATCGAAGATCGTGCCGTTCACGATCGCGATCCGGTCGGTGACATGCAGGTTAAGCAGCGTGTCGAGCTTTGGCTTGCGGAGCAGCGCCGCGATGGCACCGGAGTCGCGGATCGCGATCGCAAGGCCGTCTTGGGGCCACGCGGAGGGGATGCGGCTCCCGTCCCACAGTGCGAAGCCGAGCTTCAATCCAAGTTTCTGATGCGCCTCGGTCAGAAGTCGCCGCAAGGCGGCGAGGCGTTTGGTGTCGCGATCCATGCGTGGCCGATCCGTCCCCGTCCCGACCTGTTTGACGGCAGGCGCGGAGCTTGGCAACCACCCCTCAGAAATCGCTCGCGATTCCCTTCACTTCCCAGTCGTCATAGCGCACCGGATCGAGACCGCCGCGGCCGTTGAGCTCCTTGTCGCGCTTTACCGCCGCCGCTTTGGCGTCGATCTCGGCGCGCCGCGCCTGGGCTTCGGCCAATGCGCGCTGCGCCGCCGGCGAAAGGCTCCTGGTCTGATCGGTCTCGCTCGTCGGGACCGCAGCTTGATCCTTGGCCGAGGCTTGGCCCTTGGCCAAGGCTTGATCCTTGGCAATGTCGTTTGGCATCGGCGCAGCGCTCTCTTGCGGGATCGGCATGGTCTTCACCACATAAGGCCGAATTCTGCATTCGGGGAGAGCGCATTCGCCATCCCGGACTGCGCAACCGACAAAGGGGACCCCGATGAACTACGTCCGCACCGGCATCCTGATGGCCGGCCTCACCGCGCTCTTCGCCGTGGTCGGCTATCTGCTCGGCGGCGCGGGCGGCATGCTGATCGCGCTCGGCATCGCCGCCGCGACCAATCTCTACAGCTACTGGAATTCGGATCGGCTCGCGCTCGCCTCCCACAATGCCCATGAGGTCGACGAGCGTAGCGCACCCGAACTCTATGGCATGGTGCGCGACCTTGCCGCGCGCGCCAATATGCCGATGCCGAGGGTCTACCTGATCGACGAGGAGCAGCCCAACGCCTTCGCCACCGGGCGGAACCCGCAGAACGCCGCTGTCGCCGCGACCACCGGCATCCTGCGCACGCTGAGCTATGACGAACTCGCCGGCGTGATGGCCCACGAGCTTGCCCACATCAAAAATCACGACACGCTGACGATGACCATCACCGCGACCATGGCCGGCGCAATCTCCTCACTCACCACCTTTGGCATGTTCTTCGGCTCGCGCGAGAACCGGCCAGGGTTGCTGATGCAGATCCTGATTTCGGTGCTCGCGCCGATGGCCGCGATGGTGATTCAGATGGCGATCTCGCGTTCGCGCGAATACGAGGCGGACAGGCTCGGCGGCGAGATCTGCGGCAATCCGGTCGCGCTCGCCGACGCGCTTGCCAAGATCGCCGGAGGCGTCGCGCATATTCCGAACGAGACGGCGGAGGCCAAGCCTGCTACGGCCCACATGTTCATCATCAATCCCCTGAGCGGACGCGGCATGGATTCTCTGTTTTCGACCCACCCCGACACCGGCAACCGCATCGCCGCCCTGATGGAGCAGGCGCGCGCCATGGGCATCGGCCGGGGTCGCAATGCCGGCGGTTTCACCAGCCCGGCCGCACAGAGCCCATGGAACGGCTCCCACAAGCCCGGACCGTGGGGCTGAGATGACCGAACAGGACAATTCGCGCCGGAAACCAGCGCCTGCTCCCGCGCGGCAGGCCGATGATGCACCGGGTCTGCCGGCGCGCCGCCTTGCGGCAAACCTGATCGACGAGGTGCTGCGGGCCGGCACCGCGCTCGACGAAACCTATGAACGCATGAGCCCGGCCTTCGGGCTCGATGCAGCCGACGCAGCCCTGGCGCGCGCCATCACCATCACCGCCTTCCGCCGGCTCGGCACGATCCAGCACGCCATCAATGCGCGGCTCGAACGCGGCAGCCCGAAGAATTCAGGCCCCTTCGAGCCGATTCTGGTCGCAGCCGCGGCCCAGATCCTCTTCCTCGACGTGCCGGATCACGCCGCAGTCGACCTCGCAATCCGCCATCTCCACGAGGATGCCCGTTCGGCCCGCTATGTCGCGCTGGGCAATGCGCTGCTGCGCCGGCTTGCCCGCGAGCGCGACGCGATCCTGAACGGAAGCGCCGCACCCTTTGCCGACACCCCACCCTGGCTCGCTGAGAGCTGGCGCAACGCCTATGGCGATGAAACGGCCGCCGCCATCGCTGCAAGCCATGCCGACGAGCCGCCGCTCGATCTGAGCGTGAAGGATGACGCGGCCGGCTGGGCCGAGAAACTCGGCGGCATCGTGCTGCCAACCGGATCGGTGCGTCTGCGCGAGCGCGCCCCGGTGCCGAGCCTGCCCGGCTTTGCGGAAGGCGAGTGGTGGGTGCAGGACGCGGCTGCGGCACTGCCGGCGCTGCTGCTGGCGCCCAGGCCGGGCGAACGCATCGCCGATCTTTGCGCCGCCCCGGGCGGCAAGACGGCACAGCTCGCTGCAGCCGGAGCCTCCGTGACCGCAGTCGATCGTTCAGCGCCGCGGCTGCGCCGCCTGCGCGCCAATCTGGAACGGCTCGGGCTCACGGCCGAGATCCTGGCGGCCGATGCCGCAACCTGGCAGGCCGAGCCTTTCGACGCGGTGCTGCTCGATGCCCCCTGCAGCGCCACGGGCACGATTCGCCGCCATCCCGATGTCGCCTGGACGAAGACACCCGAGGATCGCGACAAGCTGGCCGTACTCCAGGCCCGGTTGCTCGACGCCGCCGCACGCCTGACGCGGCCCGGCGGTCGCCTGGTCTACTGCACCTGTTCGCTCGAACCGGAAGAAGGCGAACACCAGATCGACGCCTTCCTCGCCGCGAACCCGGGCTTTGCGCGTGTGCCGATCAAGCCCGAGGAAATCGGCGGGCTCCCCGACGCGATCAACGCCGCCGGCGACCTTCGCACGCTGCCGCACCAGCTGCGCGGCGAAACCCCGCGGCTCTCCGGATGGACAGGATTTTACGCAAGCCGTCTGATCAGGCTATGACGAAGCTGGGATTCGCAGGGCGCGACCACGTCCTCCGGGACGATTCGCACCGGGACGGGGTGAGCGGGGGCATTGAACGGCTGGACTGAGCGTAGGGGGCTTGCCCAGGCGGCGATCGGTCGGGCTGCGCGGCGTACGCGTGGCCAGCTCGTCGGCGCCGCACGGAAGCTCTGGCCTTTCGGCCATGTCCAGGCGACTCGGCTGCTCTTCGCCCCGCATGATTTGCGCACGGCCGATCCGACCACGGCCGGCGACATTTATTCCGGGTACTATGCCTTCGCCGGGCGCACGCTGAGAACCCATGGCGAATCGCCCTTCGACTGCCTACCGCCGAGCGAGGGCTGGTCCGAGGCGCTGTACGGCTTCTCATGGCTGCGGCATATGCGCGCCGCCGATACCGCGATCGCCCGCGCCAATGCGCGCGCGCTGGTCGATGAGTTCATCACCAGGCGGCACGACCGCAGTGAGATCGCCAGGCAGCCGGCGGTCGCCGCGCGCCGTCTGATTTCCTTCCTGTCGCATTCGCCACTCCTGCTCGAGGGCGCAGACCACGCGTTCTACGAGCGCTTCATCCGCCATGTCGCGGGGCTGACGGAACGGCTGACGCTGGCGCTTTCCGGCGCGGTCGATGGCGTGGCGCGGCTGCAATGCCTGATCGCCGTGACCTTCGCCGCGATCAGCCTCGACGGCCAGGAGCGACGGCTGAGGCGCGCCGAGGCGGCCCTTTCCGATGAGCTCGACGTCCAGATCCTGCCCGATGGCGGTCATCTCAGCCGCAATCCCCGGCTGATCATCGAACTGCTGCTCGATCTCCTGCCCCTGCGCGAGACATTCGTCGCGCGCGGACTCGAGCCGCCGCGCAGCGTGCTCATGGCGATCGAGCGGATGATGCCGCATCTGCGGCTGTTCAGGCATGGCGACGGCTCGCTCGCCCTCTTCAACGGCATGGGCATTACCCCGCCCGATCTGATGGCGACGCTCGCGGCCTATGACGATGCCCGTGCCCGCCCCATCGAACATGCCGCCTATTCCGGCTACGACCGGCTCGGCGCCGGCCGCAGCACCGTGGTGGTCGATGCCGGCGCACCGCCGCGAGGCGCCAACTCGGTCGAAGCCCATGCGGGCTGCCTGTCCTTCGAGTTCTCCAGCGGCAGCCAGCGCATCATCGTCAATTGCGGCGCCAGCCGTTTCGGACCGCCCGAGCTCCGGCTGGCCGCGCGCAGCACCGCAGCCCATTCCACGGTGATCCTGGCGGAGCGTTCCAGTGCCTCCTTCGGCCTTGTGCTCGGCGAGCACCGCATCGTCGCCGGCCCGTCCGACGTGCGGGTCGCGCGGCAGGACAGCGAGACAGGTCATGAATGGGTCGCGAGCCATGACGGCTATCGCCGCAATCTCGGCGCGCTGCACACCCGCCGGTTGCTGCTCAGCCGCGACGGCGCGACGCTGACCGGTGAAGACGAGATTGCCCTGCCCACGGAAACGGAAGCACTGCCGGCCGTGGCGCGCTTCCACCTGCACCCCGGTATCCGTCCGAGCCTGATCCGCGAGGGCGAAGGCGCCCTGCTCGCGCTGCCCTCGGGCGAGGTCTGGGAGTTTGAGGCCTCCGGCCTGGTGGTCACGATCGAGGAAAGCATCTTCCTTGCCGCGGCCGACGGAAAGCGGCGAACCGAACAGCTGGCGATCAGCTTCGACGCTGCCGAGACGCCGCAGGTCACCTGGCGCTTGACCCGCGTTGGCACGGCGCCGCGAGCAACGCGGCCGCATGAACGGGGCGGACCCGAGGCACAACTGCCGCTTTGACGGCGGGACAGGGCTTCGGGCACCGCACTTTGCATCCGGGGCCCGGCATGATAGGGCCCCGCCAAGCCGCCTTCATTGCACTGCACACCGGATTGTCCCGATGCCGACTGAGCTTCGCCGCGTCGAACGCGCTCTTCTTTCCGTCTCCGACAAGACGGGGCTGATCGAATTCGCGCGCGCCCTTCACCGCCTCGGCATCGCGCTGATCTCGACGGGGGGCACCGCCAAGGCAATCGCCGAGGCCGGCCTGCCTGTCACCGATGTCTCCGATCTCACCGGCTTCCCGGAAATGATGGACGGTCGCGTCAAGACGCTGCACCCCAAGGTGCATGGCGGCCTTCTCGCCGTCCGCTCGCATCCGGAGCATCAGGCCTCGATGCTCGGCCATGGTATCGCGCCGATCGACCTGCTCGTCGTCAATCTCTATCCGTTCGAGGCGACCGTCGCCGCCGGCCGCTCCTATGACGACTGCATCGAGAACATCGATATCGGCGGGCCGGCGATGATCCGGGCCGCCGCCAAGAACCATACCGACGTTGCCGTCGTGGTGGACGCAGCGGACTACGCCGCCGTGCTCGGAGAACTCGAGAGCCAGAAGGGCGCGACCACGCTGACGCTGCGCCGCAAGCTCGCCCAGAAGGCCTATGCCCGCACCGCCGCCTACGACTCGGCGATCTCGAACTGGTTCGCCAACGAACTCGCCGAGACGTCTCCTGTCTACCGCGCCCTTGGCGGCAGCCTCGCCGAGACACTGCGCTATGGCGAGAACCCGCATCAATGGGCTGCGTTCTACCGCACTCCCGAGCAACGTCCCGGGGTCGCGACCGCCCGCCAGGTCCAGGGCAAGCAGCTATCCTACAACAACATCAACGACACTGACGCCGCCTTCGAATGCGTCGCCGAGTTCGACCCTGCCGCCTCGGCCGCCTGCGTCATCGTCAAGCACGCCAATCCCTGCGGCGTCGCCAGCGGCAGCTCGCTGCTCGAGGCCTATGAGAAGGCGCTGGCCTGCGACCCGGTTTCGGCCTTCGGCGGCATCGTCGCGCTCAACCGCAAGCTCGATGCCCAGGCCGCGAGGAAGATCGTCGAGGTCTTCACCGAAGTGATCATCGCGCCCGAGGCGGATGACGAGGCGATCGCGATGATCGCCGCCAAGAAGAACCTGCGGCTGCTGCTGACCGGCGGCCTGCCCGATCCGCGCGGCGGCGGGCTGGCGCTGCGCACCGTTTCCGGCGGCTTCCTCGCTCAGGCTCGTGACAATGCCGTCGTTGACGACATGGAGCTCAGAGTCGTGACCAAGCGCGCGCCGAGCGAGGCCGAGCTCGCCGATCTTCGCTTCGCCTTCCGCGTTGCCAAGCACGTCAAGTCGAACGCCATCGTCTATGTGAGGGGGCAGGCGACCGTAGGCATCGGCGCGGGCCAGATGAGCCGTGTCGATTCCTCGCGCATCGCCGCCTGGAAGGCGAGCGAGGCCGCAAAGGCAGCTGGCGTTGCCGAGAGCCTGGCCAAGGGCTCAGTCGTGGCCTCCGACGCCTTCTTCCCCTTTGCCGACGGCCTCCTCGCCGCGGCCGAGGCTGGGGCCACGGCAGTGATCCAGCCCGGCGGCTCGATGCGCGACGACGAGGTGATCAAGGCGGCCGACGAGGCCGGCCTCGCCATGGTCTTCACCGGCCATCGCCACTTCCGCCACTGAGGCGCGGGCGGCCGGCAGGGCCGCTCTCGACCATGGGCGCGGCTTGGCCCTATTCTGCCGGCGTCGCGAGCGAGGCCGGCATGACGCAGACCCATCAGCGGCGCACGCCCCTGCGGACGCGCGTAGCTCACGAACACGCCAAGGTCAGCTTCGTCGAGCTGTTCTTCGACCTCGTCTTCGTCTTTGCGATCACGCAGATCTCGCACGCCTTGCTGGAGCATTTCTCGCTGCTTGGGCTCGCGCAGGCCGCCTTGCTGCTCGGCGCAGTCTGGTGGGCCTGGGTCTGCACGAGCTGGGTGACCAACTGGCTCGACCCCGACTCGACGCCGGTACGCCTGATGCTGTTCGTGCTGATGTTCGTCGGCCTGGTGCTCACGACCTCGCTGCCGGGCGCATTCGAGGGTCTCGGCCTGATCTTCGCCTGCGCCTATGTCGCGATGCAGCTCGGCCGCAGCGTCTTCACGCTGATCAGCCTGAGGGGCCGCAGCCCCGCCAATTACCGGAACTTCCAACGCATATGCCTCTGGTTCGCGCTGTCCGGCGTGTTCTGGATCATCGGCGGATTGGCCGATGGCAGTCTCCGCTTCGGGTTCTGGGCGCTCGCACTTGCGCTTGAATATGGCTCGCCCTGGATCGGTTTCAGGGTGCCGGGCCTCGGCCGTTCCAGTACCGCCGAATGGGATATCGAAGGCGCGCATCTTGCCGAACGATGCGCGCTTTTCATCATCATCGCGCTCGGTGAATCCGTGCTCGTGACAGGCGCCACCGCATCGAAGCTGGCAGCGACGCTGCCCAACTCGCTTGCCTTCGGCAATGCCTTTCTCAGCTCCGTCGCGATGTGGTGGCTGTATTTTCATGTCGGCGCCGAGCGCGGCAGCCAGCGCATCTCCACGGCTGACGATCCGGGCTCGCTGGCCCGCAGCGCCTATACCCTTATCCCGCTGCCTCTTGTCGCCGGGATCATCCTGGTCGCCGTCGGTGACGAGTTCGTGCTGGCGCACCCGACCGGCCATACCGAGCTCAAGGTGGCGATCGCCGTCATCGCGGGGCCGATCTTCTACGTGATCGGAAATCTGCTCTTCAAGAAGGTCACGGCAGGGTGGTATCCGCTGTCGCACCTCGTCGGACTCGGGCTGCTTGCACTCTGGGCTCCGACGGCCGCGATCCTGCCGCCGCTCGCGCTGAGTATCGGTGCAACGCTCATCCTGGTCCTGGTCGCGGCCTGGGAAACCCTCTCGCTTCGGCCGAAGGAGGCCTGACGCATGCATACGATGAAGATGCTCTCAGCCGGCTTTGCGCTGCTCGGCCTCCTGCTGTTCCTGGCGCCGCGGCTGAACCGCAGCAGCGCACACCCCATCGCCTATGCGGTCAAACTGTTCATCCCGCTCTGGCTCGCGGTCTCGCTGATCAATCTCGTCGTCGGCGTAACCCGCGCCGGCTACACGGTTCTCGAGGAGGCTCCGATCCTGCTCATCGTCTTCGGCATCCCGATGGCGATCGCGCTGCTGCTACGCTGGTTTTTTGGAAAGGCCTCGGCATGAGTCTCGAATCGGTTCGCTCGTTCTTCGCGGAGCATGCGCCGGACATTGCCATCATCGAGACTGCAGCGAGCAGCGCGACGGTCTCGCTGGCCGCAGCGGCTCATGGCGTCGAACCGGCGCAGATCGCCAAGACGCTCTCGCTCCGGATCGGCGAGCGGGTCGTGCTTGTCGTCGCGCGCGGCGATGCACGGCTGGACAACCGCAAGGCCAAGGCCGCCTTTGGCGGCAAGCCACGCATGCTCGATGCCGGCGAGGTCACCGAGATCACCGGCCATCCGGTTGGAGGCGTCTGCCCATTCGGACTTGTCTCCCCGCTGCCGATCTATTGCGACATTACGCTGAAGGCCTTCGACGAAGTGGTGCCGGCCGCTGGATCCACGCAGAGCGCGCTCCGCATCAGCCCGCAACGCATGGTCGAGCTGACCAAGGCCGAATGGGTCGATGTCTGCCAGGAGCCGGCCTGACGGGCCTTAGCCCTTGCCGCCGACCCGCTCGATCAAGGCCATTGCGGCAGCCGGATTGCGGATCTTGTCGCCGCTGATGACATACAGAAAGACATCGCGCCCGCCCTGCCCTCCCGCGGACGTCGCGACCGTGTCGAGATCCTTTGGCACCTCGCCTGCCGCCCAAAGGCGGGCGCGCTCGGCCCAGGCGTCGAGATCTCGGGCCGAATAGCCGTTCGGTTCGGCCTCCTGCGTGCCCATGATGCGGCTATAGACGAAGGGCGCCGTCGCATCGGCAATCTGCGTGTATTTGGAATCCGCTGCGGTGACGACCGCAACGCCGTATTCGCGCAGCAGCGCGACGAAGTCCGGCGAGCGAAAACTGTCATGGCGAACCTCGACGGCGTGGCGGATCGCGCGGCCATCGACGGATTTCGGCAGCAGCTTCAGGAAAGCCTCGAAATCCGCCGGGTCGAAGGCCTTGGTCGGCATGAACTGCCAGTTGATCGGGCCGAGCTTCTCCTTGAGCTCAAGCACGCCGCCCGTGATGAATTTCTCGATCGAGGGGCCCGCTTCCGCAAGCACGCGGCGGTTGGTGATGTAGCGTGACCCCTTCAACGAGAAGACGAAGCCGTCCGGCGTCTCCTCGCGCCATTTGGCGAAGCTCTCCGGCTTCTGCGAGCCGTAATAGGTGCCGTTGATCTCGATGGAGGTCAGCTTGCTGCTGGCATATTCGAGCTCGCGCTTCTGGGAGAGACCGTCCGGGTAGAAGCTGCCGCGCCAGGGCTCGAAAACCCAGCCTCCGATGCCGATCCTGATGGCGCCTTTTGCTGCTGCGGACATGACGGCTCCTCGTTCAAGCTGGCTGGCGGCATTCTTGTCGCAAACAGGCATTCAGACCACCCGATTTCGGACAGGACTTAACCCTGCATCGCGTTATCGTGGGCACACTGCTTGTCAGCGCCTGTCAGCAGCGGCCAGTTTCCGCCTCAACCGTCGCGCAATCGTCGATGCAGGCCAGCAGCGTCAAGGGTACCCAGGTTCAGCACGGGCAGGAGATCGTTCTCCGCTCTGAAATCCCGCGCGCAGACTGCATTGAACAGCGCGATGCCGGCCTGATGCAGCGGCACCGCCACGCCCGTGACCGCGCCGAGCAGTTCGAGCGGGACGAGCCCGAAAGGTACGTCCTCGGTGATGAAGCGGGTATCGAGCGTCTTCGGCCCCATCAGCTCCGGACGCATCGCATAGACCGCGGCAGCCATCTCGCCGACCGGGCCGGGCGCGACGCCGAAGGACAGGGCGTAATGATCCTGCACACTGCGCACCGAGAGTCCGAAGGCGGCCGCAAGCGTGAGCCGCTCCTCGTCCATCGCATCGATGATGCGGCCGACGCCCTGCGTCGTGCTCCCGTAATTCGGCCAATCCTCGCCCTTTTCCGCGCGGGTCAGGTTGCACAGCATGCTCGCCATATGCCCAGGCGGGTTGAGGTTGCTCAGCATGATGGCGAGCAGGTCCTCGCGCGGCTCGAAACGATCGCCGAACAATGCCTGGCAGACCAAGAGCCCTTCCGCTGCGAAGCGCCGCGGCAAGGTCGCGACATCGAGCCGGGCGCGGATGCCGGAGATGTTGACGCTGCGCGGCCCGGTCTTGCGCGCGGTCAGCGCAGTCGTCGCCCAGGCGGCAATCGGCAGCGCGATGCCGCGCTTCGCCAACAGGTCGTGCAAATGGAGGGCGGCAAAGGAGCTATGCGCGCTGATGACCACGCTCTGGCCCGCCTGCAGATGCTCCGAGAGCGTCTCCAGCACGTTTCGAAAGCCATTGGCCGGGACCGCCACGATGACGGTCTCGGCTCCAGCCACGGCTTCCGCGCAGCTCGCCGCGACCGCGATGGGCAGCGATGCGACGATCTTCCCGGTTACCGTCAGGTCCGCTCGCCCGGCGAAATCCGCGACCGCCGCCCCACTCGGTGACCACAACACCGGCTGATGCCCCTGCTGCGTCAGATAGGCGGCGTAGCCGCGGCCGATCCCGCCGGAACCGATGATGGCGACATGCATGTTCGACGGGCCCTTGCTGCGCGGACGGCTCAGTCGCGAACCGGTTCGCCGAGCGTATGCATCAGCCGGTTGGCCCAGCCGAAGATCGAGGCGGAGAGGATCAGGTCGAGGATCTCGAGCTTCGACAGCCCGAGATCGCGCAATGCGGCAATATCCGCCGGTGTCGCCTCGGAGGGCGTCTTCGAGAGCCTGACCGCGAAATCGAAGATCGCCTGCTGGTGTTCCTCGAGCTCGGCATCGACGCCGTCGGCGAAGATCGCTTCGATCACATCCGTCCGCTTCGTCAATTGATTGAAGCGCGAAGCATGCACCGCCGCGCAATAGACGCAGCGATTGACGATCGAGGCGCCGACCGCGCCAAGCTCCCGTTCGGCCGAGGACAACCCGCCCTTGCCATACATGATCGCGTTGAAGAGCGGCGAGCGCACCTTCAGCGATTCGGGATCATGCGCGAGCGTCAGGACATAGGCCGAGACCTTCTTGTTCGACGGTGTGATCTGCAGCGCATCGAGCTGCTCCGGCGTCGCGTCCTCGAGCGTGACCGGCGTGATATAGGGCGACCAGCGCGGCACCTCTGCCGTGAAATCGTGGACCGGGACGCTCACAGAACCTCCTCCAGCAGCCGCAGGCCGGCAATGACGCGGACCTGGTAATTGACGAAGGCAGCAAGCTCGGCGAGCCGGACGATGTCGGGCTCCGCGATGCCTGCCGCCTTGAGCGCCGCGATATCCGCCCGCGTTGCGTCCTTGACGGTCTTCGTCAGGATGTCGACATGACGCGTGATGGCGATCAGCCGCGCATCCGCGCCGAGCTGCTCGAGGGCTGCACCCGATGCGATCGCCGCCAGCACGGATGTCTCGCCGGCCTGGCCGAGCAGTTCCCGGTAGTGAGCGGCCAGCCCGGAATCTCCGTTCCATCGGGCCATTCTCACTGCCAGCGCGGCACGTTCGGCATGGCTCAGGCCGCCGGGCTCGCGCGGCAGCAGGACTGCGTCATGGCTGGCCTGGCTCATCTCCATGATTCCGGATCGCTCGGATACGGCGTCCGCAAACTGGGAGCCGGCCTTCAGCCCCGCCAGGCTCTCGATCAGATTCGTCCCGCTCAATCCCATCTCCCCTCGCTGCGACGAGCGATGTTTAGGGTCGGCGAGGGCCAAGGTCCACCCGCCGACCTATGCGGGTCGGATTGCCGGCTATATGACAGATTCATGATCCGACGCGCGGGACGTCTCTGCCTTGCCCTTGCGGCCTTCGCCTGGCTTGCCGCCGGCCCGGCAGAGGCTCGCCGCGTCCAGATCGTCACCTCGTTCCCGCCCTCCTTCTTCGAGCCCTTCCGGGCCGCCTTTCGCAATCGACACCCGGACATCACGGTCGAGGTCGTGCAGCGCAAGACCACCGCGGCCGTCGCGGACATTCGGACGCAACAGCGCCAGGAGACCGACCTGTTCTGGGCCTCGGCCCCCGACGCCTTCGAGTTGCTGAAACGGGCCAGGCTGCTGGCGCCGCTGCGGGCCCGCCCGACCGGCGCGCCCGAGACCATCGCGGGTTACCCCGTCAACGATCCAGATGGGCATTATCTCGGCTTTGCCGTCTCGGGCTACGGGCTGGTCTACAACCCATCCTATCTCGCGGTGCGCGGCCTGCCGGTGCCGCGCACCTGGGCCGACCTTGCCGCCCCCGCCTATGCCGGCCATATCGGCCTGACCTCGCCGGCCCGTTCCGGCACGACGCACCTGATGGTCGAAGCCCTCCTGCAATCGCTCGGCTGGGAGCGTGGCTGGGCGCTCTGGTCCGAGATCGGTGGCAATCTGGCCACCATCACGGCGCGCAGTTTTGGCGTGACGGCCGGTGTCGCGCGTGGCCGCTTCGGCATCGGCATCTCGATTGATTTCCTGGCGGAAACCGCTGGCGCGGAGGGCGAGACCAGCCGCTTCCTGCTGCCGGAGGAAACACTGTTCGCGCCCGCGAGCATCGCACGGCTGGCGACCTCTCCCAATCCGAAGGAAGCCGAACTCTTCATCGACTTCGTGCTCTCGCCCGAGGGCCAGAAACTGCTGCGCGAACCGCGGATCGGCCGGCTTGCGGTCTCACCGGCGGCCTATGGTCCCGACGAAGCGCCGCCGCATCTGTCGGACATGTCCGGCCTCTTCAACCGGACACGTTTCGATGCCGGGCTGTCAGCCGGTCGCTACGAACTGGTCAACATCATCTTCGACGAGTGGATCACCTTCCGTCGCGCGGAGCATGCGCGGCTCTGGCGCAGCCTGCAGGGGATGGAAACCGCGCTTCGTGCCTATCCCGACCAGCAGGCGGCCCGCCTGCTGACTGAAACACGCAGGGCCCTGATACGCCCGCCCGTCCCCGCCTCGGAACTCGGCCAGCCCGAACGCTTTCGCGATCTTGTGCGTGTACCCCGTGGACTGGCCGTTCCCGAGGCGCAGTCGCGTATCGAAGCCGAGATCCGCAGCGCGATCGCGGCCCAGGCCGCGGACGCCGCCGTCAGGTTGCGGCAGGTTGCCGAACGGCTCGCCGCCGCAGGGTGGAGCAGCGCGGATGACGGGCTGGCCGGAGGGCTGCCATGAGGCGCCTGTGGCGAGGCCGCCGTTTCGGCATCGGTGAGCGCCTGATCGCCGCCTTCCTCGGCGTCGGTCTGTTCGCTGTCGGCGCCGGCATCGTCGGCGTCATCTCCTATGAGCGTCTGAGCACGGAACTGGCGGCCATCGCCCGCGATCATCTGCCGGGCCTTGCTTCATCGGCGAGGCTTGCCGAAGCCAGCGCGCGCGTCATCGCCAGCATGCCCGAGCTCGCCAATGCCGAGCGGCGCGACAGCTATGAGCGCAGCCGGCGGCTTGTCGGGGAACGGCTGGATGAGCTCGACCGGGTCCTTGCCGAGCGGGCCGAGGGAGGGCTCGCCTCGCCCGCCCTGGCCGCGGTAGCGACCGAGATCCGCAGCAATCTCAAAGCCATCGACGCTGTCTCGGAGCGGCGCTTTCCGCTTGGCGAGCGCAATCGCGCCATCGGCGAGGAACTGCGCTGGCTCCAGGCCGATCTCCTCGACGAAATCGAGCCGCTCACCGACGATGCCCGCTTCAATATCGAGACCGCGCTCGGCCAAGCCGGAACCGAAGCATCAAGCGCGTCCAAGCCAAATGCCATTCGCGAGGAGACCCGCAAGAGCGCGGCGTTGATGACGCTGAATGCCCAGGCGAACCTGATCGTCGGCCTCTACGGGCGGCTCGGCGTGGTCCGCACCCGCGAGGATATGGAGCAGACCGGCCATGTCATTGGCGAGGCGGTCGACCAGCTCGAAATCGAAGCCAGGGCACTGAACGGCTGGCCCGATACGATAACCGTCAGGCAGATCGCCCAGCGATTGATCGGACTTGCCGATGCCGGCACCGGACTGCTCGCCATCAAGCGTTCCGAGCTGGCGGCCCAGGCCGACGCTCAACGCCTGATCACGGAAAGCCGGCGGCTGGTCAGCGAGCTCGGCACCCTGGTCTCCCAGGAGGTTCAGAGAACGGAAGCAACCGCGAAGGCCGCCGCCGAGCGTTCCGCCGCAGCGATCAGGCTCGGCCGCAACCTGCTCCTGGCGATCGCCGCCGCCTCACTGATCGGAGCCCTCCTGATCGGCTGGTTCTATGTCCGGCGCCATCTCGTCGCGCGGCTCCGCGTGCTCACCGAAGCCGCAACCAGCATCGCCAGCGGGCAATCCTCGGCTGTTCTGCCCCACGCCGGCAATGACGAGCTCGGCGATCTAGCCCGGGCGCTCGCCGTCTTCCGGCAGACCCGCGACGACCTGATCCAGGCAGCCAAGCTCGCCGCACTCGGCCAGATGGCAGCCGGCCTCAGCCACGAACTCAACCAGCCGCTGGCAGCCATTCGCTCCCATGCCCATAACGGCGTGCTGCTGCTGGAGCGCGAGCGACCAGACGAAGCTCGGCATGCCATCATGCGCATCCAGGCGCTGACAACCCGCGCCGCCGAATTGATCGCCCATCTCCGGCGTTTCGCCCGCAAGCCGGGCGTCACGCTCTCTCCCGTCGAGGTCGGCGATGTGGTCGAGACGGCGCTGTCGCTCTTCGGTCCGCGCCTCGATGCGGGACAGGTGACGCTGAAGCAGGACATGCCAGGCGAAAGGCTCTATGTCCGTGCCGAGGAAATCCGGTTGGAGCAGGTCCTGGTCAATCTCGTCGCCAATGCCCTCGATGCCATCGCAGGCCGGCCCGATCCGACGCTCGCGATCGGCGCATCCCACCATGGCAAGACGGTCGAGATCTGGGTCGAGGATAACGGGCCCGGCATCGACCGCGCGCATCTCGAGCGAATCTTCGACCCGTTCTTCACGACCAAGCCGGTCGGTTCGGGGCTCGGCCTCGGCCTCTCGCTCTCCTACAACATCATCAAGGATCTCGGCGGAACGCTCGCCGTCGCCAGTTCCGGTCCGGCCGGCACACGCTTTCTGATTAGGCTCGAAGCCCTGCCGAACCGTGCAATGGCTGCCATGGAAATTGACGCATGAATGCGCCGAGAATTGTTCTCGTCGATGACGACGCCGAGGTTCTCGAAGCCTGCCGGCTGACCTTGGAGCTCGAAGGCTTCGAGGTCGCGGCAAAGCGCTCGGCCGACGCAGCGCTGCCCTTGCTGACCCGCGACAGCCCGGTCGTTCTGGTCAGCGATGTCCGGATGCCCGGCCGCGACGGCTTTGGCCTGCTTGCGGCGGTCCGGGCGATTGATCCCGAAATTCCGGTCGTACTCGTCACCGGCCATGCCGAAATCCCCATGGCGGTGAAGGCGATCCGCGACGGCGCCTGGGATTTCGTCGAGAAGCCGGCCGATCCCGTGCTGCTCGCCGAGACCGTGCGCCGGGCGAGCGATTATCGCCGGCTGATCATCGAGAACCGGTTGCTGCGTGCCGGAGCCACACCCGAGGACCCATGGGTCGCACGGCTTGTCGGCGTCTCGCCGGCGATCGTCCGTTTGCGGCAGCGGCTCACCCTCATGGCCGATGCCGATACCGACGTGCTGCTGTTCGGCGAAACGGGGACTGGCAAGGAGGTCGCGGCCCGCGCGCTACACGATCTCGGCAAGCGCCGCAGCGGTCGCTTCGTCGCAGTGAACTGCGGGGCCATTCCCGAAACGATGATCGAGAGCGAGCTTTTCGGCCATGAGGCAGGCGCCTTCACGGGCGCGCGCGAACGGCGCATCGGCAAGATCGAGCATGCCAGCGGAGGCACCCTCTTCCTCGACGAGATCGAGTCGATGCCGATGGCCGCGCAGGTCCGGTTGCTGCGCGCCCTCCAGGAGCGCCGCATCGAACGCCTCGGCTCAAACCGCGAGATCGCGGTCGATATTCGCATCGTCGCGGCGACAAAGGCGGACCTCGCGGCATTGGCCAAGGCCGGCGGATTTCGCGAGGACCTGGTCTATCGCCTCAATGTCGTGACGCTTCGCCTGCCGCCCTTGCGCGATCGGCGCGAGGACATTCCGCTGCTGTTCCAGCATTTTCTCGGGCTCGCCGCCGCCCGCATCGGACGTTCCGCCCCGCCGCTCGGCCGCGATCTGCTGCAGCGTCTGTCACGTCAGGATTGGCCCGGCAATGTCCGCGAACTGCGCAACGCCGCCGAACGCAGCCTGCTCGGGATGGACGAGGATTTCGATGATGCCGAGACAGCCACCGGACCAACGAGCACTGAACGGACGCTGGAAGAACAGATCGCGCTCGCCGAAGCCGAGGTGATCGGTGCAGCGCTGAAACGCCATGGCGGGCGAATCGGCGTCACAGCGGCCGCCCTCGGCATCACCCGCAAGACCCTTTACCTCAAGATGCGCCGCTACGAATTGAGTGGCGCAGCAAGGCTCCCCGACTGACGCCGCGATGTTACCGTCCTGACCCATCCAGGCCATGCGGCGGTTACCGCAACGACCCGCAGGGAACGCGAACTGGGCGCTGAATCCGAGGTTTCCTCAACAAAATCAACACGACGCCGGTTGGCATCGTCGTTGCTGACAGATGTGCATCGGCCTCGACGCCGGGTGAGCAGAAACTGTCTTGGAGGAAATCATGGTCAATCGCAGGGTCGCACTCGCGGCCGCCCTCGGCCTGTCGCTCAGCACGTCATTCGCAACCATCGTCCTCGCCCAGGCTCCGGCCGGCAAGGTCACCGTCGTCACCTCCTTCTCCAAGGACGTGACAGACCCGATCAAGAAGGCCTTCGAGAAGGCCGTTCCGGGCGTCACGCTCGAGGTTCAGAACCGCAACACCAATGCCGGTGTGAAATATGTCGAGGAGACCAAGGCCAACAACCAGGTCGATCTGTTCTGGGCATCGGCTCCTGACGCCTTCGAAGTCCTGAAGGGCAAGAAGCTGCTGACGCCCTACAAGCCCAAGGCGACCGGCATCCCCGAGAAGATCGGCTCCTACCCGATCAATGATCCGCAGGGCTTCTATGTCGGCTTCGCGGCATCGGGCTACGGCATCATGTGGAATGATCGCTACGCCAAGGCCAACAAACTGCCGGAGCCGAAGGACTGGCAGGATCTCGCCAAGCTGGCCTTCTACGACCATGTCTCGATCGCCTCGCCGGCCCGCTCCGGCACGACGCACCTGACCGTCGAGACCATCCTTCAGGGCGAAGGCTGGGAGAAGGGCTGGCGCACGATCAAGGAGATGTCGGGCAATTTCCGCTCGATCACGGAGCGTTCCTTCGGTGTGCCCGAGGCGGTGAACTCCGGACAGGTCGGCGTCGGCATCGTCATCGACTTCTTCGCCTTCTCGGCCCAGGCTTCCGGCTTCCCGGTCAAGTTCGTCTATCCGACCGTGACCACCGTCGTGCCTGCCAATGTCGGCATCATCGCGAACCCGCCGAACAAGGCGGCGGCCGAGGCCTTTGTCGAGTTCCTGCTCTCGCCGGCCGGCCAGGAGGTCCTGCTCGATCCCGGCATCCGCCGCCTGCCGGTCAACCCGGCCGTCTATGCCAAGGCCGGCGCCGACTACCCCAACCCCTTCACCGATCCGCGCTTCCAGAAGATGATCGGCTTCGACGTCGACAAGTCCGAAGCCCGGACCGCTGTCGTCGACACCCTGTTCGACCAGCTGATCTCCTTCCAGCTCGATGCGCTGAAGGGCGTCACCAAGTCGCTGCACGAAGTCGACGCCACGCTGGCGAAGAAGCCCAACGCCCAGGCCAAGGCTGCGGCCGATGAGGCGCGCAACCTGATCGCGGCCATGCCGGTCACGGAAGCGCAGGCTGCGAGCGCGGAACTCCGCGGCGCCTTCACCGGCGGCAAGGAGAAGGGCGCGAGGCAGGCGGAGCTCGAAAGCCAGTGGGCCAATGCTGCCCGCGAGAACTACGCCAAGGCCAAGACCAAGGCCGAGGAAGCCCTCAAGCTCACGCGCTGAGCCGTCGCCGCTGCCGTCACCCCGGCCACAGCGGAGCGAGAAGCCGGGCTCCATGCCGACCTCTCAGCGGAGGCTCGAGCATGGATCCCGGGTCTCCCTGCGGTCGCCTGGGATGATGGTGCTGGCTTCATCGATCGAGCCGCTTTCGGGAACTCCCCATGACCGCCGTCCCCGCGCTCTCGCGCCCCAAACGCATGTCGGCGACGCCTGGCCAGATCGCGCTCGCGCTGGCCATTGCAGCCTTCCTGCTGTTCTTCCTCGTGCTGCCGGTGGCAACGGTGATCTATGTCGCCTTCACCGAGAAGGGCACGAACAGCTTCACGCTGATCAATTTCTACGACTTCTTCCGCACCGAGCTGTTCATCCGCTCGTTCTGGAACTCGGTCTATGTCTCGGCCATGTCGGTGGTCTGGGCGTCGGTCTTCGCGCTGCCGCTGGCCTATCTGACGACGCGCTTCGTCTTCCGCGGCGCCGCGATCGTCCAGACACTCGGCTTCCTGCCCTTGATCATGCCGCCCTTCGTCGGAGCGGTCGCGATGCAGCTCTTCTTCGGCCGCAACGGCTCGATCAACCTGCTGCTGGATGACTGGTTCGGCTTCAAGATCGGCTTCATGGAAGGGCTGAACGGCGTCATCTTCGTCCAGTCGGTCCATTATTTCCCGTTCATCCTGATCAATCTCTCGGCGGCGCTGCGCAATATCGACCGGGCCATGGAAGAGGCCGCGCAGAATCTCGGCTCCTCCGGCTTCCGCCTCTTCCGCCGCATCGTCTTCCCGCTCGCCATGCCGGGCTATCTCGCCGGCGCCTCGCTGGTCTTCGTCAAGGTTTTCGATGATCTGGCGACGCCGCTCCTGCTCAACGTCAAGGACATGCTGGCGCCGCAGGCCTATTTGCGCGTGACCTCGATCGGGATTGCCGACCCGATGGGCTACGTCATCTCGGTCGTACTGATCATCGCCTCCGTCGTTGCCATGTGGCTGTCGGCGCTGGCGCTGAAGGGCCGCGACTACGCCACGACCCAACGCGGCGGGGGCGGGCTCGCCAAGCGCGTGATGACGCCGACGGAGGCCATCTTCGGCTATGGCGTCGTCATCCTGATCCTGGCGCTGGTCCTGGCGCCGCATCTGGGACTGCTGCTGCTCTCCTTTGCGACGATCTGGTCCTACTCACCGCTGCCGGACGCCTTCACCGTGGCTCATTACGCCCGCGTTTTCGGTGAGAGTTCCGTCTACATCAAGAACACGCTGATCTATGCCAGCCTCGCGGGCGGGATCGATATCGTGCTCGGTGTCGCCATTGCCTATCTCGTACTGCGCACGAAGCTGGTCGGCCGCGAATGGCTCGACTGGACAGCATCAGCGGCGCTGGCGATCCCGGGCGTCGTGCTGGGCATCGGCTATCTCCGGACCTTCTACGGCATCACCCTTCCGGACGGCACACCGCTCGCCTCGCTCTGGATCACCATCGTGCTGGCGCTCGCGATCCGGCGCCTGCCCTATGCGCTGCGCGCCTGCCACGCGGCCCTGCAGCAGATCTCGGTCTCGCTCGAGGAGGCGGCGGAGAATCTCGGCGCCACCAAATCCCGGACAGTGCGCCGCGTCCTCGTCCCGCTGATGGCGGGTGGCATTCTCGCCGGCTTCGTCACCAGCTTCTCGACCGCGGCGGTCGAGCTCTCGGCCACGCTGATGCTGGTGCAGTCCAACTCCGACGCGCCGCTGGCCTATGGGCTCTATGTCTTCATGCAGTCCGCCGCGGGACGCGGGCCTGGTGCGGCACTCGGCGTCGTCGCGGTCATCCTCGTCGCGGCCTGCACCTTCCTCTCCCATCTCATCATCGAACGCAGCCAGAAGGCCAAGGGAATGGGCCACTGATCATGAACGCCATCGCACCGCTCGCTACCAAAGCCGTCGCCGTCGATATCGAGGGCATCAATCTCTCCTACGGCACCAACCACGTGCTGAAGAACGTCAACCTCGCGATCCGTCCCGGGGAATTCTTCGCCTTTCTCGGGCCGTCGGGCTGCGGCAAGACCACGCTGCTCCGGCTCATCGCCGGCTTCAACCAGGCCGATACCGGCCAGGTCCGGATCGGCGGCCAGGACATTTCCACCCTGCCGCCCTGGAAGCGCGATGTCGGCATGGTCTTCCAGTCCTATGCGCTCTGGCCGCATATGACGGTCCGCAAGAACGTCGCCTTCGGTCTCGAGGAGCGCGGAGTCGCCCGCGCCGAGATCGAGCGGCGCGTCGGGGTCGCCCTCGATCTGGTCGGGCTCGGCCATCTCGGCGACAGGCGCCCGTCCCAGCTCTCCGGCGGCCAGCAGCAGCGCGTCGCAGTCGCGCGCACTGTCGCGGTCGAACCGAAAGTCTTGCTGCTCGATGAGCCGCTTTCCAATCTCGACGCCAAGCTGCGTGTGCAGGTGCGCCGCGAGCTGCGTGACCTGCAGCAGCGCCTCGGCCTGACGACGATCTTTGTCACCCATGACCAGGAGGAGGCCAACACGATCTGCGACCGCATCGCGGTGATGAACGAGGGCATCGTCCAGCAGGTTGGCACACCGATGGAACTCTACGAGCGTCCAGCCAATCTCTTCGTCGCGAATTTCCTTGGTACGGCCAATATCCTCGAAGGCAAGGTCATCGGCAGCGGCACCGAACGCGCCTTCGAGGTCAAGGGCGGCGCGAAGCTGCCGATCCCGGGCGATGTTGCCGTCCCCACCGGCGCCAAGCTGGTCTTTCGTCCCCAGCACGCGACTCTCGGCGCGGCCGGCGCCGCGCATGCCGGGCAAGTCGCCTTACCGGGCAAGATTGCGCATCGCGAGTTCCTGGGTTCAAGCATGCGCTACGGCGTCACGATCGGCGAAACCGAGGTCTCGGTCGACTTGCCGTTCCAGTCGGGTGGTGACCTGCATGAGGTCGCGGCCCCGGTCAGCCTGTCGCTATCACCCAGAACGGCACTCTGGCTGGAACGCTAAAGCATCGGCCCGAAAAGCGGTTTGCGGCTTTCGGGAAAGCCAGTAGGCCGGATCATCGGGCGGGATGCGATATCCGGTCCGATGATCCAGGTCCGGCGGAAACCATGACCAATGCACGGCGCCGGGCAAGGCCATGACGAATATCCATTTGCCAGCACGGTGCCGCGCCACTCAGAGTTGGTGCATCCTGTGATGTCGTGACGGCTATTCGCCTGCGCACGACATCGCTCACCGAGCTTGCGCAAGAGACCTTCGCCATGAGCCCGCCTGCCACCGCCCGCATCGACATCGAACGCTTCTGGACGACAATCGAACGATCGGGCGAGATCGGCACCGGCCGGCCGGGCGGCCTCTCCCGGCTCGCCCTGTCGGACGCCGACAAGCAGGTCCGCGACGAGTTCGTGGGGTGGTGCCGGCAGGCAGGCCTGAGCGTCCGCATCGACGGAATCGGCAATATCTTCGCCCGGCGCCAGGGAAGCGACGACACGCTGCCTCCCGTCGTGATGGGAAGCCATCTCGACACGCAGGTGAATGGCGGCCGCTTCGACGGCATCGCCGGCGTGCTCGGCGCACTTGAGGTCTGCCGCACGCTCGATGCGCTTGGCCACCGCACGCGTCGCCCGCTGGAGATCGTGAACTGGACCAATGAGGAGGGCGGCCGCTTCTCCCCGCCCATGGTCGGCTCCGGCTGCTTCACCGGCACCTACACGCTGGACTGGGCCCGCGGCCGCACCGACGATGACGGTGTCGCCCTCGGCCAGGAGCTGCAGCGCATCGGCTATCTCGGCGAGATGGAGCCAAGCCCGCACACCTTCGACGCCTATTTCGAGTTCCATATAGAACAGGGTCCGATCCTCGACCGCGACGGCATGCAGGTCGGCGTCGTCACCGGCGGCTACCCCAGCTGTGGCATGCTCGTCGAGTTCCGCGGCGAGACCGCCCATACCGGCCCCTGGCCGATGGAACGTCGCAAGAATGCGCTGGTAGCCGGCGCGCGCCTGCTCACTGCGGTCGACGATATCGGCTGGGACTACGCCGGCACAGGCGGCAAGGCGACGGGTTCGCGGCTCGTCGCCTGGCCGAACAAGCCCGGCATCCTGTCGGACTGGGCGCAGGCCGTTTGCGACGTCCGCCATCCCGACGCCGAGACCACCCTGGTCATGGCCGAGCGTGTGCGCCGCGCCATTGGCGAGGCGGCTGCACGCGGCGGCTGCACAGCCGAAATCCTCGACACCTGGAACTGGGGCGGACGGATATTCTCGGGCGAGCTGATCGAGGGTATCCGCGCCGTCTCGCTCGGGCTCGGCTACCGGACGCAGGACATCCTGAGCCAGGCCGGGCACGACGCCTATTTCGTCGCCCGTCATGCCTCGGCGGCGATGATCTTCGCGCCGTGCAAAAACGGCATCACCCACAACAACCTGGAACTCTGCACGCGCGAGGACCTGGAGCCCGGACTGAACGTCCTGTTCCGATCCGTGGTCGCGCGCGCCGATCGCTAGAGCATCGGACCGAAAAGTGGAATCCGGTCTTCGGAAAAATCCGATGCTCAAACAAAAAGATAGATCGCCCATCTTGCGTCCAAACGGACGCACGGCGATCTAGGGGCTCCGTCGCCCCGAGGCATCTTGATGCCTAGGACGGGTGGCTGAAGCGGGCGACCCGCGCATCCTTCATCAGGTTGCAAAAGTCAGGCCCGCTGACACGCACCAGCGTCCTGTGGTCGCCACCCTCGAAATAGACGTCCCTGGCGTCGTGAAGGCTTTCATCGAGGATCACCGGCACGTCATAGGCCGATCCGATCGGCGGGACCGCGCCCAGGTCGCAATCGGCGAACAGCGAACTCACCTCATCCTCCGAGGCGAGCCCGAGTCTTTGGTGAATCACATCCTGCAAAGTGGAGAGTTCGATCCGGTGTGTGCTCGGAACCACTGCCAGGACATACCCGGTCTCATGGTGAACCACCACGGATTTAGCCAGTCTGCTGCCTGGGACATGCGCGGCCTGCGCCGACTGGCTGCTGGTCGCGGTACGGTGATGCGCGACGGTGTCGTAGGCGATGCCCTCGCCGTCGATATAGGCTTGGAGTTTCTTTGCGATTGTCATCGGAGGCGCCCCTTTGTTGCCTGGCGACGCGTCAGGACAACATCCTCCTCTCCTCAGCCGCGAAGTCAACGGCGAATGGGCAGCCAAGGTTGAGCGCGCAGGCTGCGCCCATGCGAACCCTCTGGGCCTTTGATGTGCGACTGGGGATCCGGGTTCCGGGGCCGGACTTTCCGATCGTCCCGGAACCGCTTGATCTTCTGTCCGCAGGCGGACTCAGTTCAGGCTTGAGCGCTTCATAAAGGCGCCGCCCTTCATGATCAGCGGCATGTGCCGCCCCTGACGGGTCAGCAACGCCAGGTCCTTCAGTGGATCGCCGTCGACAACGATCAGGTCGGCATGGGCGCCTGGCGCGACCGTGCCGATCTTGCCTTCGAGCCCGAGCAGCTTTGCCGCGACATGGGTGGCTGCACCGATTACCTCATGCGCCGGCAGGGCACGGCCGCGAATGACGAACTCCTCGGACTGGTGGCGATGCATCTCGCCGAGCAGATCGCTGCCATAGGCCATGGCCAGGCCAGCCTTCTTCATGATGGCGAGCGAGTCCATGCCGGCGACGCGGACATTCTCGACCTTCGCGACTGAATCCGGCGGGAAGCCGAGCTTGGCGCCTTCGCTGGCGAGCTTGTCATAGGTCACCAGGGTCGGCACGGCGACGGCGCCCTTCGATGCGGCAAGCTTGGCTGTTTCCGCCTTGATCAGGTTGCAATGTTCGAGCGAGTGGACGCCTGCCTCGACGCAGCGGCGGATCGCCTCATCGGTATAGACATGGGCCGAGACATAAGTGCCGGCCATCCGGGCTTCCTCGACGATCGCTTCGATCTCGCTCACGGAGTAGCCGAGGAAATGGATCGGATCGGTCGGAGAGGCGCAGCCGCCATTGGCCATGATCTTGATGAAATCGGCTCCGCCCTTGAGCTCCTCGCGGGCAGCACGGCGCACCTGATCGAGACCGTCGCAGATGCGGCCGAGCGCGCCGAGCCGATGGCGGGTCGTCACCGCCTCGCGATCGTCATAGCGGCCGCGGAAATCGGCATGGCCGCCGGTCTGGCTCAGCGCCTTGCCGGAGATGACGAGGCGCGGTGTCGGAAAATGCCCTTCCTCGGTCGCGACCTTCAGCCCGAAATCGGCACCGCCGACGTCACGCACCGTGGTGAAGCCGCGCAGCAGCATCTCGCGCATGATCACCAGCGAGCGCACCATCACGAGGGAATCCGGCAGCGCCGCATTGCGTCCGAGATCGGCGACGCCGGCGATGACATGCACATGCGCGTCGATCAGCCCGGGCATCAAGCTACGGCCCGCCAGATCGATCACCTTCGCCTTGCCGGCGGAAACCGTCTTGCCGACCTCGCGGATCGTCCCGCCCTCGACCAGGACTGAGACGGGCGCACCGCGCTCCGGCGCGGTACCGTCGACGATGCGGGCATTGGTGAAGAGGGTGGAAGCCACGGCGTTTCTCCAGTCGGATGGGTGCGGTCAGGCGGCGCGCGCGGCTGCGCGAGCGGCGAGGAATGCGGGAACCAGCAGGGGCGCGAGCCGCTCGACGGGCGCCACATGCTCCTCCCGATAGAAGCCTTCCGGTGCGAGCAGATTGATCGTGCCGACGACCTTGCCGTCATAGAGCGCCGGAACATTGATGACCGAGCCGAGGCCCATGCTCTCGATCAGCTCGTGATCGAAGAAGGCCCAGCGAATTCCGGCCTTGTCGCGCCCGAGATAGGGCTTGCGCCCTTTCAGCACATGGTCGCCCCAGAGCGTTGGCCCCATCGTCTTGCGGCCCGAGACGGGATATTCGGTCGGGCGGTTCGAATAGATCCGCGCGACCTCCTCGCCATCGACATAGAGCAGGGTGAAGAGCTCATGCCCGACGAGCCGCTTCGTCGCAGCCTCGAAGGCCTTGAACAGCGTGTCCGGCTGGCCGGGCTCTGCGAGCAGGCGCGACAGGGCGGCAAGATCGTCGGACATCGTGAGCTCCGGGCTTCAAGCTTTGGAAGGGATGGGTTTGGGCGCCCGTGGAATGCGTTCGGGCAGGAGCCCCTGCGGGCGCAGGTGCAGGACGAGGATCAGCGCGAGCCCGACCAGGATCTCGCGCAGGGCCGCGACCTGGACCGGCTGCAGACCCGGCACCCATTCGGTGGCAAAGCGCGTCGCCTCAAGGAAGATCACGACGAGATAGGCGCCCACAACCGCGCCGCTCGGACGACCGACGCCGCCGGCCGTCACGGCCAGGAAGATGTAGATCGTGATCAGCGGCTGGAAATGGTCAGGCGAAACATAGGACTGGAAATGCGCATAGAGCGCGCCGGCCAGCGCCGCGATGGCGGCAGAGAGCGCGAAGGCCTGGAGCTTGAAACGCAGCACTGTCTTGCCGGCGAAGGCCGCGAGCTGCTGATCCTCACGGATCGCCTTCATCGCCCGGCCGTAGGGCGAGCCGTCGAGCCGGCGCAGCAGCAGCCAGATGCCGGCCACGATCAGCGTGACCAGGCCGAGATAGAACAGGTTGAAGCCCATGAGGCCGAGCTCGGCCTTGAGAGGCGCCTTGATCCCGGAAATGCCGTCGGATCCCTTGGTGAGCCAGCGCTCGTTCAATGCGACGAGCCGTATCACCTCGG
Organism: Allobosea sp. LC85; assembly: GCF_000735605.1. Lineage (GTDB taxonomy): Bacteria > Pseudomonadota > Alphaproteobacteria > Rhizobiales > Beijerinckiaceae > Allobosea. The sequence goes on from NZ_JPKG01000063.1 coordinate 80,522, forward strand.
CAAAGCCGAGCGTGACGATGGCGAGATAGTCGTCGCGCAGGCGCAAGGTCGCGAAAGTGACCACAAGCCCGACCACGGCGCCGACCGCAAGCGCCGCGGTCCAGCCGAACAGCACCGGCGCCCCTGCCCCGGTCGCCAGCGCAGAGGCATAGGCTCCGACCGCGAAGAAACCGGCGAGCCCGAGATTGACCAGACCGACACCGCCCCAGATCAGGTTCAGGCTGAGCGCGAGCAGCGCGTAGATGCCGCAAAGGGTCAGGGTGAAGATGACATAGGACAACATCAGACTGCCCTCTCGCCCAGGATGCCACGTGGGCGGAAGGTCAGCATGATCAGGATCGCGATGAAGCCGACGGCCGTGCGATAGGTTGCGGGCACGGCGATCAGCGCCAGTTCCTCGGCGATGCCGAGCGCGAGCGCGCCGACCACGGCGCCAGGGATCGAGCCGAGCCCGCCGAGCACCGCTGCGGCGAAGACGGACAGCAACACGCGATAGCCGGTGAGTGGGTCGATCGACGTATCGAGGCCGATCAGTACGCCACCGACGCCGGTGAGCCCCGCGCCCAGGAAGACCGTGACGATCGCGATCCGGGCCGGATCGATGCCCTTCAGCCTGGCGAGATCGGGATTGTCGGCGACGGCGCGCATGGCCTTGCCGAAGCGCGTATAGCGCAGGAAGGCAAACATCGCGGCCATGATCACGACCGCAAGCGCGAGGCTCTGCAACTGCTGCGGGCCAATCCGCAGCTCGCCGAAACGCATGTCGCGCATCAGCGGGAGATCGTAGCCGCGCATGTCGTTGCCGAAGAAGAACCGCACGATGTTCTCGAGCACGAGATTGAGCGCGATCGAGGCGATGGCGACGATGAGCGCCCCGTTTCCGCGCAGGCGGCTGAGCGCGCTCTCCTCCGCGATCACGCCGACGGCTCCGGCGATTGCAAACGCAATCACGAGAGCCGGAATGATCGGCAGTCCCAGCACCGCATTCGCCCACCACGCGGCAAAGGCACCAATGGTGGCATAGGACGCGATGGCGAAGTTGGGATAGCGCAGCACGGCGAAGATGGCCGAGAAGCCGACGGCCGGGACGGCAATCAGCGCCCCGGTCATCAGCCCATTGATGAGCGCCTGCAGGAAAGGGGTCACGCGCGGTCTTTCGGGATCAGGCGATCTTGGCGAGGACGATCTTCCCGCCCTGGACCTGCTCGTAGCGGAACTTCGAGTCGCTGATGTCGCCGGTCTCGGTGAAATCGCACGGCCCGCTGGCGCCGTCATAGTCGACAGGCTGCTTGGCTGCGATCGCCTTCAGACCGTCAACGGCATTGTCGATCTTGGCACCACCCGGCGCCTGGCTGACCTTGCGGATCGAGTCCTTGATCGCCGTACCGGAGGCATCGCCGGCAAGCGCGATCGCCATCAGAATCAGGTTGATCTGGTCATAGATCTGCGTGGTGTAGGGATCGGGCGAAGGCACGCCGATCAGCTTGACCAGGCGCTCATAGGCCTTCGAGCCTTCCGCCGACGAGGGCGAGATGGTGTAGGTCTTGTCGACGACATCGGCTGGAACGCTGTCGACCAGCTTCTGGTTCACCGAATAGCCGAAGGCGACCTTGAGGCCGCCGAAGCCGGCGCGGAACAGGTCCTTCAGCATCACGGCGGTGTCGGGCGTATAGCCGCCAAACACGACCGCGTCGGGCTTGAAGCGGAGCACCTCGTCGATCTCGGTGCGGTAGGCCGGCTTCTTGTCGTCATAGATCAGGGATGCCGTCTCGCCGCCACCCTTCTTCACCGCCTCGGTGATATTGTCGAACTGGCTCTTGGCGAAGGGCGTCTGCGGCGACAGGAAGAAGACGCGCTTGGCCTTCTCGGCGATGACGAACTCTCCGAATTTGCGGCCCTGCAGCGTGGTGGTGGGCTGCGTGCGGATCAGATAGCCCTGATGCGGCAACTGCGTGATCGAATCCGCGCCGGAGACGGTCGCGAGGAAGGTCTTCGATTCCCAGCAAAGCGGTGCGACCGCCGTCGTGACCGAGGAGGCCCAGGTGCCAAGAATGGCCGAGACCTTGTCGACGTCGATCAGCTTGCGCGCCGCACGGACGCCGGCTTCCGGATTGGTCTGGTCGTCCTCCGAGATCAGCTCGATCTTGCGCCCGAGCACGCCACCTGCCGCATTCACCTCATCGATGACGGCCTTGACCGCCTTGACCATCACCGGGCCATAGGGGCCGCCCGAACCGGTCAACGGCGTCAGGGTGCCAATCCTGATCGGCGCACCCTGGGCGAGCGCGAGCTTCGGTAGCGCACCGATGCCGGCAAGCGCGGCGGCGCCCGCCAGAAGCGTCCGGCGGTTCGTCATGAAATCGGCCATGGTGATCCCCTTGTCTTGTGTTTCTTGAACTGCGTCGGCGTCGGCTTCAGCCGCCCAGGAAGAGGCGGCGGATATCGGGGTCGGCGGCGAGGGCAGGCCCCGCCCCCTCCCGGCTGTTGCGGCCGGAAACGAGCACATAGCCTCGCGTCGAGATTTCGAGTGCCTCGAGCGCATGCTGTTCGACCATCAGGATCGGCAGGCCGCCCCTGTTCAGGGCGACGATCGCCTCGAACAGTTCATCGGCCGCCTTGGGCGAGAGCCCGGCTGTCGGCTCATCGAGCAGCAGCAGGCTCGGCGCATTCATCAGCCCCATCGCCATCGCCAGGATCTGGCGCTGTCCACCCGACAGCGTCCGCGCCAACGCACGCCGCTTCTCGGCCAACATCGGATAGCGCTGATACATCTCCTCGCTGCGTGTCCTGACCCCGCCTGGATCCTGGAAGCCGCTGATCTCCAGATTCTCGGCGACCGTCATCGCACCAAAGACATTGCGTTCCTGCGGGACGAAGCCGATGCCGGCCCGCGCCCGGCCAAGCGCGTTCGCAGCCGTGACGTCCGCGCCGTTCAGGCTGATCTGGCCCTTGCGTGCCGCAACCAGCCCCGCGATGGTCTTGAGCAAGGTCGATTTACCCGCTCCGTTCGGCCCGATGATCGAAACGATCTCGCTGGGCGCGACCGTGAGCGACGTGCCCTTGAGAATTTCTTCGGCGGCGCCATAGCCGGCGACAACACCTTCGACCGAGAGCAGGGCGGTGCCCCGCGCAACGCTCAATGCCGCCTCCCGAGATAGGCTTCCTGCACCCGGATATCGGAGGCAACCTCCTCGAACGAGCCCTGGGTCAGGGTCTTGCCCTCGGCCATCACGACGACCGGTTGGCAGAGGCGCTTGATCAGCGCCATGTCATGCTCGATCAGGCAAATCGTCAGGCCTTCGCGGTTGAGCCCGACGAGATGTTCGGCGATTTCGTCGGCCAGGCTCGGATTGACGCCGGCCATCGGCTCGTCGAGCAGCAGGATCTTGGGCCTGGCCATCAGGGCCCGCCCGATCTCGACCAGTTTCTTCTGGCCGCCGGACAGAGCCGTGACCGGATTATCCAGCACGTGGTCGAGCTTCAGCCGACGGGCAATCTCGAAGGCGCGCCCGGCCAGTTCGGCTTCGCGGCGGCGTGCGGCGGCGGAGCCGAACAACCCCGCGAGCAGATTTTCGCCGGGCTGATCCGCGCCATAGAGCATCAGATGCTGGAAGACGCTGAGCTTGGGAAATCCCCGCGCCAGCTGAAAGGTCCGCACCAGGCCCGCGGCAACGAGTTCTTCCGGAGGCAGACCCGTGGCATCCTTCGACCCCAGCGCGACGCTGCCACCCTTGGGGCGGTAAAGGCCCGAAACGGAATTGAACAAGGTCGACTTGCCGGCGCCATTTGGACCGATCAAGCCGGTAAAGCTTCCGGCCGGCACGGCGAGATCGACGCCGCGAAGCACATGCACGCCGTAGAAGTCGAGCTTCAGGTCGGTGACCGTGAGGAGCGGCGTCATGTAACCTGTGCCCCTGCAACGGCCTGCCGCGAAAGCGGGGACTGGGTCGGAAAGTGCTGGCGGACCTGGAGCTTCCAGAAGTCCAGCATCTCGGCGAAGTAGGCGGGGTCCTTCCGCAGCACGGTCTGGGCGATCATGCCGCGCACGAGGCACATGGTGGCGTTCATCACGACGCGGGTATGGTCCGGATCGACCTTGGTGCGGGCCGCAAGTGCAGTCCAGACCGCGTCCAGGCCAGCATGGAATTCGCGCACCACGGGTACGAGATCAGCCCGGAACTCGTCATTGTGACGTGCCTCCGGCAGGAACTCCATGGTCACATAGAACAGCCGGTCCGACATCATTTGCCAGATGTAGTCGACGATCTCGTCGCTGGAGCCGCCCCGCTCGGCAAACGCTTCGGCGAAACGATGCAGGTTTCGCGATGAACGCCCGAGCAGATCGGCGACAGACGCCGTGATGATCGCCTCGCGCCCGGCAAAGTGATGAGTGAGTGCGCCCCGCGACACGCCGGCAGCCCGGGCAATTTCGGGTGTGGTCGTGCGAGCGAGCCCGCGGTCATGCATCAAGTCGATCGTCGCATGCATCAGCCGCGCCGAGGTTTCCGCGCTGCGTTCCTTCTGCGATCGCCTCCGGCCGGTTACGGTCAAGCCGCGCTCCTCCACTCTGAGCCGGGCGCGAGCCTGTGACCGCATTTACAAACAGTCAAGACTGTTTCTACGGGAGTCAGGTTGCCTGCATTGCAGCGAAGCGGCATGACAACCTGAGGACCTGGTCGGAGGTACGGCCAGCCTGTCCGCGGATCCTGCAGGGAGCCATGGCATGTCGTTCAGCTGGGATGAGGCCGTCGCTTATGCGCTGACACTTCCGGACACGGAGATTTCGACGAGCTACGGTATGCCTGCGATCAAGGTGAACGGCCGCACCTTTCTGTCGCCTGGGCACGAGGCCGGTTCGTTCTGCATCTCGATCGATCGCGACACAGTCGCGATGCTGATGGAGTTTGCGCCTGCCACATACTGGCAAACTGCGCATTATGTCGGGTGGCCGGCGGTCCTGGTCCGCGAGAATGGCCCGGATCCCGAGCATGTCCGCGCGTTGATCAATCGCGCGCGGGACTGGAACGCGGCGCGCCCGCGCTTGCGGGTGAAGCGGTAGCGGGTCATGGCGCGACGCCGGTGTGGTCCATTGGGGCCATGTCCAGGCCGATCGGCTGGATCATGGCGATCCCGCGCGTCGGGCCCGGCGCTCAGGCGCTTCTGGTTCTGGAACGGGCGCACCCCGCGTCCTGGGGAGGCGGGGTTTGAGATCGTCTTGGGAGGTTTGGTTGCGGGGGCCAGATTTGAACTGACGACCTTCAGGTTATGAGCCTGACGAGCTACCGGGCTGCTCCACCCCGCGGTAAGTGGGAACGCGGCGCCGAGGGGTGAGCCTCGGGCGCCG
>NZ_JPKG01000064.1 GCF_000735605.1 Allobosea sp. LC85
AGTTTTCAAACAGCGGCGCATCAACAACGACAGATAAGCCCGCCGATCGCTCGGCGACAAGGCCTAACATGCTCATGAAGCGCAGTAGAGCGGCCCCGCCAGCGGCGGCGCCGTCTCGATGAGCAGTGTTTAAGCGAATCAGGTTTCGGGTGTCAACAGCCGATTCGCATTTTGTTGAAAGCGTCGTTTCGACCGCGCGACGCCCCAGCTATGCCGCTTGTCGGCACCAGGCCTCGTGCCGCGAATGGAGGCTGCGGTGCGGCTGCCCAAGGGCGAACATGTGCTGATGGTCAGGCGACCAACCGGATCGGCCAATCACAGCGGATCGAGCCTTTGTGGAATCCGGCGGGCTATATGCGCGCGTGATGGCCGCATGAAGCAGGCAGCCGTGACCTTGCGCGTCATTGGGGTGTCGGCTTTCGGGCTCTGCCTTGCCGGGGTGGCGCTGGCAGTGCCGAAAACCTAGCAGCTGCCCACTGAGGCGGCGGTGCTCAGGCCCGGCCTCGGTTCCGGCTTCGAGGCAGCAAAGAACAACTGAATGTCGTGCCATCCGATCGATGACCTCAACGTCCAGCCGCCGAGGAACGGCCGGGCCTTCTGGGACGCCGAGGTGCAGAAGATGATCAAGACCTACCGCGTCCCGATCGACGAGGTCGATGCCAAGGCGATCACCGAGTACCTGGCCAAGACCTATCGAGGATCATGAGGTCGCGCTTCTCGGTGTCGACGAAACCGGCCGAAAGCCAGGCCACGTGCTGCTCGAATGCAGGATCAAGCACCACAAGGATCCTAGTGCCAGCGCCTGCCAGCAAAAGCTGTCAGTCCGGCAGTCGGACCGTGGCGTTAACGCGTTCCACATCGCTGCGGGAGAGCGCGATATCGGACAGTGCGCGGTCATCCATGCGGTAAAGGGCGCGTGCGCTCGCCTTGGCGTTAAGCCAGGTTTCAAGACGGAGCAGCAGGCGCGACAGGCCGTGAACAGACGGCGCGACCGGGAACGGCAGAAGGTTTTCTATGGCTGGCCTAGTCGACATGACGGCCTCCTTTGACACATGTTTCGCTAGGGAATCTGCGCCTTGCCTGGGTTCCAAGCAAATGCGAACTTCTTCGCTTCAGCCCAAGGTTTTCTTCGTTCGCCATGACGCGTCGCCACCTTCCGCCTTTGACCTCTCTGCGCGCTTTCGAGGCCGCGGCCCGGCACCTCAACTTCGAGCGGGCCGGGGACGAACTCGCCGTCACCGCCAGCGCGGTCGGCCAGCAGGTAAGATCGCTTGAAGCCTGGCTGCGACGCCCTCTCTTCAGTCGCCTGCCGAGCAAGGGCGTCGCCCTGACGGCCGTCGGGGAGCGCTACGCCGCGACCGTTTCACTGCTGCTCGATCAGCTCAACGAGGCCACGGCGCGCGCTCTGCGGCCGAACGCGCCCAATATACTGACCGTCAGCACGTTGCCGAGCTTCGCCTTGAGCTGGCTGATCCCGCGTCTCGGTTCGTTGAAGGAGCGCCACCCCGATCTTGAGGTACGTGTTTCGATCTCGACGAGTCTGACCGATTTTGAAGGCGAAGATGTCGATGTGGCGATCCGCTCCGGCCGCGGCGTCTATCCCGGCCTGCGCTCGGACTTGCTGATGGAAGAGAATTTCTTTCCCGTCTGCAGCACGACGCTTCTCGGTGACCCCGAGCGGCCCCTGAACGAGCCAGCGGATTTGCGTCATCACACCCTGCTGCATGAGAATCCGGAGGGAATCCTCGACTATGTCACCTGGCCGCGCTGGCTGGCTGCGGTCGGGTTGCCTGACATCGACGCGACGCGAGGGCCGCGCTTCTCGCATATGTTCCTCGCCTTGCAGGCGGCCGCATCCGGCCAGGGAATAGCCCTCGCCACCAATGTCCTGATCGGGGATTATCTTGATGCGGGTCGCCTCGTCAGGCCCTTCCCGCATCAGGTCAGAGGGCCGCATCAGTATTATCTGGTCTGCCCCGAGATTTCCGCGGAAAGGCCGGCCATTGCGGCGTTCCGGGCGTGGATATGTGGCGAAGCAGCGGCTCACCGCGCGGTGGTGACGCCATGACCCGCCATTCGGGTAGGGCGTAGGCTGCTCGGCAACGAAAGCTATCGCAGCTTCATCAAACCGGCGCGGCACGGCCGAATACCTTTGCAAGTGCAGAATCCTACAGTCCAGGCCCGCTGTGTTCGCTGCTGCCGGCTCGTGCGCTGCTTCGTATGGGGCAGGGGGGCGCGATGCTGTCACGCCGGAAGGAGCTTGATGGCTCTATGTCGATTTCCTGTCCTTATAAGCTCGCGAGGTCAATAATTTCAGAAATAGATGTGATTTATAACTATAGATACGTACGCGTACCTAAGATTTGAGATTTATTTTTGTATTTTGATTCTAATAATTAAAAACTATAGATAATTGACTCGCATATACTGACGCTGATAGGCCGCGCAAATTATCGATTTGCGAAAGCGACGCGCCGTGCCTCTCCGTTTTGCTGTTCTAGGATTGTCCGCTATTGTTCTGGCGTCGAACGTCGCCTTGGCGCAATCGCCCGAACAGCGCCCCATCCGGCTCGAGGAGGTCGTTGTCGAAGGGCGCAGCGAGCTGAGCGGCATCATCTCGACGAATGGCTATGTTGCGACCTCGGGGCGCAGCGCCACCAAGACCGACACGCCGCTTCTCGAGACGCCGCAATCGGTTTCAACGGTTACGCAGATCCAGCTCGAGCAGCGCAAGCCGCAGTCACTGCTCGAGGCTCTGTCCTATACGCCGGGAGTGCGTGTCGGGACCTATGGCTTCGATCCGCGCTACGACGCCTTCACCATCCGCGGCATCGATGTCACCCAGAACGGTGTGTTCCGCGATGGGCTGCGTCAGATCGGCAGCCCCAACGGGCTGTTCAGGCTCGAACCCTATGGCGTCGAGGCCATTACGATCCTGCGAGGGCCGGCCGCCTCGATCTATGGCGCCAGCAGCACCGGCGGCATCGTCGACATCATCTCGAAGCGACCGACCGAAACCCCGTTCCGCGAGGTGGAGATCCAGAGCGGCTCGTTCGGCCGTCTCCAGGGCAATTTCGATCTCTCCGGCCCGGTCAATGCCGACGGCACCTGGCTCTACCGTCTGACCGGCCTGGCACGCGACGCCAAGACCGGGATCAGCGCCATCAAGGATGATCGCGTCTTCATCGCTCCGGCTGTGACCTGGAAGCCGAACGAGGCGACGAAGCTCACCGTCCTCGGCGAGTACATGGATTCGACCACGGGCGGCACAGCGGCCTATGTCAACGAATACGGTCCGTGGATCGACAGGCAGGGCAATGTCGCCTCGAAGGTGATCGGGGCGACGAAGGTCTTCGGCGGCGACAAGCGCTACAATGATTTCCGCCAGCAGCAGGCCCGGCTCGGCTACGAATTTGAGCACCGGTTCAATGACGTGTTCACGCTGCGGCAGCGAGCCCGGTACTCGAAGCTCGGCGGCAATCAGCAATACGTCTATATCGGCACCCCCGGCCTGACGCGTGAGAACACGCAGGGCTTCTCGATCGATACGATGCTTGAAAGCCGGCTGCAGACGGGCGCGCTCGATCATACGCTCCTGGCCGGCGTCGACGTCAGCCATCTCAGCTACAAGAGCAAGGAGGCTTATGGCGGTGTGCCGCTGGGAGCCAATCCGCCTTTCCTCTGGCGGACCGGGCAAACCCAGACGATGACCGGCATCTACCTCCAGGACCAGATCAAGTGGCAGAACTGGCGCGTGACCGCCGGCGGCCGTTATGACTGGCTGAACAGCAAGTTCGAGGCTGGTGCAGCGGGGGCCGCGCCGACCGAGAGCAAGAGCCGCGAGGGCAAGTTCACTGGCCGTGCCGCGCTGAGCTATGTCACGGAGCTCGGTGTCGTGCCTTATGTCAGCTATGGCACCTCCTTCGTGCCCAACTCCGGCACGGTGCTGGATGGCTCGGTCGCGGTCCCGACGACGGGCGAGCAGGTCGAGGCCGGCGTTAAATACGATCTGCCGGGGTATAATGCCGCCCTGCGCGCTGCCGTCTTCAGCTTGAAGCAGGAGAACGCGGTGGTCTACGAGGTCGTCAACGGCCTCAATCGCCAGGTGCAGCTCGATCTGCGCTCCAAGGGCTTCGAGATCGAGGGTGTTGCGTCACTGGCGGATGGGCTGAGCGTCCAGGCCTCCTATTCCTACAACGATGCCAGGATCCTGAAGCTGACGCCGGAGACGGTCGGGAACCGGCTGACGAGCGTCCCCTATCACATGGCCTCGGCGTGGCTCGACTACACCGTGCAGCAGGGCGCGGCGAAGGGGTTCGGGATCGGCGGCGGTGTGCGCTATGTCGGTTCGAGCCTTGGCGACAACCTCAACCGCGCGGTGCTCGACAACAAGGCGCGGACCTTCGTCGATGCCTCGGTCCGCTACGACCTCGAGAACCTCGACGCGCGGCTGAAGGGCATGCGCATTCAGGTCAACGCCACCAACCTGCTCGACGAGGTTACCCAGAACTGCACGGCCGGGTTCTGTTACTTTGACGAAGGGCGCAAGGTCATTGCCAGCCTGCGTTACCGCTGGTGAGCGCCATCGGAACCGGGGAGGCCGCTGCCCGTGACCTGTCCTCGCCGGCCGCCATCGTGCTCGCCATCGGCGGGCTTTATGTCGGCCAGAGCATCATCGGCGGGCTGACCTTCATCGCCTTGCCGAGCGTGCTGCGGGATCGCGGCCTGCCGCTCGACCAGATCGGCCTGACCTACCTCGCCGTCCTGCCCTGGGCGCTGAAATTTCTCTGGGCGCCGGCGGTTGAGCGCTACCGGCTGCCGTCGCAGGGCCGCAGCCGGTCGCGCTCGATCGTCCTCGTCACCGCCTTGATTTCGGCCGCTGGCCTCTGTCTTGCCAGCCTGGTCGGCCCGACCAGCCTTGTTCCCCTGATCGGCGTCTTCGTGCTGATCGCCCTTGCAGCGTCGACCGGCGACATCGCCTGCGACGGACATGCGGTCGAGGCATTGTCCGAACGCCATCACGGCTGGGGCAATGCCGCCCAGGTCGGCGGCGCCTATCTTGGTTCGGCGCTCGGTTCCGGGCTCTTCCTGGTGCTCGTCGCGCGCCTGGGCTGGGGAATTGCGACCCTTGCGATGGCGGCTCTGCTGCTGGTGCTCGCCTTGCCCTTCATCCTGTCGCCGGCGCCGCCTTCACCCGGTTTGCGCACGCATCAGCCATCGTTGCGTCAGGCGCTTCGGCGCAAGGACATGCGGATCGGGCTGCTGCTGGCGGCGATCTATGTCGTCGCCCAGAAATGGGGCGTCGCCATGCTCGGGCCGTTCCTGATCGATTCAGGGCTCGACCTCGTCTCGCTCGGCATCGTCAATGGTGTCGGTGGAATGGCCGTTGGTTTTGCCTGCGCGCTCCTGGGCGGCGCGCTCGTCCGGCTGTGGAGCGCGCGAACGGTGATGATGCTCGCGCTCGTCCTGCAGGCTGTCTCGCTCGCTGGCCTTGCCGCCGCAGCCTGGAACGGCGGCGCTCCCCAACCCGTGCTGCTTGGACTGGCGCTGGCGAGCTCATCGGGCGTGATGGCGCTCGGTTTCGTTGCGCTCTATGCCCAGTTCATGGCGCTCTCCGACCCGCGCCAGGCCGGCATCGACTTTACTTTGCTGCAATGCATGGACGCGCTCGTCAGCATGGCTGGCGGCATCGGTGCAGGCTGGGTTTCGCAACATTTCGGCTACGGCACCTGCTTCGCTCTGGCAGCCGCCTTCGCGCTGGCCGCCGCTCCTCTCGCAGCCGCGCTGAGTGTGCGCGCCGCCCGGTCCCAGCCTGTCGCGCGCAATCTGCCCGCGCCGGCGGCGAATGCCTAGCGGCAGATGATCCCGTCGCTCGCGCCCTGCTTCCCGGAGGCCCTCGCCTGGTACAAGGACAAGCTCGCCCTGCCGGGCGAGCACGTTTCGGTGATGCCGGGTCGCGATCTGCTGGACGGGGTCGTCATCGAAGGCCTGATGTCACGCTTCGCCAGGACCTATCCGGGTGGCGATCGACGGGCGCTCGTCTCGATGTGGACGCAGTGGCATTTCGCGGCGCTGGTCATCCCGACCGCCGCGGCGATCCTGATGCTCGATCGCGACCTGCCGATCGATCTCGATCAGGTTGGTATTGCGCAGCATGAGGATGGGCGGACGGCGGCTCTTGTCATTACGCATGACGGCAAGCCGCATGCCGGCGCCGCCGACCGGTTCGCGCGGCTCGTCGACGGCCATGTCGAGCCGTTGGTCCGGCATGTTGCCAGCCAGTTCGGTGTGTCGCAGCGCGTGCTCTGGACCAACGCCGCCGCCATTCTCGAATGGACCGTGCAAGGCGCGCTGACCACCGGACAGGTCCATCCGGTCGCGCTCAGCGAGGCGCGCCTCTGGCTGGAGCGCCAGACGGATGCTGCGGGGCGGCGCAATCCGATGTGCGGCGCGGTGCGCTATCCGCTGCTCGACGGGGAGCCGACGAGGCAACGGAAGGTCTGCTGCTTGCGCTATCTGCTCCCGGGCGTCGCCGGTTGCGGCAGCCTCTGTCCGCTTCCCGAGATCAGCGATCTGGCGCAGCGGCAGGCCGGCTGACCACCGCTCCGCAAGGCACTCCCGGTCTCTACACCGAGCTGAGCAGAATGCTGGTTTCGCTGTTGAGGATACCGTCGATGGTGCGCACCTCGCGCAGCACGCGGTCGAAATCGCTGAGGCTGGAGGCGCGGATCTCTGCGATCAGGTCCCAGGTTCCATTGGTCGTGTGCAGCGAGTGCAGTTCCGGCAGGCCGCGCATCTGCCTGATCACCGCCGTCGTCGAGCGGCCAGTGACCTCGATCATCATGATCGCCCGAATGGCCTTGTCATCATAGTCCTGGCGGGAGCGCACGGTGAAGCCGAGCACCGCGCCCGACTCGATCAGCCGGTCGAGCCGGGTCTGAACCGTCGCGCGTGAGACGCCGAGAATGGTGGCGAGCTTCGAGATCGGCGCGCGCCCGTCCTCACGCAGCGCGGCGATCAGGCGGTGATCGAGCTCGTCGAAGATATGCATGACAATCTGTCTAAACGAAGTAGGCAAATTGATCAACAAACAGAGAAAATCTGAACTTGTTCGCAATTCAGTGTGCAAATTGCATTGGCTAGAATGCTCTCCATTCCAGAAATCGCGCAGGGAGGGCCGACCAATGGTTCAGTATGTAGGCGTCGAGAACATGGTTCGGCTGATCGCTGCCACCGGCATCGAGCCTTATCTGATTGGCCTCGCGGGCTATATCGAGGAGGATTTTCGGCGCTGGACCTTGTTCGAGAAGGCGCCGCGTGTCGCCAGCCATTCTCCTGACGGCGTGATCGAGCTGATGCCAACCAGCGACGGCGAGCTCTATGGCTTCAAATATGTCAACGGCCACCCCAAGAACACGCGCACCGGGCTGCAGACGGTGACGGCCTTTGGCGTACTTTCCGATGTCGAGACCGGTTATCCGCGCCTGCTCTCCGAGATGACGATCACCACAGCGCTGCGGACCGCCGCGACCTCGGCCGTTGCCGCGCGCTATCTCGCCCGTGAAGATGCCGCGGTGATGGCGATCATCGGCCTCGGCTCGCAGTCGGAGTTCCAGGTGCTTGCCTTCAAGGCGCTGAACGGCATCCGGCGCCTGCAGGTCTACGATATCGATCCGGCCGCGACCGCGAAATTCATGGCCAATCTCGCGGGGCACGGGCTTGAGATCGAGGTGGCGAGCAGCGCCGAAGCGGCCGTGCTTGGCGCCGACATCATCACCACGGTCACGGCCGACAAACTCAAGGCGACGATCCTCTCCGACAACATGATCGGTGCCGGGGTGCATATCAACGCGGTCGGTGGGGATTGTCCGGGCAAGACCGAGCTGCAGCGCGACATCCTGCTGCGCGCCGATGTCTTCGTCGAATTTCCCGAGCAGACCCGGATCGAGGGCGAGATCCAGCAGATGGGGCCGGATTTCCCGGTCACGGAACTCTGGCGCGTGATTGTCGGCGAGACGAAGGGTCGCCGCACGGAGGACCAGATCACCATTTTCGATTCCGTCGGTTTTGCCACCGAGGATTTTTCGGCCCTGCGCTATCTGCGCGATCAGGTCGAGGGCACCGACTATTATGACGAGATCGACCTCCTCACCGAGCCGGAAGACCCGCGCAACCTGTTCGGCCTGCTGAGCGCGCCGGCCGCCGCGCCTCGTGCTGTTCTCGGGGCGCGGTGATGCAAAGGCTCTCCGTCCAGGCGCCGCGCAGCGTCGTGATGATCCGTCCGCATCACTTCAGCCCGAACCCGGCGACGGCCGCCGACAATCTCTTTCAGGGCACCGATGCGGCGCGCAGCGCATCTGCCATCGCTGCCGAAGCGCATCGTGAAGTGACGCGCGCCGCGGCGCGACTGGAGGAAGCCGGCATCGCCGTGCATCTCTTCGAGGACGAGGGCCGGGCGACGCCCGACTCCGTCTTCCCCAACAACTGGTTCTCGACCCATTCCGGCGGCCATGTCGCGCTCTATCCGATGTTCTCGCCGAGCCGGCGCAAGGAGCGGCGGCATGACGTCATCGAGATGCTGAAGCACCGCTACCGCGTGCAGGACGTGATCGACTATTCCGGGCTGGAGCAGGACGGGGTCTATCTCGAAGGCACCGGCGCGATGGTGCTCGATCATATCGAGCGCGTCGCCTATGCCGCACGCTCGAATCGCACCAATGAGGTGGCATTGGAGCGCTTCTGCACGCATTTCAATTTCGAACCCGTGGTCTTCGACGCGGTCGATGCGGCGGGCCGGGCGATCTATCACACCAATGTGCTGATGTGCATCGGCACGGATTTCTGCCTGATCGGGCTGGCCACCATTCGCGATGTCGCGCGCCGCGACGAGATTGCGGAGCGTCTGGCCCAGGGCCGCGTCGTCATCGATCTCGACCACGAGCAGATCAACGAGTTTGCCGGCAATGCAATCGAGCTGCAGGGCAGGAACGATCGCGTCGTCGCGCTCTCGTCGCGCGCCTTGCAGGCACTGCGCCCGGAGCAGCGCGCAGTGCTGGAAGGCCTCGCGAACCTTTTGCCGCTCGACGTGCCGACCATCGAGCTCGCGGGTGGCTCTGTGCGCTGCATGCTGGCGGGCATCCATCTCGCAGCGCGCGGAGCGCTTCAAGCCGCGGCCTGAGCCTCCTCAGCGCGTCTCGATGCCGGCGAGATAGGCGCGCAATTCCCGCTCCGGCTCATGCCAGGAGGCGCTGCCCTTGCCCTGGAGCTCGGGGGCTTCCTTCCAGCCGGGCTCGATGCCGGTCATGTCGGGCAAGAGATGGGCGATGCCCTTGTGGCAGTCGATGCAGGTCTTCTCTTTCGGGATCAGGAAGCGGCTATGGATCTCGGCTGCCCGTCGCGTCTGCTTGGTGAAGTCCATCGCGATGGTTGAATGGCAGTTCCGGCATTCCAGCGAGTCGTTCGCTTTCAGCCGCGCCCATTCATGCTTGGCGAGTTCCAGCCGGTGGTCGAGGAATTTCTGGCGTGTCGAGATCGTGCCGAAGATCTTGCCCCAGACCTCCTTCGAAGCCTGCATCTTGCGGGCGATCTTGTCTGTCCATTGATGAGGGACATGGCAATCGGGACAGCTGGCCCGCACGCCCGAGCGGTTGGAGAAATGGATCGTCTGGGTCAGCTCCTGATAGACGTTGTCGCGCATCTCGTGACAGGAGGTGCAGAATTTCTCGGTGTTGGTGACCTCGAGCGCGGTGTTGAAACCGCCCCAGAAGATGACGCCGCAGACGAAGCCGCCGAGCGTCAGGAAGCCCAGCGACAGATAGGCGCTGGGCCGGCTGATGACCCGCCAGAACCAGACCGCGAGGTTCCACGCGCGCAGGAAGAGAGCCTTCAGCTTGCCCATGTCGGCGCCCCGTTACCGCTTGCGGCCAATCGTGTTTGCGTCCTGGAACGTATTCGGCACCAACGTGCGGGCGTCGGTCTGCTGGACATGGCAGGCGGTGCAGAAATAGCGCCGTGGCGTCACGTCCGAGAGCACCTGTCCGTCCCGGTCCTGGAAATGGGTGATGCTGATCATCGGGGCGCCGGAACCCTCGGTGAACTCCCGCTTGTGGCAATCCATGCAGCGGTTGGTGTTCAGCGTCAGCTGATAGCCGTCGATCGAATGCGGAATGATCGGCGGCTGCTCCGGGTAGTTCCGCATGCGCCTGACGTCGTCGACGATCGGGCGGTCGAGCGGCGGAGTGTTGACGACGCCCATCGGAGGCGCGGCGCCGGTCAGCCGCGGCACGATGTTGATCCGGCCGCTCTCCTGCGAGAGCGCGCCGAAGCAGAGGACGACAAGAGCTGCCAGGGCAGTTCCAAGGACGCTCCAGGAGCGCATCAGGCTCAGACCGCTACGATCTTGACCGCGCATTTCTTGAAATCCGTCTGTTTGGAGATGGGATCGGTCGCGTCGAGGGTGGCCTTGTTGATGAGCTGGCTGGCGTCGAACCAGGGAACGAAGACGACGCCTTCGGGCATGCGGTTGCGCCCGCGCGTCTCGACCCGGGTCTGCATCTCGCCACGGCGGGAAATCAACCGGACCTCTGCACCCTGGTTGAGCCCGCGCTTGCGGGCATCGTCCGGGTGCATGAAGCAGCGTGCGCCGGGGAAAGCCTTGAAGAGCTCGGGCACGCGCATCGTCATCGAGCCGGAATGCCAGTGCTCGAGCACGCGCCCTGTCACCAGCCAAAGATCATACTCGTTGTCCGGCGATTCCGCCGGCGGCTCGTAGGGCACGGCGATGATCCGCGCCTTGCCGTCAGGGTTGCCGTAGAACTCGAAACCCTTTCCAGGTTTGACATAGGGGTCGAGGCCCTCGCGGTAACGCCAGAGCGTCTCCTTGCCGTTGACCACCGGCCAGCGCAGGCCGCGCACCTCGTGATAGGTATCGTAGGGCGCAAGATCATGCCCGTGACCGCGGCCGAAGCCGGCATATTCCTCGAACAGACCCTTCTGGACATAGAAGCCGAAATCCTTGGCCTCGAAATTGTCATAGGCCGGGTCGATCTCGCTGGCGGCGAAGCGGTCGACAGTGCCGTTGCGGAACAGCACGTCGAACAGGGTCTTGCCGCGATAGTTCGGATTTGCATTCAGCAGCTCCGCCGGCCAGACCTCGTCGGTGGTGAAGCGCTTCGAGAACTCCATCAACTGCCAGAGGTCGGAGCGGGCCTCGCCCGGAGCCTTGACCAACTGGTGCCAGACATGGGTGCGGCGCTCGGCATTGCCATAGGCGCCTTCCTTCTCGACCCACATCGCTGCAGGCAGGATGAGGTCGGCGGCCATCGCCGTCACGGTCGGGTAGGCGTCCGAGACGACGATGAAGTTCTCGGGGTTGCGGTAGCCTGGATAGGTCTCGTTGCTGCTGTTCGGCGCCGCCTGCAGGTTGTTGTTGACCTGGATCCAGTAGAAATTGAGCTTGCCGTCCTTGAGCATGCGGTCCTGTTCGACCGCGTGGTAACCGGGCTTTTCCGGAATCGTGCCGGCGGGGATCCGCCAGATCTCCTCGGCATGCTTGCGGTGCTCCGGATTGGTCACGACCATATCGGCCGGCAGGCGGTGGGCGAAGGTGCCGACCTCGCGCGCCGTGCCGCAGGCGGAGGGCTGCCCGGTCAGCGAGAAGGGGCTGTTGCCGGGCTCCGAGATCTTTCCGGTCAGCAGATGCAGGTTATAGACCATCTGGTTCGCCCAGACGCCGCGGACATGCTGGTTGAAGCCCATCGTCCAGAACGAGACGACCTTGCGCTTCGGATCGGCATAGAGCTCGGCGAGCTGCTGCAGGAAACCCGGCTCGACTCCGGTCAGGGCCGAGACCTTCTCCAGGGTGTAGTCCTTGACGAAGGCGGCATAGGCCTCGAAATCGATCGGCGTGGTCGCGCCGACATCGGCCGCTTTCCTGGCCTTGACCTCGCGCGGGTCGTCGGGCCGCAAGCCATAGCCGATATCGGTCGCGCCCTTCACGAAGATGGTGTGCTTGCCGACGAAGTCCTGGTTCACCCGGCCGGTCATGATGATGTGGTTGGCGATGTAGTTCAGGATCGCCAGATCGGTGCCCGGCTTGAAGATGATCGGGATGTCGGCAAGGTCGGCGCTGCGATGGGTGAAGGTCGAAAGCACGGCGACCTTGACATGCGGATGGCCGAGCCTTCGGTCGGCGACACGCGTCCACAGGATCGGGTGCATCTCCGCCATGTTCGAGCCCCAGAGCACGAAGGCGTCGGCGGCTTCGAAATCATCATAGCAGCCCATCGGCTCGTCCATGCCGAAGGTCCGCATGAATGCGACGGCGGCGGATGCCATGCAGTGGCGGGCATTGGGGTCGAGATTGTTCGAACGAAAGCCGGCGCGCATCAGCTTGGTCGCGGCATAGCCCTCGAATATCGTCCACTGGCCGGAGCCGAACATGCCGACCGCGGTCGGTCCCTTCTCCTTCAGCACGCGCTTGGCCTGCGCAGCCATGACGTCGAAAGCCTCGTTCCAGGAGACCGGCGTGAACTCGCCGTCCTTGGCGTAGACGCCGCCCTTCTTGCGCAGCAGAGGCTGCGTCAACCGGTCGGCGCCATACATGATCTTCGAGAGGAAATAGCCCTTCACGCAGTTCAGGCCGCGATTGACCTCGGCTTTCATGTCGCCATGGGTGGCGATGACCTTGCCTTCCTTGACGCCGACCATCACGCCGCAGCCGGTGCCGCAGAAGCGGCATGGCGCCTTCGACCAGGTGATCTCCAGCGTGTCGACGCCGCCAGCGACAGGCTGGGCTTCGGCGGGCAGGCTCATATTGGCGGCGGCAGCGGCGATGCCCGCCGCCTGCGCCTTCAGCATCTCGCGACGGGATAGGGTCATGATCCAGCTCCAATGTCGTCGAGGGTGGTGATCTGTTCGAAGACGAAGTTTGCCGAAAGTACGCCGTCCATCAGTGCGATGCCGGTGAGCCTGCTACCCATCTCGCCGGTGCTCTCGGCTTCCATCACGACGACGATCTTGCCGTTCTCGACACGATGAACCTCGGTGTTGGGCAGTGCATTGATCTGGCGCACGACCGCGTCGCAATGCTCCGGGAAGGCCGTGACGACGGCGCTGGAAATATGGATGGTGCGGCCGGCTTGAGCCTCAGGCATGGGCTGCCTCCGCCGCCGTGGGACGCGTTCCGATGGCGGCGGCCGGGCAAGCCGCGATACAGGCGCCGCAGCCGGTGCATTGATCGACCGCGAGTTCTGGCAAGGCAGGGCCGCCACGGCGCGGGCGGAAGCGGATCGCCGCTTCCGGGCAGGCATCGCCGCAGCTCTGGCAGACGACGCCGCGTGCGGCAAAGCACATGTCCCCGATCAAGGCGATGTGCTGGAAACCAGGCCGCGCGCGATCAAAAACAGGTTCCGAACAGACCTCGGCGCAGGCTCCGCAGAAGGTACATTCGCTCGAGCTGAAATCGATCTCGGGTCGCTGCCGGGCATCGAGCCTGATGATTGCTTGCGGGCAGGCGCTGATACAGGCGCCGCATCCCGTGCACGCGCTCGCGATGGTTTCTTCGACGGACCAGGGTGGGCGAATGACGGCGGGATCCGAGGGGAGAAGCCCCTTCAGAAACCCGCGTTTGCCGAGATCGATCCCGCGCTCTGCCATGGCCGGGCCCTCACCGTGGTGGGCCGGGCGGTCCGAAGACCAATTGCAGCATCCAGATCAGGAAACCATAGCCGCCGACGACGCCGACTGCGATGACCGGCCAGATCAGGATCGCCAGGACGATGAAGGCAAGGAACTCCTGCCGTCGCGTTGCAGGCCTGAATTCAGCCCCAGTTTCGGCCTTGGCACCATCGGACATCACGGTGACAACTCCCGCGACTGATGGCAGGGCCTCGGTACCAACGTACCGCCCCGCCAGTTACCCTATAGTCCTTCCAACGAAGCTAGCGCCGCCCGTCGGCTCTTGTCGAGTTGTTTCAGGCGGTCGGCTCAATCGCGCCGGACGCATGGATGACAGGGCGAAGAAACCCACGCTCGCCGCTCAGCTGCGATAGGCGGGCTCTTCGAGATCGAGCGTGCGCCTGATCGAGGCGAGGTGCAGCCTGGCCGATTCCGGGTCGCCTTCGCGCATCTGGCGATAGGCAGCTTCGGCGATCGCGGGCGCAACGGGCAGGACCTGGCGCCCGGTCGAAAGCGCCAGGGTCTGCACCTCGCAGGCGCGCTCGAGATAGTAGAGATCGTCCCAGGCCTCGGCGATCGTCGGACCAAGCACCATGACGCCGTGATGCTTCATGAAGACGATGTCGGCGTCGCCGATGGCGCCGGCGATGCGGTCACCCTCGCTCTCGTCGAGCGCAAGCCCATTGTAATCGCGGTCGACGGCAGTCCGGCCGTAGAATTTCAGCGAGGTCTGGCCGGCGAAGATCAGCGGCTCGCCCTCGGTCATCGAGAGCGCGGTCGCATAGGGCATATGGGTGTGGAAGGCGACCCTGGCGCGCGGGATCGCCTTGTGGATGCGGGCATGGATGTAGAAGGCCGTCGCCTCGGGCTGCCCCTCGCCAGCGACGACATTGCCGTGCAAATCGCAGATCAGCAGCTTCGAGGCCGTCAGCTCGCGGAAGGCCCAGCCATAGGGATTGACGATGAAGAGGTCGTCATAACCCGGCACCAGCGCCGAGAAATGGTTGCAGATGCCTTCTTCCAGCCCATGGCGCGCCGCCATGCGGAAGCAGGCGGCGAGATCGGTGCGCGCCTCCCAGACGGCGTCGGAGTCGAGGGCCGGCTGGTTCGGACCGGGCCCCCGGAGGGGGCTGGCAGTGCCGGATGTGAGGGAATGGGCCATGGGAGAGCTCCGGATCGGGGAAGCAGCAGGGCGACGGGCGGTGGTCAGGCAAGGCGCAGGCGCTGCCGCGTGATCGCGACATGGAAGCGTGCGCCGTGGATGAGGCCGGCGTCGTCGAAGTCGTAGCAAGGATTGTGCAAGGGCGCCGAGGAGCCATTGCCGACGAAGGCGAAGCAGCCCGGCACATGGTCGAGGAAACGAGCGAAATCCTCCGAGCCGGTCATCGGCTCGCGGGCGGTGGCGACATTCTCCGCGCCGAACACGCCTCTCGCGGCGGTCAGGGCTTCTCCTGCCAGCGCCTCGTCATTCACCAGCGGCACGAATTCGCGCGTATAGGTCACCTCGGCCGAGACATTATAGGCGAGCGCCGTGCCTTCCGCGATGATGCGCATTTGCTTCTCGATCTCGGCGCTTACCTCCGGTCGGAAGCTGCGGGCATCGCCAAGGATGCGGGCGAGGCCGGGCAGGGCGTTGCGCGTGCCGTCGGTGATGAGTTCGGTCACCGAGACGACGCCGATATCAGTCGGGCTGAGCCGCCGCGACACGATGGTCTGGAAATTGGTGACGAGCGCGCAGGCGGCGATCAGGGCCTCATTGCCAACATGCGGGCGCGCCGCATGGCCGCCGATGCCCTTGAGCACGATCTCGAAATTATCCTCCGCCGACATGATCGAGCCGGCGCGTGTCTGGAACTGACCGACAGGTAATCCCGGCGCATTGTGCAGCCCGAAAATCTCCTCGAAGGGGAAGCGCTCCATCAGCCCGTCGGAGAGCATGGCGAGCGCGCCTCTGCCCCATTCCTCGGCAGGCTGGAAGAGGAAGCGCACGGTGCCGTCGAACCCGCCCTCGCTGGCCAGCAGCTTGGCCGCGCCAAGCAGCATGGCGGTATGGCCGTCGTGGCCGCAGGCGTGCATGGTACCGGGCGTTTGCGAGCGGTGGGCGTGCTCGGCCTGCTCTGAGATGCGCAGAGCGTCCATATCCGCCCGAAGCGCGATTGCGCGGTGGCCGCTGCCGCGCTTCAGCGTGCCGACGACACCGGTGCCCCCAACGCCCTCGGCCACATCGTCGAGGCCAAACTCCCTAAGCTTGGCCGCGACGAAGGCGGAGGTCCGCTTCTCCTCGAAACCGAATTCGGGATGGGCGTGCAGGTCACGCCGCCACCCCGTCATCTCGCGTTCGAGGGTGTTCTGGTCGAGCGTGGTCATGTCTCTCTCCACCATTCTGAAGCCGGGCGTTGGCCGCCGGGCGAACTGGCCCTGCGATCAGTCATGCGTCTCGCCGTCATAGAGCGTGGCGCGCATCGAGGGGCGTTCCGAGAAGGAGCGATACCAGTGCGCCAGTCGTGGCCGGCCAGGCTCGAAGGCCGGCAGCTCGCGGAATTCCAGCCATGAAAGGGCGGTCGCAAGCGCGATATGGCCGACATGGAGCGGCGCGTCGAAATCGGCCTCGCGTTCGAGGTGGTCATAGGATTCGACGAGTTTAGCCGTCATCCCTTCCGCCAGCGGCGGATATCGCAGGGCTTCGGGGCGGCGTACGGTTTCCCAGCGCAGCGCAATGCCGGCATCGCACAATCCCTGGGCGAGCGCCTGCAGGCGAAGCGCGGACCGTCTCGCTCGTCCGCCCTGCGGAATGAGCCGGATGCCGCCGTCGAGGCTGGCGAGATAGTCGCAGATCACGATCGAATCGAAGATCGCCTCGCCATCGGCGAGGACGAGGACGGGAACCTTGCCGAGCGGATTGACGGCGAAGACGTCGTCGTTGCGGTTGGTCGGGCTCGTCTCCTGGTGGACGACGCGCAGCTGTCCGGCGATTCCCGCCTCATGGGCAAAGACCAGGACCTTGCGCGCATAGGGCGAATGGGTCTGGTAGATGAGGTCCATGGTTCGCGTCCGCTCTGATGTCGTACCCATTCGCGTGTCTTGCCAATCAGGATGATGAACCGGACCCGTCGAGAGCGCAGTCATGACCTGCCTCCCATGGACGTGCTTCGCGGCGGTATGAGAGATGCAGAACTCATATGCGCAACCGTGGAGCGCTGGCTGCGACACCGATGAGCAGCGCCGCGACGATCAGGAAGGCTATGGGTAGGCTCGCGAGATGCGCGACGGCGCCGATAGCTGCGGGCCCGACAAGGATCCCGGCATAGCCCAGCGTCGAGATCGCGGGCACGGCGATATGCTCGGGCATGGACTTCTGTCGACCGACCGCAGTGTAGAGGACCGGCACGATGTTCGAGCAGCCGGCGCCGACAAGCGCATAGCCGGCGAGGCCTGCCAGCCAGGATGGTGCGAGCGTTGCGAGCACGAGCCCTGCCGCTGCGCAGAGGCCGCCCGATATGATGATGCGCTGGGGGCCGAGGCGCTGCACGAAGCGGTCGCCGATCAGCCGACCGATCGTCATGGTGCTGGCGAACGCCGCGTAGCCAAGTCCGGCATAGGCGGCATCGACCTGGCGCAGATCCGTCAGGAAGACGGCGCTCCAGTCCAGCATGGCGCCCTCGGCCAGGAAGACGACGAAGCAGAGCACGCCGATGAAGAGCACGGCGCCGTGCGGAATGGCGAAGGCCGGACCTTCGCCCTTGCCGGCATAAGGCAGAAGTCCTGAGGCAGCCCAGGCCATCGCAGCCAGGAGGATGGCGACGACGATCAGCGTGGCGAAGAGCGGTGTCGCGCCCAGCATCAAGAGCCCGCTGACCCCGGCCGCTCCCGCGATGCCACCGACGCTGAACAGGCCGTGGAAGCCGGACATCATGCTGCGCCCGCTGGCTCGCTCGACGATCACGGCCTGGATGTTGATGACGCAATCCAGCGAACCGATACCGGCCCCGAAGATGAACAGCGCCAGGCCGAGCAGCGGCAATTGCGCGGCGGTCGCGAGTGCTGGAAGCATGAGAGCAACCAGCAGCGACGCGCCGATCAGCACGCGCCGGCAGCCGAACCGCGAAGCCAGCGCCCCCGATAGCGGCATCGCCAGGATCGAGCCGGCGCCGAGACAAAGCAGCAACAGGCCGAGCGCACCATCGTCGAGGCTCGTGCGCGCCTTCGCATAGGGCACCAGGGGCGCCCATGCCGCAATGCCGAGCCCGGCGACGAAGAAGGCGATGCGGGTCGCGGCCAGTTCTGCCCGTCCCGGCGCCTTTCCTGCCTCGATGGTGATGCGCGCATTCATCGTCGCATTATTGGGCGGCTCGCGCGGAGAGGCCGGTCAGTTCGGCATAGCGCTCCGGGTCAGTCGCGCCCTCGGTATTGATGACGAGAACGCGGGAGGTCGCGTCGAGCCCAAGCTGCTGCCTGACCGCGGGGTCAGCAGCAGCCCGGATGACGCCGGCCAGGCCGACACCGCCGCTTTCGCCGGAGACGATGGCTGGGTCTTGGCCGGCGGGGCGCGCCAGCCGGTTCATCACCGCAATGGCCTCCTCGTCCTCGACGGTCATGAAGCCGTCGGCGACACGAGACAGGACACGCCAGGCGATAGGCGAGGGCTCGTAGCATTCGAGCATCGCCATCACGGTCGGCTCGCCATGGACGACCTTGACCGGGTGGCCGGCTTTCGCCGTCTCGAAGATGCAGGCCGCGCGTGCAGGGTCGACCACCACGAAAATGGGGCGCCTATCGCCGAGCGCATTGGCGAGATAGCCCGCAGCTGCAGCGGCAATGCCGCCGACGCCCGCCTGCACGAAGACATGTGTGGGCGGCTCGGCGAGTTCACGCAGGGCCTCGCGGATGATCACTGTATAGCCCTGCATCACCAGCCCGGGGATGCGTTCATAGCCTGGCCAGGAGGTGTCGGAGACGACTGTCCAGCCCTCCTTCTCCGCGACGCGGGCAGCTTCCGTGACGGAGTCGTCATAGGTGCCCTCGACCCGGATCATCGTCGCGCCGAAGCGGGCGATCGCCGCGACACGCTCGTCGCTGACGCGGGCATGCACGAAGATCGCGGCCTTCGCCCCGGCGAGCTGGGCGCCCTGCGCGACCGAGCGTCCGTGATTGCCGTCAGTGGCGCAGGCGACTGTCATCCCCGCCGCAACAGTCCGGACCTCGGGGCTGCTGAGCTCGGCGACATCGACCGGCCGACCGAGCGTTTTGCTCGCCTCCTCCAGCACCAGCCGGAACACGGCATAGGCGCCGCCAAGCGCCTTGAAGCTGCCAAGGCCGAGGCGATGGCTCTCGTCCTTGACGTGGATCGCGCCGACCCCCAATTCGGCCGCCATGGCCGGCAGGGCATGCAGCGGCGTCTCGGCGTGGTTCTCGCGATAGCTCAGATGGCGCTCGACCTCGCTGGCTGCGGCGATGCCCAGGGTCTCGGCATCGACCGGATCGAGCGGCTTGCGATGATCGGGGTGGTGGTTGGGAAGAAACATCGCCGCTCCTGCGCGTTGGCACAATGAATGGATATTGCAATCATGGCGAAATGACCGCTGTGTTTGGCCCTCTGAAATGCAAGTTTGTTTCGTTGGACCCTGCTCTTGACCCGATCCTCCTCGCCGGCGGTCACGCTGGACAGCTTCGATCTCGCGATCCTGCGCATCCTGCAACGTGACAACACGACGCCGCAGCGCGTGATCGGCGAAGCGGTCAATCTGTCGGCTCCCGCCGTCCAGCGCCGGATCAAGCGCATGGAGGAGACGGGTGTCATCCAGGCCAATGTCGCTCTGGTCGATCCCGCCCGGCTCGGCCAGGCGATCACCATCTTCGTCGAGGTGGAGCTGGAGAGCGAGCGCGCCGACCTGATCGACGCCGCCAAGCAGGAGTTCACCGCGGCTCCCGAGGTGCAGCAATGCTATTATGTCACCGGCGAGGCAGATTTCGTGCTGGTCATGCTGGTGCCGAGCATGGCGGCTTATGAAGCACTGACGCGCCGGCTCTTCTTCGGCAACAACAATGTCAGGAAGTTCCGCACTTTCGTCGCGATGGACCGCGTCAAGGTCGGGCTCGCGGTTCCGCTGCCGGAATAGTTTGCGGCAGACTCCGCTTGCCGAACGCCGCCATCCCCGATTTGGTGGTTCTTCAGGGATTGATAGTGGGCGCAGCATGGTTTCGACGAGGCGCCGCAAGGCCGAGGGTGGTGACGGGGACCGGGAGGTGCTCAACCTTACGGGCTACGTGCCCTATTTCCTGACGACGATCTCAAACACCTGGTCGCGCAGTTCGTCCCGCCTCTATCTCGACCTGTTCGGTGTCGGCGTCACGGAATGGCGCATCATCTCGCAGCTTGCAATCGAGCCTTGTATCGTGGCGCAGCGCATCTGCGAGGTCATCAGCCTCGACAAGGGAGCGGTCAGTCGCGCCGTGGCAGCGCTGGTCGCGGCCGGTCATGTCCGCGAAAATGCGGACAGTCGCGATGCGCGCAGGCAGGTGCTGCAGCTGACGCAGAGTGGCTATGAGCTGCATGATCGCTTGATCGCCGTTGCCCTGCAACGTGAAAGCCTGATCCTGGCCGATTTCTCCGCCGAGGAGATTGCGAGTCTCACCGCCCTGTTGCTGCGGATCCATGCGCGTTTGCCTGAGCTGCGCGAGTTTTCGCCGGATGATGCCACCGCGGCGGTGGCGGCGCGTCGTTGACAGGGGTCTGGCGGCGGGACTACCTGCGGCCAGGCAGGAGACCCCATGTCCAATTTTACCTTCGCGCCTCTCGCCATTCCCGGGCCTGTGCTGGTCCGGCCGCGACGTTTCGGCGATGACCGCGGCTACTTCATGGAAACCTATAGCCGCGAGCCTTTCGCGGCAGCTGGCATCGCGCCAGATTTCGTTCAGGATAACCAGTCGCTTTCGGCGCAGGCCGGCACGGTGCGCGGTCTGCACTATCAGACGGCGCCCGCTGCGCAGGCCAAGCTCGTGCGTGTGCTCAAAGGCGCGATCTTCGACGTGGCAGTCGACCTCCGGCGCGGCTCGCCGCATTACGGGCGCTGGTGCGGGGTGCTGCTCAGTGCCGATGGTGCCGAGCAGCTTTTCGTGCCGCGCGGCTTTGCTCATGGTTTCTGCACGCTCGAGCCCGGCACTGAGGTCGCCTACAAGGTCGACGCGCCCTATGCGCCGCAAAGCGAGGGCGGGTTGTTCTGGGCTGATCCGGCGCTTGCCATCGACTGGCCGGTGGTGGCCGGGGCCACGACAATTTCCGAGAAGGACGCAAAGCTGCCCGGTTTTGCCGGCTTTGCCAGTCCCTTCGTCTATGAGGGCGCCTGAATGAAGCGGTTTCTCATCACCGGCGGCGCTGGCTTCATCGGCTCGGCCGTGGTCCGGCATCTGATTGCCGAGACGCCGCATCAGGTGCTGGTTGTCGACAAGCTGACCTATGCCGGCAACCTCGACAATCTGAAGCCGGTCGAGAACAGCTCGCGCTACGCCTTCCTACAGGCCGATATCGGAAATCTCGCCGCGATGCGTGAGGCCTTTGCGTCGTTCCGGCCCGATATCGTGATGCATCTCGCGGCGGAAAGCCATGTCGACCGCTCGATCGATGGGCCGGGCGCCTTCATCCAGACCAATGTCGTCGGAACCTTCGTGTTGCTGCAGGTGGCGCTCGACCATTGGCGCGCCCTGCCGCAGGACGAGAAGATCAGCTTTCGCTTCCACCATGTCTCGACCGACGAGGTCTTCGGCTCGCTCGGTGCCGAAGGCCTGTTCAGCGAGACGACGCCCTACCAGCCGACCTCGCCCTACTCGGCGTCGAAGGCTGCGTCCGACCATCTCGTGCGCGCCTGGCACCACACCTATGGGCTGCCGGTCGTGCTCTCCAACTGCTCGAACAATTACGGGCCTTATCACTTCCCCGAGAAGCTGATCCCGCTCGTTATCCTGAACGCGCTTGAAGGCAAGGAACTGCCGGTTTACGGCGATGGCGGCCAGGTGCGCGACTGGCTCCATGTCGAGGATCATGCGCGCGCGCTCTGCCTGATCGCGGCAACCGGGCGTCCCGGCGAGAGCTACAATGTCGGCGGCAATGCCGAGCGGACCAATCTCGACGTCGTGCGCGCGATCTGCGGCCTGGTCGACAGGCAGGCCCCCGACGTCGCCATCGGCTCGCGCGAAAAACTGATCCGGTTTGTCGCCGACCGGCCCGGCCATGACCGTCGCTATGCGATCGACGCTTCAAAGATCGCGCGCGAGCTCGGCTGGAGCCCGCGGGAGAGTTTTGAGAGCGGACTGGAGAAGACCGTGTGTTGGTATCTCGCCAATCCGGACTGGTGGGGCCGCATCCGGAGCGGGCTCTATCGCGGCGAGAGGCTCGGCCTCGCATGAACGGTGCACCAATCCTGCTCTTTGGCGCCGGCGGCCAGCTCGGACGCGAGTTGACGGCGCTGGCGCATGAACGCGGCGTTCCGCTCGTCGGGTTGACGCGGGCTGAAGGTGACATCACGGATCGCGCGGCTGTTGTGACCGCCCTGAAGGCCCATCGTCCCGGCCTGGTGGTCAATGTCGCGGCCTTTACGGCGGTGGACCGGGCCGAGAGCGAGACGGTGGCCGCCTTCGCCGCCAATGCGGAAGGACCCGCCATTCTTGCCGAGGCGACAGCCGACGCCGGGCTTCCGCTCCTTCAGGTTTCGACAGACTACGTCTTCGACGGCAGCAAAGCCGGGCCCTATGTCGAGAGCGACCCCGTTGCGCCGCTCGGGGCCTATGGTGCGAGCAAGAGCGAGGGCGAGGTCTGCATTCGGGCGCTGCAGTCGCGCCATATCATCCTGCGCACGGCCTGGGTCTACGGCGTTCATGGCGCGAACTTCCTGAAGACCATGCTGCGCCTTGCCGCCGAGCGCGATGTCCTGCGCGTCGTCGCCGACCAGCGCGGCTCTCCGACCGCGACGCGCGACCTTGCCGAGGCGATCCTCGCTGTCCGCGCTGCGTTGCTGGCCGGGGCCGAGCCCTGGGGCACCTATCATATTGCCGGGCAGGGCGAGACGACCTGGCACGGCTTCGCCAGCGCCATCATTGCCGAGCAGGCCCGCTTCACCGGCCGGCATCCGGTCGTTGAAGCGATCACGACGGCGGACTATCCGACCCCGGCGCGCCGCCCGGCCAATTCTGTGCTGGATTCCTCCCTGTTCGCCACGACCTTTGGCTATCGCGCGAAGCCATGGCAGGAACGCATGCGCGAGGTCGTGGCCTCGTTGATGGCGCAGAGGGTTTCATGAAGGGCATCATTCTCGCCGGCGGCACCGGCACGCGGCTGCACCCGGTGACCTCGGTGGTTTCGAAGCAGTTGCTGCCTGTCTACGACAAGCCGATGATCTACTACCCGCTCTCGACGCTGATGCTTGCCGGCATCCGCGAGATCCTGATCATCACAACCCCGCATGATCAGGCCCTGTTTACCCGCTTGCTGGGGGACGGGAGCCAGTTTGGCCTGAAGCTCAGCTACGCCGTGCAGGCCGAGCCGCGCGGGCTTGCCGACGCCTTCATCGTCGGGCGCGATTTCGTCGGGGCCGACCGCGTCGCGCTGGTTCTTGGCGACAACATCTTCTACGGCCACGGCCTGCCCGAGTTGATGGCGGAAGCCGTGGCGCGGCCGAAGGGTGCGACCGTCTTCGGTTATGTCGTCTCCGACCCGCAGCGTTATGGCGTGGTCGAGCTTGACGCGGCGGGAAAGGGCATCTCGATCGAGGAAAAGCCGGCCGAACCGAAATCCAATCTCGCGGTGACCGGCCTCTATTTCTACGACAATGATGTGCTCGACATCGCCGCCGGGATCGAACCGTCGGCGCGCGGCGAGATCGAGATCACCGATATCAACCGCGCCTACATGGCCCGCGGTGAGCTTCACGTGCAGATCATGGGCCGCGGCTTCGCCTGGCTCGATACCGGCACGCATGAGAGCCTGATGGAAGCCGGCCAGTTCATCGAGATCCTGGAGCGGCGCCAGGGGATGAAGATCTCCTGCCCGGAGGAAATCGCCTTCCGCAAGGGTTTCATCGATCGCGATCAGCTGGCCGAGCTGGCGAAGCTGACGGGCAAGTCGAGTTACGGGCAATATCTGGCGAAACTGCTCTGATTGCGGGCCTTCCGGCTCATGAGGATATGGAGATCGCTATGACCTGGTCGGCGCGGCAGTACACGAAATTCGAGGATGAGCGGACCCGCCCGGTTCGCGATCTGCTTGCCCAGGTCCCGACGGAGATGGTGGCACGCGCGGTCGATATCGGTTGCGGCCCCGGCAACTCGACCGAGCTTCTGCTGGCGCGTTTCCCCGACGCTGCGATCAGCGGGATGGATAGCTCCGCCGACATGGTCACCGCCGCACGCAAGCGCCTGCCCGCGATCCAATTCGAGGTTGCCGATATCGCCTCATGGCAACCGGCTGCCGCCTATGACGTGATCCTGTCGAACGCCGTTCTGCAATGGCTGCCCGATCACGAAGTCCTGATGCCCTCGCTCGTGGCGAAGCTTGCGCCCGGCGGCACGCTCGCCGTGCAGATGCCGGACAATCTCGACGAACCGGCCCATGTGCTGATGCGCGAGGTTGCGGCTGACGGGGCCTGGGCCGGCAAGCTCGCTCCAGCCCTGCAGGCGCGTGCAGCGCGCCGTGGCGCCGACTGGTATTATCGGGCGCTGCGCGGCGGCACGACAAGGCTCGATATCTGGCGCACGACCTATCATCATCCGCTCGCCGGCGGGGCTTCGGCCGTGGTCGAGTGGTTCAAGGGCGCCGCCTTGCGTCCGCTTCTCGATCTGCTCGACGAGGCCGAGCGCGAGGCCTTCCTCGCACGCTATCAGGGCCTCATCGCGCAGGCTTACCCCGCGATGCCGGATGGCACGGTGGTGCTGCCCTTCCCAAGGCTGTTTATCGTGGCGACACGCTAGATCACGTTGCGTTTGGACGAAATCGTCCAAGCGCCGCAAATGTGATCGACTCTCATAGTTTAGAGCATGCTTTATGCGAAAAAACCGTTGCCACTTTTTCGCAGCATGCTCTGAGGCGCGAACGGCCGCTTATGCATAGCGCCTCGCCGCCAGCCTGTGCGCCCGCCTCAGCGCAGTGACATCAAGCCCGGGTACCGCGCCGTCGACCACCCGCCAGCGCCCTGCGACCATGACACGGTCGGCCCGGTTCGCTCCGCACAGCACCAAGGCTGCGACGGGATCATGCGCGCCGGAGAAGCGCAGCTCGTCGAGCCGGTAGAGTGCCAGGTCCGCCTGCATGCCAGGCGCGATCCGCCCGATATCGGCGCGGCCGAGGCAACGTGCCGAGCCTTCCGTCGCCCAGCGGATCACGTCGCGCGCGGTCACAGCACTCGCACTCCTGTAGTGCAACCGGTTGATCAGAAGGGCGTGGCGCAGCTCTTCCATCAGGTTCGAACCGTCATTGGAGGCCGAGCCGTCGACGCCGAGGCCGAGTGGCGAACCGGCGGCCTCGAGTTCGCGCGTCCTGCAGTAGCCGGAAGCGAGCACGCCGTTCGAGGTCGGGCAATGGCAGACACCGACGCCCGCCCGGCCCAGCCGCTCGCATTCCTCGCAGGAGAAATGGATGCCATGCGCCAGCCAGGTCTTAGGCCGCATCCAGCCGACATCCTCCAGAAGATCGAGCGGGCGCTTGCCGTAAACCTGGAGGCAGTAGGCCTCCTCATCCTGCGTCTCGGCGAGATGGGTGTGCAGCGGTGCATCGAAGCGCGCGGCGAGTTCGGCCGATTTCGCCATCAGCGAAGGCGTTACCGAGAAGGGAGAGCAAGGCGCCAGCGCGATCTGGATCATGCTGCCTGGCTTGGGATCATGGAACAGCGAGAGCACGCGTTCGCTGTCGGCCAGGATCGTCTCCTCGTCCTGCACGACAGCATCCGGCGGCAGCCCGCCATCCTTCTGCGACAGGTTCATCGACCCGCGTGAGACGGTCATGCGGATGCCGAGCGCGCGTGCCTCGTCGACCGCGATATCGACCGCGCTCTCCAGCCCTTTCGGGAAGAGATAGTGGTGGTCGGCGGCGGTGGTGCAGCCGGAGAGCAGCAATTCGGTCAGTGCGACCCGCACTGCGAGCCTGAGATCGTCGGGGGTCAGCCGGGCCCAGAGCGGGTAAAGCGCCTTCAGCCAGGGAAAGAGCTCACGGTCGATGGCGGCCGGATGGGCGCGGGTCAGCGTCTGATAGAAATGGTGATGCGTGTTGATCAGCCCGGGCAGGACGACATGGTCAGAGGCGTCGAACGTCTGGTCGACCGGCTGCGCTGGAGCGTTGCCGGCGGCCACCAGTTCGACGATGGCGCCATGCTCGACCACCACGCCACTGCCGGCGTCCTCGGCGACGATGCCGAGCGGGTTCCTGATCCAGAGGCGCATGGCCGGTCCTTGCGAATGGGGCGTGGAAGTCGCTCACGATAGAGGAAAGCGGCAGCGGCGAGGAATAGACCGAGCGTCCTCTGTCACTTCAAGATGGGATCCGGAGGCGCAGCTATGTTGGCTTCCGACAGGCGAAGGGCAGGAACGTGCTCGAGAGCCCTCCGTTGAAGGACATCAGAACAAGGATATTAGCCAGCTCAAGCTCCTTAGCGCTACGTGGGCAGACATCCGCCTGTGCCGTGCAGTTGGTCGCAAGGAAGGCATCGTGCCGGGCAAGGAATTCTTCGCTCAACCCTGTTTTGCCCCGCTTGGCGATGGCGGCACCATAGGCCTCCTTGTACCGAACGCATTTCTGCCTGGTCCAATCGACATCGCGCTGGGTCTGCGCAAGGGCCTTGGGGGCTGCGCCCATGATCATGACCGACAAGGCGATCGCAGTCGCAGCTCGCCTTGAAAGAGAAGGCTTCATCGCATTCATGATTCCGAAATTCCCTGTCCAGGTTGATGAGGTTGGAGGGGCAATTGCGGCGTTCCTGCGGCCGCTGGATCCTTGATGCCTCAGTGCAGTCGACGCCAGGCCACGAGCGTCGGGACCTGGTGACGAGAAGTTCGGCGGCGCGCCGCGCTTCTCCTTGACGCCGCTGCCACGATCCGCCATCGCTCCGGCGCATTCTGAACGGAGACCGACGATGAGCCTGACCGATCTCGCCGCCACGATCGATGCCGCCTGGGAAAACCGGGCTGAGATCGGCGTCAGCACCAAAGGCGCGGTGCGCGATGCCGTCGAACAGGCCATCGAGATGATCGATTCCGGCCAGGCCCGCGTTGCCGAGAAGCTCGGCGGTGAATGGGTCACGCATCAGTGGCTCAAGAAGGCCGTGCTGCTCTCCTTCCGTCTCAACGACAACAAGATCATCGCGGGGGGGCCGGGCGAGGGCGTGTTCTGGGACAAGGTTCCCTCGAAATTCGAGGGCTGGGGCGAGAACCGCTTCCGCGCCGCCGGCTTCCGCGTCGTGCCGCCGGCCGCCGTGCGCCGCGGCGCGTTCATCGCGCCGAATGTCGTGCTGATGCCGTCCTATGTGAACATTGGCGCCTATGTCGATTCTGGCACCATGGTCGACACCTGGGCGACCGTCGGCTCCTGCGCGCAGATCGGCAAGAACGTGCACCTTTCCGGCGGCGTTGGCATCGGCGGCGTGCTTGAGCCGCTCCAGGCCAACCCGACCATCATCGAGGACAATTGCTTCGTCGGCGCCCGCTCCGAGGTAGTCGAGGGCGTGATCGTGGGAGAGGGCTCGGTGATTTCGATGGGCGTCTTTATCTCGGCCTCGACCAAGATCATCGATCGCGCCACCGGGCAGGTCCATATCGGCAAGGTGCCGCCCTATTCCGTGGTGGTTTCCGGCTCGCTTCCCGGCAAGCCGCTGAATGACGGCACGCCGGGCCCCTCGCTCTACTGCGCCGTGATCGTGAAGACGGTCGATGCCCAGACCCGTGCCAAGACCGGCATCAACGAGCTGCTGCGAGACTGATTTCGGGCTGAGACCCCGGCACGGGCGTAGCGCCGCCGGGGTCGCTCTTGTGAGCGGTCATGAATGGATCCCGGGTCTCCCTCTGGTCACCCGGGATGACATTAGACTGCCGGGGCGTTTCAACCCACGGGCGAGGACGCTTCGCCGGCCGTCGGCGTAGCTGTCGCGCCCGGCGTCGAAGGATGCTCGAGTGCTCCCGGCGAGGCCGAGATCGCGTCACGCAGAGCTTGCTCGCGAGTGTGGTCGAGCGAGGTCTTCAGCACCACGCCGCCCGTGCCCTTGATCGCTTCCAGCACCTTGTCGCCGGTCATCTTGCGGATCAACAGGAAGAGCGCGGCGTTGCCGGGCTGCAGGCTGGTCGAGAGTTCCTTCATGAAGCCGTCATTGACGCCGTAATCGGTCAACGCACCGCCGAGCGCACCGGATGCCGCCCCGATCGCAGCGCCGAACACCGGCATCAGGAAGATCGCGCCGATCAGCAGGCCCCAGAAGCTGCCTGAGACCGCCCCGAGCGCCGTGGTGTTCATGAGCTGGTTCAGCTTGATCTTGCCGCCCTCATGCATGACCGCGATCGCCGCGTCGCCGATCTCGATCAGGTATTCCTTCTGCAGGGAGATGACTTTCTGGCGCATCTCCTCGGCCTTGGCCTCGGTCGGGTATACGATGACGACGAGATCGGACATGGGGCTCTCCTTTGGCGGGAAAACTCAACCTGCCGCGCGGCTGTGACAGAGTTGCGGCAGCGCGAGATTGCGCTCCGGTCTAGCCTGCCGGCAACCCCGCCGATTTGATGTTCGTCAAATGCGGACGAGGACGCTTGTCCCGGACCTATTCGCCAGCGATTTCCTTCGCCGCCTCGATGGCGCGGCCGCGCAGGGGCAGCTCCTGCATCCTGGCCAGGAAGAACAGTGCCAGTGCAAAGCCCGCGAAAGTCGCCGCGAAGACATACTGGAACAGCATGATCATGGTGGCACGGTCTGCCGTTCCGGTCCGCAGGGTCTCGGCCGTAACGCCCGAGCCAGCCCCGATTCCGCCGAGCACGATCGCCCCGAATACGGCGACGATCAGCGCCCCGCCGATCTGGCGGAAGAAGTTCGCCGTTGCCGTCGTCGTGCCGAGCTGGTGCGGCTGGACGGCATTCTGGATCGAGACGGTGGCGACCGGCAGCAAGGTGCCGAAGCCGAGACTGATCACGGCCAGTACGACACCGAAGGGGATGAGCGACATCCGGCCGGCGAAGGCGATGAGCAGTGCGGTCCCGATCAGGGCGATGCAGAGCCCGGCCATCGGCACGCGCTTGTAGTGCTTGAGGAGCGTCATCGCCCGCCCCGATGCGGTCGCGCCAATGACCGTGCCGCAGGTCAGCGGGATCAGACCCATGCCGGAATTGGCCGCCGAGAGGCCGGCGACCGTCTCGAAATAGAGCGGCAGATAGATCGTGAGCCCGATGAAGGTGCCCATGCCGAAGCCGGCGGCGATCGTACCCATGCGCACGACTGGGTTGGCCAGAATCGCGAGCGGGATCAGCGGCTCCTCGGCGGTCTTGAGGCGAATGGCGAACGCGATCCAGAGCAGTGCCGACAGGCCGATCAGCCCGAGGATCGGCACTGAGGCCCATGGATAATGCACACCGCCCCAGGAGAGCGCGAGCAGCAGCGTCACCGTCGCGCTCGTCATCAGCCCGGCGCCGAGGACATCGAGCTTGTGCGGTCGCTCATGGCGCGGCAGCCGCTTCAGCGCCTTGTCGGTCATCAGATAGGCCAGGAGCCCGAGCGGCAGGTTGATCCAGAAGATCACCGACCAGTGCAGCGCCTCGGAGATCACCCCGCCGAGCACCGGTCCGAGCAGCGAGGAGGAGAAGAAGACGCTGGCAATATAGACCTGATATTTGCCGCGCTCCTTCGGCGGCACCATGTCGCCGATGATGGTCTGCGCCATCGAGATCAGCCCACCGCCCCCGAGCCCCTGGACGAAGCGCGCCACCACCAGCAGCCAGAGCGAGGATGCCAGCGCGCAGGCAATCGACCCGACGATGAAGATCACGATGCCGGCGAGCAGCGTGACCCGCCGCCCATGGATGTCGGCGACCTTGCCATAGAGTGGCGTCACCGCGGTCGAGGCCAGCAGATAGGAGGTCACGACCCAGGGCAGATGCGTGACGTCGCCGAGTTCGCGCCCGATCGTCGGCATGGCGGTCGCGACGATCGTCTGGTCCAGCGCCGCCAGGAACATGGCGAGCATGATGCCGATGATGATGGAGCGGATATCCGCTTCCGTCAGGGCCGGCTTCTGCCCATCAGTCTCGACTCGCTTGTCCATCGATCTGCAAGGCCTGCCCTGTGTTTGAGGAATGGCGGACTGTAGAATTCCGTCGAGCCATGCGCCAGCGGTGCCGAGCGCAAGGCAGGGCTGTGAACCAGGGCGGTCACGGATTTGTGTCGTGCCGATTCCGAATACAGGATGGGCGATGCGGCGGGCTGCGGCCGGCCTGGGGTCGCAGCGAGCCCTGTTCTGGGGGAGATGCTGGGTATGGAGCAGTCCAAGCCGGAGGATTACGTCCACTACCACAAGGATGGCAGTGTCTGGGCCCGTGGCCAGACGCGCGACGGAGTGCCCACAGGCTATTGGGAATGGTTCCGCAGGGATGGCGTTCGCATGCGCTCGGGCTATTTCGAGCGTGGCGAGCAGGTCGGGGAGTGGACCACCTATGACCGCAACGGCGCCATTCACAAGGTGACGGTGATCAAGCCCGGGAAGCGAAGCTGAGCCGTCGCGCAGCTGAAACGGATTTCCTTTGCAGATCGGCCGTGGGCTCCGACCGCCTGGCGTGCATGACGGTCATTCCAGCCAGGCCCGCCTGGTGACGGTGACAAGCGCGGGGCGCCCGCCTATCGTCATATCCATGCTGCCATAGCGTCAAACATTCCGTCAGGTGGAGCTGGACGAGCCGCTCGCGAGGGCGATGCGTGCTGGCCGGGTCCGCCGCCAATCCCGGTCGCCAGCTTCAGGGCTGCGGTCGCCTCGCTGCCGCTCCCCGGACATGGCCTGTTCAGGGACGAGCATTACTCCCCCAAGACCAGCCGACGGAGACCGCACCATGTCGCATGCCCTGCAATTCTACATCGATGGCCAATGGGTCCAGCCGATGGGCAGCAAGACCCTCGAGGTCATCGACCCCTCGACCGAGGAGGCATTTGCCACCATCGCGCTCGGCACCGAGGCCGATGTCGACAAGGCCGTTGCTGCCGCACGCGCGGCCTTCCCGGCCTTTGCCGCGACGTCGAAGGCGGAACGCCTTGCCCTGATGCGCCGCCTGCTCGAGGCCTACAAGGCGCGCTATGCCGATATCGCCGACGCGCTGTCGCAGGAGATGGGCGCGCCGAAGGACCTGGCGCATCGCGCGCAGGCTGGAATGGGCACCGCGCATCTCGCCAAGATGATCGAGACGCTCGAGAGCTTCGAGTTCGAGGAACTGCGCGGCACAACGCTGATCGCCAAGGAGCCGATCGGCGTCGTCGGCATGATCACGCCCTGGAACTGGCCGCTGAACCAGATCATGTGCAAGGTCGCGCCGGCTCTCGCCGCGGGCTGCACCATGGTGCTGAAGCCGAGCGAGATTGCGCCGATGAACGCGATCATCTTCGCAGAGGTCATGCACGAGGCCGGTGTGCCGAAGGGCGTGTTCAATCTCGTCAATGGCGATGGCCCGACGGTCGGCGAGGCGATTTCGCGCCATCCGCAGGTCGACATGGTCTCCTTCACCGGCTCGACCCGCGCCGGTATTCTCGTCGCCAAGGCGGCGGCCGACACCGTCAAGCGCGTTCATCAGGAACTCGGCGGCAAGTCTGCGAACATCATCCTCGACGATGCCGACCTGAACCACGCGGTGAAGCTCGGCGTCGAGAGCGTGATGCGCAACAGTGGCCAGTCCTGCAATGCGCCGACCCGGATGTTCGTGCCGGCGGGGCTGCATGACAAGGCGGTCGCGATCGCCAAGGCAACAGCGGAGCCGCTCAAGGTCGGTGCTGCTTCGGCTGAAGGCACCTGGCTCGGCCCGGTCGTCAGCGAGACGCAGTACAACAAGATCCAGGCACTGATCGAGGCCGGCATCAAGGATGGCGCCGATCTCGTCACCGGTGGTCCGGGCCGCCCAGAGGGCCTCAACCGCGGCTATTTCGTCCGCCCGACCGTGTTCGCCAACGTCACTGACGACATGACGATCGCGCGCGAGGAGATCTTTGGTCCGGTGCTCTCGATTCTGCCCTATCGGACGGAAGAGGAAGTCGTCACCCGCGCCAACGACACGCCTTACGGGCTCGCCTCCTATGTCCAGTCCGGCTCGCTGGAACGCGCCCGCAAGGTTGCGGCGCAGATGCGCAGCGGCAATGTCTACATCAACTACCCGGCCTGGGATGCTGGCGCCCCCTTCGGTGGCTACAAGCAGTCGGGCAATGGCCGCGAATACGCCGATTTCGGCCTCGAGGAATTCCTCGAGATCAAGGGCACGGTCGGCTACGCCACGGCTTGATCAGGCCGGCTTCGCGCATCCCTTCCCGCTGGGGAGGGATGCGGCGGAGGCGGGGCGATGGACGCGGACCAGGGGCCGTGCCTCGATTGCGGCAGCCGGAAAGCGCGGCGCTCGCCTCGCGTCTGATCGTGCCAGGGGCGGCTTGCCCTGGGCATCCAAGTCTCTGCGAGTGTGTTCGTCTCTGCGAGCGCTTTCGTTTCCGCGAGTGCTTTCCTGGCGAGACCCTGTTTGCGGAAACGGGCGTGTGCATCACTGCGCACGCCCTTTCTCGTGTCCCCGTACAAGCCGGCCGCATGCGCGGGCTCGGTCGAACGACAGGCGCCGGAGTTGCTGCCAAAGGCGTCCCGCGCTTAAACGCAGCATGCGCCAGGCCCTGCTGATCGTAGACGTGCAAGCCAGCTTCTCGCCACCGGAGTGGCTGGTACGGGATATTGCGGCCGTTGCCGCCGGGATGCCGTCACTCGCGACCGTCGAGAGGCACGATGAGGCGGTGACGCCTTTCGAGCGCCAGTTGGGCTGGAAACCTGGCCTATCGGACGAGAGCCTGGTTCCGGCCGACCGGGTCTTCGTCAAGCACGGCTATCTGCCGCCAGCCGCGATGATCGGCCATCTCCGAGGCCTGCGGGTGGAGCGTGTGCTGGTCTGCGGTCTGCAGGCGGACACCTGCGTCCTCGCCGCCGGCTTTGCCCTCTTTGATGCCGGCCTCAGTCCTGCGCTCCTGAGTTGGTTGACTGTCGGCTCCTCTCTGGATCGTTCCGGCGAACTGGGTATTCGGCTTTGGCGCCACCATTTCGGTACGGTGATCCCGAGCTTTGATGAGCTCCATTCCGAATAGGCCGGCCTCGGCTCCGAACCGGTCACATGCGGCATGACGAAGCTTTAGAGCGTCGGACCTGAAATCGGAATCGGGCGATTCCCTTTTTGCAGCGTTTGTGATTCACCGTTTGCGGAGGTGGATCATGGGTCTGAGCTATTCGAAGGATCTTCGCGAGCGGGTTG
>NZ_JPKG01000065.1 GCF_000735605.1 Allobosea sp. LC85
GGATGGCAAGGCCCGGCTCTCCAACCTGATGGGACAAGGCGCTCCGGATCATCTTTCGCGAACTGCAGCGCGGCTATGCCTGGATCAAGCTGCCGAACGCAGTCTTCGCCGGACGCTCGGCGCTCGACGTCCTGCTTGGTGGCGAATTGACAATGGCGCATCCCATCCCGTCCAGGGGCTCCATCTCGACCGCCATTGGGACGGGATGCGGGTGGACCTCTACCGCGACCAGACGCGCGGCGAGGTCTTCAGGATCGTTTGACGCGGCACCCTATTTCGGCGCGAGCCGGATCGCGCCATCGAGGCGGATCGCAGTGCCGTTCAGCATGTCGTTCTCGACGATGCTCCTGACCAGCGCAGCATATTCGGCGGGACGGCCGAGGCGCGAGGGGTGCGGGATCGAGGCTTCCAGCGCCTGGCGAAAATCGTCCGGTACCGACGCGAACATCGGAGTCTCGAACAGGCCGGGCATGATCGTCATGACGCGGATGCCGAGCTGGGCGAGGTCACGTGCGATCGGCAGGGTCATGCCGACAATGCCACCTTTCGAGGCGGAATAGGCCGCCTGGCCGATCTGGCCATCTTCGGCCGCGACCGAAGCCGTGCAAATGAAGACCCCGCGCCCGCCATCGGGCGTGACCGGTGGCTCTGCCGCGAGTGCGAGCGCCGAACGCGCGATCATACGGAAGGTGCCCGCAAGGTTGACGGCGAGCGTCTTCTCGAAGGTCGCGAGGTCATGGGCCACGAGTTCGCCGGTCTCGCGCTTCTTCGAGACGACGCGGCGGCCGGGGGCAATGCCGGCGCAGTTCACCAGGATGCGTTCGATGCCGTGCGCTTGACGTGCCGTGAGCAGGGCTGAATCGACCGAGGCGTCGTTGGAGACGTCGCACAGAGCGAACAGGCCTCCGATTTCGCTGGCCACCTGCTCGCCGCGCTCGGCGTTCATGTCGAAGATGGCGACCTTCACGCCCTGGGAGGCCAGCATGCGTGCGGTGCCTTCGCCGAGGCCGGATGCGCCCCCGGTGACGACGGCCGCGATGGAAGAATCGAGCTTCATGTCAGGTCCCTGTTCGCAAAAAAGGCTGGGACCAGCCTTAATCCGCGCCGTCGGCCGCTCCAAGGACGATTCTTGGCGCAACCCTTGTGCAGCCTTGCGGCCGGGGCCACATTTTCGGCGCGGGGAATGCGTATTTGCGCTGAGCCGGACTTTTCGGTCCCGCCACGGAGAGAAAGAGGAATGAGCGAGGGTTTCAGTCCGCGTTTCAGCGCCGAGGAGATGGCGGCGATCAGGCGCAGCCTGCGCGATGAAGCGCGTTTCAGCAGCGATCTGATGAGCCTTCTCAAGCGGGTCGCCAAGCGCATCCCCTTTGCCGAGGATCTGCTGGCCGCCTATTTCTGCACCCGGGATCCGGCGACACCCCGGCGTGTCCGGCTGACGCTGCTGGCCGCGCTCGGCTATTTCGTGCTGCCGGTCGATGCGATTCCCGACATCATGCCGATCCTTGGCTTCAGCGATGATGCGGCGGTGATGGCGGCTGCGATCGCCGCGGTTGCGGGGTCGATCACGCCGAAGCATCGCCAGAAGGCGCAGGAAACACTGGCGGGGCTTTGAGCCCCGTTCAGGGTGTCAGCACGATCTTGCCCTGCGCCTTGCGATCCCCGATCATCGCAAACGCTTCCGCAGCACGTTCGAGCGGGAAGGTGGCGTGGACATGGGCGCTGATGCGCCCGGCCGCGGCCCATTCGAGCAGGCGTTCCATGTTGCGGCGATGCGCCGCCGGTTCGCGCGCGACGAACTCACCCCAAAACACGCCGCGCAGGTCGCAGCTCCTCAGGAGCAGCAGGTTGAGCGGAATCTTCGGGATCGCGCCACCGGCAAAGCCGACAACGAGGTAGCGCCCCTCCCAGGCCATGGCGCGCAATGCCGGCTCGGCGAGATCGCCGCCAACCGTATCGTAGAGCACGTCGACGCCACGATTCTCCGTCAGCCGGCGCAGGCCCGCCTTCACGTCCTCGACGCTGTAGTCGATCTCCTCCTGGGCGCCGTGCTCCCGTGCCAGCGCCAGCTTCTCCGGCGAGGAGGCGCAGGCGATGACATGGCCGCCGAGCAAGGCGCCGATCTCGACGGCGGCGAGACCCGCGCCGCCGCCGGCGCCGAGAATGGCCAGGGTTTCGCCGGCCTTGAGCCCGGCCCGCTGGATGAGGCCATGCATCGCCGTGCCATAGGTCACGAAGAGCCCGGCGGCCTGCGTATCATCAAGCGTATCCGGCACGCGCACGATCGCCCGGGCCGAGACCGCGACCTTTTCGCGCGCCCCGCCATGCCCGAGCCAGGCGGCGACACGCTCGCCGATGCGCCAGCCTTCGACATCGCGGCCGATGGCGCTGATGATGCCCGCGCATTCTCCTGCTGGCGAAAAGGGCAGGGGCGGCTTGGTCTGGTAGCGATTCTGGATGATCAGCGTGTCGAAGAAGTTCAGCGCCGCCGCTTTGACGGTGATGACGACCTCGCCCGGGCCTGGCTTCGGATCCGGCAATTCACGGATCACCAGGCTTTCTGCCGGCCCGTGGGTCTCGCAAAGCAGTGCTTTCATCTCTTCGCACCGTCCTCAGCCTGGCCCGTGTCCGCGATACCATCCGGAAAGCGCTGGTCACCGCCTGTTCCAGGTGGATTGTGCCACGGCCCCGGTGCGAGCGGAACCTTGGTCGCGGCAGCGTCATATTCGCATTTTCGCCAGGATCGTGACATCCTATGGTTCAGGCATCCTTGAGGTTCCGCGCAAAATGCTTCGGAAATAGAGATGCTGTTAACATTTCTGCTGATTGATGGCGGTCGATGATTCTCAGCTACTTCCGAACCGGCGTCACCGCCACCCGGCATGCGAAACTGGCTTCGGCGCTTATTGCGCTGGCTTTGCCGTTTCTGATTTCCCCGGCCCAGGCGCAGCGAGCGCCTGCCCCCGCCCAACGCGCCGCGGCTTCAGGCCAGGCGCAGGCGATGCTGCTCGAGACTGCCGGGAAATGGCAGGCCTTCTCGTCGCAACAGGGCCGATCCAAGGTCTGCTACGCGCTTTCCAAGGCGGAATCCCGCACTCCCGCCAATCTCAAGGATGTCGAAGGCATGCTCTTCGTCTCCAGCCGCCCCACCGAAGGGGTGCGCAACGAGATCAGCCTGGTGTTGAATTTCGATCTCAAGGAAGATGTCGAGCATCAGGCAATCATCGGCAATGAGCGCTTCGCGCTGGTCGCCAAGGGCCAGAACATGTGGCTCAAGAATCCGGCCGAGGAAGGCCGCATGCTCGACGCGCTGCGCAAGGGTGCGAGCCTCGAGGTCAAAGGCATGTCGAAGCGCGGCAATCCGACCAGCGACAAATACTCGCTCGCGGGCCTCAACCAGATCGTCAAGCGCGCCGAAGACGCCTGCAAGTAATGCGGGCAGGCGGCGCATTTCCGCCGATTTCGCGCTTTAGGCGGATTATGATATGAGCCCGCCAAGCGCGGGCGCATGATGCCCGCTTGAGCTCGAGTTCCGATGTCCCTGTCCGTCCCTGCTTCCCCCGCTCCGGCGGCCGAACCCGTTTTGCGACCTGCCTCGCTGGTCGGGCGCACACGCGCCGGCCTGTCCGATGCGTTGGCTGAAATCGGCGTTCCCGAGAAGGAGCGGCGCATGCGCGTCGGCCAGCTCTGGAACTGGATCTATCATTATGGCGTCCGCGATTTCTCCGCGATGACGACGATCAGCAAGGTCTTGCGGGCTGCGCTGGCCGAGCGTTTCACGCTCGATCTGCCGGAGGTTACGGCCGAGCAGGTCTCGAGCGACGGCACACGCAAATGGCTGTTGCGGATGCCTCCGGTCGGTGCGCGCGATCGTGGCGCCGAGATCGAATGCGTCTATATCCCCGAGGTCGACCGCGGCACGCTCTGTGTCTCGAGCCAGGTCGGCTGCACGCTCAGCTGCACCTTCTGCCACACCGGTACGCAGCGCCTGGTGCGCAATCTCACCGCCGAGGAGATCGTGGCGCAGCTGATGGTGGCGCGCGATCGTCTCGGCGACTTCCCCGGGCGCACACCGCCCGAGGGCGCCTTCGTGCCGAATGATGGCGGCCGCTTCGTCTCGAACATCGTCTTCATGGGCATGGGCGAGCCGCTTTATAACTTCGACGGTGTCCGCGATGCGATCGAGGTGATCTCGGACAATGAGGGCTTGTCGCTCGGCCGCCGCCGCATAACGGTTTCGACCTCCGGCGTGGTGCCCCAGATCGAGGCCCTCGGCGCGGAGATGGGCACGATGCTGGCGATCTCGCTGCATGCCGTGCGCGACGAGCTGCGTAATGAACTGGTGCCGCTCAACAAGAAGTACCCGATCCGCGATCTGCTCGATGCCTGCCGCAATTATCCCGGGCTGTCGAACGCCAAGCGCATCACCTTCGAGTACGTGATGCTGAAGGGCGTCAACGACAGCGATGCCGAGGCACGCGAGCTCGTCAGGCTGCTCAAGGGCATTCCGGCCAAGATCAACCTGATCCCGTTCAATCCCTGGCCCGGCACCCGCTATGAATGCTCGGACTGGGACCGGATCGAGCGCTTCTCCGAGATCGTCTTCCGCGCGGGCTATGCCTCGCCGGTGCGCACACCGCGCGGGCGCGACATCCTCGCCGCCTGCGGCCAGCTCAAGAGCGAGACCGAAAAGCTCTCGGCTCGTGCCCGGCTGATGCTGGAGCAGAGCGAGGCCGAAGCTGCGGCGCTGGCGAGCTGACATATGCTGCGCTGGCTGCTGCTGATTCCCTTCGCGCTGCTCGTTGCGATGGGCTTTGGGATGTTTGCCCTGCTCATCGCCAGCGTCGTCTCGCCTGACATCGCGCTGCTGATCGGCGGCGGTTTCGAGCGTCTGCTCACAGCGCTCTTCGCCCAGGCCGAGAGCGGCTTTGATCCCGGCCCCACCGCGGAAGCCGCCTTCACGCTGCTCGGCCGGCTGGGCTTTGCAATCATGGTCGCGCCGGTCGTGCTCGTCGCGGTCGGCTCCGAGCTCTTCCGCATTCGCAGCGGGCTGATCCAGAGCGGGCTGACGGGCATGCTCGCGGCGCTGCTGCCGCTCGCCATGCTGCGGCTGTCGCGTGCACCGACGGCGACCGAGACGCAGATCATCGCGGCGCTGTTCCTGGTCGGTGCCGCCACCGGCTTCGTCTACTGGCTGATCGCGGGACGCGGCGCGGGCGGGGAGCGCCCGGTCCAGTAGGCTTAGAACCTGCTGCCATTCTCGGGCGGTGCCGCAGCGCCGCACCGAGAAGGCCTGGAGCCGGTCATGCACGGAATTCACCCGAGCATGATGCGCTGGATCCGCTAAAGCATCGGCCCGAAAAGTGGATTGCGGTTTTCGGGACAGCCGATGCAAACACAAAAAGGTTAGATCATCGGACCGGATACGAGTCCGATGATCTAATCACCGATCGCCACGCCCTCGCGCCGACCATCGGCACCGCCGACAAAGCCCTCGGGGGTCTTGACGATCGCCTGGATGCCGGAGGTCATTTCCAGCAGCCTGACCTCATGGCCCCTGGCCTCGAGCGCCGTCTTCCAGGCCTCGGCCTCGGTGCCCTTCTCAAGCTCGGTGGGGCCGTTGCGGCTGCCGAAATTGGCGAAGTCGACGGCGGCTTGCGGATCCATCTTCCAGTCCAGCAGGGCGACCAGCGTCTTGCCGACAAAGCCGATGATCTGGCTGCCACCGGGCGAGCCGACCACGGCGTAGAGCCGGCCGAAGGCATCGAATACCAGGGTAGGCGCCATCGACGAGCGCGGGCGCTTCCCGCCCTCGACGCGGTTGGCGACCGGCTTGCCCTCTTCCTCCGGCGCGAAGTTGAAATCGGTCAGCTCATTGTTGAGCAGAAAACCGCCTTTGGTCATCTGCCGCGAGCCGAAGCCGTCCTCGATCGTCGTGGTCATCGAGACCGCATTGCCATCGGCATCGATCACCGAGATATGGCTCGTGCCGTTCTCGATGCCGTCCGAGGGGGCAAAGAGCTGAGCCCGCTTGTTGGGGGGATCGCCGGCCTTGGCGCGGCCCATCGACTTGTCGGGACTGACGAGCCCGGCCCGCGAGCGGATGTAATCGCGGTCGATCAAGCCGCTGACGGGCACGCTGACGAAGGCCGGGTCGGCGAGGAAGAGCGCGCGATCGGCGAAGGCGAGGCGA
Organism: Allobosea sp. LC85; assembly: GCF_000735605.1. Lineage (GTDB taxonomy): Bacteria > Pseudomonadota > Alphaproteobacteria > Rhizobiales > Beijerinckiaceae > Allobosea. The sequence continues at coordinate 6,191 of NZ_JPKG01000065.1, forward strand.
CCTGCCTCGCTGAACCAGTGTGCACTCTCGGCCGAGGGGCCAAGGCGGGCCATATTCTGGGTTTCGAGCACGCCGAGCATCTGCTGGACGGCGATCGCGCCGGAGCTCGGCGGCCCCATGCCGCAAATCCGCCAGACCCGATAGGAGCCGCAGACCGCCTCTCGCTCCTCGACCTTGTAGGCCTGCAGATCGGCCAGCGTCATATCGCCGGGATTGGTCTTGTGGCCGGTTACGGTCGAGATGATGTCCTCGGCGATCGGCCCGGCGTAGAAGGCGTCGGAGCCTGTCTCGGCGATGGCGCGAAGCGTTGCGGCGAAGGCCGGATTCTTCAGGACCGTGCCGACCGCCTTGGCCTTGCCGTCCGGCTCATAGAAATAGGCGGCGGCGCGCGGGTCCTTTGCGAGATTGGTTTCGCCGGAGAGCAGGCCGTTGAGGCGCGGCGAGATCGTGAAGCCGTCTTCCGCCAGCTTGATCGCCGGGGCCATGACGGTGGCCCAAGGCAGCCTTCCCCAGCGCCTGTGAGCCTCCCCCAGCAGCTTGACCGTGCCGGGCACGCCGACCGAACGGCCGCCGACAACCGCGTCGATGAACTTCATCGGCTTGCCGTCGGGGCCGATGAAACGGTCGGGCTTCGCGGTCTGCGGAGCCCTCTCGCGGCCGTCCAGCGTGACGAGTATTCGTCCGGCCTCGTCCCAGTGCACGAAGAAAGCACCGCCACCGATACCCGAGCTCTGCGGCTCGACCAGATTGAGCACGAGCTGGATCGCGATCGCAGCGTCTGTGGCGCTACCGCCGGCGCGCAGGATGTCGCGGCCGGCGCTGGCCGCGAGCGGATTGGCGGCGGCCGCCATGTAGCGCTGCGCGGTGCCGGCGGACTTGGCGATGCGGCCGGTCGCGGCTTCGGGAGCGGGAGCTAAGGGCTGTGAGCTCGCGGCTCCTGCCCAGAAGGCGCTTGCCGCCGCCAGCGCAAGGAGGGTTGATCGTCCGGCGCGTCGTGATTTGGAGAAGGAGAGGTTCATGCTGGCGATCTCCTGCTGCGGGCTGACCTCATCCCATCAGCGGAAAGGCTGCGGTGCAAGGTCCAGATAACGCAACGGGTGATTGTGCGAGCTGCCTTTCACCCGCTCGAGCGGAACGCTAAGCTCCGAATCGATCGCTCGATCACTGCCGAAAGGGGCATCGACATGTCGTTCGCGCTCTCCACCGTTCGTCGCCGCAGCCTTGCACTAGCGGCCGTCACGCTCTTCGGCCTCGTGCTCGCGGGATGCGGCATCAACAATGTGCCGACGCTCGAGGAGAGGGCCAAGGCGGCCTGGAGCGAAGTCCAGAATCAGTATCAGCGCCGCGCCGACCTCATCCCCAATCTGGTCGAGACCGTGAAGGGCTACGCTTCGCAGGAGCGCGAGGTGCTGACCCAGGTGATCGAGGCGCGCGCCAGGGCGACGCAGGTCAAGGTTGACGCTTCGACCATCACCGATCCGGCGAAGTTCAAGGAGTATCAGGATGCGCAGAATGCCCTGACGGGTGCTCTGGGGCGACTCCTGGTCACGGTTGAGCGCTATCCGGAACTCAAGTCGAACCAGAACTTCCTCGCCCTGCAGTCTCAGCTCGAAGGCACCGAAAACCGCGTTGCGGTTGCCCGGCGCGACTACATCCAGACGGTGCAGAGCTTCAATACCGAGATCCGCACCTTCCCCGGCGTGATCTGGGCGCGGCTGTTCTGGGGCGCCAAGGCGATGGAAACCTTCTCCGCGGCGGCGGGCGCAGAGAAGCCGCCGGAGGTGAAGTTCTAAGGGCGCCTGGAGTGCCCCGGCTCGCTCACGAAACAGGCCGGGCAGCCCCTCTTCCAAACGGGAGAGGGGTTCTCCGTTATGTCGCTCTGTTGCTCTTCCTGCTCTCGGCCGGCTTCGCGCTCGCTGCCGAGCCCAGTTTCCCCACCTTGACCGGCCGCATCGTCGACAACGCCAATCTCCTCGCTGCCGAGGCGCGCATCCGCATCGAGCAGAAGCTGCAGGCCCATGAGGCGAAGACGAGCGATCAGGTCGTGGTTGCGACCTTGCCCTCGCTCCAGGGCTACGCGATCGAGGATTTCAGCAATCGCCTGTTCCGGCATTGGCAGCTCGGCGAGAAGGCCAGGAACAACGGCGTGCTGCTACTCGTCGCGCCGAACGAACGCAAGGTCCGCATCGAGGTCGGTTATGGGCTGGAGGGCGCGCTCACGGATGCGCTCTCGAAGGTCATCATCACCACCGCAGTGGCACCGAAATTCAAGACGGGCGATTTTGCCGGCGGCATCGAGGGCGGCGTCGACGCGATCCTGAGCATTCTCGCCGGTGATGCCGAGGAATGGCAGCGCCGTGCGACCGTCCGCAGTGACGAGAGCAGCTTTGCGGAGGATATTGCCGTCATTCTGGTGATGTTCTTCATCTTCATCATCGTGGTCAGCATCCTGCGTGGGCTGAACCAGCAAGGCGGTAGGCGCAGGCACCGGATGCGCGATGGCCGCTGGGTGACGCTGCCCCCGACCAGTTCGGGCTGGGGGACCGGCTCCGGTTCCGGCTGGAGCGGCGGCGGCGGCTGGGGTTCGGGCTCGGGCGGAGGCTTTTCAGGCGGTGGAGGCTCGTCGGGCGGCGGCGGCGCTTCGGGGGATTGGTGATGGATACGCAAGACCAAGAGGCGATCGCGGACGCGGTCCGGCAGGCAGAAAGCCTGACCTCCGGCGAGATCGTCGTGGTGATCGATCGCGCTGCAAGCAGCTACCGCACCGTGCCGCTGGTGATGGCGCTGGTGCTTTCTCTGTTCGTGCCCTGGCCGTTGCTGATGCTGACCGCAACCAGCGCTCCGCGGATCTTCCTGATCCAGCTCATCTGCGCGGCGATTCTGATGGTGACGCTGCTCTGGTATGGGCGTGGCGGACGCTTCGTGCCGGGATTCATCAAGCGCCGGCGCGCGCATGATGTGGCCCTGCGGGAGTTCACGGCGCGCGGGCTCTCCCGGACGCGCGGGCGCACCGGCATCCTGCTCTACATCGCCCTGCAGGAGCGCTATGCCGAAATCGTCGCGGATAGCGCGATCGACGAGACGATCGATCAGGCGGTCTGGCGCGGCATCATCGAGCCCCTGCTCGTGGCGGCGAAGGAAGACCGCCTGCGCGAAGGCCTGATCGATGCGGTTGGCGCTGTCGGCAGCGTTCTTGCCCGCCATGCGCCGCCGGCGGCGGACGACGTCGACGAGTTGCCGAACAAGGTGGTCCTGCTCTGAAACCTCAGCGCGGGCTGCGCGCGGCGCCCAGAATCACCCGATTGGGCTGATCGCCCTGCACCAGCACGACGTAAGCGTCGGCATTCGGGAGTTGCGCCGTCGCAAGTGGAACCGACATCGTCGTTGCTGCTCCGGTCCATTCGCCAACCCTTACGATGCCGCGCACGACATTGGCGTAGGTAATCGATTTGCCTTTGTTCTCGCCGCGTTCGATGGGAACCGTGACGAGACGCGAGATCGGCACCAGCCAGACGCCGCCGCCGCGCTCGCTGCCGGATCCTGTGGGATCGAGCTTGATGCTCACGTTTCCGGCGGCTTCGGACAGGGTGACCGAGACCGGCAGAGCCGGGCTTGCCTGATCCTTGAGCGATCGCTCGATCTGGGCCTTGTCGGAGCCGACCATGTGGGCAGCGCCATTGATCACGGCCTGGGGGGTGTAGATCTGGCCGTCGCCGCGACCCTTGGCGTAGTATTTCTGGCGCTTGCTGAAAACATCCTGGCCGAGCGTGTCCTTCCAGCCGAGATAATCCCAATAGGTTACCGGCAAGGTGAGGGCGATCAGGCTTGGATCCTTAGCCAGCTCGACGAAGAGCGCATCGGCTGCGGGGCATGACGAGCAGCCCTGGCTGGTGAAAAGTTCGATCACTGCCCTTGGGGGTTTGGCCGGTGTCTGGGCAAGCGCTATCGCGCCGCCAAACGTCAGGGCAGCAAGGAGGGCAGAAAAGGCGCGTATCCGGCGGGTCATTCTCGAAACTCGGCTTCAAGCTGACGGCGAGATGTTACCAAAGCGCTCAATAAGCCTCACTTGGAAATCACGTTGCCTTGAATTTGGGCTGCGGCCAGGTCGTATCCCCGTAATTCGCCAGCGCGGCCGCCTTGATCATGTTCGGGCGCCAGCGCCGGTGCATCCAGAGCCATTGTTCGGGGTGCTCGCGTACCCAGCCTTCAACCACGGCGGTCATCATCGCCATGGCATCTGTCACGTCGATCTCGCCGGCTTCGTCGCGTGGCAGGTCGAGCGCTGGCGTCAGTTCCAGCCGGAAGCGCTGCCCCGGCAGCCGGATGACCCGCACGCCATGGACCGGGCAGTCGAACCGGCGTGCGAACTTGCCGAGGATCGGGTTGGTCAGGGCCGGACGGCCGAGGAAAGGGACCACCACGCCCCGCGTGAAATGCTGGTCGATCAGCATGCCGAGATGGCCGCCCTTCTCGAGCACGCCCTGCATCGCGAAGGCAGCACCCTGCTTCGCTGCGGCAAGCCCGCCCATGGCGCCCGAGCGAATCTCGTGCACCACATTGGCGATCGCCGGGTCATTCGGGGCGCGGAAGACAGCAGTGGTGTCGAGCTTGTAGGCCGCGGCGCAGATCGCCGGGAGCTCCCAGTTGGCGAGATGCGCCGAGAAGATCAGCCCAGGCTTCTCGTCATCCTTCAGTGCAACGAAATGCTCGATGCCGGAGACCTCGACCCGCGAGGGAGCGTCCCGGTTGTCGTCGTCATAGTCGAAGAGGGTCTTGAGATGCGCATACTCGGCGGCGGTGCGGCCGAGATTCTCCCAGGCCCCCCGGGCAATCGCCCGGACTTCGGCCTCGTTCTTCTCCGGGAAGGCGGCGCGGATATTGGCCAGTGCGACGCGGTTGACCGGAATCAGCGGGCTGACGCTGCGCAGCAGCCAGCCTCCCAGATCACTGGCGCGCTCCGGCCCGAGCAGGCGCAGGAAGCCGAACAGCGCGCGGATCAGGCCGATCATGACGGCCGCGACGAGCCGGCCGGCGAAGTGCTTCAAACGTCTCAATGCCGCGAGGGCCTCTTTCCGAAGAGCCGGAAAGGCCCGGCGCCAGCCGCGCGACTTGCGTCAGGAATACGCGGCGGTCAAGTCCGGTACGCGAATCCCGGGCTCAGAAGGCGACGATGACCTTGCCGAAGACCTTGCGTCCCTCAAGCCGGGCGAGACCTTTCTCGAAATCCTCGAGCGGGAAGACCGAGTCGATCACCGGCTTCATGCCGCCTGCCATCTTCTCGAGCGACTGCGCGATGTTCTCGATGCGGCAGCCGAAGGAGCCGAAGATGCGGTATTGCTGCTGGAAGAGCTGCATCAGGTTCATCGTGGTCGAGGGGCCCGACGTCGCGCCGCAGGTGACGAGCCTGCCGCCGCGCTTCAGGCAAAGCAGCGAGCCATTCCAGGTATCGGCGCCGACATGTTCGAAGACGACATCGACGCCCTTGCGCTTGGTGAGCTGGCGCACTTCGCCCTCGAAGCGCTCGGTCTTGTAGTTGACGACGAAATCGGCGCCGAGCGCCTTGGCCTTGGCGCCCTTCTCGTCATCGCCGACGGTGGTGTAGACGGTGCATCCGATCGCCTTGGCCATCAGGATCGCGGCGGTGCCGATGCCGGAGCCGCCGGCATGGACGAGGATGGATTCACCCGGCTCCAGCTTGGCATTGTCGAAGAGCATGTGCTGAACAGTGCCGAAGCCGATCGGCGCGCAGGCGGCGTCCTCGAAGGACACTCCTTTCGGCGCCTTGATCACGAGGCGCTCGGGTCGGTTGATCAGCTCGCGGGCGAAACCGTCGATATGGAAGCCCATGATGCCGGCGACGTTCTCGCAAAGATTGTCGCGTCCCTCGCGGCAGGCCTTGCAGTGGCCGCAGGTCTCGGCGCCGTACATGGTGACGGTGTCGCCCTCCCGGAAGCGGCTGACACCTTCGCCGACAGCCACAACCTCGCCTGCGGCCTCGACCCCGGCCGCTTGAGGCATCTTGCGCTTGGCGAAGGCCATCCCGCGGAAACCCCAGACATCGAGATAGTTCAAGCCGACGGCGCGCACGCGAATCTGCACCTCGCCGGCGGCGGGTGGCGGCGGCGGGTCGATTTCGGTCAGGCGCAGGTCACGGTCGCCGAAGAGCTGGAGGGAACGCATGTCGAGCCTTTCAAATACGCGTCTGCCGGCTGAGCGCGCTCAGCGATGCACGCCGAGCTGTGCCGTCAGGCCGCCGTCGATGGGCAGGACGGTGCCGGTGATATAGGCCGCCGGAGGGCTCATCAGGAAGGTGGCGAGTCCGGCGATCTCCTCGGGCTTCGCGAAGCGGCCGGCGGGGATCTGGCTTTCCATCTTTTCCCGATAGGCGGCGTAGGGTGCCATCATGTCGGTATCGATGAAGCCGGGTGCGATCACGTTGACGGTGACACCGCGCTTGCCGGTTTCGACGGCCAGCGTGTTGGCGTAGGAAATCAGCGCGCCCTTCGAGGCGGCATAGGCGGCGTTGCCCGGATTGCCGCGCAGCGCGGCCACCGATCCGATCGCGACGATGCGTCCGCTGCGAGCGCGGAGCATGCCGCGCATCAGGCTCTTGGCCAGGCGCGTGAAGGCCCAGAAATTGACCTGCATGGTCGCTTCGGCCCTGTCCTGCACCATCATCGCTGCGAGCGAGTCATAGGGCTGCCCGGCATTGTGGATGAAGCCGAAATAGCTGTCGCCCTCGACCGTCTCGCAGAATGCGTCCAGGGCCGGCTTGTCGGCAAGATCGAGCGGCAGAGCGCGAACGACGTGGCCGGGATGGCCTGCGCCGATCTCGGCTGCGAGCGCAAGCGCCTGATCGGCCGAGGACCGATAGGTGAAATCGACATCATGCCCTGCGGCTGCAAGCGCGCGCACGATCTCAGCGCCAACGCCCTTGGCGCCGCCGGTGACGAGAATGCGGGTCATGCCGTCTCCGGGGGGGCGGTCAGCACGAGACAGGTGTTCTGCCCGCCAAAGCCGAAGGAATTGGAGATGACGGTCCTGACCTTGGCGTCGCGCGCCGTATTCGGCACGACATCGAGCGCAATCGCGGCGTCAGGCTGGTTGTAGTTGATCGTTGGCGGAATGCGGCCATTGGCGATGGTCAGGAGCGAGATCACCGCCTCGACTGCACCAGCGGCCGTCAGCGTATGGCCGATCATCGACTTGTTCGATGAGATCGGCAGGCGCGCCATGCGCTCGCCGAAGACGGCGGAGCAGCTCATCGCCTCCATCTTGTCATTCTCGGGCGTCGAGGTGCCATGCGCGTTGATATAGTCGACATCATCCGGCGTCAGCCCGGCATCGGCCAGCGCATCCTGCATGGCGAGGATCGCGGGCTTGCCGTCCGGGCTCGAACGCGTGCGGTGGAAGCCGTCGCCGCGCTCGCCGCAACCGGCAACGATGCCGAGGATGGTCGCGCCCCGCGCCAGGGCGTGGTCGTAATCCTCCAGGACCAGCGCCCCGGCCCCTTCGCCCATGACGAAGCCGTCGCGGTTCTTGGAAAAGGGCTTGGATGCGCCTTCCGGCGGATCGTTCTGGGTCGACAAGGCCGAGAGCAGCGAGAAGCGGATCAACGCCTCGGCATGGACCGAGCCGTCAGTGCCGACGCAGAGTGCGGCGGTGGTCTCGCCGCGCCGGATCGCCTCGACGCCCATCTGGATGGCGGTCGCGCCGGAGGAGCAGGCGGTCGAGAGCGAGATCGGCGACCCCCTGGTACCAAACCGATCGGCGATGTGATCGGCGACGCCCCCGAACAGGAAGAGCTCATGCATCGGCTTGTGTTTGTGCGTGGCGGCGGCGCGCAGCAATCCGTCATAATCGACGTCGCCGTCGATGGCTTGCGCCAGCTCCTGCTTCTGCGGCCATTCCATCTCGACCGGAGGAACGGCCATGAAGAGCTCGCCGGGAAAATCACCATCCGAGCCGAGTCCGCTCTGGTTCACGGCTTCCTCTGCGGCGAGCGTCGCGAGCTTTTCGGAGAGCTGAGGCGCCGTGAAGGGCGCATCGAAGAGGAAATCGACCGTGCCGGCGATGGTCGTGCGCAGCCCGTCGATCGGAAAGCGCTCGATGCGGTGGATGCCCGAGCGGCCGGCGGTCAGCGCCTCCCAGTTGGTCCGCTTGCCCTGGCCGAGCGAGGTGACGACACCCAACCCGGTGACGGCGACGACGGGGCGGCCCTTGGAGTCGCGATGCTGTGCGCTCATGGCGATGTCCTCACGCTTTCACGAGGCGCGCCGCGCCTTCTCCGCGCCAATGGCCGGCGCCGGTCACGATCGCTTCGCTTGCCTGGCCATTGGCAAGGGCGATGGCGGCAAGGGCAACCGAAATGGGGAATGCAGCCTCGAGAGCGTGGCCGACGAGATCGCCGGTCGCAACGCGCTTTGCCGCTGGCAGGCTGGCGATGGCCGATGCTTCTTCGGCGGTGATACCGGCGGCGCCGGTTGCCGCCGAGATGACGAGCGGCGAGGACGACACCGTGCCGAAGCCGGCAACCAGTTTGCGCAACGAAGCGTCGACCGCGCCCTGCTCGCTGCGGCGCGAGCGGGCGGCCGCGACTTGGCTGAGGCGGGCAAGAACCTTTGCGCCACGGGCCTTGGCGCGCTCGGCCGATTCGAGGACGAGGAATGCTGCGGCGCTGCCGGTGATCAGTCCTGGCTCATCTGCCCGTTCAAACACGGGTGCGAAATCATCCTTGCGCAAATAGCCCCCGGCCTCGAGCAGCAGCAGCATGTCCCGACGCTCGGCATTGTAGGCGCCGCCTACCAGCATGACGTCCGCCTGGCTGGAGGCGACGCGGGCATGGGCCGTGCGGATGGCGTCGACGCCGGCCTGCTCTTCGCCCATGAAGGTGCGCGAGGCGCCGGTGACGCCGTGGACGATCGCGATATTGCCGGCAAGAAGATTGGAGAGCTGCGCCAGGAAGAGCGTCGGGCGCAGGTCGCCCATCAGCCGCTCGTTCAGGAAGGCGCCAGGCTGGTTGGCGCCGCGCAAGCCGGTCAGGATCGCGGAATCGACCGCATGATCGCGTTCGCCACCACCGGCCGCGACGATGACCTGGAGCTCGCTCTTGGCTTCAGCGTCGTCCTTCAGGCCGGCAGCATCGAGGGCAAGGCCGGCGGCATAGACGCCAAGCCGCTGCCATGGCTCCATCTGACGCTGGTCGGATTTCTTCGGAATCTGCCGGTCGAGTTCGAGCGGCTTCAGCCGGTGCACGGGATAGGGGGCGAAACTCTCCGTATCGACCACCGGTGCAACGGAGGAGGCCAGAGCGGCCGCATGCGTCTCGATGCCTTCGCCCAGGCTGGAGGCCAGCCCGATGCCGGTGATGACGACGTCACGTATCATGTCAGTTCCGTTCCGGGACGAGGCCGATCGCCGCGATCCGTTGCTCCATCAACGTCCGCATGTCGGCCGGGAACGGCATCAGGCGGAAACGCAGCTCGGCATCGCAGATCGGCTTGCCGTCGATCGCGATCCTTGCCTTGGTGGCGGCATAGCCCGAGCCCGCGTGAACGAGCTCGGCGCTGACTTCCAGCACTGCATCAGGTTCGACGAAGGTACGGAAGCGCGCCTTGTCGACCATCATCAGAAACGGCATCTGCTGCAACCCGTTGAGCGCGAGCAGAAGGTAGCCGGAAGCCTGGGCCATGGTCTCGGTGAGCAGGACGCCGGGTACAAGCGGGTGGCCGGGGAAATGCCCCTCGAAAACGGGGCTTGCGCTCGGCACGGTCGAACGTGTGGCGATGCGCTTCTGCGACGGATCGAAGGTCACGACCGCGTCGATCATGTCGAAATATTCGAGGCGCATGCGGGTCCTGACCGGGTGGCGAGCAACAGATGCGCCGAGCGGGCGAGGGATCGCCCGGCTCGGCTGCATCATGCTCTATCGGGAGAGGGTGTCCGTCTCAAGGCCGCCTCGCGATTTCATCGAAGCGGCGGCCTTGCGAGCGAAATTCAGGCCTTCTTGGCAGCGACAAGGTCGTCGATGCGCTGGCACAGGTTCTCAAGTACGAAATACTGCTCGGCCGGCGCCTTGCCTTCGTTGACCTCCTGGGTCCACTGCTCGAGCGGCAACTTGATGCCGAAAGCCTTGTCGATCGCGAAGGCGATGTCGAGGAAAGCCAGCGAGTCGATGCCGAGATCTTCGATGGCGTGGCTCTGGGGCGTGATCTTCTCGCGAGGAATATCGCAGGTCTCCGAAATGATACCGGCGACCGTCTCGAACGTGGCGGACATGCGGGTGCTCCCGTCGTCTTGGATTGTGGCGGCGGACATCCGGGCGCGCTGGCGCGCGCCTGCCCCAAGCCCCCCGCCAAGGATGGCTGTGACGCCCCATTACACCTACGCCTGCGCGAGGACAACTGGAGGCGCCGAAAGGCGAAACAGGGCCGGCCAGAGGCCGACCCTGCGTGTCGATGTCCCGGCGCCGTGAGACGGAGCCAGGGCAGGGCGCAGATTACGCCGCGATGCCGCGCAGCACGTAGTGCAGGATGCCGGCGTTCTTGAAGTAGTCGAGCTCGTCCAGCGTATCGATGCGGCAGAGAATCGGGACCTTCTTGACCGTGCCGTCGGCGAAGGCGATCTCCGCCTCCAGCATCTGGCGCGGCTTGACCGTGGCCAGCCCCTTGATGGTGACGCTCTCGTCACCCTTCAGGCCCAGCGAGGCCCAGCTCGTGCCTTCCGGCAGCGTGAAGGGGACGACGCCCATGCCGACGAGGTTCGAGCGATGGATGCGCTCGAAGCTCTGCGCGATCACGGCCTTGACGCCGAGCAGGTTGGTGCCCTTCGCCGCCCAGTCGCGCGAGGAGCCGTTGCCGTATTCGACGCCGGCGAAGATGACCAGCGGCACCTTCTCCTGCTGATAGCGCATGGCCGCGTCGTAGATCGGCAGCTCTTCCTTGCTGGGATAATGGATGGTGTAGCCACCCTCGCGCCCGTTCGGCCCCATCATGTGGTTGCGGATGCGGATATTGGCAAAGGTGCCACGCATCATCACCTCGTGATTGCCGCGCCGCGTGCCGTACTGGTTGAAGTCGGCGACGGCGACGCCGTGCTCGGTCAGGTACTGGCCCGCAGGCGAGGCGGCCTTGATCGAACCGGCCGGCGAGATGTGGTCGGTGGTGATCTTGTCGCCGAACAGGCCGAGGATGCGGGCGCCGACGATCTCGGTGACCGGCGAAGGCTTCCTGCCCATGCCCTGGAAATAGGGCGGGTTCTGCACATAGGTCGAGGCGTCGTCCCAGGCATAGGTCTGGCTCTCCGGCGTCTTCACATCCTGCCAGTGCTGGTCGCCCTTGAACACGTCGGCATATTTCGCCTCGAAGATGGCGCGTGTGACGTTCTGGGCGATGAAGCTCTGGATCTCCTTGTTGGAGGGCCAGATGTCCTTCAGGAAGACGGGCTGTCCGTCCTTGCCCGTGCCCAGCGGCTCGGTCGTCAGGTCCTTCTGGACGCTGCCGGCCAGTGCATAGGCGACGACCAGCGGCGGCGAGGCGAGGTAGTTCGCCTGCACGTCCGGCGAGACGCGTCCCTCGAAATTGCGGTTGCCGGAGATGACGGCGCCCGCGATCAGGCCCTGATCGTTGATCGCCTTCGAGATCGGGCCCGGCAGCGGGCCGGAATTGCCGATGCAGGTGGTGCAGCCGAAGCCGACCAGGTTGAAGCCGAGCGTGTCGAGGTCGGTCTGGAGGCCGGACTTGGCGAGATATTCCGCCACGACCTGCGAGCCGGGTGCGAGCGAGGTCTTGACCCAGGGCTTCACCGTCAGGCCCTTGGCGACCGCATTGCGGGCGAGCAGGCCCGCGGCCATCAGCACCGAGGGGTTCGAGGTGTTGGTGCAGGAGGTGATGGCGGCAATGACGACGTCGCCATGGCCGAGATCATGGTCGCGCCCTTCGACGGGAACACGGCGGGCGATCTCGGCGCCCTTCTTGTATTCGGTGTCCATCGCGGCAGCGAAGCCCTTGGCGACGGCGCCGAGGTCGACGCGGCCCTCGGGGCGCTTCGGGCCGGCCATCGAGGGCTGGACCGTGGTCAGGTCGAGCTCCAGCGTGTCGGTGAAGACCGGATCCGGCGTCTCGATGGTGGCGAACAGCCCTTGTGCCTTGCTGTAGGCTTCGACCAGCGCGATCCGGTCCGACTTGCGGCCGGTGGTGGTGAGATAGTCGATCGTCTCGGCGTCAACCGGGAAGAAGCCGCAGGTCGCGCCGTATTCCGGGCCCATATTGGCGATGGTGGCGCGGTCGGCCAGCGTCAGATTGTAGAGGCCGGGGCCGAAGAACTCGACGAACTTGCCGACGACGCCCTTCTTGCGCAGCATCTGGGTGACGGTCAGCACGAGGTCGGTCGCAGTGATGCCTTCGCGCAGCGAGCCGGTGAGCTTGAAGCCGATGACCTCGGGCAGAAGCATCGATTGCGGCTGGCCGAGCATGGCGGCCTCGGCCTCGATGCCGCCGACGCCCCAGCCGAGCACGGCCAGGCCGTTGACCATGGTGGTGTGCGAATCGGTGCCGACGACGGTGTCGGGATAGGCGACCTCGACCTCCTTGCCGTCGATCGTCTCGGTCCGGGTCCAGACGGTCTGGGCGAGGTATTCGAGATTGACCTGATGGCAGATGCCGGTGCCGGGCGGGACGACGCGGAAATTGTCGAAGGCGCCCTGGCCCCATTTCAGGAAGCGGTAGCGCTCGCCATTGCGCTCATATTCCAGCTCGACATTCTGCGAGAGAGCCTTGGGCGTACCAAACTCGTCGACGATGACCGAATGGTCGATGACGAGGTCGACCGGGACGAGCGGATTGATCTTGGCCGGGTCGCCGCCGAGCGCGACGACGCCATCGCGCATCGCAGCCAGGTCGACCACCGCCGGGACGCCGGTGAAATCCTGCATCAGCACGCGCGCCGGGCGGAAGCCGATCTCCTTGCCGGCCTTGCCCTTGTCGGACAGCCAGGCGACGAAGCCCTCGATATCGGTCTTGGTGACCGAGCGGCCATCCTCGAAGCGCAGCAGGTTCTCGAGCAGGACCTTCATCGAGAAGGGAAGCTTCGAAATGCCGGGAAGGCCGTTCGCCTCAGCGTCGGGCAGGGAATAATAAACGTAGCTCTTGCCGCCGACGTCGAGCGTCTTGCGGGACTTGAAGGAATCCTGGTTAGCCATGCGGGCTTAATCCTGATCAAGGGGTTGCGGTCGCGATTCGGTCGCCCTTGCGGGCGGGCCAGATCGAAGGCCTAATGCGCGTGACGCGCGCGCCGCCCCGGGAGTGCCCGAGCCCCGCGCCGGATCGGCGTGCGGCGTAGCCGAGGGTTCTATAGATGAATTCCAAGAAGCCCGCTACATGAACGAAACGCGTGCGTGGCAGCTTCTGACGCACGGGAAGATGCCCTGGCCTTGACGCAGATTTCCTATCCCCCACTGACCCTGAGCGCCGAGGACCTGGCTTGCCGGCGAGGCGGGCGACTGGTTTTCGAGAAATTGGACTTCACGCTCGGGAGCGGGGAGGCGATTGCGCTCACCGGCCGCAACGGCGCGGGCAAGTCGAGCCTGATCGCCATGATCTGCGGGCGGTTGCGGCCTGCTGCGGGACGTTTGCGGGTCACGGGCATCGGCGATGCCCCCCTGATGGAGCAGATCCACCTCGTCGGTCATCGCGACGGACTGAAAACGGCGCTGACGGCGGGTGAGAATCTCGATTTCGTCCAGGCACTGCTCGGTGAGCCCGGACTCGCTGCCGACGAGGCGCTTGCCGCCATCGGTTTGCCGCATGTCGCGGACCTGCCGGTCGGCTATCTCTCGGCCGGACAGCGCCGGCGCGTCGCGCTGGCGCGGCTCCTGGTCTCACGGCGGCCGCTCTGGCTGCTCGACGAACCAGCCTCGGCGCTCGATACGGCCTCCCAGCGCATGCTGATCGGGCTGATGCAGACCCATCTCGATGCGGGCGGCGCGATCCTGGCCGCGACCCATGGCCCGCTCGGCCTGGAGGCGGCGCGCGAGATGAGGATCGGGCCGTGAGCGGAGCGTTCCTCGCGATCCTGAAGCGCGACCTCGCCCTGGCGACCCGTGCCGGTGGCGGCGGGGAACTCGCGCTGGTGTTCTTCCTGACGCTCGTGGTCCTGGTGCCGTTCGCGCTTGGGCCCGATCTCAATCTGCTCTCACGGATCGGCCCGGCCATCCTCTGGCTCGGAGCGCTGCTCGCGACCCTGATCGGGCTCGACCGACTGTTCCAGGGCGATGAGGAGGATGGTTCGCTCGACCTGATCCGCGCCTCGGCCCTGCCATTGGAACTCGCCGTGCTGGCGAAGGGGCTGGCGCATTGGCTGACGACCGGCCTGCCGCTGGCGCTGGCTGCTCCGCTGCTTGGCCTGCTGGTCGCGCTGCCGGCCGAGGCGATGCTGCCAGTCGCCGGGACGCTGCTGGTCGGGACGCCGGCGCTGAGCTTCATCGGCGCCACGGGAGCGGCGTTGACGGCCAGCCTCAAGCGGGGCGGCTTGATCCTGCCGATCCTGGTCGCGCCGCTGACCGTGCCGGTGCTGATCTTCGGCGTCTCGGCTTCGAATAGCGCGCTTGGCGGCACGGTGCCCTTCCTGACGCCATTCCTCATCCTGTGCGCCCTGTCGCTCGCGACGCTCGTGCTCGGAACCATAGCGGCTGCCGCCGCGCTTCGGCAGGCGGAATAGGCTGCGACGCCATGGCCATCGGCTGCGATTGTGAAGCGTGAAGCCGGTTGCTACATCCTCACTCGTCAAATGAAGAGCAAAAGGCCCGCATGGCTAGCCTGATCGAACTGGCGAACCCGACGCGTTTCATGCACCTGTCGAGTCGGCTGCTGCCATGGCTCGTGGGCGCAGCCGCGTTGCTGCTTGCCGTCGGCCTCTATCTCGCTTTTTTCGTCGCACCGGCGGATTACCAGCAGGGCGAGACCATCCGCATCATGTTCGTGCATGTGCCGGCTGCCTGGCTCGCGCTGATGTTCTACTCGATGATGGCGATCTCGGCGCTGGGCACGCTGGTCTGGCGCCATCCGCTTGCGGATGTCGCGCAGAAGGCGGCAGCGCCGATCGGCGCCTGCTTCGCGCTGGTCTGCCTGATCACGGGGGCTCTCTGGGGCAAACCGATGTGGGGCACCTATTGGGTCTGGGATGCACGACTGACCTCGGTGCTCGTGCTCTTCCTGATCTATCTCGGCATCATGGCGCTGTGGCGCACGCTCGACGATCCCTCGCGCGCCGGGCGCGCGGTGGCGATCCTGACACTGGTCGGCTTCGTCAATGTGCCGATCATCAAGTTCTCGGTCGACTGGTGGAACACGCTGCACCAGCCGGCATCGGTCTTCCGCGCCGGCGGGCCGACCATTCATCCCGCCATGCTCTGGCCGCTCCTGATCCTGGCGGTCGGCTTCACGTTGCTGGCGCTGGCGCTGCATCTCGTCGCGATGCGGGCCGAGATCATGCGCCGCCGAGTTCGGACGCTGACGATCTTCGAGGCCGAGCGGCTGGACCGGCTGACGGCGGAGGCTGCGATATGAGCGCGCTTGGACCGCATGCCGGCTACATCCTGGCCGCCTATGCGTCGGTCGTGATGATCCTCGGGGGCCTTATTCTGATGATCTGGCGCGATCACCGCGCGCAAAGGCAGGCTCTCGACGCGCTGGAACAGCGCGGCGCCGGCCGCCGTTCCGGGAAGGCATTGTCGTGAGCGAGGTCGAGAGCGCGCCAGGCCGGCGCTCGCCGCTGGTTTTCCTGATTCCCCTGATCCTGTTCGCCGGGCTGTCCCTGGTCTTCCTGGTCGGGCTGTTCAGCGGGGATGCCAGCAAAGTTCCGTCGGCGCTGCTCGGCAAGCCGGCACCGACGATCACGCTGACCGCGCTCGAAGGGTTGCAGCGCGACGGGCAGCCGGTTCCGGCCTTCACCATGGCCGACCTGGCCAAGGGGCGGGCCACCATCGTCAATGTCTTCGCGAGCTGGTGCGCGCCCTGCCGCGTCGAGCACCCGCATCTTGTCGCGATGGCCGAGGCGCCCGTGGTGAAGCAGGGCAAGGTAGCGGTGGTCGGGCTGAACTACAAGGACGAGGCCGAGAATGCCCGCCGCTTCCTGGGAGCGCTCGGCAATCCCTATTCGGCCGTGGGCGTCGATCGCGCCGGCCGCGGCGCGATCGACTGGGGCGTCTATGGCGTACCGGAAACCTTCTTGATCGGCCCGGACGGGCGGATCGTCGACAAGCATGTCGGCGCGCTTGATGTGAACAGTGCGCAGAAGCTGCTGGCGAAGGCGGCCTCGCTGGCGAAGTGAGCCCCGCCGCTTGGCCGGGGGCCTGTCCGTCAGGCCGAGACAAACCCGAGCATGACGGCGGAACCCGGTCAGGCCGCTTTCTTGCCGCTGACCAGGCTCTCGAATATGCCGCGCCCATCGGTGCCGCCGGTGAGCGAATCGATCAGGTTTTCCGGATGCGGCATCAGTCCGAGCACGTTGAAGCCGGGCGAGTAGATGCCGGCAATGCCGTTCAACGAGCCATTGGGGTCGGCCTCGACCGTAACCCGACCATCGGCGTCGGCATAGCGGAAGGCAACGAGACCTTCGCCTTCGAGCCGGGCCAGTGTCTCGGGATCGACGATGTAATTGCCTTCGCCATGGGCGATGCAGACATCGATGACCTGGCCCTTGGCGTAGGCACGGGTGAAGACGGTATCGGCCCGTTCAACGGTGAGATGCTGGCGTTTGCAGACGAATTTCAGATTGGCATTGCGAGCAAGGACGCCCGGGAGCAACCCCGCTTCGCAGGCGATCTGAAAGCCGTTGCAGATGCCGAGCACATAGCCGCCGCGCGCCGCATGGGCCCGCGTCGCGTCCATGATATGGGCCCGGCCGGCAATCGCGCCGCAGCGCAGATAGTCGCCATAGGAGAAGCCGCCCGGCAGCACGACGAGATCGGTGCCGGCCGGAAGCTCCATGTCCGCATGCCAGACATGGGTGACGGTGGCACCGGCCTGCCGCAGGGCAGTGGCGACATCGCCCTCGCGATTGGATCCGGGGAAAGTGACGACGGCGGCTTTCATCGTCTTATGCTCCGATTTCGACGCGATAATTCTCGATCACGGTGTTGGCGAGCAGCTTCTCGCAGGCATCCTTGAGCGCACTCTCGGCGGCGGCCTTGTCGCCGGCGGTGAACTCGATGTCGAAGACCTTGCCCTGACGCACCGAGCCGACACCGTCGATGCCGAGCGATTTCAGAGCGCCTTCGATCGCCTTGCCCTGCGGATCGAGCACGCCGTTCTTGAGGGTGACGGTGACGCGGGCTTTCATTGTGCTCTCCGGGCAGGGCTTCTGCGGGGTGCCTTAGCGGCGAATCGGTTCGGGCTCAACCACATGTCAGAGCTTCACGGCGAATCAGCGGCTGCGCCAGGCGGCGCGTGCATAGTTTTGCGCGGCCTCGGCATCGTTGCTGACCGCGATCGCCATGACGAGTTTGCCGGCGTCCCGGCCATAGAGGATCGCCGTTGCCGCGAGCCGTCCGGTCTCGCCCTTGCCGCGAATTTCGACGAGCAGGCCTGGCGGACCGCCGCCATCGAAGCGGGAAACGCTGGTGGTGCTCTTGATTGTGGCCGCTGCGGGTCTGGACTTCGCGTTCCCTGAGGACTTGGCCGGCTTCGAGAATTCACGGGCCAGGCGGGCGGGATCGGAGGCGAGGCCTCGCTCGAACTCGTCGGCCCTGCGGCCTTCAGCGACGATCAGGGCTGCGACAGCGGGGCGCAGGCAGTGCTCGCCGACGCAATAGACGATGGTGCGCGCCTCGATGCCGTCATTGACGACCCAGGAGCCGATCGGCAGCGGCTGCCAGCCGCGATCGGCCGCCAAGTCGGCAAGGCCAGGTCCGAAATGTTTGCTGCAGGCAGTGAGCAGGCTCAGGCCGCCGAGCAGCGCAGCCAAAAGCAAACGGGAGCGCATGCGCTCCCGTTTCCAAATCGCTGTCACGGCTCCGCCAGCGCTCACTGCACCAGGCGAGGTCCGGCGGCGGGGCCGGCCTTTTCGTTCTCGCCCATGATGCCGAGGCGTCGGGCAACTTCGGTATAGGCCTCGATCAGCCCGCCCATGTCGCGGCGGAAGCGGTCTTTGTCCATCTTGTCCTTCGACTTGATGTCCCAGAGCCGGCAGGAATCCGGGCTGATCTCGTCGGCGACGACGATGCGCATCATCTCGCCTTCCCAGAGCCGGCCGCATTCCATCTTGAAGTCGACGAGACGGATGCCGGCACCGAGGAACAAGCCGGAGAGGAAATCATTGACGCGAATGGCGAGCGCCATGATGTCGTCGATCTCCTGGGGCGTCGCCCAGCCGAAGGCGGTGATGTGCTCTTCCGAGACCATCGGATCGTTCAGCGCATCGTTCTTGTAATAGAACTCGATGATCGAGCGCGGCAGCTGGGTGCCTTCTTCGAGACCGAGCTTGGTCGAGAGCGAGCCGGCGGCGACATTGCGCACCACCACCTCGAGCGGAATGATCTCGACCTCGCGGATCAGCTGCTCGCGCATGTTCAGCCGACGGATGAAATGCGTCGGCACGCCGATATCGTTGAGATTCGAGAAGATGTGCTCGGAGATCCTGTTGTTCAGGACGCCCTTGCCGTCGATCACCTCATGTTTCTTGGCGTTGAAGGCGGTGGCGTCGTCCTTGAAGTGCTGGATCAGCGTACCGGGCTCCGGTCCCTCATAGAGGACCTTCGCCTTGCCTTCGTAAATGCGACGGCGGCGATTCATCGGGATGTACCGTGGCTTGAGGAAATCCAAAATCGGCCTTTCTCTGGTCGCGGTTGCCCGCGGCGGGATCGTGGCCCCTGTTCCGCCGGTCCTTCGCAAGCCTCGCCTCAAATCCGTGCTCGGACGCGATCGGCCTGGATTGCGGATTGGTCCGGTTCAATGCGAGCATAGCCAAATCCGCCACCCTCGCGACCGCTATATGGCGCTTCTGCACTGCAAACGCAACAAACCGGGCGGAGTGCCCGCTTGGCAGCGCGTAATCCGCTCTGGCCCTGCGCGGCGCGGCATCCTATATCGCTTCAGAGAAGCGACCCTGAGCCCGCAAGAGGACTTAATCCGCATGACGACTTTCGATCAGCGCAAGGATGCCTTCGAGAACAAGTTCGCGCTCGACGAGGAGCTGCGCTTCAAGGCGACGGCACGGCGTAACAAGCTTCTCGGCCTCTGGGCAGCCGAGAGGCTCGGCAAGAGCGGCGCTGAAGCGGACGCTTACGCGAAGTCCGTGGTCCTGGCCGATTTCGAGGAGGCCGGCGACGACGATGTGCTGCGCAAGGTCAGGTCCGATTTCGCAACTGCGAGTGTCGCGGTTGCCGACGAGGAGATTCGCCGCGTGATGACCGAGCTTCTGATCAGGGCCGCCGAGGAAGTCCAGGCTGGGCGCTAGCATTAAATCCCTGTTTCACGTGAATCGGCTTGGCCGGTTCCCCAAACGCAGGACGTGGTTGAAACGGGCGCATGAGCGCCCGTTTGTTTTTGTGCGAGTTTGCTGCCCACTGTCCTCGTCCCGCCGTGATTCAAGAGCGGGCTCAACCGGATGAAACCGCCGATGTCCTCCGTCAAGCCAACCGTCCTGTCCTCGCTCGCCGATCGTCTCGCCAAGGGCGATACGCTCCTGTCTGCCTGGTGTGGGCTGCCCGATCCGAGCATTGCGGGGGTGCTTGCGCAGGAAGGTTTTGACGCCGTCACGCTCGACATGCAGCACGGGCCGATCACGCTTGGCGAGGTCATCCGGGCGATCCCGCTGATCAATGCGGCCGGAAAGCCTGCTCTGGCGCGGATCGCAGTCGGCGAATTCCAGAACGTGTCGAAGCTGTTCGACGCCGGCGTCTCGGGCGTGATCGCGCCGATGATCAACACGATGGACGATGCGCGCCGTTTGGCGGCCTATGCCAAGTATCCGCCGCTCGGAGAGCGCAGCTGGGGCAGCTATGGCGGCTTGGGCGCATCGGGGCTCGATGCCAACAGCTATCTCAAGGCAGCCAATCGCTTCTCGATGACCTTCGCGATGATCGAGACGCGCGAGGCCATGGCGATTCTCGACGACATCCTGGCGCTTGAAGGCATCGACGCGCTGTTCGTCGGCCCCTCCGATCTTTCGATCGCGTTGTCCGGCGGAGCGTTGGTCAACGCCTCGGCGAAGGAGGTCGACGAGGCCCTGCGTCACATCGTGGCCCGTGCCTCCGCCGTGAACAAGCCGGTCGCGTTCTATGCCGCCACCGCCGAGAGGGCGAAGGAGGGCGTGGAGATGGGCGCGAGGCTGGTCACTGTGATGAGCGATTCGGGCTTCCTGCGCACGGCCGCGCAGGCCGCGCTCAACGTGGTTCGCGGCTAAGGTCCGGCTCCTGGATCATCGGATCTGGATATCGTAACCGATCCGATGATTTTATCTCCTGTGCTTGCATCGGCTTTTCCGAAGCCGCAATCCACTTTGCGGGCCTGTGTTTTAGGCGTTGATCCCCTCGCGGCTTTTCAGCACGGCGTAGTAGGCCCAGAGCAATCTGGCCGCGACGCCGCGCCAGGGACGCCAGGCCTCGGCCATCTCCTGCAACTCGCCCGGCTTTGGGCGAGCCTCGAGGCGGAAACCGACGCGCGCGGCCTCCTGGATGGCGAGATCGCCGGCCGCAAAGCCGTCGCGGTGGCCGAGGCAGAACAGCAGATAGACATCCGCGGTCCATGGTCCGATGCCGGAGACGGCGGTCATGTGCTGGTGGATGTATTCCGGCGTGCCACCCTCCAGGGAGCCCAGGTCGAGCGTTCCCTCGGTGATCGCGGCGGCGACCGCCCGCAAGGTGCGCTGCTTCGGCCGCGAGAGGCCGGAAAGCCGCATATCCTCATCGCTTGCAGCGAGCACGCGTTCCGGCGTGAGCGGCGTCAGGGCCGACTCGACCCGCGTCCAGACGGCCCGCGCACTCGCCACCGAAAGCTGCTGCGCCACGATGATCGAGGCCAGCCCCTTGAAGCCGCCCTCGCGGCGGCGCAGCGGCGGCAGACCGGTCCTGTCGATGATGGCGCTCCAGCTCGGGTGAAGCGGGCGGAGCGCGGCCATGCCTTCTTCGAGGTCGGCGTCGCACGTAATTCTGTTCATCGTCGCTTCTTGAACCGGGATGGTGGCAGTTCGCGTCAGGAGATTGAGCTGAGTCGGGAGACTTTCCAGAAGGCTTGGTCATTCCAGACGTCTTGGCCCAGTCATGGCCAGACCATAGAGAGGGTCCATGGCAACGTCCTCACGCAATTGCGACAGACCGGTGTTTCGTTTCGCGCCCAGCCCCAACGGCCGGCTGCATCTCGGCCACGCCTTCTCGGCACTGATGAACGAACGCCTGGCCAAGCGATTTGGCGGCCGGCTGTTGCTGCGCATCGAGGATATCGACGTCGCGCGCTGCCGGCCAGAATTCGAGCAAGGCATCCATGAGGATCTCGCCTGGCTCGGCATCCGTTTCGATGCCGCGATCCGCCGGCAGTCCGAACATTTCGACGATTATCGCGCCGCGCTCGACCGGCTGCAGGCGAAGGCGCTGATCTATCCCTGCTTCTGCTCGCGCGGGCAGATCATGCGTGCAGCGGAGCTCAAGGAAACAGAGACGGGCCAGCCCTGGCCGCGCGATCCCGATGGGGCGCCGCTTTATCCCGGGACCTGCCGTTGCTTGCCTCCCCATGAGGCAGGCAAGCGCGTCGCCAGCGGCGAGGCTCATGTGCTGCGGCTGGCGATGGGGCGGGCAGCGGCGGAGAACGGCGGTGAGGTTAGGTATCGGCTCTTCGACGAGGCTGGTCGTGTGACGCGCGTAGCGGCTGCTCCCGCGCTCTGGGGGGACGTGGTGCTGGCACGCAAGGACGTGCCGACGAGCTACCACCTTGCCGTGGTCGTTGATGATGCGCTTCAGGGCGTCACTCATGTCGTGCGCGGGCGGGATCTCGAGGCGGCGACCGATATCCATCTCATGCTGCAACATCTGCTCGATCTGCCGACGCCGCGTTATCACTTCCATCGGCTGCTGCAGGACGAGACCGGCCAGAAGCTTGCCAAGAGCCGGATGTCGGAAGGCCTCGCGGAGCTCAGGGCACACGGTATTACGGCCGCGGATATCAGGGCGCGGCTCGGCTTTGCCTAGAACATCGGACCGGATGCCGTATCCGGCCCGATCATCTAACCTCCTGTGGTTGCGTCTGTTTTCCCGAAATCCGTAATTTTCGGGCCGACTTCAGCCGGTTCAGCCGACACCAAGCCAGGTCAGCCAGGCCGCGGTGGTAAAGAGCGAGAGCATCGTCGAGAGCGCGATCGCGCTCGAGGCATCGGCGACTCCCTGCCGGTAGCGTTCAGCGAACAGATAGGCGTTGATCCCGCAGGGGCAGGCGGCGAAGAGCACTGCGACGCCTGACCAGTGCGCTGGCATCTCGAAGACGCGGGTTGCCAGCAAATAGACGATCAGGGGGTGAAGGCCGAGCTTGAGGGCGCTCAGCACGGCCGGCAGACCGAGACCGGATTCCAGCCCATAGCGCCGCATGGCGATGCCGAGGCTGATCAATGCGCAAGGCACCGCGGCACCGGCGAGCAGATCGACCAATGTCCAGAGCGGGGCTGGAATGAAGTCGATCAGCGGCCGCACCGCCGATCCGAACAGGATGCCGATGATGATGGGGTGGGTGAAGAGCCTGCGGGCCATCCCCTTCAGCGATGCCGAGCGACCCTCGGCGAGCAGGGTCGCTGCCGTCATCGTCACGGGCAGATGGATCGCCAGCAGCAGGCCGAGCGGCACCGCGCCGGCATCGCCATAGGCCTTGAGGATCATCGGCACGCCGACAAAGACTGTGTTGGACTGGGCGGCGGAGAAGCCAGAGACCACCAGCTCCGGTCCCTTGCGGCTGAAAACGCGATGGGCAATCAGCATCGCCAAGGCCCAGACGATGGCGAGGCCGGTGAAATAGGAGATCCAGTAGCCCCAAGGCTGGCTCGCCGGGATGTCGGCCTTGGCCAGCGTCCGGAACAGCAGGCACGGCACGGCCAGAACGAAGACGAAATCGGAAAGACCTTCGCCGGTCGTTTCGCGGACCAGCTTCGTCCAGCGCGCGGCATAGCCGAGGCCGATCAGGCCGAAGACGGGCAGGACGACAAGCAGGGAGGAGAGCATCGGCGCGACAGGTTCGATGAGCGGGATCGGGAAGGCGCCCCCTCGCGATCGGTCTTGCAGCGGGTAAAGTCAAGGAAGCGACCGCGCAAATTGCGGCATGGCCGTGCCGCATTTTCGGTCAGCCTCGATGAGGCTAGCGTGCCTGGGCCAGCGCGCCGCCCGAGCGCACGATCAATCCCTGGACCTCGTCACGCTGCCGCTTGAACTCGGCCAGCGTCCTGCCTTCGAGCTCGCGTCCTCGCGGAACGCGGATCTTCATCGGATTCACGAAGTTGCCGTTGACCAGCACCTCGTAGTGAAGATGCGGTCCGGTGGAGAGGCCGGTATTGCCGATATAGCCGATAACCTGGCCCTGGCGTACTTTCGCACCGGCGGCGATGCCCTTGGCAAAGCCCGACTGATGTGAATAGGTCGTGACATAGCCGTTTGCGTGCTGGATTTCGATCCGCCGGCCGTAACCGGAATCCCATTCGGCCTTGATCACCGTGCCGTTGCCGGCGGCCAGGATCGGGGTGCCGATGCGGTTGGCCCAGTCGACGCCGGTATGCATCTTCGAGTAGCGCATGACCGGGTGGTAGCGCATGCCGAAACCGGAGCGCATCTCGGCATCGGTGATCGGCTTGCGCAGCAGGAACTTCTTCAGCGAGCGACCTTCTTCGTCAAAATAGTCGATCAGGCCGTCTTCCGGGGACTGATAACGAAAGACCCGGCGGGTATCGCCATTGATGGTGAGCGTTGCCGACAGGATTTCGCCGCGTTCGCCTTCCTCGTCCTCGGTGAAGATCACCTCGAGATTGTCGCCGCCCCGCACGCGCTGCTGGAAATCCAGGTCGTAGGAGAAAATCCGCACCAGCTCGTCGATCATCGGGCGCGGCAGGTCGTGGCGCAATCCGGTCTCGTAGAGGCTCTCATACAGCCGGGCGCCGCCCGTATCCTCCTCGTCCTCCTCGTCTTCCGAAATGGCCTTGCGGGGCGTGCCGACGATCTCCTGCTTCGGCAGCGAGACCGGAACGAAGGCGCCGTTGTCGTTGATTGCGATCGTTGCTTCGGGCTGGCCGTTGGTGAGCAGCGAGACGCGAACGATCTGGCGCGGATCGCCTGGCCGGGGACCGGGTGCAAACAGCGCCTGAAGGACCTGGCCGTCGGGCAGCGCCGCAACGCGCACCTTGCCGCTGAAGGCCTGGATCATCGCCCTGATCTGTTCGGCCGGGGCGCCGGCATTGCGCATGACCTGTTCGAAATTCTCGCCGCGTCGGGTGATCAGCAGCTTGTCCTCGACAAGCGGCTCGCGCGATGCGGCGATGGGGGTCTTCAGGGCATTGGTGACATTTTCCGGGACGACGCGCACTTCGATGCCGGAGAAGCGCGTATCCGTGGCCGGAGAATAGGCGAGAAGGTCATTCGTGGCGCTGGCCGCGGCACCGCCGCCCAGCGTGCGGCTGAGCATCAATTGCGGTGGAATCGGCAAGGGCCGTTGCCGGCCTGCCACGGCCTGGTTGGCGCGCTCTTCCTCGACCTGCTTGATCACGTCGGGGTCGCCGAGGCGCGGCCGACCGGGCGGAATCGCGATCGTGGTGAGGTCGCGCTTGACGATGGTGACGTCGGCATCCGGCATGTCGCCGGCCGGTTCGGCATAGCGCTCGGCGGGCTGGCCACCTTCCGCAAACAGGCGCAGCGGATTGAAGGGCGGGATGTTCGTCGCATAGACGCCGGTGGTCAGCGACAGGTTGGAGGCAAGCCGCACGAAGGGGCGTACGCGGATGACCTCGCGGTCGCCGACACGCTGGGACATGGGCGCGCGCGCGCTGTGTCGGGCTGCCATGACGGGCTGGTCGGACACCAGCTTGTCGGCTTTGCGCGCCCCGCCGCCCAGGCCGGCAGCCGAAGGGCCACGCGCCGTCATCATTTCGGGCTGCTCGGGGAAACTCGTATCGCCACGGGTCGCGACCAGGATCGCGCCACCGAGCAGGGCCGCACCGCAGGAGCCGACCAGGGCGCAAGCGGCCAGCCAGCGCAACGAGACGCCACGCCGGTCCAGCGCCTGATGCGGAGCACCGTCGGGCCGGATCGGCGGCTCGATACCGAGATCGACCAGAAGCGCGGCGGCTTCCGGCGATAGCGGTTCTGCTGGCGTGCTGAGCTCGGGATGGGCGTTCATCGCTGGTCGTCAGAGAATCCTGATCCTGGTCCGGTGCCCGGGTGGGCTGGAATGCCGAAGAAGCCGCATCTGCTGCACGCGTACGCGCCTGATACCGACCATGCCCGCGTCGCAGCCCGGAATCAATCCGCCGACCGTGCCACTGCGGGCGCTGCGAGCCTTTGGCTGTCGATTACGGCTCTTTACGGGCGCCACCCACGGGAGCGCGCGGGCAGCGCTCGTACGCGCGCGTTAGATAAAGTCAGGGCGGGCAGGGCGACGCGAAAAGTCATTGAACTGTCGGAAAAGTTTTGTTTTGGCGTTGACAGGGTGAGTTGGTGGGGCCTATAACGCGGCCATCGAGACGGCGCCGCCGCTGGCGGGGCCGCTCTACTGCGCTTCATGAGCATGTTAG
>NZ_JPKG01000066.1 GCF_000735605.1 Allobosea sp. LC85
CCCCGCCGATCGATTACGAGCAGCTGCCGCTGCGCCGCTTCTCGCCGGCGAAGCTCGAGGATGTCTTCGGCGGCGATCCGGCCAGCAACGACAACCTGACGCTCGGCAGTGGCGGCGGCCTGTCCGGCAGCGCCGGCTCTGGCGGAGCGCACGCCTTCGAGGGGCTGGCCCCCATCGATGCGCCCTCAGGTGGCCACCACCCCGGTCCGGGCAGCCATCCCGGCCCCAGTGGCCCCGGTGGCGAGAAACCCGGCGGCCCCCGTGGTGAGATTCCCGGCGGTTCCGGGAGCCCGCGCAACCAGGCCCCGCAGCTCGCCGGCGCCGTCAGCCTGCGCAGCATCGGGCTCTGCGAGACGCTGCTGATCACTGCGATCGGCCTGCTCTCGGGGGCGCGCGACCCCGATGGCGATGCGCTCGCGGTCAGGCATCTCACCGCCTCCAGCGGGACCCTGACCGCGGTCGAGGGCGGCTGGGAGTTCACCCCGACGCCCGGCTATTTTGGTCCGGTGACGCTGAGCTACGAGGTCAGTGACGACACCGTCGCGGTCGCCCAGACCGCCGTCTTCAGCGTCGTCGCGTTCACCGAGATCGACGGCACGGCCAGCGATGACAGCCTGACCGGGACCGAATGCGCCGACCTGATCGACGGGCGCGACGGCAACGACACGATCGATGGCCGCGGCGGCTCGGACATCCTGCATGGCGGCGCCGGCAACGACTTCATCCGCGGCGGCACCGGCCATGACCTGATCTATGCCGGCCGCGGCAACGACATCGTCTATGGCGGCACCGGCAACGACACGATCCATGGCGGCGAGGGCGACGACCAGCTCTTCGGCGAGGATGGCGACGACATCATCTTCGGCGGCGACGGCAACGATCTCCTCGTCGGCGGCAACGGCAACGACCAGCTTTCCGGCGGAGCCGGCAATGACGTGATCCAGGGCGGCGCCGGCGACGACCAGATCGCCGGAGATGCCGGCGACGACGTCGTCCATGGCGATGAGGGTGACGACACGCTGGATGGCGGCGTCGGGAACGATGAACTTCATGGCGATGCCGGCGACGATCACGTCATGGGTGGAGCCGGCGACGACATGATCTATGGCGGCGACGGCGACGACACAATCGATGGCGGGGCCGACAGCGACGAGATCGATGCCGGTGAGGGCGACAACACCATCTTCACCGGGGATGGCAACAACAGTGTCCGCACTGGCAACGGCAGCAATCTGGTCACCGGCGGAGCGGGCATGGATCATGTCCAGTTCGGCAGCGACCAGGACACGGCCCGGCTCGGTGCCGGCGACGACGTCGCGGCCGGCGGTGGCGGCAACGACCGGCTCTTCGGCGAGGCCGGCGACGACACGCTCTCCGGCGAGGCCGGCGACGATGTGCTGGACGGCGGTGCGGGCACGGACGGGGTCGAAGCCGGGTCGGGCGACGACCGAATCGTAGGCACGCTCGACGCCGCGGCCGATTGCTATATGGGCGGCAGCGGCGATGACACGCTGGATTACTCCCAGGCGACGCAAAGCATCGACATCAACCTCGTCGAGGGCAAGGCGGTCGGCGTCGAGATCGGCGAGGACGGGTTCTCCAGTATCGAGGCCGTGCTCGGCGGCAGCGGCGACGACCACTTCACCATCGGCGCTGAGGCGGTGACGCTGAGCGGCGGGGCCGGCGGCGACTGTTTCTCCTTCGACGTGCCCTATGATGCGGATGACCGCGACCTGATCCATCAGATCCTCGATCTCGAGGCCGGCGACCGCATCGTCATCAAGCAGTACCAGATCCGCACGGATGACGATCCCACCGGTGACGCGGCCGGGGACGGAGCAGATCCGTTCGCCAGCACCTATGGCGACGAGGCTGACGCTGCCGGCCAGCCCTTCCGCTTCCGCATCGAGAAGATCGGTGAGGACGACTACACCTACGTCGACGTCTATCTCGAGCAGACCGACGAGAAGGACTACTCGATCGAGATCCAGGGCAGCCACAGGCTTTACTACTATTGATCCCGACCCGGACGCGGGGCCGCAGGGCCCCGCGTCCGGGGCCGGCTGACGGGAGAGACCAGCATGACCAGGCGCAGTGTCACATCACAGGCCGGCGGGGACGCCAGGGGCGAGCGCGAGCCGAACTTCGGTCTCGGCCGGCATATGCTCGCCGGCACGGCACTCGCCCTGCTGCTGGTCGTCGGTTGCGGCGGCTGGGCCGCCAGCGCCCATCTCAACGGCGCCGTGATCGCGCAGGGCTCGGTCAAGGTCGACCAGAACCTCAAGGAGGTGCAGCACCGCGACGGCGGCATCGTCCAGGCGATCGGGGTGCGCCAGGGCGACCGGGTCGAGGCAGGCCAGACCCTGTTCTGGCTCGACGATGTCCAGACCAGGGCCGAGCTCTCGATCATCCGCTCGCAGCTCGGCGAGAATCTCGGCCGCAAACCT
>NZ_JPKG01000067.1 GCF_000735605.1 Allobosea sp. LC85
ACAACGATCCCGTCCGTTCGTCCCCACCGCGCATCCAAATCAATCCTGTGGCCGCAACCCCACGGAATCATCACACCAACCAAAAAGCCAGCGCGTTTTTCAGCAGCCTGCTAGAGCATTTTCGAGCGAAGTGGACACCGGTTCGCGTGAAGAAAATGCGATAAAACAAAGAGCTAGAGCATTTCCGCGATTCGGAGAAACACGGAAATGCTGTAGATCACGCTGCGTTTGGACGACATCTCCAAACGCAGAAAACCTGATCGACGCTCATCGTTTAGAGCATGCTTTGTGCGAAAAACCGTTGACCACTTTTCGCGGTATGCTCTGGCACGCTGGCGGTGCGGGGGCCGTGGGGCATTCCCCATGGCTCCTGCCAGCTCCAGCGCTTCATGCCGCGGCGCGGCCGAGGTCGCCGCCTGCGGCTGGGGCAGTCCTTGACATCTTTGCGGGAAAGACCGCCGCGAGGTTTCAGTGTCTTATCGGCCCAGCCTCGACTGGTTGAACTTCCTGCTGGCGGACCTGCGCGGTGGCCTTGGGCCCTACGTCAATGTGTTCCTCCTGACGGAAGTCGGATGGGATCAAGCGACGATCGGGGCTCTTCTGACCGCAAGTGGACTGATCGGGATCGCCTTTCACACTCCTATCGGCGCCTTGATCGATGCCACCCGCGCCAAGAGGGCCCTTATTGTAGGTGGGGCCTGGGCCTTGGCGATATTGGGGACTGCCATTGCGACAGTCCCGACACTCGCGGTTGTCTTCGTCGCGGATGTCAGCATGGCCCTTTTGGGAGCCGTGTTTGCGCCGACGGTTGCGGCGATCACCTTGGGACTGTTCGGCTCCCGCGGAATTTCACGGCAGCTTGGGCGCAATGCCGCGTTTGACCGCTTCGGCAATCTGTTCATCGCGGCAATTGCTGCGGTTGTTGGCACCCATTTCGGGCAACGCGGCGTCTTCTACATGCTTCCGCTGTTCGCCGGGTTGACGACGATCGCCGTCCTTTCGATCCCTGCGAGCGCCATCGATCATCAGGCAGCCCGAGGCCTCGAGGGGGCGGGCCTCGGCCAAGGCGCTCCCTATCCATGGCGGCGGTTGTTTGCCGAGCGGCCCTTTGTCGTGCTCGCGGTCGGAACCGCATTGTTCCATTTTGCCAATGCACCGATGCTGGCGCTCGCAAGCCAAAAGCTCGCCTTGGAAGCCAAGGGCTTCGAGTCTGCCGTCACGTCCGCCGCGATCATCGTCGCTCAGCTCGCAACGATCCCGATGGCTTTCCTTGTCATGCGGGCCAATCTCATCGGCGGGAAATTGCTGCTGGTCCTGGCGTTCGCCGCCGTGCCTCTGCGCGGCATCCTGTTCGCACTTGTCGATGACCCCTATTGGATGATCGGCTTCCAGCTTCTCGACGGTGTGGGAGCAGGGCTGTTCGACGTTTTGCTACCGCTCGTCCTCTATGGCGCCGTCCGTGGCAGCGGTCGCTACAACATGGCGCGCGGAATCATCGGCACGATTCAAGGCATTGGCGGTGCGTCGAGCTATGTGTTTGCCGGCAGTCTCGTGGTCTGGGCCGGATACAGCGTTGCCTTTGCCGTGCTGTCCGGAGTGGGGCTGCTCGCCCTTTTCCTGATGGTGACGGCAATGCCGGAGACCGTCCCGCGGGTCCCAGCGGAGAAGAGTATGAGCAGTCAATAATCTCGAACTTTTCCGCCAGATTGGAGTTGCTTGCTCGCCGCCTTGGCGGAATTATCCTGTTTGGAGAAATCGGATGCGGATTGCGCAAGTTGCACCGCTGTCGGAGTCGGTTCCGCCCCGAATGTACGGAGGGACGGAGCGGGTTGCGTCCTGGCTTACTGAAGAACTCGTTCGGCAAGGCCATCACGTCACTCTCTTCGCGTCGGGCGATTCAAAGACCTCGGCCGAGCTCATCGCTTGCGCACCGCAGGGGTTGCGACTTGCTGGCATTCGCGATCACACGGCGAGCCACCTTGCCATGCTTGCCAAGGTCCGGGAGCGTGCGGCGTCGTTCGACATCATCCATTTCCATCTCGATCTGCTGCAGCATGCGGTATTCACAGATCTCGCTCATAAATGCGTGACGACACTTCACGGCCGCCTGGACCTCCCCGATTTTCTTCCGGTCTATGAGGCCTATCCCCAAATGCCGCTGATATCGATTTCCGATTGCCAGCGGAATCCGATGCCGGCGACTGCGAATTGGCTGGCGACAGTCCGTCACGGATTGGGTCCGGGGCTTTGCCCGTTCGACGGGCGAGGAGGGGACTATCTGGCTTTCCTTGGGCGCATCACGCCGGAAAAACGACCGGATCGGGCGATTGAGATCGCCAAGCGTGCCGGCATGCCCCTCAAGATCGCGGCGAAGGTCGATCCTTTTGATGAGGACTATTTCAGAACCCGGATCATGCCCCTGCTCGATCATCCCTTGATCGAGTACATCGGGGAGATCGACGAGGTGCAAAAATCTGCGTTTCTCGGGGGCGCGCGTGCTCTGCTGTTTCCGATCGATTGGCCCGAGCCGTTCGGACTCGTGATGATCGAATCCATGTCGGCGGGAACGCCGGTTATCGCCTGGCGCAACGGTTCCGTGCCTGAAGTCGTCAAGGACGGCGTGTCCGGAATCCTCGTCGACACAATCGCCGAGGCTGTCGCAGCTGCCCAACACTGCGTTGCCATGGATCGCTTCGCGGTCCGGCAGCATTTCGAAAACCATTTTACCGCCGCCCGGATGGCGACGGACTATCTCGACGCCTTCGATCGATTGCTGCATTCGTCGAGGGATCCTCGAAAGGCCGCAGAATAGACGCAGAGACATGAACCAATCCGCTCGGACCTGCCTGATCTCCAGCGATGAGGAGCAGTGGGATGAATGAGCACAGCGTCAGCGAGCGCCAGATCCCGCCGCCGCAGGAAGAATTGCTCGAGCACGCCCTCGATGCCCACCCGTCGCTCGTCGAGCGTCCGCTCCGCACGCTGAAATCCGGCGAAGCCTTCGCCGTTCTCGACAGCTATGGCGACCTGGGGATCACCCCGGATACCTCCGAGGGGTTGTTCTGCAACGACACCAGGTATCTTTCGCGACTGCAGCTGTACTTCGAGGGCAAGCGCCCGCTTCTTCTCAGCTCGGTCATCCAGGACGACAACGCGTCCTTGACCGTCGATCTGGCCAATCCTGAGATTGCCCGAAAAGATGGCACCACCATCATACCGCGCGATGCGATCGCCATCGAGCGGACAAAGTTTCTCTGGAATTCCGTTTGCTATGAGCGCGTAGGCTTGCGCAATTTCGGCCGCGTTCCCTACGAATTCAAGCTTTCATTGCTTTTCGCCGCAGATTTCCGCGATCTGTTCGAAGTCAGGGGCATGAAACGAGCTCGCCGCGGCGAGGTCGATATCCTGATGTCTTCACAGATTGCACAATTCCTCTATCGCGGCCTCGACGACAGGATACGCAGAACCGTTATTCGTTTCGAGCCTGACCCGGTTCATTTGACCAAGGACTTTGCGTCCTTTCGATTCTCGCTCAAGCCGGGCGAGCGAACGTCGCTTCTCATCGCAATTGCCTGCGATATCGTTGATGCACCCACTCCTGGCAATGGGTCCGGAGCAGACGCGCCCGGCGCAGCGCCTCAAGGCTTTGCCCAGGCTTACCGGGACGCTCGCCGGGACCTGCGCGCGCTGACCTCCAACATTGCCAAGGCAGAATCGACGAATACCCACTTCACGGATCTTGTCTGTCGATCGACGTCCGATCTGTACACGCTCATGACCCGGAGTGCGGACGGAGTATATCCGTATGCTGGCATCCCGTGGTTTTCGACGATGTTCGGGCGTGACGGCATTATCACGGCAATGATGCTGCTCTGGACCGATCCCCTGGTGGCGCGGGGCGTATTGCTGCAACTGGCGAAGGCACAAGCCGTCGCGACCGACCCCCACGTCGATGCGCAGCCAGGCAAGATCCTGCATGAACGACGAAGCGGGGAGATGGCCAACCTTGGCGAGGTTCCGTTCGGTTTCTATTACGGCTCCGTGGATGCCACCCCGCTTTTCGTCATGTTGGCGGGCCAATATTTTGGTCGAACAGGTGACCGGGCCACGATCGAGCAGATCTGGCCGAACATCGAGGCCGCACTTCAGTGGTGCGACACCTTCGGCGATCGCGACGGTGACGGGTTTGTCGAATACTATCGCGAGACGGAGAACGGCTTGACCAACCAAGGCTGGAAGGACAGTCACGATTCGATTTCGCACGCCGATGGATCTTTGGCGCAGGGGCCGATCGCCCTCGTCGAGGTTCAGGCCTATGTTTATGCCGCCAAGCAAGCGGCAGCCACGATGGCGAGCGCTCTCGATCTGGGCGAGCGCGCCGACGTGTTGCGGCGTGAAGCATCGATTCTGCAGGAGCGGTTCGATCAGGCGTTCTGGTGCGAGGATATCGGCTCCTATGCGTTGGCCCTGGACGGAAACAAGCAGCAGTGTCGGGTTCGGTCTTCCAACGCCGGTCATGCTCTGTTCGGCGGCATTGCCTACTCCGCGAGGGCGGCGCAGGTCGCTCAGTCCCTGATGAGTGAAGGTGGCTTCAGCGGCTGGGGTATTCGCACGCTCAATGTCAATGAAGCCCGCTATAATCCGATGTCCTATCACAATGGCTCGGTATGGCCCCATGACAACGCACTGATCGCTCTCGGCTTCGGCAAATATGGCTTGAAAGCCGAGGCTGCACGGTTGTTTGAGGCGATCTTCGACGCGGCGATTTACCAGGAACAGCGCCGCTTGCCGGAGTTGTTCTGCGGCTTCCTGCGAAGGCGCCGGCGGGGACCGACGGCCTATCCCGTGGCCTGCTCGCCTCAGGCCTGGGCTGCCGCCGCGCCCTTTGCGATGCTGGCAGCCTGCCTTGGTCTGCAATTGCCGGCGGCGACGAATGAGGTGAGGCTAACGGATCCGATCCTGCCATCATTTCTCGAAGACGTGACAATTCGCGGACTCAGACTGGGTGCCTCACAATTCGATCTACGGGTGCATCGACACAAACGCGACGTCACGATCAATGTCCTGAAGCGATGGGAAGACAGCAACGCCCGCGTCGTGATGGTTAAAACCAAGTAAGAGGCAGCGGCCGGCCTTTGGCCGCTCGTCGGTGCCGCCGCGGGATGGTTCGGCGCAGTCCTGGGAGGAGGGCGCCGTGATGGGCAGCGCGAAATGCCCGGCTGGGGCTGGCGGCGGTCGTCCGTAAATGGCGGGCCATCTGCGCGGCGTGAGCGTCTTGGCTACATCGTCGCCGGTTTGTGGTCGGCCGGCATGCGACGCGGGTGGAGATGATCGAGGCGCTAGAGGGGTAGCACCGTTCCTTAGCGTCGGGAGAATGTCCTGTTTCGGGTAAGGGGCCAATGTCCGGACCCGACCTGTAGCCGAAGCTGGGAAGTTCGGCTTCCGGCTGAACCCTAAACGCTATCAAGCGTGCAGCCATTCGTTGGGCCACTCTATCGCTGAAAAGGCGCTCGACATTTTCTGCCAATAGGATTGGTCGATTGACTTCGAGTGGTCGAGGAGCCCTTTGACGTGTCTGTAAAGACCGGAGACAGAGTCGAATCCTCGCCGTTCAGCGTGCGCCTGAACTCCATACTCCGTCATGTAGTAAATATGCATTCGCAAGGTATCGCGGAATTTTCGCGATAGCCGGGGTTCAGGGCCGTCGACGAGGAGACCTAGTACTAACCGTCGACCACCCGGCGGGATAATTCGGGTTTTCGCGGTATTGATCCGGAAGCCCTTTGGACGGATTAGACCTGCCACCGAATGAATCAAATTTTTAGCTTGCTCTCGACTGTAGTCACCGTGAGTCGAAAAGGTCATGTCATCACTATATCTGCTATAGCGCAGGCCCACGCGCGCCGCCAACGCTTCAAGCTAGGAATCAACGTCGAACATAACGAGATTTGACAGCAAAGGGCTAGTTGGAGCGCCTTGTGGAAGAAAGCCCACATTCTGTAGATTATACGCAGAAATATTGTAGCTGCCGAGTGGACGTTTCCACGGCGCTGCCGAGTACCTTGTGCTTAAACGGGGGGCGTCTGTAACGATTCTAGCCAATTCGAACGCTACAAGCCGACAGTATCCCAGCCTTGTGAAAACATCGAATGCGTCTCGCTCACTGATCGATCCGAAGAACGCGGAGATGTCGATTTTTATTATCCATTTGGCCCCGCGGTGCTGGGCGGCACAGTCGCGGATTGATGTCTTAGTCTGAAAAGAGAAACACGCTGGATGGGCTTTGGCTTTGCTCAGAATATAAGTGTGGATCCATTTCTGAACTTGAAGCAGTTCCGCATCCGGAACACTAATCATGCGGTGGCCACGGGACCGCTTTCGAATGCGAAAGTATGTATAAAAAGGCCCGTGGCGCGCGACTATCTGCCTAATTTTGACATAACTGACGCCGCAACGCTTGGCCAAATGCGCCAGAGTAAGTACGGCGGGCACGGCCGGATTTCCGTACACAGGCCGAGCGATTTGAATAGCTGCAGTTTTCAGCAGCTCAGGATCGCGGCCTTCAGCAAGTCCATTTGTAATATAGCGTTGAGAGGACCAGGGCATCAGCTACTTTGACTTCACCGTAGGTGAATAAAGGGAAGGCCGACTCAAGGCGTACGATGGGGATAGGCTTTCCCTTTAATCGACTGCCTTGCGTCAGCTTGCTCTTAGAACTGCGGTAATCCGCGTCCCAGCAGTTGCAGCGTACAACTACCTAGGTGCCTGCCTGGCGACAGACACACACTAGCTACCCCCTAGCCCCCTCAACTGGCTCGGATAGTAATCATCAGAACCGAGTTTGGGAAGCGTCCCTTGCTTTCCACCCATGCGCCGTGCGTAGCCAAGTTCAGCATTTCCGCGGTCCGTTAGCTGCAGAGCGGGAGTCACGAATTTCCACGATATGCACCGCTCGATGATGGCTGTGCATTCCTCGTTTGTCAGACCTGATGCATGAGCAAGCGCGGAACGCTTACGCACTCGTTTCGCAATCAAGCCTAGGATCACAAGAATTGTTTGGCCCATGGGCCCTCGGCGGGAGAGTGCGCCCGACATAGCGAGGCGCGCTTGCCCGACGCCCTGCAACACGGCAGAGGCGGCTGGAACGTCCAGTTCGGGCGGAAATGCCGACGTTTCGCCAATTGAAACAGACCGGGCGGGGAACAGCGGTTTCCACGTCTTGCCGACGCCAGCCGCAGCCCAAAATATGACAGGCACGTTGTCGGGGCAGCCGTGCTAAAAGACCGGGGCCGAGCCCGTCCCGCCGTAACCTAATGGGTATCTATGGTGCTCAGTATAAGTGGCATATTTTTTTATCGCGGACAATAACATGGAGCGCTCTTGATGCCTCATCGGTAGATCATGAAAGGTAGGGCAGCCTCGCACCAATTTCGGTTGACTATCTATCAATTTAGAAACTCGCTGTTCGCCGCGATTAGTTGCGGCGTACGCGATAAGAGCAAACCTGATCAATCCAAGAGAATGCCACGACCTGATTGTGCGGTTGGCCCACAAAGCTGCATAGAACTCGGCAACACGGTCGCCGGAACCAACAAAATCATCAACCAGCACAACAAGCCGACATTTCGCGTCGTGCATCGCATTAATGCTGGGATGATTCAAAAATTGGCTCGGATGCATACGACAAAGGCCGCGTATTATTGCGGCGACACGGCCTTCGCTTCCTATATCTCCGCCCGCACCGACGGCGTCGGCCTCTTGGTCCGCGTAAAGATATGAAAGAGAAGAATCTGGCCATTCTCGCACTGCGAAAAAAGCAGTTGGTCCGGTGGCCTTAAGCGCTGTTTCGCTCAGGAGTGATGCGAGCTGCCGCTCGAACTCTATGCCGGAAACGAGGACGAGCGACTCTAACAACCGGCGCGCCAGTTCGTGATCGGCTGTGTCGAACTGGTTGATCCAGTCTTGGCCTCGCGCCGTCTCTGGAAGCCTCTGGGATAGCGTCCGAGTCAACCTCGTTGGCCTTTCAGTTTAATTTGCATGATCCACTTCTTGTCACGCCGGTCGAAACATCCTCGCGACTTCGATCTTTCCATGGCGATGACCATGGGGTAGCCAGATGCCGGTTTAATAGCAACGAGGTTGATTTGCGCGAAGTTGGTAGCAGGACAGAAGCAGGCGTCCTCAAGCTCGGCGACCGGTTGCTGACGACGCCGCTGAATTGTCTGGCTAGCGTCCCCTTGCGGGCGCTCACTAGACGTCCGCTTTCCACCCTCCTGCGACCTTCGGAACGTCTGCCAATCGGCAAGGCTGCGCGGCGCCTCCGCGAGCCGTAAGAACGGTCCTAGGCGGGCAATCCGAGGCCGTGGTCTCAGGCCCTCGTGCCCGCCTTGCTCAGCCATTCCCGCACGTCCAGGACAGCGGCCGGGTGGCGCGGCTTGCGCGGTGAGACCAGGTAGAAGTCGGCGCCAACCCGCAGTTCCGTCGTCAGGGGGCGGACAAGGCGATGGGAGGCCAGATCGTCTGTCACGAAGAACAGGCTGGCGAGGGCAAGGCCCTGGCCGGCCGCCGCGGCCTCGATGGCAAGCGAGGTCTGGTTGAACCGGATGTTCTTGCCCGATGTCGCGGCACCTCCGGGAAAGGCGAGGTCCAGAAACTGAGGCCAGAAGTCATGGGAGTCATGCAGCAATGCGTAATGCCTGAGATTCTCCGGTCGTTCCGGTGGCCCCAGTTTCTCGATCAGCAGCGGACTTGCGACAGCGACGACCACCTGTTCGAACAGAAGATCGGCGATCAGGCCGGGCCCGAAGGGCGGACGGCCGTAACGCACCGCCAGATCCACCGCGTCGGTCTGGAAATTGGAGATCCGGTCGGTCGCCAGGATCCGCAGGTCGATATCGGGATGCGCCTCGGTGAAACCAGGCAGCCGCGGAATCAGAAAGCGTGATGCGAAGGAAGGCGTCACGCTGATGGTCAAGTGTCGTGGTTCGGGTTTCAGGGCATGTGTCGCCTCGACGATCAGCTCAAAGGCGCGGCCGATCGTGCCGACATAGCTGCGCCCGGCTTCGGTGAGCGCAAGCGTTCGCGTGTGGCGCTCGAACAGCTTCAGACCAAGGGCAGCTTCCAGACCGCGCACCTGCTGCGCCACGGCACCCTGCGTCACGCCCAATTCATCGGCCGCGAGCCGGAAGTTCAGATGCCTCGCCGCGACCTCGAAGGCACGCAGCGCGTTCAGCGGGGGAAGTCGCCGGATACCATCAGCCATTCGATAGTTTTTCTACTGGATAGAGGGCGTCGTTCTGGTTCGTGGCCTTGCGTTGCCGATGCTATCAGTTTGCCGTTGCCTGCAACAGATTGTGCGCGTTCGCGCCAATTCCCCAAATTTCATGACCAAGGAGACGACCATGCCGGCAGAAAAAGTGGCCATCGTGACGGCGGGCGGCAGTGGCATGGGGGCGGCTTCGGCCCGGCGCCTGGCCGCTGACGGGTTCAAGGTGGCGATCCTGTCCTCTTCGGGAAAGGGCGAGACGCTGGCGCAGGAACTCGGTGGCTTTGGCGTCACCGGATCGAACCAGTCCAATGACGACCTGAAGCGCCTGGTGGATGGCGCGGTGGATCGCTGGGGGCGGATCGACGTGCTGGTGAACAGCGCCGGCCACGGGCCGAGAAAGCCGATCCTCGAACTGACCGACGAGGACTGGCACGCCGGAATCGAGGTCTATTTCCTGAACGCGGTGCGGCCGGCCCGGCTGGTCACGCCGGTGATGCAGCGCCAAAACGCAGGCTCGATCATCAATATCTCGACGGCC
Organism: Allobosea sp. LC85; assembly: GCF_000735605.1. GTDB lineage: Bacteria > Pseudomonadota > Alphaproteobacteria > Rhizobiales > Beijerinckiaceae > Allobosea. The sequence goes on from NZ_JPKG01000067.1 coordinate 9,807, forward strand.
TGGGCTTTTGAGCCGAGCGCGATGTTCCCGACCTCGGCCGTGGCGCGGGCAGGCCTCGCCTCCTTCACCAAGGTCTTCGCCGACACCTACGCGGCCGAGAACATCCGCATGAACAACATCCTTCCCGGCTGGATCGACAGCCTTCCGGCCACCGAGGAACGCCGTGAGGGCGTGCCGATGCGGCGCTATGGCACCAGCGAGGAAATCGCGGCGACGGTCTCGTTTCTTGCCTCTGAAGGAGCGGCCTACATCACGGGTCAGAACCTGCGTGTCGACGGCGGCGTCACGCGGTCGGTATGACCAGATGAAGACATCCGCGGTTCTTGCGTCCTGCTTCCTCGGCCTGGTCTGGGGAAGCAACTTCATCTTCGTGAAATGGGCCGCAGCGCATCGCCGTCATCACCCTGATCGAGGATCATGGCGAGGCCACATGGGTTACGGTCTTCGGGACCGCCGATGCAAACCCGAAAGGGCTGGATCATCGGGTTGCGCAGCCGCTCGAGAGCGGCCGGGCGCCCAACCATTCGCGACCTCGTCCGCAACGGAACCGGCCCCGTTGCGGACAGGGTCTTGCCAATGGCCGCTGCCGCTCAGTCGGTCGCTGAGCGCTCCGCGGAGAGCAGCAGCATCATCGGCCGCTCGCATTCCTCCGCCAGGGCAGGGCTCTCGGCGATCTGATCGGCTGTCGGGGCGAATTCCTCGACATGGCGGATCGAAAAACCCGTGGCGATCAGGCTGTTGAGTGTCGTCGCGAGCGTCCGGTGATATTTGAGCACGCCGTCGGTGAACCAATTGGTCCGGCGCTCGCCTTCGATCGCGTAGCGGTTCACCGGCCAGGTCTTGCGGCCGTCCTCGTCGGTCCACCAGCGTGGCTGCACGGCGGCCATGTAGATCGGATGTTCGATCGTGAACACGAACTGCGAGCCTGGCGCCAGCGAGCGATGCACCATGCGCAGCAGGCGCCCGAAATCGGCGATATAGTGGAAGGTGAGCGCGCTGAAGGCGAAGTCGAACGCAGCCGGCGGCAGGTCCAGCAGCTCGAGATCCGCGATTGCGTACGTGACGCCCGAGTCGGAGGTATCCGCGATCGCCCGCGCGATCATCTTCTCGGAGACGTCCAATCCGAGCACGGACTGAGCGCCGTGCTCGCGCGCCCAACGGGCAAACCAGCCGAAGCCGCAGCCCAGATCGACGACGCGCTTGCCCGTCAGGGCGGGCAGCATGGCACGGATCGCGGGCCATTCCGGCGCCCCGGCGAGACCATGCACCTGCCGGGGAAGCTGGCTGTAGCCGGCGAAGAATTCGGGGTTGTCATAGATGTTCTGTGCCAATGCTTTCACTCCATCAAGATCCGATGGACGAGGCACAGGCATGAAAATGGCCCCGTCCGTTTCCGGCGAGGCTGCGGGGGCGCGATACGCGTGAGTCAGCGCGGCGATCGGCTTCCCTGCATCCCGCCTGTTGGGATGCCGGCAACCCGGGCAACGATATGCGTATCCGTCTCGACCATGACGGATGTATCGGAAATGGCACCGTGCCTGTCAACGCCGCAGCGCTTGTCAAACGGATGCCCGCAAGTTGAGAGTTTGACGCGAGCGGACTTCGCGACGGTCCCTCATCCCGGCAAAAGGATCGCAGGTTCCGCTCCGCCGATCTCGCCAGCCTGCCAGTTATCGTCATCCCGGTGAACCGGGCTTGCTGGGGTCGCCGCTTTGGAGCCGATCAGATGTGAACCCTTTCACTCAGGCGGCGCCTTCCCATATCTTTTCTGGGCCAAACCGTGGGGAGGCCGAGCCGATTTCAGGCACTTGACCTCATTCGGCTGATACCGAAATCGCGTCCCGGCTCCAGCGAAGTTCGAGCTCATCACTCTCGCAATCCCACGAGAGAGGGTGCTGCTGGAGGGGGCCATGGACATTTCACCGTTACCCCTCGTTTTGCTCGGGGCCTCGCTAACAATCCTTGCTTCTGCTGGCCCGATAGAGGCCCACCCGGGCGGCGCTTCGTTGACCGCAGCTGAAATCACCTTCGCAATCAAGGGCAAGATCTGCACGACGAAGGCCGGAGCGAAATTCTCCTTCGGTGTCGATGGAACTTACATCTATGATGGCTTGTGGCAGAGCCATGGGAGCTACGCCGTCGACGCGGATTCCATCACGGTAACGTTTGCCAATGGCCTGAGACGGTCCTTTGCGATCTCGGTCAGAGACGGTATTTTTTACTTGGAGAAAACGGCCATATTCTGTGCAACAGAAGGTTAGAGCATTTTCGAGCGAAGTGGACACCGGTTCGCGTGAAGAAAATGCGATAAAACAAAGAGCTAGAGCTTTTCCGCGATTCGGAGAAACACGGAAATGCTCTCGCGGCCGTTTCGTAGGTGATCCCTATTTTCAGTGACCCTCAATGCTTGACCGCGTGGCCGCTGTGTTTCGAGGGCGCTTTGATTTCGGAATAGCCGCGCAAGGCATCGTATCGAGCGATCTGTTCAGGGGTGAGCAATGCCGCCGTTTCCAGGTGCGCTTCGAGATGCACTCTCCGTAACGTCCCTTGCCCGGCGCCAAGACGCGCCGTCAGCTCAGCCAATCCTGCGGGATTGATCGTCCGCCCCGCGAAGGCCGCATCGAGTTCGCCTTCGAGTGCCAGAATTTCAGCTCCGATCTGCTTGGCTTTAGCGCTCATGCGCGCCATCGACGCCTCCAGGCCCCGGCGCTGCTCCGCCGTCAGACTGAGGTCCTGCGCCAGGTCAAGGCTGTGACTGGGGCCGGGATAGTGGTTGAGTTCGGCGGATTTCGCCAAGCCCATGCCGCGTCCCTGCACGAGATCGTCGACCTCCTTGGCCGAGAGCGCCTTGACCACGCGGCGCTCCTCGCCTGCATAGGGGCTCGCTGTCTGCGCCGCGGTCGAGGCCGCTGTCGCGGTCAGCGCGCAAAGACACAGCAGCGATCCAGCGGTTCTGCGTTTCATCATCGGGCGTCTCCTTCGCGCACTTGATAGCGCACCGACGCCGGCACGCGACATGATCGCAATCATGTCAGCGTGATGCTGTCCTCTCCGCGGCGAACCGCGCCCTCGGCCTCGAGCTGCGCCAGCGTCCGGTAAAGCGCCTCCGGTGTGAGTCCGATTGCCGCTGCGACATCCTTGAGCCTGCCGTCGATCGAGATCGTGCGGCCGTCGCGACCGGCTCGTGCCACGAGGTAGGCCAGAACGCGCTCACGCGCCGAACGGATGTCGCGCAGGGTCAAGGCCGCTCTAAGGTCCATGACCTGTCGAGCAAGGTCGGCCATCAGATCCATCGTCGCGCTGGTGTTGGCCTGCAACAGCGTCAGCACCGCCGCCTTGGGGAAGCAGGCAACCGAACTTTCGATCAGGGCGACGGCGTCGCAATGATAGGTTTCGGCAAAGAGGGACGCCTCGGCGAAGCGCTCGCCCGGCCCCGCGACGAACAAGGCCGTCTCACGCCCACCAGCGCTAAAGCGCACGAGGCGCATCCTGCCGCTCCGGACAAGGAAGAAGCCGCGGGCGGCATCTCCGGCCGCGAACAGCGTTTCGCCGGCCGCCAGTTCGCGGATGACCGGTTTCACTCCCATCAGGACAGTGTCAGGCAACGTCATCGGCGCAGTCTCGCCCGCCAGCGCCGATTTTCAAGCAAGGGATCGATGCCGGGCGCAGGCCTCAATGCAGGATCTGGCTGAGGAAGAGCTTTGTGCGTTCGTGCTGCGGATTCCCAAAGAACGCGTTGGGCTCGTTCATCTCGACGACCTGGCCGGCATCCATGAAGATGACGCGGTCGGCGACCTGGCGGGCAAAGCCCATCTCGTGGGTGACGCAGAGCATGGTCATGCCCTCGTCGGCCAGGCTCACCATGGTGTCGAGCACCTCCTTGACCATCTCGGGGTCGAGCGCCGAGGTCGGCTCGTCGAACAGCATGATCTTCGGGCTCATGCAGAGCGAGCGCGCGATCGCGACGCGCTGCTGCTGGCCGCCCGAGAGCTGGCCCGGATATTTCAGCGCCTGCTCCGGAATCTTGACGCGGCTGAGATAGTGCATGCCGATCTCCTCGGCATCCTTCTTCGGCATCTTGCGCACCCAGATCGGGGCGAGCGTCAGGTTCTCCAGGATCGTCAGATGCGGGAACAGGTTGAAGTGCTGGAAGACCATGCCGACATCGCGGCGGATCTCGTCGATCTTCTTGAGATCATTGGTCAGCTCCGTGCCGTCGACGATGATCTGGCCCTTCTGGTGCTCCTCGAGCCGGTTGATGCAGCGGATCATCGTCGACTTGCCCGAACCGGACGGGCCGCAGATCACCAGCTTCTCGCCGCGCGCCACCTTCAGGTTGATGTCGCGCAGCACGTGGAACTCGCCATACCACTTGTTGACCCCGACCATCTCGACGGCCGTGTCGGTGTTCAGGGAGGTCTGCTTCAGCGCCGCCGGCGCCGGCGTCTGGTCGATGGTCCGGGCGGTCTTCGCCGGGGCTGCGGTCATGGCTGGCTCCTTAAAGCATCGGCCCGAAAAGTGGATTGCGGTTTTCGGGATCTAGTGAGCGGTGGGTCCGCGACGCTCGAGAAAATCGGCGAAGCGGGCGAATGAAAAGGACAGGGCGAAGAAGATCGCGCCGATGAACAGGAAGGTCTCGGCGGCGGGCGAGGGCCAGGCTGGATCGGCGAGCGCCGCCTTGCCGGAGCTGATCAGGTCGAACAGGCCGACCACCAGCACCAGGCTGGTGTTCTTGATCATGACGATGATGGTGTTGGCCAGGGCCGGGATCACCACCCTGATCGCCTGCGGCAGGATGACGAGATACTGGGTGCGCCAGAACGGCAGGCCGAGCGCGGCCGCGGCCTCATATTGCCCCTTGGGGATGGCCTGCAGGCCGCCGCGAATGACTTCCGCGAGGTAGGCCGCGGCAAAGATCGTGAGAGCGACGAGAGCGCGCACGAATTTGTCGGGCAGCAGCGCCTCCGGCAGGAAGAGCGGCAGCATGATCGATGCGACGAAGAGGATCGAGAGCAGCGGCAGCCCGCGCACGGATTCGATCGTGACCACCGCCCCGATCCTGACCGCCGGCATGGTCGAGCGCCGCGCCAGAGCCAAGAGGATGCCGAGCGGGAAGGCGATCCCGATCGCGACGACGGTCAGGATCAGGGTCACCGGCAGGCCGCCCCAGGACGAGGTCGGCACCTCGCTGAGCCCGAGGCCGCCGCCCATCAGCCAGACGATCAGCGCAAGCGCCGCGATCCAGAGCGGCACCAGCCGCGGCGTCCAGCTCGCCGGCCGCACCGACCAGGCGAGCAGCGCCACGATCATCAGGCAGACCAGGGCCGGCCGCCAACGCTCGTCGAACGGATAGATGCCGAACAGCAACTGGCCCGACTTGGCATGGATGAAGCTCCAGCAGGCACCGCTCGCCAGGCGGCAGGCATTCGGATCGGGATCGAGCAGCACGGCGTCGATCACCAGCCAGCGCAGCATCGGCGGCACCACGAGGATCAGCAGGGTGCCGAAGACCAGCGTGAGCGCGGCGTTCAGGGGCGAGCCGAACAGAAGCCTGGCGCCCCTGAGGAAGGAAGCCAGGAGCGACGCCAGCCAGGCCTGGGGTGGCGCGGTCTCGCTGGGGAGTGGCAGTGAAATGCTTTTCACGGTTCAACGTTCCACGATGGCGATGCGGCGGTTGTACCAGTTGGCCGCGCTCGACAGGCTCAGGTTGAGGGCGAGATAGACGCCCAGGATGATGAAGACACCTTCGATCGAGTGGCTGGATTTGCTGATGATCGTGTTCATCACCGCAAGGAAATCCGGATATCCGACCGCGATCGCAAGCGTCGAATTCTTGACGACATTGATGTATTGGCTGTTCATCGGCGGAACGATCACGCGCAGCATTTGCGGGACCACGATCAGTCGCAGGATTTTTGCCCGCGAGAGGCCAAGCGAACGGCCGGCATCCCACTGGCCCGAACCGACGGAGAGGACGCCGCCGCGCACGATCTCGGCGATGAAGCCGGTGGTGTAGAGCGTCAGTCCGAACAGGATCGTGCTGAGCTCCGGCGTCAGCTCCAGCCCGCCGCGGAAATTCGAGCCGGTGAAGACCGGCCAGTCGATCGAGGCCTCGATATCGGCGAGCCAGAGGCCGAGCAGCAGCACGCCGGCCGCACTCCATCCAAGCCCGGAGCGGAGCCTGCGAGCCGGGCCGGCAAGCCAGGCGGATGCGAGCAGCAGAAGCGCCAGCAGGATCAGGCCGAGGCCTGTGCTGTCCAGTTCGAACCGGAGGGCCGGGACGACGAAGCCGCGCATCGAGGCAAAGACGCCGGGAACCGGATTGAGCGCCTCGCCGACCGGCGGCAACACCTTCCACCACAGCGAGTACAGGAAGATCAGCAGCACGATCGGCGGCGAATTGCGCGCGATCTCGACCCAGACCCGGCAGGTGCCGGCCGCCAGCGGGTTACTGCTCAGCCGGGTCACGCCGACGATCAGCCCGAGCACCGATGAGAAGGCGATGACGAGCGCGGAAATGAAGATGGTGTTCACGAGCCCGACCACGATCGCCCAGTAATAGGGATCGCGCGACTTGTAGGAGAGCAGCGCCTCGGAGATGACGATCCGGGACGGCATCGTCAGGAAGTCGAAGCCGATCGGGATGCCGCGGGCCTGCAGGTTCGCGAAGGTCGTGCTGACGAGAAGGCTTGCGCATCCGATCACGGACGCGACCAACGCGCATTGAATGAAGATCGATCTGGCTCTGGCGTCGCTAAGCATGCCACCCTCCCGGTCCCAAAACGTCAAAGAAGAGGGGAGCGCTCGTCGCGCTCCCCTGGAAGGCGCCTAGTCCCACGGGAACGGGTAGTTCAGCCCGCCATCCTTCCAGAGCGCATTCAGGCCGCGCTCGACCTTGAGGGGGCTGTTCTTGCCGAGATTATTGTCCCAGATCTCGGCGTAGTTCCCCATCTGCTTGATGATGGTGTAGACCCACTTGTCCTCGAGCCCGAGCGGCTTGCCGAAGCCCGGCTCCTGGCCGAGCACCCGTTTGACCTCGGCGTTTCCGGTCTTGAGTTTCTCGTCGACATTCCTGGACGTGATGCCGTTCGACTCCGCCCAGAGCAGGGCGTTCACTGTCCAGCGCACGACGTCGAAAAGCTGGTCGTCGCCACGCGCGACCGCGACGCCATTGGGCTCCGCCGCGTGACCGACCTTGATGATGTCGTAGTCGTCCGGGTTCTTCGCGACCGAGGCGCGCTGCCCCGCCGCTGCGGTGCCGTCCGTGACATAGGAGTCGCAGCGCCCGCCGAAGAAGGCGTCGCGCGCCTGGATCGTCGAGTCGAAATAGACCTTCTTCATCGAGATGTTGTGTTCCTCCTCCGTCTCCTCGATCGCCTTCTCGGTCAGGCTGCCGCCGCCCTGCAGGCAGACCGTCTTGCCGTCGAGCTGCTTGGGATCGGTGATCTTGTCGGCCTTGCGCACGAGCAGGCCATCAGTGTCGTAGAGGTTGATCCAGACGAAGCGGACGACCGTGTCGCGGCTATAGGTGATGGTCGAGGTGCGCGAGAGCACGTCGATCTCGCCGGTCTGCAGGGCAGGGAAGCGCTGGCCCGCATTGAGCGGCACGTAGCGGATCTTGTCCTTGTCGCCGAGAATGGCTGCCGCGAAGGTGCGGCAGATATCGGAGTCGAAGCCGCGATAATAACCCTTCTCGTCCGGGCGGGAGAGGCCCGGAACACCTTGGCTCGCGCCGCAGCTGAGATAGCCGCGCTGCTTGATCTTGTTCACGACGCTTTGCGCGGACACCTCGCCAATGCCCGCCGCCAGGCCGGCAATGGCGCAAGCCGCCCCGGCCAATGTCTTCAATCCTGTCATCATCCCCTCCGTTCTCTTGTTGTGAAATGGATCGTGGTCATTCCGCAGCCCGGCCACTGGCCTGGGCTGCCTCGGGCTCTCCCGCTGCGGAGAAGAGCGCGAAGGCTGCAGCAAGATCGGCGATGAGGTCGTCGAGCGCCTCGAGACCGATCGAGAGGCGCCAGACCGGCCCCGGCGGCAGCCAGTCCAGGCTCGTCCTGCCTTTTCGCGGGTCGCTGACGGCAATCAGCGAATGCACGCCGCCCCAGCTCGCACCCAGCCGCAGCAGGCGCATGCGGCGCAGCGCTTGCGCCTGCAACGGGGCGAGATCGGCCCGGAGCACAAGTGAGAACACGGCAGCCGATCCGGCGAAGTCGCGTTTCCAAAGCGCGTGGCCGGGGTGGTCGGGCAGGCTCGGATGCAGGATCCGGACGACCTCGCTGCGGGCCGACAGCCACGACATCACGCCCTGCGCCGTGTCGGCCGCGTGACGCATTCTGATCGGCATGGTCATCAGCCCGCGTTCGCACAGCGCGCAATCCTCGGGCGAGACGCCGTAGCCGAGGAAGCGCGCCGTGTCCTTGAGCTGGCGGAACAGCGCCTCGTCGCGCACCGCGAGCGAGCCCATCAGCAGGTCGCCATGGCCGCCGGCATGTTTCGACAGCGCCTGCATGCTGATATCGACGCCATGCGCGAGCGGCTTGAACAGCAGATGCGACGCCCAGGTGTTGTCGGCAGCAACCAGCGCCCCGACCTTGCGTGCGGCTGCGACGATGGCGGGCACGTCCTGCACTTCGAAGGTGGCCGAACCCGGAGACTCGACCCAGACCAGGCGGGTCCGCGCATCGAGCAGCGCTGCGATGCCGGCGTCGAGCCGCGGCGCATAGAAGACTGCCTCGACACCGAGCGGCCCGAGCAGACGGGCGATCATGTCGCGCGCCGGGCCGTAGAGCGTCTCCGGCACCAGGACCCGGTCGCCGCTGCGGCAGACCGCCATCGTCGCCAGCGTCAGGGCCGCCATCCCGGAGGGGACGACGAGCGCGCGCCGTCCGCCTTCGAGCTGGGCGATATGGTCCTCGAGCTGGCGGCTCGTCGGCGTGCCGTAGAGCCCGTAGCTGAAGCCGTCATAGACCCGCTCGGCCCGGCGCTCAAACGCTTCGAGATCGTCGAAGACGATGGTCGAGGCGCGCTCGATCGGCATGGCGACGGCCCGGAAGGGCTCCTGCGAACGGCCGGGCGGATGGATATGGGAGGTGTCGTCGCTTGGTTTCATGCGCAGACCCTAGCGAGGCTACCCATTGCCATCTATGGCCGCAGCGATAGAGTTGATCCGTTTTTGATATGGACTAGCCATGAACCTGCGCGATATCGACGTCTTCAACGCGATCATGATCAGCGGCGGAGCGGGCGCGGCGGCGACCCTGCTCGACACGTCGCAACCGGCCATCAGCCGCTCCCTGGCGAAGCTCGAGGCGGAATTGGGCTTCAGCCTGTTCGACCGCATTCGCGGCCGGCTCGTGCCGACGCGGGAAGGGCAGCTCTTTCATGCCGAGGTCAGGGCCAATCTGGTCGGGCTCGATCGTCTCAAGCTGCGCGCCGCCCAGATCAAGGAGGTCGGGGCCGGCGCCATTCGCGTCGCCAGCCTCTCGGCCCTCGGCCACGGCGTGGTGCCTCGCGCCATCGCGGCCTTCTCGCGCAAGCATCCGCAGGTGCGCGTCAGCTACCAGGTCCGGACCTCCAATGTCGTGCGGGACCTGATCGCCTCCGGCAGTTTCGACATCGGGCTCGCCGCCGACGAGATCGACACCAGCGGCGTGCTGCACAGCGTCTTCACCACGCCGCGGGCCGTCTGCGTGATGCCGGAGCGCCACCGCCTGGCGCAGCGTTCGGTGATCACGCCGGCCGATCTCGATGGCGAGGCCTTCCTGGCCCTGGCGCCGGAGGACACGGTCCGCCTGGCGATGGACCGCATCTTTGCCGAGCACGCCGTGCAGCCGCGCATCCGGGTCGAGACGCCCTATGGCGTGACGATCGCGATTCTCGCCGCGCAAGGGCTCGGCATCGGCCTGGTCAATCCCTTCGTCATTGCCGATCGCATGATCGGCGGCATCGCGGTGCGCCCCTTCGAGCCATCGGTCCATTTCCGGGCGCTGCTCCTGCGCCCGCCCGACGGCGCGAATTCACGGCTCGTCGCGGATTTCACGAGCGAACTCTTCGCCGTTCGAAACGCGTTCTCGGTCGCCGATTGAGGGGCGGCCAGCAGACGTTCCGAAGGGCGCAGGAGAGTGGTGGGAACCGGAAGTTGCTGAAAGCCGCAAACACAGAGTATCGGTGCCTTTGCATGTCGGCAGCGGACCGACTGTGAGTGCCCGGGGAGGTGACGGATATGTGCACGCGGATCATGTTCCAAGGCGACAAGGCCGTGATGACCGCGCGCTCGATGGATTGGAGCCGAGATCTAAAGAGCAATCTCTGGGTCTTTCCGCACGGCATCGCCCGCGACGGCCAGGTCGAGAGGAATCCGCTCAAATGGACCTCGAAATACGGCAATATCGTTGCGGCAGCCTTCGATATCGGAACCACCGACGGCATGAACGAGAAGGGGCTGACGGCCAATCTGCTCTGGTTGGCCGAGTCGAAATATCCGGAATGGGATGGCAGCAAGCCCGGCATCTCGATCGCTGTCTGGACTCAATATGTCCTCGACAATTTCGCCACGGTTCAGGAGGCGGTCGAGGCCATGCGGGCGGAGGGCTTTGTGATTGTCACCGGCGGCTTCCCCGGCCAGGAGGAGCTCAAGGCGGCACTGCACCTGTCGATCTCCGATCCCTCCGGCGATAGCGCGATTTTCGAGTTCATCGACGGTAAGCTGGTGGTTCATCACGGCCGTACCTTCCCGGTCATGACAAACTCTCCGGTCTTCGATGAGCAACTGGCGCTCAATGTCTATTGGCAAGGAATCGGTGGCTCCGTGATGCTACCGGGCAGCAGTCGCGCCGCCGATCGCTTCGTACGAGCCTCCTACTATGCGAGCATCTTGCCTAAGAACGGCGAGGCGAACGCAGCGCTCGCCGGCTTGCTCAGCGTCATCCGCAATGCCTCGGTGCCGATTGGTGTCGCGACTGCGGGGCAGCCCAATATCTCCTCGACATTGTGGCGTTCTGTCTCCGACCAGACCAACCAAGTCTACTATTTCGAGACCGCGCACACGCCGAACACCTTCTGGGTCGACCTGAAAAAGTTCGACCTGTCGGCCGGCGCCGGAACACGCAGGCTCGAACTGACCGGCGGCCAGATCCATGCCGGCGAGGTCTCCAGCCAGTTCAAGCCGGCCGAACCCTTCAAGATCCGCTGAAGCTTTCGTCTGCAACGGGTCGAACCCCCCGTTGGCCGCTTTCCTCGCCAAGGGTTGGCAGACCCGCCGCAGGAGCTGCGCTTCGACGCCATGCGGGGGGGCATCCGGAAATTCTCAATTTCACCGTAACGAAGCTGAAGCAGATGATCATCAGTGGCGACGCCGATGAGGGCGCGGTTGTGTTCCTGGAAACAGACAATGAGATCACACTCGAACCTGTGATCGGGCCCGACGTTCTGGCTGCTTTGGAAGTGGTTCTCGTCAAGGCTGCCGCTGTTCACGCGAAGCATCACCCCGTTCGGTGATCCTGCTGGTCGGGCTCGGACCGCGCACGCAGACGCGGTTGGGCCTATTGGCTGGTTTGGGGCACCTTGGCGTCTTCTTCCATGTGCACGGCGATGAATGCATGCGCGAACCGCTCGTTCTGAAAGCGGATCATCAGCACGCAATCCTCGATTATTGGGGGAACAACCTGGTAGGGGATGCTCCACTCGCCAAGCCAGTCCTCCATCTTCTGAAGTCGAGGCAGAAATTGGCGTCCCGTAATGGAAATCAGGACGTAGCCAAGCAGCTTCACAGGCATCGCATTTCACAATGGTTTGCGGTGAATCAATCATCTTGGCGGCGGCCTGCGTTTTGCCCTCGTCCCGGATCTCACTCTGGCACAAAGGGCCCGCGGCGGCTTCCGGCGGGCCAAGTGTGGGTTCCTGGATAGTCTGGGGAAGGAAACGCCCTGACAGCATCCGGGTTCCATGCGTGAAAAGCCGGTGACCCGGGGCGCGGCTGGACGCGAGCTTTGGGAGGCAGCTTTGGGAGGCATGACTCTATCCGCTCCGGCATGGAGACTTCGAAGAGAGATGGCGCCTGCCGGGAATCTTTCGCACGCGAAAGGGCTGCTCCGGGCCGTAGGCCGTGCTGCCCTTAGGCTAGTGGAAGGATGGCCAGCACGTAGAGAAAACGAACGGTTCCGATCGGCGATCAAAGCCCAAAGCCCCGCCGGTTCCGGGGGAGGAATTGCGGCGGGGCTCCCAGGCTGCGACGGCGCCGGATGTGGGACGACGCCACCACGCATAGCGAACCCATGGCGAAGCGCCGAGTTCCGCGGAATATCCGTAATTTGTCAGGGTTTTTTTGGGATTACCGTCTGCCGTTCGAGAGGGTCAGCCATGGCGGTCTCATCGAAGCGCAGGACGGCCAATTCGGCGAGTTCGAACGAATGGCCCGCCGACCACAAACCAGCGATGATGTAGCCAAGACGCTCACGCTGGCCGACGGCGTTCAATGGGTCGAATGATCCTCGCGCCTCGATCTCGCTCCAAGCCTTCTCGAACTCCGCCGCAATCACGGCGAGTTCTTCAGGCGTGGCGACGATCGAACGGAATGGCATCGCTTCCCCCTGCGATGCGCAATTTAGAACTTCTTGAATAAACGTAAAATGAACACGCACAGCAAGCCCCCGCCGAATGCGGCTCCGCAATAGGGCATCGTTGCCCATCACCGATCCTGCTGGCCATGCGGGAGGCGCAGCGCGCCGAGTTTCTCGTCGGCATTCCGGGCGCGCTCGACCGCGAAAGCAAAGGGGTCAAGGGCGTTCGCGGAGAGGCCGCCGTCGCCGGGCTGAAAATCGATATCGAGCGGTTGCGGCCGATTGGCGCGGCGCCGATCAGGTGAAGGTCGGCGATTTGGCTAAGACATCCGCCGCGACGGGAACCTTCTCCTCAAACGGTTGTTGGTTTATTGATGTATTCGCCATGACTTACGAGGCGGCTGTTCGGCCGTCAGCAGGATGGACTCGATCCTCATCAAGATCTTCGCCACGGCGCTGACCTTCAGCCAGGTTACCACCCGGCCGGATGCGGTGAAGACCGAGTTCGACGCGGTGAGCGACCGCGCCGAGGTGGCGCAGCTCTTGAACGCCGGCTGCGTCCACATGCGCAAGGCTTTTGACATCGAGGATATCAACCTCGACGATTTGATCGCCACCGCCACGGAGGACAAGGAGGCCCTGGGCGCGGAGATCAAGGCGCTCAAGGGATTGAAACTTGACGACCTGCACGGGGCCTATCGGCAGTTCTGCAAGCTCGAGACCGTGGAGAACGCGTCCGTCGATCTCGGTCAGGTCATCACCTTCTACAACAACGCGGTCAAGGACCTGCCCGACGTCGCGCAGCTCAAGGGTCTCAAGCTGCCGGGCACGAGCGTGATCCTCGGCAACAAGGGCGAGCGCTTTGCCGAGGTTTTCACACCGAACAACCGCCGTGTCCCGGTGCCGCTTGCCGACATCCCGGACGTGGTGCGCAACGCCTTCATCGCCGCCGAAGACAAGCGCTTCCATCAGCACGCGGGCATCGACGAGCGCGGGCTGGTGCGTGCGTTCATCGGCAATCTGGCGCAGCCGGGCCGGCCGCAGGGCGGCTCGACCATTACCCAGCAGGTCGCCAAGACCCTGCTTGTCGGGAACGATGTCACCTATGAGCGAAAATTGCGCGAGATGATCGTCGCCTCGCGCATGGAGCGCGCCCTGACCAAGGCGGAGATTCTCGAGCTCTATCTCAACTCGATCTATCTCGGTCGCGGGGCCTGGGGCATCGAGATGGCGGCGCAGGGCTATTTCGGAAAACCGGCGAAGGCGCTGTCGGCGGTCGAGGGCGCGCTGATCGCCGGGCTCGCCAAGGGGCCGGGCGCCTTCAATCCCGATCGCCACCCCGCGCGCGCGCGCGCGCGCCTGGCCTACGTGCTGGGTCGCATGCACGAGGACGGCATGATCGACGCCGCCACGGCGCAGGCGGAGTTGCCGCAGCTCGTCGCATACCAGCCGCTGCGGCGGGACTTAGGCTTCCACTTTGTCGACTACGTCGCCCGCGAGGCCAAGGCGGTCGCCAAGCTCGATACGCTCACGCAATCGTCCTACACGGTGCACGCGACCATCAATCCGGCCTTGCAGCGTGTCACGGAGGCAGCATTGCAGGAAGGCCTCGCGCGATACGAGTTGAGCACCGCGCGCTCCAAATTCGAGGGACCCGAGGCGAATATTTCCGATGCCGTCCGGCTTGCCGCGGCGGACCCGAAGCGCGTGGAGCCGGCCTGGCTCGCGGCGCTGAAGACGACAAGGCTGCCGCTCTACGATGTTCACTGGGAAACGGCGGTCGTGCTGGACAACACGCACGGCAAGCGTGGCAACGCGATCACGGTCGGCCTGATCGACGGACGCATCCTGCCGCTGAACACCTGGGACGCCGCGATCCGGCGCAATCTCAAACCGTACGACGTCGTCTACGTGCAGGTGTCCGAAGTTACGGCCAAGCAAAAAGTCACGGGCAATCAAAAAGCAACGGGCAAGCAAACGGCACGGGCCGATCTGCGCGTTCGGCCGGCTGTGCAGGGAGCGGTGCTCGTGCTCGAGAACGAGACCGGCCGCATTCTCGCGATGACCGGCGGCTTTTCCTATCCGGCAAGTCAGCTCAACCGTGTCGTTCAGAGCCCGCGGCAACCCGGCTCGACCTTGAAGCCGCTGACCTATCTCGCCGCTCTGCGCAACGGCCTGCAACCCAACACGCTGGTGATGGACGCACCCATCACGCTCTCGCCGATCGGCGCCACGGCCTATACGCGCCAGCGCGGGTTCTGGTCTCCGAAGAACTATGATGGCGGCGCCTTGGGCGCCATCACGCTGCGGAACGCGCTGGAAAACTCCCGCAATCTCGCCACCGCGCAACTGCTCGCGACCGGCCTCGACGACAGCGCCGAGCACGGCCTCGACCGCGTCTGCGAGCTTGCGATGGAAGCGCAGCTCTACAAGGACTGCATGCGCTACTATCCGTTCGTGCTTGGTGCCCAGGCCGTGCGGCTGATCGACCTTGCGGCGTTCTATGCGGCCATCGCCAATGAAGGCGCTCTGCCTCGTCCATATGCCATCGACAGGATCGAACAGGGCGGCCGCCCGATCTACCGGCACAATTCGCGTGTGACCTGGATCGGCTCCGCCGATCGCGCCTCGTTCTACCAGTTGAAATCGATGCTGCAGGGCGTGCTCGCGCGTGGCACCGCGCGCGCAGCGAAGCATCTGTCACCCTATGTCGGTGGCAAGACGGGGACCACCGATGACACGGCCGATGCCTGGTTCGTCGGTTTCACCAACGACGTGACCGTCGCCATCTGGGTCGGCTACGACAACGGTGACGGCGAGCGCCGCACGCTCGGGCGCGGTCAGACCGGCGGCAAAGTGGCGCTGCCGATGTTCGAGCCGATCATGCAGGCGGCCTGGGAGGTGCAGGCTCCCAAGACGGCGTTGAAGGGACCATCGCGCGACGCCATGCGTCAGCTCGTCGCCTTCGCGATCGATCCGGACACTGGCGATCCGGCGCCGGCCGGCGCCGGGCACGCTTTCACCGAGTATCTCAGGAGAGACGCGACAGGCAGAATCGGTGACACGCGATTTCGGATCGTCTCGCGCGCAGAGAGCTACGCCCGACATCGCGGCGACGACGGCGGCGACTACGGCGAAGACCACGAGCCATTCGAGCAATGGACCCCTGACAGGCGTCGCTACGGCGACAACGGCGAGCCATTCGAGCAATGGACCCCTGGCAGGCGTCGCTACGGCGACAACGGCGAGCCATTCGAACAATCGTCCCCTGGCAGGCGTCGCTACGGCAACAACGGCGAGCCATTCGAGCAATGGCCCGATGACCGCCGCCGCTACAGCGACAACCGCCCGTTCCCGATCGCGCCCTGGCGTGTTGTTCCGCGCGAGCATCCCCCCTGGGGCGGATATTTCGATGACGATGACCGACTTCCGCGACCGCCGCGACGCGTTGATCCCGACTATTTCTGGCGGCGGATCCAATGAGCATCGATGCCATGAAAACCAGCCGCACCGCTCTTCTCATCGCCGCCTGGCTGGTCGCGCACACGGGTGCGAACGCGCAGGAGCTTAGGCTGGAGGATGTACCGGCCGTCGCCAGCGTTCCCATCGCGCAGCTCACGCCGCGCACCGTTCTCTTCGCCGACCAGGGCGACGCCAGGCTCGCCGATCCCTCGACCGGACTGATTGCCTTCGAAGCCTGGGCACGCGAACGCCCGGTTCAGCGCCGCTTCCTCTCGCTTTTCCCGAGCTTCGTCGAGCCCACCAGCAGCGAGCAGGTTAAATTCAGCCTTTCGATTTACCTTGCGGAAGCACGCTTTCGACTGACGAAACCAGCGGCGGCGCTGGATCTGTCGCGCTATGCCAATGTCGCGTTCCTCGAGCGTGTCGATCCGGCGGTCAAGCACCGGCCGATCGCGGCGGCCGACGCCATTCCCAATAAAGTTGCGGGCGCCGCACGCAGTCGTCCGCCCGATCGCCGCTGGTGCGAGGAGGCGCAGGCGATCTGCACCCAGTCGCGCTATGTGTTCGAAGGAAAAATTCCGGCTGGCATTCAGCTCGCCAACAAGCTGCGCGAGGAGAGCAGGAAGCCGATTCCGGATTTCGTCGAGTTCCAGAGCGAGATCAGGATGGTCGCCGGACCGGACCTCGACGCGCTGCCGAGCCTGACCGGGCTTGAGTCGAAGGTTGCCAGCGCGCTGGAGCAAAACATCTTCTGGGCCAACCAGGTCATTCAGTTCGGCAAGCTGCTCGCCGTGGTGCAACAGCATCCGACCGAGCCGAACGCCGCCATTGCGACGGTCTATATCGTGGTCGCGGTCAGGAACGACATGCTGAACAAGCAAAGGGAGTACATCAAGACACCGGTCCTTCGGAACCTCGTGCCCGGCCAACTGCTCATGGGCAACAGCTCCTTCAACAGCGGCAGCTCGCTGAGCGCCGGGCTGCCGAAATACGCAAGAAGCCGTATCAAGGCGATCGCCGAGATGCTGGAGCGGGAATGAGCGCTGGTGCGCCGTGCCGGGCTCGTGAGGCGCTTGCGCCCACTCGTCCAAAGCATCGGCCCGAAAAGTGGATTGCGGTTTTCGGGGCAAGGCCGATGCGAACACAAGGTTAGATCATCGGACCGGGTACGATGTCCGGTCCGATGATTGGGCCGGCCGATCAGCCCTTGATCGCAATCCGCTTGACCTGCGACTGCGCCTTCGCGGTCTTGGGCAGCGTCACGATCAAGACACCGTTCCTGAACTGCGCGTCGACCTTCCCCGCCTCGACCTCATGGCCGAGGTGAATGCGCCGCTCGAAACGGCCATAGTGCCGTTCGGAGAACTGCTTTTGGGTATCCTCGGCCTCCGAACGCTTCTCGCCGCGCAGCGTCAGCACGTCGTTATCAAGCAGGACTTCGACGTCCTTCTGTTCGAGCCCCGGCATTTCGGCGGTCACGCGAAGCTCCTTGTCGGTCTCCGAGATCTCGACGCTGGGCCAGCCTCCGTTGAAGGTCGAGGGTGACCCGAAGCTCGGAAAACGGCCATCGAAGCCGCGGAAGACGTCGTCCAGGAGCCGGTTCATCTCGCGATGCAGAGAGACGAACGGGTTGCGATCGCCCTCGCGATAAAGGGATGGCAGCTGGTCGCCGCCACGTCCCCATGGAATCAGATCACGGACGCTCATGCTTCTCCTCCTTTCCATAGGTTTGCAGCCAGTCGGGGCGGTGCAGGAAAAGCGGTTCTCGTGGCCACATCCTCATTCGAGCAACATGGATACAAGAAGGCACCCGGCGCTCGGCTGAACCGCCTCGACGCCGCCTGGGCGCTGCCGGCCCACGATCGGCACCGGCAGTTATCGATTTAGAACAGAGAGTTGCCAGTTCAAGGGCCAGGGCGAGGGCTGTCGTCGAACTCTTTTCGGATGTTTGAGTTTCCTTTCAGGAGAGCCGGCGGGATGCCGGCAGGCCAGGGAGGGGATGACAATGACAGCCGACGACGTCACCGCGATACTCGGACCCATCGATGAGGTGCTCATGGCCGAGATCCTGTCGACCGATGCAACGCGCGACGAGCTCGCCCAGGCCTGGGTCTGGCTGCAGAGCGACGAGGCCTTGATCAACGAGGGACGACCGCTGCCGTCCGGCAGGGTTGCCGTGCTTATCGACTTGCTGTCCCCGGACATGGACGATCTGGAGGGATGAGTTTCCGCCTCGGCTCGTCACGAGTCCCGGCCACCGACCGGAAGGAAGTCGGCCGCCATGCGGCGGGCGACCCTGCAAAATCTCGTCCCTGCAAGGTCTGTCCCTGCAAGGTCTGACCCTGCGAGGTCTGTACCTGCAAGCTCTGACCCTGCGAGGTCTGTACCTGCAAGCTCTCCTGC
Source organism: Allobosea sp. LC85 (assembly GCF_000735605.1). Taxonomy (GTDB): domain Bacteria; phylum Pseudomonadota; class Alphaproteobacteria; order Rhizobiales; family Beijerinckiaceae; genus Allobosea. The sequence continues at coordinate 28,229 of NZ_JPKG01000067.1, forward strand.
GGCCGGGCGCCCCTCAGTGCCGGAGTCTCCTCTCTTCCGTGACATCGCCGGCGCTCTTCTGCGCCGGCCAGAGGGCGCGGATCCCCTCTGGCAGCGCATGGCGCACCTTCGCGATCTCGCCAGGGTCGAGATGGTGCTGCAGCACCGCAAAAACGGCTTTCGCCGCCGCTGCGGGATTGACCGGCCTGACATTGCCGAGCGTGTCCTGGATGCGCTGCACGAACTCGTCCTGCGTGCGCAGCGCCAAGGGCTGCTGGGAGGGGCGGTACTGGTCGTAGAACGCGCCGCGCACGAAGAGCGGCAATTGCGCCGCGAGATGGGCGGCATCTTCAGGCTGCAACCTGTCGCGCAGGACGCGAAGCACCACGCTGAGGACATGCCAGGCCAGCTTGCGGTCGGGGCCGATCTGCTCGGTGATTTCGTTCAGCCAGATATGGGTAGCCTGCGCCGACCGTTCGAAGACATCCAGGCCTATCGTGCTCATCGTCTTCCTCCGATGCGGTGGGGTTCTCGGGGCAACTGAGCCGGCGGGCATCGGTTCCCAAAAAAGGGGAGTGGGGTCCCAGGTCCGCTGCTGCTCCCAAGTCCGCTGCTGCTCCCAAGTCCGCTGCTGCCCCAAGTCCGCTGCTGCCCAGGTCCGCTGCTGTCCTGCGCCCAGGTCGCCGGGCCCACGGCTTTGGGCCGCCTGCTATCGGGGTCGACCCGGAATGTGATCGGGACACGATCCCGTCGAGGACCGCCAGCCCTTGCGGACGTGAGGGAACGAAACCTCGTGGGAAGCGCCGGCACGCGCCAGCGGAAATGCTCCAGGGATCGCGCTGGGTCCGTTCGGACGCCGGAGCGGCGCTCCAGCTCTTCGTTTGAGTATCGGATTATTCCGAAAACCGGATCCACTTTTCGGTCCGATGCTCTATTCTTCCAATTTCTTGTTCAGCTCGGGATCGAGCTTGTTTCGATCGACCGACTGATAGAACGCGACAGGTCTGCATCGCCCCTCGACATCCGCAAGGACAATGGCCGTCCACGGACCCGTGGCTTCGCCCGGATTGTCGCGGGCGTCGGGGCGGACATCGGGCATGATCTTGCGGGGGACGATCACATACCAGGCGCGGCCGTCCGTTGCAGCCTTGGCGGCCGCCGCATACTCGTCCAGGATCGCGCGCAGGCTCTTGCGCATTTCGTCTTCCGTTTCCCCGCGCAGGTATTTTCGGGCAGATTTTCCGGCCTCGCCATACTCATGGTGAATGTTCAGCTGCAGCCGCGCGTCATCCACTTCGACCTTCGTGGCCAGGATCACCGCTCCGCCTTCGCGAAGATAGTCTCGAACCCGGACGTCGCAGGCCAGGAATCTGTCTGCGGGAGGTTGCACGACGCTCGCTGCAGGAGGGACGGCGGCAAGGGCCCGGGTCTTCTTTTTCCGGGCAGCATCCGCAGGCGTCGCAGTGATGGCGGCGCTCAAAACCGCCCCGACAAGCACGACCGGAAGAAGGGCTTTCATGACGGTGCTGCCCATATGGTGCTGTCAATACCGTATTGGACTTAAAACGCGCTCGCCGTATCCCTGGTTCCGCCGCCCGGGCAAGCAGTGCGGAATTGCCGATGCGGTCCCGCCATGGCGAGAGAGGCCCCAGCCGCACCGGAAGGACAAGTTCGCCCGCTCCGTCTGCGCGGGGTGGGCATGTCCTGGCGCGGCCCGACGTGAGACAGTCCCGGCCGATGAGGGCGGCGTCCAGAATAAACAGGGGAAAGTCGATGCCTGGCAATAACATACCTCAGGTCGTTCGCGTCATATCTGATCTCAGACCGCGTCGAACCCGTCCGCCAGCGCTGCTCGGCCAGGATGGTTGCCAGCAGCGCAGTACCTCATCGCAGCGCATCGAACTCATGGAGCGGCGAGACCCAACGCCCGCTGCGCGCGCGGCCGCGACGATCCCGGCTCGCGCTCGGCCGCCAATCGGTCAATGACGATCCCGGATTCGAACTTGGGCAGGACAGCTCAAGTAAAACGGCTCAAGTAAATATGTCACACCCGTCGCTGCCGAGCGGTTGATGGCAAGTTGCAGATTGAACGGGAGCAGTCTTCGACGGATGCTGGGCGCGGAATTTTAGAGCATGAGTCGCAAAAAGGGGATTGCGATGACACTCAACCGCGCAAGGTTCTGCGGCTTCACCTTGTCCATGATGCTCGGGCTCGGCAGCATCGGCGCGCAAGCCGCTGATCTGCCACCCCCGGCTGCGCCCGTGCCGCCCGTGATGACCTCGGCATGGACCTACCGGTTCACGCCCTATGGCTGGCTCATCTCTCTCAACGGAAACCAGACCGTGAGGGGGCGAACCGCGAAGGTCGATGCGAGCTTCATCGATATCGTCGACGCCACACTCGGAGAGGGGGGCACGCTGTTTGCCCTGATGGCGGATGTCGAGGCCCGCAACGGCCGGTTCTCTCTTCTTGGCAATTTCGCCGGGCTCAAGGTCAGCGTGGATCGCGGGGGCATCAGGACGCGCAGCGTAACGCCGGATATCGTGGGCGCGGTCGGCGCATCCGGCGATGCCAAGACCTCGATGGCCATCCTCGAAGCCGGGGCTACCTACGAACTGGCGCGCTACGGATCGGTCGCCTTCGACGTCCTGGCAGGCGCGCGCTACTGGTATCAAAGCGCCGAGCTCTCCTTCGACGCGGGCGCGACTCTCGACGTCGGCGATCTCAGCTTCGGGCGCAACGTGGCGATCGCCCGCTCCGGCTCGGTGGACTGGGTCGACGGCTTTGCCGGCGCGCGCATGCGGATCGGCGTCGCGCCCGGCCAGGACATCTTCCTGCGCGGCGACCTTGGTGGCGGCGGCAGCAAGTTCTCATGGCAGGGTATTGCGGGTTACAGCTTCGATTTCGCCGAGAAGAACGGCATCACCTATTCGGGCATCCTCGGTTACCGGGCGCTCTACGCCGACTATTCCCAGGGTGAGGGACGTCGGCGTTACGCGTTTGACATGTTGATGCATGGTCCGGTCGTCGGGCTCAGCCTGAAGTTCTGAAGCAAGGCCAGGATTGCCAATCCTTGCGGCAGGTCCACGTCGCGCCGGGTGACGTTTTTCCGGGCGATGATTTGCCCGGCGATATCTTGCGGCCCGGAATGCGTCGGTCCGACGTCACGTGTTGACAGAGCTTGGGCGTTCTCTTGCCCGGAAGGGGTAACCGGATGAGGACCGAGCTTTCTCTCTTCATCGGGACCTTCACGACCTTGCTTGCCATCATCAATCCGTTCGAGGTGCTGCCGGTCTACCTCAAGCTGTTGTCCGGCAAGGACAATGCAACGCACCGCACGGTCGCCCTGAAAGCCTCTGTCTACGCATTGTTGCTTTGCTTTTTCTTCTTCATTTTCGGAACACTCCTGCTTCGGATTTTCGGGGTTCCGCTCAGCATGGTGCGGGTGGTCGGTGGCATCATCCTGATGAAGATCGGGTTCGAGCTGTTCATGCCCAGGAAGTCGGGCGACGATCTGGGCCTCTCGGGCGCCGATACCGGCGAGGCCAACATCGCTTTCGTGCCCCTGGCGATGCCGATCATGTTCGGCCCCGGCGGCATCGCCACGATCATCGGGATGACTGCGACGATCAAGGATTCATCCAAGGAGATCCTTTCCTTCATCGCGATTTCTGCGGCAATCGTGGCGACGATGTTCACCACCTATATCTGCCTGATCTATGCAGAGAAGCTCACGCAAAGAATCGGCCCGATGGGGATCGACGCGATCACGCGCATCGTCGGGTTCTTTGTTTCCGCGATCGGGGGCGGCCTGATTTTCGACGGCGTGATCGAGGCCCTGCAAATGCATGGCGTGATCGCCTTGCACTGAGCGCCGTCTCCGAAGGGCGTGCCTTGCCAAAAATGGGAGGGCGAAAGCTGTTGTCAGGCAAGGCGGTCGGCCGGCGGGCGAACCGGCGCCGGCTGAACCCTGCATGAGCCAGCCACAACGCCCGTTGCTGGAGCATGCTGCGAAAAAGTGGCAACGGTTTTCGCATCAAGCATGCTCTAAACAATGAGAAGCGATCACGCTGCGTTCGGACGATGTCGTCCAGCGCAACGTGATCGCGTGGCTACCTGCTTGCAAAGACACCTCGCGATGCGACGGGTTGGGTAACCTTCTCCCAAGATCTCATCGCCATGCCCGAAAGCGGAGGCTCTCGGGGGCCGCAATGGGGGGCTTCCAGACGTTCACGCTGGGTCTCTCTAGTGTCCGGATCGCGCGCCAAGTGCGAAAATTGACTCCATGCCCGATTAAAGAAGCGGACATCGATCGGCCGCTGTCCCCGCTGTCGGTCAATTCAATTTGCGATTGGGTCGGTTCAACTAGTGGTCGCGAAGGACTGCCCCGTCGATGCCACCGCGCGTCTGCGGCGCCCGCCCACCCCAGTCACCCTACATCGTCGACACTTGGGTCGGGGACAGGCTTCGTCCTCGTCAGCTCCAGAAGCTCTCGATACGCGTGACCAGCCAGAGCATTGACATGGTGCCGATGAGATATGACGCCGCCATGCGGACGGGCGCGAACGAGATGGCAACCAGGGCATTTGCGGCCCTGATCGCCACGAGGACGGCAGCGACGAAGAGCAATTGCCCGGCCTCGACGCCGAGATTGAAGGTCAGCAGGGCCAGCGGGACATCGGTCTGCGGCAGGCCGATCTCCTTCAGCGCACCGGCGAAGCCAAACCCGTGCAGCAGACCGAAGGCGAAGGCCACGAGCCAGGGATAGGTCTCCGAGGTGCGCCGCTGGCCGGGTCTAGACCGGGCGAGTTCGCTTGCGACGAAGGCGATGCTGAGCGCGATCGCCGCCTCGACCGGCTTTTGCGGCAGGCTGAGATAACCGAGCGCCGCGCCCGCCAGCGTAATGCTGTGGGCGAGTGTAAAGGCTGTGATCGTCGTCAGCAGCATCCAGCGGTCGCGGATGAGGAGCATCAGCGCCAGCACGAACAGCAGATGGTCGAAGCCGAGGAGGATATGTTCGACGCCGAGCAGGAAGTAGGTTTTCGCCACCTCGACCATGGTCTGGGAGCCGGTGACGACGAGGCTCGGCGTCTCCGGCGTCAAGCGCGCGACCTGTGTCGAGCCATCGGCGTTGGCCAGGCGCACCAGCACGTCGGTCAGGCTCGTGCGCAGACCGTCGATTGTCAGGCTGCGGCCTTTCAGTCCACCGGGGCAGCTCGCCATCCAACGCTCGAAATAGGCGCCGGCTTCGAAGGAATTGACCGCCTCGCCCTTCGGCCTGCACGGCTCCGGCAAGTGAACATAGAGTCCGAGCCTCATTTCACCCAACGCGGGCGTTTTCCAGAGGATGGCGAAGTCGCCGGCCGCCGTCTCCCGGATGTCGAGATAGGCCGGGCGCAATTCATGCGCCTGCGCCTGCGCGGCCGACAGGATCTGCCAAAGACAGACCAGAGCGGCGAATAGGCGGATCACGGGCTTCGCCCGGTTGGGGCTGCGTTCTCCGCTTGCGTCTCGATCCTCACCCGGTAGCGCCTGAGCCGTTCGGCGAGCTGGGCCTCCTCGGTTTGCCGACGCCGCTCGTTCGTCCATTCCTGTGCGAGGCTGTCGCGGGCCTCGTCGAGCGTCGCCGACCGACCCGTGCGGCTTTCCCCGACATGAACGACATGAAGCCCGAAACTCGACTTCACCGGTCCGGCCCACTCGCCGGGCGGTGTCTGGGCCAACGCTTCCGCGAAGCCCGTTCCAAAGATCTGGCCGATCGAGGCCTTGCGCGTCGGCGGCAGTTCTAGCGGCAGGATGGTCGGGTCGCCCAGGGTCGCGGGGTCGGTGTCAGGCTTCGCGCGCAGAACCTCGAGCACGGAGGCGACGTCCTGCTCGATCGTTTCCCCGCGCCGTTCCGGGCTCAGGAAGACCTGCCGAAAGGCTAGCGTCGGATCGATCCGAAACCGGTCGGGGTTGCCCTTGAGAAAAGCCTCCAGCTCCGCCTCGCTTGGCGTTGCGCTTTCAGATTGCGCCTGGCTCAGGAATTCCATCTTCAGGCGCAGGCGACGACGGATCACCGTGTCGTCCTTGTCGAGCCCGAGCGCGAGCGCCTCGCGGTAGAGGATCTCCTCTTTCACATGGTCGTCGATCAGGCCTTTGATTTCGCTTGCGGTCGGGGGGCGCTGCCAAGTCTTGGCGAAGAGGCCGGCGAGTTGCTCGATCTTGCCTCCCGTCACGACAATCTCGTCCGAGCGGGACTCGTCAGTGCGGTTGAGCGCCCCGTAGAGCGCGAAGATTGCCAGCGCGAGAACCAGGAAATGTGCCAGCGGTTCTTTGAGCAGACGTCCGATCATCGCAGGGCTCGATCATCAAGAGTGAGGGGCGTCATAGCGGTCACTCCATTCCTGGCCGCAAGCGGCGGCCAGGTTCTGCCAGGCAAATCAGCTGCCGTCCTTGCCGGCTGTGGCAGTCATCGGGGCAGGCAGGCGATCCAGCCAGGCGGACACCCGATCTCGCCCGTCCCGCGTCCCATAGAGCCTCAGCAACCCCTGCTGCCGAGCGGCGAGCGGCGTGATCCGTCCTGAGACCAGCGCGGTGACGACGGGCTCGTCCGTCACGATGACGATGTCGGACGTCTGCGCTCCCTCGACATGCGTCACCACGCCGAGCCCGTGCTGCGCGGGCGCGAACCGGGTCCAGAGCATGGGGCCAATCAGCAGGATCGAGAAGGTCGGCGGAGCCTCCCCATCCATCGTCGCGCTAAGTCGGTCGCGCAGCGCGCCGAGATCGGCCGCTGCCTTGCGATAGCCGGTCAGCGCTCTCGCCGCGGCTGGGCGATCGTCGCGTGCGATCGCGCCATCCAGCTGAGCTCGCCAGACGGCGGATGTCACATGCAGCGCCTCCGGATAGATCCAGTTGAGCGCACCGCGCGCCGCATCGGCCCCCTTGGGATCCTCGAACCCGCAGGCCGAAGCGGCAATCGTTCCGGAAAGGAGAGCGACCGCCGGGAGCAGGTGTCGGACTCGGTGCTGGCGCCGGATCACGGCGTGTACCAGATCGGCGAGGTATAGGCGCGCTCGGTGATCGTCATCTGCGTGCCCGGCAGCGGCCTGGTGCCGAAGCGCTTCGCGTCATAGGCGGTCCAGCGCGGCGTGGGAATTTCGAGGACACGGACATAGTAAAACGCGCGCAGACCTGCGTCGAAATCCGGATCCTTCCACGTCGCGATCAACTCGGACGCGCCGATCGTGTTCGTCCAGCTCGCGTTGACGACGTCCACCGTGCTGCCGACCGAGGGCACCTTGCCATCGGGGCCGGGCTTGCGATCTCCCGACCAGACGACGTCGTAGACCTTCTCCTGTGGCTTCCCGTCCTTGCCGAGCCAGCCCTTGATGATCTGGATCCGGTCTAGATTGGCGCCGATCGCGTCCTTGAGTGCAGCAACGAGGAAGGTCGGCGCCTTGCCGGCTGGCGCGCTCTTTAGATCGCCTCCCATCGGCACGCCCTTGGTGTAGCCGACATGGGCCGGCAGCCGGTTGCGCGCGTCGTTCTCATCGAACTCCCAGCCGCCAAAGAAGCGAACCGCCATGCGCGGGCCGGTCGTCGCATAGGTCTCCTTGCGCTGCATCGCGTCCCAGAGCGCCTCGCGCGTGTTCTCCGTGGCCCAGACGGCGGCGTAGCCGGAGGACGAGACCTCCCAGTCCATCACCTTCACGCCCGTCTGCGGGTTGGCGAAGAAGGTCTTGGTCATGCGTTCGGGGCTCGGCTCCTGCGGCGTGGTCTTGCCGAAGAAGTTGTCCTCCTCCATCGCCGCCAGCCCGGTATGGGCGTCGGAACTGCCGATCATGCCGAACTTGTACGGGTTCGTGCCGAGCTGCTGCTCCAGCAGAAGGCCGTTCTTCAATGCCGAGCGGGCATATTCGAATTCGAGCATATCCTTGGTTTTGGCGGCGCTTCCGTCGAGGTTGCCCTTGTCCCAGGTCTCGAAATTGGCGAATTCGTCGTTGGGCGAGAGGAAGGGGTGCGCTTCCCCATCGCCCTTCGTCTGGGTCGCCTCATAGAGACGCTCCCATTTCGCGCGCTCCTCGACATACTGCTTGTCGACCGGCTTGCCGGTGAAGGATTCGATGAGCGGAAACATCCGCCCGTTGCTGAGATTGCCGTTATGGGCGATCGCCAGGACGCTGCCGCCGGTCTTCGCCTCGTAGCCGGCCATCCACTTCCAGAGTTCGCGTGGGTTGTCGCTGCCAAGAGGCGCCTGCGTCGTATAGGGCTCGACCTGGCTCGCGCGCATACCGTTGTCGCGGAAGATGACGTTGCGATGCAGGTTGTTGCCGGCAGTGTTCGAGGTCCATTCATAGCCGATGAAGGCCGTGAAGCGGCCGGGCTCGTTGGCCTCCTCGGCGGCTTTGATCGTCTGCTGCCAGGCCGATTGGAATGTGCGGGTTCCGGGCACGGGCATGATCTCCTTGTCGATCGTGCCCTTGCCGAAACTCTGGATGATGTCGATCGCTGCCGCTGCGCCCTGGCCGGCAAAGATCATGTCATGCCATTTCTTACCCTGCTGGCTCGCCATGATCACGGGATCGCCGCCCACGATCAGCGGAAAGAAGCCCATTCCGTCCGAATGATCGGCGACGACGAGGAAGTCCAGCGGCCGGGACAGCTTGGCCCGCTCGCCGGCCGACGCCGTGATCTCCTCGCCGCGCGCGAAGCGGTAGGCTTCCTTCGGCCCGAGGCGGGCGCCGAAAGCGCCTGCATCCATGGAGAACGCCGTGTGCAAATGGGTATCCCCGAAAAACGGCCGCGTCGGAAAGTTGCGACCTGCGTAGGGAGAGTAGCCGGGTTTCTGCGCCAGGCGCTCCGCTGAGGAGCGGTCCAGCGTTCCCGCATCCTGAGCCAATAGGACAGAGGGCGAACCGAGCGAAGCGCCAAGGATAAGAGCGCCGATGGCGGTAGAGACTTTGAGAGTCTTCAAGATCATCTCCCTATTTTGGGCGCAGGAAATCGCGTCAAACGGAGGCTACGTTCTTTGATGCTAACAACGGCTGGCAGCGGTTTCGCCTAAAACGCGAATTCCAATACTCGCCGCCACCGACGTGCCAACTTGAATGCGGGGCCGTCGGCACTTGCGACGTGGGGTCGGCCGGTTCGCAGTCCGGGCGGCCATCGTACGCAGACACCATTCCCAGCGCCACAACGCTCGATGATGCGTCGCATATCAGCTTCCGAGCCCAGTAGGGACTAATTTGGAAGAGGTTTAACAGGATTGCCCGTCCAGTACACGAGCAATCATCTGGACGATCTTGCTGGTCTTGACATTGATCCAGTGCCTCGCCTCGCGAGCGGACTGGTGACTGGCACTGCATACCAATGGAACTGCCGGACAGCAGACCTCTGGGACGGCAGCTAACGGACCAAGTCCAGGCGTTGTCAAACCATCCTGACAACGTCCGTTACGGGTCGATTTTGCCCCTTCGCTCTCGGTGCGGAAGCTGACATTAAGTTCAGGCGACAGCACGCGAGAACGTGTACCCAGCAAGCTGACCGAGGTCCGCCCGGGAGCACGGGGCCAGCACCGTCCGTCAGCGCTGCCCGGCCAGGACGGTTGCAAGCAGCGCGATGCCTCGTCGCAGCGCATCGCTGTCGAGCCCGGCATAGCCCAGGATGAACCCGGCTTCGCGGGGCCGCAGTCCCGCCGGATCATAGAGCGGCGAGACCGGATGGAGCCCCACGCCGGCGGCGCGCGCGGCCGCTATGATTGCGGGTTCGCGCCCGGCTGCGACATCCTTGAGCCAGGCGACGACATGCAGGCCCGTATCGGCTCCTTCGACGGTGACGGAGGGCCCGATCTCCTCGGCCAGCGCTTGCAGCAGCACGGCCCTGCGCTCGGAGTTCTTGCGGCGAATGCTCCGGACATGACGCTCATAGGCGCCCTCGGCCAGGAGCTCGGCCAGCGCCTCCTGCTCGAGCAGGGGCGTGTGCCGGTCGGTCAGGCGCTTGGCCTCGGCGAAGGCAGGGATAAGCGAAGGCGGGGCAACGAGATAGCCGAGCCGGAGCGTCGGCGAGAGCGTCTTGGAGAATGTCCCGGCATAGATCACCGAGGCCGGGTCGAGCGTTTGCAAAGGCGGGATCGGCGCGACGTCGTGTCGATACTCGCCGTCATAATCGTCCTCGATGATCGAGGCGCCGGTTTTTGCCGCCCAGGCCAGGAGGGCGCGCCGTCGCGTCGCCGAGAGCACGCCGCCAAGCGGAAACTGGTGCGAGGGCGTGACATAGGCGAGCCGGGCCGGGGGCAGGGCATCGGTTGTAAGCCCATCGCGATCGACCAGAACGGGGCGGGCGATGCCGCCGGCGGCCGCGAAGGCGTGGCGGGCCAAGAGATAGCCGGGGTTCTCGATCACGAAGGCATCGCCGGGATCGAGCAGCAGGCGGGCGCAAAGATCGAGCCCCTGCTGCGAGCCGCTGACGATGACGATCTGCTCGGGCGAGCAGGTGATGCCGCGGGCCCGCCAGAGATAGCCCTGCAGGCCTGAGCGAAGCGCAGGCGAGCCTTGCGGATCGCCATAGCGCAGCCGCGGCTTCCGTCGCAGGCTGACCCGGTTCAGGGCCCGCCGCCAGGCGAGGACCGGAAAATCCGCGCCGGCGAGGTCGCCATAGCGGAAATCGGCAATCGGGGCCGGCTGCGTCGTGGCCGGCCGGGGCAGGGCGGATGCAGCAAGGGCGAGCAGGCGTTGCGCGAAGCCTGAGAGATGCCGCGGCGCGGAGATCTGCGCCGGCGCTGGCGCCGCCGCGCCGAGCCCCTTGGCCACGATCGGCCGCGTCCCGGCCCGGCTGAGCAGGTAGCCCTCCGCGATCAGCTGGCCATAGGCGAGCGTCACCGTCGTGCGCGACGCACCCCATTCGGCCGCGAAGGTCCGGGTCGACGGCAAGCGGTCACCAGGCTGGTAGGCGCCCGCATGGATCTGCTCCTTGATCGCCGCGATGATCCGGCGCGCGACGCCGTCAGTGAACTGGACCACATCAAACCTTCGGAACTGGCCGTTTCCAGGAAGCCAGATTGGGCGCATCTCACCCGCCAGCACAAGGAGTTCCGCGATGTATACCCCGCCCGCCTTCCGCGACGACGACAGTGACAGCCTGCGAGCGACGATCCGTGCAGCGCGGCTCGCCAATTTCGTCACCGCGACGGCGGATGGCGTGCTGGCGACGCCGCTGCCGCTCTTTCTCGAGGAGAGCGAGGGCGAGCATGGCGTGCTCTATGGCCATCTCGCCAAGGCCAACCCGCAAGGCCGGAGCGCGGCGCTGGGCGACGCCCTGGCGATCTTTATGGGCCCGGACGCTTACGTCACGCCGTCATGGTATGAGGCCAAGCAGGAGAGCGGGAAGGTCGTGCCGACCTGGAACTATGTCGCGGTCCACGCCTATGGCCCGGTCGAGTTCTTCGATGACGCCGTGCGCCTTCTCGACGTCGTCACCCGCCTGACCACCCTGCATGAGGGGGCGCGCGCTGCGCCCTGGGCGGTGTCCGACGCTCCGCCCGATTTCGTGCAGGCGCAACTGCGCGGCATCATCGGCTTGCGCCTGCCGATCACCCGGCTGGAGGGCAAGCGCAAGCTGAGCCAGAACCGGAGCCCCGCCGACCGCGCCCAGGTATCGGCGGGCCTGGCGGCGAGCGATCGCGCCACGGACCGCGAGACCGGCGCTCTGATCCCGCTCTGACCGCCGGCTGCCAAACCGGAACGGAACGGAATCCGCGCAATCCCGGCGTCCTCGATCGCGTTCGAGGTCTCTGCCGGACGGTTCTTGAACCATGAAGGTCGCTCATTCCGAGCCGAGGCCTCCATGCTGAGACGATCACTCTGCGCAGCCGGATTATGGCTGATGACGACGGTCCTGGCTCACTCCGCCGCTGCCGTCGGTTTTCGCCAGACGAAGCTCGACACGGGCGGGACGCGGCCGCTCCAGGTCAGTCTCTGGTATCCTGCCGACTCGAGGCCTGCCGAACAGGGGACAAGGACCGAAATCGTCGGGGACAATCCCGCCTTCCATGGGTTGCCCGTCATCCGCGACGCCGCACCCGTCTCCCATGACCTGCCGCTTGTCGTTCTCTCGCACGGCCATGGCGGCAGCTGGCGCAATCTCTCCTGGCTCGCCCGGGAATTGGCCGCAGGCGGCTATGTCGTCGCCTCTCCGGACCATCCCGGCACGACGACCTTCGACATGGATCCCGCGCAGGCGGCGATGCTGTGGGAACGGCCGCACGATCTCAGCCGTGTCATCGACGCCGTCGAACGCGATGCAACGCTTGCGGGCAAGGTCGATATCAGCCGGGTCGCCGCGATCGGTCATTCCCTGGGGGGATGGACCGTTGCGGCCTTGGCCGGTGCACGTTTCGACACGAAACGGTTCGAGACCGACTGCCGGGGCAACACCAGTCCCCGCGCCTGTCTGCTCCAGGGCGATCTCGGCCTGGACAGGATCGAACTCGAACGCGACCTGGCCGACCCGCGCCTCAAGGCGTTCGTCTCTCTCGACCTCGGTCTTGCCAGGGGCTTTACGCCGGAAAGCCTGGCGAGCCTTCGCATGCCGGCCCTGGTGATCGGCGCAGGGGTCGATATCGGAGGATTACCGCCCGGGCTCGAATCCGGCTATCTCGCGGCGCATCTGCCCAAGCCCTCGGCGATCTCCATCGAAATTCCCGACGCCACGCATTTTTCTTTCGTGGGGCTCTGCAAGCCCGATGCTGTCGCCTTCATCGAGACGGTTGAGCCCGGCAACGGTGTGATCTGTAGGGATGGCGGAACGCGCAGTCGCGAAGAGATCCACCGGGACATCGCCTTGCGCGTCATCGGCTTCCTGGCCAGCTCCATTCCGGTCAGGCCGTAGAGCATGCTGCGAAAAAGTGGCAACGGTTTTTCGCATCAAGCATGCTCTAAACCATGAGAGTCGATCACGTTTTCTGCGTTTGGACGATGTCGTCCAAACGCAGCGTGATCTAGCGGCCGTGCTCCGCCGCGCGAGGTCCACCCGAGCGGCGATAATCGCTCGGGGTCGTGCCGGTCACGCGCGCGAACTCCCGATTGAAGTTTGATTTCGTCTGGAAACCGCACTCGAACATCACGGCCGTGATCGGCAGGTCCGTTTCTCCCAGCAGGCGCATGGCTTCGCGAACCCGGTATTCGTTGACGAACTGCGGTACGTTGCGACCGTGCCTGCGGTTGATCGCGCTCGAGATGGACCGGGACGGAAGCCCAAGCCGGCGCGAGAGGCGGTTCAGGGTGAGATCCGGATCCCGATAGATCTTCTTTTGGCGCATCACGGTATCGACCATCTCCATGATCCCCGCGTCTTCCTCTGTCGCGGAAGGAAACGCCGCTTCACCTGGATCATGCCCGGGGTCTTCGGCCTGGGGCGTGCCGGATGGAGTGTCGTTGTCCGGTACGCTTCGGCCGATCACCGCGATCGCATAGGCGATGACCGGAAGGATGAGGACATTGCCGGCCGCAACGATGGCGCTCGCATGGCTGCCTTGATGGGACGCAAAATCCACCACGATCAGAAGATCGATCAGGCCGGAGCAGAGCAGGAGCAGGCCGACGGTGGAAACGGCCCTGCATGCGCCATTGGCATCGGACAGTCGCACGCTTTCGAAATGATCGGGCCCGGCAGAGCCCTTGCGAACCAGGGCCGCACCGTAACCGAAATAGAGCGCGGCGAGCATGAGGTCGATCGGCGCCTGCCAGCGCTGCCACAGGGCGGAGAGGACCAGGATCGCGACCGGAGCCAGAAAGTGAGGCCAGGACCGCAGCGCGGGCGGCTGCCGCAGCGTTGCAAAGCAGAGCCAGGCGACGGGCGGCAAGAGGGCTGCCATGACAGGCTGCAGGAACCGGACCCACGGCGCATCGATCGTCCAGCGCAACCCGACCGTGACCACCAGGAGAATGCAGGCGCCGATGAAGACGTTGACCGGCCCAAGCAGCGTCTTGTCCTGCAGCGTCCTGTCCCGGAGCGTCCTGTCCTGGAGAAACACGCGGATGAACAGGATGGTCAGCAGCAGCGCGACCACGAAGGGCAGGGGGATCGCGGGCATCCAGTGATCTCTGATCCGTTTGGCGTTCGGATTGTGGATGATGGTCGAGGACCGGATCGTCCGTTCAGTCGAGAAAGCCGGCGCCTGTTCGGCGTTGCTCTCGCAGATCGGCGCAGCGGTCAACACCGACGTGTGTCCGGAGCGCCTCCCACTCGCGGCGCGACGCCCCCAAACGGATCGGAGCCTCGCTGTCTTTCTCAAAACCGCCAGGTGACTTTCTCAAAACCGCCAGGTGAAGTTGCCCTTGAGCCCGTGATCCTGGGCGTCCCTGCTGATCTGGCCGGAATAAGAGACGCCCAACGTGATGTCCGAGGCGAGCGCGTAGTCGAGGCCGGCCTCAGTGACCAGCGCATCGCGGGCGATCGGCAGCCCGGCAATGCCGAAGGGCGTGCCGCTGGTGAAGGCGAGCACCGCAGTCGTATCGATATCGCCAAAGGCATGGCGCCAGCCGAGCGTGCCCCGGACGGTCACCGTCTGCGCGCCGTCCAGGACAATATCACTCGCCAGATGCAGGCCAAGCGTCGTGAAGGTGGCGGCGAAGCGGCTGCTCATGCCGGTGAGCGCGGCTGACCGGCCGCGTTCCTGGAAACCATCCGCGCCGAGATGGACATAAGCGAGATTGGTGAAGGGTTCGAGGGTCAGTCCGCCGAGCCGAACACGATAACCTGCCTCGCCGAAGAGCTGCGCCGTGCGCGCCTGATAGCCGGTCGTGACTGCATCTGCGAAGCCAGGGAAGGTGATGCTGCGGCCTATGTCGAGATCATGCCAGCTCTGGGCGGCGCCCAAGCGCAAGCCGAGATGACCCCACTGCGTGCCACCATAGAGGGCGAGGTGGTAGCTGTCGCTCGCCGCTTTGGAGAGCCGGCTGTTCACATCGAGCCTGCTGTTGCTGTAGCCGCCAGCGAGGCCGATCCGCCCGGCCGTGCCAAGCGGCAGGTCGGCGCCGATCAGGAAACCACCCATCGTGCGCGCGAGTTTTGCGGCATTGCCGTCGCTGTCATGCCGGCTCCAGGAGCCAAAACCGCGCCCCCATAGCGCAAGATCGCTGCCGGGGAGGGTCTGGAGAGCCTGTCCCGGCGCATAGGTCATGATCGGCAACGAGCCGCTCGTTTCCGATCCGGCCTGGCGCAGGCGGCCGTTCAGCGCTTCACGGACAAAGCGGCTGTCCTCGACCAGCGCACTGCGCAGCGAGGCATGGGCCTCGCCGGAGAGCGCCTCGAAAGCCCGGCGCGCCTCGCCTGCGCTCGCCTGCTGCACCACGGCGCTATAGACGGCGTTGCCCTGCCCGAGGGTCTCGACCGCCCCGCCGATCGCAATCTGGCTGGGCGTCAGGCCGATGCTGCCGAACCCGTTCTGGTTGCGGACGACATCGAGGAAGACGCTGCCGGGATCATAGGCGAGGGCAAGATCAACGAAGGGCGCGTCCTGGGTCAGTGCCGTGAAACGGCCGCTGACGCCGCCGGTTGCGGTCAGGATGGTGTAGCGCGTGCCGGGCAGATAGGCCCCCGGCGCCTTGTGGACGGCGACGCTGCCGCCCGTCAGCGTCGCCGTGCCGCTCGCAACGATCCGGTCGCTGGCACCGCCAGGCTCGATCTCGACCTGATAGACCGATCCGGGGCCGAAGCCGATAGTGCCGGCGACGTTGAGCGTGCCGATCGAATTGCCTGGAGCCACCGTGCCGCCCGCGGCGACGCTGAGCCCGCCAATGCTGCCGATGCCGCCGAGAATACCGCCATTGACGATGACCGGGCTCGCCAGGCTCGCCCCGCCATGGCCGGCGTCGCCGATGACGAGCCTGCCGGCGGTGAGCGTCGTTGGACCGGTGTAGCTGCTCTGGCCGTTCAGGGTCAGGGTGCCGGAGCCGGTCTTCACCAGCGCTGCGCCTGCACCAGTCACCGCGTTGGTCAGCGTCAGCCTCGAATCTGCAGCGGTGTCGAAGCCGCCAATCCCGGTGAGCGTTACGCCGCGGTCGCTTGAGAAATCCGCGACCGTCCGCAGCACCCCGCCGTTCAGCGCGAGCCCGCCCGAGGGCGCGCCGAGATTGGCGTCCCCAGAGACTTCAAGCACACCGCCAGTGACCGTGGTGCCGCCGGAATAGCTGTTGTTGCCTTGCAGGATGAGAGTGCCGCCGCCGACCACCAGCAGGCCGGATGCGCTACCGTCGGCGATCGCCGAGGCGATCGTCGTGGTGATTCCACTGTCGATGTTGAGCGTGCCGACCTGGCCCGCAACCGGCGCCAGGGCGAGCGTGCCGCCGCTCAAGACATAGCCGTTGGTCGAAAACTGCAGCGTGTCGAAGGTCCGCGTGCCGGAGACTGTCACCGGTCCACCGGTTGCTCCCGTGAAGACACCGACCGAGCTGCCCCAGCCTTGATTCTTGCTTCCATTGGCATCGGTCCAGTTCGTTCCGAAGGCTCCCCAGGTTCCCGCGCCACCATTGACGGTGCCATTGCCGGTTGAATGTCCACCATCCCAGACCTGCATGGCCTGGCCGATACCGAGCACGGCGAGGTTCACCTGGCCGGGGACGTCGGACTTCATCGCGTAATGGGCGATCGTGAAGCTGGGCGTTGCCGAGGTGAGAGCCGTCGCGCTGAACGTGCCCGTCAGCGCTCCGCCATAGTTGAACAGGCGGTAGTAGCCCGCCGCCGCCACCCGTGCGTCGAGCACGCCACCGAGGGTCAGGTTCCCGTTGACAGTGATGAGGTCGTTGCCGGCGGCGCCGCTGCCGCCCATCAGCCCAGGTGTGTTCAGCTCGAACCGGGAAATCGAACCGGCATCGAGCCTCAGCGAACCGACGGTCAATGTGCCCGGGCTGTTGCCAGCCGACAGGATGCCGCCAACCGTCACCGACCCGGCGATGCTGCCGGCGCCGGAGAGGGTGCCCGCGGCGCCGACTGTGACCGCCGTATTCCCGAGCGAACCGTTGACGCGCAACTCGCCGCCATCCACCGTTGTCGCACCGGTATAGCTGTTGGCGCCGGTGAGCGTCAGGATGCCGGATCCTTGCTTGATGAAGCCGCCAGCCCCGACGATGGCGCCGCCATAGACATTGGCGGCCGTCTCATTCACGACCAGTGTGGCTGAGCCGAGCCTGACTTGCCCCCCCGAACCGGAGAGCCGCGACGTCGTGAGATCGAAGCCGTTGAGATCCAGCGTGCCTCCCGTAATCGAGTAGGCCGTGTTGTTGCCGAAGGCTCCTTGATTGGCGGCTTTGAGCGTGCCGCCTGCAATCGTCCAATCCTGCGAGCCGGTGCCCGTCACCGTCCAGGTGCTGTTTCCGGCCTTTTGGAAACGCTCGAAGCCCTGGAACAGACCGGCGGCACCAAGAGAGGAAAGGTCGAAGGGGGAGGCGGGATCACTTGACCCACCCAATGTCAGGGTGTTGCCCGCTCCCAGGGCAATGACCTTCCCCTGGAAACTATAGCCGCTGACAAGATAAAGCTGATTGCTGGCGCCAGTGATCTCGACGGCATTGGCCCGCGTCACCCCGTCGCCACCGAGGCCGCCGGAGATACTGCCGCCATTCAGCAGGAATACATTGTCGGCGACGATCCGCACGCCGGCCCCGCCCTGACCATCATAGGGGCTCGGAGAGCCAACAATATTGTCCGGCATGATGCGATAGATGCCGCCATTGCCACCCGAGATCTCGCCGTAGTTGACGATTTGCGTCGTGCCTGGATTGCTGCCGAAATCTATTCCGATTCCACCATGGCCTGCACCAAGAGCCTGCGTCGGAAGGCCATAGACAAAATCGCCGCCATGACCGCCAGTGATTCTGCCGCCCGCGTTGTTGCTGATGCTGTTGGGGAGGGGGGAACTGGAACCCGTGCTCCCGCCATCCATGCGCACGCCTGCGCCGCCATTCCCTCCCTGGCTGGCTCCATCTCCGCCGCGGCCGCCTTCAATCGTCGTGCTGTTGTCGATGCGGGTGTCGCCATAGCCATGAGCCGACGCATTGGCGAGGATTGCTGCTCCGCCCTCGCCGCCGATACCTTGGGCCGCGAAGCTGGTACCGTAGCCACCGCTTCCACCGGTGATCGACCCGGCGCGTTGGTTGAGCGTGCCTCCGTCTTTGAGAAAGACGCCGGCGCCGCCGCCTCCGCCATATCCGCCAAGTCCCCCCTCTCCGCCGAGAACCACAGTCCCGTCGATATTCAGCGTGCCGTAGTCGGGGAGTGCGACACCAACGCCTCCGCCCCCGCCGCCGAAGCCCAAGCCCCCCTTGCCGCCCATGACGAGCCCTGCTGGGGCAAGGCTGTAGCTCGCATCCCAACCGAACGTGTAGACGAGGCCGGCTCCGCCTCTTAC
>NZ_JPKG01000068.1 GCF_000735605.1 Allobosea sp. LC85
ACCGAGGCCGAGCCGCCCCCGCCAACCCCGGAGCCTGTTCCCGAGCCGGTCAAGGAACCGGAGCCGCCGCCGGAACCCGAGGTGACGCCCGAACCGATCCGTCTGCCCGAGCCTGAGATCAAGCTGCCCGAACTGCCGCAGCTTCCGGATGCTGCCGCCGTGCTCGCGCCGCCGCCGCCGGCACCGCCGCCCGTGCCGGAGAAGCCGAAAGCGGTCGAACGCAAGCCGACGCCGCCCAAGCCGCGCGTCGTCGAGCGGCGCAAGCCGGTCGAGCGCGAGAAGGAGGCAGCGGCTCCTCCTGCCACAGCCGCTCCTGCCGCTGCTCCCTCCGCCGCCCCAACCGGCGCGGCCGCGTCGTCCTCTGCCTCGACGGCGTCATGGCGCGGCATGCTGATCGCCCATCTCAACCGCTACAAGCGTTTCCCGGGCGGTGCGCGCCCCGGCACGGTGCAGATCGCCTTCTCGATCGATCGTGGTGGCCGGGTCCTGGCCGCGCGGCTCGCCGGCAGCTCCGGCGATCCCACGCTCGACGAGGAGGCCGTCAGCATGATCCGCAGGGCAAGCCCCGTCCCGGCGCCGCCTGCCGGCGTGGGCGGAGGCGGCACGATCTCGCTCGCCGTGCCGGTGCGTTACAATCGCTGACCTGAACGATCCGGGGCGAGGCGGAGCACCAAACCGCTGCATCGTCGATGAATGAGCAGTGCCCGGCCATGCGTCGCCGGCATTCCGCTCCGGCACGTCAGAGCTTATAGAGGGGCCGGCACCGTTCCGGTCTCAGGACCCCCGAAAATCGTGCGCGATCCGGAGTGAGGACGCCGATCCGACCCGCGATCCGGATTTGAAAAGACATCGTCATCATGCTTCGCCGTTTCTTCGCCTATTACGCACCGCATCGCGGCCTCTTCCTGCTGGATTTCTCATGCGCCGTGCTGTCGGGCTTGCTCGAGCTCGCCTTCCCGATCGCGGTGAAGTTCTTCATCGACTGGCTGCTGCCCGGGCAGAACTGGGGATTGATCCTCGCCTGCGCCGCCGCGCTGCTGGTGATCTACCTGCTCAATAGCGGGCTGATGGCGATCGTGACCTATTGGGGCCACATGCTCGGCATCAACATCGAGACCGAGATGCGGCGGAAGGCGTTCGACCATCTGCAGAAGCTCTCCTTCAGCTTCTTCGACAACCAGAAGACCGGCCATCTCGTGGCCCGCCTCACCAAGGACCTCGAGGAGATCGGCGAGGTCGCGCATCACGGGCCCGAAGACCTGTTCATCGCGGCAATGACCCTCGTCGGCGCCTTCGTGTTGATGTTCATGGTCAGCCCCGAGCTTGCGCTCGTCACAGCCGCGATCGTGCCACTGACCGGCTGGCTGACCGGCCGCTATGGCGGGCGCATGACACATAACTGGCAGCAACTCTTCGGGCGCGTCGGCAGCTTCAACGCACGAATCGAGGAGAATGTCGGCGGCATCCGTGTCGTCCAGGCCTTCGCCAACGAGGAGCACGAGCGCCGGCTCTTCGCTCGCGACAATCAGAACTATCGCCAGACCAAGCTCGACGCCTACCGCATCATGGCGGCCACCATCTCGCTGAGCTATCTCAGCATGCGGCTGACCCAGATGGTGGTGATGGTCGCCGGCAGCTATCTCGTCATCACCGGCAGCCTGAGCCAGGGCGGCTTCGTCGGCTTCCTGCTGCTCATCGCCGTATTCTTCCGGCCGATCGAGAAGATCAATTCGGTGATCGAGACCTATCCGAAGGGCATTGCCGGTTTCCGGCGCTATACCGAGTTCCTCGACACCGAGCCGGATATCGCCGATCGCCCGAACGCAGTGTCTGCGCCGAGGCTCTCAGGCGAAATCCGCTATGAGGGCGTTTCGTTCGCCTACCAGACCGGCCGCCCCGTGCTCAGCGGCATCGACCTGCATATCAAGCCGGGCGAAACGATCGCATTCGTTGGCCCGTCAGGGGCCGGCAAGACGACGATCTGCTCGCTGCTGCCGCGCTTCTACGAAGTCAGCGGGGGGCGCATCACCATCGACGGAATCGATATCCGCGACATGACGCTGGCTTCACTACGCGGGCAGATCGGCATCGTGCAGCAGGATGTCTTCCTCTTCGCCGGCACGATGCGCGAGAACATCGCCTATGGCCGGATCGAGGCGAGCGAGGCCGAAATCGTCGAGGCAGCGCGCCGCGCGCGGCTCGACGAGGTCATCGCGGCCATGCCCGACGGGCTCGACACCATCATCGGCGAGCGTGGCGTCAAACTTTCGGGCGGGCAAAAGCAGCGCCTCGCCATCGCCCGTATCTTCCTGAGGAATCCGCCGATCCTGATCCTGGACGAAGCGACCTCGGCGCTGGACACGCAAACCGAGCGCGCCATCCAGCAATCGCTCGCGGACCTTTCGCAGGGCCGCACCACGCTGATGATCGCCCATCGCCTCGCGACCATCCGCGACGCCGACCGGATCGTCGTGGTGGACTCGACCGGCATCGCCGAGCAGGGCAGCCATGCCGATCTGGTCAAGGCCGACGGCATCTACCGCAGGCTGCACGAGGCGTAGGCGAACGCCCGCCAAAGCATCGGCCCGAAAAGTGCATTGCGGTTTTCGGGACAGCCGATGCAAACACAAAAAGGTCAGATCATCGGACCGGATACGAGATCCGGCCCGATGATCTAAACGATCTGGTTGCGCAACTCCGCGTCACCACGCGCCAGTCCGTCGAGATTGTCGAGGAGGATGTCGACGACATTCGTCTCGTAGGCGCGTGTCTCGCCGGCGCTGTGCGGGGTGACGATGACGTTCGCCTGGGCCCAGAAGGGCGAGGCCGGCGGAAGCGGCTCGTCATGAAAGCAGTCGAGCGCCGCGCCAGCCAGGCGGCCCGAGCCCAACGCCTCCAACAGCGCCGCCTCGTCGACGACGCGGCCCCGCGCGACATTGATCAGGAGAGAGCCCGGGCGCATGGCGGCAAACGCCTCCCGGCCGATCAGTCCCTCGGTTTCAGGCGTCAGAGGACAGGTCAACGCCACGATATCGGCCTCAGCCAGAACCTTGCCCAGCTTCTCTGTCGCCACAATCGCATCGATCCCGGGCTCGGGCCGCTCGCTGCGGCGCACGCCGATGATGCGCAGGCCGAAGGCCGCGGCCAGGCCCGCCAAACGTAGGCCGATCCGTCCAAGGCCGACAATGACCAGCGTCTTGCCGCCGAGCTCGTCCTCGCGTCGTGCGCGATCTCCGATCATCGGCCGCCAATGCTTCGCCATCTGGTTGTCGCGGGCGAGATGGATCTGACGGGTGAGGCCCAGGATGAGCGCCATGGCGTGTTCGGCAACGGCGCGCTCATTGCCCCCTTGCGCGCTGGCGAGGCGAATGCCTGCCGTGGCGAAGGCGGGCTTGTCGAACTGATCCGTGCCGGCGCTGATCGACTGGACGAAGCGCAGGCGCGGGCAGGCGGCGATCAGCTCGTTGCGCCAAAGGCCGGAGACGACGAGGACATCGGCCTCAGGCGCACGCGCCTTGAGCTCGTCGAGGCTGCGAACCTCAAAGCTCCTAGCTGCGCGACCCCGCGCGGCGAACTCCGCTCCCAGCTCGTAGGCGGCATGCGCGAAGCCGATCGTGAGTTCGCTCTCCTGCGGCCAAGGCTTCATTGCATTCTCCCCATGATGACAAAACCTAGCTTAGTGGCGCGAAACCGCTCCGTCCCGGCGTTCCATGCATGCGCCCCTAAGGCAGGAAGGATGCCAGAGCGGCGGCAAGCCGCTGCCAGGACGGCTCGTCACCGGGCAAGCCAAGGCGCAACCAGCTCGCATTGTTCTGGAAGCGGCGGGCATAGATGCCATTGCGGCCGAGGTGGGCGAAGAGCGCCGGCGCGTTAGGCGTGGCGAGCAGCCGGAACAGGGACGTGCCGCCCACGATCGCGCCATGTGTCCCCAGCAAGGCATCAAGGCGGGCAGCATCGCAGGTCCGGGCATCGGAGGTTGCCGCGAGCCAGGCTGTGTCACTGAGCGCCTGCGCCCCGATATGAAGCGCTGGCCCCGCGACGGCCCAGGGGCCGAGCGCAGCTCGCAGGGCCTCCGTCAGGCACGCCTCGCCGATCGCGAAACCCAGGCGCAAGCCGGCGAGCCCGTAAGTCTTGCCAAAGGAGCGCAGGATCAGCGTCGCTGGTGGCAGTTCCGGGATCAGGCTCGCCTCAGGCATGAAGTCGATGAAGGCCTCGTCGACAACGAGCAACCCGCCTCTTCCCGCCAGATCACGCGCAATCGCTGTGAGTTGTGCGCGCTGGACCATCCGCCCATCGGGATTGTTCGGGTTGACCAGCACGACCGCGGACGCATCGCCGGTCTCCGCAAGAGTAGCGGTTTCCCGCACGTTCATCCCTGCCTTGCGCCAGGCCAAGGCATGCTCGGCATAGGTCGGACCGATCACGGCGACTGGTCCAATGCTTGCGAGACGCGGCAGCAATTCGATCAGGATCTGGGTGCCCGGCGCCGCGACGACGCCGGCCGTCTCGGGCACCCGATAGGCCGCGCGCGCCGCCGCAAGCAGCGCCGCCTCGTCCCGCCCCCCCGGCAGGCGCTGCCAGAGGCTTAACGGCAGCTCCGGAACCGGATAGGGGATCGGATTGATCCCGGTCGAAAGATCGATCCATGGCTCGGGCGCCTCCGGGAACAGCGCCTTCGCCTGTGCCAGATCGCCACCATGCCAGACCTTGCCCGCCGCCTCAGCCATTCCCGCCCCGCATGAGCCTGTCCGACACCCTGCCGCTCCTCGCCGCCGCGCTGATCATCGAGGCGGGATTCGGCTATCCCCAGGGCTTGTATGCGCTGATCGGCCATCCCGTCACCTGGATCGGTGCGCTGGTCTCCTGGCTCGACCGGACGCTCAATCGCCAGAGCGCCTCCTTCATCATGCGCAAGGCGGCTGGCATCCTCGCCCTCGCGCTGCTGCTTGCCGCCACATTCGTCGTCTCATGGGGGCTGACCCTGCTCTGTCGCGGCCTCGGCCCGCTTGGCTGGCTGCCGCTCGCGCTCGCCGCCTCCAGCCTGATCGCACAGCGCAGCCTGCATGAGCATGTCGCACGCGTCGCCGAAGGGCTGGAGCGGGACGGGCTCAAGGGCGGTCGCGCGGCCGTTTCGATGATTGTCGGCCGCAACCCCGAAACCCTCGACGAAGCCGGCGTTTCCCGCGCCGCCATCGAAAGCCTTGCCGAGAATTTCTCGGACGGAATCGTCGCTCCGGCCTTCTGGCTCGGCATCGGCGGCCTGCCGGGCGGCGTGCTCTACAAGGCGATCAACACCGCCGATTCGATGATCGGCCACAAGACGCCGCGCCACCTCGCCTTCGGCTGGGCGGCAGCGCGTCTCGACGACCTCGTCAATCTTCCCGCCTCTCGCCTCACCGCGCTGCTGCTGACCGCAGCCGCCGCACTCGACGGACCGTCCGACCCCACCAATGCGTGGCGAGCCGTCCGACGCGACGCCCGCCATCATCGTTCGCCCAATGCCGGCTGGCCGGAAGCCGCAATGGCAGGTGCGCTCGGCCTGCGGCTGGCGGGGCCGCGCGTTTATGGCGATGTCAGGGTCGACGACGGCTGGATGGGTGATGGCCGGGCGGAAGCCGGCGCGGCAGATATCCGGCGGGCGCTCGCGCTTTATCGGAGGGCGTGCCTGCTCCTGTGGGGGCTGGCTGCGGCGGGGACCGTCGCCGCGCTCGTCTTGTAGATTAGCAGACCGGACATCGCATCCGGCCCGATGATCTAACCTTCCGCGTTTGCATCGGCTTTCCCAAAAGCCGCAATCCACTTTTCGGGCCGATGCTTTAGCCTCAGAACTCGATCCCGGCCTGTGCCTTCACGCCCGCCGCGAAATGATGCTTCACCAGCGTCATCTCCGTGACGAGGTCGGCAACGCCGATCAGCTCCGGCTTGGCGTTGCGGCCGGTGACGACGACGTGCAGATCAGGACGCCGGTTCGCCAACGCCTCGACCACCTCGGCCAGCGGCAGATAGTCGTAGCGCAGCGCGATGTTGAGTTCGTCGAGCACGAGCAGGCGGATCTCCGGATCCTCCATCAACTCTTTCGCCTTGGCGAAGGCGCGCGCGGCGGCAGCAATGTCGCGGGCCTTGTCCTGCGTTTCCCAGGTGAAGCCTTCGCCCATCGTGTGCCAGACGATCCGGTCGCCGAAGGCGTCGAGCGCCTTGCGCTCACCGGTCGCCCAGGCGCCCTTGATGAACTGCACCACCCCGACGCGCCAGTCATGGCCGAGAGCCCGCAGGATCAACCCGAAAGCAGCGGTCGACTTGCCCTTGCCAGGCCCCGTATTGACGATCAGCAGTCCTTTCTCGATCGTTTTGCCCGCGACCTCGGCATCCTGCACCGCCTTGCGCTTTTCCATCTTGGCCTTGTGGCGAGCGGCCTCTTCAGCATCGATCGTCATCGGAACTCTCCTGCTCATTTCACCTGCATCGGCAGACCGGCGACCATGAAGATCACCCGGTCGGCCCGCGCCGCAAGCATCTGGTGCAGCCGACCCGCCTCGTCGCGGAACCGTCGGGCGAGCGCATTTTCAGGCACGATGCCGAGCCCAACCTCATTGGAGACCAGAACCAGCGGGCCTGATGCCGCGACGCAGGCCTCGACCAAGTCGTGACTCGCAGTCGCCACATCCTGTTCCGCCAGCATCACATTGGTCAGCCAGAGCGTCAGGCAGTCGACCAGCACCGGCCGCCCCGCGGGAACTGCACGAATCGCCTCCGCCAGTGCCAGTGGCGCATCGATGGTCATCCATTCCCTTGTTCGACGGGCGCGATGCTCGGCGATGCGGGCGCGCATCTCATCGTCATAGGCCTGTGCGGTAGCGATGTAGATCCATGGCGCCGGCACCATCTCGATCAGCGCCTCGGCATGTCGGCTCTTGCCGGAGCGGGCGCCCCCCAGAACGAGGGTGAGAGGGGGAACGATCGCTGCCACTGCCAAAATCTCTGCCCAGGAAGATCAGCCTAAGGAACGGACATGGCGAGCGCAGCGAAGCAAGCCGGGAAGGCCCAGAAGAGATCGCATCGCCTCACTGCGCTCGCAATCACGATCGCTGCATTGCACAGCACCGCGCACATGGCTAATGATCATCCCTGACGGTGCCTCTGCAATGAGGTGAAAAGGGAACGCGGTGTGATACCGCGGCTGCCCCCGCAACTGTAAGCGGCGAGTTTCGCGCCATCGGCCACTGGGATTGTCCCGGGAAGGCGGCGAGAGATCCGGACCCGCGAGCCAGGAGACCTGCCGTCAGCGAGTGATGCAATCCAGCGGGCTGCCGGCGGGGTGGCCAAGGAGACCGAGATGACGACGAATACGGCTTCGATCACCCACCAGGCCAGCGCTTCCGAGCGCGTCAAGGCTGCGGCAGCTGCCCTGGCACTTGGCACAGTCCTGATCTTCACCGTCGGCTTCGCCCATTCGACCAGCGTTCATAACGCGGCCCACGACACGCGCCACACCCTCGCCTTTCCCTGCCACTGAGGGAATTGCAACATGGTCAATCGTGTTCTCACGGTCAGTCTTCTGGCCGGGCTTCTGGCTGGGCTCTTGGTTGCAGCGCTCCAGCATGTCACCACCACGCCGCTGATCCTCAAGGCGGAAACCTTCGAGACGGCGCTGCGCGCGGCCGAACTGCAGCACGCCAGCTTCACCGGTGATGCCAGGATCGTCCTTGCCCATGGTGGCCATGACGCGGCCGACCACGCCGAGTGGAAGCCGCAGGACGGCCTCCAACGCACGGCCTTCACCACCGTCGTCACCATTGCGACCGCGATCGGCTTCGCCGCCCTGCTGCTCGGCGGCATGATCGCGGCGGGCGATGCCATCACTGAACGGACCGCACTGATCTGGGCGGCGTGCGGCTTCCTGGCCTTCGGCCTCGTGCCGGCGACAGGGCTCGCGCCGGAATTGCCCGGCAGCGCGTCAGCCGAACTGCTTCACCGCCAGACCTGGTGGATCGCCACGGCGCTGGTCACCGCCGGCGGACTCTGGATCTTCCTGCGGGCGGAAGCCTCCTGGCTGCGGGCGCTTGCCGTGCTCGCCATGCTCGTACCGCATCTGATCGGCGCGCCGCATCCGGCCGCCCCAGAGAGCAAGGTCCCGGCCGAGATCGCAGCGCATTTCGCGGCACTCTCTCTCGCGCTCCAGGCTGCGCTCTGGCTCGCCACCGGCTTTGCCGTCGGCGTGCTCTGGCCCTGGGCCACGCGTCGCGCGGCAGCACCGGCCACGGCCTGACGCTGAGCGCGATCCCCCCGGGATCGTGCCGGAAGCAAGGAAGCGGCCCATGCCCGAAGGCGATGTCACCATTTTCGTCTGCGTCGCCTGCCGGCGCACGCGGGCGGACCTGCCGGAGGGGTACGATCAGCCCGGACTGAGCTTTGCCGAAGCGCTGCGGGAACGCATCGCACGCGACGGTGGGACGCTTCCGGTCGAAGCCGTCGACTGCCTCGCAGTCTGCAATCGCCCCTGCACCGTCGCCTTAGCGGCCGACGGCAAATGGACCTATCTGATCGGCGACCTCGACACTGACACCCATATCGACGAAATCGTTGGCGCAGCTG
Organism: Allobosea sp. LC85; assembly: GCF_000735605.1. GTDB lineage: Bacteria > Pseudomonadota > Alphaproteobacteria > Rhizobiales > Beijerinckiaceae > Allobosea. Next base: position 8,593 of record NZ_JPKG01000068.1, read on the forward strand.
CGAGTTTTGCGGCCAGCACAAACGGTATCGTTCCCTGGAAAGAAAGACCCGCCTCGTTCCGCAAAGGCGTGGTCGCGCGCGTACCGCCTCTCCCGGCGCGCCAACAAGGATGAGACCATGAACGCTCCCCAAGCCCGCTCGCTGGGCAAGATCCCCTGCACCATCATCACCGGCTTCCTCGGCGCCGGAAAGACCACGCTGGTTCGGCACCTGCTGGAGAATGCCGGGGGCAAGCGCATCGCCGTGCTGGTCAACGAATTCGGCGATCTCGGCTTCGACGGCTCCTTCATCGCCGGCTGCGGCATTTCCGGCTGCACGGCGGAGGATATCGTCGAGCTGCCGAATGGCTGCATCTGCTGCACCGTCGCCGACGACTTCGTGCCGGCGCTGGAAAAGCTGCTCGACCGGCCGAATCCGCCGGAGCATATCCTGATCGAGACCTCGGGGCTTGCGCTGCCGAAGCCGCTGGTCAACGCCTTCAACTGGCCGGCCATCCGCTCGCGTGTCACGGTCGACGGCGTCATTGCCGTGGTCGACGGGCCGGCGGTGGCGGATGGCCAGTTCGCGGATGATCCGGATGCTCTCGCCGCGCAGGCGGCGCAGGATGCTGCGGTCGGTCACGACAACCCGCTCGAAGAGGTGTTCGAGGACCAGATCCTCTGCGCCGACCTGATCCTGCTGAACAAGAGCGATCTCGTCGATGCGGCCGGTCGCGAACGCGTAAAGGCCGAGATCGCCGCGCATCTGCCGAAGGCGATCAAGATCGTCGAGACGGCCCATGGCAAGGTCGAGCCCGCCTTGATCGTCGGCCTCAATGCCGCTGCCGAGGCCGATCTCGCTGGACGCCCCTCGCATCACGAGAGCGCCGAGGACCACGACCACGACGATTTCGAGAGCCTTGATTTCGCTCTCGCCACCGCAGCCTCTCCCGAGGAGCTTTCGGCCCGTGTTGCCAGGGCCGCGGAAGCCGAAGGCGTGTTGCGCCTGAAGGGCTTTGCCGCGATTCCTGGCAAGCCGATGCGGCTCGTCGTGCAGGGCGTCGGTCGCCGGGTCAGCCACCATTACGACCGCGCCTGGGCGGCCGGTGAAGCCAAGGACGGTCGGCTCGTGGTGATTGGCCTGAAGGGCTTTGACCGCAAGGCCGTGGAGGCAGCCCTCGCGGGCTGAGCCATGCACCTCCTCCCCTCAAGCGAGATCAGGCTCGACGACGGCGAAGATGCCGTCGATCTCGCCCTGCCGCCGGGGGATGTGCTGGTGCTCTCCTTCGCCGACAGCGACCTTTCGGCACTGGCGGCCGCGGCCGGCGCAAGCGGCCTCGCCGTCAGGCTCGCATCACTGCGCCGGCTGAAACACCCGCTCTCCGTTGATTTTCTCATCGAAAAGACGGTGGTGCATTCGCGCTTCGTGCTGGCCCGCTGTCTCGGCGGGCTGGATTACTGGCGCTACGGCATCGAGCAACTCGCCGAAGCCTGCCGACGTGACGGCATACCGCTCGTCGTCCTGCCCGGCGACGACCGGCCTGACGAGCGGCTGGCTGCGTACGGCACCGTGGAGCCGCGTTTCGCGGCGGAACTTCTCGCCTATTTCCACACCGGCGGCGGTGCAGAGAACATGCGCCGTCTGCTTGGACGGGTGCATGGCTTCCGTCGCGGTGAAGGCATCGCTTCGGACCTCGCCCCCATCCCCCTGCCCTCGCTCTTCGCCGTCGGCACGGGCGGCGCTCCGCTCGCATGGCGTGAAGCGCTCTCGCAGCGCCCCGTCGCGAACGCGCTGGTCCCGGTCCTGGTCTATCGCTCGAGCGTCGCCGCCGGGGACACCGCCATGGCGGAGGCAATCGCAGAGGCACTGAGCGCGCGCGGCCATGCCCCGCTGATCCTGGCTCTGACGAGCTTGAAGGACCCGGCGGTCACTGGCGAACTCGCGGCCTTGATCGCCGCACGCAAGCCAGCCGCCATCATCACCACCACCGCGTTCTCGGCCCGCGACGGCGCGGATTTCGTGCTGGATGCCGCCGACTGCCCGATTCTGCAGGCTGTGCCGGTCGGCAGCCCGCGCGATGCCTGGGAGGCATCACCACGCGGGCTGTCCGGAGCCGACCTCGCCATGCAGGTGGCGCTGCCGGAATTCGACGGACGGCTGGGGGCACTTCCCGTCGCCTTCAAGGCCGAGATGACGGACAGCCGGACCGGCCTGACGAGCCGCCGGTTGGTTCCTGATCCCGATGGCGTCGCCGCCCTCGCTGATCTCGCCTCAGGCTGGATCGCGCTGGCCGACAAACCGGCCGCCGAGCGCAACCTCGCCCTGGTCATGTCCGACTACCCGGCGCGTGGAGGACGGGCCGGCTTTGCAGTCGGGCTCGATACCCCAGCCAGCGTCGGGGCGATTCGCGAGCTGCTGGCGCAGGCCGGATACGATGTCGGTCCATCGGAACAGACCGATGGCCACCTCCACGGTGACGACACGCGGTTGATGCAGGCGCTGACTGAAGGGCCAGCGGAATTTGCAGTCCCGCTCGCCGCGTATCGCGCCTGGCTCGCCGCCATTCCCAGTACGGCGCGCGGAGCACTCGTCGCGGCCCATGGCGAACCCGAAGCGGATCGCGCCTGCAACGGCTCGGCCTTCCGTTTCCGCGTGATCCGTTATGACCGTCTCACCATCGCACTGCAGCCGCCTCGTGACACAACGCCCGACCGCAAGGCGCGCTATCACGATCCCGACGCGCCGCCGGGCCATGCCTATCTCGCCTTCTATCTCGGCCTCCGCCGGGTTGCCGATGCCGACGCCCTGATCCATCTCGGCACGCATGGCACGACCGAATGGCTGCCCGGCAAGGCGGTGGCGCTTTCGGCAAGCTGCTGGCCGCGACTTGCGATTGGCGGCCTGCCGGTGATCTACCCCTATGTCGTCGATGACCCCGGTGAGGCGGCTCCTGCCAAGCGCCGTCTTTCGGCCGTGACGCTCGGCCATCTCCCGCCCGAACTGGTGCATGCCGATGCCGCCGGCGAAGTGGCGCTGCTGCGCGATCTCGTCGAGGAATTTTCGCAGGCCCAGGTCCTCGATCCGCGCCGCGCCGAGATCGTCGCCCGTGAAATCCGCGAGCGAGCCGAAGCGAGTGGGCTCGCGGAAGCTTGCGGCGTCACGCCCGATCTCGACATGACGAGCGCACTGAGCCAGCTCGACGCGCATCTCTGCGACATCGCTGAACTGCCCTTCCGCGACGGGCTGCATGTTTTCGGGCGGGCGGCGCATGATCCCGCCTCATCACGCAACGAGCGCGACAACCTGCTGCGCGCTCTGGCCGGGCGGTTCGTTCCGCCGGGCCCTGCCGGCTCGCCGCATCGCGGGCAGAGCGATGTGCTGCCGACCGGCCGCAATCTCTCGACGCTCGATCCGCGCGCGATCCCGACCCGAGCCGCGGCGCGCCTCGGTGCCCGGGCCGCTGCATCGGTGATCGCACGCCATCTCCAGGACCATGGCGACTATCCGCGCCGGATCGTGATGGATCTCTGGGCCTCGCCCACACTGCGCTCCGGCGGCGAGGATATCGCGCATGTGCTTGCCCTGATGGGCGTCGCGCCTCTCTGGGATCACGCCTCGACGCGCGTGACCGGATTTTCCGTCATTCCGCAGCCCAAGCTCGATCACCCGCGCATCGACGTCACCGTCCGTATCTCCGGCGCCTTCCGCGACACATTCCCTGGTCAGATCGCACTGATCGACGCCGCTGCGCGCGCCGTAGCAGCGCTGGACGAATCCGATGAGTCGAACGAGCCCGCTGCAGCCCGCCGGCGCGGCGAAGGCGCCGCGCGCATCTTCGGCCCGGCGCCCGGGCGCTTCGGCGCGGCCATGGCCGACCGCGCGCTCGACGGGTACTGGGCGAACCGCGGCGACCTTGGCGCGGCCTATCTCGCTGCCAGCAGCCATGCCTTCGCTGGTGCGGAGGGCCTCGCCAGCGTCGATCCCGGCTTCGCGCACCGCGTCGCTTCGGCAAGCGCCTTCGTCCATGTCAGCGACACGGCGGGGCGCGACATTCTCGAAGCAACCAGCGCGGCCGATGTGATCGGTGGCTTTGCAGCGGCAGCGCAGGCGCTCGGAAGCGAGGCTGCGCTCTACAGCCTCGACAGCTCCAACCCCGAGGCGCCGAAAACACGTACCCTGGCCGAGGACATTGCGCGCATCGTCCATGGCCGGCTCTGCCACCCGCGCTGGATAGCAGGCCAGCTTGCCCATGGCTGGCGCGGTGCGGCCGAGCTCGCCGAGACCGTCGACACGCTCTTCGTCTATGCCGCCAGCACCGACGCGGTCTCGGACGGATTGTTCGACGCCGTATTCCAGGCCTATTGCGCCGATCCGGGTATCTGGAACGCGCTGGAACAGGCAAACGCGCCCGCGGCCGCCTCGATCCGTGCGCGGCTGACCGAAGCCGAGCGGCGCGGCCTCTGGCAGAGCCGGCGTAATTCCGTGGCCGCCTTCCTTGCCAGCAAGGACGCGGCGGAATGACCGCCCCGACGCAAGAGACGCTCCGGCGCGGCTGGTGCCCGAGCACGCTCCGGCCGATGGAAACCGGGGACGGCTGGCTCGTGCGGCTGCATCCGCCGGGCGGGCGGATGCGGCCCGCCCAATTGCGGCGCATTGCAGAGCTGGCCGACGCGACCGGCAATGGCCTCGTCGAGGTCTCCGGCCGTGGCAATCTGCAGATCAGGGGTGTGCGACCGGAGGCCCATCCCGCCCTGGTCGAGGCCTTGCTGGCGGAGCGGCTTGTCGACGAAGCAGGCGGGCTAGGGCCGCAGCGCCTGGTGCTCTCCTCGCCGCTCGCCGGGCAAGATGTGGGCGACCTGATCGACGCCGCCTCGCTGGCCGCATCCCTGGAGCATCAGGGGCGCGCCGTCTCAGGATTGCCGCCCAAGACCAGCGTCATCGTCGATGGCGGCGGCGCGCTTGCACTCGATGGCTTTGCCGCCGATCTGCGTCTGGTTGCGATTGACCAGGGCGCCGTCGTGATCGGGCTGCCGCAAGGCGACTGGCTAGGTCCGGTCGCACCCGACAAAGGGGGCGCCATGGCGGCAAACCTGTTGTCGGGTCTTGCGACATACCGCCGGGCCGAGCCTGACACGATCCATCGCCTGCGCGATCTTGACGACGACCAGGTTGCGGCTCTGATCGGGGTCTGCTCGGTATCCCGGACGCAGGCGCCTGCGGTTCGTCCCTCTCCCAGGCGGGTCGGCCTCTTCGCGCTGCGCACCTCTCGTTTTGCCCTGGTCGCGGGCCTGCCTTTCGGCCGCTCGGATACCCGGACATTGTCGCGACTGAGCGAGGCCGCCAGCACGCATGGCGTCAGCGAGATCCGCTTCTCGCCCTGGCGCGGGCTGGCATTCCTCGGTCTCGAACCCGAGGACGCCGCGAGCCTCACCGCACAATGCGAGGAACTCGGGCTGATCACCCGCGACGACGATCCGCGGCTCTCGGTGCAGGCATGCTCCGGCAAGCAGGCCTGCCTGCGCGGCGAGACGCGGACGATGGACGATGCCGCAGTCCTGGCCGAAGCGGCAGCCTCGCTCCTTGCTGCGGGCCTCAGCCTGCATCTATCGGGCTGCGTCAAATCCTGCGCCCATGCGGGCTCGGCCGACCTCACCCTGGTCGGGCATGACGGGTGCTATGACGTCGTCATTGGCGGAACGACGCGGGACAAGCCGATGGCGAGGCTTGACCTTTCGCAGATTGTGCAGCGTCTGCAGCCGGGACAGGACATTCACACCCGCCTGACCGCAGGCCGGCTTTCAGGACCACAGGTTTGAACACGCGCTACGACTATATCCGCGAGGGCGATGCGATCTATGAGCGCTCCTTCGCCATCATCCGGGCCGAGGCCGACCTCTCCCGCTTCTCAGGAGCGGCTGCCCGCGTCGTGGTGCGGATGATCCATGCTTGCGGCATGACCGACCTGCCACGCGACGTTGAGATGTCCGCCGATTTCACGGAGGCTGCGGAGGCCGCGCTACGTGCCGGCGCGCCGATCCTGTGCGACGCCAAGATGGTCGCCAATGGCGTGACCCGCGCCCGCCTGCCGGCCAGCAATGCGGTGATCTGCACGCTGGATGAGGCTGAGGTGCCGGCGCTGGCGAAACAGGCCGGCACGACGCGCTCGGCAGCGGCCATGGAGCTATGGCGACCGCATCTCGCGGGAGCCTTGGTCGTCGTCGGCAATGCCCCGACCTCGCTTTTCCGGTTGCTCGAAATGATCGATGCCGGTGCGCCAAAGCCTGCAGCCGTGATCGGAATCCCGGTCGGTTTCGTCGGTGCTGCCGAATCGAAGCAGGCGCTGGCGCAGGACGGCCGCGTGCCTTTCCTTGTCGTGCATGGGCGCCGCGGCGGCTCTGCGATGGCGGCAGCTGCCGTCAACGCGCTGGCGCAAGTGAAGGAGTGAGCCGGTGAGCATCGACCGCTCCTCCCCTCAGAACGCGGGCACCCTGCTCTTCGGCGTCGGCCTGGGCCCCGGCGATCCCGACTACATGACGGTCAGGGCCCGCGACATCATCGCGACCGCCGACCGGCTGGTGCATTTCTGCAAGAAGGGCAGCCGTGGCATTGCCCGCGTCACCGCCGATGCGGTGATCACGCCGGATCCGGCGCGCGAGATCATGCTCGCCTTCCCGGTGACGACCGAGGTTCCTGTCAGCGAGGACGGCTATACCGGGCCGATCGCTGCCTTCTACGACGAATCCGCCGAATTGCTTGCCGCCGAGATGGCAGCGGGGCGGACAGTCGCCGTCCTCTGCGACGGCGATCCGTTCTTCTATGGTTCCTTCATGCATCTGTGGCGGCGCCTCGCCCACCGTTTCCCGACCGAGGTGGTGCCGGGCGTCACCGGCATGGCCGGCGCCTGGGTTCGTGCAGGTGCGCCGATCACCTGGGGCGACGACGTCATGACCGTGTTGCCCGGCACCTTGTCAGAGGCTGAACTGCGTCGTCGCTTGGTCGATACCGATGCGGCCGTGATCATGAAGCTCGGTCGCAACCTGCCGAAGGTACGCCGTGCGCTGAAGGCGGCTGGGCTGATCCACCGCGCGATCTATGTCGAGCGGGCAACGATGGCGGGGCAGGTCGTGACCCGGCTCGATGAGAAGGCCGATGACGCAGCCCCCTATTTCTCGATGATCCTCGTTCCGGGCGAGGGCCGGCGGCTATGAGCGGCTCGCTCACCATCGTCGGTCTCGGCCCCGGAGAGCCGCACTGGCTGACGCCGGCAGCACAAGCAGCGCTCGAAGCGGCCACCGACCTCGTCGGGTACGGTCCATACCTGGACCGACTGCCAATGCGCGATGGGCAGGCGAAGCACGCGTCCGACAACCGGGTCGAGATCGCGCGCGCCCGCTATGCGCTGCAGCTTGCTGGCCAAGGCCGCACGGTCGCGGTGGTGTCAGGCGGCGACCCCGGCGTCTTCGCGATGGCTGCCGCCGTGTTCGAGGCGCTGGAGGCGGGCGAGCCCGGCTGGCTTGCGCTGCCGATCAGCGTCGAACCCGGGATCACCGCGATGCTGGCCGCGGCAGCGCGGGCCGGCGCTCCACTCGGCGGCGATTTCTGCGCGATTTCGCTCTCTGACAACCTCAAGCCCTGGGACGTGATCACCGCGCGGCTGGAGGCGGCGCTCAGCGCCGATTTCGTGATCTCGCTCTATAACCCGATCTCGAAGGCACGGCCCTGGCAGCTTGGCGAGGCCCTGGCGCTGGCTGCCCGGCATCGCGCGCCTGATACACCCGTGATCTTCGCGCGCGCTGTGGGACGGCCGGACGAGGTCTTGCGCGTGCTGCCGATGAGCGAAGCTGTCGGGGCGGCAGGCTCGGCCGACATGGCAACACTGGTGATGATCGGTGCGTCGAGCACGCGATTGATCGCCCGCCCTGGCCGGGCGCCGATCGTCTACACGCCGCGTTCGGTGACGAAAATTCCCTGCGCTACCAACCAGGGCAGGACCTGATCGATATGGTCGACGGTTGCAACATCGGGCTTGGGCGGCCGCTCGACCATGATCACGGGAAGGCCGAGCCGACGCGCCGCCGTCAGCTTGCCGACCGTCGCCGGGCCGCCGGAATTCTTGGAGACGAGAATCTCGATGCCCTCCCGGCGCATCAGATCCTCCTCTTCATCGGCCTCGAAGGGGCCACGCTGCTGGATGACCTTAATGCCGTTGAGCGGCAGGCGGTCGCCGATCGGCTCGATCACCCGGACGAGATAATGATGCTGCGGCGCATCGGCAAAGGCCGGCAGTTCCAGCCGTCCGACTGTCAGGAAGACGCGACGCGGCTGCTTGCCCAGCATCTCGACCGCAGCCGGAATGTTCGGCACCGAGCGCCAGCGATCCCCCGGCCGCGGCTTCCAGGATTCACGCCGAATCGCAATGATCGGCACATTCTCGGCCTTGCAGGCGGCCTCCGCGTGGAACGGCATGATGGCCGCGAAGGGGTGCGTGGCATCGACCACGGCAACGACCCGGTTTTCTATGAGATAGTGCCGCAAGCCTTCGATTCCGCCGAAACCACCGACCCGCACCGGCAGATTGAGGGGTTTGGGATCGGAGGTATGCCCGGCCAGCGAGACGACCGCGCGGATTTCCGGCGCCTGGTCAGCAAGAAGCTGATCAAGCGCGACAGCTTCGCTGGTGCCGCCAAGGATCAGGACCGTCATGACATTGTTTTCGCCTGAATCCGACGAACTGTCGAGGGCATCCGCCCCGGCCACCGAGCCCTGGCTCTGCCTCGTCGGGCTCGGAGAAGACGGCCGCGCCGGACTTTCGCAGGACGCTCTCGCCGCGCTCGAAGGCGCCGAGCTTGTCTATGGCGGCGCCCGGCATATCGCCCTGATCGGGCCGGTTTCGGGGGAGGCCGCGCCCTGGCCGCAGCCCTTCCGCAATGCGCTGCCGCTGATCCTCTCGCAGCGAGGTCGCAAGGTCTGCGTGCTCGCCTCGGGCGACCCGTTCCATTACGGCATCGGCGCCAGCCTCGCCAAGGCGCTCGGCCCGGATGAGATGCGGATCTATCCGCAGCTCTCCTCCTTTGCGCTCGCCTGCAATCGGTTGCGCTGGTCACAGGAGGAATGCGGCCGCGTCTCGCTGCACGGTCGCGCGCTCGAACGCATCATTCCCTACCTGCAGCCGGGCCGGCGCGTGCTCGCTCTGTCCTGGGACGGTTCGACCCCCGGAAAACTGGCTGAGTTGATGAGTGCGCGCGGCTTTGGTGCCTCGCGGCTCGTGGTCCTCGAGGCACTCGGCGGTCCGCGCGAACGTATCCGCGAGTGCAAGGCGCAGGCGTTCGATCTCGGCACGGTCGACCCGCTCAACCTGATCGCGCTCGATCTGGTCGCGGAACCCGAAGCGCGCATCCTGCCACTCGCCTCCGGGCTGGATGACGACTGGTTCGAGCATGACGGCCAGATCACCAAGGCCGATATCCGCGCGATCACGTTGTCCGCCTTGCGGCCCCGTGCGGGAGAACTGCTCTGGGATGTCGGTGCCGGCTCGGGCTCGGTCGGGCTCGAATGGTGCCTGCGCAATCCCGGCAACCAGACCATCGCGTTCGAGGCCAGGCCGGAGCGGGCCGCGCGGATCGCACGCAACGGCTCGGCCCTCGGTGCGCTGCGTATCGAGGTCGCCATCGGTACGGCACCTGCGAGCCTTGCCGGCCGCCCGGCCCCGGACGCGATCTTCATCGGTGGCGGCATCACCGAGCCCGGAGTTTTCGAGGCTGCCTGGAGTGCGCTGAAGCCCGGCGGCCGCTTGGTCGCCAATGTGGTGACGCTGGAGGGCGAAGCGCGGCTTGCGGCGCTCTACGCCACCCATGGCGGCACATTGCGCCGGATCGGTCTCAGCCATCTCGACGCGGTCGGCAATATGCATGGCTGGCGCGCCGCGATGCCGGTGACACAGTGGCGGGTGGTGAAGCCGTGATCGTCGCCGGGATCGGATTGCGCCCGGGCACCAGCGAGCCGGATATCCTCGCCTGCCTCGACCAGGCGCTCAGGCAAGCCGGCATAGTGCCGAGCGCGTTGCGGCTCGCCACCATCGCCAGCCGCGCGGGCGAGGCGGGACTCCTTGCAACGGCCCAGAGCCGCAACGCCGAACTCGTCGCGATTCCCGACGAGGCACTCAAGGGCTTTGAGGCCGCCTGCGCAACACGCTCGACCCGCATCGCCTCTCTCTACGGCGTCGGCTCCGTCGCGGAGGCGGCTGCGCTCGCTGCCGCCGGCCCGGGATCGGTGCTGATCCAGCCACGGATCGCCACCGCCCGCGTCACCTGCGCGCTGGCGCGGAGCGCCACATCATGACCGTCCATTTCATTGGCGCCGGCCCGGGCGCCGCCGACCTCATCACCCTTCGCGGGCGCGACCTGATCGCCGCCTGCCCGGTCTGCCTCTATGCCGGCTCGCTGATCCCGCGCCCGATGCTCGACTGGTGTCCACCGGGTGCGCGCATCGTCGACACCGCCCCGCTTGATCTCGACGCGCTCATCGCCGAGATGCAGGCCGCTCATGCAGCCGGTCAGGACGTGGCCCGGCTGCATTCGGGCGATCTCTCGATCTGGAGCGCCTGCGGCGAACAGATGCGCCGGCTCGACGCGCTCGGCATCCCCTTTACGGTCACGCCGGGCGTGCCGGCCTTCGCCGCGGCGGCAGCGACGCTGAAGCGTGAATTGACGCTGCCCGGTGTCGCGCAATCCCTGGTTCTGACACGCACTTCAGGCCGCGCCTCGGCCATGCCGGAGCGCGAAAGGCTCGCGACCTTCGCGGCCTCGGGCACGACGCTGGCGATCCATCTCTCGATCCACGTGATCGGACAGGTCGCCGCCGAACTGACGCCGCTCTACGGAGCCGATTGCCCCGTCGCTGTCGTCTTCCGCGCCTCCTGGCCGGACGAGCGCGTGCTGTGCGGGACGCTCAGTTCGATCGCGGCAGAGGTCCAGGACTCGGGGTTGGAGCGGACCGCGCTGATCCTCGTCGGCCCTGCGCTCGGCTCGCAGGATTTTGACGAAAGCGCACTGTATTCCGCAGGCTACGACCGGCGCTTCCGGCCGAGCGGCGGTGGCATGTGACGCGGTCGGATTCACCCCACCTGGCGGAATGGCGTCCGCGCCAGAAGGCCGCCGGTGCGATCGAAGATCGCGATCTCCAGCTCACTGTCCGGCACGCCGAAGGAATGCACAGCGTTCACCCAGGCGTGCCGCGCGACGGTTTCGGCCAGCGGCAGCCCCTCGGCCTGGGCACGTTGCAACACTTCGAGCGCCGTATTGGCCTCGGGCACCCAGGCTGCCAGGTGCTCGCCGCCGCCCGCCTCCAGAATTCGCGCCGCCAGCCAGGCGAAATCGACTGGACCCGCGCGCGAGTGCAGGTCGAGCATGCCCTGCCCGAGCTTGACCATCTTGGCGAAGCCGCCGGCGACCGTGACGCGGCGGACCGGGTGGCGCCGCAGGTATTTCAGCATGCCGCCGGCGAAATCCCCCATGTCGATCAGGGCCTGCTCCGACAGGCCATGAAGACGCTGGACGGCGGCTTCGGAGGTCGAGCCGGTGGCGCCCGCGACATGGGTCAGGCCCGTTGCGCGTGCGACATCGATGCCGCGATGGATCGAATGAATCCAGGCAGCGCACGAAAAGGGAATGACGATTCCGGTCGTGCCGAGGATCGAGAGCCCGCCAACGATGCCGAGGCGCGGGTTCATGGTCTTTCGGGCGATGGCCTCGCCGCCAGGGATCGCGATGGTCACGGTGACGTCGCGCGGACCGCTCGTCGCCGCGATCGCCTCCGTCAGGGCCTGCCGGATCATCTCGCGCGGCATCGGGTTGATGGCGGGCTCGCCGACAGGCAGTGGCAGGCCGGGCAAGGTGACGGTGCCGACACCCTCCCCGGCGCGGAAAACGATGCCCGCGCCGGCCAGGGCCGGGCCGACCTGAGCAACCACCAGCGCGCCATGCGTCACGTCGGGGTCGTCACCCGCATCCTTGACGATGCCGGCCTCGGCGCCCTCTGCCAGCTTGGCCTGACGAGCCAAGGCAAAGGCCGGCCGCTGGCCGCCCGGCAGCGTGATCTCGACGGGATCGAGAAACGCACCGGTCACCCAACCGCAATAGGCGGATTTGGCGGCGGCGGCGGCGCAGGCGCCCGTCGTCCAGCCGCGTCGCAATTCGCCTTGAGGTCGCATCTCATCCATGAGCGCCTGCATAGCGTAGCAAGAAGGGGCCGTCAGGGGCCTGAGGAGATCATCGCATGAGCGGAAAAGGCCTCCTCATCGCCGCACCGCGCTCCGGCTCGGGCAAGACGACGATCACGCTCGGCCTGCAACGGGCGCTGCTGAAACGAGGGCTGACCGTGCGCGGGCTGAAATGCGGGCCGGACTATATCGACCCCGCCTTCCACGCAGCCGCAACCGGCGCGCCGAGCGCCAATCTCGACAGTTTTGCGATGCCGGACGCCTTGCTCGGCCAGATCGCAGGTGAGGCTGCAGAGGCCGCCGACATCGTCGTCGCGGAGGGCTCGATGGGCCTGTTCGACGGTGTGCCCGGCGAGATGGGGCACACGGGCGCGAGCGCCGATATCGCGGCCTTCTGCGGCTGGCCGGTCGTGCTGGTCGTCGATGTCTCCGGCCAGGCCCAGTCGGCCGGCGCCGTGGCTCTCGGCTGCATGCGCTATGACGAGCGCATCCGTGTCGTGGGCGTGATCCTCAACAAGGTGGCAAGCGAACGCCATCGCCGGCTTGCCTCGGCCGGCATGGAGCGGATCGGGCTGCCCGTGCTCGGCGCCCTGCCGCGCGAGGCAAGCCTGATCCTGCCGGAGCGCCATCTCGGCCTTGTGCAAGCCGGCGAGACCGAGGATCTGCATGCCCGGCTCGACGCGCTCGCGGACGCAATCTCAGCTGCGATCGACCTCGATGCGATACTTGCCGCGGCCGAGCCGACCAACCTCCCAGCGACCCGGCATAGTGCTCCGGCCCTGCCCGCCCCGGGACGCCGCATTGCCATCGCCCGCGATGCCGCCTTCAGCTTCGTCTATCCCCATGTCGAAACCGGCTGGCGCGCGACCGGCGCCGCACTCGTTCCCTTCTCGCCGCTCGCCGACGAGCCGCCGCCCGAGAATTGCGACAGCTGCTGGCTGCCGGGCGGCTACCCGGAACTTCATCCCGGCCGGATTGCCGGCGCCAGTCGCTTCCTGACGGGCCTGCGCCACTTCGCCGAGACCCGGCCTGTCCATGGCGAGTGCGGCGGCTACATGGTCCTTGGCCGAACGCTGATCGATGCCGACGGCACCGCCCATGCCATGGCGAACCTGCTCTCGGTCGAGACCAGCTTCGCGAAGCGCAAGATGAATCTTGGCTACCGCCGCGCGGTGCTCCAGGCGAACGGCCCGCTCGGTTCGGCCGGGCAGGGGCTGACCGGGCACGAATTCCACTATGCGACGATCGCTTCTGTCGGCGATGACGCGCCCTTCGCGATGGTGACCGATCCGCATGGCTCGGCTCCGGTCCCCGCTGGCGGCCGGCGGGGCCTCGTGACCGGCTCCTTCTTCCACGCCATCGCCCGCATCAGCGCGCAACCATGAGCGCGCCCCCGGTCTTCGACGAGGCCTTTGCGGCGCAGTTCGAGGCGCTGCTCGCCTGGCGACGCGATGTACGCCGCTTCCGGCCGGAGCCGGTGCCCGAAGCATTATTGGCGCATCTCTTGAAGCTGACCGAACTCTCACCCTCGGTCGGCCATTCGCAGCCCTGGCGCTGGCTCCGGATCACGGACACAGGACAACGTGCAGCGGTCCAGGCCAGTTTCGCGCACTGCAACGCCGAGGCGCTCAGTGACTATGGCGGTGAACGAGGCCGGCTCTATGCCAGCCTCAAGCTCGAAGGCCTGCGCGAAGCCCCCGAGCAGTTTGCCGTGTTCTGCGACCACGGCACGGAGCAAGGCCACGGGCTCGGCCGGCGCACCATGCCGGAGATGCTCGATTATTCCGTGGTCGCAGCGATCACGCAGTTCTGGCTGGCGGCGCGCATGCATGGCATCGGCGTCGGCTGGGTCTCGATCCTCGAACCCGAGGCGATCGCGGCTGCGCTCGGCGTACCCCGGCAGTGGAAGCTGATCGCCTGGCTCTGCGTCGGCTATCCGCAAGAAGAGCATGCCGATGCGGAGTTGATCCGGCATGGCTGGGAAATCGGGAAGGGCCGCGGCTGAGACCTCATTGCGGGTCCAGCACAGCGATCCAGGGCGGCATGCGCCGCCCCGGGATGACGGGGACGCTGGTTAAAGCATCGGCCCGAAAAGTGGATTGCGGTTTTCGGGAAAGCCGATGCAAACCCAGAAGGTTAGACCGCGACCTTGAACCTGGCCTGGGTCTTGGCCTTGATCTCGTCCAGCGAAACGCCGTCCGCCAGCTCGATCAGGGTCATGCCGCCGCCATTCGCCTTGTCCACGGCGAAGACACCGAGATCGGTGATCACCATGTCGACGACCCCGGCGCCGGTCAGCGGCAGGTCGCAGGCCTCGAGCAGTTTTGCCGATTCCGAGCCGTCCTTGTTCCTGGCGACATGCTCCATCACCACGACGACCTTCTTGACACCGGCAACGAGATCCATCGCGCCGCCCATGCCCTTCACCATCTTGCCAGGGATCATCCAATTGGCGAGATCGCCGTTCTCGGCCACCTGCATGGCGCCGAGGATCGACAGATCGATATGGCCGCCACGGATCATGCCGAAGGAATCCGCCGAGGAGAAATAGCTCGTCGTCGGCAGTTCGGTGATGGTCTGCTTTCCGGCATTGATCAGGTCGGGGTCCTCCTCGCCCTCATAGGGGAAGGGGCCCATGCCGAGCATGCCGTTCTCCGACTGGAGTTGCACGCTCATGCCGGCGGGGATGTAGTTCGAGACCAGCGTCGGGATGCCGATACCGAGATTGACGTAGAAACCGTCCTGCAGCTCCCTGGCGGCGCGGGCGGCCATCTGCTCACGTGTCCAAGCCATGGTCGTTGTCTCCTCAAACCGTCGGACGGGGACGGGTGGTGCGCTGCTCGATGCGCTTGACCGGGTTCGGCACATGCACGATGCGCTTCACGAAAATGCCGGGCGTGTGCATGTGATCGGGATCGATCTCGCCGGCCGGCACAAGGTGCTCGACCTCTGCGACCGTGAAACGCGAGGCGCTCGCCATCATCGGATTGAAGTTCCGCGCCGTCTTTCGATAGACGAGGTTGCCCTCGGTATCGCCCTTCCAGGCATGAACGATCGAAATATCGGCGAAGAGGCCACGCTCCATGATGTAGCGCTCGCCATTGAACTCTCGCTCCTCCTTGCCCTCGGCGATCAGCGTGCCGACACCGGTCTTGGTGAAGAAGGCGGGAATGCCGGCACCGCCAGCGCGGATCCGTTCGGCAAGCGTGCCCTGCGGCGTGAATTCGAGCTCGAGTTCACCGGCCAGGTATTGCTGGGCGAAAAGCTTGTTCTCGCCGACATAGGAACTGATCATCTTCTTGATCTGGCGGGTTTCGAGCAGCAGACCGAGCCCCGCGCCGTCGACGCCGGCGTTGTTGGAGATAAAGGTCAGGTTCTTGGCGCCGGTTTCGCGGATCGCCTCGATTAGAGTATCGGGAATACCGCAGAGGCCGAAGCCGCCGGCCATGATCGTCATTCCGTCCTTGACGATGCCGGCGAGCGCCGCCTTTGCGTCGGGGTAGACCTTCTTCATCGCGATGCCTTTGCCGCTGGGATCAGGAGGAGAGGAGCGTTCCTCCCAAGGACTAGCCGAGCCCATGGTGCAGTTGCAACATGGGCGAAGGCGCGGGCGGGAATGCGTGCCTTCGCCTGTACCCGAGACGAGAGGGAAGGAGCCGCGTCAGGATGCCGGGCAGGCAGCCCCCGTATCGGCCCAGGCCTGCATCAGCGCACCGAATTGCGCGTTGCTGCCGGGCGCCGGAACACGACCGGATCCCGGGTTCCAGGCCCAGAGCACCAGGGTATCGCTGGTGACATGCTTCACGATTGCCGCGAGGTCGCGGCTGCCGTTGCGGTTCTGGTCCTTGAGCTGCTCGCAGATCTGGCCAAGCGACTTGCCCTCCCAGGCCATCGAAGCCGGCGCCAGCGCCCAATGACCATCGCCTGGGATCCGCGCCGGGTCGAAATTCTGCTTTCCGTGGCAGGTCGCGCATTCCAGCCCCGGCGCGCCGTGCCCGTCCTTGCCGCGCACGACGAGCGGCTGGTGCAGGCGCTTCGCATCGGTCTGGCGCGGACGTTCAGTCGCCGGGTGGCAGTTCATGCAACGCGGGTGCTGCAGCACCTTGCCGATCTCGCCGAACAGCGCGGCCGAGCGGTCGCGCTGGTTGGCGATGCTGCTGAAGCTCTCGGCGGAACGCAGCGAGGCGGCTGGGGCCGCCTGCTGCGCGGTCTGCGCCGAAGTGAGCGCGGTACCGGCCAGACAGAGTCCGGCACCCGCCAGGGCGGCGTGAAGGAAGCGCGCCTGCATCAGACCGTGCCTCCGACCATCGGCAATTGCCGCGGGCGCGGCTGCCCGAGCCTGGCCAGTGCATTGGCGACCGCCGGGCCGATCGGCGGCACACCCGGCTCACCGACGCCGGTGGGCGCTTCGGTCGAGTTGATGATCGCGACCTCGACCTCCGGCATCTCGTGGATGCGCAACGAGCGATAGGTATCGAAATTGGCCTGGACCGGCCTGCCCTGGTCGAGCGTGATCTCGCCATAGAGCGCGTGGCCGAGACCAAAGCCGATGCCGCCTTCCATCTGTGCCCGGATGATGTCGGGATTGACCGCGACCCCGCAATCCACCGCGCACCAGACCTTGTGAACCTTCGGCTCACCGTCGCTGCCGAGCGAGACCTCTGCGATCTGGGCAACGAAGGAGCCAAAGCTCTCGACCACGGCGACGCCGCGAGCCCGGCCGTCGACCGGGCCGGAGCCATTCCACTTCGCCAGTTCGGCGACGGCCTTGAGCACGCCGACGGCACGTGGATGCCGGTTCATCAGGGCGAGCCTGCCGGCGACCGGATCCTGCCCCGCCGCCTGCAGCAGCTCATCGATGAAGCACTCGACCGCATAGGCTGTGTGCGTATGGCCGACGGAGCGCCACCACAGGGTCGGCACGCCAACCTTGGGATTGTTCACCTCGCAGTGGAAATCCGCAATCTCGTAGAAGAGCTCGTTGGCGCCTTCGACCGAGGTTGCGTCGATGCCGTTCTTCACCACCATCGCTTCGAAGGGCGTGCCGAGGAAGAAGGACTGGCCGACGATGCTGTCGGCCCAGGCCGTGATCTTGCCGTCCTTCACGGCACCGCGCAGGCGATGCACGAAGAGCGGGCGGTAATAGCCGCCGGAGAGATCGTCCTCGCGGGTCCAGACCAGCTTGACCGGGCGATTGGGGCCGATCGCCTTGGCGACCATGGCGAGCTCCGCCGCGAGATGCTGGCTGACCTGCGCGCGTCGGCCGAAGCTGCCGCCAGCGAGCATGGTCTCGAGCCTGACCTTCTCTGGCGGCAGGCCAAGGACGGTCGCGATGGTCATGTGTTCGGTGGTCTGGAACTGGCTGCCGAAGCGGGCGAGTGCCTCGCTGCCATCCCATTGCAGATAGCCGTCGAGCGGTTCCATCGGCGCGTGCGCCAGATAGGGGAAGACGAACTCGGCCTCGATCACCGTCCCAGCCTTGGCGAGTACAGCCTCGGCATCGCCATGCGACCCCGCCACCACACCCTTCTGGCGGGCGAGCGCGCGATATTCGGCGATCAGTTCGCGGCTGCCGCGCTTCTCCGCGGCACTCTCGTCCCAGGTCACTTTCAGGGCCTCGCGGCCCTTCAGCGCGGGCCACATGCCGTCGGCATAGACGGCGACGCCGGAGCCGATCTGTTTGACGTCGACCACGCCCTTGACCTTAAGCGCCTCAGCCGCGTCGAAGCTCGCGACCTTGCCGCCGAAGCGCGGTGGCCGCGCAACGACGACGGTCAACATGTTGGGAGCGTGGATATCGATGGTGAACTCGGCCTTGCCGCGCGACTTGTCGGCGCTGTCGAGCCGCTTGACCGCGCCCTCCTTGCCGATCAGGCGATAGGCCGAGGCCGGCTTCAGCGGCACGTTCTCCGGCACGGCAAGCTTCGAGGCTGCCTCGGCGAACTCGCCAAAGCGTCCCTGTTTGCCGGAGCCATGGCTCAGGACGCCAGCCTCGACCTTGATCTCGGAGGCCGGGACCGTCCAGGCCTGCGCCGCAGCCTGGACCAGCATGGCGCGGGCCGTGGCACCGGCCTTGCGCATCTGTTCCCAGCTATTGGCGATGGCGGTCGAGCCACCGGTACCCTGCACGCCGAAGGCGAGATTGGCATAGAGCTTGACGTCGGCCGGTGCATGCTCGCTGCGCATCTGGCTCCAGTCTGCGTCCATCTCCTCGGCGACGAGGGTCGCCAATCCGGTGAACGGCCCCTGGCCGAACTCGATATGCTTGATCAGCACCGTGATGGTGCTGTCTGGCGCAACGCGAACGAAGGCATTGGGCGCGAAGGTGGCGTTTCCGCCGGGGCGGAAGGCGGCGCCTGCGCCGGACTGGGCGCGGGCCGCTTGCGGGAGATGCAGCCCGATGACGAGGGCGCCGGCCCCCTTCAACAGCGAGCGGCGGGAGAGGTGCTGATCGTGAACGGTCATGGCTCAGCCCTCCAGCGTGCGGGCCGCGTCATGGATCGCGGCGCGGATGCGGACGTAAGTTGCGCAACGGCAAAGATTGCCGTTCATCGCGAGATCGATGTCGCGGTCGGTCGGCTTCTTGTTTTCCGTGAGCAGCGCCACCGCACTCATCACCTGGCCCGACTGACAGTAGCCGCATTGCGGCACGTCACGCGCCGTCCAGGCCGCCTGAACGGCATCGGCTTCCTTGCCGGAAATCGCCTCGATCGTGGTGATCTCGGAATCGCCCACCGCCGAGACCGGCGTGACGCAGGAGCGCAGCGGCTTGCCGTCCATGAAGACGGTGCAGGCACCGCATTGCGCGACACCGCAGCCGAACTTGGTGCCGGTGAGGCCGAGATTGTCGCGGATCGCCCAAAGCAGGGGCGTATCGTCGTCGACATCGACGCTGTGCGTCCTGCCGTTGACTTTGAGTGAGACCATGGCTGCCTCCGGATCGCTGGGCATGACACAGCGCGGCACCATGGTGCGGATCGAGAGGCTCGCTCTCGACGGCCCGATCTGACATATCAGAAGCGGGCGGACGATCCGTCGTCTTGGGTCGCGCGACTAGACGAGTTAGACTGTTTGAGTCCAACTGGGATAGTCGCGCTCAGTTTGGATCTTGTCAAGACTGCAATGTCCGACAGAAGCGAGAATTCCGGCGTGGCCGCCGATGACACTTCCGGTCGCATCGATCAGATCGCCGATGCCGCGCTGCGCCTGTTTGCCCGTT
Source organism: Allobosea sp. LC85 (assembly GCF_000735605.1). GTDB lineage: Bacteria > Pseudomonadota > Alphaproteobacteria > Rhizobiales > Beijerinckiaceae > Allobosea. The sequence continues at coordinate 28,008 of NZ_JPKG01000068.1, forward strand.
ACGGCTACAAGCGCACCTCGATGGACGACATCGCCAAGGAAGCCGGGCTGGCCAAGGCGACACTCTACCTCCATTTCAAGGGCAAGGATGACGTGTTCCGGGCCATGCTCGCGCTGCTCGGCAAGCGTGTCGACGCACGTTGCCGTGAGGTCCTGACCAGCAAGGCCGCCTTCCCGGAACGTCTCACTGCGCTGTTGAGGGCACATTTCGCCACGGCCTTCGAAAGCCTCGGCACCGGCGAACACCTGGTCGAGTTGAAGGCCGTCATTGCCAGTATCGCCGGGCAGGAACTGCTTGTCTTCGAAGACATCTTCGTCAGGCATGCGCGCAGCCTCATCGAGGGGGCGCAAGCGAAGGGCGAGATCTCGCTGAACCGCACAGGCCTCAATTCCACGATGCTGATCAACACGCTGATGCAGGCAGCCGCCGGTGCCAAGCTCGGCCCCCTGCCCTCCTGCGCCGATTACGGGCAGCGGCTCGACGCGATCGCATCGGTCATGGCTGCTGCCGTCCTGCCGGCCGGCTAGTGTGACAAGGGCCGGCATCGCTCTAAGCCTTTCGTCTAAACCGCCATTCCTGGGCAGATGCACATGGTTTCATCCGCACGGGCGTGGCGTTGACAGGCGCGCTGCGCGCGGTGCAGCATGACCGCAGGGGAAACGAACAATCCAAGAATCATTAAGGTGGCGACCATGTGTGCGTGGTATGTCTGAGGATATTATTCTCTCCACCTCGGGGCTCACCAAAGAATTCGCGGGCTTCACCGCGGTCAATGGTGTCGATCTCAAGGTCAGGCGCGGCAGCATTCATGCGCTCATCGGCCCAAACGGCGCCGGCAAGACGACATGCTTCAATCTGCTGACCAAATTTCTTGCGCCGACCAAGGGCTCGATCGTCTATAACGGCAAGGACATCACGCGGCAGAAACCGGCCGAGATCGCCCGGCTCGGTCTGGTACGGTCCTTCCAGATTTCGGCGGTTTTCCCGCAACTCAGCGTGATGAAGAATGTCCGGATCGCGCTGCAGCGGAAGCGCGGTGACTCCTTCGATTTCTGGCGCTCCGAGGATGTGCTGAAATCGCTCGATGCCGAGGCGCTGCGCCTGGTCGAGGCCGTCGGCCTCTCAACTTTTGCCGAACTGCCGGCGGGCGAGCTTTCATATGGCCGCAAGCGCGCGCTCGAGATCGCGACCACGCTGGCGCTCGATCCGGAAATGCTGCTGCTCGACGAACCGATGGCCGGAATGGGCCGTGAGGATGTCGAACGCATCGAGGCGCTGATCCGCAAAGTCTCCGCCAACCGCACCATCCTGATGGTCGAGCACAATCTCTCGGTCGTCGCCTCTCTCTCGGACCGCATCACTGTGCTGGCGCGTGGGCAGGTCCTTGCCGAAGGCGACTATGCCACGGTCTCGAAGGACCCGCGCGTGGTCGAAGCCTATATCGGATCGGGAGTCGGCCATGCTCACTGAGGCGACCCGGGCCACAGCACCTGCGACCGCGGCCAAAGCGCTGCTCGCCGTCCGCGGGCTCGAGGCCTGGTATGGCGAGTCGCATGTGCTGCACGGCATCGACTTCGACGTCGCGCCCGGCGAAGTGGTGACCCTGCTCGGCCGCAACGGCGCGGGCAAGACCACCACGCTGAAGTCGATCATCGGCATCATGGGCAAGCGCAAGGGCTCGGTCTCGTTCGACGGCACCGAGACAATCAATCTGCCCTCGCGCACCATCGCCCGACTGGGCATCGGCTTTGTTCCCGAAGAGCGCGGCATCTATTCGAGCCTGAATGTCGAGGAGAACCTGCTGCTGCCGCCGCAGGTGAAGCCGGGCGGGCTCACCCTCGAGCAGATCTTCGAGCTCTTTCCAAATCTGAAGGAACGGCTGAAGAGTCAGGGCACCAAGCTGTCAGGTGGCGAGCAGCAGATGCTGGCGATCGGGCGCATCCTGCGCACGGGCGCGAATCTCCTGTTGCTCGACGAGCCGACCGAGGGGCTGGCGCCGGTGATTATCGACCAGATCGGCCGCACCATCGCAAAACTGAAACGCGAGGGCTTCACCATCATCCTGGTCGAGCAGAACTTCCGCTTCGCCGCGACGGTCGCCGACCGGCACTATGTCGTCGAGCAGGGCAAGGTGGTCGACATGATTCCGAACGAGGCGCTTGAGCGAAACATCGACAAGCTCCACGGTTACCTCGGGGTTTGAACAATCACGTCGAGAACGACGTCATTTCAGGGAGAGACGGCATGAAACTCAAGACATTGCTGCTGGGCAGCGTATTTGGTGCGCTGCTCGTGAGCCCGGCACTGGCGCAGCAGATTTCCGTCAAGGCCGGCGTGCTCAACGATCGTTCCGGCCTCTATGCCGACCTCTCCGGCGAGGGTTCGGTGGTCGCGGCCCGGATGGCCGTCGAGGATTTCAAGGCCGCCGAGAAGGGCATCAAGGTCGAGATCGTCTCGGCGGATCACCAGAACAAGCCCGATGTCGGCTCGACCATCGCCCGGCAATGGTATGATCAGGATGGCGTCGACATCATCCTGGACGTGCCGACCTCCTCGGTGGCACTGGCCGTCAACCAGATCACCAAGGAAAAGAACAAGGTCCATATCAACTCGGGCGCGGCCTCCTCGGATCTGACCGGCAAGGCCTGCTCGCCGAACACCGTGCACTGGACCTATGACACCTATGCCCTGGCCCAGGGCACGGGCGGCGCCATGGTGAAGGCCGGCGGCGACAGCTGGTTCTTCATGACCGCCGACTATGCCTTTGGCCACGCGCTGGAGCGCGACACCGCCGCCATCGTCGCCAAGAACGGCGGCAAGGTGCTGGGGGCCGTGCGCACGCCTTTCCCGGGCACCGATTTCTCCTCGTTCCTGCTCCAGGCCCAAGCCTCCAAGGCCAAGGTCATCGGCCTTGCCAATGCCGGCGGCGACACGATCAACTCGATCAAGCAGGCGGGCGAGTTCGGCATCGTCGCAGGCGGGCAGAAGCTCGCGGGGCTGCTCGTCTTCCTCACCGACGTACACGCGCTCGGCCTGCAGACGGCGCAGGGCCTTGTCCTGACAGAATCCTTCTACTGGGACACGAACGACCAGACCCGCGCCTGGTCGGAGCGCTTCTCGAAGGCCCATGGTGGCAAGAAGCCAACCATGGTCCAGGCCGGCGTCTATTCCGGCATGCTCCACTACCTCAAGGCCGTGGAGGCTGCGAAGAGCAAAGATTCCGCGGCCGTGATGGCCAAGATGAAGGAACTGCCGACCGACGATCCGCTCTTCGGCAAGGGCTCGGTCCGCGCCGACGGCCGCAAGATGCACGACATGTACCTTTTCGAGGTCAAGAAGCCGTCCGAGTCCAAGGCGCCGTGGGACTACTACAAGCAGATCGCGGTTCTGCCGGCCGAGCAGGCCTTCAAGCCGCTCAGCGAAAGCGAGTGCCCGCTCGTCAAGAAGTGAGCGAGGCTCCGGCCCCGCTTACCCGGTTCGTGCGTCATCCCGGGCGCCCATAGGGGAGCCCGGGATCCACATCTGAGCCTGTCCCCGGACCTGTTCCGGCATGGATCCCGGGTCAGGGCTTCGGCCTGCCCGGGATGACGGCAGCAGGAGATGGCGTTTCGGCAGCGGGTCCTTGGCAGTATTTTCAAGATGAGTTGAGCAACGCATGTTCGAGCTTCTCGGAATCCCACCACAAGCGCTGTTCGGTCAGGTCCTGCTCGGCCTGATCAATGGCTCGTTCTATGCCATCCTCAGCCTCGGGCTGGCGGTGATCTTCGGGCTGCTCAACATCATCAACTTCACTCATGGCGCGCAGTACATGATGGGCGCCTTCGTAGCCTGGATGTGCCTGAACTATCTGGGCATCAATTACTGGGCCGCGCTGCTGCTGGCACCGCTGATCGTCGGGATCGTGGGGGTCGCCATCGAGCGATTGCTGATCTCGCGACTGGCCCATCTCGACCATCTCTACGGGCTGCTGCTGACCTTCGGCCTCGCGCTGATCATCCAGGGTCTGTTCCGCAACAATTACGGCTCGTCGGGGCTGCCCTATCAAATTCCGCCGCAACTGGCGGGCGGGCACAATCTCGGTTTCATGTTCCTGCCGAACTACCGCGCCTGGGTGGTCATCGCCTCGCTGGTCATCTGCCTGGCGACCTGGTTCGTGATCGAGAAGACCAGGCTCGGCGCCTATCTCCGCGCCGCCACCGAGAACCCGACGCTGACACAGGCCTTCGGCATCAATGTGCCGTTGCTGGTGACCCTGACCTACGGTTTCGGCGTCGCTCTGGCGGCGTTCGCCGGCGTGCTCGCGGCACCAATCTATTCGGTCAACCCGAACATGGGTGCCGATCTGATCATCGTCGTCTTCGCCGTCGTCGTGATCGGCGGCATGGGCTCGATCATGGGCGCGATCGTCACCGGCTTCGGCCTCGGCCTGATCGAAGGCCTGACCAAGGTTTTCTACCCCGAAGCTTCGGCGACCGTGATCTTCATCATCATGGTCCTGGTGCTGCTGGTGAAGCCAGCCGGGCTGTTCGGGCGGCCCGCGTGATGGCGCCGTTCCGCATGATTGCAAGGAGCTGACCATGGCCGACGCGCTTTCCGCCGAGGTTCCCGCTGGCGGCCTCGCGGTCACCGAGACCACGAAGGGTACGGAGCGCCTGCATCAGGCGATCTTCATCGGGCTCGCGGTCCTGCTCGCCGTGGCGCCTTTCCTCGCCTATCCCGTCTTCGTGATGAAGGTGATGTGTTTTGCGCTGTTTGCGCTCGCCTTCAACCTTCTGCTTGGCTATGGCGGCCTGCTCTCCTTCGGCCATGCCGCCTATTTCGGCATGGCGAGCTATGTCAGCGCCTATACGGCCAAGAACTGGGGCCTGACGCCAGAACTCGCGATCCTGTCCGGGACGCTGATTGCCGGCATACTCGGGGCCGTCTTCGGCTCGCTCGCGATCCGCCGGCAAGGCATCTACTTCGCCATGATCACGCTCGCACTCGCGCAGATGGTGTTCTTCTTCTCGCTGCAGACACCGCGCTTCACCGGCGGCGAGGACGGCATCCAGTCCGTGCCGCGCGGCAAGCTCTTCGGCCTGATCAGCCTCGCCGACGACCGGGCGCTGTACTACGTCGTCGCGGTCATCTTCATGGCCGGGCTGCTGCTGATCTACCGCATCATCCATTCGCCCTTCGGCCAGGTCTGCAAGGCGATCCGGGACAATGAGCCGCGCGCGATCTCGCTCGGCTACCGCGCCAATCGCTACAAGCTCGCGGTCTTCGTGCTCTCAGCTGCGCTGGCGGGGCTGGCGGGCTCGACCAAGGCCATCGTCTTCCAACTCGCCTCGCTCACCGACGTGCACTGGTCGATGTCCGGCGAGGTCGTGCTGATGACACTGGTCGGCGGGCTTGGAACCGTGTTCGGGCCTATCGTCGGCGCGCTCGTCATTGTCTCCATGCAGAATTATCTCGCCAGCCTTGGCGCCTGGGTCACCGTGGTGCAGGGCGTGATCTTCGTGATCTGCGTGATGCTGTTCCGCGAGGGCATCATCGGTGTGATCTCGAAGGCCATCAAGCGGCCGCTCTGACGTCAGCGCTGCCGCATCAGGAAGACGGCGAGAGCTGACCGGTCGGCCTCCCGGCCAAGTCCCGGTGCGCTCATCCAGCTGCCTTTGAACATGGAATCGGGATCGGCGAGATAGGCCTTCAGCCGCTCTTCGTCCCAGCTGAGGCCTTGCGCGCCAGCGGCCCTCAGCACTGGCGAGTAATCGAACCCTTCGGCCGTGCCGATGCGGCGGCCAGCCAGGCCGGCGAGATGCGGGCCGGCCATGCCCGGCTTGGCAGGGTCGAGGCTGTGGCAAGCCTGGCAGGTCGCGAACAGCCGCTCGCCCGCTTCGCTCTCCTGAGCCGAGCCAGCCTGCGCGGCAAGCAGGGCCCCCGCAATCGCAAGGGCGGCAGATGCACTCCTCACGCCTGCTTCACAGTCAGGATGCGGACCAGCCGGTCATTGCCGCTCTCGCCGCCCCAGGCCTCGCCGGAACGCCCATCCATCTGGCGGACATTGGCGCCCGGCTTGTCGCTCGGGAAGCTGTTGAAGGCTTCGGTGACGGGATCGAAATGCACGATGGCATTGGCCGAGAAGTCCGTCAGCCAGACCTTGTCGGCATCATCGACATAGACCGAATAGGTGCGCGGTTTGTCACCCGGCAGTTTCCATGTCTTCCAGCTGTTGCTGAGCGTGTCATAGGCCGAGACATTGCCGGAATTCCACTCGCTGACCCAGATGCGGTTCTTCGAATCCGACCAGACCCGCCGCGCTCCCTGCCCAGGCGTCGGCGGCTCGACCATCGTGATCTCGAAGGTGCCGGGATTGACCTGGGCAATGTGGTTGCCGGCCAGCGAGGCGTACCAGATCTCGCCGGAGGGTGTTCTGGTGATGCCATAGGGGCCAGGCCCGCGCGGCGCATCCTTGACCTCCATCTTGGCGGTCTTCGGGTCGAAGCGGCCAACGATCCCGCTCTGGCCGGTGAACCAGAGGATGCCGTCCCTGTCGAACACGCCGGTATTGAGATTGGCCCGCTCGCGCCCCGCAGGCAGCTTGAAGAGATCGACCTTGTGGGTCTTGTCATCGACGCGGGCGATGGCGTTCTGCCCCCCTTCCGTCACCCAGGCGGCGCCGTCCGGACCCCGGATCACGCCGTGAGGTGCGGCGCCCTGGCCGAGCTCGACCACCTTGAGTTGGCTCGAGCGCGGATCGAAGCGGCCGAGCGTGCCATTGCGCTGGCCGCAGACCCAGATCGTGCCGTCGCCGGCATCGGTGACATCGCGCGAGCCCTTGATCGCGGGCACATCGAAATAGGTGACGTTGAACCTGGAACCCGGCACTGTCGGGTCGGTCGCGGCCGCCCGGCCAACCAGGGCCGGCGCCGCAAGCCCGGCAAGGCCGAGCTGAAGAAAAGACCGGCGCAGCATGAAACGTCTCCTCCTGTACCAGCCGGACGCAACGCCTCGGCCAGGGTCCAGCTTGGGACGACAAGATGGTGAAACTGCGCCGTCTCCGCTGTCCGTCAGACCTGCCGCCGAACGCCGACGGGCAGGCTGGAAATCCGCGCCATTTCACCGGTCAGGAAGCGTTCGGGCGCCACCAGATAGTCGCGTGCCATGGCCATGGCATCAACACCCCAGAAGACCTCTCCATCGATCAGCAAGCTCGGCACGCCAAAAATTCCGGCCGCGACGGCCTCCTCCGTGGTCTGGCGAAGACTATCCTTGACTGGCTGATCGCCTATGCGGTCGAGCGCCGCAGGATCTCCGGCGGCCGCCGCGACCTCGGCCAGCACGGCGGGGTCGTTACCGTCGCGCCCCTGCCCCCAGATCAGCCGGAAGGCTTCGCGGACCGCGCCCTGCTGCCCATCCAGCGCGGTCAACAGGCGCAGCATGGCGAGCGGATTGAACGGGTGGCTCGGCGGGAACCGGAAGGGCACGCCGAGCGATTGGGCTAGGTGCGTCACGAGCCGATAGGTGTGGACGCGCTTCGGCGCGATCTCGGCCGGGCCGAGCTGGCCCCAGTGCTTGAGCACGGCGCCAAAGACGATCGGCTTCATCACGACGGGCCGCAGCTCTTCAATCGTGGCGAGCTTCGTCAGTGCGAGATAGGCAAAGGGTGAGATGAGATCGAAATACCAGATGGCAGGCTTGGTCATTCGCATCCTCACTTGATCAGCTTGGACACGGCGCGGAACTGCGGATGGTCCGCCGTCCGCAGCCATTCGAACAGGACCATCTCGGTCGTGACGATTTCGGCGCCATGGCCAGACATGCGCCGGATTGCAGCTTCCTTGTTTTCGGCCGCGCGTGAACCGATGGCGTCCTGCACCACGAGTACGCGGCGCCATTGCGTGAGCAGCCCAAGCACCGTCTGGCCGACGCAGACATGCGCCTCGCAACCGCAGACGACCAGCTCCTCGTCCTCTTCCAGCGCCCCAAGAAAGGCCGGTTCGGCGCAGGCATCGAAACTCATCTTCGTCACCACCGGACCGGCGCCCGACAGTTCCGGCACCGTACTGCCGAGCCCAACCGGATTCTGCTCGGTCATCACCACGGGAACATCGAGCAGGGCCGCCGCGTCGACGAGCCGGCGCGCATTTGCGACCATGCGAGGCCCTTCATGGATCACCGGCATCAGGCGCGACTGAAAATCGATGATGACGAGGCGGGCGCGCTCGACCTTCAGCAGCGTCATGGACGCTCTCCCTTCATGAGCAACTGTCCGATCTGGACATCGACATAACGTTCCATCAGGACGCGCGCCTGCGCACCGAACATCCTCAGCCGCTGCGTATGGGCGAGCAGCAGCACGCCCGAAGCATGGGCGAAGGCATCGGCCATGGCCAGCCGTGCCGTTTCCTGATCGGAGCCCAGCTGCTCTGCCGCCTGCCTGATTGGCGAGAGCGCCGCCTCAAGGGCCTCGTTCAGCGCCTTGTCCCGCTCGCGGCCAAGCCCGTGCGGGCGCATGCCGCCTCGAAACAGATAAAAGCCGAGATCGAGATCGCGCGGATGGGTGGCATAGAAGTCGAAGAAGGCGAGTGCTGCCAGCCGGAAGCGGGCTTCCGGCGTACCAGCCCCTTCGACCGTCATATCGACATGGTCGCGCAGCGCTGTCAGTGACTGGCCAAGGACCTCGGCATAAAGCGCTTCCTTGGAATCGAAATGGAAGTAGAGCGCCGCCGGCGTGTAGCCGGCCTCCGCCGCAATGGCGCGCAGCGAGGCGCCATCCAGCCCGTCGCGCTCGAAGATCGTGCGCGCCGCATCAAGGATCAGCCCGCGCTTGAGTTCCGTGACCGCCCGCTTGCGGCGACCTCGCGTCGTCTCGGCCACTGCCACCTCGCCATCGCTCCAGATTTGAGTTGACGGAAATTCTAACGACGTTCAATTTTATGGGCAATAACCAAATATCACGAGGACACGCTCATGCTGATGGATGCTGCTGGCTATCGCGAGTCGCTGCGCGCCTATCATCCACGCGTTTTCGTCAACGGCCAGCGCGTCGAGAGCGTGGCCGACGAGCCCTTGCTGGCGCCGGGCATCAACGCGGTCGGAATCACCTATGGTCTCGCCCATCACGAAGCCCATCTCCCGGTGATGAGGGCGCGGCAGACAAGCTCCGGCAAGACCGTCAACCGCATGCTGCACATCGACGAGAGCTCCAGCGACCTGCTCGCCAAGCTCGAGGCGGTTCGGCTGGTCTGCAAGATCTCGGGCTGCGCCCAGCGCTATCTCAGCCATGACGCGCTGAACGCGCTCTGGCAGGCAACGGCCCTCACCGATGCCCGTCACGGCACCGATTATGCGCAACGCTTCCGCGCCTATCTGCACGAGGTTCAGGACAAGGACCTGACGCTCGGCGTCGCGATGACGGACGCCAAGGGCGACCGCTCGAAGCGACCTGGCGCACAGGCGAACCGCGATTCGTATGTTCACATCAAGGAGCGACGGAAGGACGGCGTTGTCATTCGCGGCACCAAGGCCATCGTCACCGGCGCACCCTATATGCACGAATTCCTGGTGATGCCCTGCCGCACCCATGTGCCGGGCGACGAGGATTTCGCCGTCTGCTGCGCCGTGCCCTGCGATGCCGAGGGCGTCACCATCGTGGCGCGACCTGCCGGACGCCCCGGCGATCCGGCCGCGAAATTTTCTGCGCAATATGGCCAGTCGACCGGCGTCGTGATGTTCGACGATGTCTTCGTGCCGTGGGACCGCGTCTTCCTTGCCGGCGAGACCGAGGAAGGCGGTTTCCTGACCACCAGCTACGCGACGCATCACCGCCATTCCTGCATCGGCGCCAGGGCCGGGTTCGGCGATCTCCTGATCGGGGCCGGCGCGCTGATGATCGAGGCCAACGGGCTCGATACCGAGCGCCATGGCCATGTCCGCGAACAGATGGTCGAGCTGATCAAGATCACCGAAGGATTTTTCGCCTGCGGTGTGGCGGCCTCCGTCTACTGCCAGAAGGATCCTGCAGGCTCGGTGATGCCGGACAGCGTCTTCTCCAATATCGGCAAGCTGCTGTTGGCGACGCAGATCTACGACATGCACCGCATCGCCCATTACGTGTCGGGCGGGTTGATCGTGGCGCTGCCAGGCCCTGATGAGGACCATAATCCCGAGACCGCCGCCTCGCTGTCCGCCGTGCTCGCTGGCCGACCCGATATCCCGCATGCCCAGCGCGCCGAGGTCGCGCGCTTCATCGAGGATATCACCGTCTCGAAGGAGGCCGGCTGGTATTCGGTGATCTCGCTGCATGGCGGCGGCTCCCCGGAAGCGATGAAGCGCGAGATCTGGCGCAATTATCCGGTGACGGAGAAGGTCGAACTGGTCGAGAGCCTGCTCGGGCGGGGCGTCCTCGCCGATGGCAGCCGGGTCTCGAAACAGCCGGGTCGCTGCTGTGTCACAGGTTGCGAGGTGCCGGAACCGCCAGGCGGGCTCCCGCGCGAAGCGGCCGAGTAGTGCAATCCGCCCTGGCCGGGATCGTCCCAACCAGCCTCATATCCCCTTCATTCCCCGTCTCAGGGCGGGGATACCCGGCACAGCGCCGGGCATGAGCAGAGGACCATCATGACCGCGCACGCCATTGCCTCGACCCATCAGGTGCTGAACCAGGCGCGCCCGGCCGCGGGCTGGAACGCCTATTCCGACGACGCGGTGCTGCAGGGCATCGTCGCGCGCCAGGCTCCCTGGGTTGCAGGCAAGGCGACAACGCTCGGCGCCCATGCCGGAGACGAGGCCGTGCAGGATCTGGCGCGGCTCGCCAACAGGTTCACGCCGGAGCTCAGGACACATGACCGCTTCGGCAACCGCATCGACTGGGTTGAGTTTCATCCGGCCTGGCACGAGTTGATGGCGCTCGCCTTCCGGCACGAAGTGCCCTCGCTGGCCTGGACGACGACAGCGCCGAGCGGCCATGCCGCACGTGGCGTCCTCTCTTATGTCTGGAACCAGATCGAGCACGGCGTCGGCTGCCCGACCGGCATGACCTATGCCGCCTGGCCGGGTCTGGCCCAGCCTGAATTCTCGCTCTGGCGCGAAAAGATCACGTCTGGCCAGTATGACATGCGCCCGCTCCCGGTCTCACAGAAGACAGGTGCGAGCATCGGCTACGCGATGACCGAGAAGCAGGGCGGATCGGACCTCCGGCAGATCCAGACGACCGCGCGCTATCTGGAGGATACGCCGGAGGGACGCGTCTATCTGATCACCGGACACAAATGGTTCTTCTCGGTGCCGCAATCGGACGGGTTCTTCACGCTCGCCCGCAGCGAGAGCGGCGTTTCCTGTTTTTTCGCCCCCGGCTTCCTGCCGGATGGCAGCCGCAACCGGCTGCAGATCCAGCGGCTCAAGGACAAGGCGGGGAACCGCTCGAACGCCTCGTCGGAAGTCGAGTTCCGCGAGTGCCTGGGCTGGCTGGTCGGCGAAGAGGGTCATGGCATCCGCGAGATCCTCAGCCACGCCCATCTGACCCGGCTGGATTTCGCCATCGGCTCGGCCGGGCTGATGCGGCAGGCGCTGACCCTGGCGCTCAACCACACGCAATCGCGCAAGGGCTTTGGCTCGTCGCTGGCCGAACAGCCGATGATGACCAATATTCTTGCCGATCTCGCGATCGACTCAGAGGCCTCGACCCTCATGGCCTTCCGCGTTGCCGCCGCGACGGACGCGATGGAGAGCAGCGAGCAGGAACGCCATGTCGCACGGGTCTCCACACCTCTGGCCAAATTCTGGAACTGCAAGCGCGCTGCCGCCTTCGTCGTCGAGGCGCTGGAATGCCATGGCGGCAATGGCTTCATCGAGGAGAGCCCGATGGCACGGCTCTATCGCGAGGCGCCGCTGAACGCGATCTGGGAAGGCACCTCGAACATGATGTGCATGGATGTGCTGCGCTCGTTCAACCGCGATTCGCGCACGAAGGAGGCCTTCATGGCCGAAGTCAGCTCTGCGCGCGGCACCAACCGCGCGCTCGACCGCTGGCTCGACAGACTCGGCGACGAGGTGGCAAAGCCCCGCAATGATGACGGCCACGGCCGCCGGCTCGCCAACCTGATGGCCTATGCGCTGCAGGCCTCGGAGCTGAAGAAGCACGCGGATGAGGCGGTGTTCGAGACCTTCTGCCGCTCCAGGCTCGACGCAGACTGGGGCTATGTCTTTGGCACGCTCGATCCATCGCCGGAACTGGCAAGCATCGTGAAACGCGCGAGCGTGGCGCGGGGTTGAGCCACTCTGCCTTCAGGCGGATCCCGTCGCCCGGGAGCGACTGAAGGGAGACCCGGGGCCCATGCCTGAACGTGGATAGGTTCAAGCTGGCATCGACCCCGGTCCTGCGCTTCGCATCGGCCGGGATGACGCCCGGTTTCCGGGCGCTCCAGGCCTTAGAATCAGGCGCAGCAGGCAGCGGCCATCGGCATCGTCTCGTACTCGTCGTGCCGCTTCACGAAGCTCATGGTCGAGTCCTCGTTGCGGCCCTTGGGCGCGCGGTCGAGGATCATCAGCGTGCCGATCAGCTCCTCGGGGCCCCGCGCATAGCTCGAATAGGTGTGAAACACCTCGCCGGCTTCGTTGCGGATGAACGAGCTCAAGCCGGGCAATTCGTCATGCGCATTGTCCACCGGCGTATCGGTGAAATTGTAGCGGACGCTGTCGCCCTTGAGCTGCTCGGGCGTGAACGAGACGTGGTAGTCGAAATTGAAGTCGCTGCCATGGGACGAGACCCAGGGGAAACGCCAGCCCATGCGACGCTTATAGGCCTCGATCTTCGGCAGCGGTGCGCGCGAGACCGCGACCAATGTCACGTCGTGATTGTTCAGATGCGCCAGCGTGCCGTCGAGATGATCGGCCAGGAAGGAACAGCCGGGGCAGCCTGCCTCCCAGTCCGGCCCGAACATGAAATGATAGATCATCAGCTGGCTTCGCCCGTCGAACAGGTCGACCAGCCGCCGCTTCCCTGCCGACGTGTCGAAGACGTAGTTCTTGTCGACCCTGACCCAGGGCAGAGCCAGCCGCTCGGCATTCACTGCGTCGCGCAGATGTGTCTCTTCCTTCTCGCGCGCGAGAAGGGCCTTGCGCGCCGCGAGCCAGTCCTCGCGGGAAACAACCGGGTGTTGCTGCATGGTCTTCCTCCTTCAGAAACGCCCCTCTTGACAGGATAGGTTGATATCAACATAAAAGCTCCATGTCAAAGCCCATCCCCCTTTCCGCCGAGAGCCGGCTGCCCTTCGAGACCACATTGCATGTGCGGGACCATTGCCTGTGCCTGCATGTGCAACGGGCAGCCAGGGCACTGGCACGGCGCTTTGACGAGGCTTTGCGACCGTTTGACCTGACGAACCAGCAATTCTCGCTGCTGATGTCACTCAATCGCCCGCAGCCACCGAGCCTCGGCCCGGTGGCGAGCCTTCTCGCCATGGACCGCACGACCCTGACGGCGGCGCTCAAGCCGCTCGAACGGCGCGGTCTCGTGTCCGTCGGCATCGATCCGGAGGATCGGCGCAACCGGCTGCTGACCCTGTTGCCAGCCGGCCATGCACTGCTCCTCCTCGCTGTCCCGATCTGGGAGCGTGTCCACCGCGAGGTCGACGCGCTCTTGCCAGAGACGGATCCTGACCGGTTCCGGCACGATCTCAGGGCACTCTCTCGGCCCTGAATGCTACCGCCTATGGCGGCGGCCGTTTCCCACTCCCACGTCACCAAGACCAAGCAAGGAACGACCATGCCCCAGATGATCTTCGTCAACCTGCCGGTGAAGGACCTGCAGAACTCCATGGCCTTCTTCAAGGCGCTCGGCTTCAGCTTCAACCCGCAATTCACCGACGACACCGCCGCCTGCATGGTGATCAGCGACACCATCTTCGCGATGCTGCTGACGCACGAGAAGTTTGCAGGATTTGCACCGCAGCCGATCGCCGACTCGAGCAAGGTCACCGAGGTCCTGACCTGCCTGTCGCGCGAAAGCCGCGCCGATGTCGACGCGATGGTGAACGCTGCGGTCGCTGCCGGCGGCAAGACCTACGCGAAGCCGCAGGACCACGGCTTCATGTATGGCCACGGTTTCCAGGATCTCGACGGGCATGTCTGGGAGCTGATGTGGATGGATCCCGCGGCCGTGCAGCAAGGCTGAGCAGGCCGCCTGAAAAAAGGGCAGCGATACTGCCCTTTTCCTCTTGCAGTCGCGAGAGGGCCGCCCTATCTCCTGTGCACCGCAGCAGAGATGCTGTGGCGCCCTCCTTGGGCGTTTCCTCCCTAGACTTCGGGCTGCGCTTTTGGCGTGGCCCTTTTTTCTTGGGCGATGGCCGCCCGGCGCTCCGCAGCCCAGGGATTTGGCTCCGCAGTCATACCCACGGATGCATGCCCACGGATGCATGCCCACGGATGCATGGGGGCGGAACGACGTTGTATCCTCCGGCGTGACACACGTCACACCGCCAGGCTGCCCCGAGATGCGCACCATTCAATATGCGATCGAAGAGGAGGCGCCGCGATCTCCCCATCACGGCGCCCCCTCCCGCGGGCCGAAACCTCGCCCGGGTATTCCCGGCACGAGCAACGACGCGCGCAGGGAGCATTCACTGCTTCGACCTGCACTCGACGCCAGGCGATCGGTCTCGCGTCAGATCACTCACGCGACGCGTCCTGAAAGCGAAACACCGAGTACGACCCGCATAGGGAGACGAGCCGATCTGTTCGATGACGCAGGCATTAGACCGTCGGACGTTTAATCGTACGCATACCCGGCATGTTTGAAGAGGTTTTGGCACTCTTGCGGCTTGAATAGGTCGCAGATGTTGCCGACGGCCTTCCAGAGCGCATCGAAGGTTCTG
>NZ_JPKG01000069.1 GCF_000735605.1 Allobosea sp. LC85
CCAATATGACCAGAACCCCTGCGCCGGACAGCCCAAAACCGGCCGATATCCGTCAAAAAATCGCGCCCACAACCCAAACTCGCGGAAACGCAGCAGGAATTTCAGCAGCCTGCTAGAGCATTTTCACGTTATTCCGGCCCATAGCCTGCAGCCTTGAAGTAGTTTCGACATTCTTGGGGTGTGAAGGCCTGGACGATTGTCCCGATCGCTTGCCAGAGGCCCTCGACGGTTCGCTTGGCGGATTTGCGCAGGAGCGCCTTGAGCTTGGCGAAGGCGTTCTCAATCGGGTTGAAGTCGGGGCTGTAGGGCGGCAGGAACACGAGCGTGGCTCCTGTCACTTCGATAGCCTGGCGCACGGCTTCGCCCTTATGGGCGGGCAGGTTGTCCATGACGACGATGTCGCCTGACGCGAGCGTCGGGACGGTCTTGCTCGGCTGCGTGCGCGGTCATTTTTTGACTGTCAGGCCACTCCGGTCGAGGAACTTCCAGAGCGTGCCGATTGCCGCCTTCAGGCCATGCTCTTCCAGCAGCTTCGCCTGCATCTCGGCCAGCGTGATGTCGCAGTCGGCGTCGATCAGGTCCTGCAGATACGCCCCATGTGGATCGAGCTTAGAGTGCTGCGGCTGACCCTGTCGCCTCGCCTTGCGCTCCCCGGTTTCCCGCGCCCGGCGCACCCAGACGATCGCCGTCGCGATCCCGACGCCGAACCGCGCCGCGGCATGACGGGCGGGTAGCCCCGCCTCTGCCGAGGCGATCACTCGTTCACGCAAGTCCTGCCTGTAGGCGCGCGCCATCTCGGTCTCCATCGTCCGACGATGAAGGAAACGCACTGTTCGCGCGGCTTGAGAATCCCACCAGAATCGGAAAGCCGTGAATCTGCTCTAGGTACTATTTTTCAGCGCCAATTATGCGAATGCGTTCAAGCGTTCTTTCTACGGCGGGGGATTGAGGCAGAGCTGCTCCAGGACCACCCCCGACCGGGGCTTCTTCGCTCAGCTCTTGCTTCGGGTAAATTGCCGCGATCCCCTTTTTATCTTGAGCTGACAAAATACCTCTGTTGGATGTGACGCATGCTTCCTTTCCGAAAAAAATATCGGGCGAAACCGAGTAATGCATTATCGAAGATAAATCATAATTAGACGTTATGTAAGCTCTACTGTCCTTAATTCTTGACATATTAGTTTTGGCTTTGTCTTCGTCGCCGCCAAAAAGCCTGGCGGCAGCTTTGAAGTCTATTTCGCATGGCACGTTCGGGCTTTGATGCTCATGCTCTAGGCCTAGAGCGTGGCCAAATTCATGCAGCACGTAGAAGCGGAACGATGGGTCGCGACGTTGATAATTATCCAACCCGTCCAAACCCATCGTCGGTCCGCTTTTGACGGCCGTTGCTGCGCTCCCTATCACTGACCACCATCCATCTGATTTAAAAGTGACTCGGATTTTGGAAGGGTTTGTAGTAGAGCAGGTACGGAAATTCGGAGCCGAACCAAAGTCAAATTTGATATTTGCGAACATCGACCATTCTGACGCGACCGCTGCGACGTTCGCTCTGCCTGTGGAGGACCCATCAAGGAAGCAAACCGGTATCGTCGAGCCAACTTTCCACGCTAAAGCTTTTCGGAAGACGGTCTCCAGGTTTTTATTCGGTGATTTCTTATAGAGTTCGATCAGTTCAGCTCTATCTTTTTCTATCTGGCGTACAGTATCTAGCTCGGATTCGGTAATATTTTGCAATTGGCCCGCAATACCACGTAGGTCGTGCGCGAGAATTTGCGTTGTTGTTGATAAGAATAACAATGCAGACGTTAATATTTTCTTGCCCATGGCGACCTCGTCGCGAAGTGGTTGAAAATTGAATATATCGCTACTATAAGACGAGGTTTATAACTTACTGTCAATGTCATTCCACGATCGGAGTCAGCATGCGCTTATTCTTTGTTGGCATGATTGCATCGATTGGCCTAGTAGATGGAGCATATGCAGGGGATTTTCACTTTCCCGGAAATCAGTTTGGGCGCGCCTATCTGGACTTTCCGCAATCGGCGTCGCCCAGTAAATTCGAGAGTTTATTCAATCAGCGAGCTGATAATTTTGAATTGGTAGGAACTTTCACGCAAGATCATGTCATACGGAAATTGTCCCGTTCAATCGCGCGGCTTGATTTGCTAGTACGGAATGGCGCCGAAAGTGAGTGGGTGGAAATTTGCACGGCAACTCTTGTGAATCAAGATCGCGTAATAACTGCGGAGCATTGTTTTAAAGACGATAATGGCAAGGCTTTAAACATTACTAATGCTCGTGTCAGATTTGGATTCTATGGCGAGCCGATCGGAGAAGGAGAGGATTTTAAAGTTACAATGCCTCCTGATTTTATTGGTAACGATGTGGCCATTGTAAAAATCGAGGGCGATCCCAGTAAGAAATATGTCGCTCTTTCGCCAGCGACAGGGGAGCCTAGCCCCGGTGGTGAGCTGCTAGTTATTCATCATCCTCTTGGCAAGCCGATGCGTGTGACTCGACGGTTTTGCCGCGCTATTTCGCCAAATCCAATTAGCGGCATCGAACTGAGGCATCGCTGTGATACGCTTCCAGGAAGCTCCGGAGCTCCCGTTTTTGAAGATCGCGCGGGTAACCGCTTCATCGGTATTCATGTTCGTGGCTTCGATGAGCCGACCAACGGTAGCTTCAACGTCGCAAATTTGTTTGGGCGGCTGGATCCAAATAGCGAGTTTTTTAAGGGCCTCCTTACCAGCGCTTCTCAGCAGCGGGACCCAAATGCCCCGCAACCGCTAAATCAAGCGCCAGTTGAATTTTCTGTAAGCGCAGATTCTCAGTCCGTGCGTTATGTTGTAGACGGCCATCCACTGCGCCCAGTTGATATTAGTCAACACCAAGCAGGGGCAATAATACAGAATAATGATGTTGTTCGTGGATCTAGCAGTGTAGCAATACGCTTAGGGCGAGACAAAGATATGTTATTGATTAGCGCTTTTAGTCGCAATAATGGGTCAATTTGTTCTAAGCACTTTATATTTCCTATTCGAGACGGAGCTGACATTCAAATCTCGTATCGTGGCGTTGTTAACGGCTACGAGTTATTTGGATTTCGCTATGGTCGAAAGCGTGATCTATTTAACATAGCTGGAATACGCTTGAACGATTTCGTTTTCACGTGGGATCCGTCAGCGCCAAGGACTGGCGAAACACGGAACCCCACGACGGTTGTTCCTCCGAGCTACATCCAGGATTTTGGTTGCAGTTGAAACGGCCGCCGGCGGCATTTTGTAGCCGCAGTTTATGTCCTGAAGGGTGCGCCCGAAAACATTGGGTCTTTCCGCAAGATCTCTGCGATCGGGGGATGAAAATTGTGATACAAATAGCGCTTGATTTGCGGCACATAGGGATTCTGAGAGCTAATACCAAGTCTCGTTGATCAGAACCGATAGGCCCAGTCACGGATGCCGATGGACATAATGCGCCATGGCTGGTCGATGAGCTTGTTCCAGGCGTAGCAGCAGTGATCGACGATATCCTCGT
>NZ_JPKG01000070.1 GCF_000735605.1 Allobosea sp. LC85
TCGGCCATGGCGCGCTTCCCCGGGTTGATGTCGACACCGATGATCTTGTCGGCGCCGACCATGCGTGCGCCCTGGATGACGTTGAGGCCGATGCCGCCGAGCCCGAAGACCACGACATTGGCGCCGGGCCAGACCTTGGCGGTGTAGATCACCGCGCCGATCCCTGTCGTCACGCCGCAGCCGATATAGCAGATCTTGTCGAAGGGAGCGTCCTCGCGGACCTTGGCCACGGCGATCTCGGGCAGCACCGTGAAATTCGCGAAGGTCGAGCAGCCCATATAGTGAAACACCTCGCCGCCATCGCAGGAGAAGCGCGAGGTGCCGTCCGGCATCACGCCCTGGCCTTGTGTGGCGCGGATCGCGGTGCAGAGATTGGTGCGGCGCGACAGGCAGCTTTTGCAGCTGCGGCATTCCGGCGTGTAGAGCGGGATGACATGGTCACCGACCTTGAGCGTGGTCACGCCCGCGCCGACCTCGCGCACGATGCCGGCGCCCTCATGGCCGAGGATCGCCGGGAATTTCCCCTCCGAGTCCAGGCCCGACAGCGTATAGGCATCAGTGTGGCAGATGCCGGTCGCCATCACCTCGACAAGGACCTCACCCGCCTTCGGCCCGCCGATCTCGACCGTTTCGATCGTCAGCGGCTT
>NZ_JPKG01000071.1 GCF_000735605.1 Allobosea sp. LC85
TAGCAGGCTGCTGAAATTCCTGCTGCGTTTCCGCGAGTTTGGGTTGTGGGCGCGATTTTTTGACGGATATCGGCCGGTTTTGGGCTGTCCGGCGCAGGGGTTCTGGTCATATTGGCCTATTTTCCTGCCCCAAGACACAGTTGGCCCGTCGTTCCGATCAATTTCGGAAGACGAACGATATTGTAGGCGGCCAGGGCGAAGGTGAAGAGCGCCTCGACCTTAGCCAATCCGCGCAGCTTGAGCTGGGAGAGACCGCCGGTCGTCTTGACCCAGCCGAAGATTTCCTCGATCCGCTTGCGGCAGCGAAGGCTGATCGCATAGCCGGGACTTTGCGCCACCTGCGGCGGCACCGCCGTCTTGCGCACCTTGCCCGTCTTGCTCACCGCGCCGTTGATCGCAACATGCGGCACGATCTTGCGCTCCTTCAACCCCTCGACGAATGCTTCCGCGTCGTAGCCCTTGTCGGCGCCCAGCGTCGTGCCTTCGCCAAGGCTCTTGCTCAGGTGGCTCGCCGCCTCCCGCTCGCCCGTGCCGGTGGCGTGCGTCACCGCGCCGCCAACCGCCAGGCCATTGCGGTTCTCCATCAGCGCATGCCCCAAATAGGCCAGCCGGCTCTCCTGGCCATCACCCTTGCGATAGAGCCGGGCGTCCGGGTCCGTCGTCGAGGCGTGCGTTGCGTTCGAGCGCTTCTGCTTGCGGAAGTTGCGCTCGCCGTTGCGCCCGCCCTCTAGCGGCTCGTCCGAACCATCCTTGGCGCGAAAGCTCTTCATCGAGGCGAAGGCCTTCAGCATCGTCCCGTCGACCGAGAAGTGCTCCGCGCTCAAAAGCGTCTTGACTGCCGGCTGGGCAAGCAGCGCCGACAGGAAGCCTTGCGCCACCTCCGTTGTCAGAACCCGGTCGCGATTATGCGTGAACACCGTCGCATGCCACACCGCATCATCGATCCCAAGACCCACGAACCAGCGGAACAACAGGTCGAACTCAAGCCGTTCCATCAACTGACGCTCGGAGCGGATCGAATACAGCATCTGCAACAGCATCGCCCGCAGCAGCCGTTCCGGCGCGATCGAGGGCCGACCGGTCTTCGCATACAACGCCGAAAAGGACCCATCCAAGGCAGCAAGCGAAGCGTTCACCAGATCCCGCATCGCCCGCAACGGGTGCCGAGCCGGCACTCGCCCCTCAAGGTCGACATACGAAAACAACGATCCCGTCCGTTCGTCCCCACCGCGCATCCAAATCAATCCTGTGGCCGCAACCCCACGGAATCATCACACCAACCAAAAAGCCAGCGCGTTTTTCAGCAGCCTG
>NZ_JPKG01000072.1 GCF_000735605.1 Allobosea sp. LC85
GCTCCATGGCAGGCCTCCTCCCGACCGATTCAACCGATGGAGCCTGCCCGGAAAGCCTCCCTCCCGTCACTCTTCGACCGGGAGGAGGCCGGAGCCCCACAACCCGATCTTTTTCATGTGTCCCGACGCTGGATTATCGGACCAGATCCCGTATCCGGTCCGATAATCCAGCCTTCTGTGTTTGCATCGGCTTTCCCGAAAGCCGCAATCCACTTTTCGGGCCGATGCTCTTACGGCGCTGGGCCGCTGGATCAGTTCAGGTCGGCCTTGTCGATGAGATAGCGGCCCTTGCGGTCACGCCTGAAGAACTCCTTGGCCTGCGGATGGCGGATCGGCCGGCCGGATTCGTCGATCACGAGATTTTGCTCGGAAACATAGGCGACATATTCCGTCTCCTCGTTCTCCGCGAAGAGATGGTAGAACGGTTGGTCCTTTGACGGGCGCAGGTTCTCCGGGATCGCCAGCCACCATTCTTCCGTATTGGAGAAGGTGGGGTCGACGTCGAAAATCACCCCTCGGAACGGATAGACGCGGTGTTTCACCACCTGCCCGATCCGGAATTTCGCTGAACGCGCTTCCATGTCTCGCCTTGATCCGTCCTCGATCCGGCAGGCTCTCGACTGCCGGCTAACGTCGCCATCTCGCGCATGCGGTAGGATTGCGTCGCAAATAGGTCAAGATCAACGGCCGAAAGTCGCTAGTTCGGCGGCAATCCATAGCGCTCGGCGAGAGCCGGATCGCGAGCGGCAACCTGTTGGGCGAGATCGACAATGACCTTGGCCTGTTTCCAGGTGGCGTCGTCCTGCATCTTGCCGTCGATCATGACCGCGCCCGAGCCGTCGGGCATGGCCTCCAGGATCCGCCGGGCGAAAGCAACCTCTCCGGGATCCGGGCTGAAGACGCGCTTGGCGATCTCGATCTGCGAGGGATGCAAGGTCCAGGCGCCGGCGCAGCCGAGCAGGAAGGCGTTGCGGAACTGTGCTTCGCAGGCGGCCGCATCCGAGAAGTCGCCGAAGGGGCCGTAGAATGGCTTCAAGCCGGCGGAGGCGCAGGCGTCGACCATCTTTGCCAGCGTATAGTGCCAGAGATCCTGCTGAGCGACGGCGCGAGCGCCGCCTTCGGGGGAGGGGTCAGCGATCACCTTGTACTCGGGATGCCCGCCGCCGACCCGTGTTGTCTTCATGGCGCGTGAAGCGGCCAGGTCGGCTGGGCCAAGGCTCATGCCATGCATGCGCGGTGAGGCGGTGGCGATGGCCTCGACATTCTTCACGCCTTCGGCTGTTTCCAGAATGGCATGGATCAGGATCGGCTTGCGGAGCTGATGACGCGCCTCGAACTGGGCAAGCAACTGGTCGACATAATGAATGTCCCAGGGGCCTTCGACCTTTGGCACCATCACGACATCGAGCTTGCCGCCAATCTCGGACATGATTGTGCTGATGTCGTCGAGAAACCAGGGAGAGTTCAGGGCGTTGACCCGTGTCCATAGGCCGGTCGCGCCGAAGTCGACGGACTTGGCCATCATGATGAACCCGTCGCGCGCAGCTGTCTTGGCGTCGACCGGGATCGCATCCTCGAGATTGCCGAGCACGATATCGACCTGCCCGGCAAGCTCGCCGACCTTTGCGCGGACTTTTTCAAGATGTGGCGGCACGAAATGGATCATGCGCTCCAGTTTCAGCGGCAGCTCCCGCCAGGGCTCCGGCGCGCCAATGGCGAGCGGGCGGAAGAACTGGCGCGGCGTCTTGGTCGGCATGGCGGGCTCCATGGTGCATTGCAGCGAATGTGCCGGAGCACGCAGCGCCCGTCCATTGGGCTTTCGCAGCGAGCCGGGAGTCGAATTGAGAATGTTAGCCTAGGAGAAAATGCCAAAGCAGGCGCCAGACAATACTCCTAGGCATTCATACCTGCTGCGATGCGTTGCCTTGCTGCGAGCGATGCGCTGCGCGGCTTTGCCGTTGGCCTTCAACCCGCTAAACCGCCGCGATGCGCCTGCCTGTTAGACGGGAGGTGCACCCGCCCGAGGTTCCAGCGCGTATGGCCGAACTTGCCAGCCTGTTCAATCTGGTCGCGCCGTTCTTCGGCCTGATCGTCCTTGGCTTCGCCGTCGGGCGTTACAAGCGGCTCCCGGAAGAGGGGCTGGCCTGGATGCAGTACTTCCTGATCTACATCGCCCTGCCGGCGCTGTTCTACCGCCTGATTGCCGACAAGCCTCTGAGCGAGCTCTCGAACTGGGGATTTGTCGGCGCCACGACGCTCGCCACCTTCTGTGTCTTCTCGCTCTCGTTCCTCATCGGCTTGAAATCCACGCGGGGGCATATGCCCCAGGCGGTGATGCAGGCCGTCGCCGGTTCCTATTCGAATATCGGCTACATGGGGCCACCACTGATCCTGGCCGCGCTCGGGCCGGTCGCGAGCGCACCGGTGGCGCTGATCTTTGTCTTCGACAATATTCTGCTGTTCTCGCTGGTGCCCTTCCTGATGGCCCTGGCCGGCGTCGAGAAGAAGGGCTTTCTCGCGACGGCCGGCGATGTGCTCTGGAAGGTGGTGACGCACCCCTTCAACCTCGCGACCCTGGCCGGCGTGATCGCGAGCTATACCAAGCTCGAATTACCGACTGCGCTCGACAAGATGACGCTCTGGCTGTCGCAGGCGGCGGCCCCTTGCGCGCTGTTCCTGCTGGGCGTCACGGTGGCGCTGCGGCCAATGAGGTCGATGCCTGCGGAAGTGCCGGCCCTGGTCGCGGTCAAGCTCATCCTGCACCCGCTGCTGGTCTGGGTGCTGCTCTCGGCGCTCGGAAATTTCACCGACCCCTGGATCTATGCGGCGGTGATCATGGCTGCGCTGCCGCCGGCCCTGAACATCTTCGTGATCTCGACGCAGTACGAGGTCGGCGTCGAGCGCGCCTCGGCCTGCATCCTCGTCGGCACCATCGTCTCGATGGTGACGCTGACGGGCTTCCTGTGGCTGGTGAAGACAGGCAGGATGGCGGCAGACCTGTTTCCCTGACGGCTGCCCTGCGCCCGTCCAATCCCCGGGATCGTGATGCTGCCGCTGGACGACCTTCTGGTTCTGGATTTCTCGACACTGCTGCCGGGCCCGCTCGCGAGCCTGTTCCTGGCCGAGGCCGGCGCCGAGATCATCCGGATCGAGCGACCGGGCGGTGAGGACCTTCGTCGCTTCCCACCGCGCTTCGGCGAGACCTCTGCTCCCTTCGCCGCGCTCAACCGCGGCAAGAAGAGCATCGAGATCGACCTGAAATCGTCCGATTCCGTCGAATTGCTTCGCCCTCTGGTCGAACGCGCCGACATCCTGATCGAGCAGTTCCGCCCTGGCGTGATGGAGCGGCTTGGTCTCGGTTTCGAAGCCCTCCACACGATCAATCCCCGGCTGATCTATTGCTCGATCAGCGGCTATGGCCAGACCGGGCCGCGTTCCCAGGATGCCGGGCACGATATCAATTACCAGGCGATCGGCGGGCTGCTCGGCCAGTCGCTGAAGCGCGGCGAGCCGCCACCGCTGCCACCGACGCTCGTTGCCGATATCGGAGGCGGGGCGATGCCCGCGGCGCTCAACATCCTGCTGGCGCTACGCCAGCGCGAGCGCACTGGCCGCGGCTGTCATCTCGACATCGCGATGAGCGACGCGATGCCGACCTTCACCTGGTACAGCCTTGCCCAGGGGCAGGTGACGGGGAACTGGCCGGAAGGCGGCGAGGGGCTCCTGACCGGCGGAAGCCCACGCTACGGGCTCTATGCGACCGGCGATGGCTGGTTTCTCGCGGTTGGAGCTCTGGAGCAGAAATTCTGGGAGGTCTTCTGCGAGGCGATCTCGCTCGATCCCGCCTTGCGCGATGATCGCGTGAACCCGGAGGCGACGCGCTCCGCTATCGCTTCCATCATCGCGTCGGAGCCGGCGCCGTACTGGCGGAGCTATCTCGAGCCGCGCGATTGCTGCTGCACGGTCGTGCGCAGCCTCGAGGAGGCGCTGGCCGATCCGCACCTGACCGCGCGTGGCCAACTCGACAACCAGGCAGAGGAGCCGGGAGGCCGGCGCCTTGTCTCGACACCCTTGCCTCTGGCACCGGTTTTCCGGGAGCATGCGCCAGCGTTGCTGCGCGTGCCGTCGAGCGGTGGCGATCAGGCGTTGCTGCAGGCAGAACCCGACAGGGGTGACTGACGGCGGGCTGCTCAGTTGGCCATGCCGCCGGCCAGGCCCTGGCGCATGACGATCCGGCGCAATGGCCCGATTTGCGAGAGCGCGAGCAGGCCGGCGCCGCGCATCAGATCGGCCGGGAGCAGGTCGGTCAGCAAGGTCCGGTTCAGCGCATCGACCGCGCCGGTACGCAGCCGCACATCCGTCTGCCGCGCCGAATCATAGGCGGCAATCACCGCTTCGCGGCCTGGGTCGTCGGCTTCCTGCAGGACACGACGCAGGGCTGCGACGTCGCGCAGGCCGAGATTGAGCCCCTGAGCGCCGATCGGCGGGAAGACATGTGCCGCTTCCCCGATCAATGCCATCCGGTTCGCCCCAAAACGTGTCACCGAGAGGCCGCCCATGGGAACGCGCCCACGCGCGCCCTCGACGGTCATGGCGCCGAGCAGGGAATGCGTCTGCATCTCGACGCTGCGGGCGAACCTGGCATCGTCCAGCGCGGCGATACGCTCGGCCTCTTTCGGCTCGAGCATCCAGACCAGCGAGGAGCGGCGGCCGGGCAGGGGGACGAGCGTGCAGGGGCCGCTGCGCGTGTGGAACTCCGTCGAGGTCTCGCGATGATCGCGGCGGTGGCCGAGGATTGCCGTCAGGGCAGTCTGCGGATAGCGCCAGTCCCTGGTGGTGATGCCGGCAGCCTCCCGCACGCGGGATTGGCGGCCATCGGCGCCGATCACCAGCCTGGCACGCAAGGGCTTGAACTCGGCACCGGAAATCCTGACCGCGTCAGAATCGGCTTCGAGCACCGAAACCATATGGGGCACGGTCCGGATGTTCGGGTTGGCCGCGACGAACTCGGCAAGGACCGCAACGAGATCGGTATTCTCGACATTCCAGCCGAAAGCGTCGAGCCCGAGTTCGGATGCGTAGAACTCGACCGGTGGCTGGCGGAACAGGCTGCCGGTGTCATCGACAAGGCGCATCACCGCGAGCGGAGCAGCCTTGTCATCGAGGGCCGAGAGCAGGCCGAGTTCCGTGAGCATGCGCCAGGAGCCGTCGAGCAGCGCCACGGTGCGACCATCTCTCGGGGCGACCGGGCGGCCGAATACGGTGACCTGCCAGCCATCTGCCGCACAAGCCAGCGCGGCCGCGAGCCCAACGGCGCCTGCGCCGACGATGGCGATCTCGGCCTGATCAGGATGCGGGAGCGTAGCACGCGAAGTCATGGCACTTGGCTAGCCGACCCGGAGGCGTCTGGCCAGTCCGCGCTGCGTCGCAGGTTCATACAGAGGCTGCGTGAAGGTGGGCCGAGGCGAATACGGAAGCGTCGAATCCGGAATCGTTCATGTCACGCTCCGATCCCGCACCATCATCTGCCCGGCCCGGCGTTGGGCGCCGGTCCGCCACGCAGTCCAGCCGTTGCGCTGATGCGATGCAAGTCCGTATGGTCCGGCCTTCACGTGATGGAGCAATTTCAATGGTCAAGGCGATACGCGTTCACCAGACTGGCGGACCCGAGGTTCTGACATACGAGGACGTTACATTGCCGGCTCCCGGGCCTGGCGAGCTTCTGGTGAAGAACCGCGCCATCGGCCTCAACTTCATCGACACGTATTTTCGATCGGGTCTTTACGCAGCGCCCAAGCTGCCCTGCGTGCTCGGCAATGAGTCGGCAGGTGAAGTCCTTGCCGTCGGCCCCAATGTGACCGAGTTCAAACCGGGCGACCGCGTCGCCTGCGTTGCGACGCTCGGAGCCTATGCCGAGGAGCGCGTCGTCGCGGCTGCGTCGACCGTGGCGCTGCCGGCTGCAATCTCCTTTGAGGCTGCCGCCAGCATGATGCTGAAGGGCTTGACCGCCGAGTATCTGCTGCACCGGACCTACAAGGTGAAGCCGGGCGACACGATCCTCGTGCATGCTGCCGCTGGCGGCACTGGCCTGATCCTGTGTCAGTGGGGCAAGGCGCTCGGCGCGAACGTGATCGGCACCGCAGGCTCCAAGGACAAGGCCGAGCTCGCCAAGGCGCATGGCGCCGACGAGGTCATTCTCTATCGCGACGAGAATGTGGCGGCGCGGGTCAAGGACATCACCGGCGGAAAGCTCTGCGACGTGGTTTATGACGGCGTCGGCAAGGACACGTTCATGGCCTCGCTCGACTCGCTCAAGCCCTTTGGCGTGCTTGCGAGCTTCGGCAATGCGTCGGGCGCGGTCGAAGCGTTCAATCTCGGCATCCTGGCTACAAAAGGCTCGCTCTACGTCACCCGTCCGACGCTGAACTCCCACACCGCAAAGCGCGAGACCATGGTCGAGATGGCGAAGAACCTGTTCGGCGCGGTCACCTCGGGCAAGGTCGTGATACCGGTGAACGCAACCTTCCCGCTGAAGGATGCGGCCGAGGCGCATCGCACGCTCGAGAGCCGCGGCACGACGGGCTCGACAGTCCTCATTCCGTAACGTTCGACGCCTCATCGCAGCAATCTCGCCCAGATTGCTGACTAAGCGTCCTGCTGCCAGAGCGGCAGGATGGGTGGCTGGGCAAAATGAAAAAGGCGCTTCAGGCACTTTGTGTCGTGCCGGCACTGATCGGCGCGGGAGTATTGGTGCTTCCGCGTGGATGGAATGGCCTGCAGTTGCAGGTGGCGGCCGATGATCCCGTTGCCCTGTCGGACCTGCGCCTGCCGGGCGTTCTTGCGCCCGGGCGTATCGCAAACGAGATCGATGCCGCGATTGTCGCTGGCGACATCGACCTGGCAGGCAGCTTTGTCGATCTGGCCGCCGAGCAACGCATCACTGTCGCCGAGGACCAACGCGAACGCCTTGCCCAGTTGAAAGGCGAGGCGACGACGCGCGCGCTCAAGGATTTCGGCTCCGGTTTCCTGTCGGGCGAACGCGTGAGCAATGCCGGCTTCGCCGGCGCGGTGGTCAGCGACGTCGTCGGCGTCGGCGACCTGCGGGACCTCGCCGGCGAAGGCCAGAAGCTGCTCCGCGGCGAGGCAACGGATCATGTCGTCTTGGCGCTGGCTGCCGGCGGGCTCGCTCTGAGCGTAGCGACATGGGCAAGCCTCGGCAGCGGCCTGCCGGCGCGCGGTGGTCTCAGCGTCGTCAAGGCAACGGCGAAGGCCGGCATGCTTTCGCCAAAGCTGACGGCCAATCTCACCCGCATGGCCACGGGAGCCGTCGATCGCCCGGCTCTGGCAGCCAGCCTCAACGCGGCTGCGCGCTTCGACCTGGCAGCAGCCCGCGCATCCTCTGCTGCGATCCTGCGGCCGGCGGCGATGACGCGTCTCGCGACGCTTGGGCAGGATGCCGGCGCACTCTATGGCCGTACCGGCCAGGCCGGTCTGCGCCAGGTTCTCGCGGTCGCCGAAGAGGCCGGCGATATTGGGAGAGCGGCACGCCTGAGCGCCGCCAAGGGGTCCACCACCCGTGCGGTGCTGAAGGTGCTTGGGCGTTCGGCACTCGTGCTTGGAGCGCTCAGCCTCACGACCATGAGCTGGATCTTCGCCCTGATCGGCTATGCGGTGGCGCTGGCCATGCTCGCGCAGAGATTCGGCCGGTGGCTCGGGCGCCTCGGTTCCGCCCGGCGAAGGCAGGTTCGTTGATCAGACCGGATATCGTATCCGGCCTGATCAACGAACCTTCCGTGTTTGCATCGGCTTGCCCGAAAACCGCAATCCACTTTTCGGACCGATACTTTCTGAAGACAGGGCCGATCATTGTTCTGAAGCTTGTGAACCTGTTCCGGAGATGACGCGACCAATGAGGGCCAGCGGATGCTGATCCTCATTCGGGAGACATGTCATGAACCGGACACTTCGTTTCATCGGCCTGCTTCTGGCCTCTCTCACCATTTCGACGGTCGCAATGGCCCAGCAGAGCGGCGGCGGGCGTGGCGGCGACGGCAGCGGCCGGGGTGGCGAGGGCGCAGGAGGTGGAGGCGACCCTTCCGTGCTTCAATTACTGCGAGACGACGCGGCCAGGAAGGCGCGGCTCACCCGCGCTGTCGAGCCCCGTGGCGGCCGCGCTCACTGCATCAGTCATGTCTGTCGCGAGCCGCCGGCGACGCGGCGCCCGCCGGCGCGCGTCGTCCTGGTCTATCAAACCTGCTCGGGTGGCGAGGTCTTCCGCTATCGCGGGCGCGGCGACCAGATTGTCCACCGCCCTTGCGAAAGCCGCTAAGCCTGATCAGACCGCGATTCCGTGCAGATCATATGCGTCGGCCCGCTCGATCTTCACGGTCACGATCTCGCCGGCCCTGAGCGGCCGGCGGCTCGCAACATAAACATTGCCGTCGATCTCGGGCGCATCCCATTTCGAGCGGCCCTTCGCGACCGTCGGGCCCGCCTCGTCGATGATCACCTGAATGCGCTTGCCGACCCGGCTCTTGACGATCCGGGTGCTGATTTCAGCCTGCGTCTTCATGAAGCGATGCCAGCGCGCTTCCTTCTCGTCCTCGGGGATCAGGGGCAGGCCGAGATCATTCGCAGGCGCGCCCTTGACCGGCTCGTACTTGAAGCAGCCGACGCGCTCGAGCTTCGCTTCCTTCAGCCAGTCGAGCAGGAACTGGACATCTTCTTCCGTCTCGCCGGGGAAGCCCACGATGAAGGTCGAGCGGATGGCGAGATCGGGACAGATCTCGCGCCACTTGCGCAGGCGGTCGAGCGTACGATCCTGATGAGCCGGCCGCTTCATCGCCTTGAGAACGCTGGGAGATGCGTGCTGGAAGGGAATATCGAGATAGGGCAGGATGAGCCCTTCCTGCATCAACGGGATGACCTCGTCGACATGCGGATAGGGATAGACATAGTGCATCCGCACCCAGACCCCCATCTGGCCGAGTTCCCGCGCCAGATCGAAGAAGCGAGTGCGGACCTCGCGATCCTTCCAGAGAGAAGGGGCATATTTGATATCGAGGCCGTAGGCGCTGGTGTCCTGGGAGATGACCAGCAGTTCCTTGACGCCAGCCTTGACCAGCTTCTCGGCCTCGCGCAGCACATCGCCGATCGGTCGCGAGACCAGGTCCCCGCGCAGCTTCGGAATGATGCAGAAGCTGCAGCGATTGTTGCAGCCCTCTGAAATCTTGAGATAGGCGTAGTGCCTTGGCGTGAGCTTGACGCCCTGGTCCGGCACCAGATCGACAAAGGGATCGTGCCTGGGCGGCACCGCCTGATGCACTGCCGAGACGACGCTCTCATAAGCCTGCGGGCCGGTGATCGCCAGCACGTTCGGGAAGACGTCGCGGATCTGCTCGGGCTCGGCGCCCATGCAGCCGGTGACGATGACCTTGCCGTTCTCGGCCATGGCCGAGCCGATCGCCTCCAGCGACTCCGCCTTGGCGCTGTCGAGGAAGCCGCAGGTGTTGACGATGACGAGGTCAGCGCCCGCATGGCTCTTGCTGAGCTCATAGCCTTCCGAACGCAGCGAGGTGATGATGCGTTCGGAATCGACGAGGGCCTTGGGGCAGCCCAGGGAGACGAAAGAAATCTTCGGCGCGACGGCGTTCATCGGCGACAAGCTCGGACACTGGGTCAGGAAGGGGCGCGGCGGGGCCGGCGCATATGGCGCTTCCTTTGACGTGTTTTTAGAGGTTTTGCAAATTGCGGGCGGGATCACGGAGTGCACCGCCGGATTCCTCGCCTTTGCAAGGGTTGTTCAATCGAGCACCGGGACGGTGCCTGCGGCGCAGGTTTTGGATCCTGCGCGACAGAAATCCGCCCGGCTCATGCGCTCACGGCCGAATCTGGTCTGAAATGGTGGAACGACAGCGGCTTCAGGTTAGATCATCGGACCGGATATCGTATCCGGTCCGATGATCTAACCTTTTGTGTTTGCATCGGCTTTGCCCCGAAAACCGCAATCCACTTTTCGGGCCGATGCTTCAAGCGCGAGCGGAGGCACGCGTCATGGCGCGCCTCCGCTCTGCATAATCAGGCCGCCTGACTAGCCTTGCTTGCAACCGGGCGATCCGAATCCTGCGTCCAGTCGGTCATCGAGCCGTCATAGAGCGAAACTTCGTCGTTCCGCAGAAGCTCGGAGAGCACGAACCAGTTCAGCGCCGCGGTGTGGCCGGTGTTGCAATAGGAAATCGTCGGTCCGCTCGGCACGCTGGAGAACAGGGTGGACAGATCGCCAGCAGGTTTCAGGCGACCAGTCGAGAGATCGAAGGCTTCTGCGTAGTCACGCGAAATGGCGCCTGGAATATGCCCCGCACGCATCGCTTCGGCGGCCTTCTCGCGGCCCTCGAAATAACTCGTCGAACGGGCGTCGACCAGGGTCGCGAGCCTGCTCTTCGACGCGACGAGGGCGGCATCGGCGGTGCTGCGCAGCCGCTGCTGCACGACGACGGGATAGGATTCTGCCGATTTAGGTGCGGACGGACCGGCTTCGATAGGTCGCGACGGGTCGGCGCTCCATGCGCGGAAGCCGCCATCGAGAATGGCCTGCTGACCAT
The DNA here is from genome assembly GCF_000735605.1 of Allobosea sp. LC85. Classification (GTDB taxonomy): domain Bacteria; phylum Pseudomonadota; class Alphaproteobacteria; order Rhizobiales; family Beijerinckiaceae; genus Allobosea. Next base: position 10,602 of record NZ_JPKG01000072.1, read on the forward strand.
GGCCGATCAGCTTCAACGTCCAGTAGACCCGCGCGGCAGCGGCGAAGTCGGTGGCGCTGACGCCAGCCGGAACGATGACGACGTCATCATGCGGCTTGATGCCGAGGCCGCCGATGAGCCCGGCCAGATGATCGAGCGACGGCAGCATTCCCGGCGCATTGCCGACTTTGGCGCGCCAGCCGTCGGAGACATAGTTGGTGTGCACGGCGCCTGGGATATGTCCCGCCTCATAGGCCGCCTTTCCGCCACCATCGACCGATGAGCGGATGTCGAGAATGACGAGGTTGCTGTCGGCCAGGCGCGTGGCCAGAGCCTCGGGCGTGATCAGTCCGGAGAAGGTATCGCTCATTCCGCCGCCACCTGCTGCAGTTCATCGACAACTTCGAGCGCGTAGCTCATCTCGGCCGTCGCCCCGAGCATGATCGAAGCGGAGCAGTATTTTTCCTTCGACAATGTGACGGCGCGCTCGACCTTGGCTTGCGCCAGCCCGCGACCGGTCACGCGATAGGAGAGATGGATCTTGGTGAAGACCTTCGGGTCTTCGGTCGCGCGTTCGGCCTCGACTTCGACCTCGCAGCCCGTGACGGCCTCGCGGCCCTTCTTGAGGATCGAGACGACATCGAAGCCGGTGCAGCCCGCGAGTCCGATCAGCAGCATCTCCATCGGCCGGATGCCGACATTGCGCCCGCCATACTCCGGAGCACCGTCCATGATGATGGCGTGGCCGCTACCGGCCTCTCCCATGAAGGCCATGCCCTCGACCCAGCTTGCCCGTGCTTTCATCGTCGTGTCCTCTCAAAGCCTGACTCGGCGAAAGACTTAAACGGTCGACGGCCATGAGGCGAGGGCGGCGTCACGCCGCGGCGAACAGGCTGCCATGGGTGATCCGCAAACGCACGCGTTCGCCAATGGCCGGAGCGACCTGGCTTGCGAGATCGACGTCGATCCGTCGGATCAGGCCCTCAACGGCGACTTCGGCGCGCCGCAGCGGCCCGTTGCGGCGCAGATCCTCGACCACGCCGGGCAGCGCGAGCGGGGTATCGTCAACGATGCGCAAATGCTGCGGCCGGACATAGAGCGAGGCCGCGCCACCTTGATTCTGCTGAAGACCGCCGAGTACCGGCCGATCGCCGAAGAAGGCCTGCCCGCCGACGACTTCGACCGGGAGCTTGTTGGCCTCGCCCAGGAATTCGCAGACGAAGGGCGTCGCTGGATGGTCGTAGACGTCATCGGGCGAACCGACCTGCTCGAGCCGCCCGTCGTTCAGGATCGCGACGCGGTCGGCCAGCTCAAGAGCTTCTTCCTGGTCATGGGTGACGAAGAGGGTGGTGTGGCCGGTGCGCCTGTGAAGGTCGCGCAGCCAGCCGCGCAACTCCTTGCGCACCTTGGCATCGAGCGCACCAAAGGGCTCGTCGAGCAGCAGCACGCGAGGCTCGATGGCGAGAGCGCGGGCGAGTGCGACGCGCTGGCGCTGGCCACCGGACAACTGTGTCGGGAAGCGCCGTTCGAGCCCGCCGAGCTGGACCAGCTCAAGCAGTTCACTGACGCGCCGGGAGATTTCGCTCGCACTTGGCCGTTCGCTCCGCGGCCGGGCCTTGAGGCCGAAGGCAATGTTGGACGCGACGTCCATATGCCTGAACAGAGCATAATGCTGGAAGACGAAGCCGATCCGCCGCTCACGCAGGCTGAGCCGGCGCGTATCGGTTTCGTCGAACAGCACGCGGCCATCATCGGCCTGTTCGAGCCCCGCGATCAGGCGCAGCAGCGTGGTCTTGCCCGAGCCCGACGGGCCGAGCAGCGCGACGAGTTCGCCGGGCTGCACGTCGAGTGAGACGCCGCGGAGGGCTGGAAAGTTCGAGAACGTCTTCTGGATGCTCTCGATTGTTACGGCAACGGACATTGGTAGCCTCCGTCAATGGCGTGTCTTGGCGGCGATTGCGTCCGCGAAGTGCCATTCGAGATAGGTCTTGAGTGCGAGTGTCACCAGCGCCAGCCCGGCCAGCAACGAGGCGACGGCGAAGGCAGCGACGCTGTTGTATTCATTGTAGAGAATCTCGACATGCAGCGGCATCGTCGTGGTCAGGCCCCTGATCCGGCCGGATACGACCGTAACGGCGCCGAACTCGCCCATGGCGCGGGCGTTGCAGAGCAGAACGCCGTAGAACAGGCTCCACTTCACATTGGGTAGCGTGATGGTGAGGAAGGTGCGCCAGGGCGAGGCGCCCAGTGTCAGGGCCGCCTCCTCGTCGCTGGAGCCGAGCGCCTGCATATGCGGGATCAGTTCGCGCGCGACGAAGGGGAAGGTGACAAAGATCGTCGCCAGCACCAGCCCGGGCAGCGCGAAGATGATCTCGATATCGTGCGCCTTGAGCCAAGGCCCGAGAAAACCCTGCGCGCCGAAGAGCAGCACATAGACCAGGCCCGAGATCACTGGAGAGACCGAGAAGGGCAGGTCGATGAAACTGATCAGCAAGCTCTTTCCCCGGAACTCGAACTTGGCGACGGCCCAGGCGGCTGCGATGCCGACGACCAGATTGAAGGGCACGGCGATGGCAGCAACCAGGAGGGTCAGGCGAACGGCGCTCAGGGCATCCGGCTCCGTAATGCTCTCGAGGAAGAGCGCATGCCCCTTCGCAAAGGCTTCGACGAAGACCGCGATCAACGGAAGGAACAGGAACAGCAAGAGGAAGCCGAGCGCCAGGGTCAACAGCAGGGCGCGGATCCAGAAGCCGTCGCGTAGCGCGCGGTCCGCCCTGTAAACGGCGGCTGGCAGGGGCGTATCAGACATGGCCCAGTCTCCCGCGGCTCCAGGACTGGATTCCGTTGATCGCCAGGATCAGTGCGAAGGAGACGATCAACATGATCGTCGCAACGACGGAGGCCCCGGCATAGTCGAACTGCTCCAGCCGGATCACGATCAGGAGCGGAGCGATCTCCGAAAACATCGGTACGTTGCCAGCGATGAAGATCACCGAACCGTATTCGCCGACGGCGCGCGCGAAGGCGAGGACGAAGCCGGTCAGCAGTGCCGGCACGACACCGGGGAGGATGACCCTGAAAATGGTGCGCAACCGGCTCGCGCCGAGCAGCGCGGCGGCCTCCTCGATATCCGCATCGGCTTCCTCCAGCACCGGCTGCACGGTCCGCACCACGAAAGGCAGGCCGATGAAGACGAGCGCCACCATGACGCCGAGCGGGGTGTAGGCGACCTTGATATCGTAGGGAGCCAGCAGCGCACCGATCCAGCCATTCGGCGCATAGATCGAGGCGAGGGCGATTCCGGCGACAGCGGTCGGCAGGGCGAAGGGCAGGTCGACCGCGGCATCGAGCAGCCGCCGACCGGGGAAGCGGTAGCGCACCAGGACCCAGGCGATGATCAACCCGAACACAGCGTTGAGGATCGCGGAAAACAAGGCAGCACCAAAGGACAGCCGCAGGGCGGCCTGGGTGCGAGCCGAGGTGATGATCGCCCCGATATCGGCAGGGCCAGCGCTTGCCGCCTTGAGGAAGAGAGCCGCGAGCGGGATGAGCACGATCAGCGACAGGGCGCTGATCGTGATGCCCAGCGACAGCCCGAAACCGGGAAGGATGCTGGGCTGCCGCCAGGAGCTGGCCGTTACCGTCACGCAGTCACCGCGCCGGCTTGTAAAGCTGATCGAAGGTCCCGCCATCGGCGAAATGATCCTTCTGCGCCTTGGTCCAGCCACCGAAAACAGTGTCGATGGTGATCAACTCAAGCTTGGGGAAACGCGCGAGGTCCTCAGGCGCCGCGGCCTCCGTATTGCGCGGCCGGTAGAAGTTCTTCGCGATGATGGCCTGTGCAGCCGGCGTATAGAGGAATTCGAGATAGGCTTGGGCTGCGGCACGCGTTCCCTTCGCATCGACATTGCCGTCGACGATCGTCACCGGCGGCTCTGCAAGGATCGAAAGCGAGGGTACGACAATGTCGAACTTGTCGGCGCCGAATTCCTGCAGCACGAGGAAGGCCTCGTTCTCCCAGGACAGGAAGACGTCACCCTGGCCGCGCTGGGCGAAGGTCGTGGTCGAGCCGCGAGCGCCGGTGTCGAGCACCGGCACGTTCTTCAGCACGGCGGCGATATATTCGCGCACCTTCGCCGCATCCTTGCCATAGGCCTTCTCGGCCCAGGCCCAGGCCGCGAGATAGTTCCAGCGTGCGCCACCCGAAGTCTTGGGGTTCGGGGTAATGACGCTGATCCCGGGCTTGGCGAGGTCGCCCCAGTCCTTGACGGCCTTGGGATTGCCCTTGCGGGTCAGGAACACGATCGTCGAGGTGTAGGGGGAGGAATTCTGAGGCAGGCGCTTCTGCCAGTCGAGCGGGATCTTCTTCGAGCGCTCGGCCACGGCATCGATGTCACCAGCCAGCGCCAATGTCAGCACGTCGGCATTGAGCCCGTCGATCACCGTGCGGGCCTGGGCGCCCGAGCCGCCATGAGACTGGCGGATCATCAGCTTCTGGCCCGTCTTCTTCTGCCACTCGGCGATGAAGGCGGTGTTGATGGCGCGGTAGAGCTCGCGGGTCGGATCATAGGAGACGTTGAGCAGCTCGCTCTGGGCGCGAGCGCCGCTGACGATACCGAAGCAGATGGAAAAGGCGCCGACGATCAGGGCTGCCTGGATTACCCGGCGAATGCGCTCTCGCGTCATGTCAGTGCTCCGTCGAAATCAATGCCGTCAGCTCATATGAGCGGGCAACCGTTCTGAATAACAAACAAAGCGTACTGAATTGGCGGTCTTTTCTCAACCTACTGTTGCAGTTGGCCCCTTCCAAACTTTTCCTCTTCCGGAGAAAACGTCTCTCCTTTCAAGGCGTTCCAAGGCAGATGCAGCAATCGCGTCATTCAGGCGGAGCCGGACATAAACCCGCATATCGGGTGGCAGCCGATTCGATCGAGCGGTCAGGCGCTGCGCAGAGTCTGCAGATCGATCGCCTCGGCTGCAACACCTTCGAGCGCGCGTCCGATCAGCACAAGCAATGGCCCCTTCGGCGGCAACTCGCCAAGCCGATCCGGCAAGCTGGCGATCGTTGCGCGCAACCGTGCTTCGTCGGGCTGGGTCGCGGCGACCACTGCGATCGCCGGCGTCTCGGGGGCGAGCCCCGCGGCAATCGCCTGTTCGCGGAAGGCGGACAGGGTGTTCCGCGCCATATAGATCACGGTCGTGGCATAGGGATCGGCCAGCGCCTGCCAGTCGAGATCCGCGGGCAGCGTGCCGGTGCGGGCATGGCCGGTCACGAACTGCAGACGCCTGGCATGGTCCCGGTGGGTCAGGGAGAGGCCGAGCGAAGCTGCGGCCCCCTGCGCCGCCGAGATGCCGGGCACCATGACGACGGGAATACCGGCCCGGGCGCAGGCTTCGATCTCCTCGCCGGCGCGGCCGAAAATCCCGGGATCGCCACCCTTCAGCCGCACGACATGCTTGCCGTGGCTGGCGAGGGAGACGATCAGTGTATTGATGTCTTCCTGCTTGACGGAGGGACCATAGCCGGTCTTGCCGACCAGCATGCGCCTGGCCTCGCGGCGGGCGAATTCCAACACGCCCGCGGAGACAAGGTCGTCGTAGAGGATGATGTCGGCGCTCTGCAGCGCGCGGATCGCCTTCAGGGTCAGCAATTCCGGATCGCCGGGGCCAGCGCCGACGAGCGTGACCCGGCCGATGCCCTGATGGCTGCTCTCGAGCCGGTCGAGCGCGGTAAAGAGTTCCGCTTCGTCGTGAGATTGCGGCGCGCGTTCCGGCTCCGCCATGGCGCGACGGGTGAATTTCTCCCAGAAGGCGCGGCGCAGCGCGAAGGGCAGGTCGCGGGCCTGGACTGCAGGCCGCCAGTCCTTGGCGGCCTGTGCCCAGTCCTTGAGACCGGCCGGAAGCAGGGCTTCGATCTTGGTACGGATGGTCTGGCCGAAGACGGGCGAGGCGCCGTCGGTCGAGATCGCGACGACCAGCGGGGAACGATTCACGACCGATCCAAAGGCGAAATCACAGAACTCCGGCTTGTCGACGACATTGACCGGCACGCCGGCTTGCCGTGCGGCGGCCGCAAAGGCGCGCGCCTCGTCGTCCTCTTCGATCTCGCCGATTGCCAGCGCCGCTCCATCGAAGTCGTCTGGCTGCCAGTTGCGGCTGCGCAGGGTGATCTCGGCCGCGGGAGGATCAGCGACGAGGCTGTCGAACAGGTCCGTCTCTTCACCGGCAAGAATGAGGAGCGCGGCTCCTGACGCCGCCAGCAGCTCGGCCTTCCAGAGTGCACCTTCGCCCGTGCCTGCCAGCAAGACCTTGCGCCCGTCCAGCTTGTGGAACAGTGGCAACGTCGCCAGCCGCTCGATGCGGCGCGCAGTCGTCGGTTCGGGCGCTCTTTGCGTCATCGCGTGGTTTCTGCCGCCTTCAGGTCAACCGGTCGATCCGGTGCGCCGGCCGGCGGCATCAACAACCAGAATCCGGCAAGCGCAAGGATGATAAGCCGAAAGCAAATATCGAACCAGCGCTCATAGGGGCGAGGCGGAATCGCGCGCAACAGGTCGCCGTCCATACTGTCCTCCCTCAAATCCTCACCCTCGCGGGCGCGCTGGTGGCCTGCCTCGCCGTGCGAGAACCCGGCCATGAATCAACCTGCTGCAGCGCGGGCCGCGCGCCGCTGGTCGAGAATGTTGCGGCTGTCGCCGTAACCGCGCTGATAGCCATGGCTGATCCGGCGCGCCGCGGTCAGCCATTGCTCGATCGGCTGGCGCACCGCACTCGTCTCCGGCAATTCGATCTCGTCGAAGCCGCATGAGAGTGCATAGGCGAATTGGTCGGCGATCAAGGGACCGCTGGCGCGCAACGTGCCAGTGAAGCCGTGGTTGCGAATGAGCTTGGCCAAGCTGAAGCCGCGCCCGTCCGAGAAAGCCGGGAAGGCAACGCTCACCAGCGAGAGCTGCCGCAGGACGAGCTTGAGCTCGGCGATGCGGATATGGTTGGGCACAGTCACACCGATGCGCTGGTCGCGGGCTTTCTGCCGCAGCGCGTCCGGCAAAGCCTCCCAGTCGACGAGGGCATGCGAGAGATTGCCGATCGCCGCACCTTCGCTGCGCGTCCAGACATCCGTCTTGGTGCCGGTGCGGTCAAGCAACTGCATGAGCGATCTCCTGGAAGGCGGCCTTGAAAGGTCCGAGACCGAGCCGGCGGACGGCGTCGATGAAGCTCTCGTTCGCCTGGCGCGCCTCGACATAGACATTGACGATGCGTTCGATCGCATCGGGCACGTCCTCGGCAGCAAGGCCGGGGCCAAGAATCTCGCCGATGGCCGCGTTCTCGGTCGCGTCGCCACCCAGCGTGATCTGGTAGGATTCGATGCCGCGCTTCTCCAGGCCGAGAATGCCGATATGGCCGACATGGTGATGGCCGCAGGCATTGATGCAGCCGGAGATCTTGATGTTCAGCTCGCCGATCAGGCGCTGACGCTCTGCATCGGCGAAGCGGCGCTGGATGGCCTGGGCAATCGGGATCGAGCGCGCGGTCGCCAGCGCGCAATAATCGAGGCCGGGGCAGGAGATGATGTCGGTGATCATCCCGACATTGGCAGAGGCCAGGCCCGCCTCGCCGAGCTTCTGCCAGATCGCAAAGAGATCGCGCTGGCGCACATGCGGCAGGACGAGGTTCTGCGCATGGGTGACGCGCAGTTCGTCATGCGAATATTGCTCGGCCAGGTCGGCCACGATCCGCATCTGCTCCGAGGTCGCGTCGCCCGGCGCCTGGCCTATCGGCTTCAATGAGATGGTCAGGGCCGCATAGCCAGGTGCCTTGTGCGGGGCCGTGTTGACCTCGACCCAGCGCGCGAAGGTCGGGTTTGCAGCCTTGGTCGCCTTCAGCACGCGGCTGACAGCCGGCAGGACCTCGTAGGTGGGCGGAGCGAAATAGGCGGCGATGCGCGCGACTTCCGCAGGGTCGGCATTGACGGACGGACCGTCGAGCCGAGCAAATTCCTCCTCGACGCGCCGCGTGAATTCCTCGACGCCAATCTCGTGGACCAGGATCTTGACCCGGGCCTTGTATTTGTTGTCGCGCCGGCCTTCGAGATTATAGACCCGCATGATCGCCTCGAGATAGGCGAGCAAATCGGCCTTCGGCAGATAGTCGCGCACCACCTTGCCGATCATCGGCGTGCGGCCGAGACCGCCACCGACGCTGACCTCATAGGAGATGGCATTGGTGTCCGGATGCCGCCGCAGGCGCAGGCCGATGTCATGCGCCTTGATCACGGCCCGGTCATGCTCGGCCCCCGTGACTGCGATCTTGAATTTGCGCGGCAGGTAGCTGAACTCGGGATGCAGGCTCGACCATTGCCGGATCAGTTCGGCGGTCGGGCGCGGGTCCTCGATCTCATCCTGGGCGACGCCGGCGAAATGATCGGCCGTGACGTTGCGGATGCAATTGCCCGAGGTCTGGATGCAATGCATTTCGACATCGGCGAGGAGATCCAGGATCTCCGGAATGTCGCGGAGCTTCGGCCAGTTGAACTGCAGGTTCTGGCGCGTCGTGAAATGGCCATAGCCGCGGTCGTAGCGTTCGCCGATCAGGGCGAGCTGGCGCAATTGGCGCGAGGACAGCGTGCCGTAAGGCACGGCAATGCGCAGCATATAGGCGTGGAGCTGCAGGTAGACGCCGTTCTTCAGCCGCAGCGGCTTGAACTCGTCCTCGGTCAGCGAGCCATCGAGCCGGCGGCCGACCTGATCCCGGAACTGGGCGACCCGCTCGCGGACGAAGCGCGCATCGAATTCATCGTAGCGATACATGTCTCAGACCCTCCGCTCGGCTGCGATACCGTCCCCGGCCTGCTTGCCGAGATCGGGACGGTTGCTCGGACCGAGCGTTTTCATGCGTTCGCGATAATGCCGTGGCACCGGCCGGCCGGCTTCGATCGCGATATCGACGAGATAGGCATCGACGACATGCTGGGCTGCGAATTCGCTGACGGCATAGGCCTCGAGCCGCGCCGCTGCCGCATCGTCGGCCGCGACCAGCGCCAGCGCGGGATCGCGCGTCCAGACGAGCGCGCCAGAGGCAGCGACCGAAGCGAAGACGACGTCGCCATCAAGCAGATCATTGGCGAGAAGGATTGCCGGAAGGGGCGGGCGCTTGGGGACAGCGGCCATCATGCAGCCTCCGCCAGGGTCAGCGTCAGGCCGTCGAGATCATCGGACCAGATGATCTGGCAGGAGAGCCGAGAGGTCTGTTCGATCAGCGGCAGCGTGTCGAGCGCGTCGATCTCGTCCTCACGCGGCTCGGGCAGGCGTTCGGCCCATTCCGGTGCGACGATGACATGGCAGGTGGCGCAATCGCAGGAACCGCCGCAGACGCCTTCGATTCCGACGCGATAGTCGCGCAGGATCTCCATGACCCGCCAGCCTTCGACGGCCTCGAGTTCATGGGACTGACCCTGCCGGTCGATGACGTTGAGAATGGCCACTTTCAGCGCTCACCCTGTTCGCTATTCCGAACATCTCAAATACGGCAGCGCGGCGGTTGGTTCAATTCACGTCAGGTAGCGTGTTTTTTCTTATTCCCATTGAAAAGGAGGATTTTTCTCTTTGTGGCACCTGCAGAAGGAGCGGGGGCGAAATAGTCCTCTCAAGGTGCGGATGACGCTAGACCAGTCCACCGAGCCGATAGCCGACACCTGGCTCCGTCTCGATCAGCTTCGGGCTCGTGGGGTCTTCCTCGAGCTTCTGGCGGAGCTGGCCGACGAAGACGCGGAGATACTGGACATCGTGCTCATGCGCCGGACCCCAGACCGCAGTCAGGATCTGGCGGTGGGTCAGCACCCGGCCATTGCCGCCGGCGAGCGAGGCGAGCAGGTCATATTCCTTCGGCGACAGCTTCACATGCGCACCGTCGCGGCTGACGCGGCGATTGACGAGATCGATCTCGACGGCGCCCGAGCGGATCACCGCGTCGGCGCCCTGACGCTCGATGCGGTGGCGCAGCGCCACGCGCAGCCGCGCCAGCAATTCGCCGACGCCGAAGGGCTTTTCGACATAGTCATCGGCACCGGCATCGAGCGCATCGATCTTCTCGGTCTCGCGGTCCCGTGCCGAGAGGATGATCACCGGGCCGTCATAGAAGGCACGCGCCTTGGCCAGCGCCTCCTTGCCGTCCATGTCGGGCAGACCGAGATCGAGGACCACCGCATCCGGCGGCTTTCGTGCAAGCTCGCGCAGGCCAGCGGCGGCATCATCGGCGCGAACGGGTTCATAGCCGGCGGCATCGAGCGCTGGAGCCAGGAAGCGATGGATCTGCGGTTCATCGTCGATGACGAGGATACGCGGGCGGAAGGCCGTCATGTCGTTGCTCCGGGCGCGCTGTCCTTGCGCAGGCTGATCAGGATGCGGGTGCCGCCCGGCGTTCCGTCCGCACGGTCCTGGATCGGGCTCGCGGCCGCGATCCGACCGCCCATGGCCTCGACGAAGCCCTTGGAAATGGCGAGGCCGAGGCCGGCGCCCTTGCCTCGTTCCCCGCCACGATCGGTCGATTCCTCGAGCCTGCGAAACTTCTCGAAGACGCGTTCGAGCTCGGCGGTGGGGATACCGCGACCTTCATCCTCGATCGAGATCACGACATTGCCCCTGTCCTCGTAGGCTGCCGTTTCGATCAGCGAGCCGTCCTCGCTATAGGTGATGGCGTTTTCCAGAATATTGACCAGAGCCTGCTCGAGCAGGCCGGGGTCGGCCCGTACTGCCGAAAGCGCTGCCGGAAAATCGCGCTGGACGCGGCGGTGCTCGAGGCGGCGCGAGACGCGCTCGATGGCTGCGGCAATCACGTCGCGCACATCGGTCCAGTCGCGGCGTGTCACCAGCGCTCCGCCTTCCAGCCGCGACATGTCGAGCAGGTCGCCGACATAGCGATTGAGCCTTTCGGCCTCCTCGCGGATCGAGAGCAGCAGGTCGTCGCGCACGGCAGGCTCGACCGTCTTGCCGAAGTCGATCAGCGTCGTCGCCGATCCGAGCACGGTCGCAAGCGGCGTGCGCAGATCATGGCTGACGGAGTTGAGCAGGGCCGAGCGCAGCCGGTCGCTGCGGCGGAGCGCTTCGGCGTCGACGGCTGCGGCGGCCAGTTCGGCGCGTTCCAGCGCGATCGCGCCCTGATCGAGCAGCGCCAGAGCGAAGCGTTCGTTCTCGGCATCGAGCAGCGCCTTCGGTTCGAATCCAACGACGCCCGAGCGCGAGCGCACGCCCTGCAGCGCGCGGAACGTCCAGGCGGCGTTGGGCAAGGTGCCGGTGCCGGCGCCGGCAGGCTCGCCGCGCGTCCAGGTCCAGCGTGCCGCGGTCATGTCGGCTGTCGTCAGCGCTTCGAGTGCGGGGGCTCCCGCCGTTGCGGCAATTTCCTCGCCATGCGGCAGGAAGACGACGACCTTGCCGGATGTTGCGGCCGAAAGCTGCTCGGCCAGGATCGTGGCAGCATCCTCCTTGCGCGCGGCTCCCGACAACCGCCGGCTTGCGGCGAGCAATGCCGTGATCGCCGAGGCCCGTCGTGCGGTCGCCCTGGCCTGATCCCGGACCCGCCCCGTAAGGCCCCCCGTCGTCATCGCCACTGCGAAGAAGACGAGGAATGTCAGGACATCCGCGGGATGACCGATCCAGAAGCTCAGCAGCGGCTCGAGGAAGAAGAAATTATAGGCAACTGCGGCGAAGGCTGCTGCCGTGACAGCAGGCCAGAGCCCGAATGCGAGCCCCGAGATCAGGACGCTGACCATGAACAGCATGGCGAGGTTGGCATTCTCGACACGGTTCTGGATCAACTCCCCGATGATGATCGTGCCGCCAACCAGCGCGGCGGAGGCCAGATGCCCGCCCCATTGGGGCGCGCGCTTCGGAGCCGGGGATGACGGGATGGCGGGTCCGGACGCGCTCTCGGTGATGATGTGCAGCGCTGCGCCGTTCTGTGCTGCGAGCAGGGCTGGTGCCAGTGACCGGTAAAACCAGGCGCGCCAGCCCCGGCGGTGCGATTTACCGACGACGATCTGGGTGACGTTGTTGCGCCTGGCATAGTCCAGCACGGTCGCGACGAGATCGTCGCCGGTCAGCACGACATTGGCCGCGCCAAGCTGCTCGGCGAGCTTGAGCGCTTCCGAGAGGCTGCGACCGCGGGCAGAATCAGGCTCGACGCGGTTCGGGCGTTCGACATGCGCCACCGTCCAGGGAGCGTCCATCATCATGTCGGAGAGGCGTCGTCCCGCGCGCACCAGCGAACTTGCCATGGCGTCCGGCCCGATCAGGACCAGGATGCGCTCGCCGGCGGCCCAGGGACCTTCGACGCCGGCGCGCTTCATCGCCTGGCTGAGCTGGTCGTCGACGGTCTGGGCGGCGCGACGCAAGGCCAGTTCGCGCAGCGCCGTCAGGTTCTCGGGCTTGAAGAAATTGTCGGCTGCAAGTCGCGCCGTCTCGGGCAGATAGACCTTGCCCTCTGCCATGCGCTGGCGCAGTTCAGTCGGGGTGATGTCGATCAGCTCGATCTCGTCCGCCCGGCTGAGGACGCTGTCCGGCACCGTTTCGCGCTGGCGCACCCCGGTGATCTTCCAGACCACGTCGACGAGGCTTTCCAGATGCTGGACGTTCAGCGTCGTCCAGACGTCGATGCCGGATTCGAGCAGTTCCTCGACATCCTGCCAGCGCTTGGGGTGGCGGCTGCCGGGAGCGTTGGAATGGGCGTATTCATCGACGAGCAGGAGACGCGGCTTGACGGCCAGCGCCGCCTCCAGGTCGAATTCCAGCAAGGTCCGGCCGCGATGCTCGATCGGCCGGCGCGCCATCACCTCGAGCCCATCGAGCAGGGCTTCTGTCTCCCGCCTCCCATGGGTCTCGACCACCCCGACCAGGACTTCGCCGTGCTCGGCCTGGGCGCGGCGGCCCTGGGCCAGCATCTCGTAGGTCTTGCCGACACCGGGAGCCATGCCGAGAAAAATCTTGAGCCGGCCGCGTTTGCGGCCGGCCTGCGCCAGAAGGGCGTCGGGGTCAGGTCGTCCCTGCTCCCGATATCTGGTTTCGTCTGCTGTCATAACGCTGGGCTCATGGCGCCTTAGCTTGCGGCTTCGGATAGCGCGCGTCGAGGGCGAGATTGGCGGTCAGCACGTTTACACGCGAGCGTCCGAGAAAGCCGAATGTCGGCTCCTGTGTATTGGCTGCAATGATCGCCGCAACCTGGTCCGGGGCGATGCCGCGGGTTTTGGCGATGCGAGCAACCTGGCGGGCGGCGTTCTCCGGCGAGATATGGGGATCGAGCCCGGAACCCGAAGCGGTCACCGCGTCGGCCGGCAAGGAGCCAGGACCATCGGCCTCCCGCAGCGTGTCGGCATCGGCCTTGATCCGCGCAGCGAGGTCCTCGTTCAAGGGCCCGAGATTGGAGCCCGAGGAACCGGCGGCATCATAGCCGTCCTTGCCGGCGGCGGAGGGGCGGGGGCGCAGATAGGCATCGCCCTTGAAGTTCTGGCCGATCCACTCCGAACCGATGATCTCGCCTTGCGTATTGTGGATCAGCGAGCCGCCGGCCTGGGTCGGGAAGATGGCCCCGGCGATACCGGTCACGCCCAACGGATAGGCGAGACCGAGCAGGAAGGTGAAGAACACCATCGAGACGATGGCGGGACGCAAATGGGACAACATGGTCGTGGTCCTTTTCCTTCGCTTCAGGCGAGCTTCAGGGCTGCGACGATCATGTCGATCAGCTTGATGCCGATGAAGGGCGCGACGATGCCGCCGATGCCGTAGATGGTGAGGTTTCGCGAGAGCAGTTTGGCCGCGCCGATCGCCCGGTAGCGCACGCCGCGAAGCGCCAGCGGAATCAGCGCGACGATAACGAGCGCATTGAAGATCACCGCCGAGAGGATGGCGCTGTGGGGGCTCGTGAGCCCCATGATGTTGAGGGCGCCCAAGGCCGGCAGCGCGGCCACGAACAAGGCCGGGATAATCGCGAAGTACTTTGCGACATCATTGGCAATCGAGAAGGTCGTCAGCGCGCCGCGCGTGATCAGCATTTGCTTGCCGACCTCGACGATCTCCAGGACCTTGGTTGGATCGCTGTCGAGATCGACCATGTTGCCGGCCTCGCGTGCCGCCTGGGCACCGGTCTGCATGGCGACGCCGACATCCGCCTGCGCGAGCGCCGGGGCATCGTTGGCGCCGTCGCCGCACATCGCCACGAGCCGGCCCTTGGCCTGCTCGGCGCGGATGATGCGGAGTTTGTCCTCGGGTGTCGCCTCGGCGAGGAAATCGTCGACGCCGGCTTCGGAGGCGATGGCTGCAGCGGTGACGGGATTGTCGCCGGTGATCATCACCGTCCGGACACCCATGCGGCGAAGATCAGCGAATCGATCCTTGACGCCAGGCTTCACCACATCCTTGAGGTGGATGATGCCGACCAGCGCACCGTTCTCGCTGACCGCGAGCGGCGTGCCGCCCGAGCGGGCGATGCGGTCGACCGCCTGGCGCATTTCGGCCGGGACCTGGCCTTCGCGCAGGTCGAGCATGGTGAGCACGGCGTCGACCGCGCCCTTGCGCCAGGACTGTCCGTTGTCGTCGAGGCCCGACTGGCGCGTCACCGCGCTGAAGGCGATCGCAGTCGCGTGTTCCGGGATGCTGGTGGTTACGCCCTGTTCCCGCGCGAGTTCGACAATCGAGCGACCTTCTGGCGTCTGGTCGGCAAGCGAGGCCATCAGCGCAGCCCGCAGCGCAGCGTCCGGCCGAACGCCCGGTGCCGGAATAACCTCGACAGCCATGCGGTTACCGAAGGTGATCGTGCCGGTCTTGTCGAGCAGCAACGTGTCGACGTCGCCAGCGGCCTCGACGGCGCGGCCGGATGTCGACAGCACGTTGACCTTGAGCAGGCGGTCCATGCCAGCAATGCCGACGGCGCTGAGCAGTCCGCCGATCGTGGTCGGGATCAGCGTGACGAAGAGTGCGCCGAGCACCATAGGGTCGAGCGAGATGCCGGAGAAGGCACCAAGGCCGGTCAGCGTGACGACTGCGATCAGGAAGACCAGCGTCAGGCCGGCGAGCAGCACGGCAAGAGCGAGTTCGTTCGGCGTTTTGCGCCGGTCGGCGCCTTCGACCATCGCAATCATGCGATCGAGGAAGGAGGAGCCGGGCTGCGACGTGACCTTGACCTTGATCCAGTCGGAGACGACCGTGGTGCCGCCGGTGACGGCCGAACGATCGCCGCCGCTCTCGCGGATCACGGGAGCAGATTCGCCAGTGATCGCGGCCTCGTTGACCGAAGCAACGCCCTCGATGATCTCGCCATCGGCCGGGATCACGTCGCCGGCCTCGACCAGGACGAGATCGCCGGGAACCAGCTTATGGGCAGGCGTCAGGATCATCGCATTCCGCTCAGGGTCGATGATCAGCTTGGCCTTGGTGGTGACACGGGCGGCACGCAACGAATCCGCTGCCGCCTTGCCGCGCCCCTCGGCAATACTCTCGGCGAAATTGGCAAAGAGCACGGTGAGCCAGAGCCAGATCGCGATCTGGATCGGGAAACCGGCAGGTTCGCCGGTGGAAAGGGCGACCGCGGCAGAGACCGTGGCCAGCGCTGCCACGACCTCTGTGGCCAGGATCACGGGATTTCCCGTGAGCTTGCGCGGGTCGAGCTTGGCGAAGGCGCCCTTCAGCGCCGTCACCACCACCCCCTGGTCGAATGTTGTGGATTTGACGAAAGACATACTCATGGATGCATTTTCCTTTGTCGGCTCAGCGCGAGGCCGTAAGCACCTGGAAGTGCTCGACGATTGGCCCAAGTGCCAGCGCGGGGAAGAATTGCAGCCCGCCCAGGATCAGGATGATGCCGATTACAAGTCCGGCGAAGAGCGGGCTGTCGGAAGGCAAGGTTCCCGCGGTGGGCTGGAGCTTCGGCTTGGCCGCGAGCGCGCCGGCAATGGCGAGCACTGGCACGATGTAGGCGAAGCGCCCGAGCAGCATCGCGATGCCGAGTGTGGTGTTCCACCAGGGCGCATTGGCGGTCAGGCCGGCATAGGCCGAGCCGTTGTTTCCGGTCGCCGAGGAGTAGGCGTAGAGGATTTCGGTCAGGCCGCGCGGGCCCTTGTTGAGCAGGCCTTCCAGTGCCACCGGGAGCACCGCCGCGATCGCTGAAAAGCCAAGGATCGAAAGCGGGAGGATCAGTACCGCGAGCATGGCGAACTTGATCTCGCGTGCCTCGACCTTCTTGCCGAGATACTCCGGTGTCCGTCCGACCATCAGGCCGGCGACGAAGACAGCGAGCAAGGCCAGCACGACGATGCCATAGAGGCCCGACCCGACGCCGCCGGGCAGGATCTCGCCGAGCTGCATCAGGAACATTGCGACACCGCCACCGAGTGGCATGTAGCTGCCATGCATCGAATTGACCGAGCCGTTAGAGGCGCCGGTGGTCTGCGCCGCCCAGATCGAGGAAGCGGCGGGGCCGAAGCGGACCTCCTTGCCTTCCATGTTCGCGGATGCATCGGGGATACCGGCTGCGATCATCGCCGGCTGTGGCGTCAGCGTTTCAGAGGCGTAGATCGCGGCCGCGGCGGCTCCGACCAGGATGACCATAACTGTCAGAAGGGCGCGGGCTTCCTTGCGCGCCAAGGCGATGCGCCCAAACGCAATGACAGTGCCGAAGGCGAGGGCGTTCAGCGAAACGACCTCGATCAGGTTGGTCAGCGGCGTCGGATTCTCGAACGGATGCGCCGAGTTGACGTTGAAGATGCCGCCGCCATTGGTACCCCATTGCTTGATGGCTTCCTGGCTCGCTGTCGGGAACAGCGAGATCACCTGCTTCGCGCCTTCGACTGTCGAGCCCTCGACATTGGCGAGCAAGGTTTGCGGGACACCGGCAGCAACCAGCGCCAGCGCCGTCACGATCGCGAGCGGCAGCAGCACGTAAAGCGTCGTACGCATCAGATCGACCCAGAAATTGCCGAGAGTCTCGCCACGATCGGTGGCGAAGGCCCGCGACAGGGCGGCGGCGATGGCGAGCCCCGTGCCGGCGGAGACGAAGTTATGCACGGTGAGCCCGGCCATCTGGCTGAGATTGCTCATCGTCGCTTCGCCGGCATAGGACTGCCAGTTCGTGTTGGTGACGAAGCTGACGGCGGTGTTGAAGGCGAGGTGGGGAGAGAGCCCGTCGAACCCTTGCGGATTGAACGGCAGCACGCCCTGCAGGCGCAACAGCCCATAGAGCAGTGCAAATCCCGCCGCGCTGAACGCCAGCACCGCGCCAGTGTAAGCAAACCAGCCCTGCTGCTTGTCGCGATCGACGCCGAAGGCCGCATAGGCCACGGCTTCCACCGGTTTCAACACTGGATCGAGCCAGGTTCGTCCGCCCGCCCAGACGCGAGCCATGAAGATTCCGAGTGGCCAACCCACGGCCACAGTCAACGCGATCGTGAAAACGATCTCGGCCCAGCCCCGCCAGTCCATGCGAGGTCTCCTTTATGAAAGCTGTGTCAGAAGCGGTCGGGGCGCAGCAGCGCGGCGACCATGTAAACCGCGAGCCCAAGCGCCGCGGCCCCGTAAAGCCAGGTGAGCGCCATGGTCGTCAGACCTTGCGCAACTGCGCTGCATAGGCAGCAAAGAGCACGAAGGCTCCGAGCCCGAGCGCGATGAAGACGATGTCGGCCATGGCCAATCTCCAGTCAGGTTAGACCGGAGATGTGGTGCGCGGGGCAGTAAGGGGTCGAGGGGAAAGGAAGGGATGAGGCATAAGGGGTCCATAAAGATCGCCCTCAGCAACGGGATTTCGCTCGTCACTGGTGTTGCGCCTGGCAAGGATTAGCGGTGCGATCGCCATGGCAATTCAGGAGGTGCCAGCATCAAAGGACTATCGCCTGCCGGAGGCTGGGCCGATCGTTCTCGTCACGACATCCGACGAGGGGCGGCTCGGTTACCACATGGTGATGCAGCATGCGCCGCCGCTGATCGGCTGCATTATCGGCCCGTGGGATCACGGCTACAGGGTGCGTCGCGGGCAAGCGGCGAATGCGTGATCGCGATCCTGGTCTGGGGCGATCCGGAACGGAAGGAACGCTGCGCCCTGCCTCATCGCGACGACGGCACCTTTGCAGCCGACGGCAAGATCATCGGCCTGCGCGAGCGCATGCAAGACTGAGCCAGACGCGCGCCGCACCAAGCGTGACGGGGTCTCAGGCGGTACTCACCAGTACCAGGGGCGTCCCCCATAGGGATAGCCCCAACCGGGCCCTCCTGCCTGTTCGAAGCGATAGAGGCGCGCGGCGGCGCGAGCCAGATCGACGTCGAGCAGGCATTTCGAAAATGCGTCGGTGCCTGGCCGGAAGCCATAGGATCGGCAGCGTACCTCGTCGGCGCTACGCTGTTCTGCCGCGGTGATGGTTTGGCAGGCAGCGAGACCGCCGGAGATCAGCATCATGGCGAGTAACGAGGCTCTCTTCATGATGCGGCTCCTACGCAGGCAACGACTTGATAGGTTTTGCCGCATTGATGGCCAAGATATGGCTGAATGGGCCGCCTGGCCAATGCAAGCGGCCCATTTATCGCAGCAAAATCTCTCAATGCGCGGATTGACCGGCCTCTGGAATCTCGTAGCCGTCAGAGGCATAGGCGCTAAGCTTATTGCGGAGCGTCCTGATCGAGATGCAAAGCATGGCGGCCGCATGGGTGCGATTGCCGCCGGTTTCCCTCAAGGTGGCGAGGATCAGATCGCGCTCGACATCTGCGACAGGTCGCCCGACGAGATGTTCGGCACCGTTCTCAGGGTCGAAAGCCTGCATGTCATCTTCCCTTTGTGAGCCCCCAGCTCCAACTCAGAAGACGACCCAAAAAGGGGAGAAAAGGGTTAATGGGAGGTAAAGGCGCGTCGTGATGGCGCGATCCACCGCACGGCACCGGACCTGCGCAGATCTCCAATCCAGCGAACTACGTTGCGTCGGGATAACCTGATTGCGACGAACGCAAAACCTTATTTTCTGATTCCGCAAACTCACGCTTCTTCATGAAAACACTCAGCAATATGGCGGCGGCCAGAGCCGCCGCCATAGCGGATCAGCTCTTGAGCTTGGCGTTGCACTGGCTCCAGTAGCCGCCGCCCTTCTCGATCCATTTCAGTGTGCCGTTGGCGTTGGCGGTCTTGTTGGCATTGTACTGATCGGCGCAGGTTTTCAGCCGGGCCTTGCCCGGCGACTCATCCGAGTATTTCTGCGCGACGGCCTTGGGGAACACCGCCGCCTTTGTCGGTGCGGGAGCGGCGGCCGGCTTGACTCCGGGCGTTGCAGACGTAGCAGCCGGGGCTGCGGGAGCGTCCTGGACAGCGGCGGCCGCATCGCTCTCAGCAGCGTCGTCATCACCACACTGGGCCTTGCGGAAATCGTTCCACTTCTGGCCCTTCAGAGTATTCGCCTTCTTGGCGTCCTGATACTTAGCACTACATTCCTTCATCGTCAGTGCCAGGGACGGTGAGGAAAAGACGGTCGCGAGCACGAATGCCGACGCGGCTGCCAGGATCACTTGTCTAGCCATGGTCTGGTCTCCCAATGCCCGGCCACTGCCGGCGTGGAGATGGCACTCCATTTTCGCGGTTCAGGCAAGCGTTGAGGCAAGATCGCGTAGTCGCCGACGCGGGCCCCCCGGCCTGACGGAGGTCAGGATCGGTTCCGGCGATTTGGATTGTCTTATGAGCGGATGCGCCGAACCGCTGACTGTAGCCGAAACGGCTCGAATTTGGATGCCGCCTAGCCGAGTTCCAGAGTGGTCACGCCGAACACCTCGGGCGCGAGAGGAAACGGTCTGCCCAGATACATTCGCGTCGTCTCGAATCCAGGCCGAAGGCCGGCGTCAGCCAGCGTGTCGATGAACCGCTGCCGTGCGGCTGGAACGTCGATGTAGACGTCGCCCTCGACAGGAGAGCCCAGATGCTGAACGAGTGCGGCGGCCGTCGCGTCGTCGACTGCAGATAGCGCACCGATCTTCCAGCCCGAGCGGCACTTGCGCATCACGCCGTACCCAGTGGTCGCGCCATCCGAGGTTGCGACGCACGCATGATGCGGGGGCATGAGCCAGTGCGCCAGGAAGGTTTCCCGTGCCTCCGGAAAACCTCTTCGATCAAAGGCCATGACTTCGGGCAAGAGTTCCGGGGTGACGCTGTTCACCGTCCGGCTCTCAACCAGGTGGCGCGCAAAAGTGCCGCCGAAGCGGATGGTTCGGTAGGCGGGTGCAAAGCCCTTTCGACGGTAGTTCTCAAATTGCTCGTCGACCCCGTCGAGCCCGATCGTGCGCCCATCGAGCCGCGCCATGCCTGCGTCCCAGACGGCTTTGCCATGACCTCGGCCGCGCATGTCCCCGCGGCAGATATAGAGTCCGATGAATCCGTAGGTCGTTCCATAGGCAACTGCCGAGATGCCGGCGACCATCTCGCCATCGACGAAGGCACCGATAAAGCCGTCAGGGTCGGTCGCGCGGAACGCCGCCGCGTCATTGAGGCCGGGATTCCAGCCCTCCGCGGCAGCCCAGTCAATGAGTTGCGCGACTTCCAGCATCTCGAGCTTGCGAATGAGACGCTCGCTCATTCCGCTGCACGCCTTTCCTGATGGGGATTTGCATGTGTCCAATCTAACGCTTCCCGTTCGGCATTGCATAGGCCGCGCGCGCTCCGATGGCGTAAGCGGCGGCTCCACGACCGTCATCAAAGGCGAAGCACTTGTCATACGCGATTGGCGGAGCCGAGGGCGTCCGCAACGCCTGGGCCTTTAGTAGCCGCGGGCCGTGTTATTGCATTTATAGTCGTTAATATGCATTATGAGGCATGGATCCCAACTCATCCTCGATTTTACGGACAACCCGCCTTGCCGGCCGCGACTATGCTGTTGCGGATTTGCAGGCGAATCTGGGACCCGACCTCCTTCGGCTGCCGCATGTCCTGCGCATTCTCGCCGAGAACGTCATTCGGCAGCCCATTGGAGCGGATGAGTGCAATGCCGCGTTGCTGGGCTTTCGCGGCTGGCTCGCGAACGGGCGTTCGGATGCCGAAATCGCCTTTCTGCCAGGCCGTGTTCTCATGCACGACACGACCTGCACTCCCGCGCTGGTCGATGTCGCCGCCATGCGCGACGCGATCGCCGAAGGCGGTGGTGATCCCAGGAGCCTCAGCCCGACCCTTCCGGTCGACGTCTCGGTCGACCATTCGCTCGGCGTCGAACTTTCGGCGTCGCCGGACGCGATGCGCGTCAATCTCGAACGGGAATACAAGCGAAACGGAGAGCGCTACCGCTTTCTCAAATGGTCGACGCTGGCCCTTGAGGGCGTCCGGGTGCATCCGCCCGGCACCGGCATCATGCACACGATCAATCTGGAGCAACTCGCGACGGTCGTGACGACCCGCGCCGTCGACGGTCGGCTCTGGGCCGTCCCGGACACGCTGATCGGCACCGACAGCCACACCCCGATGATCAATGGCATCGGTGTCCTCGGCTGGGGCGTGGGCGGGCTCGAGGCCGAGAGCGTGATGTTCGGCATGCCCGTGATGATGCGCATTCCCGAGGTGATCGGCGTGCGCCTGACCAACCGGCTGCGCGAAGGCGTCAGCGCGACGGATCTTGCGCTGACGGTGACGCAACGGCTGCGTGCGCAGGGAGTTGCCGGCGCATTCGTCGAGTTCTTTGGGCCTGGGGCTGCGACACTGTCAGGCGGTGAGCGCGCCGTCATCGCCAATATGGCGCCGGAGTTCGGCGCCTCGACCGGATATTTCCCGATCGATCAGGCGACGCTGGCCTATCTCGCCCAGACAGGTCGCAGGCCGGATCATATCGAGCTCGTCTCTGACTACGCACGGTCTCAGAAGCTCTGGTTCGACCCGCAGGCGCAACCACGCTTTACCGAGATCGTCGAGATCGATCTGGCGGCGATCTCGATCAGCCTCGCCGGCCCCCGCCGGCCGCAGGATCTGGTCACGCCGGAGGAAGTGGTCCCCGCGCTCGAAGCGATGCGGCAGGCTAAGACGGTCTCGACCGGATTGCCGCGCTATCCTGTCGCGATTGCCGCGATCACAAGCTGCACCAATACGTCCGATCCGCGGTTACTGGTGGCTGCGGGGCTGGTCGCGCGCAAGGCACGTCAGCTCGGTCTCAAGCCCCCTGCCTGGGTCAAGACATCACTCGCACCTGGTTCACCCGCAGCCGAGCGGTATCTTCGGCGAGCCGGCCTGCTTGAGGATCTCGAAGCGCTCGGCTTCGGAATCGTGGGTTACGGCTGCGCCACCTGCATCGGTAACTCCGGCCCACTTCTTCCCGCAATGAATGAAGCGGCTCGCGCGGGCACGGTCCTGCCCGTCGCGGTCCTGTCCGGCAACCGCAATTTTCCCGGCCGCGTCCATGGCCAGATCGACGCCGGCTTTCTGGCTTCTCCGGCGCTGGTCGTCGCCTACGCACTCGCGGGAGATGCCGATCGCGACATCACCAAGGGCACTCTCGCGATCGCGGCCGACGGAACTCCTGTCGACCTGGCGACACTCTGGCCGAGCGGGGCCGAAATTGATTCCGCGTTTGCCCGAGCGCTCGATCCTGCTGATTTCGCGCAGGCGTTCGCGCAGGCCTCTGCGAGCAGGAACTGGAAGGAACTCGAGGCTCCGGCCAGCGCAGCGTTCCCCTGGGATCCGTCGTCGACCTATCTGCGCCCGCCACCCTTCACTCGTGCCGATCAGCCAGGCCGGCTCGGCCATTATCGCGCCCACCCTCTGATCGTGCTCGGCGACGACATCACGACCGATCACATTTCGCCCGCGGGACAGATCCCGCCCGAGAGCGGGGCGGCGCAATGGCTGATTGCACATGGTGAAGATGCCGGGGACCTCAACGTCTATGCCTCGCGGCGAGGCAACTGGGAGGTCATGTTGCGCGGCCTCTTCACCAACCGCACGGTGGCCAATCGTCTCGCGCCGCGCATCGCGCCCGGCTCGACCATCCATGTTCAAAGCGGCGAGAGCCTGCCGCTCTGGCAAGCGGCCGAGCGCTACCGCCAGTCAGGAGAGGCGATGGTCGTCGTCGCGGGGGAGCGGTACGGCACCGGCTCGTCGCGCGACTGGGCGGCCAAGGGTCTTGGCCTGCTCGGTGTCGCGGCCGTACTGGCTCAGAGCTTCGAGCGCATCCACCGGTCCAACCTGATCGGGATGGGGATTCTGCCGCTTATGCTTTCAGCCGGTGAGGGCGTCGATGCGCTGGCGCTTGCGCCGGGCGACATGATCGAGATCGAAGCCCTGCCGCACGCCATCCTTCCTCGCTGCGACGTGCCGGCAAGGCTCCATCGCAAGGCCGGACATACCCAACCACTCGTCCTGCGCGCCGCCGTCGAGACCGCACTTGAATGTGCGACGCTGCGCGCCGGCGGCATCATTCCCATGATCCTTGGGCGCCAAGCGGCGCGCCCCGCCAGACCTTTCACCGCCAGCGGTGAAGAGTTGCCCGGCCAAGCGCGGGCGTAACCGGCGCAAACGCGCCCAATCCAACACGATCGGGGAGGATCGAGATGACGATCGGCAGAATTTTCGCAGCGGGCCTGTTTGCCGTGATGGCGATGGCACCAGAACTGGCGATGGCGCAGGCGCCGCCGCAGGAACTCAAGATCATTGCTCCCGCCGGGCCAGGCGGCGGTTGGGATGGCGCCGCCCGCTCGATCCAGCAGGTGCTGACCGAGACGAAAGCCGTCCGCGGCGTCCAGGTCACGAATGTCACCGGTGCCGGCGGCACGATCGGGCTTGCCCAGTTCATCAACGGCGCCAAGGGCGATCCGAGCCAGCTCCTGGTCAACGGGATCACCATGGTCGGGGCGATCCTGACGAACAAGTCCCCGGTCACCCTGGACCAGTTGACGCCGCTTGCTCGTCTCACCGGCGATCCGCTGGTCATCGTCGTTCCCGAGAATTCCCCGCACAAGACGATGAAGGACTTCCTCGCCGCGATCACGGCCGACATCGCCCGGGTGACCTGGGCCGGCGGATCGGCGGGAGGCGCCGACCATATCCTTGCAGCGCTCGTGACGAAGGTCGCCGGCGCAGATGCCGGCAAGGTGAACTATATCGCATTCTCCGGTGGCGGGGAGGCGCTTGCGGCCATGCTCGGAGGCCGTGTCACGGCCGGCGTTTCCGGCTATGGCGAGTTCGAGGGCCAGATCAAGGCCGGCAAGCTGCGCGCGCTGGCGATTTCCTCGGGCAAGCGGCTGGACGGTGTCGATGTGCCGACGCTGAAGGAGCTCGGCTACGATGTCGAGGTGGTCAACTGGCGCGCGGTCATGGCGGCGCCGGGCATCAGCGCCGAACAGAAGGCTCAGTTGACCAAGCTCTTCGATACGATGGTCGCGAGCGGCGAGTGGAAAGCGCTGCTGAAGGCGCGCGGCTGGGACGATTATTATCTTGCCGGGGAGCCCTTCGCAGCCTTCCTCAGGGAAGAGCAGGTTCGGGTCGGCGACATCCTGCGTACGATCGGTCTCGTGAAATAAGCACCTTGCTTGCCAGCCGTGTCATCACCTAGAGCCACTGTCGGGCGTGCTCGCGCCGGCAGGGCTGAGACGATGGCAGGCAGTGGGAGACGAGACCTGGCGACCCCGCTCGCAGCTCGGATTCTCGATCAGATCCGAGAGGGGCATCTGGGCGCCGGGACACATTTGCGCTCTCAGGATATCGCGACGCGTTTCGGCGTGTCGCGCTTTCCCGTCGGTCAGGCCTTGCAACTGCTTGCCGAGAAAGGTGTCCTGAGCCACGAGCGCAATCGTGGCTATTTCGTCGCCCAGGAGACGCCTCCCTCGGGCGAAGCACTTGGCCTCGCCGAACCGGACGGCGTGACGAAGGCCTATTTCCGCATCGCCGACGACCATCTGCGTGGCCGGTTGTCCGAGCAGGTCACCGAGTCCGATCTCAGGGACAGCTACGGGCTGACCCGTGCCGAACTCAATGCCGTCCTGACGCGGATCAGCCAAGAGGGCTGGGCCGAGCGGCGCGCCGGCTACGGCTGGAGCTTCACGCCGGTTCTCACCACGCCGGAGAGCCTGGAGCAGACCTATCGTCTGCGGCTGGCACTGGAGCCTGCCGCCTTGCTCGAACCCGGCTATCACCTTTCGCCCGAGAGCATCGCCGCTTGCAGGGCTGCCGAGCTGAGGCTTCTCGACGGTGCGATCGAGACAGACAGCGCGGACATGCTCCACGAACGCGGAGTCCGCTTCCACGAGACAATCGTCGCCGGATCCGGAAATCCGTTCTTCCTCGAGACGATCCGACGGATCAACCGCATCCGCCGCCTGCTGTCCTACCGTTCGATGCTCGACCGCAAGCGCTATCGCAGGCAATGCGAGGAGCATCTCGCCATTCTCGACAGCCTGGCCGCGGGCCGGCAGCAGGAGGCGGCCGAGAGACTGCGGCAGCATCTGAGCCATACGATCGAGAACCTATCCAGCATCCGGCCGCTCCTGACTCCTTAGATCGTCAGACCGGATATCGTATCCGGCCCGACGATCTAACGTTCTGTGTTTGCATCGGCTTTCCCGAAAACCGCAATCCACTTTTCGGGCCGATGCTTTAGCGGGCCTGCGGAGCAGGCTCGCATGCGCAGAGAGGGCCGCATCCGGAGGGGCGCGAAAGGCAAACTCAGCGCTCGACGACGACCTGCTCGAGCAACGCCATGGCGGCGGCGCCATCGGCCGCGTTCGGTGCCGTGGTCGGCTCGCCACGTGCTGCACGAACGAAGTCGCCGAGAAGCGCGTGATAGCCCTTGTGGTCCTCGTTGGCGGCAGCTGTCAGATTCGGCTCCCAGACCAGCGTGTCTTCGCCATCGATCAGGCTGGCCTCGGCCCGGGAGACCTTGAAGGGGGGCGCCCTGAAATAACGAACCTCATGGACATTGCGGACCTCGACGCGGGCATGGTCGCCCATCACCTGCCACCATTCCATCGGTGTGCCGCGCGACTGATGCGTGCCCATGACCAGGGTGCCGATGCCGCCATTGGCAAAGCGGAAATCGACATGGAGCAACAGCTTGCCCGGCGCCAGTTCGTGTCGCCTCGCGCTCACGCTCGCGACTTCGCCCATCAGGTGCGGCACGAGGTCGAAATAGTGCACGCAATGATGCAGGTAGAAGCCGGAATAATCGGGATCCCCGGCGAAATAGGTCGGCGCGGTCATGTACTCGCCGAGGAAGCTCGCCGTTGCGCCGAACTCTTCCGTGCGAATGACGTTGGCGGCAATGCGGTTGGCCGTCGAATAGCGCTTCATGAAGCCGAGCACGACCGGCACCTTGCGGCTCGCGGCTGCTTCGGCAAGCTCGGCCGCTTGTCGCGCCGTCGGCGCCGGCGGCTTCTCGATGAAGAGCGGTAGGCCGCGCGCGATCGCTGCCAATCCGATCTCGTGATGCAGGGCAGGGCCGACCGCGAGGCCGACCGCGTCGAGATCGCCACGGGACAGCAGGCCGCGCCAGTCGCGCAGGCGGCCGGCCTCGGGGACGCCGTAGCGTCGGCCGGTCGTATTCAGCCGTGCCTCATCCGTATCGCAGAGCGCGGTGATCTCGACATCATGCCGCGTCAGCTGCGGCAGCAGCATCTCGTTGGCATGGACGCCGCAACCGATCCAGCCGATCCGCAGCGCGCCTGTCCTGGAGCCGGTCATGCCGTCCTCCCGGCGAATGCGAGTGCGGCCTTCAGGAAGGCGATGCTGGCGGCCAGCGGCTCGTCTTCGTTCTCGGTGGGCGCGCGCCACTGGGCCAGCGGGGTGCCGGCTCGCTCGTCGCGGCGTCGGAATGGTTCGAGCACGATCGGCCCGCGATAGGCGACGTCGCGCAGCGCGCGGGCGATCGCGGGCCAGTCGATATGGCCGGAGCCGACGAAGCCGCGATTGTTCTCGTTGGCCTGGAAATGCACGAGTTTCGATCCGGCCTGCCGGATGGCATCGGCAAGATCGAACTCCTCCATGTTCATGTGGAAGGTATCGAGCATCACGCCGACGGCGGAATTGTTCACGCGCTCGACGATTTCGAGCGCGTGACGGGTCGTATTGCAGATATCGGTCTCGAAGCGATTGAGCGGCTCGACGCCGAACCGGATGCCGGACTCGGCTGCGTGCTTCCCGGCCTGCGAGAGGCCGGCGACGATGGCATCGATGCGGCGCTTGCGCTCATCCTCGTCGACGGGGGCGGGAGCCCGGCCTGCGAATACGAGAGGCGCGCCGTAGAGCGGCCCTCCGACGATGGCAGCGCCGAGGGCTGCTGCAACATCGACGCATGTCTCGAGATAGGTGACTCCGGCGTGGTGGGCGCCGGCATCGCCGCTGGCAAGGTCGCGGTTGAGGTTGACCCGGGCAGCGAGCACGCAGGAGAGGCCCGCATCGGAGATGGCGGCGCGGGTCTCGCCCAAATCGAGTTCACCCGGCTCCGGCACCAGCAGCTCGACGACATCGGCTCCGGCCCGTTTCATCCGCTGGAAGCAGCCGAAATGCTCGCGCGTGAACGGTCGCGCATAGAACATCGAGATGACCCCGATCGGATTTGTTGTCATGATTTCACCGCACCGGCCGTGAGCCCGCCCACAAGCCGCCTTTGCACCAAAAGAAAGAGGAAGGTGACCGGCAGCGCGATCAGGGTGCCGCCGGCCGTGAGAAGGCCCCACTGGATGGTGAACTCGCCGATGAAGAGCTGGAGCGCGACCGTGACGGTGCGCACCGCCTGGCCCGAGAGCATCATCGCGAAGAGGTATTCGTTCCAGGAGGTGATGAAGATGTAGATACCGGCCGTGACGACGCCGGGCATCAGCAGGGGCAGGATGATGAGGCGGATGGTCTGCAGGCGGCTGGCGCCGTCGATCATCGCGGCTTCGTCGAGATCCTTCGGAATCGCATTGAAATAGCTCGTCAGCATCCAGATCGCGAAGGGGATCGAGAAGGTCGAATGACCGAGAATGACGCCGAGATAGGTGTCGATCAGCCCGAGCCGGCGCATCATCAGGAAAAGCGGGATGATGAGCAGCACGACCGGGAACATGTTGATGACGAGGAAGCCGGTCAGGAGGCCTCTCCGTCCAGAGAAACGGAAGCGGGAGAAGGCATAGGCCGCGGGGATGCTGACCCCGAGGCCGAGCACACTGGCGCCGACTGCAATGATCAGGCTGTTGCCCAGGCTGCCGGCGAAGCTCGTGCGGGCGATCAGATCGCGGTAATGCTCGAGCGTCGCCTCCCGTGGCCAGTAGTGGAGCGGCCAAGCCGAAAGCTCCACTTGCGGCTTCAGCGAGGTCAGGATCATCCAGGCATAGGGGCCGAGCGCAAACAGGACGATGAGGAGGACGGGAAGCTCCACCTCCAGAATCCGCCGGCTTCGGGTGCGTCGTTCGATCATGTCTCGATGCCCCGGGCGGCCCGCCTGACATAGAGATAGACGACACCCAGCAGCATCGCCGTGAGGATCAGCGCGAGCGCCGCGCCGTAGCCGAACTCCATGCTGCTCGAGGCGCGCAGGAAGGCGTAGAGCGGCAGGGTATGGGTGGCGTAGCCCGGCCCGCCGCCGGTCATGACCAGGATGACGTCGAGCGAGTTCGCGACCCAGATCGTGCGCAGCAACAGCGCCGTCGCAATGACATCGGCGATCGAGGGCAGGGTGACGTAGAAGAGCTGCTGGCGGGCGGTGGCGCCGTCGATCTCGGCCGCCTCGTAGAGTTCGGCCGGCACCGTCTGCAGGCCGGCCAGAATGGTGACGGCAAAGAAGGGAAAGCCCTGCCAGACGAGCGCCAGCATGATGGCGTAGAGCGCGGTATCGGGCCGCGCCAGCCAGGCGATCGGTGCAGCGATCAGGCCGAGGCGCATCGCGATGTCGTTGATGACGCCGAGATTGAAGTCGTACATCCAGGTCCACATCAACCCGATGATGACGCTCGGCAGCGCCCAGGGGATGATGACAAGCGAGCGCGCCAGTCCGCGCCACCAGAAGCTCTGGTTGAGCAGCAGGGCGGCGGCGAGCCCGAGCAGGAATTGCAGGCCGACGACGCCAATGATCCAGATGAAGGATTGGCCGAGCGAAATCCAGAAGACCTCGTCTCGTGCAATCCTGGCGAAGTTGCCCAGCCCGACGAAGCGGGCGTTGTCGGGATCGTAGAGCAGGTAGTCCTGCAGGCTGAGCCAGGCCGTCTGCGCGACGGGAATCAGAACGACGCCCGCCGTGACCAGGATGGCCGGCAGAAGGAACCAGAAGGGCGCAAGGCTGCGGCCGAGAGGCTGCCTGTGCGCGAGAGTGAGCGAAGCCACGATGCAAACCTGTCGAAGCGAGGGCTGGAAGCGGCAGCCGGGTGCCCGGCTGCCGCCAATCCCGTCAGCCGTGAAAATGCTGCTCGATGGCGCGCATCATCTCGTCAGGCTGGATCTGCCCGAGCAGTGCCCTTTGCATGTTGGCCGGCCAGATCCGGGCGATGAAATCCGGCGTCTTGGGCGAATCCGGCAGCGAGGCCGCGAATGGCAGCGAGGCCGCGCTCGCATCGACGAAGCGCTTGGGGTGCAGCGTCCAGTCCTTTGCCGCCGAGGTCGCGATTGGCAACTGTCCGGTGAACTTGTTCAGAACCACGTTGTTCTCGGCCGTGGAGAGGAAGGCGCACCATTTGAAGGCTGCCTCCCTGGCCTTGCTGGCGGCGAAGACGGCGTTGGACTCGTCGCCGAAATAGGTCCAGCCCTTGCCGTCCGGCCCTCGCGGCACCGGCACGGCCGAAACCTTGTCGCCGAGCACCCCGACGATCTCGTTGGCCGAGCCGACATGGTGGATGGTCATGGCGGTACGGCCGGCCTTGAAGGTATCGACGATCTGCCGGAAGCTGTCGGTCGGTGCCGAGGCCGGCACCACCTTGTCCTTGACGGTGAGGTCCACGAACCAGCGGTTGGCTGCGAGGGCCTTGTCGCTGATCATGCCGCCCTTCTCGAAACTGGCGCCGCCGCCGAGCACGAACGGCCCCCAGTGGTCGAAGCCCCCTGCGCCGCCACGCAGGCCGAAGCCCGAGACATCGCCCTTCGTGAGTGCTTTGGCCGCCGCGCGGAATTCATCGAAGGTTGCGGGCGGTTTCAGCCCCGCCTGCTCGAACAGGTCCTGCCGATAATAAAGGTAGAGCACGACATATTGCAGCGGCAGATAATATTGCTTTCCGTCGGCGCCCTTGTTGATCTTCCAGATATTCTCCGCAATGTCGCTGCGCCCGGCCCAGCCGGCGATCAGGTCGTCGATCGGCGAGAGCGCCTTCATCTGCTGGAAGCGCGCGGCCCAGGACAGCCGGACCATCGCGCAGTCGGGTCCAGTCCCGGCGACGAGTGCGGCAAAGAGCCGGGTCTGGTAGTCGTTGCCGCCGCCCCAGGGGATGCTCTCGGCCTGGACCTTGATGCCGGGATTCGCGGCCTCGAACTTGGCGACGAGTTCGGCCGGTGAATGCTGCGGGTTGTCGAAATGGTACCACCAGCGCACCGTCGTGCTGCCTTGGGCGATGGCGGGGCGGGCAAGAGGGCTGACGAGAGCGCTGGCGCCGGCTAACTTGATGAAAGTCCTGCGTTCCATGGTTGGTTTCCTCCGGTTTTTTTATCGTTGAGGTGGTCGGCGATGTGGCGGCCGCCAGCCGCGATCATGCCGGCGGCGGCGGAGAGTTCCCTGCTCATGCGCAGGCAGCCATGCACGACCCCGGGAACATGATCGAATCGGAACGGCACGCCGGCCTCGCCCAGTCGCTGGGCCAGCCGTATGGTGTCGTCGCGGAGAGGATCGAGCCCTGCGGCCGAGAGATAGAGCGGCGGCAAACCGGCGAGGGCCGCCCGGCCCGGCACTGCGAGGCTCTTCGTTTCGTCCGTCTCGTTGCCGAGGAAATTGTTCCAGTACCAGCGCATGTTCGCGCTGGTGAGCAGGTAGTCGCCGCCACCGAAGGCGGCATGGCTCGCCGTCGAGAAATCAGGTTCGTAACAGCCGTAGAACAGCGCGGCGGCGGATAGGGGCGGCAAGCCCTCGTCGCGGCGGCGCAGCAACGCTGCGAGGGCAAGATTGGCGCCGGCGGAATCGCCCGCGATTGCGATCCGCTCCGCCGGCATGGGCGTGCCCAGGCCGCCACGTTCGACGAAGGCGATGGTGGCCAGAAGGTCGTCGAGCGGGGCCGGGAACGGGTGTTCGGGAGCGAGCCTGTAATCGACGCCCAGGACGGCGCAGCCCGCTGCCACTGCGAGATTGCGCATGGTCCCGTCATGGGTCTCGATCGAGCCGAAGGTCCAGCCGCCACCATGGGCATAGACGATGACGGAGGTCGCCGGCGCGCTTTCAGGCCGGTAAAGCCGAGCGCGCAGCGCGCCGGCGCCAGTGGGAATGACCAGGTCGCTCGCCGGGATGGCTGGTGCGCCTTCGCTCCACGGCAATGTTGCGGCATCGACGGTTACGCGTGCCTCGGCAATCGGCGCGGAGCGGAAATCGAAGGCGGGGCCGGCGCGCAGCCGCTCCAGAATCACCTGCATCTGCGGATCGATCCAGGGTTTCATCAGGCGGCTCCGTCACGCAGCACGATCGTATCGATATGGTCCGCCATGGCCCGCGACAGGCCTTCGCCATCGCGGGCCTCGAGCAAGGCGACCAGCGAGCGATGGCGCGCCGCGGTTTCGGCCAGCGGGCGGCGATGACCCGGAGCCCAGAGCTTCGAGCGGTGCGAATGCAGGGTGCAGCGGGTCAGGATCTGTTCGAGAGCATCCAGTCCTGACAGGCGGAAGATCGTTAGATGGAAAGCCATGTCGAGCATGATGAGGGCATATTCGTCGCCGGCTGCAGCGACAGCATCCATGTCGGCCTGTATCGCGTAGAGCCGCTCCAGGCTGTCGCGCTCGACATGCTGCACCGCCCGCAAGGCGCCACGGATCTCGATCCGGCGGCGCAGGGCCAGGATTTCCTCCGCCTCCTCCGGATCAAGCCTGGTGACCATCGTGCCGCGATGCCCCGAGCGGGTCACGAGCCCGTCCTCCTGCAGGCGCAGGAGTGCCTCGCGGATCGTGCCCTGGCTGCAACCATGCTCGCGCGCCATGCCGAGCTCGGTGAGCGCGCTCTCGGGACGCAGCTCATTCAGCATGATCTGCCGCTTCAGCGACTCGTAGACGACGTCGCGGGGCCTTCGAATCTGGTTGGGTATGAGCGCGTTCATCAATATCGATAATGATATTGATATTTCTCATGTCAAGTGAGCGTGCGTGGCGTGGGCCCGAAGAGGCATGGCGACCGGTTGGGAGGAAGGCGTCCCGAGGGCCTATCCAGATCAGCGCGCTATCGCCGGGAGGGCGATGCATCCCGCCCGCGGAAATGCACTTCTCGTTGCACGGCTGCCCTGAAGAGCTCGCGCATCTGAAGGGCCGCGGATCGGCCTGCTACAGCGCATTCTGACAGGCTCAGGTGGCGAAAAACGTCCCTCTGAGCCGATTGCTTCAGGAAGAGCGAGCGTCTCCCGGATCGACTGGCTTCCCAATTTCGCCGCAGGGAAGCGTCAAGTTTCTGAAGTTCAGCGTAGACGACTGATCTTGCTGGTGAGCGGGGAGGGGATCGAACCCTCGACCACATGATTAAAAGTCACGTGCTCTACCACTGAGCTACCCGCCCTCACAGGGCGCTGACATACGGACGCCCCGCGCGCCGGTCAACATCGTTCGCGCACTCCTGTCATTGTTCGATGGCTTTGAGATGTGGCAGAAGCGCTCCGGAGGATCCGCATGACCGATTTGCCCACCCTGTCCGAGATCAAGGCCGCCAAGGCCCTTGTGGACACCGTCTTCCCGGGGACGCCGCAATATGCCTGGCCGCTGCTGAAGCAGCGCCATGGCTTCGAAATCGTGGTGAAGCACGAGAATCACACGCCGATCGGGGCTTTCAAGCTGCGCGGCGGCATTGTCTATCTCGACCGGCTGAAGCGCGAGCGCCCGCATGTGAAAGGCGTCGTTTCGGCGACGCGTGGCAATCACGGTCAGAGCATCGCGATGGCGGCAAGCGGAGTCGGGCTGCCTTCGGTCATTGTCGTGCCGCTCGGCAATGCTGTGGAAAAGAACGCTGCGATGAAGGCGCTCGGAGCCGAGTTGATCGAAACCGGCCGAGATTTCGACGGGGCCAGGGCCGCAGCACAGCAAATCGCGCGCGAGCGCAGCTATGAGATGGTGCCGTCCTTCCATCGCGATCTCGTCTGCGGTGTCGCAACCTATGCGCTCGAGCTCTTCACGGCATGGCCGAATCTGGCGCGCGTCTATGTCGGGATCGGACTCGGCTCCGGTATCTGCGGCTTGATCGCCGCGCGTGATGCGCTCGGCCTCAAGACCGAGATCATCGGCGTCGTCTCGGAAGTCGCGGATTCCTACGCCCGCTCGGTCGAGGCTAAGCAGGTCGTCCCGGTCGAGGATGCGCCGAGCTTTGCCGACGGCATTGCGGTCCGGATGCCCGATGCCGGCGCGCTCGCGATCATCCTGGAGGGAGCCGCGCGGATCGTGCGCGTCAGCGAGGATGCGATCGCCGAGGCCATCAGGAGTTATTATCTCGACACCCATAATCTCGCGGAAGGGGCCGGAGCAGCGCCGCTGGCGGCGGCAGCAGCCGAGGCCGAACTCAACCGGGACGCCTCGGTCGGCGTCGTACTTGGGGGCGGCAACATCGACATGCCGGTCTTCCGCAAGGTTCTTGCCGGGGAAACCCCTCGCATTGGCTAGTTCGAAGGCCGCAGCGGATTGGAAGCGTTGGTCGCTGGCGTTCCTCGGCACGGCGATCGTGCTGGTCCTGCTTCTCTTCGGCTTCATCGCGGTGATGGATCCGTTCGGTTCGCGCCTTGCCGCGGGACAGCCGGCGCGCCCGCTGATGGATATCAATCAGCGCTACATGTACCCGCAGCTTGTCCGCTCGGGTGCTTTCGATGCTGCCATCTTCGGGACATCGACGATGCGGCTGCTCGACCCCGCCGTGCTGTCGCAAGGCCTTGATGTCCGCATGGCCAATCTCGCCATGAACGCTGCCACGCCGTGGGAGCAGGTCCAGATGGCGGAGTTGTTCGCGCGCAAGACGGCAACGCCCAAGGTGGTGATCTGGGGCATCGATACGACCTGGTGCGAGCCCGATGCGACCGAGCCCGCCAAGCGCCTGACACCGCGGCCATTCCCGCCCTGGCTCTATGACGATGCGCGCTGGAATGACTGGCCGAAGCTGATCAATCTGACCACGCTGGAAATCGCGGGCCGTCTCCTGGCCCACAAGCTCCGATATCAGCCTGAGCGGATCCGCCGCGACGGCTACGGAGTGTTCACGCCCCCGGAAGAGACCTACGATCTCGCACGGGCTCGCTTTCATTTGTTCCAGAACCATGGTGGCGTCGCTCCAGACCTGACACCGATCGTGCCGGCCACGGCGGTGGCTGCGAGGGAACGGGATGGCTGGCGTTTTCCGGCGTTGGACTGGCTCGACACGGCCCTGGCGGCGCTGCCGGGGCAGACGAGGAAGCTGATCGTCCTTCCGCCGGCTCATCTTACTGCGCTGCCGCGTGAGGGCTCGGCAGGCTGGCAGCGCTACGCGGCTTGCAAGGAGGCGCTCCGGTCCCTGGCCGCGCGGCGCGGCGCCGTCATTGCCGATTTTACCCACCGTTCAGTCGTCACGCAGCAGGATGCCAATTACTGGGATCCGCTGCATTTCCGGCTGCCGATCGCGCGGCGTGTCGAGGCTGACCTCATCGCGATCGCGCGCGGCGCTCCGGTGAGTTCGGATGGTTTCGTGCAGGTCTCCCGCCCCTGATCGTTAACGCGGCATAAACCACGCCGATCTAGCCTGCCGGCATGGTCGTACGCCGTGGTCTCAGATCCTTTTTCATCACGCTCGCGCTCTATCTCGTATCGAGTGGGGCGGTCGGCTATTTCATGTTCCACGCCCAGCACGGCTCGCGTGGGCTCGAGGCTCGCGGCGGCCTGCAGGAATCGCTGCGGGTCATGGAGGATGAGCTCAAAGAGCTCACGACCGAGCGCAAGAGTTGGGAGCAGCGCCTCGCCCTGATGCGCGACGAGGCCGTCGACCGCGATCTGCTGGAGGAGCGCGCGCGCGCGTCGCTCGGCCGGGTTCACCGGAATGATGTCATCATCATGGGGCGCTGAGCTGCCGAAAAAGCCGCAGAATAGTTCCGATCACATCGATTAACTGAATTCAAGTTAATACACGAAATCATAGAAATATCAGCAACATAACTCATGCTGCATTGCGAGATACCTCCCTCGCCAAGGGGTATATGATCCTCTACAACCAAGGTCGAATGATCTTGGAGGATCGCCGATGGCCGTTGCCGCGCGCAAGACGAAAGCTCCCGCTCAAGCCAAAACCGCGGCCAAGGGCGCGGCAAAAGCCAGTTCAGCCAAGACAACTGCGGAGAAGGGGGCGGCCAAGGCGCTGAGCAACATGCCCTCCTTCACCAGGGAAGAAGACCTTCACGCCTATTACGAGATGCTGCTGATCC
Organism: Allobosea sp. LC85; assembly: GCF_000735605.1. GTDB lineage: Bacteria > Pseudomonadota > Alphaproteobacteria > Rhizobiales > Beijerinckiaceae > Allobosea. The sequence continues at coordinate 46,064 of NZ_JPKG01000072.1, forward strand.
GCCGCTTCGAGGAGAAGGCGGGGCAGATGTACGGCATGGGCCTGATCGGTGGCTTCTGTCACCTCTATATCGGCCAGGAAGCCGTCGTCATCGGCATGCAGATGGCCTCGAAGGACGGCGATCAGGTCATCACCGGATATCGCGATCACGGTCACATGCTCGCGACCGGAATGGAATCGCGCGGCGTGATGGCCGAGCTGACCGGGCGCCGCGGAGGCTACTCCAAGGGCAAGGGCGGCTCGATGCACATGTTCTCCCGCGAGAAGAACTTCTATGGCGGACATGGCATCGTCGGCGCGCAGGTATCGCTCGGTGCGGGCCTGGGTTTCGCCAACTGGTACCGGGAGGACGGCCGGGTCTCGATGACCTATTTCGGCGACGGCGCGGCCAACCAGGGCCAGGTCTATGAGAGCTTCAACATGGCCCAGCTCTGGAAGCTGCCGGTCGTGTTCGTGATCGAGAACAACCGTTACGCCATGGGCACCTCGGTGAACCGCGCCTCGGCGCAGACCGATTTCTCCAAGCGCGGCCTGTCATTCTCCATTCCCGGCGAGCAGGTCGACGGCATGGATGTCCGCGCCGTGCGCGCTGCGGGCGAGCGCGCCATCGCACATGCCCGCTCGGGCAAGGGGCCCTACATTCTCGAGATGCAGACCTATCGCTATCGCGGTCACTCGATGTCTGATCCGGCAAAGTACCGCTCCAAGGACGAAGTCCAGCGGATGCGCGAGGAGCATGATCCGATCGAGCAGGTGAGGGGGCGCCTCACACGCGATTTCAAGATCGCCGAGGACGAGCTCAAGGCGATCGACGCCAAGATCCGTGAGATCGTCAACGACGCGGCCGAATTCGCAACGCATGATCCGGAGCCCGATGTCTCGGAGCTCTTCACCGACATCACGCTGGAGCACGCCCGGGCCTGAGGTCCGGACCGCGCCTAAGTCTCTGCCGGCCTCGCCGGCATCTCCCGATCCCGCGTCCTTTCAAATTCCGGGTGTGTTCATGCCGATCGATATCCTTATGCCCGCGCTTTCGCCCACCATGGAGGAGGGCAAGCTCGCCAAATGGCTCAAGGCCGAGGGGGATGCCATCAAGGCAGGCGACATCCTGGCCGAGATCGAGACCGACAAGGCGACCATGGAAGTCGAAGCGGTCGACGAAGGCATTCTTGCCAAGATCCTGGTTGCCGACGGCACCGAGAATGTCGCGGTCAATACGCCGATCGGCGTGATCGCCGCCGATGGTGAGGATGTGAAGGCGGCTGCTTCGGGCGGTGCCAAGCCGGCGGCGGTTACCCAGAAGCCGGCCGAGCCCGAGGTCAAGGCCGAGAAGGTCTCCGCCGAAGCGCCTGCGGCGACTGCCGCACCAAGCGTTCCTGCTCAGGCGAAGTCCTATGATGCGTCGAGCGAGTTTCCCGCGGGCGCAGAAGTCGTCACCATGACGGTCCGCGAGGCGCTGCGCGATGCCATGGCCGAGGAGATGCGCCGGGATGGCGACGTCTTCGTCATGGGCGAGGAAGTCGCCGAGTATCAGGGCGCCTACAAGGTCACGCAGGGCCTGCTCCAGGAGTTCGGCCCCAAGCGCGTCATCGACACCCCGATCACCGAGCACGGCTTCGCCGGTATCGGCGTCGGTGCGGCGTTGACCGGCTTGAAGCCGATCGTCGAGTTCATGACCTTCAACTTCGCCATGCAGGCGATCGACCAGATCATCAACTCGGCCGCCAAGACGCTCTACATGTCCGGCGGCCAGATGGGCTGCCCGATCGTGTTCCGCGGCCCCAACGGTGCTGCCGCCCGCGTTGCCGCCCAGCACAGCCATGACTACGCCGCCTGGTACTCGAATGTGCCCGGTCTCAAGGTGGTGATGCCCTACAGCGCCTCGGACGCGAAGGGCCTTCTCAAGAGCGCAATTCGCGATCCGAACCCGATCATCTTCCTGGAGAACGAGATTCTCTACGGGCGTACCTTCGAGGTTCCGAAGGGCGACGACTTCCTGATCCCGATCGGCAAGGCCAAGGTCGTGCGCCCGGGCACGGATGTCACCATCGTCTCCTTCGGCATCGGCATGACCTATGCGCTCGGCGCGGCCGAGGCCCTGGCCAAGGAAGGCATCGAGGCCGAAGTCATCGACCTGCGTACCATCAGGCCCATGGATATCGAGACGGTCATCGCCTCCGTGCAGAAGACCAACCGCTGCGTCGCGGTCGAGGAAGGCTTCCCGCAGTCCGGCGTCACCGCCGAAATCGGCATGCGCATCATGGAAGCGGCTTTCGACTATCTCGATGCGCCTGTCGCCCGCGTCACCGGCAAGGACGTGCCGATGCCGTATGCGCATAATCTCGAGAAGCTCGCCCTGCCGAATATCGGCGAGGTCATCGCGGCGGCGAAGGCCGTCTGCTACAGGGCCTGATGCCGTGGCGTTGACCGTCCCTGCCATGATCGCAGCGGTCGGCCTCGCAACAGCCGGGGCCTCTGGAGCGGTCGCGTATTTCAAACCCCGGGAGCGGTTTCGGCCGCGCCCGCTGACGCCGCCGCTTCTTGCCCGCGCCCGTCTGCGCCTGCACCGCCTCGATCTCTGCGCCTATTTGCTGGCGGCGAGCGGTGTTCTGACGCTGATCCCGGAGGCGGTCCAGGCCTTCGCCCCCGAGCTGATGTTCGGGAGGACGCTGGCCGGCACCGCCCTTGAGCATCTCGATTATATCGCCTTCGTTTTCGTGTCCCTCAGCTTCGGCATGGGCCTGACACGCCGCCTGCTGCTCATCCAATTGGAAAAAGCGAGCCTCCAGCCATGCCCGTAAACATCCTGATGCCCGCGCTCTCGCCGACCATGGAGAAGGGCAATCTCGCCAAGTGGCTCAAGAAGGAAGGGGACGCCATCAAATCCGGCGACATCCTTGCCGAGATCGAGACCGACAAGGCGACGATGGAAGTCGAGGCCGTCGACGAGGGTATCCTGGCCAGGATCGTGGTGCCGGAAGGCACCGCCGATGTCGCGGTCAACGAGATCATCGGCGTGATCGCCGGCGAGGGCGAGGACGCCAAGAGCGTTGCCGCTCCCAGCGCCGCGCCCGCCAAGAGCGAAGCTGCCCCTAAGGCCGAGGCCAAGGCTGCGGAGCCGGCGCCGACAGCTCCTGCCGCTGCTCAGGCTGCGGCTGGACAGCCCGCTACGCATGGTGCTGATGGCAGCCGCCCCTTCGCCTCACCGCTGGCACGCCGCCTCGCCAAGGATGCGGGGCTCGATCTTGCAAAGGTCCAGGGTTCGGGCCCGCACGGACGGATCGTCGAGCGCGATATCGAGACGGCGAAGGCCGGCGGCGGCGCCAAGGCTGCGCCAGCTGCCGCTCCTGCGGCTGCTGCGCCCAGGCCCGCTCCTGCGCCGCTTGCGGCCGGCCCCTCCGACGAGGCGGTCAAGAAGCTGTTCGAGCCGGGTTCCTATGAGGAGATCCCGCATGACGGCATGCGCAAGACCATCGCGCGGCGCCTGACCGAAGCGAAGCAGACGATCCCGCATTTCTACGTCACGGTCGATTGCGAGCTCGACGCGCTCCTGAAGCTGCGCGCAGAACTCAATGCTGCGGCGCCCGAGAAGGACGGCAAGCCGGCCTACAAGCTTTCGGTCAACGACATGGTGATCAAGGCCCTCGCCCTGGCGCTGCGGGCCGTGCCGGACGCCAATGTCAGCTGGACCGATGGCGCCATGCTCAAGCACAAGCATGCCGATGTCGGCGTCGCCGTCTCGATTCCGGGTGGCCTGATCACGCCGATCATCCGCGACGCCTGCCACAAGCCGCTGAGCCAGATCTCGAACGAGATGAAGGACATGGCGGCGCGCGCCAAGACCCGCAAGCTCAAGCCCGAGGAATACCAGGGCGGCACCTCGGCGGTCTCCAATCTCGGCATGTTCGGCGTCAAGGATTTTGCCGCGGTGATCAACCCGCCGCATGCGACGATCCTTGCGGTCGGCGCTGGCGAGCAGCGGGCCGTGGTCAAGAACGGTGCGCTGGCGATTGCGACCATCATGTCGGTGACGCTCTCGACGGACCACCGCGCGGTCGATGGCGCGCTCGGCGCGGAATTGCTGCAGGCCTTCAAGGGCTATGTGGAGAAGCCGATGGCGATGCTGGTGTGACGGGCGTTTAGACGTCGCAAGAGCCGGACTGTCCCGCACGGCGATCGGTTGAGAGGACAAATGGGCGCAAGCCACAGAGACAGGCGATTGGGAAGGTATTCGCTGATCGCTTCAGTTCTTCCCCTGTTGCTTACAGCCTGCCAGACCTCTCAGTCCGCAGCGACCTCGCCAGCGAAAGAGGTCAACGCGAGCCATCCGCCTGTGGTTGAGTTCGGACCAGCGGTCGCGCGCGAATATCGCAGGCCGCGGGCACTGTTTGCGGCGCGGCCTGTGCTAACCCAAGCGGACTACACCGCGCGCAACACGCTACCCAAGGCAGCTTCGGGAGCGGCAGCGCTCCCCCGTGCCTATGCCGACCCGGAGGTGATCGCGTCGTTCTTCGCCGACAGGACCATAGTCAGCCATAGCCCTCAGCACGGTACCCAGGTCGAGTATATCGCGCCAAACGGTACGACCTTTCTTTGGTATCCCGGAAACGACACGATCCTGCGCGGGAGCTTCAACGTGCTTTGGGAAAACGCGTCGGCTGAGATCGATGATCCCCAGGAAGGGCGTTACCGCGGCCAGATCAACCTCAACTATGTTTGCTTCCGCTATGCTGCGAATTCCTACAACCCCGTAACGGGGCATCGCGGCGGCGGGTTTGAATGCGGCAGCTATGCGAGGCAGCGTGAGGCACTGAGGGAGACCCGCAAGGGTGACGTCTTTGGCCTTGCCGGGCGCACCAAGGCCCCATTCCCGCTTGGCCGGGAGCCACAATCCGTCGCTGCCTTGCAGAAGCTAGGGGCGGCGAAACAGCAATGATAGCCGATTGAGCTTGGCGTCTGCACCGCGCGGCGCGACGGGTTTCGATTTAGAACAAGGGTTAGGGACATGTCCGACTACGACGTCATCATCATCGGGTCCGGTCCCGGCGGTTATATCGCGGCCATCCGCTCGGCGCAGCTCGGCTTCAAGACCGCGATCGTCGAGCGTGAGCATCTTGCCGGCATCTGCTCGAACTGGGGTTGCATCCCGACCAAGGCGCTGCTGCGCTCGGCCGAGATCCTGCATTTCGGCCAGCACGCCAAGGATTATGGGCTGGTGCTCGAAGGCTCCTTCAAGGCCGATCTTGCCGCCATCGTTCAGCGCTCGCGCGGCATCGCCGCCCGCATGAACAATGGCGTCCAGTTTCTGATGAAGAAGAACAAGGTCGACGTGATCTGGGGCGAGGCCAAGCTGACCAAGCCCAGCACGATCGTGGTTGGCAAGACCGCGAAGCCTGCCATGCAGCCGCAGGTTCCGCCGCCGAAAAATGCCAAGGGCGAGGGCAGCTACACCGCCGACCACATCATTCTCGCGACGGGCGCACGCCCGCGTGCCCTTCCCGGCCTCGAGCCGGACGGCAAGCTGATCTGGACCTATTTCGAGGCCATGGTCCCGCAGAAGATGCCGAAATCGCTGCTTGTGGTGGGCTCAGGCGCGATCGGCATCGAGTTCGCCTCCTTCTACCGCACCATGGGTGTCGAGGTGACGGTGGTCGAGGTCCTGCCGCAGGTCGTGCCGGTCGAGGATGCCGAGATTGGCGCCTTCGCCCGCAAGGCCTTCGAGAAGCAGGGCATGAAGATCATCACCAGCGCCAAGGTGACCAAGGTCGAGAAATCAGCGGATTCGATCACGGCCCATATCGAGGATGAGAAGGGCGGCAAGCAGACGATCACAGCCGACCGCATGATCTCCGCCGTCGGCGTCGTTGCCAATGTCGAGAACCTTGGCCTGGAGACGCTCGGCGTGAAGAGCGATCGCGGCTTCATCGCCATCGACGAGTTCTGCCGCACCAACGTGAAGGGCGTCTATGCGATCGGCGACGTCGCCGGCCCGCCGATGCTGGCGCACAAGGCCGAGCACGAGGCGGTGATCTGCGTCGAGGCGATCAAGGGCCTGCATCCGCACCCGATGGACAAGAACATGATCCCGGGCTGCACCTATTGCCACCCGCAGATCGCCAGCGTCGGCCTGACCGAGGCCAAAGCCAAGGCTGCTGGGCACGAGCTCAGGGTCGGCCGCTTCAACTTCGTCGCCAACGGCAAGGCGGTCGCGCTCGGCGAGGATAGCGGCTTGGTCAAGACGATCTTCGACGCCAAGACTGGCAAGTTGCTCGGCGCGCATATGGTCGGGGCGGAAGTGACCGAGCTGATCCAGGGCTTCGTCGTCGCCATGAACCTCGAGACGACCGAGGAAGAATTAATGCACACCATCTTCCCGCATCCGACGCTGTCGGAGGCGATGAAGGAAAGCGTGCTCGACGCCTACGGGAAGGTGCTGAACGCGTAGAGATGCTGAACCGGGCGCTCTCAGTGCCAGGTTCCGTGATGGCAGACTGACTGACAAGAGCTGGAGACCACCATGGATCTGCGTTCGATTATCGTCGCCATCATCATCGGTCTCGTCGCCGGCTGGCTCGCCAGCATCGTCGTCGGTGGTGGTGGGCTTGTCCGCTACATCATCACCGGCCTGATCGGCGCCTTCGTCGGCAGCTTTCTGCTCTCGGCGCTCGGCGTGAATCTCGGCATCGGCAACCCGCTGGTCTCGCAGATCATCACGGCAACGATCGGCGCCATCGTCGTGGTGCTGCTGGCGCGGGTGATCGCCTGAGGTTTCCCTCTCTGGAAACTCGCGCCATGCGAGGGCATATCCGAGCGATGACGACACGCCGCGTACGCGCAAATCCCGTGGTCCCGACCAGGTCATCCCCGACGACAAGGTCGAGGTCCTGCCCCCTGGCCGCGGCCCGCCCCTGGATTGGCGGGCGCTCGCGCCGACGATTCTGCTCGGTACCGTGACCGGCTTCGTCGCCAGCCTCGTGGTCGGAGGCGGCGGGTTGATCCGTCACGCCGTTGTCGGTGTGCTCGGCATGCTGGTCGGGCAGGGATTGGTGCGGATTACCGGCTGGAGCGTGCGGACCGGACACGCCTTCCTCGACGAGGCGGCGATGGCGGTGCTCGGCGCGATCCTCGTGGTGCTGCTGGCAAGGTTCATCGCGTGACGACCGGAGCGGGCCGTCCCTGGCCTGTCCGGCAGATTCATCCTGCAGGCTGACGAAAGGGACGACGGATCATGGATAGCCCCATCTACGCCGCGCTCGGCACGCCCGGTTACGGCTTCTTCGCGACGCTGCTGATCGGCTTGCTCGCCGGCTGGATCGCGGAGCGCATCACCTCGTCCGATCATGGGCTCTTCACCAATATGCTGGTGGGCGTGGCAGGTTCGTTTGTCGGCAGCCGCCTGGCCGAACTGCTCGATATCCCGATCCACGGCTTCCTTCGCACCCTGGTCGCGGCCATCGCAGGCGCCTGCGTGGTGATCGTGATCTGGAACGCGATGCGGAAACCTGCGACCTGACGCGACCTCCGGTCAGGTTGCCGCCGGGCCTGATGCAGATTAGCTAGAGCAAATTGGCGCCTCTCGCAGGCGCCGGGTGACTGGAAACGACATGGCTCTCGTTCTCGACCTTCTGAACCGCGATCCGCGGCCCAATGTCGGCAATCCCAAGGCGGATGCCAAGCCTGCGGCCGAGCTGCGTCATCCCGAGAAGCAGAAGCGTCCGGAGAACCCTGTTCTTCGCAAACCGGACTGGATCAGGGTGAAGGCGCCCGGCTCTCCGAAATGGGCCGAAACGCAGAAGATCGTGAAGGAGAACAAGCTCGTCACGGTCTGCGAGGAAGCAGGCTGCCCGAATATCGGCGAGTGCTGGGAGAAGAAGCACGCCACCTTCATGATCATGGGTGACACCTGTACGCGGGCCTGCGCCTTCTGCAACGTCAAGACGGGCGTGCCACAGGCGCTCGACCTGGAGGAGCCGCGCAAGGTCGCAGAAGCCGTCGCCAAGCTCGGCCTCGAGCATGTCGTCATCACCTCGGTCGACCGCGATGATCTCGATGACGGTGGCGCGGAGCATTTCGCCCGCGTGATCTGCGCGATCCGCGAGGCTTCGCCCGGCACGACGATCGAGATCCTGACGCCGGATTTCCTGCGCAAGCCCGGCGCGCTCGAAGTGGTCGTCGCGGCCAAGCCGGACGTGTTCAACCACAATCTCGAAACCGTACCCGGCAAGTATCTGAAGGTGCGCCCTGGCGCGCGCTATTTCCATTCGCTGCGCCTGCTGCAGCGTGTGAAGGAGCTCGATCCCACCATCTTCACCAAGTCCGGCATCATGGTCGGTCTCGGCGAGGAGCGGAACGAAATCCTTCAGTTGATGGACGATCTGCGCTCGGCCGACGTCGATTTCATGACCATCGGCCAGTACCTCGCGCCCTCACGCAAGCATCATGCGGTGATCCGCTTCGTCACGCCCGACGAGTTCAAGGGTTTCGAGGCCATCGCCTATGTGAAGGGCTTCCTGATGGTGTCCTCGACGCCGCTGACGCGCTCCTCGCACCACGCGGGCGAGGATTTCGCGCGGTTGAGGGACGCCCGCGCAGCCAAGCTCGGCGGCTGAGCGCGCAGCATCTCATGCCGATGTTCAACAGCACCCGCCGGGTGAAGCACTCGCCGGAGCGGATGTTCGCGCTCGTGGCGGATGTCGAGAAATACCCCCAGTTCCTGCCGCTTTGCGAAGGCTTGGTGGTGCGGCGCCGGACGCCGCGCGAAGGCGGCGGCGAAGTGTTGGTGGCCGACATGACGGTCGGCTTCAAGGCGATCCGCGAGACCTTCACCAGTCGCGTCACGCTTGATCCAGCCAATCTGAAGATTCTTGTCGAGTATGTCGACGGTCCGTTCCGGCATCTCGAAAATCGCTGGAACTTCAAGGCGATGGATGGAGGCTGCGAGATCGCCTTCTTCATTTCCTACGAGTTCGCCAGCCGCATGCTCGGCCTGCTGATGGGTACGATGTTCGACAAGGCCTTTCGCAAGTTCGCCGAAGCTTTCGAGAGGCGGGCTGATCTGGTCTATGGCCGTGCCCGGGCCAGAGTCACGGATGGTTCAGCGCCGCCCGCTTGAGCATGGCGAGCGCCTCGAGGACCGAGAGACGGCGGATTTCGTCTCGCGCCTGATCGCCGAAGCGCATTTCGCGATGCGTGGTCATTACAGTTGACGCGCAGGCGAAATGGACGAGGCCGACGGGCTTGGCCGCGCTCCCGCCGCCCGGCCCGGCAACACCGGTGATCGCGACGGAAAAATCAGCCTCGAGCTTCGTGCGGCCGCCTTCCGCCATGGCGCGGGCAACCGGCTCGCTGACAGCGCCGTAGCCGTCGATCAGCGTCGCAGGCACGCCCGCCAATGCAGTCTTGGCGGCGTTCGAATAGGTCACCAGCCCGCCGTTGACGACGTCCGACGAACCAGGAATTGCGGTCAGCGCGCCCGAGACGAGCCCGCCTGTGCAGGACTCGACCGTCGCGACGCTCAGACCACGATCGCGGCAGATGGTCAGGATTTCGATGGCGAGGGCGGTGATCTCGGAATCGAACATGGTGGTTGCCCCTATTCGTCGTTCGGCAGGCGCAAAGTGGCCGTTGCCAAAGCCGCCAGCCCTTCGCCGCGACCGGTAAAGCCCATGCGTTCCGATGTCGTCGCCTTGAGCCCGACCTGGTCGAGCCGTACACCTGTGACCTCCGCGATCCGTGCCCGAATCTGTTCACGATAGGGGCCGACCTTCGGCGCCTCGCAAACGATGCTGAGATCGAGATGGTCGATCACGCCGCCGCGCCCGCTGACGCGCTCGGCGGCAAATGCGAGGAAACGGTCTGACGAGGCACCGCGCCATTGCGGATCGCTCGGCGGAAAATGCGTGCCGATATCGCCATCCGCCAGCGCCCCGAGAATGGCATCGGTCAAGGCGTGCAACGCAACGTCGCCGTCGGAATGGGCTCGCACGCCGCGCGCGTGCGGAATTCGGACGCCACCGAGCCAGACATGATCGCCATCGGTGAAGGCATGGACGTCATAGCCGGTGCCGACCCGGGTGGTCAGCTGCCTGCGCAGCCTCTCCTCCGCCAGGGCAAAATCCTCGGGATGCGTCAGCTTCACGTTCATGGCCTCTCCAGGGAAGGTCGTGACCCTATGGCCCGCCCATTCGATCAGCGCGGCGTCGTCGGTTAGGCCGGTGACGGCCGCGGCAGCTGCCGCCTCATGGGCTGCCAGCAAGAGGCGGAAGGCAAAGGCCTGAGGGGTCTGCACGCTGACGAGTTGGTCGCGCGGCGGCGTCTCGACGATATGTCCCTTGCCGTCCACGCGCTTGATCGTGTCGGTGACAGGCAAGGCGGGGATAGCAGCCGAACTGCTCCGCGCGGTTTCGATTGCGCGCTCGATCAGGGTTCGGGACGCGAACGGCCGGGCTGCATCATGGACCAGCACGGTTCCTTCGAATCCTGCGGCCGCCAATGCCTGCAGCCCGAGCCGCACAGAGTCTTGCCGGGTCGCGCCCCCCGCTACGGGGCCGAGCAGCTTGCCGGACGGGACGCCTGCGACAGCGTCGGCATAGCAGGCCTCATCACCTGTACCGATGACGACCACGACATGTGTCACGGCCCGCTCATCCAGGAACGGAAGAAGGCTTCGCCGCAGGACTGGCAGGCCGGCGAGACGGCGATACTGCTTTGGCAAGTCCCCGCCTGCGCGCAGGCCGCGCCCCGCCGCAACGACGAGGGCCGCCACCGACGGGAGACTTGTCACTGTTTCGGACGACACGGCGAGGCTCCAGCTAGAGCCCGGTTGATAGTCGCCGGTCATGCAATCGCCAAGTGCGGAGCGAGACGCTGCGACCATCCGTTCCGGGCTGCGGCAATATTGCATTGCAGCATTGTTTCGAAATCCCTTGCGCCGATGCAGCAATGTCCAATAAATAGCCATAATGGAAATTGCCTCAAAATCGGGCGATGAACTGTCCGGCATTGCCGGGGTTGCGATCGCCTCCCGAGCCTTTCTTGCGCCGATGTCGGGCGTCACCGACGTCGTGATGCGCCGCATCGCTGCACGATTCGGCGCGGGGCTCGTCGTCTCCGAAATGGTCGCATCCGACGAATTCGTGCGCGGCAGCGAGGAGGCGCGGTTGCGCGCCGAGGGGGCAGGCGTCTTCCCGCATGTCGTCCAGCTTGCCGGCTGCGATCCGCACTGGCTTGGTGAGGCTGCCCGCCTGGCAGAGGCGACCGGAGCGCAGATCGTCGATATCAATATGGGTTGTCCCGCCAAGCGCGTGACGGGCGGCTGGGCCGGCTCGGCGCTGATGCGCGATCTGGATCATGCGCTCTCGCTTGTCGAGGCGGCGGTCAGGTCCGTGAACATTCCGGTGACCGTGAAGATGCGGCTTGGCTGGGATGATGCATCCCGCAATGCGCCCGAGCTGGCGCGCCGCGCCGTATCCGCCGGCGCCGCGATGATCACGGTCCATGGTCGCACCCGGCAGCAGTTCTACAAGGGCGTCGCCGACTGGAGTGCGATTCAGGCCGTGCGTGAGACCGGTGATTTTCCGCTCGTTGCCAATGGCGACATTCACGGCGTCGCGGACGCCGAGACATGCCTTGAGCGCTCGGGCGCGAATTTCGTCATGGTCGGACGCGCGGCGCTGGGGCGGCCCTGGCTTGTCGGCGCTGTGGGCGACGTGCTCGCCGGACGCCGGGCGACCGAGTTGAGCGCGGCGCAGAAGCATGCGGTTGCGCAGGAACACTATGAGGGCCTGCTGTCCCTGCTCGGACGCGAGCAGGGCGTACGTCATGCCCGCAAGCATCTGGCCGCCTATGCCGACGAGGCGGTCGCGACCGGCTGCGACCCCGACCCCCAACAACGCCGCGCGCTCCTGACCACGGATGACCCTCACCAGGCCCTGCGCGCGCTGGCTGCCCTGTTTTCCACTGAATGCAGCCGCGAGGCAGCCTGAGCGAGGACTATTGCGTATGGCGATGGCATTTGCCGACGAGGTTGGCGATGGGCGGGATCTGACCTTGCTCGATATGGTTGAAATGCAGGCGCTGAATGTCCTGCCCATGCCGGTGCTCGTCATCGGCGAAGGGCATGGCATTCTTTACGCCAACACGGCGGCGGAGGACTTCTTCCAGTCCAGCGTTGTGGTGCTCAAGCGCCAGCGCCTGGACGATGTGATTGCCTTTGGCTCACCAGTGCTTTCCCTGGTGGAGGATGTGCAGCGGCGCGGCGCCAGTGTCAGCGAGTATCGACTTGATCTGGGCTCGCCCCGGATCGGCGTCGAACGCATCGTCGATGTTTTTGCCTCGCCCTTGCCCAACCAGGGCGATGCCGTTGTCCTGATGCTGCAAGAACGAACAATTGCCGAAAAAATGGACAGGCAGCTGACGCATCGAGGAGCGGCCCGCTCCATCACCGCGCTCGGTGCGATGCTCGCTCACGAGATCAAGAACCCGCTCTCCGGCATTCGTGGTGCAGCGCAGCTTCTTGAAGCCTCGGTGCCGGACAGCGATCGGATGTTGACCCAGCTGATCTGCGACGAGGCGGACCGGATCGTGAAGCTGGTCGAGCGTGTCGAGCTGTTTGGTGATGAGCGCCCGAGCGAGCGCGGTCCGGTCAATGTCCATGACGTGCTGGACCATGTGAAGCGCCTGGCCCAATCGGGCTTCGCCCGGCACATCCGCTTCAACGAGATCTATGATCCGTCGTTGCCACCGGTCGCCGGCAACCGCGATCAGCTGGTCCAGGTTCTACTGAACCTGATGAAGAATGCGGCGGAAGCCATTGGTGAGCATGCGATTGACGGCGAGATCACGCTGACCACAGCCTACCGCCCGGGCATCCGCATGCAGCATGCCGGCTCGGCAGGTCGGATCGCCTTGCCGCTGGAGATCGGTATCCGCGACAACGGCCCAGGCGTGCCTCATGACCTGCTGCCGCATCTGTTCGATCCCTTCGTCACCACCAAGGCGCAGGGCAGTGGCCTTGGACTTGCACTCGTAGCGAAGGTGATCGGCGACCACGGCGGAATCGTCGAGTGCGAGTCCGTGCCGCGGCGCACGACATTCCGGATTCTTCTGCCCCTGCATGAAGCGCGTCCCCAACGGAGCGCTTGAGGTTCACAGGACGATAATTGAATGCCCACCGGTAACATTCTCATCGCCGACGACGATGCCGCGATCCGCACGGTGCTCAACCAGGCCCTCGCGCGGGCCGGGTACGAGGTCAGGACGACAGGACAGGCGGCGACACTCTGGACCTGGGCAGCACAAGGGCTGGGCGATCTCATCATCACCGACGTGGTGATGCCCGACGGGAACGCCTTCGATCTTTTGCCGCGGATCAAGCGGGTGCGGCCAGACCTGCCGATCATCGTGATGAGCGCGCAGAACACCTTCATGACCGCGATCAAGGCGTCGGAGCGCGGAGCTTATGAATATCTGCCAAAACCCTTCGATCTGAAGGAACTCGTCGCGATCGTCGGGCGAGCGCTCTCGCGGCCGCGCGGCGATGGCGGGCGTGCCAATGCCGTGGCCGAGGCTGATGACATTCCGCTGATCGGCCGCTCGCCGGCAATGCAGGACGTCTATCGGGCGCTCGCAAGGCTGATGCCGATCGACCTCACCGTGATGATCAACGGCGAGTCCGGTACAGGCAAGGAGTTGGTTGCCCGCGCGCTCCACGATTACGGCAAGCGCCGCAACGGTCCCTTCGTCGCCATCAACATGGCTGCGATTCCGAAGGATTTGATCGAATCCGAGCTGTTTGGCCATGAGAAGGGTGCCTTCACCGGCGCCCTCACGCGCTCGTCCGGCCGCTTCGAGCAAGCCGAGGGCGGCACGCTCTTCCTCGACGAAATCGGCGACATGCCGATGGAGGCCCAGACGCGGCTCCTGCGCGTGCTGCAGCAGGGCGAATACACGACGGTTGGCGGACGCACGCCGATCAAGACCAATGTCCGCATCGTGGCGGCGACCAACAAGGATCTGCGCATCTCGATCGCGCAGGGCCTGTTCCGCGAGGATCTGTTTTTCCGGCTCAACGTCGTACCGATCAGATTGCCTCCGCTGCGCGAGCGGGTCGAAGACATTCCGGATCTCGCCCGGCACTTCTTCTCGCTGGTCGAGAAGGAAGGGCTGCCGCGCAAGCAAATCGATTCGGAGGCGATGGACGTGATGCGGCGCTATCGCTGGCCGGGCAACGTTCGCGAACTGGAAAACCTCGTCCGGCGCCTTGCCGCGCTCTATCCACAGGAGACGATCACCGCACCGATCGTCGAAACAGAACTGCAGCCGGCCTCCGCGACGTCGGGCTTCGCCCACAATTCGGGGCCGGAGCGGGCGGAGACCTTGTCCGGTTCAGTCGAGCGTCATCTCGGTCAGTATTTCGGCGGCTTTGGGGATAATATCCCGCCGCCCGGCCTCTATCATCGTATTTTGCGCGAGGTCGAACCGCCATTGATAGCCGCCGCGCTCGCGGCAACCCGGGGCAACCAGATTCGCGCGGCCGAGTTGCTCGGGCTCAATCGCAACACCCTGCGCAAGAAGATTCGTGAACTCGACATGCAGGTGGTCCGCTCGCCACGCTGAGCATTTGTAAGGCCGGGCAACGGTTTCCTGCCTTTCATATGTCATATTTTGACAACACCGTTGCGGCGGCGCATCAGTGCGCCGAGCCGGGTGCCCTTGCGTCCAGCTTCCGCGGAGTTGTTGAGACAGAGTGACCGCCTCCATCAGCGATATCAGGATCACGCCACGTGGCGAGGATACGCCGCGACGCGTCTCGGGCTGGCTCGGGGCCCTCGTCGTCGTATTCGCGCTCGTCTCCGCACTGGTGACTTTTCTTGTCCTGTCCGGCGCGACTCCCATCGTGCCGGTGCACGAGGTCGTCATCGGCGTCTTCGTGCTCAACGGTTTCCTGATCCTGCTGCTGCTGATCATCGTCGCGTTCGAGACGGCGGTGCTGATCCGCGCGAGACGCGCCGGCGCCGCAGCTGCCGGTCTGCATGTCCGCATCGTCGGCCTGTTCAGCATCATCGCCGCCTTGCCCGCAGTTCTCGTGGCGGTGATCGCGACCGTCACCATCGAGCGCGGCCTCGAGCCCTGGTTCTCGGATCGGATGCGCGATGCCATCTTCAAATCGGTCGAGGTCGCGGACGCCTATGCGGCAGGCCAGTGCCAGTCGCTCGGCCGCGAAATCCGTGTGCTGGCCGACGATCTGGCCCGGGCAAAACCGGCCTTCGACGCCGACCGCAAATGGTTCGAGAACTTCCTCACAGCCCGCGCAACGGCGCTCGGCGTCCCGGTCGCCACGATCATGCGCCCGCCAGATACTGTCCTCGTCAGGGCCAATATCGATGTCCTGCGCGATGCGCCGAAGCCTGATGGGGCCGCATTCGAGGATGCGCAATCCTCGCCCGAGCCGATCTGCGTGCTGCCCGCGACGGGGCGCATCTTCGGCGCACTCGTCAAGCTGCCGACCTATGACAACGCCTTCCTCTATGTCGCTCGCGAGGTGAACCCGCTCGCCGTAGAGTTTCCGGCCGTCGCCCGTGGTGCCGCCGTCGAGTATCTCTCGATCGACGCACGCCGGAAAGGCGTGCAGATCGCCTTTGCCTCCATGTATGCCCTGATCGCCGTCATCCTGCTGCTCTCGGCGATCTGGATCGGACTCAGCTTCGCCAATGGGCTGGTGGCGCCGATCCGGCGCATGATCCATGCGACCGACCAGGTCTCAAGCGGCAACTTCTATGTCCAGGTCCCGATACGACGATCGGAGGGCGATCTCGCCCATCTCGGCGAAACCTTCAACAAGATGACGGCGGAGCTGCGCCGGCAGCGCGATGGGCTGGTCACGGCGAGCGAAGTCATCGACCGACGGCGGCGTTTCACCGAAACGGTCCTGTCGGGTGTGTCGTCTGGCGTGCTTGGCCTCGACGCCGACGGTCACATCACCATCATGAACCGCTCGGCGGAGATCCTGCTTGGCGCCGGCGGGCGTCTGCTGGGCGAGCCGATCGGTCAAGTCGCCCCCGAAATCGCAGGTTTCGTTGCCGAAGCGTTGCATAACCGGCAGAGGCAAAGCTCCGGCCAGATTGCGATCACGCGCGCCGGCCGCGATCGGATGGTCAATGTCCGCGCCGTGCGCGAAGGCGAGGGGGCTGGCGCAGGCCTTGTCGTGACGCTTGACGACATCACCGATCTGGTCTCGGCGCAGCGCACCGCGGCATGGGCCGACGTCGCACGGCGCATTGCGCATGAAATCAAGAATCCGCTGACGCCGATCCAGCTTTCTGCCGAGCGGATCCGGCGCAAATTCGGGCGCGTGATCGTCGACGACAAGGAGATCTTCGAGCAGTGCACGGCGACGATCGTGCGCCAGGTCGAGGATATCCGGCGTATGGTCGACGAGTTCTCGTCCTTTGCGCGCATGCCGAAGCCCTCGCTGGAGCGCGAGGACATCGTCGAGACGGTGCGTCAGATCGTCTTCCTGATGCGTGTCGGCAATCCGGAGCTGACCCTGTCGGAGGACCTGCCTGCGGAACCGGTCCTGGCGCAGTTCGACCGCCGATTGATGTCGCAGGCCCTGACAAATGTCATCAAGAACGCCACCGAAGCGATCGAAGCCTTGCCGATGGAGCAGCGCGGCCCCGGCCGGATCGATGTCGCCTTCCAGCGCCGCGAGGATGGCTTGATCATCATCGACGTCGTCGATAACGGCAAAGGCCTGCCGATCGATCAGCGCCAGAAGCTGCTCGAACCCTATATGACGACACGCGAGGGCGGCACCGGGCTCGGCCTCGCGATCGTCGGCAAGATCCTCGAGGACCATGGCGGGGGCATCGAACTGCTCGACCGGCCTGATGTCCATGAAGGCGGACGCGGTGCGCGCGTCAGGCTCTGGTTCCCCGAGACCGGGCCGGAAGAGCAACCCGATGATGCCGAAGCCGGTGGCAAGCCCGCCGAAATCGCCATGAACAAGCAGAACGGAACTCAGGAATGAGCGCTGACATTCTGGTCGTAGACGACGAAGTCGACATCCGGGAACTGGTTTCCGGCCTGCTCGAGGACGAGGGCTACCGCACGCGCAAGGCTGGATCAGCAGACGAGGCTCTGGCGGCCATCGCCGCCCGCCGGCCGAACCTGGTCTTTCTCGATATCTGGCTGCAGGGCAGCCGGCTCGACGGCTTGCAGGTGCTCGACCTGATCAAGGAAAGCCACCCGGACCTTGCGGTGGTGATGATCTCCGGTCACGGCAACATCGAGACGGCCGTCTCCGCCATCAAGAGCGGCGCCTATGACTTCATCGAGAAGCCGTTCAAGGCCGACCGGTTGATCCTGGTCGCCGAACGTGCGCTCGAAGCGTCGCGGCTGCGACGCGAGGTGCGCGAACTGAAGACACGCTCGGTGCAGGCGAGCCGGATCGTCGGCAAGTCGACCGTTGTCAATCAGTTGCGGCAGACCATCGATCGCGTTGGGCCAACCAATGCGCGCGTGCTGATCACCGGCGAGCCGGGATGCGGAAAGGAACTGGCCGCCCGGACCCTGCATGAGGCCTCCAGCCGGTCGTCCGGTCCGTTCATCGTCATCAATGCAGCGACGATCACGCCGGAAACGATGGAGGAGGAGCTTTTTGGCGTCGAGGGCGGAGAGGGACGTTCCCGCCGGGTCGGTGCACTCGAAGAGGCGCATGGCGGTTCGCTCTATATCGACGAAATCGGCGACATGCCGCGAGAGACGCAGAACCGCATCCTGCGTGTTCTCGTCGATCAGAATTTCCAGCGCGTCGGCGGCGCGACGCGCGTCCATGTCGACGTCCGCATCATTTCTTCGACCAGCCGCGATCTCGCCCAGTTGATTGCCGACGGGCGTTTCCGCGAGGACCTCTATCACCGGCTGAGCGTGGTGCCGGTACGCGTGCCGGCACTCTCCGAGCGTCGCGAGGACGTGCCTGAGCTGATCGAGTTCTTCATGGACCAGATTTCGGTCGCAACCGGCTTGCCGAAGCGCAGAATCGGCGGTGACGCCATGGCGGTCCTGCAGTCGCATGAATGGCCTGGCAATGTCCGCGAGCTGCGCAACAATGTCGAACGGCTGATGATCCTGACCAAGGGGGATCCGAGCGCCGATATCACCATCGAGATGCTGCCCGCCGAGGTGGGCGCCATGGTGCCGACGACGCCGTCGGGGTCGGGCGGTGAGCGCTTGATGAGCCTGCCGCTGCGTGATGCGCGCGAGATTTTCGAGCGCGAGTATCTGATCGCCCAGATTGCTCGCTTCTCCGGGAATATCTCACGCACGGCCGAATTCATCGGCATGGAGCGATCGGCCTTGCACCGCAAGCTGAAGTCGCTCGGGGTCGGCTGACGGAGAGGCAGGCGCGATCTGCATGTGCGCCTGCGTCGAACGCAGGACTTTCTGCCACGCGCGCCCCTTGAGCCACTTGCATTGCAGCATGGGCCCGCGGTCTAATGACCTATCGGTGTTTCGAAATGCCCCGGCGCTCGGCCGGACGCTGAACGGAACGAATTGGATCGCCAACGCAACCCGAAGCGCGATCCCAACAACAGGGGCTGAACATGGCCGCAGAGCGGGCTCAAAACCTTCAGGACACCTTCCTCAACCACGTCCGCAAGCAGAAAATTCCGCTGACGATTTTCCTCGTCAACGGCGTGAAGCTGCAGGGCGTCGTCACCTGGTTCGACAATTTCTGCGTGCTGCTCCGTCGCGACGGACATTCGCAGCTCGTCTACAAGCATGCCATCTCGACGATTATGCCCGGCCATCCGGTCCAGCTCTTCGAACCCGAGGAAACGGAGAAGGCCTGAGACCGTGGCAGGACGCTCGGGCACGGACGATGTACCGGCCGGGGTGAAGCCGCTCGACGAGATCGAGCGCGACATCGCGGCCAACACCCGTGCCTTCGTCATCGGCCCTTACCTCCAGCGCCGCGGCGCGGCGGCGGATGCGAATCAACGCTCCTTCGCCGCGCGCCTCGACGAGGCGGTGGGGCTGGCAGCGGCGATCGATCTTTCCGTGGTGGAACCGATCTCTGCGCTGCTGACGGCGCTGAGACCGGCGACCTATCTCGGCAAGGGCAAGGTCGAAGAGATCGCCGAGCGCATCACCAATGAGGAGATCGGCCTCGTCGTGATGGATTGTGCACTGTCGCCGGTGCAGCAGCGCAACCTTGAAAAGGCCTGGGGCTGCAAGGTCATCGACCGAACCGGCCTGATCCTTGAGATCTTCGGTCGGCGAGCCCGCACCAAGGAAGGTGCGCTGCAGGTCGAGCTTGCCCATCTCAACTACCAGAAGAGCCGTCTGGTACGGTCCTGGACCCACCTGGAACGCCAGCGCGGCGGCTTCGGCTTTCTTGGAGGCCCCGGCGAGACGCAAATCGAGGCCGACCGGCGCGTCATCCAGGAGCGAATGACCAAGATCGAGCGCGATCTCGATACGGTGAAGCGCACTCGCTCGCTGCATCGCGCTAGCCGGAAACGGGTGCCTTATCCGGTTGTTGCGCTGGTTGGTTACACCAATGCTGGAAAGTCGACGCTGTTCAATCGATTGACCTCGGCCGACGTCCTGGCCCAGGACATGCTGTTTGCGACGCTCGACCCGACGGCGCGCGCGATCAAGCTGCCGCATGGCGCCCGCATCATGCTCTCTGACACCGTCGGTTTCATTTCGGATCTGCCGACCCAGCTCATCGCGGCCTTCCGCGCCACACTCGAGGATGCGATCGAGGCCGATGTGCTGCTGCATGTGCGTGACCTCGCTCATGACGACACGCAGGCGCAGGCTGCCGATGTGCAGGCCATCCTGAGGGATCTGGGCATCGATCCGGATGACGGACAGCGCGTCGTCGAGGTCTGGAACAAGGCTGACCTGCTTATCGGAGCTGAGCACGACCGGCAGCTTGCGCTGGCAGAACTCAGGCCGGCTGCGTCGCGCCCAGTCCTGGTGTCAGCCCTGACCGGCGAAGGGGTCGATCGTCTCACCGACGCGATCGAGACCCGCATCGCGCGCAGCCGGCCGGTCTACCGGCTCACGCTCGAACCCGGCGACGGCAAGTCGCTTGCCTGGCTGCATACCAATGGCGAGGTCCTCAGCCGCGAAGATGCGGAGGACGGCGCTCTCGCCTTGACCGTGCGGCTTCCGCCGGAGCGGGAAGGCGCGTTTGGGGCGCGCTTTCCCCGGGCCGAGCGCCAAGGTTAATCGGACCGGATATCGTATCCGGTCCGATGATCTGACTTTCTGTATTTGCATCGGCTTTGCCCCGAAAACCGCAATCCACTTTTCGGGCCGCTCCTTTAGAGCCGGATCTCAGACGAAGTCGAACCGGTCGACATCGACCAGCCCCTTGTCGGTGATCTTGAGGTGCGGGATCACCGGCAGTGTCAGGAAGGCGACCTGCAGGAATGGCTCGGCCAGCACGACGCCGAGTGCCTTCGCTTCCGCTCGCAAGCCCTCCAGCCCGTGCCGCACGACCTCGAAAGGCTGGTCGCTCATCAGCCCCGCGACCGGCAGCGCCAACTCCGCCTTGACCGCGCCGCCATCCGCGACGGCGAACCCGCCCCCGATCTCGATCAGCCGGTTGGCGGCCGCCGCCATCGAGGCTTCGTCGACGCCGACAACGCAGAGATTATGGCTGTCATGGCCGACCGAGGAGGCGATGGCGCCGTGTTTCATGCCAAAGCCGTGGACGAAGCCGGTTGCGATGCCGTTCGTCTTGCCGTGCCGTTCGATCACCGTGACCTTGACGGCGTCCTGAGCGAGGTCGGGCAGGGCTTCGCCATCCCTGGCGGGCAGGGACATCGCCAGCCGCTCGGTGATGATACGGCCTGGCACGACACCGATGATGGGGGTGCCGCCGGAACGGGCCGCAACCTTGAAATCTCCCGGCTCCAGCGTGCGGCACCGGACGCTGCCGAGGCCGACCGGAGCAACGGGCTTGCGATCCGCGAAGAGCGTACCGTCGACAAGCCGGCCTCCCGCGAAGACGGACTTCGCCCGGCAGGTCGCGAGATCATCCACGAGCACGATGTCGGCCCGCTTGCCGGGGCCGATGAAGCCGCGATCGAACAGACCGAAATTCCGCGCAGCCGAGAGCGTCGCAACGCGATAGGTCGCGAGCACATCCGCTCCGGCGGTAATCGCGGTGCGGATCATGTAATCGAGATGGCCTTCCTCGGCGATGTCGAGTGGATTGCGATCGTCAGTGCAGAAGGTGAGGAAGGGGGAGGCATCGCGCGTGATCAGCGGGATCAGCGCATGCAGGTCCTTCGACACCGAGCCCTCGCGGATCAGGATCGCCATGCCCTTGGCAAGCTTCTCGCGCGCCTCCTCGGCTGTGGTCGTTTCATGGTCGGTGCGGATTCCGGCCGAGAGGTAGCCGTTCAGGTCCATTCCGCGGACCAGCGGGGCGTGGCCATCGATATGCCGGTGCGAGAAAGCCTCGAGCTTGGCGAGGCAAGCGGGATCGCGGTGGAGTACGCCCGGGAAGTTCATGAACTCCGCAAGCCCGATCACCTTGGGATGGTCCATCAGCGGCGTCAGGTCACCCGCTTCCAGCCGAGCCCCTGCCGTTTCCAGATGGGTCGCCGGCACGCAGCTCGAGAGCTGCACGCGCAGGTCCATGCGCATCGCCTCGGCGCAGCGCAGGAAATAGCTGATGCCCTCGACGCCAAGGACATTGGCGATCTCGTGGGGGTCGCAGATCGCGGTCGTGACCCCGTGCGGCAGCACGCAGCGCTCGAACTCGAACGGCGTCACCAGTGACGATTCGACATGGAGATGCGTGTCGATGAAGCCGGGAACGGCGATCAGTCCCCCGGCATCGAAACTCTCGATGCCCTCATAGCGACCATAGGTGCCGACGATTGTTTCGCCGCAGAGCGCGATATCGGTCTCGACCAGGGCGCCGGTGACGAGGTCGAACAGCCTGGCGCCCCGAATGACGAGATCCGCGGGCTCGTCGCCACGGCCCTGTGCGATACGGCGGGAAAGGGTTGCGGCGTCGGTCATGGCGAGGGTTCCATTTGGTCCAGGCGTGGCAGCGTGCACGTCGCTCGATGCAAAGTCGACTTGGACGGCGCACGTTGCCGGCCTAGATAGGCTGTCTCGCCCGTCAGCCTAAGGGGTTCCGCCATGAAGCTCACCTGGTTCGGCCATTCGGCCTTCCGCCTCGATCTCCCCGGCGCATCGTTGTTGATCGACCCGTTCTTCACCGGCAACCCGGCCTTCGAGGGCAATGCCAATGAGGCGTCGAAGGGCGTCAGCCATATCGTGATCACCCATGGCCATGGCGATCATATCGGCGACGCGCTTGCCATCGCCGAGGCCAATCACGCGACCGTCGTCACCAATTTTGACCTGTGCATGTATCTCGCCTCGAAGGGCCTGAAGAAGTTCGAGCCGATGAATACCGGCGGCACGGTCGATCTCGGCTCATTCCAGACGACACTGGTCAGGGCCGATCACTCGGCCGGGCTGGTCGAGGCCGGGGTGGGTTTTCCGCTCGGCAGCGCTAATGGCGTGGTCATCAAGGCGCCGGGCGAGAATACACTCTGGCATATGGGCGACACCGACATCTTCCCGGGCATGGCGCTGATCAGCGAACTGCATGCCGTCGACATCTGCATCTGTCCGATCGGCGATCGCTTCACCATGGGCGCGAAGACCGCTGCGCTGGCCATGACCCGGTTCGTCAAGCCGAAGGCGGCAATTCCCTGTCATTACGGCTCCTTCCCGATCATCGCCCAGAATGCCGACGAATTCGTCGCGGCGCTGAAGGACAGTGATGTGCGGGCTGTCGTGCCGAAGAAGGGCGAGGCGATCGAGCTCTGACACGGCGCCCGTCATCCCGGACAAGCGGCGAAGCCGGGTCGCTCCGGGATCGACCCCGAGCTTAGGTCCTTGACGATAGATCCCGGCGCGGTCGGGATCGCGATGATCCGTCAGTATTGACTTATCCTTTTGCCGCCGACGCGCTATAGCGCGGGCAAATCAGTTTCGGCTTGTTCAGCCAAAGTTTCAGGAGCCTGCCATGTCGGTCGATCTCGCCACCGTGAAGCGCGTCGCGCATCTGGCGCGCATTGCCGTGCCCGAGGCCGATCTGCCCAAGCTGCAAGGCGAGCTCAACGCCATCCTCGGCTTCGTCGAGCAGTTGAACGAAGTCGATGTCACCGGCGTCGAGCCGATGACATCGGTGACGCCGATGGCGATGACGCAGCGCCAGGATGTCGTTACGGATGGTGAGATCGCCGATCGGATCGTCGCCAATGCGCCGGTCTCCGAGGACAATTTCTTCATGGTGCCGAAGGTGGTCGAATAGGCGCTGAGCCGCCCTTTCTACCGCCCGAGATGCGCCAGGCGCGCTCCGCGGGCTCCTCCCAGTTCAATTTGCCGGAAACCACTGACGTGACCGACCTGACCCGCCTGACGCTGACCGAGGCCCGCGACGGCCTCAAGGCAAAGACCTTTTCCGCGACCGATCTCGCCAAGGCGCATATCGCTGCCATCGAGAAGGCCCGTGCGCTCAACGCCTTCGTGCT
The DNA here is from genome assembly GCF_000735605.1 of Allobosea sp. LC85. Taxonomy (GTDB): domain Bacteria; phylum Pseudomonadota; class Alphaproteobacteria; order Rhizobiales; family Beijerinckiaceae; genus Allobosea. The sequence goes on from NZ_JPKG01000072.1 coordinate 69,645, forward strand.
GGAGACGCCGGAGCACGCGCTGAAGCAGGCCGCGACTTCCGATGCCAGGCTGGCGAAGGGCGAGGGCGGCCCGCTGGAAGGACTGCCGCTCGGCATCAAGGATCTCTTCGCCACCGAGGGCGTGCGCACCACCGCCTGCTCGAAGATCCTCGGCGAATTCGTGCCGGCTTATGAATCGACCGTCACGAGCCAGCTCTGGCGCGATGGCGCGGTGATGCTCGGCAAGCTCAACAATGACGAATTCGCCATGGGCTCGTCGAACGAGACCAGCGCCTTCGGCAATGTCGTCAATCCCTGGCGCCGCAGCGGCTCGAATGTCGGGGCAGGGGGCTCCGGCGCGATCGAGGGCAACCATCTGGTTCCGGGTGGTTCGTCCGGCGGTTCGGCCGCTGCCGTCGCCGCCGATCTCTGCCTGGCCGCCACTGCGACCGATACCGGCGGCTCGATCCGCCAGCCGGCCGCCTTCACCGGTACGGTCGGCATCAAGCCGACCTATGGCCGGTGCTCGCGCTGGGGCACAGTCGCCTTCGCCTCCTCGCTCGACCAGGCCGGCCCGATCGGCAAGACGGTGCGTGACAGCGCCGTGATGCTGCGCTCGATGGCCGGTTACGACGCCAAGGACACGACCTCCGCGAACCTCGCCGTGCCGGATTACGAGGCGGCTGTCGGCCGCTCGGTGAAGGGCATGAAGATCGGCATTCCCAAGGAATACCGGCTCGACGGCATGTCGCCCGAGATCGAGGCCCTCTGGCAGCAGGGCATCGCCTGGTTGAAGGCGGCCGGTGCGGAGATCGTCAATATCTCGCTACCCCATACGAAATATGCTCTGCCCGCCTATTATATCGTCGCGCCGGCGGAGGCCTCCTCCAACCTCGCCCGCTATGACGGCGTGCGCTACGGCCTGCGCGTACCGGGCCGCGACATCGTCGAGATGTATGAGAAGACCCGCGCCGAAGGTTTTGGCGCCGAGGTCAAGCGCCGCATCATGATCGGCACCTATGTGCTCTCGGCCGGCTATTACGACGCCTATTACCTCAGGGCCCAGAAGGTTCGCACGCTGATCAAGCGCGATTTCGAGTTGGCCTATGCCGACGGCATCGACGCGGTGCTGACGCCGGCGACGCCGTCGGCGGCCTTTGGCATCGGCGAGAAGGGCTCCTCCGACCCGGTCGAGATGTATCTCAACGACGTCTTCACGGTCACCGTGAACATGGCCGGCCTGCCGGGTATCGCAGTTCCCGCGGGACAGGATGCCCAGGGCCTGCCGCTTGGCCTGCAGCTGATCGGCCGCCCCTTCGACGAGGAGACGCTGTTCTCGCTCGGCCAGGTCATCGAGGACGCGGCTGGCCGCTTCACGGTTGGCGAGAAGTGGTGGGCGTAAGCGCCTGACCACACCAATTCCGGGCACCTCCAGGCAGGGGCCCGGGTTCGTCACGTGGATCTTCTGAGTTTCCGGGTCGTTTCTGGCTCTGCATCACCTTGCGGTTTGTCCGGCAGGCGCGGGCTGATTTCCGCTGGGCCGTGCTTTGGGGCTAGGCTTGCGGAATGATCTTCAGCCGCGCCATCGCCTGGGCCTGTCTCACTTTCCTGCAAGGGGCACTGGCCTTCGTCGGCGCGCTCCTGCTTCTCCTGATCATCGTGCAGCAGGTGAGGGGCGATGCCGGCGCGCAGCCCCTCGCGAACCTGATCGCGGCTGCCATTGCCGCCGTCTCCGCCTTCGCATGCCGTATCCTGGCACGGAAGTTCGCATGAAAAAGCCCGCCCTACCGGATGGGGTAAGGCGGGCGTTCTTCGTTAAACCGGCGCTTAATGCGCAGCTGGATGGGCGTCCTTGCCGGCGGCGGGATCGTCCTTCTTCTTGCGCGACAGCACGCTCGCGAGCCAGCGCACCACCACATAGAACACCGGGGTGAACAGCAGGCCGAACAGCGTCACGCCGATCATGCCGGAGAACACCGCGACGCCGAGAACCTGCCGCATCTCGGCGCCGGCACCGACAGAGATCGTCAGGGGAAGCACGCCGAGGATGAAGGCGAGCGACGTCATCAGGATCGGCCGCAACCGGGTTCGCGCCGCCGCAATGGCAGCCTCGCGCCGGCTCATGCCCTCGTCCTCGGCCTGCTTGGCGAATTCGACGATCAGGATCGCGTTCTTCGCAGCAAGGCCGACGAGCACGACGAGACCGATATCGACGAGCACATTGCGATCGAAGTCCTTGTAGCCGACGCCGACCATCGCCGCGAGAATACACATCGGCACGATCAGGATGACCGCGAGCGGCAAGGTCCAGCTCTCGTACAGGGCCGCGAGCAGCAGGAAGACGAAGACGACGGCGAGGCCGAAGGCGATGATCGCGGTGTTGCCGGCGAGTTTCTCCTGCAATGCGATCTCGGTCCATTCGAAACCGAATCCGGCCGGCAGCACCTGCTGCGCGATCTTCTCCACCTCCGCGATGCCCTGGCCGGTCGAGAAGCCGCGCGCCATCGAAAGCTGGACCTCGGCCGCCGGATAGAGGTTGTAGCGTGGCACGCGATAGGCGCCGGTCGTGTCGGAGAAGGTCGCGACCGAGCCGATCGGCACCATCTCGCCGTCGACATTGCGCGTCTTCAACGCGGCGACGTCGCGGATGTCGAGCCGGTAGGGATTGTCGGCCTGCGCCGTCACCCGGAAGGTGCGGCCCAGAATATTGAAATCGTTGACATAGGCCGATCCCATATAGACCGACAGGGTCTCGAACACCCGGGTCACGGGCACGCCGAGCATTTCGGCCTTGGTTCGGTCGATATCGGCGTAGATCTGCGGCGTCCTGGTCGAGAACAGCGTGAACGGCTGCTGGATGCCCGGAGCCTTGCCTGCGGTTCCGGCCACGGCCCAGGTGGCGCCTTCGAGCGCCGGCAGGCCGCGCCCGCCACGATCCTGGACATAGCCCTTGAGACCACCGCCGCTGCCGATTCCGGGAACGGCCGGAGGCTCGATCACCAGGGCGAAGGCTTCGCCGATCTGGCCCAGTTGGGCGCGCAGATCGTTGAGGATGCCCTGGGTCGTGAGGCCGGCCTTGGCCCGTTCCCTGAAGTCGCTGAGCGTGACGAAGGCGACACCGGCGTTGGGCGCCAGCGTGAAGGTTGCGCCGTCAAGGCCGGCGAAGGCGACGATATGGGCGACGCCCGGCCGCGACAGCAGCATGTCGGTCGCCTTGCGGATGACCTCGTCGGTTCGCGGCAGCGCCGAGCCCGGAGGCAGTTGCACGACGGCGATGAAGTAACCGCGGTCGAGCTGTGGCACCAGGCCCGTCGGAATGGCAGCGAGGCGCTGGCCGGCAACCGCAATCAGGGCGGCATAGACCAGCAGCATGATGACGCCGAAGCGGATCAGGCGCGAGGTCGCAGCGCCGTAGCCGCGCGAGAGCCAGTCGAATGCCTTGTTGAAGTACTTGAAGAACCAGCGGAGCGGCGCACCGATCGCGGCAAGGAAGCCCTTCGGCTCCTCGTGGTTGTGCGGCTTCAGCAGGATCGCCGACAGTGCCGGCGACAGGGTCAGCGAAACGAAGCACGAGATCGCCGTGGAGGCTGCGATCGTCACTGCGAACTGCTGGTAGAACGTGCCCTGCAGGCCGGTGATGAAGGCGGTCGGGATGAACACGGCGCAAAGCACGAGCGCGATCGCGAGCAGCGCGCCACCGACCTCGTCCATGGTCTTGTGCGCTGCTTCCTTGGCGCTCATGCCTTGCGCCAGATAGCGCTCGACATTCTCGACCACGACGATCGCATCGTCGACGACGATACCGATCGCCAGCACCAGCGCCAGCAGCGAGATCGTGTTGAAGGAGATGCCGACCGCGCTCATCACCAGGAAGGTGCCGACCAGCGAGACCGGGATCGCGATGATCGGAATGATCGCCGCGCGCCAGGTCTGCAGGAACAGGATCACGACGAAAACGACGAGCACGATCGCTTCGAGCAGCGTCGTCACCACGGCGGAGACGGATTCTCCGATGAACTCCGTCGGGTTGTAGACGATCTTGTACTCGACCCCGGCCGGGAAGTTCTTCGACAGTCCGTCCATCGTCTTGATGAGCGCTTCGGAGGCCGCCAGCGCGTTCGAGCCCGGACGCTGGAATACGCCGATCGCGACGGCTTCCTTGTTGTCGAGATAGGAGTTCGACAGGTAATCCTGCGCGCCGAGCTCGACGCGGGCGACGTCGCGGACGCGGATCGTACCGCCATCCGCGTCCGAACGGACGACGATATTGTAGAACTCGTCGACGCTGGTGAGGCGCCCCTGCGTGTTGACCGAAAGCTGGAAGGCGCCGTCCGATTTCGCCGGCGGCTGGTTGATCGCGCCCGCCGCGACCTGGATGTTGGCGGCGCGGATCGCGGCGATGACATCGCCGGCAGTCAGGTTGCGCGCCGCGACCTTGGCGGGATCGAGCCAGACTCGCATGGAGTAGTCGCGCGCGCCGAAGACCTGGACGTCGCCGACACCCTCGACGCGCGTCAGCACGTCCTTCACGTTGAGCGTCGTGTAATTCGAGACGTATTGCTGGTCGCGCGAGCCGTCGGGCGACAGCATGTGAATGACCATCAGGAAGTCGGGCGAGGCCTTGCGGACCTGCAGGCCGAGCGTACGCACATCCTGCGGCAGGCGCGGCTCGGCTGCCGAGACCCGGTTCTGCACCAGCACCTGAGCCTGGTCGACATCGGTGCCGGCCTTGAAGACGACGCTGATCGTGACGCGCCCGTCGCCGGTCGACTGCGACGAAATATAGAGCATGTCGTCGACGCCGTTGACCTCCTGCTCGATCGGCGCGGCGACGGTCGAGGCGACGACCTCGGCCGATGCGCCCGGATAGGTCGCGGTGATCGTGACGGTCGGTGGCGCGATCTCGGGATATTCCGCGATCGGCAGGCCACGCTGCGCGATGGCGCCGGCGATCGTCAGCAGGATCGAGAGAACGGTCGCGAAGATCGGCCGGTCGATGAAGAAATGCGCAAAGCGAAACATGCTGGGATCCTGGCCGGGAGGGCAGGGCGGACGGGCGATGCCGTCCGCATCCGGTGATGGCGACGTGAGCCGTCAGTTGGTCGCGGCGACCTTGATCTCGCCGGCCTGCGGTGTGACGGTGACGCCGGGCCGCACCATCGGGCTGGCGAGCCCGTTGATGATGACCTTGTCGTCCCTTTCCAGTCCCTTGGTGATCACGCGCAACCCGTCCGTGATCTGACCGAGCACCACCGGCTTGGGCACGACCTTGTTGTCGGCTCCGACCGTCAGCACGATCTTGCTGGCCTGGTCCGAGACGATGACCGCATCGGGAACGAGCAATGCTTCGACCTGACCGGCATAGACGCGCACGCGTCCAAAGGTGCCGGGCGTCAGGAACTGGTCCTTGTTCTCGAACACGGCACGGCTGCGGATCGTGCCTGAGCGGGCATTGAAGGCATTGTCGACGAAGTCGATCTTGCCCTGGCGCTTCCAGCTCGTTTCGTCCGCGAGCCTGACCTGTGCGGTCGGAGCGCTTTCACGGTTCGTGAGGCCGCGCTGTTCGCCGGCGAGCCGCGAGTAGCGGAGATAATCGGCTTCCGACGTGTCGAACACGAAATTGATCGGATCGGTGGCCACGATCGTCGTCAGCAGCGTCGCGCCCGACTGGCCGCCCGCGACGAGGTTGCCTGCATCGACGCGCTTGTTGGAGATCCGGCCGGACAGGGGGGCGCGAACCTGCGTCCACTCCAGATTGAGCTCGGCCGTCTTGAGATTGGCCTCGGCCGCCTGCTGGGAGGCGACCGCGCCGTTCAGATTGGCGCGGCGCTGGTCGATGTCGCGGACCGTGATCGTACGGTTCTGCGTCAGGGCCTCGGCGCGCTCGACCTCATTCTGGGCGAGCTCGACCTGGGCCTTGGCCCGCGCGACTTCCGCGCGTGCCGCATCGACGGCAAGCTGATACGGGCGCTGGTCGATGGTGAAGAGCATATCGCCCTTGTTGACCCGATCGCCGTCGCGGAAATGGATGCTGTCGAGGAAGCCGGAGACGCGAGCCCTGACTTCGACCTGCTCGCGCGCTTCGAAGCGGCCTGTGTACTCGTCCCAATTGGTGACGCGCTGGGCGAGAGGCGTTGCAGTCTGGACCGGCGGAGCCGGCGGGGCGCCCTGGGCGAGGGCCGTGGCGGCGGACGTGGCGAGCAGCACCGCGAAGGTGGCAAGAGTCCGACCCGTTGAGCGGCGGATTTGCATGAAGAACTCCGGATAGCGGGGCCGGCGCAACCATTCTCGGTTTCCGGGCCGCGCGCAAGAAAGGTCGCGTTGTGACGATTGTCAAGTTCCGTCACTCGACAGGGAGGCGAATGACGACAGATTAGCAACATTCCGGCCAGGGGGTGACAGGATGGCAACAGACGCTTGCCGCCCGGGCGCCAAGGTTCTACCGAAGACGCGACCTGACCAGAGTTGGAAGACCGATATGAACGCGCATGCCCGCCCTGCCGACCCGAAGAAGCTGATCAAGGGTGCAACCGGCGATTGGGAAATCATCGTCGGCATGGAGATCCATGCCCAGGTCACCTCCAACGCGAAACTCTTCTCAGGCGCCTCCACCGCCTTCGGGGGCGAGCCGAACGAGCATGTCAGCCTGGTCGACGCGGCCATGCCCGGCATGCTGCCGGTGATCAATGCCGAATGCGTGCGTCAGGCGGTTCGTACCGGCCTAGGGTTGAACGCGCGCATCAACAACCGGTCCGTGTTCGACCGCAAGAACTATTTTTATCCTGACCTGCCGCAGGGCTACCAGATCAGCCAGTACAAGAGCCCGATCGTCGGCGAAGGTGAGATCGTCGTCGATCTCTCGCCGACCGAGCAGATCAGCGTCGGCATCGAGCGGCTCCATCTGGAGCAGGATGCCGGCAAGTCGATCCACGACCAGCATCCGACGATGAGCTTCGTCGATCTCAATCGTTCCGGCGTCGCCCTGATGGAGATCGTCTCGCGCCCCGATCTGCGCTCGGCCGACGAGGCCAAGGCCTATGTCACCAAGCTGCGCACGATCCTGCGCTATCTCGGAACCTGCGATGGCGACATGGAGAAGGGCAACCTGCGCGCCGACGTCAATGTCTCGGTGCGCCGCCCCGGCGAACCCCTGGGCACGCGCTGCGAGATCAAGAACGTCAATTCGATCCGCTTCATCGGCCAGGCGGTCGATGTCGAGGCACGCCGCCAGGTCGCCATCCTCGAGGATGGCGGCAAGATCGACCAGGAAACGCGGCTCTACGATCCCGGCAAGGGCGAGACCCGCTCGATGCGCTCCAAGGAGGAGGCGCATGACTATCGCTATTTCCCGGACCCGGACCTGCTGCCGCTCGAATTCGACGATGTCTTCGTCGAGGACCTGAAGGCCGCCCTGCCGGAACTGCCCGACGCCAAGAAGGCGCGCTTCATCGCCGAATACGGGCTGACGCCCTATGATGCCTCCGTGCTTGTCGCCGAGCGCGAGCAGGCCGATTATTTCGAGGCCGTCGCCAAGGGCCGTGACGGCAAGGCCGCCGCGAACTGGGTGATCAACGAGTTGTTCGGCCGGCTGAACAAGGAAGGCAAGGATGTGACCGCCTCGCCGGTCTCGGCCGCCCAGCTCGGTGGCCTCGTCGATCTGCTGGGCGAGAGCGTCATCTCGGGCAAGATCGCCAAGGATCTGTTCGAGATCCTATGGTCGGAGGGTGGCGACCCGCGCGAGATCGTCGAGACACGCGGCATGAAGCAGGTGACCGACACCGGCGCGATCGAGAAGGCGGTCGACGAGATCATCGCCGGCAATCCGGACAAGGTCGAACAGGTCAAGCTGAAGCCGACCATGCTCGGCTGGTTCGTCGGCCAGGCCATGAAGGCGTCGGGTGGAAAGGCCAATCCCCAGGCGCTGAACGAGATCCTGAGGAAGAAGCTGGGTATCGAGTGACGCCAGACAGGCTCATCATCCGCGACGCGGTTGCGGCCGATCTCCCGGCCGTCCGCTCGCTGTTGGTCGAGACCTGGCACGCCACCTATGACGGCATCTATGGCTGGCGGCGCGTCGCCGAGATCACCAATGCCTGGCATTCGCTGGAAAACCTCAGCGCCCAGCTCGATCGCGACGGCGAGGCCTTCCTCGTTGCGCTGGTCGATGACGACGTCGTTGCCACCTCGTCCGCCCGCCGCGAGCGCGACCGGGCGGCGCTGCTGACGCGGCTCTATGTCCTGCCGGCCTATCAGGGCGTCGGGATCGGTCGCACCTTGCTGCAGGTGACGCTCGCCCATTTTCCACTGGCACCGGTGGCGCGGCTGGAGGTTGAGCTGCAGAACGAGCCCGCGATCGCGTTCTATGAGCGGATGGGCTTCTTCCTGCAACGCTCGGCCCGCTTCGACGGCCGCGACGACACGCCCAATACCTTGCTGATGGCAAAGCGCCTGTTTGCCGAATGACCGCCGCCGGCTGCGCAGCAAGCGTGCCGCCACGGGCTGGCCTCCCGAGCTCCGTTTCGGAATGGGCTTTGCGAGAGCATTTTCCGTGTTTCTCCGAATCGCGGAAATGCTCTAGCTCTTTGTTTTATCGCATTTTCTTCACGCGAACCGGTGTCCACTTCGCTCGAAAATACTCTAACACCGCGCGAACCGCAGGACTGCCCTGCGGTTCGGAGGCTGGCCATGAGCAAAAGCAAGATCGATCCGTCCGAAATTTCCATTCGCCAGGCTCGGCGCGAGGATGTGCAGCGCGTCGTCAGCCTGATCATGCTCGGCTCCGCGACGCAGACGCCAACGGCACAGGATGCTGCAGCTGAAGCCGCGCACCCGGCCTATGAGCGGGCCTTCGACGAGGTTCTGGCGAGCCCGGACAACACGCTCTTCGTCGCCGAGCGCGCCGGAGATGTCGTCGGTACCTTCCAGATCACGCTCATTCCAGGTTTTGTGGCGCGCGGACGCAAGCGCGCGAAATTCGAGAGCATCCACGTGGCGCCGGAAACGCGGGGAATGGGGATCGGCGCGCTGATGATCGCCCACGGGCTCGCCTTCGCAAAGGAGAAGGGAGCGGAGCTGGTCGAACTGACCTCGCACAAGGCTCGGACCGACGCCCATCGCTTCTATCGCAAGCTTGGTTTCGACCAGAGCCATGAAGGCTTCAAGAAGCTGGTCTGATTGCCGCAAAGCCGCCCGGCCTGATCGCGCGCGGCTCCCCATTCCCCAGGCATGACCAACCTGCTTGCGGAGCAGGTCTGCGACCCTTCCGACGGCCTGCCGAGCGGCCTACATCAGACCTCGACGCCAATCGCGACAGGAAAGCTGACATGTCCGCACGTTCGTCAAAGCCGATCGATCTCTATTACTGGCCGACCCCCAATGGCTGGAAAATCGCCATCATGCTCGAGGAGTGCGGGCTCCCCTACAACCTCATCCCCGTGAACATCGGCAAGGGCGATCAGTTCAAGCCCGATTTCCTGGAGATCTCGCCGAATAACCGAATGCCGGCGATCGTCGACCATGACGGGCCGGGCGGAGAGCCGATCTCGGTCTTCGAGTCCGGTGCGATCCTGCAATATCTCGGCCGCAAGACCGGACAATTCTATCCTGCCGATGAGCGTCGCCGCGTCGCGGTCGATGAATGGCTGTTCTGGCAGATGGGTGGCTTTGGGCCGATGCTCGGCCAGACCCACCACTTCCGCATCTACGCGCCCGAGAGGCTGGCCTACGCCATCGACCGCTACACCAATGAGGCCAACCGGCTCTATGGCGTGCTCAACCGCCGTCTCGAGGGCCGCGACTATATCTGCGGCACCTACTCGATTGCCGACATGGCTTGCATCGGCTGGGCCAGGGGCTGGGAGAAGCAGGGCCAGGACATCAGGCAGTTCCCGAATGTCGGGCGCTGGCTGGAGACGATGCAGGCGCGCCCGGCCGTGCAGCGTGGCCTCGCGATCGGCGCCGAACTGCGCAATCCGGCCGGCATCAGCACGCCGGAAGAGAAGGCCATTCTCTTCGGGCAGCGGGCACGCTGAGCTGATCCACTGGCGATGGTCGGCCTTGCCTCGACCATCGCCGTCCCTTCATGTTCGGCCGACGCGTCAGTTAGCCCGCGACCATTTCACCGAGCGGCAGATCATCCCGCCGAGCACGCAGCCCGAGGTGGTCAATATATCTCCGGACAGAGACATCGTGCCGGAATAGGTCTTGCCGTCCTCCGGATTAAAGGCGCTGCCGCTCCATTTGCCGGCGCCGGACGGCTTCATGTCGTAGAAGATGCGCTGGCCGACCTTGGCGGGGCCGTTCGTGTCCTTCAGCCAGGCCAGCATGCCGCACATCGCCTCGCCGCATTTGGCGAAGCGCACCCGCGAGGCGCCGGTATCGCGCAGCCAGGTGCCGCTGACATCCTGTGCCAGGGCAGAGCCAGTGCAGGCGAACGCCAGCGTTGCGAAGCCGAATAGAGCGGCCCTGGCCGAGGTCTTGTGAATCCGCATGCAATCCTCCCGTTTCGATCAGCCATGGCCGCATAGTTCAGATATAAACTATATCGGAGGCGGCTTTCACTTCAAGCGGGGACGCGCTCGGCCTGACGCACGTGGCCGACCGGAACGGTATGGTCGATCGGGTTGCCGCACAGACATGGTTCAACGTCGCCGACGCATTGTGCGCGGCACACGACCTTTCGACCTCATGCCGAGCGGGACAGCTACACGAAGCCGGCCTGCCAGCCTTGTAGGGCGGCGAGGCGGCAGCTATAAGCCGCCGCATTCTCCAGATTGTCCCCAAGGAACCAACGATGGCTGTCCAGCGTACCTTTTCCATTCTCAAGCCCGACGCGACGCGGCGCAACCTGACCGGCGCGGTCAACGCGGTGATCGAGAAGGCTGGCCTGCGCATCGTCGCACAGAAGCGCATCCAGATGACCAAGAGCCAGGCCGAGACCTTCTATGCCGTCCACAAGGAGCGGCCCTTCTTCGGCGAGCTGGTCGAGTTCATGACGTCCGGCCCGGTGGTCGTTCAGGTCCTGGAAGGCGAGAACGCCATCGCCACCTATCGCGACGTGATGGGCGCCACCAACCCGGCGAATGCCGCCGAGGGCACGATCCGCAAGCTCTTCGCCCAGTCGGTTGGTGAGAACACCGCCCATGGTTCGGATGCGCCGGAGACCGCCGCCATTGAGATCGCGCAGTTCTTCGCCGGCAACGAGATCGTCGGCTGAGGCAGCGCCACTGCCGATCGTCTTCGAACGGCGGAGCCAGTGGCTCCGCCGTTTTCGTTGGTGGGTCTATTTGAAACCGAGATCGAAGGCGTAGCTGGCGGAGATGCCGACCGTCAGCGAATCGCGCGAGCCGAACGGCTTGACGATGGGCGATCTGGTCGCGTCGCCGACGAGGTGCTTGTACTCGAGATAGGCGGTCGTCTGCAGCTTCTCGGACCAGTTGTAGCTCACCTGCGCGATCGCGCCGACCGAGTGGACGCCGGCGTTGAAGCGCTGCAGCAGGCCGCCTGTGCCTGCGTAGTTGCCGCCGAAATAGGTCCTGACATAGTCGGCGCCGACGACGCTCATGCGCGGGCCGGCGCCGATCGTCCAGGCGCCGATCTTCTGGAAGGCGTCGATCTTGAAATCGGCGACGAGCGCATCATGCGTAATCACGCCACGGCGCAGGTCGACGCGGCCGCGCAGCCAGGAGGTCGGGTAGAACTCGACAAAGCCGCCGAGCTCGGCGCCGAACTTGACGTCCGGCATGCCGATCAGGGCAGGGTTGGTGCTGGCCTTGCGCTCCCAGAGCAGGTTGCCGGAGAAGCCGACGCGCCAGGCCTTGCCCGAGAAGAAGCCGATGCTGATCGCATCGTCTTCGGATGACCACCAGGTGCTCTTGGTGCCACGCGCCAGATTGACGATCGCCCGCGGCCTGAAGACATAATCGTTCGAGCCTGAATAGTCCGGCGTATAGCGCAGGCCGCCTCCCAGGGTCAGGTGCCAATTCTGGACCGAGTCGGGGGAGGTGAGGGTGGTGTAGTCACTGGACTGGGCTTGGGCGGGGCCGGCTGGCGACAGGCAGAAACTGGCCGCAAGGCCGGTCAGGAACGCAACGCAACGCATCATCGAACTCCGGCGCGAAAGCGCCTTGGCAAGCGGAAGTTCCGACAATCTGAAGCGTTATCGTTAATCCGGGGTTGACGCCGCCGGCATTGACCGCAAAAGCGCGGCGCGTCACCAGTAGCGGGCTGAAGGATCGCCCATGACCGAACTGCCCCGCATCACGCATCTGCCGTCAGTCTGTCCTCATGACTGCCCTTCGGCCTGTTCGCTCGAGGTCGAGGTGATCGACGGGCGCAGCATCGGGCGGGTGCGCGGCAGCAAGCGCCAGAGCTACACCGACGGTGTGATCTGCGCGAAGGTGGCGCGCTATTCCGAGCGCATCCACCATCCGGACCGGCTGCTGCACCCCTTGCGTCGCACCGGGCCGAAGGGCTCGGGGCATTTCGAGCGCATCTCCTGGGACGAGGCGCTGGACGAAACCGCACGCCGCTTCCTCGCGATCGAGGCCGAGCACGGCGCCGACGCCGTCTGGCCCTATTACTATGCCGGCACGATGGGGCTGGTGATGCGTGACGGCATCAACCGGTTGCGCAACGTCAAGCGCTATTCCGGCCAATATTCGACGATCTGCACCACGATGGCCTGGACCGGGTTCATCGCCGGCACGGGCCGGCTCGCCGGTCCCGATCCGCGCGAGATGGCGAAGTCGGACTGCGTGGTGATCTGGGGCACGAACGCCGTGCACACCCAGGTCAATGTCATGCATCACGCGATCAAGGCGCGGAAGGAGCGCGGCGCCAAGATCGTCGCCATCGACATCTATCACAACCCGACGCTGGCCCAGGCCGATCTCGCGCTGGTGCTGCGCCCGGGCACGGATGGCGCGCTCGCCTGCGCCGTCATGCATGTCCTCTTCCGCGACGGCCATGCCGATCGTGACTACCTCGCGCGCTACACCGATGCGCCCGCCGAACTCGAGGAGCATCTCGCCAGCCGCACGCCGGAATGGGCGGCTGCGATCACCGGGCTCGATGTTGCCGCGATCGAGGAATTCGCGACGCTGGTCGGCACGCGCAAGCGCAGCTTCTTCCGTCTCGGCTATGGCTTCGCACGCCAGCGCAACGGGGCTGTGAACATGCACGCGGCGCTTTGCGTCCCGACGGTGACGGGCGCCTGGCAGCACGAGGGCGGCGGCGCGTTCCACTCCAACAGCGGCATCTACCAGTGGCGCAAGAGCCTGATCGAGGGGCTGGACGTCAGGGATCCCCGCATCCGCGAACTCGACCAGTCGCAGATCGGCAGGATCCTGACGGGAGATGCCGAGGCGTTGCGCCAGGGCGGGCCGGTGAAGGCGCTTTTCATCCAGAACACCAATCCTGTCTCGGTCGCGCCCGAGCAGGAACTGGTCAAGCAGGGCTTTGCCCGCGACGACCTGTTCACGGTCGTGCACGAGCAGTTCATGACCGAGACCGCCGCCATGGCCGACATCGTGCTGCCGGCGACCCAGTTCATGGAACATGACGACCTCTACCAGGGCGGCGGGCATCAGCACATCATGTGGGGCGGCAAGCTCGTGGATCCGCCCGGGGAATGCCGCTCGAACCACGAGGTGATCTGCGCGCTTGCCGGACGCCTGGGCGCCGAACATCGTGGATTCGCGATGACACCACGCGAGATCGTCGACTGGACGCTGCGCGAGACCGGTCGCGGCACGCTGGACGAGCTGATCGCGGCCGAGTTCCATGACATTCAGCCAGGGTTCGATCGCGCACATTACGTCGATGGATTCGGCTATCGCGACGGCAAGTTCCGCTTCAAGCCGGACTGGCCGAAGGTGCCCAATGCCAATGCCGGCCCGGTCGGCCCCTATGGCCAGATGCCGGGGCTTCCCGATCATTGGGGCGTGATCGAGAACACGGATGAGGCGCATCCCTTCCGCCTGGCGACCAGCCCGGCCCGCAGCTTCCTCAACTCGACCTTCACCGAGACGCCGAGCTCGCAGAAGAAGGAGGGGGGACCGACCCTGATGCTGCATCCTGCGGATGCAGCAGAACTCGGCATCGCCGATGGCGGCGAAGTCGTTATCGGCAACCGACGCGGCAGCGTGCATCTGACGGCGAAATTCTTCGCCGGCGTGGTGCGCGGCGTCGTCATTGCCGAATCGATCTGGCCGAACGCAGCGCACAAGCACGGGCGCGGCATCAACACGATCACCGGCGCCGATGCGGTGGCTCCCTTCGGCGGGGCCGCCTTCCATGACAACAAGGTGTGGATCAAGAAGGCGTGACCGATCGGGCACTTGACCTTTGCGGAGGGCTGTGACCATTCCGCCGCGCGCGGGCGAGGCATGGATGATGCTTGCCCCGGCATGGGCATGTCTCGAAGGAACTGCGGAATCATGAAGATGCGGCGGATGGGTGCGGTCGTTCTGGCCGGTGGGTTCCTGATGACGGCTGCGGTTTCGGCCCTGGCCGCGAGCGGCACGAGCGCCTTGCCGCCGCCCGATCCGACCGCCAGGAACCTGACGCCCTACATGATCCAGCTTCGGGCCTTCGATGCCTGCCTGATCACCCAGTCGCAGCTGATGGGTACGACGCGCGAAGCCGTCCACACGCCTTGCAGCTGCTATGCCAAGGGCACCGTCAGCGCGATGACCAAGGACGAGATCCAGGCCTTCCGCGAGACCGGCTATTTCAACGACAGCGCCCGCGCCAAGGGCTACGCTTTCATCGACCGCTGCAGGCTCAGGCGGCCGAGCTGAGCAGCTCCCGGTCTGCGAAATAGCGCGTCCTGATCCGCTCCGCATAGGCAACGAGATTGGGGTGGCTCTCGATCAAGCCCCGTATCGGCGACTCGAAGAGCGTGCACAGCCCTGAGGCCAGGAAGGCGCCAAGGGTGGCGTCTGCGCCGCAAGGTTCGCTGCCCATCAGATAGAGCCTCTCGCCCATGATCGCGGCGGTGGCTCCCAGCGCGTGCCGGGCGAGTTCCGCCTGTTCTGCGGGGCTATGGCGCCCGGTGCCCTGGCCCTTCAGCGTGCGCTGCACCTGGCGTTTGACCATCGCGGCAATCAGCGGTCGCAACGGCGCCGGCACGGCCCTGAAGAACTGGAGCGGGCCGCGGCTGAAATTGCTGTCATTGGCCCAGCGCTCGCTGACGACGAACCAGTAGAGATGATCCTCGAGCATCTTCTCGACGGCCCAGGCGATACCGCGTTGTTCCGGCGTCAGGCCCTCGTCGAAATCGATGCCGTATTTCCGCTCCAGATGCAGTCTGATGAAGGTACTGTCGGCGACAATCTCGCCGTCATCGATGATCAGCGGCAGCTTGCCCTTGGGCGCCCGCCTCATATTGCCGATCTTGCGCTCATGCGGGAGGCCGGACATTTGCAGGAGGATGTCCGCCTTCATGCAGAACGGACTCGGATCGGGCAGGCCGAACCCCGGCCCGAAGACCTGTAGCGTGATCATGCGAAATCTCCCGGTGGCGCAGGCAAGGCGTCCGTTTCTGCTGACAGACTGCTGACAAATCTTGTCAGCAGAGCTAGAGCATTCTCGACCCGAACTTGATGCTTGGGAATTCCTCGTCATGCAACGTGCCGAACGTCTGCTCGATCTGATCCAGGGGCTGCGCCGACGTCGCAGGCCGGTGACGGCCGATACCCTCGCCGCCGAACTTGATGTCTCGGTCCGGACGATCTACCGCGATATCGGCGCGCTGATGCGCCAGGGCGTGCCGGTGCGCGGCGAAGCCGGCATCGGCTATGTGCTCGATGCGGGCTTCGACCTGCCGCCGCTGATGCTTTCGCCAGATGAGATCGAGGCGGTTCTCGTCGGCATGCGCTGGCTTGGTGAGCGTGCCGACCCCGTGCTGGCGCGTGCGGCGGAAGATGTGGTGAGCAAGGTCGCAGCGGTCCTGCCGCCGCATCTCCGGCCGATCCTGCTCGATGGCGCCCTGTTCGCACCGGCCTATCGCTGCGACCAGCCGGTCGATCAGATCGATGCTGCCGGCATCCGGGCTGCGATCCGCCAGGGCCGGAAGCTCGCGATCCGATATCGCGACGAGGCCGGGCAGGAGACCGACCGGATGATCTGGCCGATCGGCATGACATTCTACGAGCGGGTGCGGATTGTCATCGCCTGGTGCGAATTGCGGCAGGCGTTCCGGCACTTTCGCACGGACCGCATCACCGATCTCGTCCTTCGCGAAGAACGCTATCCTGCGCGCCGAGCCGACCTGTTCCGTCGCTGGGAGAAGGAAGAGGAGGAGGCGGCGCGGGCCAGATCCTGCCCGATCGATCAGCCGCGCACGACCTCGGCCCCGACCAGCGTTGCCCTGCCGGAGGCGACCTCGGCCAGCGCCCGCTGATAGAGCGCGTGTTCGACGCCGAGCACGCGTTGGGCCAGGGCATCCTCGTCGTCGCCGGCAAGCACGGGAACGCTGGTTTGCGCGATCACCGGCCCGGCATCGAGTTCCGGCACGACGAAATGCACGCTGCAGCCATGTTCCTCGACCCTGGCTTCGAGGGCCTGGCGATGGGTATGCGTGCCCCTGAACAGGGGAAGCAGCGAGGGGTGGATATTGAGCAGCCGTCCTTCCCAGCGCCTGACGAACCAGGGCGTCAGGATGCGCATGAAGCCGGCAAGCGCGATGAGCTCGATCTGGTTGACGCGCAGGACATCGTCCATGGCGCGCTCGAAGGCCTCGCGATCCCGGCCGAAAGCGCGGTGATCGATGGTTGCAACGGGCACGCCGGCAGCCGCAGCCCGGGCCAGGCCGCCAGCCTCGGGCACATTCGAGAGCACAAGAGCGATCTCGGCCGGATAGTCGCTGGCCTGCGCCGCCTCGATCAGGGCAGCCATATTGGAACCGCGCCCCGAGATCAGGATCGCGGTGCGACGACGCGCCGGCTGGATCACAGGCTGAGCTTCCCGCGATAGCTCACGGGCTCTTCGCCGGCCGCGACCGGGACGATTTCGCCAAGCCGCACCGGCGCTTCACCGGCGTCCTTCAGGGCAGCCTCGACCTCGCCGGCCTTGCCGGATTCAGCGGTTACGATCATGCCGATGCCGCAGTTGAAGGTGCGAAGCATCTCGCGCTCGGCGACGCCGCCGACTTTGGCAAGCCAGCCGAAGACCGGGGGAACCGGAATGGCCGCGAGATCGAGCGCAACACCGAGCCCATCGGGCAGCACGCGCGGGATATTGTCGGGGAAGCCGCCACCGGTGATGTGGGCGAGGGCCTTGATGCCCGCCGTCGCCTTCAACGCGGCCAGCAGCGGCTTCACATAGATGCGTGTCGGCACCAGCAGCGCCTCGGCGAGACTGGTCTCAGGCGCGAAGGGGGCGGGAGCCTCCCAGCTCAGGCCGGACAGCGCGACAATGCGCCGGACCAGCGAGTAGCCATTGGAATGGACGCCGGAGGAGGGCAGGCCGAAGACCACGTCGCCCGGCACGAGATCCGCACGCGGCAGCAGTGCCCCGCGCTCGGCGGCGCCGACCGCGAAGCCCGCAAGGTCATAATCCTTCTCGGCATACATGCCGGGCATCTCGGCGGTCTCGCCGCCGATCAGCGCGCAGCCGGCCTGCCGGCAGCCATCGGCGATGCCGCGTACGATCTCGACGCCGACCTGCGGATCGAGCTTGCCGGTCGCGTAATAGTCGAGGAACAGCAGCGGCTCGGCGCCCTGCACGATCAGGTCGTTGACGCACATCGCGACGAGGTCGATGCCGATGGTCGAATGCCGCCCGCTTTCGATCGCGATCTTGACCTTGGTGCCGACGCCGTCATTGGCGGCGACCAGGATCGGGTCATTGAACCCCGCTGCCTTCAGATCGAACAGGCCGCCGAAGCCTCCGATCTCCGCATCGGCGCCGGGGCGGCGCGTGGCACGCACCAGCGGCTTGATGGCATCGACCATCGCGTTGCCGGCATCGATGTCGACGCCCGCCTGCGCATAGGTCAGTCCGTTCGCTCCTGGCTTGCTCATGGTCCTCGGCTTCCATTCCGTTCGCGCGAGCGATAGGCAAGCCAGCCGCGCCTTGCAAGCCGCTATGACGGATTCGGCCTTGCCGGTGCACCATTTCGGGCTCTAGCGTCGGGCAGGACAGCGCTGCGAATCCGGAAGAGCATGACCCTTCCCAACCTCATCACCATCGGCCGGCTGTTTCTGGTGCCGCTCGTCGTGGTGATGATCACCAATGGGCGCTGGGAGGCGGCCTTCATCCTCTTCGTGGCGGCCGGCGTCTCGGACGCCATCGATGGTTTCATTGCCAAGCGCTTCGGCATGACCAGTGAACTCGGCGCCTATCTCGACCCCGTCGCGGACAAGGCGTTGATCGTCTCGATCTACATCACGCTTGCGCTGGTTGGGGCTATCCCGGTCTGGCTGGTGATCCTGGTGGTCTCTCGCGACCTGATGATCGTCTCCGCGGTGATCCTGTCCTGGGTGATGGAGAAGCCCGTCGAGATCGCACCCTTCTTGGTCAGCAAGCTCAACACCGCCGCGCAGCTCAGTTTCGCTGCGTTGATGCTCGGGAGCAAAGCCTTTGGGATCGATCCGGGGCTGGCGATCGATCTCGGCCAGCTCCTGGTCGCCGTATTGACGCTGGGATCGATGGCGGCCTATCTCGCCTTCTGGCTGCGGCATATGGCGACCTGACCTGCGGTGAGGGCGCGTGATTGCGTCCGCTTCAACGCTGCGGCTTGGAACTTGCTCCGTGTTCACCCATCTTCGTGGGCGCGATCGATGATCTCGCATCGCGGAATCCGCCGGGGACTGCCTGTTCATGTCGTTGCAACGCCAAATCGGTTTCTGGCTGATCTCGCTCGCGGTCTTCGTGCTGTTCCTGGTGCTGCTGCGCGACGTGCTGCTGCCATTCATCGCGGCGCTGGCGCTGGCCTATTTGCTCGACCCTCTTGCAGACCGGCTCGAGCGGCTTGGGATGAGCCGTCTGGCCGCGACCATCTTCATCCTGATCGTCTTCCTCCTTGTCTTCGTGCTCTCACTCGTCCTGCTCATGCCGTTGCTAGGCCAGCAACTTGCAGGCTTCGTCGCCCGGATGCCCGAGGTCGCTGCCAAGCTGCAGACGCTGATCCTGGAGCGGGGGGCGCCGCTCCTTGAGAAACTGGGTGGCGACAAGCTTGCCCAGGATGCGCAGAATTCACTCGGAAATCTCGTCGGCGAAGCAACCAAATGGGTCGGCAGCGTCCTGCAATCGCTCTGGTCGGGTGGAACCGCGATCATCGGCGTGTTCTCGCTGCTGGTGCTGACCCCCGTCATCGCCTTTTATCTGCTGGTCGACTGGGATCGCATGTGCGCGACCGTCGACAGCTGGCTCCCGCTCGACCACCGCGACACCATCCGCGAGCTGCTGAGCGAGATGGATAAGGCCATCGCCGGATTCCTGCGCGGTCAGGCACTGCTCTGCGTCCTGCTCGGGACGTTCTACGCCGTGGGGTTGAGCCTCGTCGGCGTCAATTTCGGCGCACTCATCGGCATCATCAGCGGCTTCCTGTCCTTCATCCCCTATGTCGGCTCGCTGACAGGCCTGGTGCTGTCAGTTGGCGTTGCGACGGTGCAGTTCTGGCCGGAATGGACCTGGCCGCTGGCGACGCTTGGCGTCTTTGCCGCCGGTCAGTTCATCGAAGGCAACATCCTTCAGCCAAAGCTCGTCGGCGACTCGATTGGCGTGCATCCGGTCTGGCTGATGTTCGCGCTGCTTGCCTTCGGCTCGCTCTTCGGCTTCGTCGGCCTCCTGCTCGCGGTTCCGCTGGCAGCCGTCATCGGGGTCTTGAGCCGTTTCGCACTCCGGCAGTATCTGGCCAGCAACATCTATCATGGCGGCGATGTTTCGAAGTCCCCCGAAGCCCGCAAGCGTGTCGGGGCCGATGTCTGACCATACAAGCCGCCCGCGTCAGCTCGCCTTCGACCTGCCTGTCGACAGTCGCCATGGCGTCGAAGATTTCCTGATCGGCCCGTCCAACGAAGCCGCCTATGGGATGATCGAGGCCTGGCCGCACTGGCCCGAGGCCTGGCTGCGCCTGGTTGGTCCGGAAGGCGCGGGAAAGACGCATCTGGCGGCGATCTGGGCCAAGGCTGCCCATGCCTGGGTCGTGCCGGTCTCCGAGGTTACCGAGGAGAACGTGCCGCACCTGATCTCGGGCGGTGCGCTTGTCGTCGAGGATTGCGACAGAGGACCCCGCGACGAGGCCGCGCTGTTCCACCTCATGAACGCGATCAAGGCGAAGCGCGGCTCGCTGCTGCTGACGGCGCGCTCGGCTCCCGATCTATGGGGCGTGCGCATTCCGGATCTGTTGTCGCGCCTGCGGCTGGCGCCGCATGCGACAATCGCGCCGCCGGACGATGCGCTGCTGCGGGCGCTGCTGGTCAAGCTCTTCATCGACCGGCAGCTCATCGTCGATGCCGGGATCATCGAGGCGCTGACCCTGCGGATGGAGCGCTCCTTTGCCGCAGCGCGCGCCCTGGTCGATGCACTCGACAGGCTTTCACTCGAACGCGGGCGGCGTGTCACGCGCGCCTTGGCCGGCGAAGTTCTGGCGGACCTTTTTCCGGACGATGCGAGCTGAACGAGGCTGTTTTCCTACGGCACAATGCGCCAGGGGAACGTCCAGCTCGCGAAAGCTGGCAGGGCGCGATGCCGCGCGTCGGCTTCGCCCGCACAATGGTCGCGATCACCGATCCGGAGGTGATCGCCACCAGCGGCGAAACGCATCATCCGATCGTCAGCCGATGTCCGGGCTGCTGACGCGTCCTGAACCGAACGTTCAGGCCGCGCTTTCCGAAGCCGCCTTGGCCGGCGGGCCAACGAGGCGCGCATGCATGGCCTCGATCAGAAGTTCATGCGCACGGGCTGCGATCGCGTCGAGCGACGGGGTCCGCACGAACATCGCGGCCGCCTTCTCGCTAAGCTCCTCGCGGCTCGGGAGCACCGGCAGATGCCATTGCGCAACGGCGTCCTGCGCCTGCTGCTGCATTTCGGCCAGCCGGTCACCTGCGCGTTGCTGCAGCTCGGCGAGTGCTTCGCGCAAATCGGCAAGCGTCATCGTCGGCAGGTGCAGATCCGACAGGGCAGGGCTCGCCGCATAGGCTTCCCGGAAGGCGCTGACGACGCGGTCCAGCGGCACCGAAGCCGCGAGCCGCTCGGCGGAGCGTTCGATGACGCGTGGCGGCAGCGCCTGCGAACGGTCCACGACGGCCTGTGGCGGGGCCTTCAGGTCCCAGGCCAGTCCGATCTTCGATAGTCCGAGGATCAGGTAATAGGTCGGGTCCCACTGCCACCAGCGGAAACCCTGGCGAACGCTGTACTGATAGGCGTGGTGGTTATTGTGCCAGCCTTCGCCCATGGTGATGATCGCGAGCCACCAGTTGTTGCGGCTCTCATCTCCGGTCACATAGTCCTTGTCGCCGTGCACATGCGCGAGCGAGTTGATGCAGAAGGTTGCGTGATAGCCCGCGACCGTCGACCAGAAGAAGCCAACGATAAGACCGGCCCAGCCGTCAATGGCGAAGCAGAGGCCGGCGAGCAGGATTGCGGGCGCCAGCTCGAAGCGATGCAGAAGACGCAACTCGGGGAACTTCGTCAGATCCTGAATCGTTGAATCGTCGAAGGTGCTGTGATCCCGGCTGAAGATCCAGCCGACATGCGAATAGGCGAAGGAGGTCAGAACCGGCGAGTGCACGTCATGTTCTGTATCGGCATAGCGATGGTGGTGACGGTGCTTGGAGGCCCACCAGAGCACGCTCTTTTGCGCCGTCGATTGGGCCAGCAGCGCAAGCATGAACTGCCCGAAGCGGCTGGTCTTGTAGGACCGGTGTGAGAAATAACGGTGATAGCCGCCGGTCACCGCGAACATCCGCAGCCAGTACAGCCCGATCGCGAGCCAGACCGAGGTCCAGGTCACGCCGCTCCAGAGCGCTCCGAAACAGGCGAGATGCGCCAGCACGAAGGGAACGGCGGATGGGTAGACGATGTCGCCATCATCATGGGGGGCAGTGCTGTCGCTCAAGAAAGCTCTCTGTGGGGTTCGCGCGGTTCCGCCGCTTCGGTGCAGCACGGGCCGCATGACCAGCGGCACCAAACAGGACGAGCCGGCGCCGCGCAAGTAGGCCACTCGCCGCAGCGTGGGAAGGAAATTGGTTTGAGGCAACGCAGGAATAGCACTCGCCCGTCATCGAAGCGTCACGCTAGAATGGCTTCAGGTTTGTTAGGCGGGGCGGTTTGGCCCGGCTTGCGTTCGAGACGAGGGCGAATTTGATGAATATCGAACCGACGAACGTGAAGGTCGCGGAACTCGCGCCTGAGGTCGGTCCTATCAGCCTGCGGCAGTCGCCGGCCCGCTTCGTCAATCGCGAGCTGTCCTGGCTGCAGTTCAACCGCCGGGTCATGGAAGAGGCTTCGAACCGTAACCATCCCTTGCTGGAACAGCTCCGCTTCCTCTCGATCTCAGCCAATAATCTCGACGAGTTTTTCATGGTCCGCGTCTCGGGCCTGCGCGAGCAGCTCAAGGCGGGTGTCGTCACGCCGAGCCAGGATGGGTTGACCCCGGCCGAACAGCTGATCGAGATCGCCAAGGCGACGGCCGATCTCACCGCCGACCAGCAGGCGCGCTGGATCGAACTCAAGCACGAGCTGGACGATAATCGCATCGTGCTGCTCGGGCCGAAAGACATCGGTGCGCAGCACCGCACCTGGCTCGAGGATCACTTTCTTCATCTGGTCTTCCCGGTGCTGACGCCCTTGGCGATCGACCCGGCTCATCCCTTTCCCTTCATCCCCAATCTCGGCTTCACGCTGGCGCTTGCACTGGAGCGGATCAGCGATGGGCGTCAGCTCGACGCGCTGATCCGGGTCCCCGGGAAGATCGACCGCTTCATCGAGCTGCCCGATCTGGTACGCGACGGCGTGCACCGCTTCATCACGCTGGAAGACACGGTCTCGCTCTTCATCGGCAAGCTCTTCCCCGGCTACGACGTCAAGGGAACCGGCTCGTTTCGTGTCATTCGCGACTCCGACCTCGACATCGAGGAAGAGGCCGAAGATCTGGTGCGCGTCTTCGAGACGATGCTGAAGCAGCGCCGCCGGGGCGTCGTCATCCGCCTGGAGGTCAGTGCCGGCATGCCCGCGCATCTGCACCGGCTGATCGTGCGGGAGCTGAAGGTCGACGCCGACGAGATCGTCCAGGTCGAGGGCATGATCGGGCTGAACGAGCTGTCGCAGCTGGTCGGCGTCGACCGGCCCGACCTCAAGTTCAAGCCCTATAATGCGCGCTTCCCCGAGCGCATTCGCGAGCATGGTGGCGATTGCTTCGCCGCGATCCGGCAAAAGGACCTGATCGTCCACCACCCCTATGAGAGTTTCGACGTCGTCGTGCAGTTCCTGCAGCAGGCGGCGCATGATCCCAACGTCGTCGCCATCAAGCAGACGCTCTACCGCACCTCGTCGAACTCGCCGATCGTCAGGGCGCTGGCCGAGGCGGCCGAGGCGGGCAAGTCGGTGACGGCCTTGGTCGAGCTCAAGGCGCGCTTCGACGAGGAAGCGAATATCCGCTGGGCCAAGGATCTGGAGCGCGCAGGCGTGCAGGTCGTTTTTGGCTTCATCGAGCTGAAGACACACGCCAAGCTCTCGATGGTGGTGCGGCGTGAGGCAGGCCAACTCGTCAGCTACTGCCATATCGCGACCGGCAACTATCACCCGATCACGGCGCGCATCTACACCGACGTCTCATTCTTCACCGCCGATCCGGTGATGGGGCAGGACGTGGCGCGCGTCTTCAACTTCATCACCGGCTATGCGGAGCCGGCCGAACTCGAGAAGATGTCCGTCTCGCCGGTGGGGCTGAAGCAGCGCCTCCTGTCCGACATCGCCGAAGAGATTGCCCATGTGAAGGCTGGCCGCAAGGGTGCGATCTGGGGCAAGTGCAACTCGCTGGTCGATCCCGAGATCATCGACGGGCTCTATGATGCGAGCCAGGCCGGCGTGGAGATCGACTTCGTCGTGCGCGGCATCTGCTGCCTGAGGCCCGGAATTCCGGGACTGTCGGAGAACATCCGGGTCAAGTCGATTGTCGGGCGCTTCCTCGAGCACACCCGGATTTATGCCTTCGGCGCCGGCTTCGGCCTGCCCTCGGCCAAGGGCAAGCTCTATATTTCCTCGGCCGATCTCATGCCGCGGAATCTCGATCGGCGCGTCGAGGCCTTGACCCCGATCCAGAATCCGACGGTGCACCAGCAATTGCTGGAGCAGATCATGCTGGCGAATTTCCTCGACAACGAGCAAAGCTGGACCATCTTGCCCGATGGCGGCTCAAGACGCATTGTCCCGCCGCCGAGCGACGAGTCGTTCAACGCCCACAAATATTTCATGACCAATCCGAGTTTGTCCGGACGTGGAAAATCGCTCTCCAATTCAAGCCCCCGCAGCCTTGCGCGCCGGACCGGCAGAAAGGCTTGACCCGGCGTTGATCCCGGGGCGGTTGAGCCTCGGCGAGACGCTCGCCATCGTCGACATCGGCTCGAACTCGGTTCGTCTCGTCGTCTATGAGATGTTGTCGCGTTCGCCGGCGCAGGTCTTCAACGAGAAGGAGATGGCCGGTCTCGGCCGTCAGGTCGCGACCACCGGCCGGCTCGCTGATGACGCCATCGAGAAAGCACTTGGTGCGCTCGTGCGCTTCCGCATTCTCTGCGAGGCGATGCATGTCCGCGATATCCGTGTCATCGCGACCGCTGCGGCACGCGACGCGGCCAATGGACCTGCGTTCATTGCACTTGCCGAGCGGGCGATCGGCCAGCCGATCGAGCTGATCTCCGGTGGGCGCGAAGCCTATTTGTCGGCTCTTGGTGTGATTTCAGGTTTCGAGGCGCCGCATGGCGTCGTCGGCGACCTCGGCGGCGGCTCGCTCGAGCTTGCCGCCGTCGACAACGACCGGGTGGGCGAGGGGGCCAGCTTGCCGATCGGCGTGCTGGCGCTGCTCGACCGTTCGAAGGGGTCGGTCAAGCTCGCCGAGAGGATCGTCCGCGAAGCCCTCGACAACCTGCCGCAGCTCGTCGCGATGCGCGGCCGCGATTTCTATGCCGTGGGTGGCACGTGGCGCGCGCTCGCGACGTTGCACCAGCGCCAGTCCGTCTATCCGCTCAGCGTGATGCACGCCTACACCGTGCCGGCGCGTGACGTGACCGAGTTCGCCAAGCTGGTCGAGCGGGCCGACAGCGCGGTGCTGGAATCGATCGAAGCGGTGTCCTCGGCTCGCCGGCCGCTCCTGGCCTATGGCGCGCTGGTGCTCGACCAGTTGATCAAGCGCGGCCGTCCGCGCTCGGTGGTGATTTCGGCGAACGGTGTCCGCGAGGGATTGCTGCATGAGCAGCTTCCCGAGGAGGAGCGCAGGATCGATCCGCTGCTTCAGGGGGCGCAGGATTACAATCAGCTGAGGGCCCGCGATCCGCGACATGCGGCCGACCTGATCGCTTGGGTCGCAAGGCTCTTCACCAGCGCGGGCCTCCATGAGGACGCAGCGAGCCGCCGTTTGCAGAATGTCGCCTGCCTGCTGTCGGATATCGGCTGGCGCGCCCATCCGGACTATCGCGGCGAGCAGAGTCTCAACGTCATCGCCCATGCCGCCTTCAATGGCGTGGATCATCCCGGCCGCGCCTTCCTGGCACTCACCGTGTTCCATCGCTATGCGGGCGCCAAGAGCGATACGCCCGTGGCATCCGACCTGCGGCGCCTCCTGACGCTCCGGCAACTTGAGCGGGCGCTGCTGCTCGCGGCGACGTTCCGCGTGGCCTATCTGCTTTCGGCGGGCATGCCCGACATCCTGACCCGTATCTCGCTAACCTGCGTCGATCGGCGGCTCGTGCTGCGCTTCCCGGCAGACCTCAGGGCCCTGTCGAGTGAACGTGTCACCGGGCGGTTGAAGCAGCTCGCCCGCCTTCTCGGTCGCGAGCACGAGGTCGCTGCCGGCTAAAGCATCGGCCCGAAAAGCGGATCGCGGTTTTTGGGACAGCCGATGGAAGGTTAGGTCCTCGCCCGCTCAGGCGACGGTCACGCGCCCGCGGGAGATCTTCAGGCTCAGCTGTCCGTTCTTCAGCGCCAGCGCCTTGTTGCCGAAAACCTCGCGGCGCCAGCCTTGCAGGGCCGGGACATCGGCAAGGTCGTCCGAGGCGATCGCCTCCAGATCGTCGGTCGAGGCCAGGATCTTGGGCGCGACGCGTTCGGCATCGGCTGTGGCCTTGAGCAGCACCTTGAGCAGGTCGAGCACGGCGCCGTTGGTCGGGCGTCCGCGTTCGCGTTCGAGGCGGGGCAGGGCTCTGGGATCGAGCGCGAGCCCGCGCTCGATCGCCGCAAGCACCTCGCCGCCGGCGCGCGACCGCTCGAAACCGTTCGGCACGGAGCGGAGCTCCGCCAGCGCCTCGACCGAAAGCGGTCCGCGCTGGACGATGTCCATCAGCGCATCGTCCTTCAGCACCCGCTGGCGCGGCACGTCGCGGCTCTGCGCCTCCCGCTCCCGCCAGGCTGCGATCTCCATCAGCAGCGCGACTTCCTTGGGCTTGCGAATCCGGCCCTTCAGGCGCTGCCAGGCATTCTCGGGCTTGACTTCATAGGTGGCCGGTGAGTTCAGGATCGCCATCTCCTCGGCAACCCAGCCCTGGCGGCCGCTGGCGGCCAGATCGGCGGCGAGAGCGAGATAGATGTCACGCAGATAGGTGACATCGGACTCGGCATAGGTGAGCTGCGCCTCGGTCAGCGGCCGGCGCGACCAGTCTGTGAAGCGCGAGGATTTATCGATCCGCGCCTTGGCGAGGTCGTTGGCGAGCTGCTCGTAGCCGACGGAGTCGCCGTAGCCGCACACCATCGCAGCGACTTGCGTGTCGAACAGCGGGGTCGGGAGCAGCTTGCCGATGATCCAGATGATCTCCAGGTCCTGCCGTGCGGCGTGGAATACCTTGACGACATTCTGGTCGGCCATCAGCGCCAGGAAGGGCGCGAGATCGAGCTCGGGCGCGAGCGGATCGACAAGCACTGCCTCGTCGGGCGAGGCGAGCTGGATCAGGCAGAGCTTCGGATAATAGGTCGTCTCCCGCAGGAATTCGGTATCGACCGTGACGAAGGGATGCTGAGCCAGCCGCGCGCACGCCTCGGCCAGATCCTGTGTGGTGGTGATGAGGCTCATGAATAGCGGCTTAGCGGAGGAACGGGTTGTCCGTCGAGTCCGCGTTTCCCTGAACTCACCGGCTGATGCGGCACTCGCTCCAGAGCTCGCCCTTGAAAGCCGTGCCGGTCCTCGCAGACCAGTAGTTCTTCTTATCGAGGTGATTGTCCCTGCGTGCATGGCGCGAAAAGACGCGGGCGTAGCAATCGGGATTGGAATAGTTGCGGCTCTGCGCGATCTTGAGGCCGGCCCGATACGCTCCGGAGGTGGCTTGGGCTTGTGCTTCGCTGGCGGCTCCCCAGCCGAGGGCGAACATCAAAACGGCGGCTGCGGTCATATGCCGCCGCGAGATTGCACCTGTCATCGAAGCCCCCCGGCCAAAGTCATCTGCGTAGGCCTGCAGGCCCAAACCTTCGGGCCGTTATGTTCGGCCATCGCGGTTTCGCGCCTCAAGCAGGCAGAGATGCTAGCGTCCCGTATCAAGATTGTCGCTGCCATTCTTGACAATCCGCACGCCTGCGTGTGCTTACGGCGAAGGTTTCAGCTGGCCTTGCGCCGGCTCCTTCGCATCTCCGAGAGACGAGTCCCGTGACCTTGCATCGCTATCGCTCCCATACCTGCGGCGCCCTTCGCGAGAGCGATATCGGCAATCAGGTCCGTATTTCGGGCTGGTGCCACCGCATCCGCGACCATGGCGGCGTGCTCTTCATCGATCTGCGCGACCATTACGGCATGACCCAGGTCGTGATCGATCCGGATTCGCCGGCTTTCGCCGAAGCCGAGAAGATTCGCGCCGAATGGGTCATCCGCATCGACGGCAAGGTCAAGGCGCGCCTCGAGGGCACCGGGAATGCCAATCTTGCGACCGGGGCGATCGAGGTCTTCGCTACCGCGCTCGAAGTGCTGGGTCCTTCCGGCGAGCTGCCGCTGCCGGTGTTCGGTGATCTCGAATACCCCGAGGACACGCGCCTGAAGTATCGTTTCCTCGATCTGCGTCGGGAAAAACTGCACAACAACATCATGCTGCGCGGCAAGGTCATCGACTCGCTGCGTAACCGGATGAAGACCTCGGGTTTCTCGGAGTTCCAGACGCCGATCCTGACCGCGTCGTCGCCGGAAGGCGCGCGCGACTTCCTGGTGCCGAGCCGGCTGCATCCCGGCCATTTCTACGCGCTGCCGCAGGCGCCGCAGCAGTACAAGCAGCTGCTGATGATGGCGGGCTTTGACCGCTATTTCCAGATCGCGCCCTGTTTCCGCGACGAGGACCCGCGCGCCGACCGTCTGCCGGGCGAGTTCTACCAGCTCGACGTCGAAATGAGCTTCGTCACGCAGGAGGACGTCTTCCGCACCATGGAGCCGGTGATAGCCGGCGTCTTCGAGGAGTTCGGCGGCGGCAAGTCGGTCACCAAGAACTGGCCGCGCATTCCCTATGCCGAGTCGATCCGCAAATACGGCTCGGACAAGCCTGATCTTCGCAATCCGCTCGAGATGCAGGACGTGTCCGAGCATTTCCGCGGTTCCGGCTTCAAGGTCTTCGCTCGCATCCTGGAAGACGAGAAGAACCAGGTCTGGGCGATTCCGGCACCGGGCGGCGGCTCGCGCGCTTTCTGCGACCGCATGAATTCCTGGGCTCAAGGCGAAGGCCAGCCCGGCCTCGGATACATCATGTGGCGCGAGGGCGCGGGCGCCGGCCCGATCGCCAACAACATCGGCCCTGAGCGGGTCGAGGCGATCCGCGCCGCACTCGGCCTGAAGGACGGCGACGCGGCCTTCTTCGCCGCCGGCAACCCCGACAAGTTCTACAAATTCGCCGGCGCGGCCCGTAACAAGGTCGGTTCGGAGCTCGGCCTGATCGACGAGAAGGCCTTCGCCTTCGCCTGGATCGTCGACTTCCCGATGTACGAGTACAACGAGGACGAGAAGCGGGTCGATTTCTCGCATAACCCGTTCTCGATGCCGCAAGGTGGGCTGGAGTCGCTGCAGAAGGACGATCCGCTGGCGATCAAGGCCTTCCAATACGACATCGCCTGCAACGGTTACGAGCTCGCCTCGGGCGGCATTCGCAATCACCGCCCTGAGGCGATGGTCAAGGCCTTCGAGATCGCCGGCTATGGCGAGGAGACGGTGATCGAGCGCTTTGGCGGCATGTATCGCGCCTTCCAGTACGGCGCGCCGCCGCATGGTGGCATGGCCGCCGGTATCGACCGCATCATCATGCTGCTTGCCGGCGCCAGCAACCTGCGCGAGGTCGCGCTGTTCCCGATGAACCAGCAAGCCGTCGATCTGCTGATGGGGGCGCCCTCCGAAGTCGGCCCGAAGCAGCTGCGCGAGCTCCATATCCGCCTGAACCTGCCTGAAAAGAACGGCTGATCCCCCGCCATGCCTGCCCCGACTGGAGCGCGCTTGCCCGCGCTCGCCTGCCTGCTCGCGCTGCCGCTAACCGCCTGTGTCACCGCCGCGCCCCATACCAGCCCGGGGCGGGCGGCGGAGCTTGCCAATCTGGTCTCGCGCTCGATCGCCTGCCGGGCTGGAGCGCCGCGCTCCAGTACGCTCGACCGCTTCCTTGACGCTGAGCGCGCACGCGGCGCGACGCCGGAGCAGATCGCGGGAGCGCGCTCGACCTATGTCACGGTCTCGGAGGCGGCGACCATCAATCAGGGTGTCCGGCCCGAATCCTGCTCTGCGGAGGAGCGCGGCTCCCTGAAGCCTCGCATGGCGCGCGTCCGGGCCGGCGATTTCAGCGGGCTCTGAGCGCGATCAGCCATGCCTTTCGCCAGAGCCTTCCTCTGCAGCCTGCTCCTGCCTGCGCTGGCTGCCTGCACGACAACCGCCGGTCCAAAACCTGGAACCGCGGAGTTTGCGGCCGTCAAGGTCTCGCGCGGCTATGATTGTGGCGTCGTCGTCGACCGCCGCCGTGTGATGGCAGGGCTTGCCCCGGCGGAGCGCGGGCGTTTCGTCGCCGTCAATGCCAGCCTCGCGGTAAAGTCCTACAAGGCGCCGCGTCATTGCGATGCGGCGGAGCGCAGCGCGGTCCAGCACGACCTTGCCGGGCTCACGCAGCGCTGAATTCCGCTTGCCTGCCGAGGGCGATCCCGGCCAGAAGGCAGGAATGCCGCCCGCGACCGAGTTGCTCCCGCTCCAAGAGACCGTCACCGCGGTCGTTGTCGCCTATGACAGCGCCGATGTCCTGTCGGCCTGCCTCGATGCGCTGCGGCGCGAGGGCGTGCCTGCCATCGTCGTCGACAATGCCAGCAGCGACAATTCGGCCGCGATTGCGCGCGCGCATGGCGCAACGGTGATCGCGAGCTCCCGGAATGAGGGCTATGGCCGAGGCAACAATCTCGGCATCGCAGCCTGCCGCACCCCCTATGCGCTGATCGTCAATCCCGACCTCGTGCTGCAGCCTGGCGCGATGGCAGGGCTGCTGGCCGCCGCAGCGCGGTATCCCGATGCCGGGATGCTGGCTCCTCGCATTGTCGAGCCTTCGGGGCGCGTCTTCATCCAGCCGCGTTCGCTGCTGTCGCCGGCCCATCTCAATCATCCCGGCGCGGCGATTGTTCCGGAGGGCGATGCCTGCCTGCCGTTTCTCTCCGGCGCTTGTCTCCTGCTCCGCTGCGACGCCTTCGAGGCGCTGGGTGGCTTCGATCCGCAGATCTTCCTGTTCTACGAGGATGACGACCTTTGCCGTCGCATGCGCGATTCCGGGCATGCGCTGGTGCATGTGCATGAGGCGCAGGCGCATCATGCGCGCGGCCGTTCCAGCAAGCCCAGCCCCGGCCGACGCTTCAATGCGCGCTGGCATCTCGCCTGGTCGCACGCCTATATCGCCGCCAAATACGGCCAATCCGGGCCGTCGTCCTTTGCAGTTTGCGAAAATGTCGCAAAAACAGCGGGTTACGCCTTGATCATGAACCGCCTCAAGATGATGGCGCATGCCGGCTCGGCCGCCGGGGCCCTGGCCTGGCGGCGCGGACGGACGGCGCTCTCGCGGCAGGGCCTGGACGAGTAGCAGGCGCGTTCCAGAGGTGCAGCCCTGCTAGAGGGGCAGGTCCTGCTAGAGGTGCAAGTCCTTCATCGGGGTGGCGATGATCCTGCGGATCTCGCGCAGTTGCCTGAAGACGAGCCGCGCCTTGCGCAGCAGGGTGCTGTCGGCCCCGAGCAACTCAGCCTCGCGTGCGGCGAAGGCGGCCTTGCCCTGCAGGGCAGGGATTGGGCTCAGCGGCAGCGGCGCGCTCGAGAGGGCAGAGAAATCGAGTTCCGCCAGAGCCGGCTCGGCTCCGCGAAGGCTCTTGCCGATCACATAGCGCGCCGTGTCGAGGCGGGTTGCGGCGGCATCGCGCGTCGGCTTCTGCATCACGGCGCTGGAATCGCGCCACTGGATGCCCTTTCGATAGGCCGGAACCCATTGCACCTGGGCTTCGAGCAGGTTCAATCCGGCGTAACGGGCCAGGGCAGGAAAGGCGTCGTCATAGAAGCGCCAGCAATCGACGGGGAAGCGGTGCCGCGGACCGCCGCCCGGGGAGGTGATGAAGGCGAGGCCGTTGCCCTTCAGCACGCGCGAAATCTCAAGGATGGTGATCCAGAAATACTCGGCATGCTCGAACACTTCCGAGCAGGTCACGACATCGACCGAGCCGGTGGCGATCTCCTTCCAGTCATAGGGGTCGGCCACCGCCACATCGACATTCAGCCCCGGCTCGATGTCCATGCCGACAAGCTTCCAGGCCGGGTTCGACATGACGTCGCGGTTGGACAGGCTCTGCCCGTCGACAATGGCCGAGCCGACATCGAGCACGGTCAGCGGCGAGGTCTCGACGGCGGAGAGATAGGCCTTGCGGAAGACCCGCGCCTTGTCGTTGGCAGAAGCATGCATGGGGGCGGTCCGGCGATGGAGGGAGGCCGTATCGGAGGGGGCACCTTCGATCCTGAGCGGCGACCTATCAGGAAACGGCTCTTGGAGGCAAATCCTCGATCCTGTCGGACATCAGAACCGGGATCAGTCGTCTGATCTCGGCCTCGGGCCATGCCCACCACCGGCTCGCCAGCAGCGTCGCGATCCGTTCCTCGCTCAGGCGGTGCCGCAAGAGCCGTGCCGGATTGCCGGCGACGATTCCGTAAGGCGGAACGTCTTTCGTGACGACGGCGCGGGCGCCGATGACGGCGCCATGGCCGATGCGGACCCCGGACAGGATCAGCGCCTGCGACCCGAGCCAGACATCATGTCCGATGATGACGTCACCGCGCGAGACCTGATTGCCGGGATGGCCCTTCGCCTCGGGCCATAGTCGCGGGTAATCGTGGAATGGGTAGGTCGTCGCCCATTCCGTGCGATGGTTGCCGCCGAGCAGGATCTCGACCCCGTCGCCGATCGAGCCATAGCGCCCGATGATCAGACGCGCGCCGCTTCCGGCGAAGCGCACCTTCGGCCGGCCATAAGTATAGCGTCCGACGACGAGCTGCCCAGGGCGGCGAGCGATCAGGTTGGCCAGGTACAACCGAGCCTGGTTATCGGGGTTGAAGCGCCGGCGCAGGAAGCTGCGCGGGCCCTGAGGCAACCCGGCCCACCACGCTGCGATCGCGGAGGGCCGCCAGGATACGTCTTCCGGGAGAAGATCGACAGGCGCGTTATTCGGCATTGGCCTTGAGGTCGATCTTGTCGAAGATCTCGGTCGGATCGGTGATCGTGAGGACGTCGGCGAGGCCGAGACCGCTTGCCGACTTCGCGCTGGCCTGGACGGTCAGGGTGCCTGGCTTCGCCGCAAAGCGGGAGACCGCGGCGGTCAGAGCCTTGGCCGCATCGGAGGGGCCGAGGATCGCGGCAAGGCCGAGGCTGGCCATCATCGCATATTCGCGCCGCAGCTCGTCGGGCTTGCGCTTGTTCTTGCGGGCCTCGTTCTCGACGAGTTTCTCGAGCAGTCCGAAATTCTTCAGCTTGGCATCGACGCTGCGGGCCGTCGCCCCGAGCGCCGCTACCTGCGCGAGCGCGATATCGCTGGAGAACAGGTCCTTGGTGACGTTGCCGAGCGTGCCGGAGGCCTCAAACTGCGCCATGCCGGCGCCACCGAGCGAGAGCGTGCGGATAGCAAGCTCGTTGCGTGCAGCGTCCCAGGCGAGATCGAGCTTCGCCGAGAAGTCGAGGGCGCGGTAGCCCATGGCGATCAGCTCCGCAGCCGCGGGATTGCCGGTTGCCTCGCTCACCGGAGCGGTGAGCTTGTCGATGGTCAAGGCAAGCTTGGTCGGCACGCCGTTGATCTGGTCGGCTGCCGCAATCTCGAATGTGCCAAGCCCGACGCGGATCGGAGGCTGTGCGGGCTGCCCCGGCTTGACCTGCTGCGGTACGTCGACCGAGAGCCCGGCAAGCCGGATCGTGCCGAGCGTCGGGATCAGCTTGCGGAAATCGAGCGATTCGATCTCGGATTCAGGCTTGGCCAGGATTTCCTTCAGGCCCTTGAACATGGGCGCCAGCGAAAAGCCGGAATAGCTCAGCGACTCGAGCGCGCCCTTGGCGCCCGCTCCGGCGAAGGAGAACCCTTCCATGGCGTAGCCGGACTTTGCCGGCGCATCCTCGCCATAGGCCATCCGGGCGATGCGCATGTCCATGGCAACCGGCGCTTCGCCCGGCTTCGGCGGGACCGAGAGGGTTATCACCATGTCGCGGACTTCGCCGCTGCCATGGTCGATGGCATCAAACAGCGAGAACATCGAAAGCGCCATGCGCTTGTCGGCCTCGAGCCGAGCCAGATCGCGCTTGGCCTGCGGATCGAGCCCTGCCTTCTGGTCGGCCTCCGCCTGCGTGATGACCCGCGACAGGAGTTCGGCGAGCGGTTCGTCTCCGACACGCATCTTGAAGTCGCGGCCGGTCGTCCTGCCGAGTGAGATCTTGCCGAGTTGGCCCAGATCGATCGCGTAGCCATCCTGCTCGAAGCGACCGAAGATCGGCTGCATGGCTTCTTCCACGCCGGGCTTGGCGCGTTCGCTCAGCACGCGTGCGAGATGGCGCATGTCGAAGGCTTCGAAGCTGATGCGCTTGATCTCGCCCTTCATCGCCCCGGTTGGCCCACCGGTCACGGATATCGCGCCGCCGCTCGCCGAGCCGCGGCCGATCCTGCCGTCGCGAATCTCGCTGAAGCGAATGTCGCGATAGGTCGTGACCTGCCTTTGCGGTCCGAGAACCTGCTCGACCGTCAATTCGGGGGCACTGATTTCCGACGCGGCGAGGCGGCCGGTGCGGGCGACGGCGCTCTCGCCGGTGCTGCCGTTGAACAGCGAGACGAAGGCTTCGCGCTCGAGGCTCGAGCCCTTCACATCGACCTTCGGTATGGCGATGACGATCGCGCCCAGATCCAGGCGGATATTGTCGATCTGGAAATCGGCTGCCCAGGACGGTTGTGCCAGAACAAGGATAAAGGCCGCGGCCGCCGTTGTGCGCAGACGGCGCATCGGGCTGCGAAGGGTCGACGTGATCATGACGGTCTCCAGATGACGGCAGCGAACCTGCCGCAATGCAGCGACGAAAGAAAGACGACTTGCTCTCGGGACCGCAGGAAAAACTTGACCGCCTCGCTGCGATCTTCCGTATCTGTCTCAGATCCGCCATCCGGCCCGTGCAGGAGCGGTGCGGGCGGCGAATGCGATGGAGCTTAGAGACGATGCGGTCCGCCCGACGATTCCCTGCAGCCTGCCTTGCCTTGCTGCTTCTGGCTCTTACCCCCGTCATGGCATTCGCCCAGCAAACGGCTCCCGCGGCCGGGCTGGAGACACTTGCGATCGTCGGCAGCGGGCAGCGCCATGTCTTCCAGGTCGAGGTCATGCGTACGCCTGATCAGCGTGCGCGCGGCCTGATGCACCGCAATTATATGCCGCCGGACCGCGGGATGCTGTTCGATTTCGGCCGGGTCGAGCCGGTTGCGATGTGGATGCAGAACACCTTCATTCCGCTCGACATGCTGTTTATCCGCGCTGACGGAACCGTCGTGCGCATCGCCGCGCAAACCGAACCGCTCTCGACGCGTACGATTCCCTCGGGCGAGCCGGTGCTCTCGGTACTCGAGATCAATGGCGGGATCGCCGCCAAGCTCGGAATCAAACCGGGCGACAAGGTGGAGCACCCGCTCTTCAAGCCGTAAGGACGCTTGGCGCTCGCATGGCAGCGCAGCGATCGTCCGTCAGTTCCGATCGGAAAACCCTGCATTCCTGGTGAGCGCGGTCCGTGAAAGCCTCCGCACGGAGAGTGTCATTGCGTCGCAGCTCTGTGGAATGCGGAAGAAATCTGGCGGCGAATCACAGAATTGCCCACTTCCTTAATCAAAGGCGGTCATCCCGGATTTCATCCCCAGATACCCAGCACGCTTGCGAAGGACGGATCATGACGACACGTGCCGTGGTCGCAGCGCTAGCCATGTGCGTTGCGCTGATCACCGGAATCCGCCCGGATCAGGCCCATGCCGAGCAGATCGCGGCCTCGTCTCGGGGGCGCACGTCGCCGCCCGCTGCGTTCCTCACTTTCTGTTCGAAGAACCCGGCGGAATGCGCGCGATCGGGGTCGGTGATGCGGAGCGTCCCGCTTACCCCTGAACGCCACCGTGAACTGCAGCAGGTGAATGCGCATGTGAATGCTGCCATTCAGGAGGTCTCCGACCTGGAGCATCACGGCCAGGAGGATGTCTGGAGCATACCGAGGGATGGTCGGGGCGATTGCGAAGATTTCGCGCTCCTGAAGCGCAAGCTTCTGATCCAGCGCGGCTGGCCGTCATCGACCCTGCTGATGACGGTCGTCGGTACGCCCGAGGGCGAAGGCCATGCCGTGCTGATGGTCGTGACCGACGCAGGGGACTTCGTTCTCGACAACAAGACATCGCGAATCGTGCTCTGGTCGCAAACGGGGTATCTCTTCTTCAGCCGGGTGGCGCAGGCCAATCCGCGCCAGTGGGAGGCGATCGACGGAGGGAACGCGAGATACACCGCAGCAACGCGGCGCGGGCTCCATCCTCAGCTCGGCATCCAGCGCTAGACAGAAAACGCCCCGGCGTGAACCGGGGCGTGTCGAGCTTCGTGTGTTCTGAAGACATTGGCGGTTATCGGCCGCCGCCGGTTCCCCCCCCATTGCCACCCCCCCGGGCGCCGCCCCCTCCCCCCCCCCCGCCCCCGCCGCGGCGCCCCCCGCGGCCGCCCCCCCCGCGGCCGCCCCCCCTCTTCCCCCCCCCCGCCCCCGCCGTGCCCGCCGCTGG
>NZ_JPKG01000073.1 GCF_000735605.1 Allobosea sp. LC85
GCAAGCTCAAGGAGTTCAAACGCATCGCCATGCGGGCGGAGAAAACCGACCAGAGCTTCAAAGCCATGATCTACCTCGCAGCAGCCGTCATCAATTCACGATGATCCCCCACAAGCCTTAGAGCATCGGACCGAAAAGTGGAATCCGGTTTTCGGAAAAACCCGATGCTTAAACAAAGAGATAGATCGACCATCCTGCGTCCGAATGGACGCACGGCGATCTAGGCTCCGGCGCGGTGATTTCTTGGGCGCGGGTGATTTCTTGCTTCATCCGTGCAAGCATCATGACGGAAACAGGCCGGATCGGACTCGTCGCATTACGACACCCCGTTGGGTTCGGCGGAATCTGTCGGGGCACTGGCCAGGATGAGGGCGGATATCGCGTGACCGGCCTTCACCCTGCCGAGCGCGGCGGCCCATGCCGATGCCGGGCTCTATGCCGCCAAGCATGGAGGTCGCGACACTTCGTCGTCTACGATCCCGCGCTGCACGGCCAGGCGGGCCATCCGACGCTGCGGCTCGGCTGATCAGGCGAAGGCGAGTTGCACCTTCATCGCCCGCGACTTGTCGCCGGCCAGTTCGAAGGCCTCGACGGCTCGCTCGACCGGGATCGAGGCGGTCAGCAGCGGAGAGAGGTCGACGCTGCCCGATCCGATCATCGCCACCGCCCAGTCGAACTCCTCATGGAAGCGGAAAGAACCCCGCAGGTCGAACTCCTTGGCGACCAGCACGTTCATCGGCAGGGTGAAATTGCCGCCGACGCCGATCTGCACGATGACCCCGCCAGGCCGCACCACGTCGAATGCGCCGGTCAGCGCATGCTGGTTGCCCGAGGCTTCGAACATCACATCGAAAGCGCCCTTCTCCGCACCGTACTCTGCCTTGAGGCGCTCCGGCTCCGCCATGACGTTGATCGCGCCGGTCGCGCCCATCTTCAACGCCGTCGGCAGCGGACCGTCGACAACGTCGGTCGCGACAATCTCGGAGGCTCCCGCTGCCTTGGCGGCGACCACGGTGAGCACACCGATCGGCCCGGAGCCGGTCACCAGGACCCGCTTGCCGAGGAGCGGCCCGGCGCGCTTGGCAGCATGGAGGCAAACCGAGAGCGGCTCGGCGAAGGCGGCCTGCGCCGCCGGCACATGCGCAGGCAGCTTCACCGCCTGCCGCTCCTCGACGACGAGCACATCGCGAAACCCACCCTGGACATGGGGGAAGCGCATGGCGCTGCCATAGAACAGCATATCGGTGCAGTGTTGCTGCTGGCCTGCCTGGCAGTAGCGGCAGCGCCCGCAAGCCCGGCTCGGATTGACCGCGACACGATCACCCGGCCCGACGCGCGAGACCTCTCCTCCGACCGCCTCGACCGTCCCGGCAATCTCATGGCCGAGGATCATCGGCTCGCGCACGCGGATCGTGCCGAAGCCACCATGCTGATAGTAGTGCAGGTCCGAACCGCAGATACCGCCGGCCTCGATACGGACGCGCACGTCCAGCAGCCCGAGCTCCGGCACGGGCCTTTCCTCGACTCGCAAGTCCTTCGCGGCGTGGATGACGACTGCGCGCATGGCGGTTCTCCCAGGGTGGACCTTGCCGGATTCGGCCGATCTGCGATTGTCTAATCGATTGAAAGATGCTTACCCAAGCTATGCGGGCCCGCGCAAATCGAATTTCATCGGCCATACCTGCGCCATCGAGGATACGCCATGTCGCTTTCGCTGTTCAGCCTTGAAGGCAAGATCGCACTCATCACCGGTTCAGGCCAAGGCATCGGCCTCGCCATGGCTGAAGGTCTGAGCCAAGCCGGAGCGCATGTCGTGCTCAACGGCCGCGACAAGGGCAAGCTCGAGACCGCACGCGCCGCGATCGCCGATTTTGGCCGAAAGGCCTCGATCTCTGCCTTCGACGTCACCGACCAGGAGGCCGTCGAAGCGGCCATTGCTGCAATCGAGGCCGAGGTCGGACCGATCGACATCCTGATCAACAATGCCGGCACGCAGAAGCGCGCGCCTTTCACCGAGTTCGCCGCCGAAGACTGGCATTACCTCGTCAACACCAATCTCCATTCGGTCTTCTATGTCACGCAGGCCGTGACGAAGCGCATGGTCCCGCGCGGTCGGGGCAAGATCGTCAATATCGGCTCGGTGATGAGCGAGCTCGGCCGCCCGACCATCGTGCCCTACACCGCCACCAAGGGCGCGGTGAAGATGATGACACGCGGTCTCGCCGCCGAGCTCGGCAAGCATAACATCCAGACCAATGCGATCGGCCCCGGCTATATCGTCACCGAGCTCAACAAGGCGCTGATCGCCGACGAAACCTTCTCGGGCTGGGTCAAGAGCCGCACTCCGGCCGGGCGCTGGGGCGAGACGAAGGAATTGGTCGGCGCTGCGATCTTCCTCTCATCGGCGGCCTCCGACTATGTCAATGGCCACCTGCTGATGGTCGATGGCGGCCTGACCTCCGTGGTCTGAGCCCCGGTTCAGCCCGCAGCTTTGGCCTCGCCCTGCCGCATCCGGCTCGGCGGCAGACTGTGGAAGCGCCCCCAGGCGCGACGCAGTTGCCGGGGTGATGCGAAGCCGGCGCGTTCCGCGACCGCCTCGATGTCGAGGCGGGAACCGGTCAACAGTTCCCGCGCTACCGCGACCCGCATCCGGTTGACATATTCGGTGACGCTCATGCCCGCATGTTCATTGAACAGGCGCGAGAGATTGCGCGGGCTCGTCGCCGCCGCATCGGCAAGCGTACTCACCGACCAGTCGCGCACCGGGTCGGCCGCGACCGCATCCTGTGCCCGGTGCACAGAAGGATGGATATGGTTGCGACCTTCGAGCCATGGCGAAAGCTGCGGATCGGCACCGGCACGCCTGAGATAGACGACGAGGTAGCGCGCGACCGCGAGCGCGCAGGCATGCCCGGCCATCTCGGCCACGACATGCAGCATCAGATCGATGCCGGCCGTGATCCCGGCGCTGGTCAGGCGCTCGCCGTCTTCCACATAGAGCCGGTTCTCAAGGATTCGGGCCGCTGGCGCAGCCTCCGCGAGTTCGCTGAGGCAGTCATAATGCGTGGTGCAATCATACCCGTCGAGAAGCCCGGCGCGGCCCGCGAGCAGGGCTCCGGAGCAGATCGAGATGAAGCGGATGCCCGGACGAACCGTCCGCCGCAACCAAGCAACGATCTGCCCCTCTTCTACCGCATCCTCCTCCCGGCTCGCGCCTTGACGACCAAGAGGCGCATCGGCACTGCCAGGCAGGACAAGCAGCGAACCGTCCGGCAGAGAGGCTGGCAAGGGGCCAATGGCTGACACGCCAAGGCCGATCGAGCTCCCCATGTCAGGCAGTGGCCCGACATAGGTCACGGTGAAGCGCAGGGCGTCCTGTTCCAGATTGGCCCGGCGCAGCACCTCGATCGGCCCGGCGACATCGAGCAACAGCACGCGCGGTGGTACGACCACATAGACCGGTACCTCGAGGGGCTGCTGCTCCAACGTCATGCTGCAAGCGTCTTGCTGCGCTGGGCGAGAGCGTCCTCCACAGTGGCGATGCGCGCAAAGCGATCGGCCAAAACGAGTTCAGTCCGCGCCCGGATTTCGGCTGCACTCCATTGCCGGCCGGCGGCATCAGTCATCGGGAAGGTCAGGGTCGCCTCGCCGACATAGTCGACCTCATAGCCGAGATCCGAAGCGTGGCGCGTCGTGGTCTCGCAGCACTGCTCGGTGCGGATGCCGGAGACGATCACGCGGCGAATGCCATTCTCGGTCAGCCAGACATCGAGCCCGCTGCCGACCAGCGCACTGTGCCGCCCCTTGCGAAAGACGGCATCCGGTTCGATGGCGAGCGGGGCGAGGGTCTTCACGTAGCCGGAGCTCTCGGCGAAGGGACCGGTCGGATCGACATGGAAGATCTGGACAACGGGGATGCCGGCCGCCTTGGCCCCGTCGACGAGCACCTGAAGTCGCGTGATGAAGGGCGGCACATAGGTCTCGTCAAAATAGGCACGCAGCCGGAAGGATTCCTGAACATCGATCACGAGCAAGGCGGTATCAGAGGACATTCTGCATCTCCCAAAGAAGGTATGGGTCCATGCTAAGACTCGGATCGAATGACGAAATACCAGATCCGGACGAAGGGCGGACAATTCACGCCATCAATATAGGCGGCGCCCCACTCTCCCGACGAGATCGAGCTACCTCCCGCTCCTTTCCCTCGCCTTCCTCGCGAGCCTCTCGAAATCGGCGCGCTTCGCTTCAAGCTTCTCCTCGTCGAGTTCCTCGAGATCGAGCAGTTCCTCACGAGCCCCTTCAAGCCGGAGTATGAGCTCATCGAGCTTGATCTGCATCGCCGCGGTGTCGCGGTTCTGGCTGTTCTGGATGATGAAGACCATCAGGAAGGTGACGATCGTGGTCGAGGTGTTGATCACGAGTTGCCAGGTATCATTGAAGCCGAAGAGCGGTCCCGACAGCGCCCAGACAACGATGATCGTCAGCGCCAGGAAGAAGGTCTGGGGCTTGCCGGCCCAATGGGCCGTACGCTGGGAAAGCCCCGTGAAGAACGAGCGATCCGCGATCGGAGAGCGGCTCGATGCCATGATAGTTTCCCCCAGGTGCGGATCGGCCCACGCGGATCAACGCGGGCTGGAACAATCCGTTCCCGACGCTTGAGGATCGCCCAAATTTGAGTCAGGGAGTCAGGCGCTGAGCGTGCCAGGAGATGTGCTGCGCCATGAAGGTGGAGACGAAATTGTAGGAATGGTCATAGCCATCCCGCATATTGAGCTCGAGCGGGATACCTGCGCTGACGCAGGCCACTTCGAGCAGCCAGGGCCGCAACCCCTCCTGCAGGAAGCCGTCGGCGGTGCCCTGGTCAACGAGGAGATCCTTGACCCGGTGACCGTCCGCGATCAGCGCGGTGCTATCATAGCGCCGCCAGCCCGCCTCATCGGAGCCGAGATACTTCTCAAAAGCCGGCCGCGACCAACCTGCCGTCGAAGGCTGCGTGATCGGTGCGAAGGCCGAGACCGAGCGGAACCGATCAGGATTTTTCAGGGCGAGGGTGATCGCGCCGTGACCGCCCATCGAGTGGCCGAAGATACCCTGCCTGCTCATGTCGACGGGAAAATTGTGAGCGACGATCTCGCTCAGTTCTGCAAGGAGATAGCTCTCCATCCGGTAGTTCCGGGCATAGGGCTCCTGGGTCGCATCGAGATAGAAGCCCGCGCCGGAGCCGAACTGCCAGTTATCCGGCTCGTCCGGCACGCCGTCGCCGCGTGGCGAAGTGTCCGGGCAAATGATCGCGATACCGTTCGCGGCCGCGGCCGCGCGGTACTCGCCCTTGTCCATGACGTTCTGATGCGTGCAGGTCAGCCCCGACAGATACCAGAGCACCGGCACCGGGCCCTCTTCGATCTGCGGCGGCAGGAAGATCGCGAAGGTCATTGGACAGGCGCAGGCCGCGCTCTCGTGTCGGAAAACGCGCTGCGAGCCGCCGAAGGCCTTGGAGTTCGAGAGGAGTTCCATGATGTCCCTTTCGGTCGTTCGCGACGCGCAGTCCTAGCCCAATCCGCACCTTCACCCCTGCCGCAGCGAAGCGGAGATCAGGGATGATGGCGGGTTTCCATGGAGGGTCGATGCGGCGGAAGAGCGGCCGGCTCAGTACACGACGACCGAGCGAATCGACTTGCCCTCATGCATCAGGTCGAAACCGTGGTTGATCTCATCCAGGCTCAGCTTGTGAGTGATCAGATCGTCAATGTTGATCTTCCCCTCCATGTACCAGTCGACGATCTTCGGCACATCGGTGCGCCCGCGTGCGCCGCCGAAGGCGGTGCCCTTCCAGACGCGCCCGGTGACGAGCTGGAACGGCCGGGTCGCGATCTCCTTGCCGGCTTCAGCGACGCCGATGACGATCGACTCGCCCCAGCCGCGATGGCAGCATTCCAAGGCTTGGCGCATCACATTGGTATTGCCGGTGGCATCGAAGGAGAAATCGGCGCCGCCGCCGGTGAGATCGACGATCGCCTGCACCACCTTGTCATTGCCGATCTCGGCGGGATTGATGAAGTCGGTCATGCCGAATTTCTCGGCCATGGCGCGCTTCCCCGGGTTGATGTCGACACCGATGATCTTGTCGGCGCCGACCATGCGTGCGCCCTGGATGACGTTGAGGCCGATGCCGCCGAGCCCGAAGACCACGACATTGG
>NZ_JPKG01000074.1 GCF_000735605.1 Allobosea sp. LC85
AGGCCGCCGCCACTGCCGAGCGTCAGGTTGTCGTTGCTGGCCGGATCGCCGCCGAAGACATCCTCGAGCTTCGCCGGCGAGAAGCGGCGCAGCGGCAGCTGCTCGTAATCGATCGGCGGGGAATCGATGCCGAGGAAGGCGGCAAGCCCCGCCGTGCCGACGGCCTGGCCGCCGGAGCCGGGCGCCTGGTCGGCCTCGGGCTCCTTCTTGATCGAGCCGGTCTCGTCCTCGTCCTCTTTGTCCGCGTCCTCGGCCTGGGCCTGCCTCTGTGGGCCTCCCCCAGCCGCATCCTCGGCCGGGGGCTCGGTGGGCGGACCGAGCTCGGACTTGGCGTGGCTGGGGAAGAGGCTCCTGACGTAGATCGCGACCGCCGTCAGCGCGAGCACGACCAGCGCCGGCCAGCGCGACGTCGCCGCGTCCTCGTCCGTGATCCTGCGGTAGCTCTGCTCCGCGGTGGGCGCGCCCGGCGCCTGCGACTTCAGGGTCTTGATCGCGATCATGCCGACACCCGTTCATGCGGAGGCTTGAAGGCAGTTGCGAGGGGACTGGCCTGCGGCATCCGCAGCGCTGCGGCCGGCGCGCTGGCCGGGGCCACCTGCGTCGTCGCCGGGGTCAGGATCTCGTTCCTGGGCCCGAAGGCGGCGAGCTTGCCGGTCTGGATGACGCCGACGAAGTCGACGGCGGCGAGCGCGCTTGGCCGGTGCGCCACGATGATCGCGATGCCGCCGCGTTCCTTGACCGCCTCGATCGCCACCTTGAGCGCGCTCTCGCCCTCGCCGTCGAGATTCGAGTTCGGCTCGTCCATGACGACCAGGAAGGGGTTGCCGTAGAGCGCCCGCGCCAGGCCGATGCGCTGGCGCTGGCCGGCCGAGAGCGCCGCGCCCTGCGGCCCGAGCTGGGTCTGGTAGCCATCGGCCAGCCGCACGATCATCTCGTGGATGCCGGCCGCCTGCGCCGCCGCCACGACCCCGGCGGCGTCGCTCT
Organism: Allobosea sp. LC85; assembly: GCF_000735605.1. Lineage (GTDB taxonomy): Bacteria > Pseudomonadota > Alphaproteobacteria > Rhizobiales > Beijerinckiaceae > Allobosea. The sequence continues at coordinate 985 of NZ_JPKG01000074.1, forward strand.
CGTCGGAGAGCCGCGAGATGTTCTCC